>NZ_BCVP01000007.1 GCF_001591805.1 Neobacillus novalis NBRC 102450 | reverse complement strand
AAAATTTTACGGCCCCTTGGTCAAGCGGTTAAGACACCGCCCTTTCACGGCGGTAACACGGGTTCGAATCCCGTAGGGGTCATACAAAAAAACTGATGATAATTTTCATCAGTTTTTTTGTGTTCTATTAGGAATTATATCAAGGAAAAAAGAGTCCACCGGTCACAAAAAAATTAATTGTGCCCGAGAAAGGAAAAAAGGGTCTAAACCTCTGTCATTTGCAGTGCCGTTTTGAGTGCCAATTTTATTGATCTTTATATGCTGGGCGATAAAAAGCTGCTGATTCTCGCATCTAGAATCAAGAAGGTCCGCACTTATCGATTGGGGGATCAGGTTAAGCACCTGAGCTGATATATAGACGGAAAAATTCCGCTTAATTGGTAATTATTATTAAAAAAGGCTTAAATAGACGGAGAGATTCCGCCTATTGACTCAAAAAACTCGAAAATGGGGGATTTTGCTTGATATAATCGGAAAATCTCCCCTTATTTACCCCAAAATGAGCTCCAATCTGCATTTAACAGGAAAATCTCCGCTTATTTTATTTTGCTGGTTACTCGATTAAGGACAAGGCATCTTATTTAAAAGGGGATGAGTTTTAGCTGAAAAATGCAAAAGAACCTCATTTTGATGTGTTACGGTGAACCGTATCACAAGTAAGTAACATTTTATATAAATAAGGTTTTTGTATTCCTAATAAAGAAACTTGCCATTTACTCTGGCGAGTTTTACTTTATATTCCAATAACCATGCCAATACGACTTTCATTTTGGAATGTATTTTAAGAAAAGCACATCAAAATGGAACATTTTAAGGGCACTCTAAGAGGTTCGCAGTGCCAGTGAATAAGGGAAAAAGACAAGTACGGGCACTCTAAGACGTTTCAAGTGCCGTTTAACAAAGAAACGGCAGCAACACACCGTTTTTCTTGTTCACGTTTTGATTGTCCCAGATTTATCCTCACTCTTTATCTATCAGCTGGGTGTTTTCATGGAAAAATCATTATTTTAAGATATTATATTTCCTTCAACTATTTTCCTAAATATATTGGTACCGCTTACATTCTCCATAATTGTTCTAATTTCAGACTATTCTTTTGTTAATAATCAAATAATTTTTTTGCTCAAATTATTAAAAAAAATAATAAAAAACTTTAAAGATTCCTGTCGAATGTTGCAGGATTTTGTGTCGTTCTGTGCTGAAATATGCTGAAAAATCCCTCATTATAACATCTTTCATCAGTTGTTGTCAGAAAAGATAAAAAAGTTTTTCGAGGAATATGCTTCATTTGCACTTATAATTGGTCTTTGAAATACATATTTTCATTGAGGATGAGGAGAGCCATGACAGTGAACACGTTATTTCCGACTGATTATCAGCTGCACTTATTTCACGAGGGGAATTTTTTTCAAAGTCATCAGCTTTTTGGCGCTCATATCTTTAAGGATTCCGACAAGGTTTATACACGTTTTTGCGTATGGGCCCCGAATGCCAGCCAGGTACGGCTTACGGGCGATTTTAATAACTGGAATGGTAAAGGATATGAATTAAAAAAGGTTAATGATGAAGGAGTATGGATCCTAGTTTTAAACCAAGAACTAGTAGGAAGTCTTTATAAGTATGAAATTTTCTCACAAGCAGGGGATCGATTGTTAAAAGCAGATCCGTTTGCATTTTATTCGGAATTAAGGCCAAATACTGCTTCAGTTGTTTATTCGTTAAACGGTTATGAGTGGGAAGACGACCATTGGATGAAGCGAAGGGAAAAACGGAACCTCTTATCAGAGCCTGCAGTTATTTATGAAATCCATCTTGGATCCTGGCGAAAAAAACCTGACGGCAGCTTTCTTACCTATAAAGAATTGGCCACAGAACTTATTCCATATGTAGTGGAGCATGGCTTTACCCATATAGAATTATTGCCGCTTGTCGAGCACCCGCTCGACGATTCGTGGGGATACCAAGGGACAGGTTACTTTTCAACCACATCCAGGTATGGTACACCTGACGACTTTCGATACCTTATTGACCAATGTCATCAGCATGGGATTGGAATTATCCTTGATTGGGTTCCTGGTCATTTTTGCAAGGATGCGCATGGTTTATACCGCTTTGATGGAACACATATTTATTCTTACAGCCATGCTGGTGATAGAGAAAATGTAGTATGGGGGACTGCAAACTTTGACCTTGGAAAGGGAGAGGTACAAAGCTTCCTTATCTCAAACGCACTTTTTTGGATAGATTATTTCCATATTGATGGGTTTCGGATGGATGCCGTTGCTAATATCATTTATTGGTCGAATTCTTCTGGACACAAACGCGAAAATCCATTTGGAATTAACTTTTTACAAAAATTAAATAAGGAAGTCCATGAATATGATCCGCATTTTTTAATGATAGGAGAGGATTCAACCGACTTCCCTCAAGTAACAGTACCCGTTCAGTACGGCGGGCTTGGGTTTGATTACAAATGGAATATGGGCTGGATGAATGACATGCTGGAATATGCAGAAACTCCGCCATTCTCACGCTCAGAGGTTCATACAAAAGTCACGTTTTCACTTTTATATACCTATTTAGAAAACTTTATGCTGCCATTTTCCCACGATGAAGTGGTTCATGGGAAGAAGTCGCTCCTAGATAAAATGCCGGGAGATTATCAGGAAAAATTTGCCCAGCTTAGGTTGTTACTTGGTTATATGTTTGCCCATCCAGGAAAGAAACTTCTATTTATGGGCTTTGAATTTGGCCAGTTTTCCGAATGGAAGGATAAGGAACAGCTTGATTGGAACTTAATGGATTATGACATGCACCACAATTTAAATGCATATGTAAAAGTATTGATTAAACTGTATAACCGTTCAAAGGCACTATATGAATTGGATCATTTGCAGGATGGATTTGAGTGGATTGACGCCAACAACAGCAAGCAATCAATTTTCTCATTTATCCGAAAAGGGAAGAAAGAAGCGGATAACCTCATCATTATTTGCAACTTTACAGCTATTAGCTATCCGGTTTATAGGATTGGAGTCCCTAAATCGGGTGAATATCGAGAAATTTTTACTAGTGATCAAGAAGAATACGGCGGGACGGGATTGATAAATAAAAAAACGATATTGGCGTTGGAAGAGCCATTTCATGGCCAGCCTTTTTCACTTAATTTATCCATTCCCCCATTTGGTTTTCAAATAATCAGACCCGTTAATAAACGAAAGGAGAGAAAAGGAAATGGCAAAGAAAAAGTGCGTAGCCATGCTGTTAGCAGGGGGGAAAGGAAGCAGGCTAAATTCGCTGACTAAGGATCTGGCGAAGCCGGCTGTCCCCTTTGGGGGAAAATATAGAATTATCGATTTTACGTTAAGTAATTGTGCCAATTCAGGTATCGATACGGTAGGGGTTCTAACTCAATACCAGCCGCTGGTGTTAAACACTTATATTGGAATAGGGAGCGCCTGGGATCTTGACCGTAAAGATGGCGGGGTAACTGTTTTACCGCCATATAGTGAATCTTCGGAAGTAAAGTGGTATACCGGAACGGCTAGTGCAATCTATCAGAACATGAATTATTTAAAGCAATACCAGCCTGATTATGTATTAATCCTTTCAGGTGATCATATATACAAAATGAATTACGAGAGCATGCTTGAATATCATATTGAAAAAAGGGCCGATGTCACGATTTCCTTAATTGAGGTTCCCTGGGTGGAAGCAAGCCGGTTTGGGATTATGAATACCAATGAGGATTTAAGAATAGTAGAGTTTGAGGAAAAGCCCAGCAATCCGAAAAACAATCTAGCATCTATGGGTATTTATATTTTTAGTTGGAATATACTGAAGGAATATTTAGAAATGGATGATCGCAATCCTGAATCGAGCCACGATTTTGGGAAAGATGTGATTCCGATGCTGCTTGAGGAAAATAAGAAATTGTTCGCCTATCCTTTTAAAGGATATTGGAAGGATGTCGGTACGGTTCAAAGTCTTTGGGAAGCGAACATGGATTTATTAAATGAAGAATGTGAGTTAGATTTGTTTGATCATGACTGGAGAATTTATTCTGTTAATCCGAATCAGCCGCCGCAGTATATTTCTACGGATGCCATTGTTAAAGAATCTTTGATTAATGAAGGCTCTACCATCGAAGGGGACATCGAAAAATCAGTATTATTTCAAGGCGTAACGGTCGGAAAAGGCAGCATGATTAAAGAGTCGGTCATTATGCCGGATGCCACGATAGGAAAAAACTGTTTAATTGAAAAAGCTATTGTACCGTGTGAGGTAAAGGTACCAGACGGGACTGTGATTCGCTCTTTTGATGATGAAATTATTCTTGTTACGGAAGAAATGTTAAGCGAGTTTTACACTGCCTATTAAATAATAGTCTTTAGTTGGAAAACAGGAGGGAATTTGGAGTGAAAAGAAAGCTTTTAGGCGTTATTGATGCCACTACTTATCATGAGGATTTGGAAGATCTTTTAACACATCGATCACTTGCCGCATTGCCTTTTGCGGGGCGGTACCGCATTATTGATTTTGTTCTATCAAATATGGTGAATTCAGGAATCCGCAGTGTGGCCATTTTTCCCAAAATGCAGTACCGCTCGCTAATGGATCATTTAGGTTCGGGGAAAAACTGGGATCTGAATCGCAAGAGGGACGGCCTTTTCTTTTTCCCATCTCCGATTGTCGATAACGATGGCAATAAAATAGGATCGTTTGAACATTTTGCAGCCAATATGGACTATTTTTATCGCAGTACACAAGAGTATTCGATTATCGCCAACTGTTACACGATTTTTAATATGGATTTTAGACCCATATTAAATTGGCATAGTCAGGCAAAATGTGATATAACCGAAATCCATCACCAGGATGGCAGATCGATGGAAATGTATTTAATCAAAACCTCCTTACTAATTAAACTTATTGAAACAAGACATGAAACAGGATATACCTGTATGAAGGATGTTGTAACGGCTATTCAAAACGATTATTCCATTTGTCACTATGATTATAACGGTTATACCGTGATGATAGATTCGATTGAAAACTATTTTTCTACTAGTATGAAGCTGCTCGAATCCAATATTTGGAAGCAATTGTTTATCAAAGAACAGCCAATCTTTACAAAGGTAAAGGATGAGCCGCCAACCAAATATAGTAAAAGCTCAAGTGTAAAAAATGCGATGGTTGCCAATGGGTGCAAAATTTTCGGGACGGTGGAAAATAGCATTGTTTCCCGCGGCGTAAAGATAGGCAAGGGAGCAGTTATTAAGAACTGCATTATTATGCAAAAGTGCCAAATTGAGGAAAATTGTTATTTAGATTCGGTAATCTTAGATAAAGATGTGAAAGTGGATGCCGGAACTCAATTAACCGGAACAACCCGTTCACCTTATGTGATTCGTAAGGGGACAAAGCAAGGAGCGTTGATGAACTCGTGAAAGTATTATTTGCCGTTTCAGAATGCGGGCCATTTGCAAAATCGGGGGGACTTGCCGATGTTGCCGGTTCGCTTCCCAAAGAATTAAGAAGTCTAGGAACAGATGTCAGGGTCATTCTTCCTAAGTACGGAACCATTTCTGATGACTATAAGAAAGAAATGAAGAAGCTCAAAGAATTCTTTGTTCCTGTCGGTTGGAGAAATCAATATTGCGGTATCGAGGAGCTTACACATCAGGGGGTTACCTATTATTTTGTCGATAATGAATACTATTTTAAACGTGAACAGTTATACGGCTTTTTTGATGATGGAGAAAGATTTGCTTTTTTTAATCGAGCCGTCTTAGAAGCACTGGCGGAGCTGGACTTTTTCCCAGATGTGCTCCACTGCCATGACTGGCACACCGCCATGATACCCTATCTATTAAGGACGGAGTATTACAAGAGAAAAGGCTACGGTCTAATGCGGACGGTATTTACGATTCATAATCTGCAATTCCAAGGCGTTTTTCCGAAAGAGGTGTTGGGAGATTTGTTAGGGATGGATCATCAATCCTTTCACCCAGGCCATTTAGAGTTTTTCGGGAATATCAATTTTATGAAGGGAGCGCTTGTCGCTGCTGATAAAATTACGACGGTGAGTCCGACCTATAAAGAGGAAATACAAACTGAAGTTTACGGGGAAAAATTAGAGGGTTTATTAAGAGAAAGAAATGAGGATATTGTTGGAATTTTAAATGGAATCGATGAGGACTTCTATAATCCAGCTGGAGACCCATTGATCTATCAACCCTTTTCAGCTGATGATCAGCGCAATAAGCTTATTAATAAACGAGAAGTTCAAAAACAGTTTGGTTTGCGGCAAAAGCCAGGCACTCCTTTATTAGTGATGATTTCCAGGCTTACAAAGCAAAAGGGGCTTGATTTAGTTAAATGCGTCCTCCGGGAAATATTGCAGGAGGACTTACAGGTGATTATCTTAGGTACCGGTGATTTTGAAAATGAAGAACATTTAAGGCAGGCTGCCCGCATTTACCCGGAGAAGTTAAAGGTTCATACTGGTTTTAATGAGGAACTCGCACATAAGCTATATGCAGCGGCAGATATGTTCTTAATGCCATCCCTATTTGAGCCATGCGGTCTCAGCCAGTTGATTGCGATGAAATACGGAGCAATTCCAATTGTTCGTGAGACGGGCGGCTTAAACGATACGGTAAAGGCCTGGAATGAATTTACTGGCGAAGGAAATGGATTTTCCTTTCGAAACTTCAATGCCCATGAAATGCTCGCGACCATTCAAAGGGCAATAAGTTTTTACCATGATACCGATACTTGGGAATCGATTGTAAAACAAGCAATGGAGATGGATTATAGCTGGGTACAGTCTGCTTTTCGCTATAACCAGCTATATGCGGAACTCATCTCGAGGAGTGAAACCCATGTTTTCTAGTACAGCCGAATTTAAGGGGAATTTTCTAAAAAGGCTTGAGATGTTATCTGGGAGGAGCTTTTCGGAAACCACGTTAAGAGACTATTATCAAACTCTTGGCCAGATGATTCGTGAATTTGTTAGCCATGATTGGATTACAACCAATGAAAAATATCTCGCGGCAAAGGGAAAGCAAGTTTACTACCTTTCGATTGAATATTTATTAGGTAAACTCTTAAGACAAAATTTAATCAACCTCGGTGTGGAAGAAACGGTGCAGGCTGGTCTTCAGGAACTGGGGATTGATTTGGGGGAGCTTGAGGAATTAGAAGCAGATGCAGGCTTAGGAAACGGCGGCCTAGGAAGGCTGGCCGCCTGTTTTTTAGATTCACTAGCTTCGCTGAAACTTCCTGGACACGGACACGGTATTCGTTATAAGCATGGCTTATTTGAGCAGAAAATTGTCGATGGCTATCAAGTCGAACTGCCTGAGCAATGGCTGCGGAGCGGCAATGTCTGGGAGATCCGCAAGGCGGATTGTGCTGTGAAAATTCCGTTTTGGGGCAAGGTGGAAGCAAAGCAGGAAAACGGCCGACTCGTCTTTCATCATCTGAATGCAGAGACGGTCACTGCTGTCCCACACGACATGCCAGTACTCGGGTTTCAAGCAAAAACCGTTAATACGTTAAGACTTTGGAACGCGGAGCCGTCCCAGTTTCCATTCCATGAGGATATCTTAAAATATAAGCGGGAAACAGAAGCAATTTCCGAGTTTTTATACCCGGATGATACCCACGATGAAGGGAAAATTTTAAGGCTTAAACAGCAATATTTTTTAGTGTCGGCAAGTATTCAATCAATCTTAAAAAACTACCGAAAACAGCACTGCAGCTTGAACAAGCTCCATGAACATGTTTGTATTCACATCAATGATACCCACCCAGTCCTTGCGATTCCAGAGCTGATGAGAATCCTAATCGATGTGGAGGGGTTTGAATGGGAACAGGCCTGGCAGATTACGACACATACGATTTCTTATACGAATCATACAACCTTATCAGAGGCATTAGAAAAATGGCCGATTCGCATTTTCCGCCCGCTATTGCCGCGTATTTATCTGATTGTTGAAGAAATTAATGAGCGATTCTGCCAACAGCTGTGGGATCAGACGCCAGGTGATTGGGAGCGGATTGCGAGACTTGCGATTCTTGCTGATGAATATGTCAAAATGGCTCATCTGGCTATTGTCGGCAGCTTTAGTGTCAATGGTGTTGCAAAGCTGCATACGGAGATTTTAAAGAAACGGGAGATGAAACCTTTCTTTCAGCTTTTTCCCGAGAAATTTAATAATAAAACCAATGGGATCGCTCACCGGCGCTGGCTGTTAAAAGCAAATCCGAACTTATCCTCCCTTATTACGGAAACGATTGGGCCCGACTGGACCTATTCAGCCACCGACTTGAATCAGCTTCTGAATTATCAAAATGATGCCGCATTTTTGGAAAAGCTGTTAAAAATAAAACAGGAAAATAAGCAAACCCTGGCTAAGATCATCTTTGATAAGACTGGTACAGCTGTGGACACTGGTGCGATTTTTGATGTCCAGGTGAAACGGCTTCATGCCTATAAACGCCAGCTGCTAAATGTTTTACACATCATGCACTTATATAATCGGATAAAGGAAGATTCAAGTTTTTCGCTTGTGCCAAGGGTGTTTATTTTTGGAGCTAAAGCTTCACCTGGTTATTATTACGCCAAAAAAATTATCAAATTAATCAATACCGCTGCTGAAAAAATTAATAATGACCCAGTAGTGAACGACAAACTGAAAGTAATTTTCCTTGAGAATTATCGTGTCTCACTTGCTGAAAAAATCTTTCCGGCAGCAGATGTGAGTGAGCAGATTTCCACGGCTAGTAAGGAAGCCTCGGGAACGGGCAACATGAAATTTATGATTAACGGTGCCCTGACGGCGGGGACATTAGATGGCGCAAATATTGAGATTCGTGAGTTGGTCGGGGATAAAAATATTTTTACTTTTGGGTTAACGGCAGAGGAAGTTCTTCACTATTATCAACATGGTGGATACCAATCGGTTGAATACTATCATCATGATAATCGGATCCGTCAAGCTGTTGACCAGCTTGTGAATGGATTTTTCCCAGGGGTGTATAATGAATTCGAACCAATCTTTGATTCCCTTTTGGAGGAGAATGATCAATATTTTGTCCTGAAGGATTTTGCCTCCTATGCCGACATTCAGGAGAAAATTGGGGAAACATATAAGAATCAGCGCATATGGCAGCAAAAGTCGTTAGTGAATATTGCGAACGCCGGTTATTTCTCAAGTGACCGCACCATTCAGGAATATGCGGATGACATATGGGGAATAAAACCCTTATAAGAAAAGGCTCCTGCCACATGGCAGAAGCCTTTTTCTTATGATACAAAGTGTCCAATGAAAATTCCAATTGCGAGTAAAAATCCAAAAATCGTATTAGTTTGCGCTGTTGCTTTCATCGCAGGTGCCATTTGGATTGGTAAGCTGTTTCCAATAAAACCTTTTGTCGCTTTAATTGCTTTTGGTGCACTTAGGATCACGATGGCTGTCCAAACGGGCGTCACACCGCTGATAATAAGGGCAAGAACCCATAAATAAGAGAAAATGAACATTCCTGCTAGTAAGTTAATGGCCTGCTTTTTTCCTAATAAAATAGCAACTGTTTTCCGGCCATTTTCTTTGTCACCATCGAGGTCACGGATATTATTAGACAACATAATCATACCAACCAAAATCATACTCGGAATCGATACAAGAATACTTGTGCGCTCAACTGTTCCCGTTTGAATGAAGAATGAAATTAAGATAATCAGCATTCCCATAAAGAAACCGGAAAAAATTTCACCAAATGGTGTATAGGCAATCGGAAATGGCCCACCGGTATAAAAATAGCCAACAGCCATACAAACTAGGCCAACAATGGCGAGCCACCAGCTGCTGTTTGCACAAATATAGATCCCTAATAATAAGGCGATACCGTAAAAGCCAAAAGCAAGATTGATAACTGTCTTTGGCTTGATTCCGTCACGGACAATGGTCCCGCCAATTCCGACTGAGTGTTCAGTGTCAAGGCCGCGTTTGAAATCGAAATATTCATTAAACATATTGGTTGCTGCTTGAATTAATAAACTGGCGATCAGCATTGCAAGAAAAAGCCCGAAATGAATTTTCCCGTTCCGAAGAGCTAATGCGGTACCAAGTAATACTGGTACGAAGGCAGCGGTTAACGTGTGGGGACGCGTCATTTGCCACCAAACTTGAACACCGCGATTTGACTCAACAGCAGGTTTCGAACTTTGCTGTAAATTAGGCTGCATATTGTTCTCTCCCTTTTTAAAAATTTCTATATAATATTTCATTTTAATAGGATAAAGGTCATTGCCCAACCCTTAGTGTATGGAATTCCCGTACTAGTGTCAATTGATTTTTGCTATCAAAATTAGAAGATAATCCCTGCCTGATTATTATTGAATGGTTCGAGGGAAAATAATAATAATGAAAATACTGAAAAGTTCATTTGTCAACACAAGGTGAAGATTTGATATATAATAAGGATAGATAGTGACAACTATTATTGACTTCATTACAATGAAGGTAGTAACTTAAGATAAGCAATAAAATGAATGGATAACAGTCATTTCGGCTGTTTTGGAGGGATTTGTTTGGTTACCATTCAAGAAACAGAAATAAACGAAAGAGGTGCTTTGGCTGTTAAGCGTGCAAAAGAACTAGGCAGGCCTATTTTGGTAAGTGAAGTTCATAAAATTGACACGGTTAATCCTTTGGCCTTTTTTAAGGCAGGAAAAGAACGCTTTTGTGGGGAACGTTTTTTTTGGAAAGATCCAACAGATGAAATTGTCCTTGTTGGACTTGGAATTTCTAAACAAATTCAGTCGGATCAGGTTACTGACCGCTTTTTTCATGTTGAAAAAGAGTGGGAGAAATTTTTAAAGGATAGTCTCATTTTTAATACATATACTGAAATCGCTGTTGGTCCTGTTATGTTTGGTGGATTTTCCTTTGATCCATTAAAAGAAAAAACAGAGCTCTGGTCCAAATTTGCCGATTCTTTGTTCCATATACCCAAATATTTATTGAGTATCATTAGAGGGCAGGCTTATTTAACAACCAATGCCATTTGTACCTCCCATGATGATCTATCCTTATTTAGTAAGATAATCGAAGAGAGAAATTTGATTCTGCATTCTATAACCACTAATTATCGAGCAAAGTCGACGTCTCTAATAAGGACCAATGAAATTATGCCGGAAAAATGGAAAGAGTCTGTTGATGGGGTTGTGAAAGAATTAACAAACGGCCCCTTAAAAAAGGTAGTCCTTGCCAGAGAGCTCCGGCTCATTTTTGACGGACAAATTGAGGCTGAGAATGTACTTGATCGTTTATTCTCACAGCAGCAAGAAAGCTTTATCTTTGCCTTTGAATCAAATGGCGATTGTTTTATTGGGGCTTCTCCAGAGAGACTTGTTAAAAAGCAGGGGAATGAAATTTTTTCTACTTGTCTTGCCGGTTCTATTTCCCGCGGGGAGACGGAACAGGAAGATAGGCTTTTAGGGGAGAAATTATTAACGGACCAGAAGAACCTTATTGAACATCAGTACGTAGTAGAAATGATTAAGGAAGCTTTAGAAGAATCATGCCATGAAATAATCTTGCCTGATAAGCCGCAGCTTATGAAAATAAGGGATATTCAGCACCTTTATACACCAGTCATCGGTAAGTGCCATAAAGATACTTCACTAATGTTATTGGTGGAAAGACTTCATCCGACACCTGCTCTCGGCGGGCTCCCTAAAGAGGCAGCCGTTGAAAAAATCCGCCAGGTAGAACTGCTTGACCGTGGTTTTTATGCAGCACCATTAGGCTGGGCAGATTATCGGCGCAATGGTGAATTTGCTGTTTCTATCCGTTCCGGGCTCTTGCAGGGGGAAGAGGCATCATTGTTTGCCGGCTGTGGTGTCGTTGCCGATTCGGAAGCAGAAAGTGAATATTTAGAGACGAGTTTGAAGTTTACACCGATGCTTCGAGCTCTTGGAGGAAAATAATATGAGTCATCAAGAATCATTAACCGCTTATATTGCTGCCTTTGTGGCAGAGCTTTATTCTTCAGGAATTACCGATGTTGTTGTCAGTCCAGGATCGAGATCTACTCCGATGGCAATGGTGATGGCCGAACATCCTGAGTTAAAAGTCCATATCCATGTGGATGAACGTTCCGCTGCTTTTTTCGCCTTAGGAATTGCCAAGGCGACAAACAGGCCAGCTGCCATTCTTTGTACTTCAGGTACAGCTGCAGCGAACTATTTTCCAGCGATTGTCGAGGCGCATTCCTCCAGGGTCCCGCTCGTGGTTTTGACGGCTGACCGGCCCCATGAACTAAGAGAAGTAGGTGCACCGCAGGCGATAAATCAAATCCATTTATATGGGCAGCATGTAAAATGGTTTGCCGAAATGGCGTTACCAGAGGGAAATAGGGAGATAATCCGCTATGTCCGGACCGTTTGTGCACGGGCAGCAGCCATTGCCGCACAGGCTCCCGCCGGACCTGTTCATTTGAATTTTCCATTCCGCGAACCGCTCATTCCAAAACTGGATGAGGAACTCTTCCAGCTGGAGGAACGGCCAAAAGGATATGTAAAGGTGCAAAACGGAGACTTAACATTAGAACATAACCATTTTCAAGACATTGCTGAAAAGATAAAGGGTAAAGAAAGAGGTATTATCGTTTGTGGTAACACGGCCGATAATCGATTTACAATGGCTGTAACTAGGCTTTCCCAGGCTTTAAACTTTCCGATTTTAGCGGACCCTTTATCACAACTTAGAAGCGGCAGCCACAGTAAGGTAAATATAATTGACACCTATGATACTTTTTTAAGAAATGAAGACGCGAAAACCTTTCTACAGCCGGATGTTGTTTTACGATTCGGGGCGATGCCCATTTCGAAAGCGTTAACGATTTTCTTAAAAGAAAACCACGGTGCAGAGCAATTTGTTATTGATGGCGGCGGCGGCTGGCGTGACCCGTCAGCATTATCCACAGAAATGATTTTTTGCAATGAGACCATCTTTTGCGAACAGCTGTTAAGCTTGCTAGATACCAACTCTCCATCCGGATTTTTGCAGGATTGGCAAAGGGTCAACCAGCTTACAAAAGAAAATATGTCTCTTGTTAAAGACTTAACCGAATTAAGTGAAGGTAAATTGTTCTATCAATTGGCGGATATGCTGCCAGAGGGGGCAACCCTGTTTGTGGGAAATAGTATGCCAATCCGCGATTTGGATAGTTTTTTCCTCAATAATGAGAAATCAATTAAGGTCATGGCAAACAGGGGGGCCAATGGGATAGATGGTACGGTTTCAACCGCCTTAGGAGCTGCTTTATATTCGAAATCCTTATATCTGGTTCTCGGAGACCTAACCTTTTTCCATGATTTAAATGGACTCATTGCAGCTAAGCTATACAATATTGATATCCATATCATTCTTGTAAACAATAATGGCGGCGGAATTTTCTCTTTTCTGCCACAATCAGAACACCCTAAAAACTTTGAGCTTTTGTTTGGTACGCCGCTAAATCTTGAATTTGAGCACGCTGTTCGGATGTTTGATGGAAATTTCACAAAAATTACAGATTGGGACCACTTAGACATAGAAATGAAAAACACGATAGAAAGTACAGGAATCCATGTTTTCGAAGTTGTGACAAAAAGAGATAGTAATCGAGACGAGCACCGCGAATTTTGGCGCTCCGTTTCCCAGGAAATATCAAATTTTGTCTATGGGGCAAAGTAAATGGAAGCGTGGATTAACGGGATTCGCTATCATGTCGAAGTTTGCGGTGATGGTTTTCCACTTTTACTGCTGCATGGATTTACCGGTGATGCATCCACATGGACATCGTTTTGTCATGACTGGGGTCAGCACTCGAATTTAATTGTCCCTGATATTATCGGACATGGAAAAACCGAGTCGCCGGAGGAGATTCATCGATATCAAATCGAATCCGCTGCGAATGACTTAAAGAGTATCCTTGATGAGTTGGATGTGCATCAAGTGGATTTGCTTGGTTACTCGATGGGGGGCAGGCTGGCCCTTACCTTTGCCGTTTTGTTTCCCGACAGGGTGCGAAAATTAGTATTAGAAAGTGCTTCTCCCGGCCTCATGACAGAGGAAGAGAGAGTATTTCGCCGTATGAAAGATGCCGAATTAGCAAAATTTATTAGTGAAAATGGCATTAAGCCGTTTGTGGATTATTGGGAAGAGATTCCCCTATTTTCAACGATGAAGCGGCTTCCTAAGAAAATTAATGAATCAATTAGGGCTACTCGGTTGGCCAATTCTCCTGTAGGACTTGCCCATAGTTTACTTGGCATGGGAACCGGCTCACAGCCTTCTTGGTGGGCCCCTTTAATGCAGCTGGAATGTGAGGTATTATTGGTGACAGGCGCAGAAGATGAAAAGTTCTGCAGAATTGCCAAAGCAATGCTGAAAAATCTAAAAAACGGCACTTGGATTACCGTTGAAAACAGTGGTCATGCAATTCATGTGGAAGAACGGCAAAAGTTTGGTACAATAGTAAGTGGATTTTTACATAAATAAAGGAGGTTTTTATTTTGACAGTAGAATGGGTTGCAGGACGCAAATATGATGAAATTTTATATGAAACGTATAATGGAATTGCAAAAATCACAATTAACCGCCCGCATGTACATAATGCTTTTACACCAAAAACGGTTATGGAATTGATTGATGCTTTTGCATATGCACGTGATGATTCAAATGTTGGGGTTATTGTGTTAACAGGTGCTGGAGAAAAGGCATTTTGCTCCGGTGGCGACCAGAGTGTCCGCGGTCATGGCGGCTATGTTGGTGAGGATCAAATCCCGCGTCTTAATGTTCTGGATCTGCAGCGTTTAATTCGTGTTATTCCAAAGCCGGTTATTGCCATGGTTAAGGGGTATGCGATTGGCGGCGGCCACGTCCTTCATATCGTTTGTGACTTAACGATTGCCGCGGACAATGCTGTTTTTGGCCAAACAGGACCAAAAGTGGGCAGCTTCGATGCTGGTTACGGCTCAGGTTACCTGGCAAGAATTGTCGGCCATAAAAAGGCGCGTGAAATCTGGTTCTTATGCCGTCAGTACGGTGCCCAGGAAGCGCTTGATATGGGCTTAGTTAACACGGTTGTTCCTCTTGAAAAGGTAGAAGAGGAAACCCTCCAATGGTGTGAAGAAATTCTTGAGAAGAGCCCGACTGCGCTTCGTTTCTTGAAGGCAGCCATGAATGCAGATACAGACGGCTTAGCAGGTCTGCAGCAATTGGCTGGCGATGCGACACTGCTTTACTATACAACAGAAGAAGCAAAAGAAGGCCGTGATTCCTTTAAAGAAAAGCGTAAGCCTGATTTCGGTCAATTCCCGCGTTTTCCTTGATTTTAAGCTTTTACGACAGCTTGATGGTATCCATCAGGCTGTTTTTATATAAAAGAGAAGGTGCCAAAATGCAAAACGAAACAATGCCGAATTTTTTAAAGAATAGAGCTTTTCTTACCCCTGAAAGAACAGCTGTTTATTTTAAGGAACAAACATTAACATTTAAAGAACTTTATTACCGCTCTCTTAAAGCAGCAGGCCAGATTCAGGCTTTTGGTATTCAACAAGACCAGTTTGTGGGCGTATTATTGAAAAATCATCTTGATACCGTGGTCATTTTGTTTTCCCTCCAGCTATTAGGGGTCAAAGCGGTCATCTTGAATAATCGTTTAACCCCTGCCGAACTTGTTTGGCAATTGAATGATTCGAAAGCAGCATCCCTGATCCTTGAAGATTCTTTTGCCGAAATCGAACTTGAAATTCACAAACAAATTACCGGTTTGAACACCATTACAAAAGAGCGGCTTTTTCAAATGGAACCAGCAGTGCCAGCTATTAAAGATGAAATTAGCCTTTCGGGAATCTGTACCATCATGTATACATCGGGCACAACCGGGAACCCAAAAGGTGTTCTTCAGACTTATGGAAACCATTGGTGGAGTTCTGTTGGCTCGGCATTAAATTTGGGCTTTATGGAGAGTGATTCCTGGCTTTGTTCGGTTCCGCTTTTCCACATTAGCGGGTTTTCGATTCTCATGCGCAGTGTCATCTATGGGATGCCGATTGTTCTTCATGAACACTTTGATGTGGAACAGACGATTGCTGATATTGCCGGAAAAAAGGTTACTATCATGTCAGTGGTTGGAACAATGCTTTCACGGATAGTTGAAAAGCTTGAAGACAGGAGGCTTCCGGAGCATTTCCGCTGTATGCTGTTAGGTGGTGGTCCTGCACCGTTACCATTATTACAGGCATGTGTGGAGAAGGATATTCCAGTTTTTCAAACGTACGGTATGACTGAATCTTCCTCGCAAATCGTAACACTTTCTCCAGAATATAGCCTAACAAAGCTCGGTTCCGCTGGAAAGCCTTTGTTCCCTGCACAGCTCAAAATTGTCCGTGATAACGGCTTACCAGCAGAAGCCGGGGAAGCTGGTGAAATAACCGTAAAAGGACCAAATGTTACACCAGGTTATTTAAATCGTCCAGAAGCAACGGAAGAAAAGTTTCATGATGGCTGGTTTTCCACCGGAGATATAGGCTATTTAGATGTGGAAGGGTTTTTGTATGTCCTCGATCGTCGTTCTGATTTAATCATTTCCGGCGGAGAAAACATTTATCCAGCTGAAATCGAAGCAACGCTGTTAGCTCATCCTGCAGTTGCTGATGCAGGGGTGACAGGTATTGATGACCCGAAATGGGGGCAAGTGCCGATTGCTTTTATCGTAAAAAACAATACGGTATCTGCGGATGAGCTCCAAGAATTTTGCCGAGAAAGACTTGCAAAGTACAAAGTGCCGAAGGCATTTTACTTTATTGAAAAGCTTCCTAGAAATGCAGCGAAAAAACTGCTGCGAAGACAGCTGAGGGAGCGGGTGGCTGATAAATGAAGATAGCATCAATTGAGCTTTATGTGATTCGCATGCCCTTAAAGTCCCCATTTCTAACCCATTTAGGAACCGTGGAAGACCGCGAGGGCATCATTGTAAAGGTAACCAACACGGATGGCCTTTCAGGGTTTGGCGAAGGTGTGGCTTTTTCTACGCCATGGTATACCGAAGAAACGGTCGAAACTAGTTTGCATATGTTAAAGGATATTTTGATTCCCTTGCTGCAAAAACATCCAATTAATCGTCCTGAGGAGGCGTCACATCTTTTCAGTTCGATAAGGAGAAACAATATGGCAAAGGCAGCCTTGGAAACGGCCCTATGGGATTTGGATGCAAAGAGCCACTCAGAGCCTCTTTCTAAAATGATTGGCGGCACACGCGAAATTATTGCGTCTGGCGTCGTCGTTGCAACCGATTCAACAGCCAAAGCACTGCAGCAAATTGAACAATATATCGAAGAGGGGTATCAGCGTGTCAAAGTGAAAATAAATCCAAATCAGGATTATTCTTTTCTCGCAGAAATTCGCCGCCATTATCCTGACCTTCCGCTTATGGCAGATGCCAATTCGGCCTATACATTAAAAGATATTGACCATCTAAAGGCTCTTGATGAATTTAACTTGATGATGATCGAGCAGCCGCTGGCACATGACGATATCATCGAACACGCTGTGCTGCAAAAAGAAATCCAGACGCCTATATGCCTAGATGAAAGCATCAGTAGCTTTGATGATGCTAGAAAGGCAATTGAGTTTGGGAGCTGTAAGGTGATTAATATTAAAGTAGGCCGGGTTGGCGGGCTGTATGAAGCCAAACGAATACATGATTATTGCTACGAAAAGAGAATTCCTGTCTGGTGCGGCGGGATGATTGAATTTGGCATTTCCCGTGCTCATAATATTGCACTCGCTTCACTTCCTGGATTCTCCATTCCAGGTGATATATCCGGCTCCAGCCGGTTTTGGGAAGAAGACATTATCGCTCCAGACGTAACCGTTGAAAATGGCAATATTACCGTACCAAAGGCCCCGGGTATCGGGTTTGAAATAAATGAAAAAAGACTTCAAGAAACACTATTATCCAAGAGGAAATTTGTATTTTAAAAAAAGGCTGAGTTAAAGAATATTGTTGATTTTGATCACAATGTTGATTGGAGTGGAAGGCGCGAGACTCCTGCGGGATCAGCGGGACAGGTGAGACCCCGCAGGCGCTTTAGCGCCGAGGAGGCTCACCGCCCGCCCCGCGGAAAGCGAAGCGCCTGGAACGGAAATCAACATTCACTTTTAACACAGCAAAAAAAAGAACCAGGCGGATAAGATGCCTGGTTCATTTCTTCTATAAATCACTTGCTTCAAAAGTTTGACAATCGGTTTCTTTAGTTGAATCAGCCGTCTGTCCAGTATGGCTGACAACGTAGATTCTATCGGCACTGCACTTATTGCCATTAGCCCAAAACGTACAGTTATTCACTTCACATAAAACATCTTGTGCCATCCGTATCACTCCTTAAAGTTTCGGTAATACAGACATAGCATTTGCTGATTTCGATAACAGCATGCCCGAAAATGAAAGGAAACTGATGTGAGAATTGGCTAACAAACCAAAATTTAGTTATTTAAAGCTGTTTTTAATGACTCAAGATTTTTATTCATTAAAGAAAAATAAGTTTCTTTATTTTTAATGTCATCTTTGGATAATACAGCGAGATTATGAATTGGTAATGCTTTAGCACTAATTTCTTTTTGAACGACCCTGCCCAGTTTAGATTGCACGTTTTGTTCGAACAGAATATAGTGTAAGCCCTCATGGTCAGCGACAGAGATAATTTTTTCTAGTTCCTTTTGTGTCGGTTCATTTGTCGTCGAAAGCCCTGAAATACTTATTTGTTCAATCCCGTAACGCTGTTCCCAATAGCCAAACGCTGCATGAGTAACAATAATTTTTTTATGCTTTGCATTCGTAATGGTTTGTTCATAATGAGCGTTTAGTTCATCTAATTCTGATGCAAGTTTTTGATAGTTTTCAGTGAAAAGTTCTTTGTTTTGTGGCATTTTTTTAACTAATTGATCACGAATAACTGCCGCCATTTCCTTTGAATAAAGCGGATCAAGCCATACATGCGGGTTTACATCCCCATGGTGGTGGTCATCATGCCCATCTTCATCTTCTTCATCTGCATGAACATCTTTTGGTAACTGCAGCTTATCGGCAGTAGGCACTAAGGAGACATTTTCGTTTTTCAACGTTCCTTTTGCTTTTTCTACAAAGCCTTCAAGTCCGAGCCCAATGTAGAAAAATAAGTCTGAATCTGCTAGGTTCATCATATCCTTTTGAGATGGTTCAAAGGTATGTTCATCGGCACCTGGAGGATAGATTGTTTTTACGTCGACATATTTGCCGCCAATCCGTTCAGTAAAATATTGCAAAGGAAACACTGTTGTATAGATTGTTAACTGGTCTTTATTTGTATGTGACAAATCTTTATCATTTGTACAGGCGGATAATATCAGACTCAATGGTAAAAAAATAAAAAGAATAATTTTTTTCATAAAGGCTCCTTAAAGTTTTTAAATCGGATTAATTACGATTTAAAGTCGAAAAATTTTTTATATTTAGAAAAGAAATGAATGTGTAATACGGAACGATTCCGATTTCCTTAGTAATCTTACAAAAAAAATCGCCAAAATGCAAGTATAAAATTTGAAATAAACATTGTCTTTTATGTATGCTGAAAAAGAAAGGTGGAATTTTATATGAACAAATTAACATTATTAAATGAAATTCTAGACCATAATAAGAAATTTGTAGAAGCTCATGAATATGAGAAATATGAAACAACCAAATTTCCTAATAAACGAATGGTGATCCTCACTTGTATGGATACACGATTGCTGGAATTATTGCCAAAGGCTCTAAACTTGGGAAATGGTGATGCCAAGCTGATTAAAAATGCTGGAGCGCTTGTTTCACACCCTTTTGGAAGTATTATGCGGAGTATTTTGATTGCGATATATCAATTGAAGGCAGAGGAAGTTTTAGTTATTGCTCATTATGATTGTGGAATGAGCGGCTTAATAGCAGAGCCCGTGATTGAGAGTATGAAAGCACGAGGCATTTCCGAAGAAACGATTGATACGCTAGATTATTCCGGTATCGACATTAAACAGTGGCTTCATGGATTTGATAATGTGACAGAAAGTGTAGAGCAAAGCGTTAACATTATTAAACATCATCCGTTAATGCCGAATGGTGTACCGGTACATGGATTGGTCATTGACCCTAAAACAGGAAAGCTTGATCTCATTGTTGATGGTTATCAGGCGTAGGCTTTTTCTCAGGAACCGGGTCTAAACCACCTGGATGAAAAGGATGGCATTTTGCTATTCTCTTAATGGTAAGCCAGCCTCCCTTTAAAGCACCCAAGCGCTGAACTGCTTCTAAGCCATAATGCGAACACGTTGGATAAAATCGGCATGTTGGTGGTTTTAAGGGTGAAATAACAACCTGGTAAAAACGAATAATGGATAGAAAGACTTTTTTCAACATCGAATGATCTCCTTCTTACTAATTACTTACACGATACCATATAATTTTTTTTTAGTCTAAATTGGTAAAATTGATTAAGTGGATGAAAAAACTCGGAATTTATAGTATGATAGGGAATAGATGAAATAAGGAGTGATATTCATGCCTTCAGTTGAAAGCTTTGATTTAGATCATAATGCTGTGAAAGCCCCTTATGTAAGACATTGCGGTGTCCATAAGGTAGGAAGTGACGGCGTTGTGAATAAATATGATATCCGTTTTTGCCAGCCAAATAAACAGGCAATGAAGCCTGATGTGATTCATACACTAGAGCACCTGCTTGCCTTTAATTTGCGCAACCATTCTGAGAAGTATGACCACTTCGATATTATTGATATCTCGCCTATGGGTTGCCAGACTGGGTATTACCTAGTAGTCAGCGGCGAGCCGACTGTGGAGGAAATTATTGATCTGCTTGAGGATACTATGAAGGATGCGGTTGAAATTACCGAAATTCCAGCGGCAAATGAGCGCCAATGCGGCCAAGCAAAGCTCCATGATTTAGAAGGTGCGAAACGATTAATGCGTTTCTGGCTTGAGCAAAGCAAAGACGATTTAAAACAAGTATTCGCCTAATAATATGGAAAATTCCTATTCGCTAAGAATAGGAATTTTTTTACGCCTTCTTTTGGTCTTGTTCTTGTTCTGTCAACTCTAGGTCGACATATGGGTTATTTTCTAATGGATCAACAGTATGTTTATACGTATAGGCTTTTGAAGTGGTAATAACCGCGAGAAGCAAAACGACAATGACAATAATAATACTAATTACTAATATCGTATTCAACATTTTCTAGTGCCCCCTTTACCACTACATTGTAACATGAAAAACTCATATATTAAGTACAAAAGGCATAAAAAAGGAAGCTGTTTTCAGCTTCCTCTTATTTTGGTATGTAAAATCAATGAATATTTCTAGGATAGTAGGTATTCGTGCGTTGTTGGCCGTACTCCTCTTTAGCGAATTTCCCCTTTAAGCTTTCAATAAGGTATAAACCCATTAGGTCATAAAGTTCTTGTTTATCCATTTCCTGGATTAATGCAAGCAGGTCTTCTTGCGACATCTCTTCTAAAAAGGCAAAGGCAAGCATATCAATATCCTCTTCATCGCCGGTTAGCTTGTTCCGGTACATTTCATATAATTCATCGACTAATTTCATTTGTATCACCTCCTAAATTTTTACTCATACTTATTCCATTCCCTTAAAAAGCTTAAATAATCCCTCCATTTCACATCTTGAATTAACTGAAAAATCTGTTTTCTCGATTGTATGTTTATTATAACGTATTCATTTCTAAAAAATGAGTCGAATTTTGAAAAAGAATAAATTTTATCTGTTTGTGGATTAATAAAAAGAAAAGGGGATGACATAATGGAAGAGCAGAAGAAGACCTATTATATTGATGTTGGTACTGGGGGAATCTCCCAAAGTGCCACAGGTTCAACATGGAGCTATAAAATACAAGCAACTGATGAAGAAATTACCGAGTTACGTGAGTTGTTTAATCAAAATTATTCGACCGAGTGGAAAAACTTTTTCAGAGCCCATATACCCTATCTTGAATATCACCATGACCGCTCAAACGATGCGTACGACAGTACAATACAGCAAGTATATGGCATGCTACATAAGCTGGGTGATGATGAAGCCAAAAGCCATATTGAAAATATGAATATTTTGCCGAATGGAGATTAACGGCTAGAAGGAAAATCCAAATTATTTAAGGATTTTCCTTTTTTCCGTTATAATAAAAGAATTAATAATATGAGGCAGGAATTGAAATGATACGGTTTTTAGATGATAACGGAAACAAGGTGGAACTGTCATTTTCACAAGGGGCCTTCGAAGAGGAAGCAAAACATGTTTTGGTTATTTGCCAATTTGGAGAAGGATGGCTTTTAACCAATCATAAACAAAGAGGGCTAGAGTTTCCTGGCGGCAAAAGGGAACCTGGCGAAACCCTTGAGGAGGCTGCAAGACGTGAGGCCTATGAAGAGACCGGAGCTATTCTTGCTGATTTAAACTTATTGGCGCAGTACAGAGTTCAAGACGTGGTGGGCCCCTTTGTTAAGTCTGTTTTTTGGGGAAAGGTAAAAAGGATAGATGAAACAAGTAGTTATCACGAAACAAATGGCCCGGTTACCGTCAACGGCGATATTCTACAATTGCGATTTGGGGAAGAATACAGCTTCATTATGAAGGACCGAGTCGTTGAGGAATGTATTACTCACATTCAAACACTGCAAAAGGAAAAAGAATAGCAGGGAGCTCGCGCCAAACTGCTATTCCTTGATTAGTTTTTTTTCAAGAAGTTCCACGAGCTGGTACATTATCGTGGCGAAAACGGCGATAACTAAAAGCGATAGGAAAACGAGCGTGAAATTAAAGACCTGAAAGCCGTAAATAATCATGTATCCCAGTCCTTTAGACGATACAAGGAATTCACCAACGATGACACCGACCCATGATAGGCCGACATTGACCTTCAAGGTTGAAATGATGGTTGGAAAGCTCGCCGGCATAATCGCTTCTTTAAAGCATTGAAACCTTGTCGCTCCAAACGTTTGCAGCACCTTTACATAATTGGGGTCAACTTCCTTAAAGGAGGTATAAACCACAATGGTCGTTATGATAATCGAAATAATCGCACCCATTGCAATAATCGAGGGATACCCAGGACCCATCGCGACAATCAATATCGGACCTAATGCCACTTTAGGCATCGCATTTAAGATGACTAGATAGGGGTCGAGTATTTTTGAAATCATCGGCGACCACCAGAGGATAGCGGCCAATATCGTTCCAAGTAGGGTACCCAAAATAAAGCCAAATACGGTTTCTGTTAAGGTTACGCCTAAATTGGTTACCAGCGACCCATCCTGCATTTTAGCGATTAATAGGTTCCATATTTTCGACGGGGAACTGAATATGAGCGGATCAATCCAGCGATTCTGACTTGAAATCTCCCAGCTGGAAAAAAAGAGCAGGAAAATGATTCCTTGATAAAACCGAACCCATCTTTTTTCTACTTTTAATGATTGAAGGTAGTTTTTATGAAGGAGGTCTACCTTATTCGTTTCTCTGATCAAGAGACTCCAACTCCTTCCATATCGTTTGAAAGATGCTCGAATATAGTTCATGATTTCTTGCTTCAAAAGGGGGTACCTTCCGCAACTCCTCGGGAATATGAAATGTTTTATGGAGCCTTCCCGGTCGCGGCGAGAATAAAAAGACCCTGTCGCTCATGGCAATGGCTTCGCCAATATCATGCGTAACTAGAATGGCTGTTTTGCCAAACTCATCTAAGGTCTGTGAAACTAAATCTTCGAGCTTTAGTTTTGTTTGGTAATCGAGAGCTGAAAAGGGCTCATCAAGCATCAACAGTTTAGGTTCTGTAGCGAGCGTTCTAACAAGTGCGACCCTCTGCCTCATCCCGCCTGATAATTGCTTTGGCAGCTGTTTCTCGACTCCGGTCAAGCCAATTTGCTTTAATAAGCTGAGTGCTGCTAATTTTGTCTTTTCATTTAACTGCTTTGATAATTTAAGACCTAACAAAATATTTTCTTCAATCGTTTTCCAGGGTAACAAATAATCCTGCTGGAGCATATAGCCTATGTCATTTTTGGCGGTTGAAATCGGTTTATTTTCTAACAGAACCGTTCCTTGGGTTGGTGGCAGCAGGCTTGAAATGATGGAGAGCAGGGTCGTCTTTCCACAGCCGCTTGGGCCGAGAATGGAGACAAATTCCCCTTCCTCAACCGCAAGTGAAATATCGGAGAGGGCCGTGGCAGAAGTGTCTTTGGTGAAATAAGTATGGTGAATTTTTTGAACGGTTAAGAAACTCATAAAAAGACGGCCTCCCTTTCAAGTTATTTTTTCATGACTTTTTCGGCAATCTCGGTATTAACAAGCGTTTTATGATCGACTTCTTTTGGAAGTTCGCCCGCTTCTTTCATGATATTTTGCAAGTTATTCCATTCTTCTTCATCTAGAATGGGGTCGGTTGCGAATGAGCCTTGACTCTTATAGCGCTCAACAACAGTTCTCATGATTTGGGGGTCTGTATCCGGAAAATACGGTTCAACTGCTTTGGCGATTTCTTCAGCACTGTGCGACTCCACCCATTGCTGTGCCTTGTAAACAGCTCTTGTGAATTTTTCAATCGTATCCTTATTTGCTTTCATATAGCTTTCTTTTGCCATAAAGGTTGTATATGGAACATGGCCTGATTCCTTTCCAAAAGAAGCGACAATATGCCCTTTTCCTTCTTTTTCAAAAATGCTCGCCGTTGGCTCAAATAATTGCACGAATTCCCCTGAACCGGAGGCAAAGGCGTTTGCAATGTTCGCGAAGTCGATATTTTGGATTAGGTTCAAATCCTTGTGTGGATCAATTCCATGCTTCTTTAAAACAAATTCACCGACCATCTGCGGCATACCGCCTTTACGCTGACCGAGGAAGGTCGTTCCTTTTAACAAATCCCATGAAAAATTATCTATTTTTTCACGGGAAACAAGGAATGTGCCGTCTGTTTGCGTTAATTGGGCAAAATTGATGACCGGATCATTAGAGTCTTGCGCATATACATAAATCGATGTTTCAGAACCGACCAGGGCAACATCGGCTCCCCCTGAGATCAGCGCCGTCATTGTTTTGTCGCCGCCAGGAGTCGTCGTTAGTGTAACATCTAAACCTTCCTCTTTAAAAAATCCTTTTGCCAGAGCAACATATTGCGGGGCATAAAAAATAGAGCGCGTTACTTCAGCAATCCGAACTTTTTGTAATTTCTTTATTTTCGTATCGTCATTACTGTTGCAAGCAGCTAAGGAAAACATCAGAATAGCAATTAGAAGGAAGGAAAAACTGAACTTTACTGATTTTTTCATAAAAACTGAACCTCCTTAAATCTGGGCTAAATTTCTAAGATTATCGTATGAAGCAAAAAAAAATGTGTGAATGCCCAGTTCCACAAAATTTTTTAAAAGGGATCGATATAAGATGAATGATGGAAAAATTGTGGCTATTAACCGATTTCCTTCCCCTAATCCAACGGTGGAATTGATGGAAATCACCTATATTTCTAATGGATTAAAAGTAAAAGGACTGCTCGCAGAACCTAAATATGAAGAAGTATCTGACGGCTTTCTTTATTTAAGAGGCGGGATCAAAAATGTCGGGAAAGTCCGGCCGGCGCGGATTGCTCAGTTTGCCTCAGAAGGGTTTATTGTATTTGCTCCGTATTATCGCGGCAATCAAGGCGGCGAAGGGAATGAGGATTTTGCCGGAGAGGACAGGGAGGATGCGTTTTCCGCCTTTTTACTATTAAAGTCTTTACCAAAAGTTCGCGATATTCATGTCTTTGGTTTTTCACGCGGTGGCGTGATGGCACTCTTAACAGGGATTCAATTTCCAGAAGCGGCATCGATTGTTACCTGGGGCGGGGTTAGTGACATGAGCCTGACCTATAGGGAACGGAAAGATTTACGAAGAATGATGAAGAGAGTAATCGGTGGAACGCCTGACAAATATCCGGAGCGCTATCACGACAGGACTCCCCTTTATGAGATGGAAAAGTTAGCAGCTCCAGTATTGATCATTCATGGCGCTCTCGACGATAATGTGTCCGTCGAGCACGCTTACCGGCTTGAAAGAAGACTTAGGGCATTAGATAAAATGGTTGAATGTTGGTATTTTGCGGAGTTAACGCATTATTTTCCACCTGCAGTAAATCGAAAAGTCGTTGAAGATTTAGCAAAGTGGATGAAAAGTCAGCACAAAAGATGGTAATATAGAGTTAATATAAGCAGAGGAGCGGATTTTTTATGGGTATGCCTCTTGAACTCAATACGATGATTGTAACGAAGGGAAGAGAGACAAGGGTAGAGGAAAATCTCTTTGTATTGAAAAAAAAAGGATACAGACTTTATCCAATTGAAATTCCGATTGAAGTTAGAAAAACGAAGGATAGTGATTCAAACGGTACAGCATTAATTAAAAAAGTCGAGTGGCAGAAGAGCAGCACGACACTAACTTATCAACTAATTTCATTAAATTCGACGAATTAAGCAGGGGCAGTTGAACCTGCTTTTTCTTTTGGTTTACGATATAAAATCTTTTGAATTTAATGTAATATTTTTGTGTGTTTTTTCTAAATAAGCCCTAATTCTAATTAATTTGCTAAATTATAAGTGATTAATAGGAAAAAGAGCTGGGGGATGAAGGATGAAAAGAATAGTCGTTTGCGGACTAAGTAATCGCGCCTTGGGAATGTTTATTGAACCAATCCTAACTGATTTTGCTCATGAAAATAAAATTGTGGGACTTTTAGATACAGATGATCGACGAATTGAGCTTTGTAAAGATAGTTTTCCCGAATTGTTTTCAATTCCGTCCTATAATGCAGATCAATTTAATCAGATGATAAAGGAAACAAACGCTGACACAATCGTCGTTACTAGCAGGGATGATACCCATATTGACTATATTTTGCAAGGCCTTGAACAAGACTTAACCGTCATTACAGAGAAACCGATGGTAACAAATGCGAATGATGCCGTTAGGGTGATGGAGGCAGAGCAACGCAGCAAAGGAAAAGTAATTGTTGCTTTCAATTATCGCTACGGTGCATTCCATCGAAAAATAAAAGAACTGATTTTAGAAGGTAAAATCGGCCGAGTTACATCCGTTGACTTGAATTGGTATATTGATACGTATCATGGGGCCAGTTATTTTAAGAGATGGAATCGAAACAGAGAGTATTCCGGTGGCTTGTCAATCCACAAATCTTCCCATCATTTCGACTTGGTCAATTGGTGGCTAGACCAGAAACCGGAAGAAGTCTTTGCTTATGGGGCATTAAATTACTATGGCAAAGATGGAGAATTTAATCCTAGCGTAGCAGATAATAGACACTGTAGTACATGTCAAGAAAAATATAACTGTCAGTATTATATGCGCTGGTCAAACCGCAGAAATAATATCGCTGTTAAAGATGATCATATTAAAGCGGATAATATTGAAAAGTCAGCTGATAATTATACGGATTACCGCCCGGACGCCTGTATCTTTGATCATGAAATCGAAATTGAAGATACTTACTCAGCAATTGTTAAATACGATAAAGGTGCGCTGTTAAACTATTCCGTTAATTTTTCCGCTCCATATGAAGGATATCGTCTTGCCATCAATGGAACAAAAGGGAGAATTGAAACAACGGAATACCATGAACCAAGCCGCATTTCGTTTCCATACCCCGAACAAACGATAGAATATTATCCTTTATTCGGAGCGAAAGAGACCATCCATGTCGTTCAAAATGAAGGCTCACACGGGGGAGGAGACCCATTGCTGCAGGAAGATCTCTTCTTGGGCGTGGATCCTAATAGGTCCTATCAAATTCTCGCAGGTGCAGAAGCCGGAGCCTATTCGATTGCGGTAGGGGAAGCAGTATGGAGGTCATGCAAGGAGAACAAGCCGTTTCGAATAAACGAACTGCTTAGGTCCACAATTGAAATAAAATATTCATGAATTATTTCCCTGCTTCTAATTGAAGAAGCAGGGAATTTTTGGTCTAAAGACCCCCATTTTCCGCCTTAGTATTTTAGTATTGATAAAATGTAAAATACGGGAAAAAGGTAGGCAATTTGGAATAATGAGGAAAAAATTACTTAAAATATTTAACAAACATATAAAGATTTTATATTTTTAAAAGATTCCGTTTTTATATAATAACAGGTGAACTTTAACATGCACACGAGGGGGGAATGAGCAAAGCGGAATAAGATAAGGTAAAAAACCACGCTGCTATTTCATTTGAGTGCATCATAAATTAGGGAGGAATACTAGTTGAGATTTATTAGGAATCTATCAATCTTATCAATTGTTTTACTCATGCTTAATTCACTGTTTAATGTAAGCGGTTTCGTAATGAAAGCTAATGCAGAAACGCAGATATCAGCACCACAAAACCTTAAGGTACCTGCATTAGCCTACGATGAAAACAGTATTACATTGGTCTGGGAGAAACCAGCGGACTATGAAAACATTGTTGACTACAATGTATATATGGATGGTAAAAAGATTGGCAGCGCCAATAATCAATCCATTTCCCCTGCTAAATCACATATAGACAAATTCTATGCAGATCCGAACAATAGCGGGCATGTGAAAGTTGTTATGCACAATTTCACAGCAACAGATCTAAAGCCTAAAACCAATTATCAATTTACGGTTAGGGCTGTTGATAGAAATGGCAATGAATCCAACGATAGCAATACTGTAAGCCAATCGACAACAGCGGTGCCAAAAGTGTTCAATGTTAAAGATTATGGTGCCGTCGGTGATGGCAAAACATTAAATACTGAGGCAATTCAGAAGGCGATTGATGAATGTACACCAGGCGGAAAGGTGATAATCCCTGAAGGAACTTTTAAAACAGGGGCGATTTGGCTGAAAAGCAATATGACCCTTGAGGTTGCCGAAGGGGCCACCCTGCTTGGCTCTGAAAATGCTGATGACTACCCATATCACTATTTGTTATATGACTATTCCACTGACGAGCGCTTCTATTCTCTCATCAATGCGCACACCTATGATTACGGCAGTCTTTCAAATATAAGGATTGTTGGAAAAGGAACGATTGACGGGAATGGCTGGAAACAGAATGGCACAGACCCGGACGGCTTTCCGCTTTCCCAAACTAGCAGTTCCACTACTGTTTATGAAAATGGTATTCTCGCAAAAGTACAAGTAGAACGGGCTGAAGAATTAGGGAGTGAGAAGCCATATCCAACGAGGTCGAACCTGATTACTCTTAGAGGGGTTAATAATGTTTATTACAATGGGTTTACGGCGCTTAACCCGTCCAATCATACGTTAGTTAATTTAAACAGCAACAATGTCACTGTTAATGGAGTAAAGCTATTAACCTATGATGTGAATAACGCGGATGGAATTGAATTTGCCCATGGTGATGGCCTTACTGTATTTAACAATGTCTTCGATACAGGGGACGATGCGATGAATTTTGCTGCAGGACTCGGAGCATCGAGCGAACACGAAGATTCCACCAAAAATGCCTGGATATTTAATAATTACTTCAGAGAAGGGCATGGGGCGGTTGTGACTGGAAGCCATACAGGTGCCTGGATTGAAAACATCTTGGCGGAAGATAATGTCCTTTATAAAACGGAGGTTGGCCTTCGCTGCAAAACAAACCCGGATAATGGCGGCGGTGCTAGAAACATTGTCTTCAGGGACAATGCGATGAAGAATATTGCCAAAGAAGGGTTTATCTTTACTTCTGCTTACTCGGATGCTAATGCTGCCATTGAAGTGGAGCCAGCTGCAGTAAAGGGGCAATTTAAGGATATTGTCGTTAAAAATATTACCGTAGATGGTACCGGAAAAGAAGCAATCAAAGTGGAAGGCGTAACGGATCAATTTCATGAGAACATCCATTTTGAAAATGTAGTATTTATGAATGCAAAGGCGACTAAGATTAATTATTTAAAAAATAGTTCATTTACTAATGTGAAATTTAACAATACAAAAAATCCATGGGCCATCACTAATTCTACTAGATTATCATTCAAAGGTGAGACAACAGCAACACCGGTTTCCAGTGATGCAAGTAGTGCCCCTGTTTGGTCAAAAGATAGCAAATTGGAGGCAGTGAATACAGATGATGTATCCATTACATTAAAATGGGAAGGAGCTCAGGATGCGACGGGCGTTAAGAGCTACAATCTCTATGATGGGGAAACGCTTCTAGCAACAGTCAACGGGTCTACTCAAACGTTTAAACTAACAGGGCTTTCTCCGGCATTAACCTATAACTTCAAAGTAGAAGCTGCGGATGCCACCGGAAATTGGACGGAAAATGGACCACGTTTACAAGTGAAAACAACCGGTTCAAAGGATGAAGTCGCTCCTTCTGTACCTACTGGAGATAATATCCTCACCCTTAGTGCAGTATCCGGCAGTCTCGGGACTTCATGGGCCAAAATTAATTGGCTGCCCGCTTCGGATCAATACGGCATACAGCGATATGAAATCTATGTGAATAATCAACTGGCAGGAACGGCTGATGGTAATGTAAATGCTTATACAGTTACCGGATTGAAGCCAGATACTAGCTATCTTATAAAAATAAAAGCGGTTGATGCAGCAGGTAATGGAACGATGTATGATACCGCTTTACAGCTGACTACAAAAGCAGTATATGACACAGGAGCGCCTATATGGGCAGCGAAAAGTGAAGTCAAAGCCCAAGCCATCACGCAAACAAGTGTAAAATTAAGCTGGACAGCTGCAAGTGATGACAAAGCGATCATTGGCTATAGGATTTATCAGAACGGAAAACCGTTGGAAGGGAAAGTTAAATTTACCCCAATCAATACTGAAAAGTCAGTTGCAGGAACAAGCTACAGAGTAGAGGGCTTGGAACCTAATACAACCTATACATTTAAGATTGAAGCTGGTGATGCCGCCGGTAAATGGACAGGCACCGGCCCAAGCTTAACGATAACAACAAAAGGCCCGCAGAATGCTAAAAAGAAATAAATAGTGGTTTCAGGAGCTTCCCAAGTTTTCGGGAAGCTCTTTTTATTGACTAAAAGAGTAAAAAGATACAGAAATATATAAAAATATTAAACACTTACCCAAAGATTTTGAATTCTTAATGTAAGCGTTTTCGATTAAAATGAGAAAAGAAAGGAGGATTAATAATATGCGCTTACAAGAAAAACTAGACCTAAATGTTATCTCCCCTGAGCAAAGTAAACCAAGAAAAAAATTTAAAACTGAAAAGTGGATTCCTTACTTATTTATTTTACCTTCAACCCTTATGGTAGTTGCATTTCTGTTTTATCCGATCGGAACGGTTTTCTACTACAGTTTGCAAAACTACAACCTGGCTGCTCCTTTTTACGATAGTTTTGCCGGGTTTGATAACTTTATCAAAATCTTTACAGAGGATAAATTTTTTTTCCCAAGCCTATTGACGACGCTTAAATGGGTCGTGTCACAGGTTGGTCTCCAGTTAATTTTTGGTATGATTGCTGCGATTTTATTAAATAAGACATTTAAATTTAGAGGACTTGTCAGGGCTGCAGCCTTTATACCTTGGGCTATCTCAGGGGTGCTCGCATCCGTTATGTGGTCACTTATGTATAATGAACATATGGGCGTTATTAATGATATGTTGATGAGACTCGGGATTATCCATGAAAACCAAGCATGGCTGGCCAATAACAGTACAGCATTTATCTCCGTTGTTATTGCCGAATTATGGAGAGGAATTCCCTTCTTTGCCATTACATTACTTGCTTCACTTCAAAGTATACCTGAAGAACTTTACGAGGCGGCACGGGTTGATGGTGCAGGACGATGGAAGAGCTTCATTTTTGTCACGATTCCACAATTGAAAAACACGATTATTTTGACGACACTTCTGCGTGTTATCTGGGAATTTAACAATGTTGATTTGATCTTTAACCTAACAGGCGGCGGACCTGCAGGCAGTACAACAACTCTTACGATGTATATTGCCAAACAGGCCATTCACGGCAGTAATTTCGGTTATGGATCAGCACTTACTGTCATCTCGTTTGGAATTCTATTAACCTTTGCGATTGTGTATTTGAAAATAACACGGTTTGAAAGAGAGGAGGGCTAACGTGAACGGGGCACAAAAAAGACTTGATAAATTATTTACCTTTAATATACCGATTTTAATCATGCTGATGTTTACTGTCTTCCCTCTATATTGGACAATTAATACGGCCTTTAAGCATGAGGGAGATATACTCAAACGACCACTGCAATATGTACCTGCATCTCCAACAATCGAAAATTTCGTTTCAGCTTGGACCAATGTCGGGTTTGCTACGTACTTTAAAAATAGCTTAATTGTAGGTATTTGTACTGTAGTGATCGTGATTATCCTGTCCATTCTTTCTGGGTATGCGCTAGCAAGATATCGTTTTAAAGGGAAGCGTGCATTCCTTCTAATGTTATTATGCACCCAGTTTATCCCAAGATCGATGCTGATTATTCCGTTATTTATCGTATTTAAACACTTAGGCTTAATTAGTCATCCGCTTTCACTGATTCTCACCTATGCTGCAGTTGAGATTCCATTTACAACAGTTTTGATGAATGGCTTTATCTCAAATGTGCCGCGTGAGCTTGAAGAAGCAGCGATGATTGATGGCTGCAATCGTATGCAGGCACTGCGTTACGTCATTTTTCCATTACTAGTTCCAGGAATTGTCGCGACCTCGGTATTTACTTTCATTTATACTTGGAATGAGTTTTTACTCGCATTAATGCTTACCAACCAACAGGGACGTTTTACCCTTCCAGTTGGATTAAGTTATATGATGGGTGAGTTCAATATTAACTACGGTGCTTTAGCAGCGGGAAGTGTAATCGCTTTAATTCCTGCCGTCATCCTATTCTCTTATGCCCAAAAGCATTTAGTTAACGGCTTAGGTGGAGCAGTAAAAGGATGATTGGCAGTTTATTAAGAAAATAAAAAAAGATATAGGGGGAGTTAATTTGTATAAGAAGTTACTTAAAACAGTCGCTGCTACCTCAATGGCTGCTTCATTACTACTAGCCGGCTGTAGTAAAGACACAAAGGATGCAAATGCTGGAGCTAAGGAAAAGAAAGATGATCCCAATGAAAAGGTAACATTAACCTTTTGGGATGAAAATGCTGGTCCACAACGGACACCTATTTGGGAAGAATTAATTAAACGTTTCCATGATAAAAATCCGAATATTACGGTTGAATATGTGGGATTACCAAAGGATTCCGCAAAACAAAAGTATGACGCCGCAATCGCAGCAAATGACACTCCTGACGTTGCAAGTGTGCAGACAAGCTGGCTGCCTGAGTTTTCTTTACGTGAGGCATTACTGCCACTTGACTCCTATTTTGATAAATGGGAAGACAAGGAAAAAATCAACAAAGGTTCGTTAGACTTTAATAAGAAAATCGTCGCAGATAACAAGTTATATGGAATTCCATATACCCAAAACCTAGACATTCTTTGGGTGCGTCCAGACTGGTTTAAGGAAGCAAATGTACAAATTCCTGAAAATTGGGATGACTTCTTTGGTGCTGTAGAAAAGCTGGCCGATAAAGATAAAAATCGATACGGCTATACGATTCGCGGCGGAGCCGGCGGTTCTTTCCAATTACAACGGATGATGTATGCTTACTCAGGAATCAATGATTATATTAAAGACGGAAAAAGCACCATTAATGATCCAAAACATGCTGAATTCTTAAAGAAATACTTTGCATTATATAAAAAGTTCACACCACAAAGTGATATTACGAACGATTATAAAGCAATGATTGCCGGATTCGATACTGGTGCAGTTGCGATGGTTCAACATAATATCGGTTCATTTGGTGAGCATAGCAAGGCATTACAGCCCGATCAATTCCAAGCCATTCCATTACCGAAGACTGCAGATGGAAAATATGTCGCTGAAGGCGGAAATACAATTGGAATTAGTGTTTTTAAAGGAACGAAGCATCCGGATGCAGCTTGGAAACTCGCAAGTTTCTTAAATTCAAAAGATAGCCAAAGCTATTGGAACCAACAAGTTGGACAAATCCCTACGAACTCAGAAGTACTAGGAGAAGATTGGATTAAGGAATCACCGCATATCCAAACAGCGTTCAAGGTATATGATGATAAAGACACAGTGCTATACCAACCGCCGTTCTATCTCCCAGAATACAGATCGATTTTGGATACAGTTGTTGATCCTGGAACACAAGCTGTTTTAAGCGGAAAAATGACAATTGAAGAATTTTTAAATGAATGGGCACAGGCAATGGAAAAAGCCCAAGCTCAATACGACGAACACTTTAAGAAATAAGATATAAAATGACGAGCCGTCTTGAAAATACATTTCTAGACGGCTTCGCTATTACCATAAGGACCTCTAATCTATGGCACTTAAGGTGAGAAAAACCAACAATATCATTATTCAGGGGGACTCCAAATGACAAACAACCAGGAAACCATATTATCACAATTAAGTGCAGAAGTTCCGATATCGATGGCAGAACGGGCATGCCAGGTCTTGATGAATACATTTACGCCAGCAAATCTACCGCCGGCAAATACCTGGCATTATCATCAAAGTGTGTTCCTTTACGGGATGCAACGGGTTTGGGAGAAAAACGGTGGACAGGAATATTTTGATTATATTAAAGGCTATGTCGATACGTTTGTGGATGCCGACGGCAATTTTCTGTTTGCTAGAGATGAACTGGATTCCATTCAGGTAGGGATATTACTTTTCCCGTTATATAAGAAGACGAAGGATGAACGCTATAAAAAAGCAGCAACTAAGCTAAGAAACTTGTATACCACCCTTAATCAAACAAAAGAAGGCGGCTTTTGGCATAAAGATAAATATCCGTATCAGATGTGGCTTGACGGTTTATTCATGGCCGGGCCGTTTGCCCTAATGTTTGATCAAGCATTTAACGAGCCTGAATTAGTTGACATGGTATTATACCAGGAAAGCTTGATGAGAAAGTATATGACGGATCAAGAAACAGGTCTGTTATACCATGCTTGGGATGAGACTAGAAGTATGCCTTGGGCAAATCCGGAAACAGGCTGTTCACCGGAATTTTGGGGCCGGTCTGTTGGCTGGTATGGCACCGCATTAATTGATATTCTTGATATCCTTCCTGAGAATCATGAAGGAAGAACAGTTCTGATTGAAGCACTGCAAAAACTAATCAGCGGCTATGCCAAGTTTCAAGATGAAAAGACAGGCTTATGGTATCAGATTGTCGATAAGGTAGACCAAACTGACAATTGGCTAGAATCCTCTTGCTCCAGTCTATTCGTTTATACGATTGCTAGAGCAGTAGAAAATGGCTATGTAGATAAAAAGTATATAACAATCGCTGTCAAAGCCTACCAAGGCCTTTTAGATGAGATGATTGAATGCGACAATGATACGTGGAAAATGAAAGGCATCTGCATCGGCACTTCAGCAGGTGTGTACGATTACTATGTTTCACGACCTGTGTCTGAAAATGATTTACATGGAGTAGGTGCCTTTATTCTGGCAAGTATGGCAGTCGCTAATATAATCGAATAAGAAAATAATTATTTCCATCTTGGAGAAAACCCATGCAAGGTTCTTGTTATGGGTTTTCCGTCTTTAGGTTATTTGGAGTTTTAAGCCATACATAAATATATCTATTTACCAGATAACAATATTTTAGTATCTTATAAACTATAAGACTACAATAATTTTCTTCATCCAGAGGAGTCGTTAGGCTGCCATGTTCAGACAACGAATCAAAATATTGATAAAAAAGTATTTTCTATTTTCTTTAAGGTCGACAATCATCTCCTTATTTCTGCCTGTTATTATTATTTTTATTGCAATTATGGGCTGGGTATCTTATATGCTGGCTGCCGCACAGCTCGAGGAAAATGCTTATAAAAATATTGATGATACCGTTTTTCAGACTAAGGCTTATTTAGAAAATCGGCTGTCAGATGTGTTCGAACAATTGGTAACGTTTTCAAATAATCCGCAAACTTTATCGATCATAAACTCAGAATCTGCTGAAATCAGGCCAACTGATTATATTGATATGAGTAATTTGCTTAAGACTATTCACTTAAATAACACCACCGTCATTGATTCGATTTTCGTTGATATGCATCATGGAACATTTTCGTTGTATCGAAGTGATTATTCTTTAAAAAACAATCAGTTTCCCTATAGTCAATATAACAATCGCTACAATGGCAATCGAGAAGGATTTTATTGGCAGAATGTTCATACAGATGATATTTTCCAAAGCAATGCCAAGGTTGTCAGTTTGTTTAAACTGATAGGAAACAATCAATCGAAGGCTAACGGAGTTCTTTTGTTTAATTTGCGAAATGACTTTTTCGAAAAGGTTTTAAATAAATCCCTTATCGGTGAACAGGGTTATATTACACTGCTTAGTCCTGATGGATATATGAACTCCAAGAATGTAACAGGCGAGTATAGTTTGGATGCAGAAAATGCTGCCTATCTAAGAGGTTTAGAAGAGGAAAGTGGGAAATATCAGTTTCAAAACATCGATGGCAAGAAAATGATGGTCGTATACGATACAATCGGAATTAATAAGTGGAAGATTGCGGCGATTTTTCCGGTAGATGAAATTTTAAAAAAGGCCAACTATATAAAATATGTAACGATTGTTGTGATTATTACACTTACAGGCATCGCCATCTTACTTGCTAACTTTTTTGCCAGGTATATATCCAATCCGGTTTCATCCTTGGTGAATCAGACCAAATTAATTAGCGAAAATCACCTGGAATTAAAATATGATCATCGCGGTCCACAGGAAATCCAATTTCTGAATATTGCAATCGAGGATCTAATGGTTAGGGTAAACGACCTGCTAAATCAAATAAGGTTGGAGCAGGAGGAAAAGCGGCAATTGGAGTTTGCGATACTACATGCGCAAATAAATCCGCACTTTTTATATAACACGCTTTATTCAATAAAAGGCCTTTGTGATATGGGATTAAATAAGGATGCCAGTTCAATGATTACCGCCCTATCCAACTTTTTCAGAATTAGCATTAGCCAGGGGCAGGAAATCATTACAATAAACGAAGAAATCACACATATAAAAAATTATTTATATATCCAGGAAATGAGATATGGCGATGATTTTTCCTATGAAATCGAAATAGGAGAAACGATTCTAACTTATAAAATTATTAAGCTCACACTGCAGCCATTAATTGAAAATGCGATCTACCATGGAGTAAAACAAACACGTGGAAAAGGCAAGATTACCATCAAGGGCTATGAATCAGGGGAAAATATCTGTCTTGAGGTCATCGACAATGGTACAGGAATGAGCACTGAAAAACTTCAAGCTGTTAGGAAAGAGTTATATGAAAAGAGATCGGGTCAGCCTACGATCGGGATTGGACTAAGAAGTGTACATGAAAGACTGCAAATGCATTTCGGTGAACCATATGGACTAGTATTAGAAAGTGGGGAAAATATTGGGACAAACTGTTTGGTCGTTTTTCCTAAACTAAAAGGGGGGCTAACGAATGTATAAGGTTGCAATCGTAGATGATGACCGCATCATTCGCAGGGGGCTATCAAGTGTCATTCCCTGGGAAGAACATGGCTTTCAATTAGTAGGTGAAGCAGCTGATGGCGAAAAAGGGTTGGAGCTGATTGAAAAAGAAAGACCACAAATTGTTGTGTCAGATATTAAAATGCCATTTATGGATGGCTTAGAAATGGCACGGATGAGCAAAGATAAAATGCCAAAGATTAAATTTATCTTTCTGACTGGATATGAAGATTTTCAATATGCCCATGAGGCAATTAAAATTAGGGCATTTGATTATTTGTTAAAACCGGTGGATTCCGAAAGCTTAATCCAAAAAATTAAAGAAGCCGCGGAGGAGTGGGAACAGGAAGAGCAAAAAGAAAAGCGAATGAATGAAAGCAGCCCTTTTAATCAAAAAAAGTTTCTTGAAAAATTAGCCGTTACCCATTTCACAAATGAGGAACTAAAAAAGGAGCTTAGCTTATTTGGCATAATAATGGACGGTCCAACATTCTTGGAAGGAAATTTGACCAAGCTAATCGAATTAGGATTATCCTCAAAAGTGAATGATTATCTTGAAGGTATAAAAAACCAATTATTGAAAAACAGCAGTGCTTCACTGCAAGAAGTCCAGTTGTTGACCATCAGGATGGTTGGACTTATTGTGGATGAATCGGCTAAATGGTTAAAAGGATCTGGCAAAAGTCCAGCTAGTTCACAATATCAATCGGAAATCCTTGAAATGAAAACGATTCCAGATATTTTTGAAATGGTAAAAAACATAGCAATCGACCTCTCCGTTAATGCGAATAAGCTAAATGAAAACAAAAAGTCCTCACTGGTAGATAAAGCAATTGCCTTTATTGAAAGCAACTACCAGTTGGCGGAAATATCTTTACAAAAGGTAGCAGAGGCTATCCATGTTAATCCTGCCTATTTAAGCAACCTTTTTAAAGTAGAAAAAGGATTTAACTTTGGGGATTTTCTTGTGGAAACACGGATGAAGGCAGCGATGGAACTCATTCGCCAGAGCGACTTAAAAACCTATGAAGTTGCTTCCAAAACCGGGTACTCAAATCCGCAATATTTTAGTATTTGTTTTAAAAAGTATACCGGCTATTCACCCGCCCAATTTAAGAAATTAATATAGATAGGCAAATGTAAATGGTCCTAGTACAAGGACCATTTATTATTTTAAAAAATATGCGCCATTAAAAATTTTTTGATATTGAATAAACAGCTATTAAAAGGTAAAATGAATCTAGAAATGTTAACGTGAACATTATTGATAAACTGAAATAAAGGATGATGAAACTGTGGAAAAATTTATGGGTGAAAATTTTTTATTAAAGGATGAAACCGCTATCACGTTATTCCATGATTATGCAAAGGAAATGCCGATCATTGATTATCACTGCCATTTAAGTCCAAAGGAAATCTATGAAAATAAAAGATTTAAAAATATTACAGAGGCATGGCTTTACGGTGACCATTATAAATGGAGAGCGTTGCGGGCAAACGGCATTTCCGAGGAATACATAACCGGAAATGCAGACGATTATGACAAATTTATTGCCTGGGCAAAAACAGTACCAATGACAATCGGCAATCCATTATATAACTGGACCCATTTAGAATTGCAGCGTTTCTTCGGTATCCATGATATATTGAATGAAAAGAGTGCCCCGGAGATTTGGGAAAAAGCTAATGCATTATTGAATGGCGAAGGCTTTGGCGCGAGAGATTTAATTGAAAAATCAAATGTCCAAGTAGTTTGTACGACGGATGATCCAGTTGACAGCTTAGAATATCATTTATTATTAAGAGAAAAAGATGATTTTAATGTAAAGGTTGTTCCGGGATTCAGACCTGACAAAGGCTTGGAAATTAATCGTGACGGTTTTCTTGATTGGGTAAAACAGCTGGAAACATCATCAGAATTAACAATTAACAGCTATGCTGATTTCCTAAAGGCACTAGAGGCGAGAGTGAAGTTTTTCCACTCCGCAGGCGGAAGGGTTTCCGATCACGCTCTTGATACCATCGTGTTTGAGGAAACTGCACAGGATGAAGTGGAGAGAATCTTTAGCGAAAGATTAACAGGGAATAAAATTCCTTTAATCGATGAAAATAAATTTAAAACGTACACGTTAATCTATTTGGGTAAAAAATATGCAGAGTTAGACTGGGCGATGCAATTCCATATTAACGCGAACCGCAATAATAATAGCAGAATGTTTAAGGAACTAGGTCCTGACACCGGCTACGACTCAATGAACGACGATCAAATTGCAAAACCATTATGCAGAATTCTCGATGCTTTAGAGAAAGAAAACAAACTGCCAAAGACGATTCTATATTCATTAAATCCGAATGATAATCCTGTAATTGCAAGTATTATTAATAGCTTCCAGGACGGGAAAACACCGGGTAAGATCCAATTTGGTACAGCATGGTGGTTTAATGATACGAAAGAAGGTATGCTTGAACAGATGAAGGCGTTGTCCAGTATCGGTCTTTTTAGTCGTTTTATCGGCATGCTGACAGATTCAAGAAGTTTTCTTTCCTATACAAGACATGAGTATTTTAGAAGACTTGTTTGTAATCTAATCGGGGAATGGGTCGAAAACGGGGAATTTCCACAAGATATCGAACTATTAGGCAGCATCGTTCAGGGAATTGCCTATAATAATGCAAAAGAATACTTTCAATTTCCACAATAGCAGAAAAGGAACTTTACCGATGGTAACCATTAAAGATATTGCCAAATTGGCAAATGTATCACACACAACTGTATCAAGGGCATTAAACAACAGCCCATTAATTAAAGAGCCAACGAAAAGAAAAATTCTTGAAATCGCTGCTCAGTTAAATTATACGCCCAATTTCAATGCTAAAAGCCTCGTGATGCAAAAATCGCATACGATTGGCTTATTCTTTACAAGTATCAGCGATGGGACATCAGCGAGCTTCCTTGCCGAAACCATCAAGGGTGTTAATCATGTAATCGGCCAGGAATACAATTTATATGTTCGCGGAATTGATGATTACAAGGAGTATTCATCGATTAATAATCAGCGGTTTGATGGCATTATCTTAATGAGCCAAAGTGTGAGTGACAACCCTTTTATCTACCATGTCAAGCAAATGAAGATTCCGCTTGTTGTCTTAAATCGGGAAATTGAGGACGACAAAATTATTAATATAATATCGGATGATAAAGTGGGTTCACGGCAGGCGGTTGAATATTTACTTCAGCAAGGACACACAAATATAGCGTTAATTGAAGGCAGAGAAGGCTTTAAATCAGCTCAGCAGCGAAAAGAAGGCTACCTGACAGCTCTGATTGAAGAGAATGTTTCAATCAATAAAGCCTATTCTGTTGAAGGTAATTACGATATGGAAAGTGGCTATAACAAGATGGAACAGCTTTTATCATTGGAAAAACCTCCAACAGCCGTTTTTTGTTCTAACGATGACATGGCAATTGGTGCGATAAACGCCATTTTTGCTAGCGGATTAAATGTTCCGAATGATATTTCTGTCGTCGGATTTGATGATATAGGCTTCGCACAGTATACCAATCCAAGGCTGACAACCGTTAAACGGCCAGTTGAACAAATTAGTTTCATGGGTGCGGAAAAAATACTATCCCTAATCCAAACCAAGAATGTAAGTGGTGAAACAATCTTGGTAAATACAGAATTAATCTTTAGAGATTCAGTAAGGAAAATAAAATAGCATACGGAGGATGTCCAAGTGAATAGGCTTAAATCATCTTGAGACATCCTTGTTTTCGAATATGATTGTTAACGTGTGCAAAAAGGATGGGTGATAAAAATATGCAATTACTTAATAAAAAAGTTTATAAAAATTTCAAAACTTATCCGGAAAAGGTCCTCCAATTCGGGGAAGGCAATTTTCTAAGAGCGTTTGTCGATTGGCAGATCCAAGTATTAAATGAGGAAACAGACTTTAATGGCAGTGTTGTTGTCGTTCAGCCGCGGGGATCAGAAAAAATTGAGCGGCTCAATAACCAAGATGGACTATTTACGCTTTTCCTACAGGGGATAAAGGAAGACCAGCCGGTCAAAGAACAGCTGGTGGTTGATACGATTAGCAGGGGGATTAATCTATTTGCAGATTATGACGAATATGTAAAGCTGGCAGGGCAAGCGGAGCTGCGATTTATCGTTTCCAATACTACGGAAGCGGGGATTGTCTTTGATCCGGAAGACCGGTTCGAGGATCGGCCGCAAAAAAGTTTTCCCGGCAAGCTTACCGCGTTTCTTTACCACCGTTTTAACCGTTTTAAAGGAGATGAGGCAAAAGGCTGCATCATCATTCCATGTGAATTAATCGAAAACAATGGCGGTATGTTGAAAGAAGTGGTTCTTCAGTATGCGGAGCATTGGAATCTGGGTGAAGCGTTTATCAGCTGGCTCGAGAACGCGAATACCTTTTGTTCCAGCCTGGTTGATCGAATTGTTCCCGGATACCCGAAAGATTCAAGTGAAGAAATCCAGAAGGAGCTTGGCTACGAGGATCAGTTAATGGTTGTCGGCGAGCAATATTATCTTTGGGCAATCGAAGGGCCTGATTGGCTGGGCGAGGAACTTCCGTTTGCTGCTGCCGGGCTTAAGGGCACCTTTATAGTCAATGATTTAACAAAATTCCGGACAAGAAAAGTGCGGATTTTAAACGGTGCCCACACGGCAATGACCCCGGTCGCTTATTTATCAGGCTTAGATACGGTGGAAGAGTCAGTGAATCATAGCCTGACAGGGAAGTTTATTAACGACCTGATTTACGAGGAAATCATTCCGACCCTGGATGATCCACAAGATGAATTAATGGTTTATACCAATGAAGTATTGAATCGTTTCAAGAACCCATACATTAAACATTATTTAATGAGCATTTCCTTAAACTCAATTTCAAAGTTTAAAACAAGAGATTTGCCGATTTTGGTGGAATACGTGAACAGATTTGGAGCTTTGCCTGAGAGATTGGTATTTTCGTTCAGCAGCCTGCTGTATTTTTATAAAGGTAAAAGGGGCGGGGAGGAAATCAAGCTCGATGATCATCCGAAGGTTTTAACCCTGTTTGCATCACTTTGGGAAAAATATCAGCGCCAACAGCTCGGGTTAAAGGAGCTGGCCGCGCAAGTTTTGGCTGACACTGTACTTTGGGGAGAAGACTTAACGGATATTCCGGGGCTGACAGACATGGTTGCCGCGCATCTGGACAGAATCGAAACAGACGGTATAACTGCAGTCATAAAGGATTTATCGACAGCATCCGTTGCCAGGGGAGAGGGTTAACATGAAGGACATCATGCAAATAAATGCAAACGATAACATTATATTGGCATTAAGAGATTTAAAAAAATCAGAGACGCTTGACGTAAACGGCCAGCAAATCGAGTTAATGGAAGATATCAACAGGGGACATAAAATTGCTGTAAGAGCAATCAAGGATCAGGAAAATATTATTAAATACGGCTTCCCGATTGGCCATGCGCTGACTGATATTTCTCCAGGTGAATGGGTTCATGCTCATAACACGAAAACGAACCTTTCCGGTACTGAAGAATATGTCTACGAGCCGATACAAACAGCCAATCCATATATGAAAGAAGACCGCATCTTTAAAGGCTATCGCCGAGAAAATGGCAAGGTCGGCATCCGCAATGAATTATGGATTGTTCCTACGGTTGGCTGTGTAAATGGCATTGCCGAAAAAATCATTAAACGGTTTGAAAATGTTGTCGGTGATATCAGCCCGTTTGATAATGTGCTTGTTTTGAAACATAATTATGGCTGTTCCCAGCTCGGTGATGATCATGAAAACACGAAAAAAATCCTCATGGATGCGGTCAATCACCCGAATGCCGGCGGTGTGTTGGTATTGGGGCTTGGCTGTGAAAACAATGAATTGCCGGAATTTAAAAAGGCGCTCGGCCCGGTGAACGAAGGCAGAATCAAATTCCTGATTTCCCAAGCGGTTACGGATGAAATTGAGGAAGGCTTGAAACTGGTAAAAGAAATCTATGAATATGCCAAAAATGATAAACGGGAAGATATTCCATTATCCGAATTAAAAATTGGCTTAAAATGCGGCGGCTCCGACGGATTCTCCGGAATAACGGCCAACCCGCTTCTGGGCCGTTTCTCCGACTACCTGATCGCTCAAGGGGGAACCACCGTGTTAACCGAGGTTCCGGAAATGTTTGGTGCGGAGACCATCTTAATGGAACGGGCCATTAATGAAGAGGTTTTTGAAAAAACAGTGCATTTAATAAACGACTTTAAGGATTATTTCCTTAAGCACGATATGCCGGTTTACGAAAATCCCTCACCGGGAAATAAGGCAGGCGGAATTACCACGTTGGAGGACAAATCGCTTGGCTGTACGCAAAAGGCCGGTTCTTCTCCGGTTGTCGATGTGTTGAAGTATGGCGAAGTTCTTGAAACAAACGGGTTAAATCTGCTCAGTGCCCCGGGAAATGATTTGGTGGCCTCCACGGCCTTAGCTGCAGCCGGATGTCAAATGGTGCTGTTTACGACAGGCAGGGGGACGCCGTTTGGAACCTTTGTGCCGACGATGAAGATTTCTACAAACACGCAAATTTACAACACCAAGCCACATTGGATTGATTATAATGCCGGTACCTTGCTTGAAGATGGCGTTTCTTCAGAGCAAGTATTGGAGGATTTTGTTGACTATATTGTAAGAGTGGCAAGCGGGGAATTCGTCAATAATGAAAAAAATGATTTTAGAGAAATTGCGATTTTTAAAACTGGTGTAACGCTTTAAGTAGGATAAAAATAAACCCGTTATTTAACGATAACGGGTTTATTTCAAAGGATACATTATTGTAAGTCGCTGATAATATCCGCCTTGCACGTTTGGATGGCCTGAATGGTTTCCTTGAGCAATTCATCTGTGACGCGATAGTGAGGAATGCTGACACTAAAGGCACCATGATTTTTTCCATTTAAGGTAATCGATGCGCCGATGCAAAAAACCTCATTCTCGTGTTCCTGGTTGTCAAAGGAATAGCCAAGATTTCTTATTTTAGCGATTTCATTCATAAAGGCATCTTCATCGGTAATCGTATGTTCGGTCATTTTTACTAATGAAGTAGCAGCTAAATACTGTCTTATTTCTTGGTCCGTTTGATCTGCCAGTACAGCTTTGCCCATAGCGGAGCAATACAACGGAATTGCTTTTCCGATTTTCGAATACAAACAGACCGGATTTTTACTTTCAATTTTCGTTACATAGACAATACTTGTGTGATCTAGGATTCCAAGGTGCACGGTTTCTAATGTCTTCTGCTGTAATTTCTCTAAATGCGGCTGGGCGATTTGTTTAATATCGAGCCGATTCATCGCTTTATTCGCTATTTTGATAAGGGCAGTGCCCAGACTGAATTTTTTTGATTCGTAGTCTTTTTGAACATAGCCAATTAACAGCAGTGTGTCCAATATTTTTAAGGCAGTTGAATTTGTCAATTCAGCCTCTTTTGAAATCGTATTTAATGATTGCGGGTGATCGCTGGCTGACAAAAAATCGATAATGCGGGCAGCTTTTAACAGAACGGTGCCATATGGCGGTTTATTCGTATTCATCATTAATCCCTTCTCCTATTCGAGTTGTAAATTAGTATAGTGGATCATGGTTTAAATGGCTATTACTCTAAAAATTACTATAAAGTTATCAAAATACTTTTATCTATTGAAAACGTTAACATTATTATATATAATAAATCTATAATTTCCAAATAATAAATTAGATTTCCAAATAGGAAATTAATATGAATTTTTCAAGGTGGTGAAAGGTATGAAAAAACTAAACGTTCTAAATAGCCTTACCGAGTGTGGAGTTGTTGCAGTTGTAAGAGCGGATACGATGGAAGAAGCCATCCTCATTTCTGAAGCGTGTGTAAAAGGTGGAATCGCAGGAATTGAGATTACCTTCACAGTACCGGATGCAGAAGCTGTTCTAAAGGAATTAACGTCTATTTATTCAAATAGCAAGGTCGTAATCGGAGCTGGAACCGTTCTTGACGCTCAAACAGCACGGATTGCCATCCTGGCTGGTGCAGAGTTTATTGTTAGTCCATGTTTTGATGTCGAGACAGCAAAGCTATGTAATTTATATCAAATTCCTTATATGCCGGGCTGTATGACGATTAACGAAATGAAACAGGCGCTTCAATATGGTGCCGATATTATCAAGCTGTTCCCGGGAAATGCGTATGGTCCTGAATTTATCAAGTCGGTTAAAGCACCGCTTCCCCAAGTCAATATTATGCCAACAGGGGGCGTAAGTTTGGATAATGTCGCCGAGTGGATCAAAAATGGCTGTGTGGCTGTTGGTGTCGGCGGAAATCTAGTAACACCTGCTAAAACGGGGAAATATCCGCAAATTACCGAGTATGCAAGCGAGTATATTAAAAAAGTAAAAGAAGCAAGAGAGGCGTAATTAGGAAAAAAAATTTAGATGAAGTCTTTACATTTGCCGAGAACAAACCAGGTAAAATCGTTCGTTAAAATTTGAAATGAAAAGGAGAAATGAACAATGGAAACACGTTATGCTCATCATCCGGAGGATGTAAAAAAATATACAACAGAGGAATTAAGAAATCACTTTTTAGTAGAAACACTTTTTGAAGCCGGCCAAGTACACTTAACTTATACTCATGTGGATCGAATGATTTTCGGCGGTGTTACTCCGGCAAAAGAAGAATTGACCATTAAACTTGATAAACAGCTTGGCGTAAATTATTTCTTAGAGCGCCGTGAATTGGGGATAATTAATATCGGTGATGCGGGCGTGGTTCTTCTTGATGGTGTTGAATACGACATGGATCGAAGAGACGGATTGTATGTTGGCAGAGGGACAAAGGATGTACGATTCCGTTCAAAGGATGCAAACAAGCCAGCTAAATTCTATATCAACTCAACTCCGGCACACCATACATACCCGACAGTTAAGATTGATATTAACAACATTGACCCGCTTCAAGCAGGTGCTCCTGGCACATTAAACGAACGGAAAATTTATCAATATGTTCATCCAAATGTATGCCAAAGCTGTCAGCTGCAAATGGGCTTAACGATGCTTTCACCAGGAAGCGTGTGGAATACAATGCCTTGCCACACTCATGAACGCCGGATGGAAGTGTACTTATACTTTGATATGGAACCGGAAACACGAGTATTCCATTTCATGGGCAAACCAGATGAAACAAGACATCTTGTCATGAAAAATGAACAAGCGGCCATCTCGCCAAGCTGGTCGATTCATACAGGTACCGCAACAAGCAACTATACGTTTATTTGGGGCATGTGCGGCGAAAACATTACCTATGATGACATGGATTTTGTCAAAATGGAAGACTTGCGTTAATAGAAAGATAGCTTTTTAACTACATTGTATGGGAGGTATTCATGATGACGAGTGAATTAAATGCTTTTTCAATGGACTTTTTCCAGCTTGATGGGAAAGTAGCGATTGTGACGGGCGGAAATACTGGCCTGGGTCAGGGATATGCTGTAGCTCTTGCCAAGGCGGGTGCCGATTTATTTATCGTTACACATGGTACTAATTGGGATGAAACGCATGAATTAATTAAGCAAACAGGCCGCCGGGTAGAGTTTTTCCAAGCGGACTTAACGGATAGACAGGCACTCAAGGAAGTGGTATCCCAATGCCTAAAGGCTTATGGGAAAATTGATATATTAGTGAACAACGCTGGCACAATTCGCCGTTCACCAATCCAAGAGTACAAAGAAGAAGATTGGGATGCCGTGATTGAGCTTAACTTAAATGCTTTATATTTTCTAAGCCAGGAAGTGTCTAAAGTAATGATTGAGCAGCAGAGCGGCAAGATTATTAACGTTGCTTCCATGCTTTCCTTCCAGGGCGGAAAGTTCGTTCCGCCATATACGGCCAGTAAACATGCCGTAGCCGGCCTGACAAAGGCATTCGCCAATGAATTAGCCGGGTATAATATTCAAATTAACGCCATCGCTCCGGGTTATGTAGAAACGAAAAATACAGCGCCAATTCGTGCGGATGAGAAACGCAATGCCGAAATTTTATCACGTATTCCTGCCGCACGCTGGGCAACACCAGCAGATTTGATGGGTGTTGTAGTATTCTTATCAAGTCAGGCATCTGATTACATGAATGGGCATATTTTGGCGGTTGATGGAGGCTGGCTGGCGCGATAATGAATATAGGAATAAGAGCACACGATATTGACAATCAGTCTTTAGATGATTTAGTAACGAAAATTAGTGATAAAGGGCTGACTTCAATCCAGTTAGCCTTAAACAAATCCTTTCCGTATATGAATACTGCGACAGGCAGTTTATCACCTGGCTTCGCCCATCAAATTGGCCGTGCCTTCCGGGAGCAGGATATTCAAATTGCAGTCCTCGGCTGTTATATAAACATGATTCATCCGGATCAAACGGAGCGTAGAAAGGCGTTAGAGCGATTCAAAGAGCATATCAGATTTGCTAGAGATTTTGGCTGTGGTATTGTCGGTACGGAAACTGGGAATGTGAATGCGGAAATTGCTTATACGGTTGAAAATTTCAAAGAAAAACCCTTCCTTGAAGTTGTCGAAAGCGTTCATGAGCTTGTGGCCGAAGCAGAAAAATTTGGGGTTATCGTCGGAGTAGAGGCGGGTGTAAATCACCCGATTTATTCCTCGAAGGTGATGAAGCGGCTGTTGGATTCAGTCGACTCAAATATTCTCCAGGTCATCTTTGACCCGGTCAATTTGCTAACAATTGATACGTATCAAAACCAAGAGGAAATCTTCCAAGAAGCATTTGACTTATGGGGAGACAGAATCGTTATTCTACACGCAAAGGATTTTATCGCCGAGGACAATAAGTTAAAAACAGTCGCCGTGGGCAAAGGACTATTAAACTACGACTTCGTGTTGAATTATATCAAGAAGAAAAAGCCGTTTATTAATGTATTAATGGAAAGTACACGGGAACCTTTTATTGATGGAAGTATTAAATTTTTAAAGAAATCATTTCAAGAGGCTTAAATGATTATGTAAAAAAGTCCCGCGTAAATTTAATTTCACACGGGACTTTTTCATTATGCAATCGGGCCGCCTTTTTCTTCAATTTCAGTCGAAACAGCGGTAAATTTCTTGAAGTTTTCACGGAATTTTGCCGCGAGCTCCTTTGCTTTCTGTTTATAGGCTTCCGGGTCTGCCCATGTTTGATTTGGCCTTAGTACATCATCAGGGACACCGGCAATATGAAGCGGAATATTTAAACCGAAGAATTCATCCTTGACCGTTTCAACCTGGTTGAGTTCACCTTCGAGGGCTGCTTGAACCATCGCTCTTGTGTAGGCGAGTTTCATCCGATTGCCGACGCCATATTCGCCGCCCGTCCAGCCGGTATTCACCAAAAACACATTCGCATTATGCTCAAGGATTTTTTCACCAAGCATTTCCGCGTAACGGGTCGCGGGCAGCGGCAGGAATGGTGCTCCAAAGCAAGTTGAGAAGGTGGCTTCCGGTGATGTCACACCGCGTTCAGTCCCGGCTAGCTTGGATGTGTAGCCGCTTAGGAAATGATACATAGCCTGTTCCTTTGTTAACTTGGCAATTGGCGGCAATACGCCAAAGGCATCGGCTGTTAAAAAGACGATTGTATTTGGATGACCGGCAATACTCGGCAGGATAATATTATCAATCGCATCAATTGGATAGGCAGCCCTTGTGTTCTCGGTTAATGTTCCATCATCATAATCAGGGATTCGCGATTCCTGATTGATCACAACATTTTCGAGGACGGTACCAAAGCGAATCGCATCGAAAATCTGTGGTTCTTTTTCTCGCGTTAAATTGATGCATTTTGCATAACAGCCGCCTTCAATGTTAAAGACACCATTTGATGACCAGCCATGTTCATCATCACCAATCAAACGGCGGTTAGGATCAGCTGAAAGGGTGGTTTTTCCTGTTCCAGATAAACCGAAGAATAGAGCCACATCTCCTTCAAGCCCAACATTCGCTGAACAGTGCATGGAAAAAATGTTGTTTTCAGGCAGCAAATAATTCATCACTGAAAAAATCGATTTCTTCATTTCACCTGCATATTCAGTTCCGCCGATTAAGACAATCCTGCGTTCAAACGAGATGATAATAAACGTTTCTGAATTTGTGCCATCTACAGCGGGATCTGCTTTGAAATTTGGAGCCGAAATAACTGTAAATCCAGCATCGTGGGTCAGCAATTCATCCTCGGATGGACGAATGAACAATTGATGCACGAATAAATTATGCCAAGCATATTCATTTACGACTTGAATGGGCAGGCGGGATTTTTTATCGGCGCCGGCAAAGCCTTTAAACACAAAAAGTTCAGGTTGTTGTTTTAAGTAATCAAGAACCTTTTGATAAAGAATTGTGAAAGCGTCTTCAGAAATCGGTTGGTTAGAAGGGCCCCAGGCAATTTTATCCTTCGAAGACTCCTCCATCACAATAAATTTATCTTGAGGTGAACGGCCTGTATATTTGCCGGTAGAAACACGAACTGCGCCAGTGGCGGTTAATGTTCCTTCATTACGGCCTAAAATTTTCTCGACTAATTGGGGAACGGATAATTGTACTTGGACATGATTTTCCTTTAACAACTGCGTTAACTCATTAGGAATTTTTATAGAATTCATTTAATGAAACCTACCTTTATTCATGGTTTTTGTATTTAATAGTATAACACATTGAAGCTATTAGTCTACACTATTCAACGAAATCAAATTGCATTTTATACATTATTCAATTTATTTTTAATAAGTTATAACATCCATTTAATTTTTGCATATGATTGGAAAAATAACGGTATTTTTTCTTGAGTTTTTAAGGGAAGTTTCTTAAAAATTCATTGACATTGCTCGATATTGTAGCGTATTATTCTAATTTGAACGGATACTCTCTTATCCCGAGCTGGTGGAGGGACAGGCCCAATGAAACCCAGCAACCTGCAATATGAAAAGGTGGCCGCTAACAGGTTCTTTTCAAATGCAAAGGTGCTAATCTGACGCAAGGCTCACGCCTTGAACGATAAGAGTGAAAGGCCCGGAACAACCTTTCCTCTGATAGTGGTAAGGTTTTTTGTTTTGTATAAGTCCTTTTAAGAAAAGAGTCTCTAATAAAAATCCTTTGTTTATTTCATACTAAGGCTTGGGAGTACCGTGTCAATTCACGAGGTTCAAGAAGGATTCCTGTAACCTTCAAAAACCTCGATTATCTCATTATATAGGAGGAATTCAGATGTCAACAAAACGTCGTTTGTTTACTTCTGAATCAGTAACTGAAGGTCATCCGGACAAGATCTGTGACCAAATTTCTGATTCCATTTTAGATGCTATTTTAGCAAAGGATGCTAATGCTCGTGTTGCGGCTGAAACTTCAGTAACAACTGGATTGGTTCTTGTTGCTGGCGAAATCACTACATCTACTTACGTGGATATTCCAAAGATTGTTCGTGAAACGATTAAAGGCATTGGTTACGATCGTGCTAAATACGGCTTTGACTCGGAGACATGTGCCGTGTTAACCTCGATTGGCGAACAGAGCCCTGATATTGCCATGGGTGTCGACCAGGCCCTTGAAGCACGTGAAGGCTTAATGTCTGATGAGGAGATCGAAGCAATTGGGGCAGGAGACCAAGGTTTAATGTTTGGTTATGCCTGCAATGAAACGAAAGAGCTTATGCCGCTTCCGATTTCACTTGCACACAAGCTTGCCCGCAAATTAACAGAAGTGCGTAAAGATAAGGTTCTTGAGTACCTTCGCCCAGATGGAAAAACGCAAGTAACCGTTGAATATGATGAAAATGACAATCCGGTTCGCATTGATACCATTGTTATCTCAACTCAACATAATCCGGAAGTAACATTAGAGCAAATTCAGCGCAACCTGAAAGAATACGTTATCAACCCGGTTGTTCCACAAGAACTAATCGATGATAACACAAAATATTTCATTAACCCGACAGGCCGTTTCGTTATCGGCGGACCACAAGGGGATGCCGGCTTAACTGGCCGTAAAATTATTGTTGATACGTACGGCGGTTATGCTCGCCATGGCGGCGGTGCCTTCTCTGGTAAGGACCCAACAAAGGTTGACCGTTCTGCAGCCTATGCGGCTCGTTACGTTGCGAAAAACATCGTTGCTGCTGGACTTGCTGACAAAGTAGAAGTTCAGCTTGCATATGCAATTGGTGTCGCACGACCTGTTTCCATTTCGATTGATACATTTGGTACAGGTAAAGTAAGTGAAGAGGTTTTAGTTGATGTAGTAAGCAAAAACTTCGACCTCCGCCCAGCGGGAATCATTAAAATGCTCGACCTTCGCCGTCCAATTTACCAACAAACAGCAGCATACGGTCATTTTGGCCGTACCGATGTTGAGCTTCCATGGGAGCTAACCGATAAAGCGGATACTTTACGTCAAGAAGCGAACCTATAATAAAAGGGGAGTTACATTTCAGATGTAACTCCCTTTCTTTTTTTGCGGCCGAAAGGAAAGTATAACTTTCCTTTCAGGCATAAGTGCAACTACGCCTCTGTCTTCGCCTACCGGCTTGCCAATCGGCGAGTTTTCTTTATCTAACATTTTGTGCAGTTGTCTTTAAAATTGAATAGAATGTTTAAGTAGGACTATAGAAGTAAAAAATGAAGGTACAGTAAATTTCCTAATGTTTTCAGTGCATTTTTTAAAAAAATAGTGGTAGTATTATATAGTATGTTTTTCAAGAAACATCCTTTTAAAGGATAGTTAGAAATGGAGTAGGTGAGGTACATAATGTGTGGTTTTATTGGTTGTGTACACGACAAAGCACAAAATTATAGTGATGAACAAAGACAACAATTTAAACATATGAACGATATCATTACTCATAGAGGGCCTGATGATGATGGTTTCTTTTATGATGATCATATTCAATTTGGCTTCCGTCGTTTAAGTATTATCGACATTGAGAGCGGTCATCAGCCGCTAACTTACGAAAATGAGCGCTACTGGATTATCTTTAATGGTGAAGTGTATAACTATGTGGAGCTTCGTGAGGAATTACTCAAGGAAGGGTTATCGTTTGCGACGAGCTCTGATACGGAGGTTATCATCGCCCTATACAGCCATTTGAAGGAAAAAGCAGTCGAAAAGCTGCGCGGAATGTTTGCCTTTGTTATTTGGGATAAGCAGGAGCAAACCCTTTACGGTGCGCGCGATCCTTTTGGGATTAAACCATTTTTCTATATGCAGGACGGGGAAAGAACGTTGTTTGCCTCAGAGAAGAAAAGTATCTTACTCGCCCTTGAAAATGATGTTTTGGACTATGATTCGCTGCAGCACTATTTAACTTATCAATTTGTTCCTGAACCAAACACTTTGTCTGAAGGAATAAAAAAATTAGAGCCTGGTCATTATTTTACGAAAAAAATTGGCGCTCCCATGGAGATTAAACGATATTGGAAGGCGCAATTTAAGCCAGTCAACAAATCAGAATCTGATTTCATCAAAGAAATTAAAGATGTTTTGTTCGACTCGGTCAAAATGCATATGCGCAGTGATGTTCCAGTTGGCTCGTTCCTTTCTGGCGGGATTGACTCCTCGATCATTGCTTCGATTGCGAAAGAGTTCCATCCGTCGATTAAAACGTTCTCAGTCGGCTTTGAGCATAACGGCTTCAGTGAAATTGATGTGGCCAAGGAGACCGCTGAAAAGCTTGGTGTCGAAAACATTAGTTATGTGATTACACCCCAGGAATATATGAATGAAATTCCAAAAATCATGTGGCATATGGATGATCCGCTGGCAGACCCGGCGTGTGTGCCGCTTTACTTTGTCGCACGTGAAGCCCGTAAACATGTAACCGTGGTGTTATCTGGTGAAGGGGCCGATGAATTATTTGGCGGCTACAATATTTACCGTGAGCCGCAAGATTTAGAAGTGTTCAATAAAATTCCGCGGGTAGGAAAAGTCCTGTTAAAAGGAATTGCGAACATGATGCCTGAAGGAACAAAGGGCAAAAGCTTTATCGAACGCGGTATAACACCGATGGAAGAGCGTTATATCGGGAATGCCAAGATGTTTACGGAAGAAGAAAAACGTGACCTTTTGAGCGTCTATCGTGAAGGACTGAACTATTTAGACATAACGAAGCCGCTTTATCAGGAATCAAAAGGGTATGATCCAGTAGACCGGATGCAATATATTGATATTCATACGTGGATGCGCGGCGACATTTTACTTAAGGCAGATAGAGTCACAATGGCACATTCGTTGGAACTGCGGGTTCCATTCCTTGATAAAGCCATGTTTGAGGTGGCATCGAAAATCCCGACAAGCTTAAAAACGGCAAACGGGACAACGAAGTATATTTTGCGAAAAGCAGCTGAAGGCATTGTTCCGGCGCATGTGCTTGACCGCAAAAAGCTTGGCTTCCCCGTGCCGATTCGCCACTGGTTAAAGGCAGAAATGAACGAATGGGCGAAAAAAATAATCCGTGAAAGTAACACGGATCATTTAATCAATAAAACATACGTTTTAAGATTACTTGAAGACCATTGCCAAGGCAAAGCCGACAACAGCCGGAAAATCTGGACGGTGTTGATGTTTATGGTCTGGCATCAAGTGTATGTTGAAAAAATATATAATTTCCAAACTGCTGGTGAAAAAGTACTGGAAACCATCTAATACGACGAAATAGCACCCATAATTAATTTTTGGGTGCTATTTTTTTAATTATGACTGTAAGGACTTATAATATTGTGCCTTCACCGCATATTCTGTATAAATGCGTTCCATGTCATTTTTGTCTTCTGCTGTTAATTCTCTAATAACTTTTGCCGGCCTGCCGAATGCTAAGCTATTAGGGGGGATTTTTTTCCCTTGGGGAACGAGACTGCCGGCACCAATAAACGCACCTTCGCCGATTTCAGCTTGGTCAAGGATAATCGACCCCATCCCGATTAACGCCCTTTTCCTAATGATGCAGCTGTGCAGGATTACTTGATGCCCAATCGTTACTTCATCCTCTAAAATTAGCGGGTTATTAGGACTTTGGTGTAAGATAGAATTATCTTGGATATTTACTTTATTGCCTATCCTCGTTGGGGCAACATCACCTCTAATACTCGAGTTAAACCAGACGCTGGATTGTTCGCCAATTTCAACATCACCAGTAATCGTTACATAATCGGCAATAAATGCAGTTTCCGCAATTAACGGATATTTATCTTTAAAGGGGTAAATCATAGGTTCGCTCCTTTTTGAGTAATAATTCTATTGTATCGAAAGCTTTAAGTAAATTTCAAAACATTTATCTTTTTTATTTTTTATAAACATCAGGTGGAAGATTAATTTTTAAAATAATCGCTAATTACTTTTTCAAGGGGGAAAAAATATATGTGGAAGTGGGAAGCTGAAGGGGAAGCGAAGGCGGTAATCGTCATTGTTCATGGGGCAATGGAACACCATGGCAGATATGGCTGGCTAATTGAAATGTGGCGTTTATCTGGCTTTCATGTCATTATGGCTGACCTTCCAGGGCAAGGGATGACAACTAGAGCCAACCGGGGCCATATTGACTCCTTCGATGAATATATTTTTGAGGTAAAAGATTGGGTCCAAGCTGCCTACCGATATGATCTGCCTGTCTTTTTACTTGGACATAGTATGGGCGGATTAATCTCGATTCGCTTACTCCAAGAAGAGAGGTTAAATGTCGCAGGAGTGATTCTTTCTTCCCCATGCTTAGGACTGGTCCATTCCCCTTCCAAATTCTTAGACGCACTATCCCATGTGTTGAATGCGGTCTTTCCTTCGTTACGAATGAATTCAGGTTTGACTGTCCAAATGGCGACGAGAAATGAAGACGTAAGAGAAGCGGACTCGAATGATACCCTTTACGTGACAAAGATATCGGTGAGATGGTATCGTGAACTTGCAGCGGCGATAAAGCAAGCATTCCTTGATCTCGGAAAAACACAGGATATCCCCATGCTGGTTATGCAGGGCGGGGATGACAAAATCGTCAATAAAACGACCGTTAAGGAATGGTTCAATCATGTCCCATTATCCGAAAAGAGATTTAAGGAATGGCCGAAATGCTACCATGAAATTTTTAATGAACCGGAGCGCGAAGAGGTCTTTGAATACGCAAAAGATTTTGTATTTAGTCAATTAAAAGCTATCGGATATATCGTTTAGAAAGGTTGTTGTTTCCATGATGCCAATCACCCTTATGTCCAGGGTATACCGCAAAATTCTTCCAGCAGTCCATCAAGAATTGGCTTATTGGAAAAGCCGGGCTGAAAAAATTCCGAATTCCGAGTTACGAACTCAGGCGCTTGCCAGTATTGAGCAAAAAACGTTTCACTGTGAAGGTGGAGCAATCTTAGCGCTTACGGCCGGCGCGGATTATAAGAAAGCAGTCAAGTTTATCGTCGCTTATCAAACGATTAGTGATTATTTAGATAATCTTTGTGACCGAAGCACATCGCTTGATCCTGAGGACTTTGCTGCACTTCATGAGTCGATGGCTGACGCCCTTTTACTTAGGGCTGATAGGAAAAACTATTACCGGCTTCGCGAGGATCAAGATGATGGGAATTATTTGCATGATTTATCGGCGACTTGTCGTTCTGTCCTTAATGAGACCGAGCATTACGATGTAATCAAAGATTATCTTCAGGAGTTGTGCCAGTATTATTGTGATTTGCAAATTCACAAACATGTAGTTCACGAGGAGCGGGTACCGCGGCTTGAAAAATGGTTCCATCGTTACCAAAACCGACTCCCTGAGATGAAATGGTATGAATTTTCGGCCTGCTCCGGTTCGACATTGGGGATTTTTTGCTTAATATCATATGCAATGCGTGAGGATTTTCAGGCGAGTGATGCCGAAAATATTCGTAAGGGCTATTTCCCTTATATTCAAGGACTCCATATTCTCTTGGATTATTTCATTGACCAAGAGGAGGATATTGCCGGAGGGGATTTAAACTTTTGTTCTTACTATGACAATCAGGAAACCCTTTTTCAGCGGTTAAAGCATTTTGTTGTCGAAGCGGACAGGCATACGGAGTACCTTCCGCATAAGAAATTCCATCAGCTTATCAATCGGGGGTTGTTAGGAATTTACTTATCGGATGCCAAGGTTCGAAAACAGAAAAATGTCCGCAAGCTGGCAAAGGGAATCATTAAATCAGGTGGATGGGTCAGTTATTTCTTTTATTTCAACGGACGCGCCTACCGCTCGGTGCAAAAATTAGTCCCCGCGTTTGTGACAAGACTTATGATTAAATAAAATAACCAGGCGAATGAAGCCTGGTTTTTAACGTTTTTCAAGCGCCACAATAAACGGCGGATTATTTTGCTGATTGATAAATTGGTATTGCAGTACATGGGCTTTCTTTTGGTCTAATTGTTGACAGAATTGAAGTAGGATGTCCCGTTCCACCGTACCTTGTTCGTGCCCGTGGTAAATAACAAGGACGATGATTCCCTCTGGTGCCATCAGTTCCAATAACTGCTCGATTGCGGCAATTGTTGTATCTGGTTGAGTAACAATTGATTTATCGCTGCCAGGCAAGTAGCCAAGGTTAAAAATCGCTCCAGTAATTTTTCGCTGATCAGAAGTTGGAATTTTTGCGGAAAGCTGTTCGTGTCCTTCGTGAAAAATGGTCACCCGCTCTGACAAGCCATGAGCCGCCAAGCGCTCCTTTGTTGCCACGATTGCCTCTTTTTGCACGTCAAATCCGTAAACTTTCCCGTTGTCTCCAACAAGCCCTGCCAAAAACACGGTATCATGGCCATTGCCAACTGTCGCATCGACGACAACATCACCGGGTTGAACGGCTTTTTCTAGTAAATTTTTCGCAAACGGAAGAATACGCTCCAATTTCATCGGTTTAATGCCTCTTGAAAAAATTTACCCTGCCAGCTGTCCCTTCGCTTTAATTCTCCATCAATGGAATTTAATACTTCCCACTTATTCACACTCCACATTGGGCCAACCATCAAGTCAATCGGCCCATCGCCGGTAATGCGGTGAACAATCATTTCCGGTGGTAAGATCTCCAATTGGTCGCATACTAAATTGACATACTCCTGTTGCGAAAGAAATTCAAGCATGCCTTTTTCATATTGCTTGACCATCGGCGTGCCTTTTAAAAGATGAAGCAAATGAATCTTTATTCCCTGCACGTCCAATTTAGCGACCTCACGGGCTGTTTCCATCATCATCTCATCCGTCTCAAGCGGCAGGCCATTAATAATATGCGTGCAAATTCGAATCCCATGCTTTCTTAGCTTCTTAACACCGTCAATATAACTCTGGAAATCATGGGCACGATTGATAAGAAGGGCGGTACGTTCGTGCACAGTCTGCAGCCCGAGTTCAACCCATAAATATGTTCGTTCGTTTAATTCTGCTAAATATTCGACGACATCATCGGGCAGGCAATCTGGACGAGTGGCAATCGACAAGCCGACAACGCCTTCCTGCTTAAGGACGGTTTCGTATTTTTCACGAAGAACTTCAACGGATGCATGGGTATTCGTGAACGCCTGGAAGTAGGCCATGTACTTGCCATCTTTCCATTTCGTGTGCATTTTTTCTTTAATCTCATTAAATTGTGTTTCCAGTGTCTCGACACGATTACCGGCAAAATCTCCTGAACCGGCTGCACTGCAGAAGGTACAGCCCCCATGAGCGACTGTTCCGTCACGATTCGGACAATCAAAGCCGCCATCAAGTGCTATTTTAAACACCTTATGACCGAAATGCCCGCGCAGATGGTAATTCCAGGTATGGTACCTTTTATCATCAGCTGCATATGGAAAAGGTTTTGTCTGAAGCATGTCAGAAAACCTCCTTTTAATTTTCATAAGCTCAATTTTAACATGAAGCGAAATCCTTATCCAATTGTAATTGTTTCAAGGAAGGCTGGTAAAAATTTATCCTGCGGTTTCTGTCATAGGAAAAAGAATGGAGAACACAATAAGAAATGAAGCCGTATGCTTCATAGCAGGGATTGAAGGGGGTTCTTAAATGGCTACTCGTGATTCAATGGATAACCTGATGCAGCAGTGTGAGGATGCGATTCGATTTGCCGAGGAACAATACAAGCAAAGCAGCCTCCAAGAACAATATAACGATGATAATTATACACAGGCACTACAGGGTCTCGAAGACACTTACGGTGATATCGCCAAAATGGCCCATTTTTCCAATTCGCAGCAGCGGGAACAGCTCCATAGGATGAGGCTGCAGCTGCAGCAGCTGCAGAACTCGATGATTTTAAAAGGGCATTAAAAGGAGGAGAGACTTCTTGAAAAAACGATCAAAACAACAAAATCCAGAACAAAAAACTCGAAATGGAATCAATAATCAAGATCTCGAACTCGGCCAGGATGTTGACCTTGTCAAGAACGCAAAAAGGAAATATGAACAATCAGGCGGTCAGCCAGTAAAATCTAAAATGCACCCAGAAAATGGACAATCCTAATAAAAGTTTAAAATCTCTCAACAATTCGTTGGGAGATTTTTTTGCGGGTATTTTTAAAAAATGACTCTAAAATCACTTGGGACATCAATTTCTTAATAAAAACAACATGAAAATAGAAGAAAAACCATGTTCACACTTTAGCAACAACTACAATTTATTGTGTGATGGAGGTCACAGATGGAGATTATTTAACATGGTTTAAATGAGATATGGATTTAAAAACCTCATTCCACGAATACCACCTTTTGCTAAGTGAAACTACTTAGCACTTTTAATAGAAGATTATGTGAATGCGTTCACATTTTATCCACAAATTTTACTTAACAAAGGAAGTATTGACATGAAAAAATACCTTTTTATCGCTAGCATCATTCTGGCCATTATGTGTCCTTCGGTTAGCTTTGCTGAGAGTAAAATTTTAAGCATGGAAGAGCTGACGATTCAAGTCATGCCGGAGTTTGCTTATCATCCAAATGATCAAAAGAAGGATCATTCACCGCTGTTAATTGGTTATCAGGGTTCAATGGTAAATAACTCCGATCGGCCGCAAAAAGGACAAATTGAAATGCCGCTGCCAATGGGTGAGAAAAACTTCCGAATTGGCTATGTGGCAGATTACTCAAGCGATTTAAGAAAGACCTATGAAATCGAATATGCCATCGACCGTGATAAAGGAACGATTTCCTGGACAACAAGTGAAGAGATTGGCCCGAATGAACGCTACAAATTTGTTATCGAATTTTATACAGACAGCCTAAAGGTAAATAAGGCTAAGAAGACCTTAGCGTATCAGTTTAAAAGCTTTGCTGACATCGGACTCGTCAATGTTACCTTTACAGAGCCGTCTAAGGCAAAAAAATTCAAGCTCACGCCGGCCCCTGATGAAAACCAGAATCATGGTGAAGCAGCTAACACATTCTCCTATCTTTTCCAAGGAGTAAAAGCGGGTGAAGAAAAAAACTTCACCTTAACATATGAACGCAGCGAAGAGAAGCTGTCCACAGAGGTTTTAAATGATTCAGCTGAAGTGAAAGTAAACGAGAATAAGAAATCCACAAGTATTGCCGTTGGCGCATTTAGCGGGATTAGTGTTCTATCTGTGGCTGCATTGACCATTCTGATAAGAAATCGCAGGAATAGGCAGTAAAAACAAAAGCGCCTTTTGGCGTGATTCAATTGGGATTAAGGTGCCTTCAAGGTTCTTTAATAAATAAATAGAGAGTATTTAGATCATTAATGGGAGGTGAAGTAATGTTTAAAAAGCTTTTGAAGATGAACAAAAAGTTTTTAATTGTGCTGGCCCTGCTTGTCGGCGTATTTTTATCGTTTTCAACAGTCAAAACAATGGCTTACTTGGATTCACCTGGTTTTTGTCAAAACTGTCATACGATGAAATCCGTTTATACGTCATTCGTGGATTCTACACATTCCGATTTACAGTGTAATGACTGCCATTTGCCACACAAGAGTGAAGTCGGGAAGTTATTTTTTAAAGGCCGTGCCGGGATGACACATATTTATTTCAACACACTCGGAACCGATGATATTCCGGATGTAATCCAGGCGACGGACCGCACGAAAGATATCATGAATGATAACTGTATTTCGTGCCACAACAGTACGCTCAGCAATGTATCACATGACGCAAAGGATAAGTGTATATCCTGTCACAAAACAGTTCCGCATGGGAAAGGCTTTAAAGATGATCATTATAATAAGCCACCTAAATCAGGAGAATTATTAGAAAATAAGGGAGGATTTTAAAAAATGGGAAGGATTCGATATGGGGCATATCTTCTCCTGCTGTCATTTGTGTTGATAATCACCGGCTGCTGCAATGATTCCGGTGAAAAAACAGCTTCGGCAGCAGGTAAGAAAACGACAGGCCTTTCAGCAGATGAAATAAGTAATGATGCGTTCAAGGACTTATTTCCGCTTCAATATAACAGCTACAAGAAAAATGAAAAGATGGAAGACACAAAATACAATGGTTCGGTCAAGCGCAGCAAATACGACGCCGATAAAGAACCATTACTGCCAATCCTTTTCAATGGATATGGATTTGCGACCGAATACAATGAAGACCGCGGCCATACGTATGCCTTAGAAGATATTCGCAGTGTTAAACGGATTACTGATAAGTCAGTTGGTTCTTGTTACACATGTAAATCAACGGCTGTTCCAAAAATGATTGAAGAAATGGGTGACAGCTATTGGGGCGCCAATTTCAATAAAGATATCTGGCCAAAAGGCGAAGCGATGGGCCACTCGCCAATCGGCTGTTCTGACTGCCATGACCCGAAAACAATGGATTTACGCGTCACCCGCCCTAGTCTTTTTAAAGCATTGAAAGCAAAGGGGGTCGATGTGTCGAACCCAACGAAAAACGAAATGCGCAGCTATGTTTGCGGCCAGTGCCATGATGAATATTACTTTGCTGCTAAAAATAGTGAAGTTACCTACCCGTGGACAAAAGGTTTTAAGCCTGCAGATATGTATGATTACTATAGCACGATTGCAAAAGAAAACGGTTTTGAGAAAGACTGGATCAGCAATATTTCCGGCACACCGATGTTAAAAGCACAGCATCCTGAATTTGAAACTCACTTATCAGGCACACATGGGAAAGCAAATGTATCCTGTGCCGATTGCCATATGCCATACGAACGTGTCGATGGAAAAAGAAAGATCACCTCACACTGGTGGACTTCACCGCTTAAAACGATGCAAACATCTTGCGGACAATGTCACGGTGACCGTGATTTAGACAAACTGAAAGACCGTGTCATAGAAATTCAAGATGCAAACGTGAAGGGATTACATGATGCCCAAGATATTTCCACTTCAGCCCATTACTATGTAAACAAAATGATTACATCAGGGGTGAGCCAGGAAAAAATTAACCAAGCTCAGGAATTTGTCCGTAAAGGCCAATGGTTCTGGGATATCATTGCCGCTGAAAACTCCGCCGGCTTCCATAACCCGCAAGGATCAATGGATTCCTTACGGATGTCCATTGAGCAGTCTAGCAAAGCGATTCGCCTTGCAACGGAAGAGCTTGTGAAAAAAGGCGTCAACATGGATGAGCTTGACAAGGAAATTGAAAAAGCTAAAAAAGCTGTCTTCGATGAAAAGGTAAACGAGAAGAAGAAAGACCATGCTGTTAATAGTTATTTCCCTGCCCAAGCACCGGTAGTGTCAGCAGTTCCAAAAAAATAGACCCTTTCCATTAGCAGTTCTTATTCGTCCGACCAAGAAGGAATAAGAATTTAGGAAAGAGCCTTGTAATAATTTCTGGAAAACACTGTTTCTCTTTGGGGAACAGTGTTTTCTTGCTTTTATTTTGAATGAATTGGGCTGGAGTGTCAATTTGCGGGGTCAAATGTGGGGTTTGGCGAAATAAATCGTGAAGTTGGCGAAATAAACCCTCGGTTTGGCGAAATAAGCGCCGAGTTTGGCGAGATAAATCCCAAGTTTGGCGAAATAAACCCGAAAATCGTCGGAATCAATCCCCGCCCTAACTGGAAATATAAAAGCATTGCACCCTTACAAAAAAACAGCTAAAATTACCAAGGGAAACAAAATAGTTAATCTTAAAGGAGCGTTTTTCATGCCGCGTGCCTTATGGCTTTTAATCATCGGGATGGCAGTGAATGTAATAGGCTCTTCTTTTTTATGGCCTTTAAATACAATCTATATTCACGATCATTTAGGAAAGTCCCTCTCCATTGCCGGGATTGTCCTCATGCTCAACTCAGGAGCAAACGTCATCGGAAATCTTTATGGCGGCCATTTATTCGATAAAATTGGCGGCTATAAATCTATTATATTGGGAATTGCTATTTCCCTCTTAGCCCTAATCGGCCTATCCATTTGGCATGACTGGCCACAATACGTCGTTTTCCTTACCATCACAGGCTTTGGAACAGGAATTATTTTTCCATCGATGTATGCGATGGCAGGTTCCGTATGGAAAGAAGGCGGGCGTAAATCATTTAATGCCCTTTATGTCGCACAAAACCTTGGAGTTGCAGTAGGTGCATTTCTTGGAGGGATTGTAGCAGCTTACTCATTCCAATTAATCTTCTTAGCCAACACCATCATGTATGTAATCTTTCTACTAATTGCTTTATTTGGATATAAGGGAATCCTGGTAGAGACAGCAATACATGACAATAAAGAAAAAGCGATAAATGTTGTAAAAAACAAAGCAAATCTGCAGGCTTTACTGATTGTTTGCGGTGGGTATTTGCTTTGTTGGGTTGCTTATAGTCAATGGACAACAACCATTGCTTCCTACACACAGGAAATCAACATTTCATTGAAACAATATAGTTTACTATGGGCGATAAACGGGGCCATCATCGTTATTGGGCAGCCACTATTAAATGGCGTGCTAAAGCATATAACGGCTTCACTTAAGGTGCAAATCCTTATTGGAATTGGTATCTTTATCGTTTCATTTTTAGTTGCAGGAAATGCGAGTGCTTTTTCAGGCTTCGTCGTTGCAATGATTATTCTAACAGTCGGTGAAATGTTCATCTGGCCGGCAGTTCCTACCATTGCTTTCGATCTAGCGCCTAAGGGGAGAGAAGGTTTTTACCAAGGAATCGTAAATAGTACAGCTACAGGCGGAAGAATGGTTGGCCCATTACTAGGCGGAATAATAGTAGATCTGTATAGCATGTCCTCATTATTTTTCGTATTGATCGGACTATTCCTAATCGCAATCGTCACCACACTTATGTATGATCGTGGAATAAAAAGGAAAATGGTGTCAGGCACCGTTCGTGGACAAATGTAGCATTTGTCCACGTGGGGAGGACAGTGGGGGAAATCTCCATTGTCTTTTCTTTTGGTTGTTTATAAAGGCGATTTCCTGTCCATCCTGAATTTAGGCGAAAGTTTACTTGCATACCATCGGAAAATTTAATACAATAACCGTAATACTTTTAAATTACAAAAACAGTGATCAGGAGTAGTAATGGTCAATACCCGAACTGTAGAGAGTTGACGGCTGGTGGAAGTCAACGGGGTACATCATGAACTCGCCTTTGAGTTGCAAGCATGAACGAATAGTAATGCTTGCCGTTTTCCGCGTTAAGGATGAATGAAGCGAGTGCATTAGCACTAATGTGGGTGGTACCGCGGGAAGATACATACAATCCTCTCGTCCCTTTTTGGGATGAGGGGTTTTTTATTTTTTTATAGGAGGAAAATGTTATGAGTTTTGACCATCAGCAAATCGAAAAAAAGTGGCAACAGAAATGGGAAACAGAAAAAACATTCAAAACGAGTGAAGAATATGATAAACGTAAATTCTATGCGCTAGATATGTTTCCATATCCATCAGGGGCAGGACTCCATGTTGGCCACCCTGAAGGCTATACCGCAACAGATATTCTTTCCCGCTTAAAGCGGATGCAAGGATATAATGTTCTTCACCCAATGGGCTGGGACGCATTTGGATTACCGGCAGAACAATACGCATTAGATACAGGAAATGATCCAGCAGAATTCACAGCGAAAAATATTGATACTTTCCGTAGACAAATTAAAGCGTTAGGTTTCTCCTATGATTGGGACCGTGAAGTCAATACGACTGACCCGGAATATTATAAATGGACACAGTGGATTTTCTTAAAACTTTTTGAAAAAGGCCTTGCCTATATTGATGAGGTCGCAGTGAACTGGTGTCCTGCACTTGGAACCGTTTTGGCCAACGAAGAAGTTATTGACGGCAAAAGTGAACGCGGTGGCCATCCAGTTGAACGCCGTCCGATGAAGCAATGGATGTTAAAAATCACAGCTTATGGTGACCGCTTACTTGAAGATTTAGAGGAGCTTGATTGGCCGGAAAGTTTGAAAGACATGCAGCGCAACTGGATTGGCCGTTCTGAAGGGGCGGAAGTAACCTTCGCCATTGATGGATATGACGAAACCTTCACTGTTTTCACAACTCGTCCGGATACATTATTCGGTGCAACCTATGCAGTATTAGCTCCAGAACATGCATTTGTTGATAAAATCACGACAGCCGAACAGCGCGCTGCTGTTGATACTTATTTAGATAAAGTGAAGACGAAAAGCGATCTTGAGCGCACGGACTTAGCTAAAGAAAAAACAGGCGTTTTTACCGGTGCCTATGCCATCAATCCTGCCAATGGAGAAAAAATGCCAATCTGGATTGCTGATTATGTATTAGTAAGCTACGGAACGGGTGCGATTATGGCCGTTCCCGCACACGATGAACGCGATTATGAATTTGCTAAAGAATTCGGACTCGCAATTAAGCCAGTTGTCTCCGGCGGCGATGTCGAGAAAGAAGCCTATACAGGTGACGGAGAACACATCAATTCCGATTTTTTAAATGGCTTAAATAAAGAAGATGCCATTTCCAAAATGATCTCGTGGTTAGAGGAAAAAGGTATCGGTACGAAAAAGGTAACTTTCCGCTTACGTGATTGGTTATTCAGCCGTCAGCGTTACTGGGGGGAGCCAATTCCAATTATCCATTGGGAAGACGGCACAATGACAGCTGTGCCGGATGATCAACTTCCGTTGATGCTGCCAAAAACGCAAGATATCAAACCGTCTGGAACAGGCGAATCACCACTTGCTAATATTGCCGATTGGGTAAATGTAGTCGATCCTGAAACAGGCAAAAAGGGTCGCCGCGAAACGAATACAATGCCGCAATGGGCAGGCAGCTGCTGGTACTATTTACGTTATATTGACCCGAAAAATGATCAAGCATTAGCATCACAGGAAAAATTAAATCATTGGTTACCGGTCGATATTTACATTGGCGGTGCCGAACATGCCGTTCTTCACTTGCTATATGCCCGTTTCTGGCATAAATTTTTATATGATATTGGTGTGGTTCCAACAAAAGAACCATTCCAAAAGCTATTCAACCAAGGGATGATTTTAGGCGAAGGCAATGAAAAGATGAGTAAGTCAAAAGGAAATGTGGTCAATCCTGATGATATCATCGACAGTCATGGTGCCGATACCCTGCGCTTGTATGAAATGTTTATGGGACCGCTTGATGCCTCGATTGCTTGGTCGACAAATGGTTTGGACGGTTCCCGCCGCTTCCTTGATCGGATCTGGCGCTTATTGGTGGAAGAGGACGGTTCATTAAGTCCAAAAATCCAATCAATAGATGAAGCATCAAGTTTGGAAAAGGTTTACCATCAAACGGTGAAAAAGGTAACCGAGGATTACGAAGGATTGAGATTTAATACCGCCATTTCACAAATGATGGTATTCATTAATGAAGCTTACAAAGCAACAGTACTTCCTAAGGATTACGTTGAAGGCTTCGTGAAAATGCTTGCACCTGTTTGTCCGCATATTGCAGAAGAACTTTGGAATAAACTCGGGTCTAGCGAAACAATCTCTTATGAGGCTTGGCCTGCATACGATGAAGCAAAGCTAGTTGATGACGAGGTAGAAATTGTTATTCAAGTTAATGGTAAGGTAAAGACGAAGCTTATGGTGCCAACGGATGCCAGCAAAGAGGCATTGGAAGGCATCGCAATGGACGATGACCGCGTCAAGGAACAAATCGAAGGAAAAACGATTCGCAAAGTCATTACGGTTCCGGGTAAACTAGTCAATATTGTGGCCAATTAATTAAATAGAACATCCTCCTGCCAAACTGGGGGATGTTTTTCTGAAGGGATGATTGGGATGGAAGTAATTCAAACGATAACACCAGAAGAGTTACAAAAGAAGCTTGCGGCAGGGGAAAAGCTGGAGCTTGTTGATGTAAGAGAAGATGAAGAAGTAGCGGCGGGGATGATTCCAGGGGCAAAGCATATTCGAATGGGAGAAATTCCTGCTAACTTGGACTATTTTGATAAGGATAAAGAGTATATTTTTATCTGCCGCTCAAGCGCCCGCAGCGGTAATGTTTGCTACTATCTGCAGGATCAGGGTTACAAAGTCCGCAACATGGTAGGCGGTATGATGAACTGGACAGGAGAAACGAAATAACCGATTCCAATTTTGGAATCGGTTTTTCTCTTTCATAAAACTCGTTTATGACATCAATTTTGACTTTTACGACATATTTTTGAGACCTTACGATATATTTTCAGTCATTTACGACACATTTACAGAAACTTACGACATACCCTGGATAATATTTGGAAAAATACAACTTTCCCAGCCCCTCTTTTTTAAAATTCAGAAAAGTTGTCAATAATGATAATAAAAAAAGAGAGGGAGAGTACATTGATCCAGGTGAAATTGTTTGATCGCGAGCATGAGAAGGATTTGGAAAAGGAAATGAATCGGTTTCTGAGAGGGATAGATGAACGGAGTCTGCTAGATATTAAGTATAACGTTGCAGCGATGCCAGAGGAGGAAGAGGAAGAACAGATTTATTGCTTTACAGCGATGATTATTTACAAGGCCTGACAATAGTCAGGCCCGATTTTTGGCAGTTAGAGCAGCATTGGTTCCCGCAAGCCTGCCGGTCACAAGTGCGGAGGTAATATTATAACCCCCTGTATACCCATGAACATCAAGAATTTCACCACAAAAATATAAACCATCCATTAATTTCGAGCCCATCGTTTGCGGTTCAATTTCTTTAACCGACACGCCGCCGCCCGTGACAAATGCCTTTTCGAGTGGAAGTGTGCCGTTAACGTTAATCAGGAACTGTTTGCAGCTTTTAGAAAAACTACGAATTTTTTCATTAGAAATCATGCCGCCCTGCTCGGAAGGGTCGATACCATTTTGTTCTAATAGAAATAGTAAATAACGTTCAGGCAGCAAGCCCTTTAACGTATTCTTAATACTTTTCTTTGGCTCACTTTTTACAAGTCTAACAATTTCCTGAAAAATTTCTTCCTCTCTTTTATCTGGAAGGGCATCGAGGCTCATGGTAACCTCTTTCAATTTCCACTTCTTCATCGCTTTTACAACAAACTGGCTGCAGCGAAGAACCGCCGGGCCGCTGATGCCAAAATGAGTAAACAGCATGTCCATCCGATGGGAGATAATTGGCTTTCCTTTTGGATTCAACACACTTACCTCAATATCGCGCAATGCTAACCCTTGCAGTGCCTTATTTTTGATAAAAGGTTCATTAGACGTGACAGGAACTTCGGTTGGAAATAATTCGGTAATCGTGTGGCCAGCTTTTTTCGCCCAGGCATAGCCGTCGCCGGTTGATCCTGTATGGGGGACCGATTTGCCGCCAACAGCAATGACGATGGCTTTTGCGGCAATTTTCTGGTCATCCTTTAATAGAACAGCAGCTGTTTGTCCATTTTCATAGATGACTTCCGCTACAGGGGAATTTTTGAACACACGAACCTGTAGCTTCTCTAATTGCTCCAAAAGGGCATCGACCACGGATTGAGCTTTATTAGATACCGGGAACATCCGCCCGTGATCCTCTTCTTTTAAGGCAATTCCTAACTTTTCAAAAAAGGCAATAATGTCCTCATTACTAAAAATAGAAAAAGCACTGTATAAAAATTTCCCGTTTCCCGGCAAATGTTTAATGATCTCTTCCACCGGCAGACGGTTTGTGACGTTACAGCGTCCGCCTCCGGATATCGCCAGTTTTCTGCCAAGCTTTTCTCCTTTATCGATTAACAGGACCTTTGCCCCTTTTTCACCGGCGGCAATGGCAGCCATTAACCCTGATGGGCCGCCGCCAATGACGATTACATCGTATTCCATATTTGCACCAACTTTATGTTCATTCATTTTTATCGGTAACCTAATGGTGTTTATACCAATTATTCCATTATAACCATTTCAGCCCGTACTGAAAACAAAACAGATAGTCAACAATTTTTAATAAATTTTTTAGGATTGTTAGTAGCATCAAAAGGAAAAGAGTTGTACACTACAATAGTGTGCAAAAATAGTCGAATTTACTTGATGAGGCGCTTGCGCTTTTCGAAATAGGAAGGGATTTTATGCAGTCTAAGCTTTTAAGAGGAACATTTATCTTAACCTTTGGAACGATCCTATCAAAGGTTATCGGCTTAATTTACGTTATTCCATTTTATCAAATTGTCGGAAAACATGGGACACAGCTTTACTCCTACTCGTATGTCCCTTATACAATTTTTATTAGTGTTGCCACGGCTGGTGTACCGCTCGCAGTGTCAAAGTTTATTTCAAAATATAATGCCCTAGAGGAATATGCCGTTGGCCGAAAACTATTTAAATCGGGAATAATGGTCATGCTATTTACGGGAATTGCAGCCTTTCTTGTCATGTTTTCAGCGGCACCGTTGCTAGCAGAGATGAGTCATCCTGATAAAAAAGACTTGGCAAGTGTTATTACAGTCATAAGATCTGTTAGTTTCGCTTTGATTGTTGTGCCATTTATGAGTTTAATCAGGGGATATTTTCAAGGACATCAATCGATGGGACCGTCTGCTGTGTCACAGGTCGTGGAACAAATCGTCCGGATTATTTTCACGCTTGCCGGTGCCTACGTTGTCCTGAAATTTTTAAATGGAACAATTGTATCTGCGGTTAGTGTCGCAACTTTTGCTGCCTTTATTGGTGCTATCGGCGGCTTGTTTGTTTTATTTTGGTATTGGTACAAAAGAAAACCATATTTGGATCAGCTTTTAGAACATGATAAAGGCAGCATCGATATCTCGTTAAAGGAAATTTATAAAGAGATTTTTATATACGCAGCACCATTCGTGTTTGTCGGGATAGCCAATCCACTCTTTCAATTTATTGACCAATTTACCTTGACAAGGGCTTTGAAGGAAATGGGGATGAATAAGAGTTTTGCGGATGTTGCATTTGGGATATTGAATTTCGAATCACATAAAATAGTTATTATTCCCGTCTCACTCGCGACGGCCTTTTCCTTAACGCTGGTACCAAGCATTACAAAAGCATTTGTTGAGAATGATCGTCAAAGTATGAACCGGCAGTTAAACCAAACATTTCAAGTCTTATTGTATTTAACATTACCGGCCGCGATTGGATTGTCCCTATTGGCCGAACCAGTTTACACAGCCTTTTATGAGCATGATGTACTTGGAACACAAGTATTAGGCGCCTATGCTCCGGTTGCGATTTTATTTTCCTTGTACGCAGTAACAGCTGCCATTCTGCAGGGTATCAATGAACAGCGCTTTACCATCTTAAGCTTACTTGTTGGTTTATTAGTAAAACTCGCTTTAAATATCCCGCTAATAAAAATGTTCGAAACAAGAGGGGCCGTTTTAGCAACAGCACTTGGCTACTCGGTAGCAATTATTATTAATTTGATTGTTATTAAAACGTTTTCGCGTTACCAATTCCGTCTTGTTTGGAGACGGAGCTTACTAATCGTGATTTTTGCAGGATTGATGTGGGCGGGGACAGAGCTTGTCTATAAATTTCTTTCGCTATTTCTTTCACCAGCATCAAAGGGGCAATCGGTCTTGATTATCCTAGTAAGTGCTGGAGCAGGTGCGAGTATCTATTTTTACCTAGGATTAAAATCAGGACTCGTCGACCGATTATTTGGGGACCGGGTTGTTCGCTTAAAGCAAAAATTAAGACTTCGCACCTGAAAATCTTCTTAAAATAAGGGGGATTATCATTGAGAATTGATAAAATGCTGGCAAATCTCGGTTACGGCAGCCGCAAGGAAGTGAAGCAGCTGCTGAAAAGCGGGGCCGTTAAAGTAGATGATGTCGTGGTTAAGGATGCCAAGCAGCACGTCGATACTGCAACACAAACCGTCGCCTTAAATGGCGAAGTTGTTGAATACAAAGAATTCATCTATCTGATGATGAACAAGCCACAAGGGGTATTGTCAGCGACAGAAGATAACTCCTGTGAAACCGTCATCGATTTATTGGAGATGGAGGATCAGGTGTATGAGCCGTTTCCTGTTGGCCGGTTGGACAAGGACACAGAAGGCTTGTTACTAATTACGAATGATGGTCAATTAGCTCATCGTTTGCTTTCTCCGAAAAAGCATGTCCCGAAAACGTACTTTGCGGTGATTGATGGGGAAGTGGACGCGGCAGACGTTGAGGCATTTGCAGAAGGGGTAACCTTGGACGACGGTTATGAAACCAAGCCTGGCGAATTGAAAATCTTGAAATCGGGGATTCGTTCTGATATTGAGCTAACCATCACCGAAGGTAAATTTCATCAGGTGAAAAGGATGTTCGAAGCGGTTGGAAAAAGTGTTGTCTACCTACAGCGGATTTCCATGGGACCTCTGCCGTTGGACGAAACCCTTGAGCTCGGTGAATACCGGGAATTGACCGGCGAAGAAGTAGAATTATTAAGAGATTATCAAGTAAAATAGAGAATTTTTATGAAAAAGCAGCTTAACATAGCAACGGGTTCCGTTTCCTGTCGCAAAACCCGAAAATGCATCCCAATTTGTATTGCATTTTGTATCTGTTTTTGCATTTAAAAATAAATGGCTCAGTTCACTATACTGAGCCTTTTTTAATATCTATTTTTGCTCCCGCCAACCATAAAAGAGCGGACCCAGATGAGGAATCAGCAAGGTTTGAAAAATAAGCGGAGAAATTTCTCTTAATTAGGAAATCACACTGAAAAAAGCTTAAATAGACGGAAGGATTCCGACTATTGACTCGAAAAACGTGAAAATAGGTAATTTTTCTTTGCTTAATCGGAAAGTCTCCGCTTATATCCCCCAAACCAGGCTCATTCTGCGGACTAACCGGAAAATCTCCGCTTTTTTCATTTTTTAGTTATTGATATCCTTTAATATTCAACAAATCTTGCAAGTCAACAATTTCAAAATTCCTTTTTTGCAATTCCTCGATTAAAAGTGGTAAAGCTTTTTTGGTCTCACCTTTATCGGAATCAGAGTGCATTAAGATAATGTCGCCATTTCGAACATTTGCCAGCACATTATTAACGATATTTTTGGAATCCTTTTGTGACCAATCTAAAGTGTCAATTGACCAAAGGACAATGGAATAACCCTCTTGTTTTGAAATCGCTGCTACATCCGTATTCGTATCGCCATAGGGGGTCCGAATGATGGCGGGTTCTTTTCCGGTAACAGATTTTATCGCCTGGCCAGTATCGGTAATTTCCTTGCGAACAGCTTCTTTATTTAACTTCGTTAATTCAAGGTGATGATAGCTGTGGTTTAGGACTAGGTTTCCTTGTTTGAATGCCTCCATAACAACTTCCGGGTGCTCTTTAACTCTACTTCCTATAAAAAAGAAATTTCCCTTAACATGATGGGCAGCTAAAATATCAATGATGGCAGGTGTGATGACTTCATCCGGGCCATCATCAAATGTTAGGGCAACTTTCTTTTTATTTGGGCCATTAATAAACACATTTTCTTGATTTTTCGCAAAAAGAACAATATCCTTCCGCCATTTCTGCATCGATGCCCATGCTGAGTCGGTTAATTTATTTGATGATCCTTTAATATCTAGAATATAATCACCTGTCGATTCTGCGCGTTTAGGATTAAAAACGGAAATATGATCGATGGTCTTGCTGCTTTTCGGAATGATTATTTTTAATTGAATGTCATGGCCCGTCCCATAAACATATATATTTTCATTGTTGTTGTTCTTTATCTCTGCTGGCTGTCCGAATGCCTTTACAATCATCTGCTCGGATACATCCTTCATATCACTCGCATAAGAGCGGACATCGAAAATTTCGCCTGCCTTGTTGTAACCTAGAACTATTTTCTTTTTATTAAAAGTAGCATAGAAGCCAAGACCTGCTTGATCGACTGTATCGGGATCACCCCATTCCGTTTTTACCTGTTCCATAATGCTATCAAGTACATTAAATGGACAGTCCTTAACCGTTCCTTTCTTAGCCAAATCCATGATTTCAGTAAGCAGCTGTGAAGTGGGTCGGTTTACTTCCTTAGGCTGTATGGCATTTTCTTTTGGTGGTAGGTTCTTACTGTCGTGTGGTTTTTCAGAAACACATGCTGTTACTATGATGGAAGAAAAGAACAGAATCATCCACAAGGTTTTCTTCACAATCCAATCCTCCTTAAATTTCTTGCCTTTATCATAACAAAAACATCATTAACATCTAAATTATTTTTAAAAAAATTAAAAAGGACAAAGCATGAAGCCTTGTCCTTTAAAACGCTATTGTATTTATTATGCATTCAGGAATGATTTTAACATCCAGTTATGTTTAGTAAGTTTGCCAATTAGGCCGAGGAACATATCGCTGGTAACTTCGTCGTTATTTTGTTCGGCGACTTCCATTCCCGTTTTTAATTCAGTAATGATTAAAGAAAAGTCATTGACCACTGCCTGAACCATCTCTTCTGCTGTTAATTTATCATTTGATTCTTCAATCGTTGCTAATTGAAGCGATTCTTTTAAAGTGGAAATCGGGCTGCCGCCATTAGCTAGTAATTGTTCTGCGAATTCATCGATTGTGGCAGCTGCTTCATTATAAAGTTCTTCAAATTTTACATGTAAGGTAAAGAAGTGAGGTCCTTTCACATACCAGTGAAACTGATGTAATTTCGTGTATAATACGGTCCAGTTTGCAATTTGTTGATTAAGTACTTGTTCGAGTGTCATGTAACATTCCTCCTAATTTCTTATCTAAATTAATTATATCATATATTATTTTATAATCAATACTAAATTATAATTATTATAAATAAGATGGTTATTCGTGTTGTTCTTCAAAAAAATCATATCCGCCAATATTTTTAATCCTGAATTTTGACCGTTTTCGTCTGCAATCCACAAATCCCTTTGCTAATCCGCGAGGTCCTTGAATCGCAGCCATGTTAACTTACGAGCTGTCGGCAAGTAAATGGGGAGTAATCACCGTAATCCTTAGGTGGATGGGTAATTTCACCTCATTTTTAATTTCTTCAATAATGGGTGAAATATTATGAAAAAAAGCAAAGTATCTAAATTTGATACTTTGCTTAGAAAATCTCTTCCAATGAAACCTCTAATCCTTCTAAAACCGCTGACTTCAATATTCCTTTTTCCTTTAAGACATCCAATTGCTGATATTGACCTTCTGAGTCTAAAACATAAGCTTGGATAGTATTTAGCATTGGGTTGATAATCCAATATTCTCTAACACCGTATTGCATATAAAGGTTCAACTTAAAGACTAAATCATGAGACTGATTGGAAGGGCTTAATATTTCCATGATTAATGCAGGAGCACCGACATACCTATTCTCCGTCAACCCGCTTTTATCGCATATCACAGATAAGTCAGGGATGATGATTTTGTTCCCTTCCATATTTTCGCGATGGAGTTCGATATCAAACGGTGCGGGGAATACTTCGCAACTTTTTCCTTCCAAAAAATGGAACAGTTTTACATGGAGCCGGCTCGAAACGCGTTGATGTTTTGTAGAAGGTGAAGGTGACATAAACACATTGCCATCGATGTATTCGATTAGTTTGTCCGTTTCTTCACGCATTTTATAAAATTCTTCAAGTTTTATCAGATGATCTTGAGGTAAGCTCATTGGTACACCTACTTTCAAGGGGATACTATTAGTATAACACCAATTTTTGGTTTATCAGTCCAGTAAAGCGTTCTTTTTGAAAAAATAAGTAACCAGGTATAACAATGGGTACTATAAAAGCTAAATAGGTTTAGGCTATGAAGGGGGAACTGTCATGAAACTTACACACGAGCAGGCGATTGAATTACACGGCTTTAATAACTTAACGAAGTCGTTAAGCTTTAATATGTATGATATTTGTTTCACACGGACAAGGGAAGAGCGGGAAGCTTATTTAAACTATATTGATGAAGAATACAGTGGGGAAAGATTGCAGAAAATTTTACGGCATGTCTCAGATATCATTGGTGCCCATGTTTTAAATGTGGCCAGCCAAGATTTTGAACCTGCTGGGGCAAGTGTTACATTGCTGGTATCGGAAGGGCCTGTGGCAAATGCTCCTTCAGAATCATTCGAGGAATCTCCTGGTCCGCTTCCCGAATCAGTGGTGATGCAGTTGGATAAGAGCCATATCACTGTTCATACCTACCCGGAATTCCACCCTGATGAGGGGATTAGTACGTTTCGGGCAGATATTGATGTCTCAACTTGCGGTGAAATTTCGCCGCTTAAGGCACTTCATTATTTAATTCGTACATTTGAAACCGATGTGATGACAATCGATTATCGTGTCCGTGGTTTTACAAGAGATAAATCGGGACACAAGCTTTTTATCGACCATGAAATCAATTCCATTCAGAATTACATCCCAGAAGACGTGAGCGAATTATTCGATATGATTGATGTTAATGTTTATCAGGAGCATATTTTTCACACAAAATGCAAGCTGCGCGAATTCGATTTAAATAATTATTTGTTTGGCTATACAAAAGACAAGCTAACTCCGGATGAACATATTGAAATAACAGAGAGATTAAAGTTAGAGATGGATGAAATTTTTTATGGGAAAAATATTGTTTAATAAAAGAGCGCGGGTGTTAATGCGCTCTTTTTGTTTATCCATTTAACAAATGATGGAGCATTCTATTTTTATCGACGAAAAATTGTTTCATGATTTGATAATGATTGGTTTCCTCAAGACGGCGCTCGTTAATACCTTCCTCAGAGAACTCAAAAATCCTAGCCTCTGGATATGCCATGATGATCGGCGAATGGGTAGCAATGATAAATTGAGAATTCTCGTTCACTAAATCATGGATCCTCGTCAACATCGACATTTGCCGCAGCGGCGAGAGTGCGGCTTCCGGTTCATCTAAAATGTATATTCCATTGCCGCCAAAACGGTGAAGAAACGTCGCAAAGAAGGCCTCGCCGTGTGACTGCTCATGAAGGGAAACTCCTCCAAAGGAATCAATAACTCGAGGACCGAACCCCTCACGATCTAATTCCTCAATGTTAGAAGCAACATTGTAAAAGCTTTCCGCCCGCAAGAAAAACCCATCCCTCGGTTTTTCAATCCCTTTGATTACTTTAAGATAGTCTCCAAGCGGTGAATGTGAATCATAGGTTGAAAAATTAAAATTGAACGATCCGCCTTCAGGATTGAAGCCTAACGCAGTTGCTATCGCTTCTAATAAGGTTGATTTACCCATCCCATTTTCCCCAATTAGGAAGGTTACATTTGGATGAAAGCTTAATTCATCTAAAGTTTTCAAGCTAGGAAGGTTAAAGGGATATTTTTTAAAAGAGGGGATTTCCTCTCTCTTTAATTTGATGCTTCTTACAAATTGTTCATTAAAAAGCTCCATAAATTACTACCTCATTACGATTTTTAATAATTATAACACCTTCCCTTGATTGTCTACAGGATGTTACTTGATTTAACAGATGAATATTTTCATAGCTTATCCCATACATTGAAGTGATATGATAATGGGGGGATATCTATGCAATTTTACTATGGTCCGCAAATGCCACTGCGAATTTTAGATGAGGCTGAATTTTGGAAGCATCAAGAAGAGGAACATACAGTAGTAATTAGAGAGCTGGTCTCAGGACTGGAGCCTGAGTTTGTCGATGCCTTGAAAAAGTGGGAACAAGCCCTTGGGGAAACGCACCAGCAGGTTGTAAGATTTATAGAATCTGTGATTCGCTCTGGTTCCCAAGTATCGGACCAATTGTATCAACAGGTGCTACAGCTTGTTACTTATTGCTTACAGGAAAGTGAGTCTTTTATTCAATTATGTGAACAGATTAAAACACATAGTCAAGCTGTAAGCGGTAATCATACTGCAAAAGTGGTTTTAAATCATATTATTCGCGAATCTGAGTACTTTGTCGGAATTGCTCATGCACTATTATCTAGCGGGCAATAAACATATTTTTTGAATGAAAAGCTATGTTTACGGTGACTTTACTTAATGTGAAGTCACCTTTTTAATGCTTGACATGAAACCAAAAGGTGTTATATTATTTAAATGCGCAACCAAATAGTTTCGTATTTTATTAAAAGAGGAGCATTCATAATGGAAAATCAAACTCAAACATTGCCTGATATTCGATACACACTAGTGTATAATGCACCAATTACAAAAGTATGGAACGCTGTAGCAACATCAGAAGGATTAGCCGCCTGGTTCATGCCAAATGATATGGAACCAGTTGAAGGGCACGAATTTCACCTAAACGCAGGCCAATTTGGAATGTCCCCATGTAAGGTAACGAAAGTCGACCCGCCAAATAGCCTTTCGTTCAATTGGGGCAAGGATTGGACACTAACGTTTGAATTAAAAGAGCTCGATGGAAAAACTGAATTTACTCTTATTCATAGTGGTTGGGATGCTGCCAAAGTTACAGAATTTGGTGCTCCACATACTCCAATTCGCGACAACATGAATCAGGGCTGGGCAGGACTTGTACAAAAATTGCAAGGATATGTTGAGGCGTAAATGGCTGCTTCTTCAGCAAAGCATGATGTCTTTCAAGCCATTGCTGATCCAACAAGGCGAAAGCTGTTGAAACTTCTCAGCAGTGAAGAAATGCCCGTAACCGTTATTAGCGGACACTTCCCGATAAGCCGGACTGCGGTGTCCAAGCATTTGCGTGTATTAGCAGATGCAGGACTAGTTAAGGAGCGGAAAGTCGGCCGGGAAACAAGGTACAAGCTTGAGCCGCAACCACTGTATGAATTAAAAGATTGGCTCCAATTTTTTGAATTATATTGGGAAAATAAACTTGGCGCGCTAAAACGTTTAGTGGAGTCAGATGAGCAAGATCTCTAAATATAAGGAAAGATACCTGAGCCAGGCTAATCGCCTGGCTTTTTGCCTGCCTAGGTTGGTGGTCGGAACCGTTGGCAGGTGGACTTTAATTATTTTGCTTTAATTGATGTTACCATTAAACCTGCCTATCTAGTAGAACAAACTAATATTCATGGTTAGAGAAAACAACAAGCCAGCAAGAATTTTGCTGGCTGTTTCTTAGGCGGTTAATTAAGTAACTACAGTTTTTTTTATAAAAAACGAAACGATGATTAAAAAGCCAATGGTTACAATGCTAACCGAAGAACCGATGACGTTATTTGAATTTAACAAAAATCCGATAAAGATTACGCTCAAAGATAGAATAGCGAAAATGGTCGTATATGGGAACCATTTCACCTTAAAAGCAGGTTGATGATTGTAAAGCGGTCGCAGTTTTAACTGTGCGGCACAAATACTAATCCAAATGAACATGACGGTAAAACCTGGAATTGTCATGAGATAACCAATTACCTCACTTGGAGTCAGGTAGGCTAAGTAAAGGCCGGCTAAAATACAGACACTCGTAATGATAATCCCTGTTAAAGGGATTCCCTTTGATGATACTTTTGCTAACTCTTTAGGAGCAACACCGCTTTGTGCCATTGAAAACAACGTTCTTGATGTGGCATATATTCCGGAATTTGCGGCCGAAAGTACAGCTGTCAACAGGACAAAGTTCATAATATGGGCTGCGCCGGGCAATCCAGTGCTGCTGAAAACCTGAACAAACGGACTGTCTGCACCTGTGACTTTGTCCCAAGGCATGATGCCGCAAATAATGAGAATTGGTAAAATATAAAAAATAATAACGCGCCAAACAGCACCCTTAATAATCGTTGGCAGAACCCGTTCCGCATCTTTTGTTTCTGTTACAGCTACCCCGATTAATTCTGCTCCGCCATAGGAAAACATGACAACTAAAAAGGCGCTAAACGTTCCAGCGATTCCGTGCGGGAAGAAGCCACCATGTGCTGTGTAGTTTGAAAATGGATCGTGTACAGTACTAGGAATCATACCAAAAAGAAGAAAGCAGCCCAAAATGATAAAGGCAACTAAGGCAATAATCTTAATTCCGGCAAACCAAAATTCCATTTCCCCGTAATATTTTACTTGAAATAAATTAATACCAACGATGACAACCGCGCAGAGAAAGCTAAGAATCCATAACGGGATCGAAGGAAACCAGAATTGCAGGAAGCTTCCCGCTGCTAATAGTTCAACGACGGTTACGATAATCCAGTTAATCCAGTAAAGCCATCCGACGAGAAAGGAAATCTGGAAGCCAAATGCTTTGTTTACTAGATGCTGCACATTTAAATTTGGAAAGGCTAAGGCCATTTCCCCTAAGGCAGCCATAATAATAAATAGCAAAAGCCCGCCAATTAAATAGGCAACGACGACACTTGGTCCGGCAATATTTAACGTGTCAGAGCTCCCTTTAAAAATCCCTGTTCCAATCATGCCTGCTAAAGCGATGAACTGAACATGCCGCGGCAATAACCCCTTTTTTAATTCCTGCTGATTGTTTTTCATGATGACCAACTCTCTCTTCCACTTAGACGCTTTTAAGTGATAAAGTATTTTTATATTAATATAGCATAAATCAAATGGCTGTCAATTAGAATTAATGATTCCCCATTTGTTTTTTGAAAAATACAAAATAGCACGCGATTGGCTCGCGTGCTATTTCTATGTTTATCTTCAGATTTTGTTGTAGGTTTTAAGATGACAACTTCACTTTCTTTTGTGTTGTCTTCCATTTTCCGCGGCTTGGGCTTATGACCAAGTCATTATAGGCTAAGACATTTAAATCTCGTTGTATGGTGCGAGGAGTGATACCAAATTCCTCTACAAGTTCTTGGGTCGTGACAGTGCCGTTATTGCGAATAAACATGTAGATACATTTGATGCGGTTTAACATCCGGTTAGTTGAAGGTTTCAAAGAACCACTCCCTATCCTTTTTTCAAACCTATGGCAAAATCCTTCTACTGACAGCCTGTTTGAAGAATACTCTTCAAGAATATGTAGTTTTCTTTTCCGCGCAGCCATCTCCTTTTTGTTGGATGGAATGAAGTGAGAACTTATTGTCTACCTCTAACCATATTGTACCCACAATTTTCAAAAATTTCTACCACAATAGTAAGAAATTAAAATAAACTTAACAATCTTTTACAAAAATAGGTGGCTTCATCCCCTTTTTTATTATTCTCATACTACACGTTATGGTGTTGAATGTTTGTTTTATGATAAATTGTTTGAATTTTTAGTAAAAATATTTCCTTTATTTTTGCATAATCGCAATTTTATAAAGAAGTGCAAGAAAAATTGCTTAGCTATTTGCAATAATGATATTGTAAAAGATGGATAAATATCTTGATTAGGGGGTTAATAAAATTGGCACAGATTAATTGGATCAGTGAAGTGGAAAAACGAAAAGAGACCCTTATTAACGACACACAGAATTTATTACATATTAAAAGTCTTTTGGATGAAGAACATGCAGAAGCTGATGCACCGCTCGGGAAAGGTGTAAAAGAGGCACTGGATTTTATGCTTGAGCTCGGTGAAAAGGATGGGTTTACCCAGAAAAACGTCGGAAACTTGGCGGGGCATCTTGAGTTTGGTGAAGGAAAGGAGCTGCTCGGAATCCTTTGCCATGTGGACGTCGTTCCAGAAGGTGATGGCTGGACAAGTGATCCTTTTGGAGCGGAAATACGCGATGGGAAAATTTTTGCCCGCGGCGCGTTAGATGACAAAGGACCGACAATGGCTGCGTATTATGCAATGAAAATTGTTAAAGAGCTTGGTCTGCCGCTTAAGAAGCGTGTTCGGATGATTATAGGCACCGACGAAGAAAGCAATTGGCGCTGTGTGAAGCATTATTTTGAGCATGAAGAAATGCCGGCGTTAGGATTTGCTCCAGATGCTGATTTCCCAATCATTAATGCAGAGAAAGGAATTGCTGATTTTGATATGGTTCAGAAAGAGTCAGTCCAGGATTCCACCGTGGCAAATGTAGAAGTCGAGAGCTTTGTTTCCGGGAAACGCTACAATATGGTCCCAGACCATGCCAAAGCTGTCATTTTGGTTAAGGAAAATCAAAATGAAGTGGTCGAACAATTTATCACCCACATGAAGCAATATGAGCTGGAATATAGTTACCATGCTGAAAATGGAAAATTAATTTTAGAAGTAATAGGCGTTTCGGCACATGGGATGGAACCGAGAAATGGGAAGAATGCCGGTTTGTTTTTAGCTGAATTTCTATCTAAACTCAGTTTGGATGCAAAGTCAGCCCATTATTTCCAATTCGTAAACCGCTATTTCTTTAACGATTCAAGAGGTGTAAACCTGGGAGTGGCTTATTCTGATGAAATTTCCGGAGACTTAACGATCAACCCTGGAAAACTGGCTTATTCTAAAGAGTCTGGCGGCAGGATCGGGATGACCTGTAGATATCCTGTAACAAACAAAATGGAAGAAACGAAGGAAAAGTTGGATGCGCTGTTACTCGATGAAGGATTTGCGATTGAAAACTTTTCTGATTCTAAACCGCATCACGTCGATGAAAAAGAATTTCTAATTCAAACCTTGAAAAGGGTATATGAAGAGCAAACAGGTGAAAAGGCGGAATTGATTGCAATTGGCGGCGGAACATACGCCCGTTCGCTGAAAGCAGGAGTGGCCTTTGGTCCGTTATTTCCCGGAAGACCAGATATCGCCCATCAAAAAGATGAATATATGTATATTGAAGATTTACTAAGAGCTACGGCCATTTACGCACAAGCTATTTATGAATTGGCCAAAACAGAATAAATAATTCAAAGGGGAAATGGGAGCATGGGATTTGCAATTTTAAACGGAAAAATTATTGATCGTTCAGAAGCGAAAGTGGATATCGAGGACCGTGGTTACCAATTTGGCGATGGGGTGTATGAAGTCATCCGTGTTTATAACGGAAAAATGTTTACCGCCGTGGAACATTTGGAGCGTTTTGTTAAGAGCTCGAACAGTATTGGCATTTCTCTCCCATACAAAACAGCGGAATTATCGGGATTACTAGAAAAGCTGATTGATAAAAATAATCTACAGCTTGGGATTATCTACATGCAGCTAACGAGAGGTGTAGCTCCTCGTAATCATGCTTTTCCAACTGAGAGAATTACGCCTACCCTTACAGCATATACGAAGGAGTTCGCAAGACCTGATGAAAGCATGAAAACGGGTGTAAAGACGATTCTGACAGAGGATATCCGCTGGCTCCGCTGTGATATTAAAAGTTTAAATTTGCTGGGCAATTCATTAGCAAAACAAAAAGCAGCGGAGGCAGGCTGTTTTGAGGCCATCCAGCATCGCGACGAAAATGTTACCGAAGGAAGCTCGTCGAATATCTATATCGTCAAAAATGGTGTGGTTATCACGCATGAATCCAATAATCTTATTTTAAAAGGAATTACTAAAGATGTGATTCTCGATTTGTGCTTGGCAAATAATATCCCTGTAGAAGAGCGGACCTTCACGCTTGAAGAGCTGGCAAGTGCCGATGAAGTGTTCCTATCCAGTACAACTTCAGAGGTCATGCCAATTGTCGGAATAGGCGATAAAAAGGTAACCGAAGGTCAACCAGGCCCAGTAACAAAAAAACTACAAAAACTATTCCAACAGGAAATCGAAAAGCAATGCAATAAACTGAACTAAAAGTGGTGTCAGGCACCATGTGAAAAATTCACATAGTGCCTGACACCCTTTTTACATTAAGATGGATACAATTTGGAGAAAATAGACTAAAATGAAGAAAAAGGAATGAGAAGCGATATGGAGCAGCGAAACCACTTTTTCTTTGCTGTGAAAATTCCCGAAGAAACGAAATTGATTATGAATCATCATATCAATCAATTAAAAGCAATCATCCCATTTAGCCGCTGGGTCGACTATCAGGACCTCCATATTACATTGGCCTTTCTTGGCGCAGCACCTCATGAAAAACGTGCAGCCGCAGAAATAAACGTCAATGAGGTCTTAAAGGAGGCAGCAGCACTGACATTGAAAATTAACAAGCTTGGCTTTTTCGGGATCGAGAACGCCCCTCGTGTACTTTGGGCCGATACCATGGAAAGCATTGAGTTGAAGAATATCAGGGAGAAAGTGTTTTCTGCCTGCGAGAGGGCGGGTTTTCAACTGGAAACAAGACCCTTCCGTCCCCATATTACCCTTGCGCGAAAGTGGAACGGGACCACCACTTTTCAAAAGGGATTGCTGGAAGTATGGCATGAACTTCAGCCTGAACCTCTTCAATTTCAAACAAATGAGGTCGTATTATACCAAACACATCTACACCAAACACCAAAATATGAAGTCATTAAACGATTCGAATTACAAGCTTATAATTATTAAGTTAAAGGTTGGTTTTATGAAGGACATCTACTTTATTATTAATCCAAAAGCGAGAAACGGTCATTGTTTAAAAATTTGGGGAAAGATTGAAGCGCAGCTAAAGACAGAACAGATTTCCTATCTAGCCTTTTTCACCGAATATCCCGGTCACGCTAAAAAGCTCGCCCATCAAATTGCTGACAACAAGAATGACAACGAAAAAATCATTATTGCTGTTGGCGGTGATGGCACGATCCATGAGGTCATGAATGGGGTAATCAAGCATAAGAATATAACACTTGGATTTATTCCCGGCGGTTCAGGGAACGATTTTTCAAGGGGATTTCAGATTCCGTCAGACCCGTTAGAAGCCTTAGAGGTCCTATTAAGGCTTATGAAGCAGGAACCAGCGTTCATTGATGCCGGGAAAATGACGCTCGAAGATCAATCGGAACATTATTTTATTAACAATATGGGCGCTGGGTTTGATGCGATTATTTCCTACGAAGTGAATCAATCTCAGATAAAAGGATGGTTAAACAAGCTTTCGCTCGGCCGCTTAGTATATGTTTATTTTCTCCTAAAAAAGCTATTTACTTATCAAACTGCCACAATTGATTTATCAATTGATGGGCAAAAGCATATATTTGAAAAGACATGGTTTGTGACTGTCTCCAATCAACCTTACTATGGAGGCGGGATGAAGATTGCCCCGGAAGCTGAGCCGGATGATGGCCAGCTTGATATTACCGTTGTCCACCAGTTAGCGAGATGGAAGCTCTTACTTGTATTTATCAGTGTTTTTTGGGGAAAGCACATCCATTTTAAAGAAGTAAAAACATTTAAGGGAAGGGTTGTTTCCATCCAATCGGCGACATCGTTGTATGTCCATGGAGACGGGGAACATATTGGTTATACTCCTTTAAACATAGAGATTCAGGTAAAGGGATTGCAGGTGTTAACGAGAAGGGGTAGGAAAGTAAACCTTGATTTGAAAGAGAGGGGAGCGAATGATCACCACTGACAGGAATTTCCTTGCCTATTTGGATGAGCTGACAATCATTACGATACTGCTTCCACTTTCCTATCATCAAGGGGTGTCAGCCTCATTTTATCTCATCGATCATTCCCAGAAGAGCCCACTGTCAATCCTTAGCATCAACCAGATTGAAAATAATCAAAAATATATTTGTCGACTTGAGGTTGACATTTCATTTGGTAAACAATATTGGATCATGGATGAACATGGGGGACAAACAGACCTGCAAATAGGTGCAGTGATTCGAACGGAGTCATTTGATCATTTATTTTATTATGACGGGAATGATCTTGGTGTGACCTATGATGCCAATCAGACACGTTTCAAACTTTGGGCACCGACAGCCACTCAAGTGAAACTCAAATTACTTCCGCCCAACAGTCATTTTTCAGAAATCATCAAGATGAAACGCGAGGACTTCGGAGTATGGTCTGTTGGTATCAACCGTGAGCTAGAGTCCTTTCAATATCGTTTTCTCGTTCAAGTCAATCAGGAATGGCGAGAGGCTGTTGACCCGTATGCCAAGGCTGTGACGGTAAATGGTGAGCAGGGGGTTATTGTGAAGCTTGAGAAAACCCGCAAATCGAAACACGTGTTACCACCCATTGAAAGTCCAGTAGATATCATTATTTATGAAACCCATATAAGAGACTTTACGATACATGAAAATAGCGGAATTATCGATAAAGGACTTTACATTGGTGCTGGGGAGCGGAACACGAAGGGAAAAGGCGACGAACCAACCGGGTTATCCTATGTAAAAGATTTAGGTATTACCCATATTGAATTCCTCCCATTTAATGATTTTGCCGGCATCAATGAACTGGAACGGAATAAAGCCTATAATTGGGGATATAATCCGCTTCACTTCAATGCTCCTGAAGGCAGCTATTCCACCGACCCCTCAAATCCATATGCAAGAATTATTGAGTTAAAACAATTAATTGACCAAATACATCAGAGCGGTATTCGCGTTATTATGGACGTAGTTTATAATCATGTGTACATTCGTGAAACTTCCTCGTTTGAAAAGATAGTCCCTGGCTATTATTTTCGCCATAATGAAATGGGTTTGCCTTCTAACGGAACAGGGGTCGGAAATGATATTGCTTCCGAACGTAGAATGGTTAGGAAATTTATCGTTGATTCTGTTCGCTATTGGCAGGGGGAATATGATATTGATAGTTTTCGGTTTGATTTAATGGGGATATTGGATATAGCTACTATTTCAGAGGTTTGTGAGAGTTTGCCTAAGGGAACGATCCTTCTGGGCGAGGGCTGGAACTTGAATACGCCCCTTCCATCAGAACAAAAAGCAATGATAGCCAATCAAGCGAAAATACCTCAAGTAGCCATGTTCAATGACAAATTTCGCGACACGATTAAAGGCAGCACCTTCAATTTGTTTGATAAAGGGTTTGCCATAGGGAATGATCATCACACTGAAACGGCATTCGAGGTCATCACAGGTAGTATAGGTTTTAAAAAGAAAGAAAACCGGCTCTTTAACGAACCCTATCAATCAGTAAATTATATTGAATGTCATGATAATCATACACTATGGGATAAGCTTCTCTTTTGCCTGCCAGATGCGGATGACTTGACGCGCATGAAATATCACCGGCTTGCTACAGGTATTGTCCTATTGTCTCAAGGAATTCCTTTCCTTCACAGCGGGCAGGAGTTTTTTCGAACAAAACAAGGTGATGGAAATAGCTATCGCTCCCCTAACGAGATTAATCAGCTAGATTGGGATCGAAAATGGGAGTTTATTGAAAATGTAAATTATCTTAAAGGATTGATTCAAATTCGGAAATCTTTTTCTTGTTTTCGAATGAGAACTGCTGGTGAAATTCGAAGTCAAATCCAGCAATTATCCACAGCTGCCCCACTTTTAGGCTGCTTATTGCACAAGGATACTCATGAAGTAATCTTGTTGATTAATCCCTCTCCAAAGCCGCAATCTATATCACTTCCTGAGGGAGAATGGTCCATTTTAGCTGATCATGAATTTGCGGGAATTTCCCCAAAAGGTGCCCTTGTAAGGGAAGAACTTACGGTTGATTCTATTTCGCTTAATGTTTTGCTAAAAAAATAGTTTTCCAAGATGACTTGACGAAAAAAGGCAATTGGAGATAAAATTTAATAAGATAGCTATTGTATGGAATGAGATCAATAGCTTTTTTTTTTATTTTTAAAAAGTCATAGCTGTTGATTTGAATGTGGTAAAATAAAACCTTCGGCAGCATAGCGTTACCTCTGAATAAGATGGGCAGCAAAGCTCGTTAGAACGGCATAAATTGAAGGTGAACAATTTTGGAACATATATTAGGACAAGAGTGGGAGATAATCCCTGCTGGGGGCGCAACGGGAGAGGCCTTTTATGCAAGCTATGAGGATCAGAGGCTTTTTTTAAAGCGGAATTCTTCTCCCTTCCTTGCGGTTCTTTCAGCAGAGGGTATTGTCCCAAAGCTTGTTTGGACGAAACGATTGGAAAACGGGGATGTTATTTCGGCACAACAATGGCTGGAAGGCCGTGAACTAAAACCTTCTGAGATGAACCATGAGGCTGTGGCCAGGTTATTAAAGAAGATTCACTGTTCAAAGCCGATGCTTGGAATGCTTAGCCGGTTAGAGACGTCCCCATTGCTTCCGGAGACTTTTTTTCAAGCGGTGGTAAATGAGTTGGATGAACAAGTGCTTTCATTGATGGAAGTGCAAAAGGCGTTGAGCTTTTTAAAGAAAGAAGCTGTCAATGTTTATTGTGATGAAAAAGTCGTTTGCCACGGTGATGTGAACCATAACAACTGGCTGCTTGCAGAAGACAACCAGTTGTACCTGATTGATTGGGATGGGGCGATGATTGCCGACCCTGCCGTTGACCTAGGATTACTGCTTTATTGGTATATTCCTGAAGAAAACTGGCAAGATTGGCTGAACATGTACGGAAAAAGCTTTACCAATCATTTACGGTTACGAATGAAATGGTATGTTGCACTGCAAACCTTAACCTCGATTCAATGGTATAAAAGTAAAAAACGCCTGGAAGAAATGAACAAATGGATAAAGTTTTTGGACGATATCCTCTAACTAAACTGATCAATATTGCTTACCCATTGTGATAAGTTATCTTGGTTAGATAAAATATGCTGATCTAAATCAGCAGTCTCTGCACCATGCTGACTGTACTGATAGACCTCCTGTAAAATGGTTTTTACATTTTCATCAACTTGAGTGTTGACCATTAGAGATTTTACCAGGCGTTCCAATTGTTCACATTCTGCTACGGATCCACAGCAATCGGCCTGGTGGTTGTTTAAGATATCTTTTAATAAAGTAACCTGGTCATCATGGCTTAATGGCATGAAAACACGCCCTTTCAACGTGGGAATTTAAAAAGGAATTCACAGTTAGGATGTGAATTCTTTTTTTGTTTATACTTAAACTTATTTTCCAGCAAAAATTACTTGCAGGAAAACGGTTTTTAGTGATATGGTTTGAACGATAATTTTTTTAGGAGTGTCATAAATGAGACTGAGGAATAAGCCTTGGGCAAAGGATAAAATAGAGCAGCATCCACAATATATTGTCGCAAATCCCGAAATGTACAAGGGAAAATGGCATGAAGTATTTGGCAATAAGCAGCCGCTTCATATTGAAGTCGGAACGGGAAAAGGCCAATTTGTCACCGAAATGGCGAGAGCAAATCCCGGCATTAATTATATGGGAATAGAATTGTATGACAGTGTCATCGTTGCGGCGTTAGACCGTTTAATTGAAGCCGATTTACCGAATCTTAGGCTGTTAAACGTGAATGCAGCTGATTTAGAGAAATATTTTGCTAAGAATGACGTTGACAGAGTTTATCTGAATTTTTCTGATCCATGGCCAAAGATCCGTCATGAAAAAAGAAGATTAACATACAAAGATTTCTTAAAGCTTTATGAGGATATTTTGGTCGATCAGGGTGAAATTCATTTTAAAACCGATAATCAGGGTTTATTTGAATACTCCCTTATGAGCTTTTCCGATTATGGATTATTGTTAAAGTATGTAAGTCTTGATTTTCATAAAAGTGATTATCAAGGAAACATCATGACAGAGTACGAAGAGAAATTCTCGGAAAAAGGAAATCGGATTTATCGCTGTGAAGTTAAATATCAGAATTAATTGGGTGGACAGTTCTTTAACGAGGCTGTCCTTTTTTGTTTTCTAAATAATCAGCCAATGATAAAATGGGGGAAAAGAGGAGGTTTTGGATGATGGAGACATTACAGATAGGGAATGTTTCACTGACATGGTTATCAGGAGGGGTAACAAATCTAGACGGCGGTGCAATGTTTGGGGTCGTTCCGAAAGGGCTATGGTCGAAAAAATATCCTTGCAATGAAAAAAATCAAATCGAATTGCCGACAGATCCAATTTTAATTCAGATGGATGGAAAGAATTTGTTAGTCGAATCCGGACTTGGAAAAGGGAAATTATCTGAAAAGCAATTAAGAAATTTTGGCGTTGCCAGGGAATCTGAGCTTGAATCTTCTTTGGAGAAAGTAGGCTTGAGTGTGGAAGAAATTGACTATGTCCTAATGACCCATTTGCATTTTGACCATGCCGGGGGTTTGACAAAACTTGAAGAGGGACAATATGTATCAACCTTCCCAAATGCAAAAATTATTGCGTCGCAAGTGGAATGGGACGAAATGCGCAATCCTAATATTCGTTCAAAAAATACATACTGGAAAGAAAACTGGGAGGCAATTGAATCGCAGGTGGTCCCTTTTGAGGAAAAGTGGAACTTGGGGGCCATCACGATGATCCATACCGGAGGGCATAGTGATGGGCATTCAATCTTGGTTATTGAGGACGGCGGAGAACTGTCCATCCACATGGCAGACCTGATGGCAACACATGCTCATCAAAATGTTTTATGGGTGATGGCTTATGATGATTATCCAATGGATTCAATCTTAGCAAAGGAAAAATGGCTGCCATACGGATTGGGGAAAAATGCCTGGTTCACATTTTATCATGATGCCTTTTACCGCGCAGTTAAATGGGGCTCCGACGGAAAACAAATAGTGGAGAGCATTAAGCGGGAAAGATAAGCGATTTTTAAAATTCCCTAGTCGACAAAAAATAGCCGTATCTATTATTAAGATACGGTTATTTTGGTAGCTAAGATATGAGTGCATCTGATAAAGGGCGTACATCCAAAAGGGTTCCAGTCTGGGCATCGGCGATGAATTCAAATTGTTCATTTGAGCCGTTGTTATTTTTCGAAATGCCGCCCTTGTAAACTTTATAGTGAATTTGGTGTTTTTCATACGGCTCCGCTTCCATATGTATCCATGAACCACTAATTGGCCCATTCTGTTTAAATTGTTTCTTAACCTGCTCTAATACCTTTTCAGGTGAAACCTTTAACTTGTTATTTAGGACTTCATGAGCAGCATATCCGCCAATGATACCAACCGCTGCGCCCAGGATAAACGACTTCCAGTTCATTTGAATACCTCCAAATATTAAATTGGAAAAGATTACATTTACCATTCTCCTCTTTAGTATATCGTATTTAAAAGGAAGAAGGTAATATTACTAATATTGAAATGAAATGTTGGTAAGCGGTCAAAAATTTCTGTAAAATAAACACTATACATAAATACACGATTAAAAGGAGCACAAAATGAACGAACAAACCTTAAATCTTTTTCAAACGTTAACAGAGCTGCCCGGTGCACCCGGCAATGAGCATTTAGTAAGAAATTTTATGAAGGAACAACTAGCTCAATATTCTGATGAAATTATCCAAGATAAATTAGGCAGTATTTTCGGTGTGAAAAAAGGAAATGGAACTGGCCCAACCGTTATGGTTGCCGGACATATGGATGAAGTGGGTTTCATGGTGACGGCCATTACCGATAATGGCATGCTTCGTTTTCAAACACTTGGCGGATGGTGGAGCCAGGTGCTACTCGCACAGCGTGTCCAAGTGATGACCAAGAATGGTCCGGTTATTGGTGTTGTTGGCTCGATTCCACCACATCTGTTAGACGAATCGAAGAAAAACAAACCAATGGAAATCAAAAATATGCTTATTGATATTGGGGCCGATAATCGCGAAGATGCTGAGCGAATTGGAATCAAGCCTGGTCAGGCAATCCTGCCAATTTGTCCATTTACGCCAATGGCAAATCCGAAGAAAATTTTAGCTAAAGCTTGGGATAACCGTTACGGCTGTGGGTTAGCAATTGAGCTGCTTCAGGAATTAAAAGATGAGACATTACCAAATATCCTTTATTCCGGGGCGACTGTTCAGGAGGAAGTAGGATTACGCGGAGCGCAAACAGCGGCGAATATGATTAATCCTGATATCTTTTTTGCGCTTGATGCAAGTCCGGCAAACGATATGAGTGGAGATAAAAATGAATTTGGTCAATTAGGCAAAGGGACATTACTTCGCATCCTTGACAGGTCGATGGTGACGCATCGCGGAATGCGTGAGTTTGTCCTCGATACGGCGGAAACAAACAATATTCCCTATCAATATTTCGTATCACAAGGCGGAACAGATGCAGGCCGTGTTCATTTATCTAATGAGGGTGTTCCAAGTGCTGTCATCGGTATTTGTTCGCGTTATATCCATACCCATGCTTCAATCGTTCATATTGATGACTACGCTGCCGCAAAAGAACTCGTCGTTAAACTTGTCAAAGCTTGCGACCAGACAACGGTGGATACCATTAAATCAAACAGCTAATATTCGTGGGGAGGGGGGCATTTTATATGCCTCCTTTTTGGGTTGGCCTCTTCTGAATGGGGTGTTGGGGACTAAAAAGGCTCTGGATCAAAGAAAGCGGCCCATGGTCGCCAATAAGGTCTATTGGAGCCCATCGATGCCGAAAAAAGCAGCCGACGGTCGCCAATAAGGTCTATTGGAGCCCGTCGACGCCGAAAAAAGCAGCCGACGGTCGCCAATAAGGTCTATTGGAGCCCGTCGATGCCGAAAAAAGGAGCCTACGGTCGCCAATAAGGTCTATTGGAGCCCGTCAACGCCCGAAAAAAGCGGCCACGGGGTCAATAAGAGCGGTTCATAAAGCCCGTCGACGCCAAAAAAGGGGCCCACGGTCAATAAGAGCGGTTCATAAAGCCCGTCGACGCCAAAAAAGCGGCCCACGGTCAATAAGAGCAGTTCATAAAGCCCGTGGACGCGGAAAAAAGCCGGCCACGGTCAATAAGATCGTTTCATAAAGCCCGTTGACGCCAAAAAAAGCTATCCACGGTCAATAAGAGCGGTTCATAAAGCCCATCGACGCTGAAAAAAGCCGCTCACGGTCAATAAGAGCAGTTCATAAAGCCCGTCGACGCCAAAAAAAGCGGCCGACGGTCAATCAGCCTCATCTATTTAGTCCAGTAAGACAAAAATAGAGAGAATCACTATTAAAAGGAGCTCCAGCAAAATGAAAATCATTATCGGCTCAAAGAATCCGGCCAAAATAAAAGCAGTCAAAAGTGGTTTTTCCCAACAAGAAGCTGAGTTTGTTTCAATTGATGTCCCCTCAGGTGTAAACGCACAACCGTTTTCAGATGAAGAAACAATTCAAGGAGCAATCAATCGAGCTGTAGGTGCGTTAAATCAAGGAAATGGCGATATTGGGATTGGCCTTGAGGGCGGCGTTCATGAAACAAGCCACGGATTGCTTCTGTGCAACTGGGGGGCACTTGCCACACACAACATGGAACCGATTATCGCCGGCGGTGCCCGATTCCTTCTCCCAGAGGAGGTAGCTGCAAGACTTAGGTTGGGGGAAGAGCTCGGTCCGGTTATGGATGATTACGCAAAAATGAAAAATGTTAGAAAGCATGAAGGGGCGGTTGGGATTTTTACAAATGGGATGATTAACCGCATAGAAATGTTCACACATGTTACAACACTTCTAACAGGTCAATATACCTATCATCAGAAACATCTAAGAAGATAAATCTTACGTTTTCGACAGCAATATACGACAAAGGTCTTGTCATTCTAATATTCCGACGGGTATGATAGGGATAGGACTTTGTTCATATTGCAAGGGGGCGAAAAATCTGAAATTCTTCAAAACCATTACTTTGTTCATGCTATCAATCCTGTTATTATCTGCGTGTAACAATGCTTCGTTCAAAGATGAAAGTAAGGCATCGGTAAAAACGGCTAAGGCTATATTCAAGGAACAGGAAAAAAAGCCAAATCAAAAGAATGAAAAAACTCATTTTTATTTACCTTCCGGTTACAGTATAAAAGATAAAACAACAAATAATATCATTTTACAAAATGGCGCGGACACCTATATTCTGTTCATTAATCCGCAAGAAGACAGCTCAAGTGATGTTGTCTATAAAGCAACAGTCGATCAATACGAGAAGCTCGATACGAACGAGAAGTTTACAAATGATAATAAATTTGGATTTTTGACAATTAAGCAGTTGAAGGATAACAGCTTGAACGAATTAACCATCGGTGTCGGCGGGGCAAAAATAACGACACAAGCTAAAACAAGTAATCTGAATGAGGATGCCAAAGTAATGATGGAAATTGTCAATTCAGTTGAAACTGAAAAATAAAACGGAGGGAATCCCTTCGTTTTTTTTGTGGTGTCAATAGACTCCTGTATTAAAAAAACAATTAAAATTTGCTGTAACCTTTTTATTATTCATTCGTGGTTTAAGTGAAGAGAGGGGGAGCCTTGGACGAAAAGCGGAATATCAAACTTGAAGATATTTATCGGAAATACGCCGAGGGATTGTATTATTATCTACTCCGTTTATCGGGTTCTCCCACCGTAGCTGAAGAGCTGGTTCAAGAAACCTTTTATCGCGCGACCATTTCCTTATCATCGATTAAGCATCAGGAAGTAAAACCCTGGCTGTTTAAAATAGCACGCAATATTTATATTGATGAATGGCGAAAGCGGCAAAGGTGGAAATGGGTTCCGTTTTTTGAAAAAGAAGAAATGATTAGTCCATACGGCATTCCGGAAGCTGAAGCAGTAAAGAAGGAAAATAAAAAAGAGCTTAAGGATTTGTTAGCCTTGCTGCCGGAAAATTACCGGACCATTCTTTATTTCCGAGAGTATGAGGACTTTACATATCAAGAAATTCAAGAAGCGATGGAATTATCTGAATCCCAGGTGAAAGTAACACTTTTTCGCGCCAGAAAGAGGTTAAAGGAATTAGCTGAGAATGTGAAAGGGGAAAGTGAACATGACGGAATGGACAAAGGATAAAGAGAAAAAAGTATTATGGAAATACCGTTTTTTGTTAACATTTAGAATCCTTAGAGTCATTGTCATTCTTTTCTGTCTTTACGCGGTTTATATGATGCTATTATCAATTGGCTATTCAAAAACAAATCTCTATAGCAAAAATGAATTTCAAATGAATTTGGCTATTGATTGGACACAAGCTGGTAACTATGGAGAATCCGGTCTTCATGGGGAAATCACACCGTTTTTAAGTCAAAAAATCTCGTTTCCACTGTACCGGACAATCGGAAAAGAAGAACAACCAATTGGCACAGTTAATTTAACCAAAGGGGTTGGACCCTTTTCCACAAAAGAAATAACCTATTTAAATTCAGCAGATGCAAAGCTTTTTCAGTTCTATTTACCAGAAGATCCGCGAACGGGAAAAGCTTTAAGACTTCAAAGCACCCCAGAAGTCTGGAGTTCCTTGAATAAGGTGCATGAAGGGACTGTTGCCAACTTAGCTTTTTCGACAACAACATTTCTTAAGCCTGAAGAATTGCTTGACCGCTTAAAGGATTATGATGTCGATGTCCTTTGGATGCCCTTATATACGGGAGAACTTAAAGAACTTAGGGATATTGGTTATACTCTAGGTGGAGATAATTATTTATCTGTCGATTCAATTGGATTATCTAAAGCAAGACAGAGTGATGATTACCATTCCTATAGTGTAACTGGCATTCGTATGGAAACAATAAAGGAAAATGAGAACATCATGCTTTCCAATATGAAAATGCTGATTGATAACGAAAGCAGCTCATATCTTGAAAATGTATTGGGTCTAAGATATTTAGATGATAGATACCATTATTTAAAAAAGAATGGCTTTCATGTATATGGCGCAGTTGTAACGGGTCCGGTAAAGGAATTATTAAAGCTTAAAAACTTGGATATCGTACAAGGAGCTGAGCTTGGAAAATACGAATATTGGAATTGGACTGCACAAGATTAATAATAAAGCTTTTTTGGGAACAATGAAAGTGAACGACTGGCTTTTTTTTCAACAATACCCCTAATGCATATCATTGGACGGAGAAGCCGCATGACTGCTATCATTTGGGAAGAATCTAACAATTAAAGTGAAAGGGAGGCATTGAATTTGAAAAATTTAGAATCAATAGAGCAATTTGAACAACTTCGTGACGGATCAAAAACGATCTTTATGTTTTCAGCAAACTGGTGCGGAGATTGCCGGTTTATCGAACCCGTGCTTCCGGAAATAGAAGCTAAATTTACTGAATATACGTTTACTCATGTGGATCGCGATCAATTTATTGATTTATGCCAACAGGTTGACGTCTATGGCATTCCAAGCTTTATCGCTTATGAAAACGGAAAAGAGCTTGGTCGCTTTGTCAGTAAAGACCGAAAAACGCAAGAAGAAATCGAAGGATTCATTTCGGGTTTAAAATAATCTAGCCTAACCCTCTCTCTTCTTTTGAGATGAGGGTTTTTTTAATGTACAATAGAAAAAGCAGCTCCTGGAATTGGAGGATTACAAAGTGAAAATGGATAGCAAAAAAATGAAAAGAGAATTAGAGGCGCGACTGGCTGGGAAAGACAGAGTCATTTCTTACGACCGTGAAAAAGATCAGCTGCGCATTGAAAGTGAATTAGTCGGTAAAGGTATAACCATTTCATTGCCTGGAATCGTCGCTAAATGGCATGTCAATAAAGAAAAAGCCATTGATGAGATCGTTTATTACGTCGAGGAAGGACTCCGAGCAATGGAGGAGCCCATTCAACTTACAGACCACGAACGAAAAATATTCCCTATCATCCGCTCCACTTCGTTCCCGTCAGAAGCGGAAGAGGGAATTCCGTTTTTGAGTGATGAACACACGGCAGAAACCAAGATTTATTACGCCTATGATATGGGCAAAACCTATCGATTGATTGACATTCGGATGATGGAAAAAGAGGGCTGGGAACCTAACCGGATAAAGGAGATTGCCCTTTTTAATGTCAGATCCCTATCAACGTCATTAAAAGAGGATCAAGTGGCCGGGAATACGTTTTATTTTCTCAATACGAATGATGGTTACGATGCCAGCCGGATCTTAAATAAAGGTTTCCTCGCTGATTTTGAAAAGAAAATGACGGGGGCAATGGTTGTTGCTGTTCCTCATCAAGATGTGCTGATTATTGCCGATATTCAGAACGACCGAGGCTATGATGTTATGGCGCAAATGGCCATGAGTTTTTTTGCAAATGGACATGTGCCAATTACGGCATTATCATTCATATATGAAAATGGGGAATTAGAACCGATTTTTATAATGGGAAAAAATAAATAACACATCATTTGAAAAAGGATCACAGAAAAAGTGGTCTTTTTTCCTTACCGCTAATAGCTATTTAGAAGATAATTTGACTCATTCTCAATAATTATCTCGAAAAAATAATTTTTACTGCTAAAATAGAGTGATAGATAAAGTAGAAAGAGTGATAGTTTTGAGTTGGATTCAAGACTTTTTCCAAAAATTCAAACGAGATGATGATGAAACATACGACGATTATAGCCTACATAATCATAGACCTGAAAACCTCCCGCTTATAAACCAATATGAAAGTCTAAAGGATTTAGATACGAAAATTTCTTATCAATATCCAAAAGGCAGTGTTCGTCCTACTCCTGCACCGCGGGAAAACCGAAAATCAATCGAAGCACCATTACGCCAAAAAAGATCCAAGAAGCTTCCCGAGAAAAGAAGAAAGATAGAGCAGCAGGAAGTTCAACCAGTAAAAGAAGAAGTGCCTAAAGTAAAGCATGAAAAATTAGCAAGAAGCCGGGGGCCGTTTCAACCCACGGAGATTCCTTCACCGGTTTTCGGATTCAATAGGCCGAAAAAAACGGACACAGTCGTGGAGCATGAATTGAGCCACTTTTTAACTGAGGATTTTGATAATCAGCTAGATGAGCTGGTTCTTAGAAAAGAGCCGGCGCCAATAACTCCAGTTCACAAAGAGCCGGCGCCAATAACTCCAGTTGACGAAGAGACTACGCCAATAACTTCAGTTCACGAAGATCCAGCACCACTAACTTCGGTGCACGAAGTGCCAAATGAACTAGATAATGCAGCGGAACTAGAAGTTATTGATACAGCCACTGAAGCTATTGAAATCATCCAGAATCGAAGGTTCATCCCTCTAGCCAAAGGGTCAGCGGATGGACACAAAGAAGCAGCGGAAGAGGCTGCGTCTGGACTTGTGCTGGAAATGGAGCAAGAAGCAAACATTAATGATAAGCCCGAACCTGAACCGCCTGCACCAAAGCGGTCCCATTTGCCTTTCAATGTCATGATGCTAAAGCAGGATAATCAAAAATGGGAAGAACGAAAACGAAGAAGAGAACGGGAACAGCAGCAAGTTATTCCGACCGAAATCAAACCTGTCGAAAACGTTCAGCAGATTAATCAGCACGCTCCTGACATAGTGGAGGAAATCCAGCATAAGATGGATGATGGATTATATGCACTCCCGAAATCCAGTCTGTTAAGCCCGCCTGTTACTGAGGTGAGGGATACCAAATGGCTGCTAGAACAAGAGGAGCTTTTAAACCTTACGCTACAAAACTTTAATGTAGGTGCAAGTGTTGTCCATGTGACCCAAGGTCCGTCGGTTACCCGCTTTGAGGTACAACCGGAGCCGGGTGTGAAAGTAAACAAAATTACTAATCTAAGTGATGATATTAAGCTAAGCCTTGCTGCAAGAGATATTCGCATTGAAGCTCCAATCCCGGGAAAACATACGATTGGGATTGAGGTTCCGAATCAAAAGTCACGGCCTGTACTCATCAATGAAATTATCCAGACGAGTGTTTTTGAAGAATCAAGCTCACCGTTAACAGCGGTACTGGGCCTTGATATTGCCGGAAAGCCGATTGTAACTGACCTAAAGAAAATGCCGCACGGCTTAATTGCCGGGGCGACAGGTTCAGGAAAAAGTGTGTGTATTAATACGATATTAATAAGCTTGTTATTCAAAGCTAAACCTGAAGATTTAAAGCTATTGCTAATTGATCCAAAAATGGTGGAACTTGCGCCATATAATCGTATTCCCCACCTTGTCAGTCCGGTTATTACGGACGTAAAGGCAGCAACGGCTGCGTTAAAATGGGCTGTCGATGAAATGGAGCGGCGTTACGAGCTATTTGCCCATACTGGCGTTCGCGATATTAACAGGTTTAATGATCTGGCAATGCAGCATAAGCGCTATTCAGATAAGCTTCCGTTTATTGTCATTGTGATTGACGAGTTAGCCGATTTAATGATGATGTCACCCGCAGATGTTGAAGAGGCCATCTGCAGGATTGCCCAAAAAGCAAGGGCTTGCGGGATCCATTTAATTGTTGCGACACAAAGACCATCTGTTGATGTTATTACCGGGCTAATAAAGGCGAATATTCCAACTCGGATTGCCTTTTCAGTATCTTCCCAGGTAGACTCGCGGACAATAATCGATATAAGCGGCGCTGAAAAATTGCTTGGCCGCGGCGACATGCTGTTTTTAGAAAATGGTTCTTCAAAGCCTGTCCGTTTGCAAGGAACATATGTATCAGATGAGGAAATAGATCTTGTCGTTGCCCATGTAAGAGAGCAGCGGGAGCCTGAATACTTGTTTGAGCAAGAAGAGTTATTAAAAAAGGCCCAAGTAACGGAAGAGGAAGATGAACTTTTCTACGAGGCGTGTGAATTTATTATTGAGCAAGGCGGTGCCTCCACTTCAAGCCTGCAGCGGCGCTTTAAAATTGGCTATAACCGGGCGGCGAGGTTAATGGATATGCTAGAAACGAATGGATATATAACCGGAGCAAATGGCAGCAAGCCGCGTGATGTCCTAATAACAGAGGCCGATTTAGAAGCGATTCAAGACTAGTACTTTTTATTTATCTTTTGCATTCATTGTAGACAGGGACGAAGAATAAATAGTACACTGACCGGAACGGATTTAACAGCAAAGGTTATCAAATAGTTTTTCTTAAGGAACAATGTTATAATAATGAAATGATTTTTAAAAACGTAAATGAACCTTATTCCATTTTTTAGTAAGGTTTTAAATAATGTCAAATACAGACAGATGTCATATACTGTTTACAGTATTACGTTCGTTGGAGGTTCTTCTATGACTATTTACCATTTTGTAGGTATAAAGGGGTCTGGAATGAGTGCACTTGCACAAGTTCTACACGATATGAAATTTCAAGTGCAAGGCTCTGATTATGAAAAGCATTTTTTTACTCAGGATGCTCTTGAACAATCAGGGATTACAATCCTTCCCTTTCAAAAGGAAAATATCAAGCCAGGATTGACGATAATTGCAGGGAATGCTTTTCCTGATACCCATGAGGAAATTCAAGAGGCGATGAAGCTTGGACTTCCTATTGTACGTTACCATCGCTTTTTAGGCGATTTTATGCAAAACTTCATAAGTGTGGCGATTACCGGTGCACATGGAAAAACGTCCACAACCGGACTGCTTGCACATGTAATAGAGGGAGCTAAGCCCACTTCTTATTTAATTGGCGACGGAACAGGTAAGGGCCAAGAAGGTGCTGAATATTTTGTGTTTGAAGCATGCGAATACAGAAGGCACTTCCTATCGTACTTTCCAGACTATGCCATCATGACAAATATTGATTTTGATCACCCTGATTATTTTGCCAACCTTGAGGATGTTTTTTCGGCCTTCCAAGAAATGGCGATCCAAGTGAAAAAAGGGATATTTGCTTATGGTGATGATGAGCAGCTGCAAAAAATTCAGGCAAAAGTTCCTGTTTTGTTTTACGGATTTGGTGAAGAAAATGACTATCAAGCCAAAAATCTTGTCAAAACAACAAATGGAACAAGCTTTGATGTTTTTATTCGGAATACATTTTTTGATACCTTTTCGATTCCGACCTTTGGCGACCATAGTATTTTAAATGCACTGGCCGTGATTGGTTTATGCCATTATGAAGAAATAAATGTGGAAGTCGTTAAGGAACTTTTAACAACTTTCCAAGGTGTGAAAAGAAGATTCACTGAAAAAAGAATCGGGACACAAATATTAATTGATGATTATGCCCATCATCCAACAGAAATTAAAGCCACCATTCAGGCAGCTAAACAGAAATATCCTGATCAAAAGATTGTCGCTGTCTTCCAGCCGCATACATTTACGCGCACACAGGCCTTTTTAGAGGATTTTGCCGAAAGTTTACGCCTGGCTGATAAAACGTATTTATGTGAGATCTTTGGCTCGGCACGGGAAAATCATGGAAAGTTGTCTATTAAGGACTTACAAGATAAAATCGCTGAGTCTGAAATTATTACCGAAGAAAACACTTCCGTCTTAAATGAACATACCAACAGTGTCATTATTTTTATGGGCGCTGGAGATATTCAGAAGTTCCAGGAATCTTACGAAAAACAGCTGTCCTAATGTAAAAGGATGCCGGGCATTTTACCGGCATCTTTTTATGTTATAAGAAAATAAACGCCAGAGTGAATTTTTCAGAACAAAAGGCAGGAAAACAAGACAAAGATAGGGAACTATTATAAGATAATTAGTGAGGTTTATATCCATCTTGGCTGGGTAATACATAATGATATGATTAAGGCGGGGGTGCATGATGCAAATTATTTTATACTTAAGTGTAGCCTTGATTGCGATTGCGTTTTTAGTGCTTGTTATTTATTTATCAAAAACGCTTAAATCACTTCAAGGTACACTGACAAGCGTCTCGAAAACGTTAACTGGATTGGAAAAACAACTGAATGGTGTGACAAGTGAAACGACGATGCTGCTGCAAAAAACAAACGCACTAGCGGAGGATATTCAGCATAAATCCGAAAGTTTAAATAGTGTGGTTGATGCGGTAAAGGACGTTGGGACAACAGTTACTAAATTTAATGACACGTTAAAGAACATTACGAATTCAGTTGATAAGCAGGTAGTTGAAAATAAAGAGAAAATCTCGCAAATTGTTCAATGGAGTAATGTCCTGCTTGAACTAAAGGATAACTGGCAGGCTAGAAAAGAAGCAAAAAATAAAATAAGCCCAGCTGATGGCAAGAGGGTAAGATCCCATTAGAAAATTCAAGGAGGTTTCAATTGATGGCCAATAGAGAATATGAATCACGTGAAACGAATCAAGCTCGGAATGAGGGGTCTTCGAACAGCTTTTTACTTGGAGCCCTAATTGGCGGTGTTGCGGGGGCTGCTGCAGCGCTGTTTTTGGCGCCTAAAACGGGAAAAGAGCTTCGAAATGCAGTAACAAATCAAGCTGGTTCTTTAATGGATAAAACGATTCAATTGCGGGGAAGTGTGAAGAACAAAAGCAATGAATTGGCCACTAAAACATCTTCTCTTTCCCAAGGGCTCGTCCAGCAATCCTCTGACCTAATAAAGAAAGTAACAGGAAGAACTAGCAGCCAAGATAAAGCCGGGGATGAAGCAGATTTAACCTTTATTCCAATTCATGAACCAAAAGAAAAGAAAACCATCAAAAAAACCATTCCGATTGGAACATTAGACAGCTCGGAAATAAGAAAAAAGCTGGAGGAAGCCCAAAAAGCTTTTGACACGGAAGAGAGTAAGGTAAAGCTTTAAAGGGAATTTATTTGTGATACAAACGGTGGAGTGATAAAATGGCTTCACCGTTTATTTATTTTATTTATAGAAAAGGGGCGGAGCGCCGTGCTTAAGAAACTTGATTCCGTTGAAGAATTTAATCAACTGGTAGAAAAAGAAAGCAAGTTTTTTCTTTTAAAACATAGTTTAACTTGTCCAATTAGTCATGCAGCGTATAAAGAATATGAAAAATATGCTGATGAACATCAAGATATTCCAACGTATTACTTAGCTGTTCAGGAATCACGGCCGTTGTCTAACGAAATAGCGGAGAAATTCCAAATCAAGCACGAATCCCCGCAAGCGATTCTTTTTTCGAGCGGAGCAGCATCCTGGAATGCTTCCCACTGGAAAATAACGAATCGTGCTTTAGTAAATGCGAGGACGGAAAACCAATAGGGCAGTACCTGCCGGCAAAAGAAAAAAATTGCCGTAAATGCAGCACAAACTAGTTGTTTTGAACATAATTTAATAAAATAGAAAAAAACCACTCTTTAATACTTAAAAGCGTTTAATTGTTAAAGAAAAAAGAGGTGACAAAGAAATATATTTCCGCTATAATAAATCCTAATTAAAAAAATTATAAAATTTAAAAATATTTGCTTGTAAGCTAATATCTCATGATTGATTGAATGGAACAAACTCTGGTATTAGACTGATTTGCAAATGAAAGGACGGGGACGATGGATGGGCAAAAATGATTTAGATCAACTAAGGGCGCGTGTCGACGAACTTAACTTGGAGCTGCTGAGGCTGATTAATGAAAGAGCAGGTCTCGTCCAAGAAATTGGACAAGTAAAAGGAAATCAAGGGGTTTACCGTTACGATCCAGTCCGTGAAAGAAAAATGCTAGAGGTCATTAAGGAGCATAATGATGGTCCGTTTGAAAATTCAACCATCGATCATATCTTTAAAGAAATTTTTAAAGCTGGCCTAGATTTGCAAAAGGATGACCATGAGAAAGCGTTACTTGTTTCGAGAAAGAAGAAGCCTGAAAATACAATTGTCACCTTAAAAGGTGACAATATTGGCGATGGAAAGCCGCATTTCGTTTTCGGCCCTTGCGCGGTAGAGTCGTATGAGCAAGTGGCAACCGTTGCGAAAGCAATGAAAGAAAAAGGCCTAAAGCTGCTTCGCGGCGGTGCCTATAAACCTAGAACATCTCCGTATGATTTCCAAGGTCTTGGGGTAGAAGGATTAAAAATTCTAAAACGGGTAGCAGATGAATTCGATATGGCTGTTATCAGTGAAATCGTAAATCCTGCAGATATTGAAATGGCGATTGACTATATCGACGTCATTCAAATTGGGGCACGGAATATGCAAAACTTTGAATTACTGAAAGCAGCCGGTGCCGTTAAGAAACCTGTTTTGTTAAAAAGAGGTATTGCAGCAACAATCGAAGAATTCATCAATGCTGCTGAGTACATTATGGCACAGGGGAATGGACAAATCATTCTGTGTGAGCGCGGGATTAGAACCTACGAACGAGCAACAAGAAATACTCTAGATATTTCAGCAGTCCCAATTTTAAAACAAGAAACACACTTGCCAGTCATGGTTGACGTAACCCATTCTACTGGAAGAAGAGATTTACTGCTGCCGGCAGCGAAGGCCGCTATTGCTATTGGAGCAGACGGAGTAATGGCTGAAGTCCATCCGGACCCTGCGGTTGCCCTTTCCGATGCCCAGCAGCAAATGGACCTGAACCAATTTGACAATTTCTATAATGAATTGCTCGCATCACACTTTGTTCGGATTTAAAAACACATGGAAATCCTATTAAAAACCTTCTGCAGTCTTCAAGCAGAAGGTTTTTTAAATAAAATATCGAGAAATTACGAAAAATGTTGACAAATGCAATTGCGGCTTTAATCTTCTTATCGTATGATTAAATACATATATCAGATTGTATATTTCCTCACAATGAGTAGATTTATATTAGATGTTGTAAAATAAAGAAAACAATGTACGTTTTAGGAGAGTGTTATTAGTGAATATAACTATTTATGACGTTGCAAGAGAAGCCAATGTTTCCATGGCAACCGTTTCCCGTGTAGTCAACGGTAATCCAAATGTAAAACCAGTGACCCGCAAAAAGGTTTTAGAAGTCATCGAAAGATTGGGCTACCGTCCGAATGCTGTTGCCAGGGGATTAGCGAGTAAAAAAACAACAACTGTAGGTGTCATCATTCCAGATATCTCAAATATCTTTTTTGCTGAATTAGCCCGCGGAATTGAAGACATTGCCACGATGTATAAGTACAATATTATTTTGAGTAATTCTGATCAAAATAAGGAGAAGGAATTTCATTTGCTTAATACGATGCTGGGCAAACAAGTGGATGGGATTGTCTTCATGGGAGGAAATATTTCCGCGGACCATGTGGAGGAGTTTGAAAAATCGCCTGTACCAATCGTTCTTGCTGGCTCTATTGAAGAGTCGAATCAGATTCCTTCTGTAAATATTGATTATGAACAGGCTGTTTTTGATTCTGTTAAAGAATTCATTGAAAAGGGACATAAGGATATTGCCTTTGTTGTTGGGCCTCTTCATGAGCCGAAAAATGCCTTGAAAAAACTCAAAGGGTACCAAAGAGCACTGCAAGAAGCTGGGCTCCCTTATAATGAAGACTTGGTTGTTGAAGGTGACTATACGTATGACTCCGGCATTGAAGCAGTGGAGAAATTACTTGATGCACCAGAGAGACCAACGGCTATTTTAGTCGGCGCTGATGAAATGGCACTGGGAGTTGTCCATGGGGCAGAAGATAAAGGCTATAAAATTCCTGACGACTTTGAGGTTATCACTTCTGATAATACAAGGCTGTCGTTGATGGTACGCCCGCAACTGACAACTGTCGTTCAGCCGTTATATGATATTGGTGCCGTTGCCATGAGGCTGTTAACAAAATTAATGAATAAAGAGAAAACAAGTGAACACATTGTTGTCCTTCCGCACCGAATTGAACACCGTCAATCGACGAAGTAATTAGCAATGCAATCGAGACTCATTGAACTCGAAGTTAGATAATAAAAAAGGGCTGCCAAACGTAATGGCGGCCCTTTAACTTGATTGACTTTTATTCTGATTACGAATCGGATAAAGTGCTTTTTCTAGCGTGATTAAATTCTTCTCTGTTATCTCCGCTTTCCTAGGGATTGGGGTGTATAAGTTCTCAGGGTCTTCCCATTCCTTTGGCAATGTTACAGGTGATTCCTTTTGCCAGTAATCTACCCAATCAGCAGGTAAACGGCCATAACAATTGGAGTTTTCCGTCATTTCCAACCAAATGTGAGCCCAGGCTCTCGGCACAACCCTCCAAATATCATAACCGCCGCCTCCTACCGCAATCCATTTTCCACCACAATATTGATGGGCAATTTCATGGGCGAGCTTTGGAATTTCCCGGTAAATCTTCATCGTAGCTGATAAATGTGTTAAAGGATCATAATAATGGGAATCGGCCCCATTTTGTGTCAAAATCACATCCGGCTTAAAAAACTCAGCTACTTCCTTAAGGGCTTGTGTGTAGGCATACAGCCACGATTCATCTTCAGTAAAGGCATCTACCGGAATATTAAAAGAATAGCCGTAGCCCAATCCCTGGCCTCTCTCATTGATGTTTCCGGTTCCAGGAAATAAATATCTTCCAGTCTCATGAATCGACAGGGTACATACGTTAGGATCATCATAAAAGGACCATTGGACACCATCACCGTGATGTGCGTCTGTATCGACATATAAAACACGGGCATCATATTTTTCTTGAAGATATTTAATCGCTACTGAACTATCATTGTAAATGCAAAATCCTGAGGCTTTTCCGCGAAAACCGTGATGCAAACCGCCGCCAAGACTGAGGGCGTGCAGCGCCTTGCCAGTCATCACCTGATCGACTGCTGTCAGTGTACCGCCAACTAACAAAGAGCTCGCCTCATGCATATTAGCAAATACAGGAGTATCTTCAGTACCCAAGCCATAGTTCTCGGCAATTTCGTTTGGAAGCTGCCCATGGCCTGCTTTTTTTACTGCATCTATGTAGCTTGGATCATGAATAAGAGCAAGCTCTTCTTCTGTTGCCATTCTTGGCGCAATAATATGTTCTGAATCTAATCCATGAATTCTATTTAATAAGTCTACTGTTAGTTTGAGCCGGAATTGATTGAAAGGATGATGACTGCTGAATTTATAACTCAGCAGTTCTTCTGAATAAATAAAGGCTGCGCGATCTTTCATAAAGAAATTCCTGGCAGATTTGGCCATAAGACATGATGACCAGCCATTTTAAGTTCATGAATTAATCCTGATGGATTCATTAATTGAACCCTAATGACAAGGATTTTATATTGCTCATCCTGTTTATCCGGGTAAACAAGTACACTAAGAATATTTGCTTTTCGCTTGCGAATGATATCAGCAATATTACTGAGAACACCGGAGATATTCGGAACCCTTAGTTCAATTTGCGACCCCGGCTGATGGGCGCCTGTTAACTCGACCATGGTTCGCAGTAAATCTGTTTCAGTAATAATACCGATTAATTTCTTGTCCTTTATGATTGGAATGGCGCTGATTTTATGTTCGTAAAAAACGGCTGCAACTTCCTCAACAAAATCAAGCGGATGTCCGGTGATGACATTGCGCTCCATAATCACTTCAAGTGGTTTTTTCAAATCGTCTGGATTCTCATTCGTCCGAAAAGTCGAAGGTGTTGCTTCTTTCAATCGGGAAATGGTGACAAGACCGACTAAATTACCTTCATGATTTACGATAGGAATATGGCGGATATTATTTATCTCCATTGCTTGGATGGCATCAGCAATGGAGTCTGTCGGTTGTAAAGTTACCACATTTGTTTTCATAATTTCTTCTACAATCATTAGGAAATCCCCCTAATTAAAAAATTTTCCCATGTCTAGCTCCAGCGCCCTAGCGGCTAGTGTCCTTCGCACTCCGCCCTACGATAAGTCAACATCGGTTCACTCCGTTCACCGTGTTTCCTTTATCTCAGTTGGAGCGCTCCAGGCCATACGCCGCTGACCAGGGCGCTTCCGCTTTTCTATTAATACATGAACCGATTCATAAAGCGGAGCCGGTCAAATTTTTGCACGGTTTCGAGATCAATGCGTTTACCAATACGAGCCATAAGGCAGTTAGCCGGATGTGAGCATATTTCGGGATCATCTGTCGCATACCATACTAATCCGCCAGCATTCATCATTTTTTCCATGATTTTGCGATATTCCCACACATTTAATTTGGTGTTTTTTAAATCCCAATGCCAATAATACTCTGTTGTGATAATCAGATAATCCTCCATCGCGTCATCCATCATCGATACGATTAACAGGTTTTTACCCACGGAGCAGCCTCTGAATTCTGGAATCACCTCAATGGCCCCAAGTTCGATTAAATTATCCATCTTTCCTTCAGACCAGCGCTCTAGCGGGTCTGGGTAAAGGTAGGTTACATAACCAACAATGGTATGCCGGTTTCTGGCGATAATAATCCTGCCTTCTTCTAGTTTCGCAATCCCAATTAAGGCCTGATGCTGCTGGGCAGGGGGGCGAAATGCGACAAGATCTTCATGAAATTCATAGCCTGCTAGTTTATCTGAAGAAATAGGGCCTTCAATAATTAAGTTCCCATGAGGAGTTTTCAATTGTTTAGCATTATAAGTCTTTTTGTGTTCCATACGGTCACCTACCCGGTAAGATCGTTTGTGTTTCAATTCTATTATACATAAAAACAAAAAGGATTTTACGAAATTTTCAGTTTTGTAAAAAATATTAAAATAATAACAAGTGTATTTTTAAAATTGTGAATAGTTACTATTTGTACTATAATAATCTCATATTCTTCAAGAGGGGGAGATTGGAATGAAAGTGGAAGCGTTGCCAGTTGTGCAGGGGGAACATAATTTACGTAATTATGATGAAACGTACAAGCAATTCGACTGGAAAGAAACCGAGAAGGCATTCTCTTGGAGCGAAACGGGGCTTGTTAATTTGGCCTATGAGGCGATTGACCGCCACGCCAAAACCTTCCGAAAAAATAAGGTTGCTTTATACTATCGGGATGCATCAAGAAATGAAAAGTACACCTTTAAGGAAATGAAAGATCTTTCAAACAAAGCTGGGAATGTGTTAAAAAATTATGGTGATGTAGAAAAGGGTGACCGTGTATTTATTTTCATGCCGCGTTCTCCCGAGCTTTACTTTACAGTTTTGGGAGCGATTAAACTTGGCGCCATTGTCGGCCCATTATTTGAGGCCTTTATGGAAGGGGCTGTCAGAGATCGTTTGCAAGACAGTGAAGCTAAAGTATTAGTTACGACCCCAGAATTGCTTGAACGTGTTCCAGTAAATGAACTACCGGCATTAAAGCATATTTTCCTAGTCGGAAAAAATGTAGAAGAAGAAGGCCCTTATATTAATTTCTTGGACAGATTTAGAGAGGCAAGTAAGGAATTACGAATTGAATGGGTGGACCGGACAGATGGTCTAATTCTGCATTATACATCTGGTTCTACAGGGAAACCAAAAGGAGTATTGCATGTACATAATGCAATGATTCAGCATTACCAAACAGCAAAGTGGGTCCTGGATTTAAAAGAGGAAGATGTTTACTGGTGTACGGCCGATCCTGGCTGGGTTACCGGGACTTCCTATGGAATATTCGGCCCCTGGTTAACAGGAACATCCAATGTGATTATTGGCGGACGCTTTAGTCCTGAAGCCTGGTATCAAATGATTGAAGATTTTGGGATCACGGTTTGGTATAGTGCTCCGACCGCTTTCAGGATGTTAATGGGTGCAGGGGATGAGGTTGTTAAGAAATTCGATTTAAGCAGCCTCAGGCACGTGCTGAGTGTTGGTGAACCGTTGAATCCGGAAGTAGTGAAATGGGGGGCAAAGGTATTTAATAAACGGATTCATGATAACTGGTGGATGACTGAAACAGGTGCACAACTGATTAGTAACTATCCTTGCTTGGAAATTAAGCCAGGTTCGATGGGTAAACCAATTCCAGGAGTGGAGGCTGCTATTGTCGATAATCAAGGGAATGAGCTCCCGCCATATCGAATGGGGAACCTCGCGATTAAAAAAGGCTGGCCATCGATGATGAATGCGATTTGGAATAACCCAGAGAAATATGAATCCTACTTTATGCCAAATGACTGGTACGTCTCCGGAGATTCGGCCTATATGGATGAGGACGGGTACTTCTGGTTCCAAGGCCGGGTTGATGATGTCATCATGACGTCCGGTGAGCGTGTTGGACCATTTGAAGTAGAAAGCAAGCTTGTTGAGCATCCCGCTGTTGCAGAGGCTGGTGTTATCGGAAAGCCGGACCCGGTTCGAGGGGAAATCATCAAAGCCTTTATCGCCCTGAGGGACGGATATGAACAGTCAGATGAACTTAAAGAGGAAATCAGGCAATTTGTGAAAAAGGGTCTTGCTGCCCATGCAGCGCCGAGGGAAATTGATTTCCGCGACAAACTGCCGAAGACGAGAAGCGGTAAAATTATGCGCCGCGTCTTGAAGGCTTGGGAGCTTAATTTACCAGCAGGCGACCTTTCCACATTGGAGGATTAATCAATAAGAAAAGCGCAAATTAAAACCGCACCGGTCAAATGATCGGTGCGGTTTTTTAGTATTATGGTGTTGTTACAGGTGTTTCAGTTTTTTCAGGTGCGGGTATTGCAGCTCCGACCTCAACAAGATTGGATGGAGCGGATTCGTTACCAGCGATATCGACTGCTGTTACATAATAAACACCATTTCCGGCATTATATGAAAGGCTCGAACCGTTGATAACACTCGCGACTTTTGTTGAAAATACATTCCCTTGGTAGACTCTGTAGCCCACAATATCATTATCCGATGCTGCTGACCAAGTTAATCTATTACCTGACGCTGTTAAACGAACACTATCAGGCTTCTTCCCGTTATCGACCATTTTGGCGTCTGGAACCAGAATTTTTCCCCAACGATCTCTCTCAGGAATAAGCTGTCTGGTATTTTTGAAATTCTTTCCGACCATTCGAGTAATAAAGTCCGGGTTTAAGATAAGACCAAACTGGGCAAACTCATTTGGGGTAGAATCTAACGCTAAATATCTTTTGCCTCCAATCGTGACAAACTTTCCTTCAATCAAGCTATCATCAATTTTCGTCGGAACATCTTTGACGTTAAAGTAATCACTTTCGATTAAACCGGCCTTTGAACACGCACTGGACGGCAGCATCCCTGAAACAGCACAATAGGATCGTTTCACAATTCCTTCTGGCATGGTAAAGGATTCTTTTGGCGCTACCAAATCCGGCCTGATTTTATAAGCTGCATTCATTAATTCAGCCCAAAGGTTATTTGTCCGCTGGCTGTAAGACAGCACTCCTTTAGACTGCAGCGATTTTGGCGTATCGTAACCAGTCCAAATGCCAAAGGTTACGTTTGGATTTGTCGCAACAAACCAGGAATCTGTATATTCATTACCTGTTCCTGTCTTCCCAGCCCAATCGGATTTGAAATTTAATTTACTGTTTATTCCAGAGGCTGTCCCCATTTTAACTACATCCCGCATCATGTCAAGGGTTATATAAGCTGTTTGCGGTTTGAAAACATCGACCGGCTTCACTTCATGCTGATAGATAATCTTGCCGTTTTTATCAACAATTTTATCAATCAAATAGGCATCAATAAATTTCCCATTGTTTGCAAACGTACTAAATGCATTCGTATTCTCCTCAATCGTCACGCCTTTCTCCAGCGATCCGATGGCGGCTGAAAGGTTTGTATAATCAGGCTTTATAAGAGAAGTAAATCCCATTTTTTCTAAGTACTTTGCTGGTTGTTGATCAACAATATCTTTGTATAGTTTTACGGCTGGAACGTTATAGGATTTTGCAAGCGCATAGCGGGCAGATACTAAGCCGCTATAACCTCCACTGTAATTTCGCGGCCATGGTTTATTTCTACTGGGATCCAAATATAATTCTACATTTGGCAACGGTGTTCCCGGTGCCGCTTTACCTAATTCGATTGCAGGGCCATAGACAAGAAGCGGTTTCATCGTGGACGCATTTGGCCTGTAAGCACTAGTTGCATGATTAAGCTGCTGTTTGTTGTAATCCCTTCCGGCAACAAAGCTAATAATCTTCCCGGTCTTATTTTCGATTAGTTCTGCTCCAACTTCGACAGGCTCCATAATCGTTTTCTTTTCTCCAGTTTCCGGGTCTTCCACTTCCTGAGGTTTATCTGCTCCATAGTATTTATAATTGTCCTTTACCTGCTGCATCACATCGTAAATATCTTTATCAATTGTCGTATGAATTTCGTAGCCATTTTGATGCAAATTATGGTTAGCCAATGTCTTGTACTTGTAATAAAGATTATCATCATTTTTTAAATCTTTTTCTGTATAGCCGTCCTTTTGTGCTAGCACAGTAGTCATAGTCTCGATGGCACGCTTTTCAATTTCAACCGTCAGCCACGGGTATCTTTCAAGCGGATTTGCAACCGGCGCGATAAAGTCCTTCGTGATATCATAGGCAGATGCATCGGCGTACTGCTTCTGGTTTATATACCCGCCGTCAAACATTCGCTTTAATACTGTTTTCATCCGGCTAAGTCCTGGTTCAAGATTGTTCTTAATTGTTCCCTCTCTTGTAAAAGGGGTATAGCCAAATGGACTTTGCGGCAGCCCAGCGATGAAAGCTGATTGTGCCAAGTTTAATTCACTTGCTTTCTTACCGAAAATCCCTTTAGCAGCCGTTTGTACACCGGCAATGTTTCGCCCGGATGAGTTTCTTCCAAAGGTTGAAACATTCAAGTAAGCTTCAAGAATTTCTTTTTTGTCAAAGAACTTCTCTAACCTGAGGGCAAGTAATATTTCATTGGCCTTCCTTTGAAAGGAAACCTCATTGGTTAGGATTTGGTTTTTTATTAATTGCTGTGTTAAGGTACTGCCGCCTGTTTGGACAGAAGAGTTGGATACTTCCTGGAAAACGGCGCGAAAAACAGCTTTTGGGACGACGCCATTATGCTTGTAAAAGTATTCATCTTCTGTAGCGACAACCGCGTTAATCAAATCCTTCGATACTTGATCAACCGTCACTTCTTCGCGTTCAAGATCGGTTCTAAGCTTACCAAGATAGACATTATTAGAAAAATATAATTCCGATGTTTCTGTGTAATTATAAATATCCTTTTTCATACTTTCGTATGAGCGCACGGGTTCATCCTTTACAAGCGAGGCGAAATAGCCGGCCCCAACCCCTGCACCGAATGAGCCTCCAATAATGACAACGGTCAAAATAAGGAGAAATAAGTTCCAAACGACTTGATATGTGATTCGTGCACTTTTCACCGTTTTTTTATGAGTAAACAAGTTAAGTGCGGATTTAGCTTTTTCCAACCATGCTTGTAATTTTTCATTTTTCAAAAGCATCACCTCTTCTAAAATCACATACATTATAGCATATAGCAGGTTTAAAAACTGACAAACTTCAACATTTTTCTGAAATTTCCAGTTTGTGTTTGACAGTCATCGAGAAATATGATAAAAAAACTATAAGTTAATTTTATATTAAAGCTATGAAGGGAACCAATTGTAGTTCTTCTATCCCTGTTTATAGAGAGCCTGGCGGTGGTGGGAGCCGGCACATATAGAAGAGTGAATTACCTCCTTGAGCTTTCTCTGTGAATTATATTATTAGTAACGGAGAACGGTGATAACCGTTATTTTTTTCGAGTTGGAGGATAATACCCTCAAGCTGGGTGGTACCGCGTAAAATTACGTCCCTGCATTGTTGCAGGGGCGTTTTTATTTTGAAGTTGGAGGGATTTAGAATGGATTTATTACAGGATTTAGCATGGAGAGGAATTATTTACCAGCAATCGGACGCTGAAGGGTTAAAAGAGCTTCTTGATACAGAGAAAATCTCACTATATTGCGGAGCCGATCCGACGGCGGACAGTTTACACATCGGACACCTGGTTCCGTTTTTAACACTGAGAAGATTTCAACAACATGGACACCGTCCCATCGTATTAGTCGGCGGTGCAACAGGGTTAATTGGCGATCCTAGTGGAAAGAGCGAAGAGCGCAACCTTCAAACCTTAGAGAAGGTTCAGGAAAATGTCGCCGGTATCCAAAAACAGTTAGCAGCTATTTTTGAATTTGAGGGTGAAAATGGCGCGACGATGGTGAATAACTACGATTGGGCCGGGTCGATGGATATTGTTACTTTTCTACGTGACATCGGCAAGCATATCGGTGTTAATTACATGCTCGCAAAAGACACGATTGCCTCACGGCTTGAGACAGGTATCTCATTTACCGAATTCACATATACCATTTTACAGGCAATGGATTTCAATCATTTGTATCAGCACCATAATTGTAAACTGCAAATTGGCGGCAGTGACCAATGGGGTAACATTACCTCTGGGTTAGAATTAATTCGGAAAATGCAGCCTGAAGGGGCAAAGGCATATGCTTTAACAATTCCGCTGGTGACAAAAGCAGATGGTACGAAATTTGGAAAGACAGAAGGCGGCGCTGTTTGGCTTGACCCTGAAAAAACTACACCTTATGAGTTCTATCAGTTCTGGATTAATACAGCCGATGCCGATGTTATCAAATATTTAAAGTTTTTCACTTTTCTTTCTCATGAGGAAATCGAGAATTTGGAAACAGCTGTTGCGGAAGAACCGCATCTCCGTAAAGCGCAAAAGGCATTAGCGGAAGAGATGACTCGTCTTATCCATGGCGAGGATTCATTAGAGCAGGCGATTAAGATCTCGCAAGCATTATTTAGTGGTGATGTTAGCAGTCTTTCTGCTGCTGAGATTGAACAAGGCTTTAAAGATGTGCCAGCCTATGAGTCAGCTGCTGAGGAAAACTTGGTCGACCTTTTAGTTGCCGCAAAAATTTCTCCATCCAAGCGCCAGGCGCGTGAAGACATTACCAATGGAGCGGTTACTGTAAATGGAGAGAAAGTAACGGACACCAGCTACATCTTGGTGGAATCCGATAAAATCGAGGGACAGTTTACCATCATTAGAAGAGGCAAGAAGAAATATACGTTAATAAAGTATTAAATAATCAGAGCTTTGGATTTCCAAAGCTCTTCTTTTAATAAAACTTCTTTAATACAAAAACCCCCGTGCCAAATTGGAACGGGGGTTTTTTTGAAAGATTAACGTGAGTAGAACTCAACGATGAATGTTTCGTTAATTTCAGCAGCAAGCTCAGAACGCTCTGGTAAGCGAGTGAACGTACCTTCTAATTTGTCAGCATCGAACGTTACATAATCAGGAATGTAGTTCGTTACTTCGATTGCTTCTTTGATCACATCAAGGTTACGTGATTTTTCACGAACGCTGATTGTTTGACCAGGAGCTACACGGTATGATGGGATATCTACGCGAGAACCATCAACTAAAATGTGACCGTGGTTAACTAATTGACGAGCTGCACGACGAGTGCGAGCAAGACCTAAACGGTAAACAAGATTGTCAAGGCGTGCTTCAAGAAGAATCATGAAGTTTTCACCGTGAACGCCGCTCATTTTGCCAGCTTTAACAAAAAGATTGCGGAATTGACGCTCAGTAACTCCGTACATGTGACGAAGTTTTTGCTTTTCTTGCAATTGTAATCCGTATTCAGAAAGCTTTTTGCGTTGGTTTGGACCATGTTGTCCAGGAGCGTAAGGACGCTTTTCTAATTCTTTACCTGTGCCGCTTAGAGAGATTCCAAGACGACGGGAAATTTTCCAGCTTGAGCCAGTATAACGAGCCATGAATGACTCCTCCTTCGTGTTTTTATTTTGGTAAAATAAAAACCGTTAAGAAACACAATAACAGTCATTTTGTTTTCATGCACCATCGCCCTAGCAGCGGAGGGTTACTCGATGCACCATCACAAAAGTGTGAGGAACAAAATGAAACAATTAAGTTTATTCTTATAGGCTGCAATATTTTACACAAATAATATTATATAATTTTTATTCCCATTAAGTCAAGAATAATTTTGCTTTCATCACGAATGTCCTATTGCTTAAAAAATAAGTAGAAAAAATTAATAAATTATTCAAAAAAACCTTCCAAAAGTATGCCAATATTAACTATAATTGGATTGTGATGTATATATCTGGAAGCGACGCTCGGAAGATTGAATGGATGCTTTTAAAGGAGATTTAATTTTGGAAGAAAACAAATATAAAAAATTATTTCAAATAACCGAAAAACTTCATTCGTCCCTGGATGTGAATACTCTGTTAGGTGAATTATTCGTTATTCTTCAAGAAGTATATCCTGACTTTTCGTATTACTTACTTCTTTCACAGGATACTCACAGCCACAATGACCTACCGATAATAGACCTTGACTATGATAGTGAAAATATGACAGCCATACATGCTTATGTATCGGGAAATATCCAATTTGAAAATTCCATTGTTGACAATCATGCCATTCTTTATGCCCCATTAAAAGGAGGGCAGGGGGTATATGGAGTATTGCAGATAATAGCGCCAAACACTCCCCATTTTCCCGATCATGAAATTGAATTTATTACTTTATTAGCCAGGTGTGCGGGAAGCGCATTAGAAAATGCCCAGCTATATCAACAGTCAAGGAGAGCCATAGCTGATTTGCAATTAATTAACGAAACCTCGCACCGCTTAAATTCTAACCTGCGGCTGACCGAGACCATGACATTTATGTCGGAACAAATCAAGACTTCATTTGATGCGGAAGAAGTTGGTTTTTTTCTATTTTCTCATGATCAAGTAAAGGTGAAAGTACTCTCAGGCTCCACTCCCTTTTTTTTCACAAAACAGGCTAGAAGCTATATCGACTACATAAAGGAAAAGATTCAAAAAGGAAGTGGTCCGCTGTTTATTGGAGATTTAAACCTTGCTAATATAACGAGCTTTCATTCCATAATGGCCGTACCAATGATTCAAAGACAGAAATTAAAAGGGTTTTCGATTATTATGCATCAAATACCCTATTTCTTCTCATTCGAGACATTTAAGCTGCTTCAATCACTATTACATCATTCATCATTAGCACTTACCAATTCTCTGCTTCGTGAGGAATTGGAAAAATTGGTCATCACGGACCATCTTACAAAGCTCCATTCCCGGAAGTTTTTGGATGAAAAAATCCAACGCTCGATGAAAAAGGATGAAGAAGGTACTTTTATTCTCATCGATATCGATAATTTCAAAGAAATCAATGATACCTATGGACATCAAATTGGAGATGAAGTGCTTATTCAGTTAGCCAATTTAATTAAAAGGATCATTCACGGAAGGGATATAGGTGCAAGGTGGGGCGGGGAAGAACTGGCCATCTACCTTCCCATGGTTCCTTTGAACACTGGAATCGCACTAGCAAAGAGTTTAGTTGAAAAGGTTTCAGAAAGCACGAATCCGCCTATTACCGTATCATGTGGTGTTTCCTATTGGAATAAAGAGCGGCTTGATTCTTATCAATATTTATTTAAAAGAGCGGATGAAGCTTTGTATATCGCCAAAGAAACAGGAAAGAACAAGGTAATTATCCAAGGAGACAATATAACGGTAAGCTAGGCACTCATTTTCTTGAGTGCCCTAACGATACGCGCCCAATCACCATATTGTATAATTAATTTTGGTAACGCTTACAAATAGGAGGGTCCAAATTGGAGAAGAAGAAATCGCGGTTTGAAACAGAAGTTATTCATGCAGGCTATTCTAACGATGAACATCAGGGGAGTTTAGTTCCCCCCTTGTATCAAACATCCACGTTTACCTTTGCAAATGCTGAACAGGGTGAACGAAGGTTTGCCGGCAAGGAAGAAGGGTTTATTTATTCCCGCTTGGGAAATCCAACGGTGAAAATACTTGAAGACAAGATAGCTGTTCTTGAAAAAGGAGAAGCAGCCTTAGCTTTTTCGTCTGGGATGGCTGCTGTAAGTGCAGTATTGGTGGCATTAACGAAAACGGGTGATCATATTCTTTGTTCCCAAGGAGTTTATGGTTGTACATTTGGGCTGATGGAGCTGTTAAAGGAGAAATATGGAATTGGACACGACTTTTCATTAATGGATTCAAAGGAATCGTTAGAAAATGATATTCTGCCTAATACGGCATGTATTTATATCGAAACACCAATAAATCCAACTATGAAGCTTGTTGACTTGGAGATGGTTGCAAGAATAGCGAATGAAAAGGGGATACCGGTTGTTGTCGATAATACCTTCTGTTCTCCCTATTTACAAACGCCTCTCGCATTAGGCTGCGACATCGTTATTCATAGTGCGACAAAGTATATATGCGGCCATGGCGATGTCATTGCCGGGCTGGTGGTCGGAAACAAGGAATTTATTGGAATTGTGTCTCGAACGACACAAAAGGACATTGGCGGCATTATCTCACCGTTTGATGCCTGGCTATTGCTAAGAGGAATAAAAACACTTCCAGTCCGGATGGACCGCCATTCAGCAAATGCAGCTCGTCTGTTTGAATTTCTGAAACATCACGCACAGGTCGACTCCATCTATTTTCCTGGGGATTCCGAACACGTGGATTATGATATTATGAAAAAACAAATGAAACAATCAGGCGGACTCATTTCTTTTACCATAAAAGGAACAAAGGAAACTGCGCAAAAGTTTATGAATCATTTACAATTGATAAAAATTGCTGTTAGTCTTGGCGATGCTGAGACATTGATTCAGCACCCAGCTACCATGACCCATGCAGTTGTACCGGAAGAAGAACGGAGAAAAATGGGGATTGAGAATACCCTGCTCCGTCTCTCAGTAGGCCTTGAAGCATGGGAAGATATCAAAGAAGACCTAGAGCAGGCATTTGATAAAATTTAACGAAAAACTCGCCAGAAGGCGAGTTTTCTTTATAAGTGTTCAACAATGACAGCTGCGAATTCTTCGAGCTTTTGTTGGTCTAGTTCATCGAAGCGGTTTGTTTCTGGTGAATCGATATCTAATACACCAATTAATTGGCCGTCTTTTACAAGCGGAATGACTATTTCGGATTGAGAGGCAGAGTCACAAGCAATATGGCCTGGAAACTGATTTACATCTTCAACACGAATGGTTTCCTGCTTCAAGGCAGCGGTACCGCACACACCCTTGCCAACAGGAATGCGGATACAGGCAGGAAGACCTTGAAATGGCCCCAGCACAAGTTCTCCATTTGTATCTATTAGATAGAATCCGACCCAGTTAACACGATCAAGAAATTGATTCAACAGGGCAGAAGCATTACTGAGGTTAGCAATTTGGTTTTTCTCGTCATGAAGAAGAGCACGCAATTGCTTTATAACAAGTTCATAATTTTCTTCACGGCTTCCAGTATACATTTCGACGTTAAACATGAAATTTCTCCTTTTTTCTTATACTTTATTATTTATTTTATCAGAAATAGAAGAAAATGAGCAGACTTTGTCGATATTTTCATAAAGGAATCAGCGAGGACACAAAGAATCATTATGTAAGGGGATAATGGGGAAGACCTGAAGGGGGATAATCAATGAACAAGAATGCAAAAGAAGCAATAGTTAAGGCCGCTATTTCGTTGTTTAATTCAAATGGGTATTCGGGTACGTCGATTAGGGATATTGCCAGTTTAGCAAATGTAAATCCAGCAGCCATTGCCTACCATTTCAAGAATAAAACGGGACTCTTAGAATATTGCTTTATGCATTTTTTTGAACAGTATATCAGCAAAATTGAAGATGCTTACGCTTTCATTGATAGAGGTGCAAAAGAATGTTTAAAGCGGATTGCGGCAGATTTGCTCTTTTATCAAAGTGAACATATTCAGTTAACCAGTTTTGTGTATCGGGAGATGTCGATTGAATCACAAGTTGTCAGAGAAATCATGTCGACATATTCGTTGAAGGAAAAGTACTATTTTCAGAAAATATTTGAAAGGGGCTTTGAATGGAATGAATTCCGCCCACATTCCATTCCCTATTTAATTATCCAGCTAAAAGGTCTGTTAATGATGCCATTTATGAATACACGCTATATGAGAGAGGTCTTGTACGTTTTTCCAAATGAGCCGTTCTTTCAGCAAAAATATTTAAAAGAAATTCACTTATGGATTGATAAAACCCTCTGCTCGGATGTGCCAATAAAAAAGGGAGCGGTTATAAAATAGCGGTATTCGCTATTTTTTTTTGCCGAAATGTGCCTAATTTTAGAGTAAATTAGGACTTGAAACATCCGTTTATTTTATTTTACAAAAAAATTGAAAATTATAGTCAAAAATTGTCGTTTACATGGTATCATAAAAGCATTGAATCGAAAATTAACTTATTAATATAAATAGATGAAATCATATAACAGAATCAATGTTTTTGGATATAGGGGGCTTACTAGTGATTTATTATTTCATTGGATTTTTCATCCTCGTACTTGCCTTATTTGTATTAGGATATTTAATAAAGAAGAAATACTTTAAAGAAATGGACCGGTTGGAAGCGTGGAAAATCGATTTAATGAACCGGCCTGTACTTGATGAAATGTCAAAGGTGAAGCAGTTAAATATGACTGGCCAAACGGAAGAACTTTTCGAAAGTTGGCGCAATCAATGGGACGATGTTGTTACCGTACAGCTTCCTGATTTAGAAGAGATGCTTTTTGATGCAGAAGAGTACATAGATCGGTATCGATTTAAAAAAGCAAAAGGTGTTCAACAAGAAATTCAGGCTAAGCTACAGGAAACTGAGGATCAAATAAAGAAGATATTGGAAGAGTTGCATGAGCTCGTAGGCAGTGAAGAAAAAAACAGGGTTGAAATTGAGGAACTAAAAGATCTCTATCGAGAATCGAAAAAGATGCTCCTGGCCCACCGTCACAGCTTTGGCAATGCCGAAAAACACTTAGAAGAGCAGCTGAGTGATGCGGCCCAAAAATTCCAAGAATTTGATGAAAAAACCGAACTTGGTAATTACCTTGAAGCCCGTGAAGTGGTTTTACTGATGCATAACCAGCTTGGAACCATTAAAAGCCATATGGATTTGATTCCGCAGCTTTTAATTGAATGCCAATCCCTTCTTCCGAATCTGATGTCCGAATGTTTAGACGGACACCGTGAAATGACAGAACAGGAATATTACTTAGATCATATTAATGTGGCAATGGAAATTAAGCGATTGGAAGAAAAGCTTGCCGAGAATTTACGTTTGATTGAAGCAACAGAAATTGAAAAAGCGGAAGAAGGAATCAAAGAAGTAAAGCAAAGAATTGATATCCTTTTTGACCTCTTAGAAAAAGAAGTTCACGCTAAGCATTTTGTAGTAAAGAATGAAAAGGCTGCCTATGAACTTCTAGCTGTTGCCCAAGAGGAAAATAAATATCTTTCAGATGAAGTGATCCATGTACAGGAAAGTTATCAGTTATCTGAAAGTGACTTTGAAACACAAAGGAATCTTGAAAAGGAATTTGGTACTGTTTATAAACACTATGATATTCTGGTTGAAAAGTTGAAAATGAATGCAACCGCTCAAAGCGTGATTGGCGAGGAATTAAGTGCCCTTAAAGATCAGCTTGATGTCATCCGCGAAGGGCAGCAGGATTTTGCGCTAAAACTTCAAGCGCTTAGAAAAGATGAACTAGAAGCAAGGGAAAAGATTAAGGAGCTTACAAAACAGGTGGGTGAAACGGTTCGTTTTGTTTCTAAAAGTAATGTGCCTGGATTGCCGGCCGATTATAAATATTTATTAGAGGATACAAATGAAAGTATTCAAAATGTTAGATTCCAGCTGGAAGAAAAGCCATTGAATATTTCTGCCCTCAATCAGTATTTAGAAATTGCCGAGTTAACGGTTGAAAAACTTGTTCATACTACCTATGAAATGCTTGAGAATGTCACGCTTGCTGAGAAAGCCATTCAATATGGTAATCGGTATCGAAGACGTTATCCATCCGTTGCAAAAGGATTATCAGAAGCAGAAATAGCATTTAGACAATACGATTATCAAGAAGCTTTAGAACAAGTCGCCGCCTCATTAGAGGGAATCGACCCGGATGCCTTAAAAAAAATAAAAGCAAGTATTGAAGTATAATAACAAAAAGGAAACTCGCTGTTCGCCGGCGAGTTTTCTTTACTTTTTCAATCTTACAAGTTTATGATAAGATTTATTTTTGAAAGTGCGTTTTTGTTGGAGGAGAGAAGAAATGATTTATTTCGATAATAGTGCAACGACTAAACCATATAAAGAGGTATTAGATTCATTTATGACGGTTTCTAGTGAATATTTTGGAAATCCCTCCTCACTCCATGGTTTAGGGGGACAGGCCGAGAAGCTCCTTTCACAGGCGAGGGAACAAGTAGCCAAGCTGCTGGAAGTGAAACCGTCCGAGATTTATTTTACCTCCGGCGGGACTGAAGGGAATAATTTAGCGATAAAAGGTGCTGCGTCGGTTAATAGGAATCGAGGCCGGCATTTGATTACATCAAGTGTGGAGCACCCATCGGTTAGGGCGGCAATGGAGCAGCTTGAGCAGGAGGGCTTCGAAATAACGTATTTGCCTGTTGACAAGACTGGAAGAATTTCAGCCGCTGACGTTGAAAAGGCAATCAGAAAAGAGACCATCTTAATCTCGATTATGCAGGTGAACAATGAAGTTGGAACCGTTCAGCCGATTGAAGAGGTTGGAAACATACTAAAAGAATACCCAGCGATTTTATTTCATGTCGATGCAATTCAAGGCATTGGAAAAGTTCCTTTGTCTTTAACTGAAAATAGAGTAGATTTTTGTTCTATTTCTGGGCATAAATTTCATGGATTAAAAGGTACAGGTGCCTTGTTTATTCGTGAAGGTGCAAGACTTGCTCCATTATTTTCCGGAGGCAGTCAAGAACGGAAAATGCGGAGCGGCACCGAAAATGTGGCAGGAGCGGTTGCGCTGGCAAAAGCGCTTAGAATAACGATGTCGAAAAGTAATTCAGGTACCGCGAAAATGATGAAAATCCAGAGCATGCTAAGAACAGGGTTGAATGGTATCGAAGGAATCAAGATAAATACCCCAATTGAAAATGCAGCACCGCATATTTTAAATTTTTCACTTAAAGGAATGAAATCGGAGGTATTTATCCATGCACTTGAGCAGCGGGAGATCTTTGTCTCGACGACTAGTGCCTGTTCTTCAAAGAAGAAAACACCAAGTAAGACACTTCTCGAAATGGGTGTCCCGGAAAGTTCCGCTGAAAGTGCCGTCAGGATAAGTCTTTCCTTTGATAATACTGAAGCTGAGGCGGGGACCGTTATCGAGGCGATTGAAAAAACGGTAAACCAACTACGAAAGGTTATGAATTAAATGAACTATGACCGTATACTAATCCGCTATGGAGAAATATCAACAAAAGGCAGAAACCGCAATAAATTTGTGGAAAAGTTAAGAAAAAGTGTAAAAATCGCTCTTGCCCCCTTTCCGAAAATAAAAGTAGAGGCAAGCCGTGACCGGATGTATGTGTTATTAAATGGAGAAAATGGGATAGAAATCATTGAAAAATTACAGACTATATTTGGGATTCAGTCCTTCAGTCCGGCAATAAAGGTAGCTAGAGATGTGGAATCATTAAAACAGGCCGCACTTCAATTAATTCAAAACCTCTATAAGGAAGGGCAAACATTTAAAGTAACCACTAAAAGGTCTGATAAAACATATGAACTGGATACGGATGGTGTCAATCAAACGATCGGGGCACATTTGTTAAAGAATGTATCCGGTATAAAAGTAGATGTAAAAAATCCCAATATTAATTTGCGGGTTGAGATCAGAAAGGAAGCCATTTATTTATCGTGCGAAACCATTCAGGGTGCCGGCGGCCTTCCGATAGGATCAAGCGGCAAAGCAATGCTCATGCTTTCCGGCGGTATTGATAGTCCGGTTGCAGGTTATATGGCAATGAAGCGGGGAGTTGAGATTGAAGCCGTTCATTTTTTCAGCCCACCATTTACCAGCGAAAGATCAAAGGAAAAGGTCATTGATTTAACGAAGAAGCTGGCGGAGATTTATGGTTCAATCACTTTGCACATTGTACCCTTTACCGCTATTCAACAAGCCATTCGCGAACAAATCCCAGAAAATTATTCGATGACAACAACAAGAAGAATGATGCTGAGAATCACGGATGAAATTAGGAAGAACCGTGAAGGCCTTGCAATTATTACTGGTGAAAGTCTCGGGCAGGTGGCCAGTCAAACAATTGAAAGTATGTATGCGATAAATGAAGTGACCAATACGCCTGTTTTGCGTCCGTTGATTACAATGGACAAGACCGATATCATTAAGGTTGCGCAAGACATTGATACGCTGGAAATATCAAACAGGCCATTTGAGGATTGCTGTACCATCTTTGTTCCAGCCTCTCCAAAAACAAAACCTAAAAGGGAAAAAGTTAATCACTATGAAAGCTTTTTTGATTTTGAACCAATGATTCAAGAAGCTGTCCAGGAAATTGAAACACTTGTGATTAAACCGGATATCGAAAAGCAATCAGAATTTAACGCATTATTTTAAAAAAGTAAATTTTGAACTTTTTGTGAACAATTACCAGTTGTGAGATGGAATGAAGCTCGGCAATTCTACACATTCTATACTCACAAGGAGGTGATATCACATGGCAAACAATTCAAATCAATTATTAGTTGCAGGTGTTGAACAAGCTCTTGACCAAATGAAATATGAAATTGCAAACGAATTTGGTGTAAATCTTGGAGCAGACACTACTTCACGCGCTAACGGTTCAGTTGGTGGTGAAATCACAAAGCGTTTAGTTCAAATGGCTGAGTCTCAATTAGGCGGCGGATTTTCTCGATAATAAAAAATAAATACAATGGCTACAGAGAGTGTGGAGGGTTTCCTCCCACTCTTTTTTGTTTTCGTTTTTTAAAAAGAGGTATATAATTAGCATCAGGTACTAGGAGTAAATAAAAATTAAATCATATTTTAAAATTTTTATTTAATTCTGTATAATTAAACTAAAGGAAATATTTGAGGAGGAGAACCATGAAACGCGGAGAATTAATTGCACCTGAAAAGTATAATCTTGTTTCAGAAATGGAGCGTTTTGCTAAGGATCCGAAAAGGGTTGCATTGAAATGGGAAAATGAAGCAGGTGAAACAAAACAAGTTACATATGAGTATCTAATGAAGCAGGTAAACCAAGCGGGAAATGTTTTCTCCCAAAATGGTTTAAAAAAGGGCGATGTCGTTCTTATTATTGTTCCGCGTCTTATTGAAGCATATGTCGTTTATTTGGCAGCCTTAAAAGCAGGAATGATAGTGATTCCAAGCTCAGAAATGTTAAGAGAAAAAGATTTACAGTACCGGATAACTCATGGTGATGTTAAAGCAGTAATAAGTTATTATCCATACGTTGATCAATTTGCACATATTACCGAAATACAACCTCTGGTTAAATTTACGATTGGGGCAGAAGAAAAAGGCTGGATCCATCTTGATGCTGAAATGGAAAAAGCTAGTACCAAATTCACGATCGCTGATACGCTTAGGGATGATATGGCCTTTTTATCCTATACATCAGGAACAACGGGAAATCCTAAAGGTGTTGTCCACACACATGGCTGGGCCTTTGCGCATTTAAAAACAGCGGCACCTAAATGGCTTTGTATTGAAGACGGAGATACGGTTTGGGCAACAGCCGGTCCCGGGTGGCAAAAATGGATTTGGAGTCCATTCTTGTCCGTACTTGGCTCGGGAGGTACGGGCTTAGTCTACAACGGAAAATTTGACCCGAAAAAGTATTTAAGCCTGCTCCAAAAATACGATGTCAACGTCCTCTGCTGTACGCCTACGGAATACCGGTTAATGGCAAAAGTCGACAACTTGGATGAATATCAATTACCAAACCTGCATAGCGCGGTATCCGCAGGTGAACCGCTTAATCGTGAAGTGATTGATATATTTAGGAAGTATTTTCATATCGATGTCCGTGACGGCTATGGGCAGACAGAAAATACCTTACTTGTCGGTGTAACAAAAGGGATGGAATTGAAATCGGGTTCAATGGGCAAACCGACACCTGGGAACAGAGTAGAAATAATTAACGAAGAAGGTCAGGTTTGTGCCGTCGGTGAAGTGGGCGATATTGCCGTCCATGTGGAAACACCAGCTTTATTCAAAAACTATTATAAGGACCCGGAAAGAACGGCCATGCAGTTCCGCGGTGATTATTATGTGACTGGCGATAAAGCCAAGATGGATGAGGATGGCTATTTCTGGTTCGAAGGCCGCGGTGATGATATTATTATCAGCTCCGGCTACACGATTGGACCGTTTGAAGTAGAGGATGCATTAGTTAAACATCCATTTGTAAAAGAATGTGCGGTGGTGGCAAGCCCTGATGAAGTCCGCGGCTTTATTGTTAAAGCTTTTGTGGTCCTAAAGGAGGAAGTCGACTCCAATGATCCTGACTTAACGAAAAACCTGCAGGAGCATGTCAAAGCCCTTACAGCACCATATAAGTACCCAAGAAAAATCGAGTATTTGACCGAGCTTCCAAAAACAACCTCAGGGAAAATTCGCCGGATTGAACTGCGGCAAAAAGAAATGCAATCTGCGAAACAAGTATAATTTTAAAATGAAGGCAGGCGGTTTTACCGTCTGCTTCTTAACTTTATATTCCGAAGGAGAATGAAAAATGGGGAAATTGTGGTATGGCGGAACGATTTATACACTTGAAACGGAAACGGAAATGGTTGAGGCTGTTTATACAGAAGGAGACCGAATTATTAAAACGGGGGAAAAAGCAAAATTAGAAGAAATTTTTAACGGAACGATTTCGGAACGGGTCGACCTGAAAGGCGCGACGATGTTTCCAGGATTTGTTGATAGCCATATTCATTTAATTGGCCATGGAGAAAAGCTAATCCGGCTTGATCTTTCAGGATTGAATTCGAAAGAAGAGGTCCTTGCTGCAGTTCGAGAATTTGCCGCGGATGTGAAACCGGGTGAATGGATTATTGGCGAAGGCTGGAATGAAAACCGCTGGGCGCGAAAAGAACTGATTCATCGACAGGAATTGGATGAAATTGCTCAAGATAATCCAGTCATGCTGAAGCGGGTCTGCCGCCATGCAATGGTTGTTAATTCAAAAGCGCTTGCAACCGCTGGGATTTCAGAAGAAACTGTGTGTCCTGCAGGCGGGGTGATTGAAAAAGATATCGAAGGGAGATTAACAGGTCTGCTGAAGGATAAAGCCCAAGAATTTATTCAAGCGGCGATCCCGATTGTTTCAGAAGAATATTTGCAAAAATCAATGAGATCTGCCATTAAAGATTTATATCGCCTAGGCATTACCGGTGTCCACACGGAGGATTTAAACTATTATGGCGGGTTCCATCGTACATACAAAACGTTTAAAAAGGTAATCGAAGAGGAGGGGCTGAGGTTCAGAGCTCACTTACTTGTTCATCATGAGGTCATTGATGATGTGGCTTCCATAGGATCAGGCTTTTTATCGGGTAACGAATGGATTGAATTCGGTGCGATGAAAATATTTGCTGATGGCTCGATTGGCGGAAGAACAGCACTTTTAAGCCGCCCCTACAATGATGCACCAGAGACAAATGGGGTGGCCATTTTTAGTCAGGAAGAATTAAATGCCCTAGTCGCCAAGGCACGTGAAAATAGCCTCCCAGTAGCAATTCACGCCATTGGTGATTTAGGATTTGAATATGTCCTTAACGCGATTGAAGCACATCCACTAATTGGACCCGGCCGGGACAGGCAGATACATGCCCAAATTTTACGGCAAGACCTTATTGAAAGGGCGAAAAAACTCCCAGTTGTCCTTGATATCCAACCCGTATTCATGGCATCGGACTTTCCGTGGGTCATCGAGAGGGTCGGAGAAGAGAGAATAAAGTATTGCTACGCATGGAAGACATTATTGAAAGAAGGTCTTCACTGTGCAGGGGGATCTGATTCCCCAATTGAGCTGCCTAATCCGATGTTTGGTATCCATGCTGCGGTAACAAGGACAAATAGGAATGACCCTGAAGGAATGGTCTATGGTGAAGAACAGGCTTTAAGTGTGTATGAAGCGGTCAGTTTATTCACGAAAGGCAGTGCGTATGCAGCCTGTCATGAGGAGGACCGTGGAATGATTAAGGAAGGATTTTTGGCGGACTTTACCGTGCTGGAACAAGATATTTTTAAACTTCCTCCATCCAGTTTCCCTACCGTTAATGCTGTATTGACGGTCATTGGCGGAGATATTGTTTATAAAAAAGAGTAACCTGGAAACAAATAAATCCCCTAATTAAACTGTTTCGCGTTATAATAGAAATTATTTCGAAACTAGAAAGAATAGGGGCTCGGGGACAGATGAAAAAAAATGAAACACAGGTTGGGGCTATTCATGCCGGCTTTTCCTATTTACTATGGGGATTATTGCCAATCTATTGGAAGTTATTAAACAATGTTGAGGCAAAAGAAATCCTCGCAAACCGCATTTTTTGGTCGTTCGTGTTTATGGTGGTCATTTTATTTTTAACGAAAAAAGGGGAATTATGTTTACGAACGATTAAAGGCTTTGCGCAAAACAAAAAACAGCTTTATGCCCTGACACTTGCCTCCCTTCTTATTAGCGCGAATTGGTTTACCTATATTTGGGCGGTAAATAATGGTCATATGATTGAGGCAAGTCTTGGCTATTATATGAATCCACTTGTCAGTATCTTATTAGGAATGATTGTTCTAAAGGAGAAATCAAGCTTTTACCAGTACTTATCGTTCATTTTAGCAGCTGTCGGAGTATTGATTATTACCTTTTCCCATGGTGAGTTTCCTTGGATTGCGATTATTCTCGCTCTTTCCTTTGGTTTATACGGGTTGGCAAAGAAGTTAATCAATGTGGATTCCTCAGTTGGCTTAACATTAGAAACACTTGTCGTGACGCCGTTCGCAGCAATATATATGCTTTTCCTTTTCGTTAACGGTTCAAGTTCTTTTTTAACGGCTGGTGCAGGAACGGATTGGCTATTAATTGGTGCCGGTGCAGCGACAGCCGTGCCGCTTCTCTATTTTGCAAAAGGAGCGCAGAAAATTCCCTTATCATTACTGGGATTCCTGCAATATATTGCCCCAACCTTAACATTACTTTTAGGTGTACTTGTTTATCATGAACATTTTTCAAAAATACAGCTGTTATCGTTTACGTTCATTTGGACGGCATTGGCAATCTATTCTCTTTCAAAAACAAAACTATTGACTAAAAAAGAATTAAAATGGCAAAAAGAAAAACGTGCCAGTATGTAAATAAAAAACCTTATCCTAAGAAGCCGGATAAGGTTTTTCCTTTTACAGGAACGTTCTCTTAACTTTATCCCAAAAAGAATTATCCTTTAGTTTTAACGTTTTTATTTTTTTATCACTAATTTTTATGTTGATTTTATCAACACTGCGGATGCTTAGTGCTTCATTATCCATACCCATTGTAGGTTGGTCGTTATCATCTGATATCACCTTAAGTGTGAGTGTCCGTTCTCTTCCGACTATAAAGGACGTGCCAAGTGTCCGGTAAACGTTGTTGTTGACCGATGCAACCTCGCTAACCTGCATACAGGAGAGGAGCGGGTCGACAATGGAGCCGTTTACTGATTTATTATATGCGGTACTCCCAGTCGGCGTAGCAATGACGAGGCCGTCACCACGGAATGTTTCTAAATGGAGCTGGTCGACAAATACATCAATGACAAGTGTTTTAATTACGGACGAGCGGATACTGAAATCGTTTAAACACGAAAACGTACCCTGACCGTCAACAGAAACTTCAATTGTCGGATAGCGGCGGACCTCCGTACGTTCGCTTGATGTAACCGTTTCAATCATCTTCGAGGTATCGCTGAGGAGAAAATCGCAATACATGCTTAAACTATTTCCTGTTGCAATCCCCACGTAAAGGCAATCATCGCGGAAACCAGTCATTCTAACAGCTTGGAGGAATGTTCCGTCATCACCAATACTAGCAATGATATTGGCCTTACGATAATCAGAAACAATAGTAAAGTCATAGCGTTCTGCAATTTCGAAAAGAGGAGCAGCCTTTTCCAGCAAATCCGCATCACGCTTATGATAAAAATAAATATTTCGACGCATATCCATATTATGTACCCCCTGTAAAATGATAGAGTAAATCCCACTTTTTTAACCATACCAGAAATAACTTTGCTAAAATAGTGATAGTCTGAAATTAGTTTAGCACTTTTTTGAAACAATATGAAATGAATGATGTTAATTTTAGACGGAGAAAAAGGGGGAATACATATGAATGGAAAACGCTGGGCCGCTCTTGGGATAGCGGCAGCATTATTTTTTGTTTCGATTTTGATTAATGTTTTGTCTGCGGTTGCCTTTAAGGGGATTGAAACGGATTTCACCGATTTCATGAAGACAACAGATCAGCCCTTTACAGAAGAAGTGGTCAAAAAGGGCAGTGAATTAAAGAAAATCGTCGTTCTCGATGTTGATGGAGTCATCCAGGACACAGGTGATGCAGGCTCATTTTTGCAAAGCTCCGGTTACAATCATCAGGATTTTATGAAAAAGCTGAACTATATTAAAGACGATGATACTGTTAAAGGTGTCGTTATCCGAGTCAATTCTCCCGGTGGCGGAGTTGTGGAAAGTGCAGAAATTCATGATAAATTAAAGGAAATTCAAAAGGATACGAAAAAGCCTGTTTATATTTCCATGGGTTCGATGGCTGCCTCAGGGGGTTACTATATTTCAACTGCAGCGAAGAAAATCTTTGCCAGCCCTGAAACATTAACAGGATCTCTTGGGGTCATTATGGAAGGATATAATTACAAAGGCTTGGCAGATAAATACGGCGTCGATTTTGTTACGATTAAAAGCGGACCTTATAAAGACATCATGAGCCCGACGAGAAAAATGACAGATGAAGAACGACAAATTTTACAAAAAATGATTGATAACTCGTATGAAGGATTTGTCAAAGTAATTGCAGAAGGCCGCCATCTAACGGTAGATAACGTCAAAAAAATTGCGGATGGCCGTGTTTATGATGGCCGTCAGGCGAAGGATTTAAAACTCATCGATGATTATGGCTACTTAGATGATGTTATTGCGCGCATGAAAAAAGACGAGAAGCTGAAAGGCGCGAAGGTGGTCCGTTATTCGGAGGATTTTGGGTTTGGCTCATTATTTAAAATGCAGACAAATAAATGGCTCGGTGAGAATGCTGAAATGGCGGGACTAATGAAAATCCTTTCCAAGCCTAATTCACCCCGTCTCATGTATTTATATGCGGAATAAGGGGGGCATGCCATATGGAAACGAATGAACATCATAACGAACGGAATGGATCAAAGGAATCACCTCTAAATCTGACGGACAATCAATCTGAGGCGTTTGATGCTGTTGTCCTTACCCCAGAAAGGGCACCTGTTGAACAGAATTGGCCGATTCGATACGCCGGTTTTTGGATGCGCTTTTGGGCCTATCTTCTCGATCTACTTGTTGTTGGCAGCATTGAACGGATATTGATTAAGCCGCTCTTTCGCGTGCTTGATATTTCATTAACGGAATTTAACATGTTTGCCCCTATTTCCATCGCGTCTGCGGTGATCTTTTACTTATATTTTGTCCTGATGACGAAATACTTTAATCAAACTCTTGGAAAAATGGTCTTTGGTTTAAAAGTAGTCGATTTGCATAATAACAAATTGACATGGGGAACTTGTCTTTTTCGTGAATGGATTGGCCGGTTTATTTCGGCAACGGTCATCCTCGGGTATATCATTGTTGCCTTCTTACCGAAAAAGCAAGGCCTGCATGACCTCTTCACTGATACAACCGTCATTCATGTAGAACGCTAAAAAACTAACATGAATTTCAACTCCCTACCCATGCGTGGAAATTTATTTTGTATGAGTAGGAAACAAACATAATAAAGGCGGTGTGAGCATAGCTCGGCTTCACCTATTCAAAGTACGAAATGTATATTTTCACTTTAACTGGTTAAACTGATTTGTTTATGCGACGCTCCGCCCCTTTTCCACAAAAATTGACCTATCAACTACGAGTTGATAGGTTTATTTTTTTCCTTAAAAAGGAATACTAGAAGGCGGAAAGGTTGTGAATGAAATTGTTTTGGCTGCTGCTTTCCTTGTCGATTCTAGTGTTCTTATTCTTGTTGATTATTTTTACTAAACTAACGATTCTTGTAAATTATTATCATCATAACGACAATGATGACTTAAAGGTCGAGTTTAGAGTATGGTTCGGCCTCATAAAATACAAAATAAATGTTCCATTAATCAAAATCGATGACGATTCCCCGAGTATCGTAGTGAAAAGTCATACTAATATGGGTGGAGGTCCTGCCAAGGATGCAAATCCTGAACATAAAGTAACCCAAGTCACCAAGAAAGATGTGCTGACTAATTTAAAAAATGCGCAAGAATTGCTGCACCGCGTTTTTAATTTACATGTCATTGTCCGGAAATTCTTTCAAAAAGTTACGATAAAAAAAATAGAATGGCAATCCCTGATTGGGGTGGGGGATGCCGCTTATACTGGAATGGCAACCGGAGCATTATGGGCGATAAAAGGCGGTATCACAGGACTTCTAAGCCACTATTTAACACTTAAAGCAACACCGAAAATTTCAATTACTCCCCATTTTCAAGCGGCCGTTATTCAGACCCGGTTAACATGTATTTTTCAGTTTCGAATCGGGCATGCTATACTCGCAGGTTTAAAACTGATTAAATTCTGGAAGGGCGGGAAACCGCACTTTAAAAGTAAAACAGATTTTTCAAATGAAAAAACGAAATCAATTTGAAAGAGGAGGAATAGCGCATGTCTAACCATCCAATTCAGGGTTTGATGACAACTGCAATGGAAAGCTTGAAAGAAATGATTGATGTAAATACCATCATTGGGGATCCGGTTGAAACCCCAGACGGAAGTGTCATTTTGACAGTGTCTAAGGTTGGCTTTGGATTTGCAGCTGGCGGCAGTGAGTTCAAGGCCAATGGTTCTCAGTCTCAAGGTCAAGGTCAAGGTCAAGGTCAAGGTCAAAGTCAAAGCCAAGGTCAAGGTCAAGGTCAAAGCCAGGGGCAGTCGATGCTTCCATTTGGCGGCGGAAGCGGGGGCGGTGTTTCAATCACCCCAATCGCCTTTTTAATTGTTAACTCTCAAGGTGTCAAAATGCTTCATTTAGATGAGAGTACTCATTTGTATGAGAAAATTTTAGAACTCGCCCCACAAGCGGTAGATAAAATCCAGCAAATGTTCTCGAAGAAAGACCAAGGCAGCCAACAGCAAACTCAACAGCATCAATCGAAAATTGATCTTGATATTTAGATAATAAGTTAATCTTCCGCCATTTGGAGGATTAACTTTTTTAATGAAAGGCTCAAATAATTGCAATAATGGCTCTGAAAAGATATATTTACACTGTACATATTAAAGTCACTAGAGCGAGAACTTAATGGCTTTAACCACGACAAAGGAGGATGTTAGAATGGCAAATGTTACATTTAAGGAAAAAGCGATTACGTTACTAGGCAATGAAGTGAAGGTAGGAGACAAAGCTCCCAATTTCACTGTCCTGGCAAATGATTTATCGGAAGTTACTTTAGACTCTACTAAGGGGCAGGTACGGTTAATTACTTCCGTGCCATCATTAGATACTGGTGTATGTGATGCGGAAATCCGCCGTTTTAATGAGGAAGCTAATGCGCTTGGAAGTGTGAAAATCTTAACTGTCAGCTGTGACCTGCCATTTGCACAAAAACGCTGGTGTGCAGCAAGCGGCATTGAAAACGTGCAAACATTATCGGATCATCGTGACCTTTCTTTTGGAGAAGCTTTTGGGGTAGCTATTCAGGAGTTAAGACTATTGGCACGCGCTGTTTTTGTTGTGGATTCAAACGATACTGTCACATATGCGGAGTATGTCAGTGAAGCAACAAACCACCCGAACTATGAAGCAGCACTAGAAGCGGCTAAAGCAGCAAAATAATCTTATAATCAAGAAGGCCTCGTCACAGGCGGGGCCTTCTTAGTTGTTGTTTAAATGGATAGAGAAATTTAACGATGGGGAGGAAATATATGATGATTTCTCCAGTGGAACAGCTATTTACGCTATTTAATGAATCGGCCCTTATTTTACAAGAGGAATTGTCCTGCAGCTATCTTGAGGCCCTTGCCGAAACGGGCGAGAATCTATTTCAAGGTTCAATCCTTCAAGAGGAACTAAGTGAATTAACGGCAAAAAGACTGAAAAAACAATATGAAGAGATTCATTTAGAAAAGTATTCGAATGAAGAGATCCGCAAGGCCTACCAGCTAGTGATTTTAAAAGGTATGAAAGAAAATGTGCAGCCTAATCATCAAATGACACCTGATTCAGTTGGGATGCTTGTAGGCTATTTAGTAGAGAGATTTATGAACCAGCCATCCTTCCGCTTGCTAGATCCTGCAGTGGGGACGGGGAATTTATTAACAACCGTTTTAAATCACATACATAAAGAGGTATCATCCATCGGTGTTGAGATTGATGACATTTTGATAAAACTAGCCTATGTTAATGCGAATTTACAGGAACATCCTGTACAGCTATTTAATCAGGATAGCTTGGAGCCATTATTTATCGAGCCAGTTGATGCCGTTATCGCGGATTTGCCAGTTGGCTTTTATCCGAACGATGTCAGGGCTTCAGATTATCAATTAAAGGCGAGTGTGGGCCATTCCTATTCACACCATTTATTTATTGAGCAAAGTGTCAGGGCTGCTGTGCCTGGAGGTTACTTGTTCTTTATTATCCCGAGCGGTTTATTTGAAAGTGAACAAGCAGCCGAGCTTCATGAATTCATCAGAGATAAGACATTCGTACAGGGACTTTTGCAATTACCAGAAAGCATGTTTAAGAATAAAAGCTCAGCAAAGAGTATTTTTATTTTGCAAAAAAAAGGCGAAGGGATTCAGCCTCCAAAGCAAGCTTTACTCGTAAAATTGCCCAAATTATCAAATGCGGTTGAGATGGATAAAATTCTCGCCCAAATGGATACATGGTTCCAGGGGAATAAAGGATAAAACTAGCTAAAATTCCTAGTTTTATCTTTTTTTATTTTTATAATAATTTCGAATATATTTTCATTTCATCTGAAACCGCTCCCAAGTAGGTTATTCCTTGAAATGTCACAAGGACAATGATTAAATGAGGAATTGAGGGAAATAAACAAGGTCGGTTTGCACAAAATAAGTTGTACTAAACATAATCGGTTCGAATCGATGTTGTTATATAAAAGGAGCGGAAGCAAAAATGGCAAAAATTATTGCAATTAATGCGGGTAGTTCTTCATTGAAGTTTCAATTATTTGAAATGCCGAGCGAAGAAGTTATTACAAAGGGACTAATCGAAAGAATTGGTCTGAAGGACTCTGTGTTTACGATTACTGTCGGTGGTGAAAAAGTCCAAGAAATCATTGATATTCCTGACCATGGTGTCGCTGTAAAAATGCTTTTAGATAAACTAACTACCTTAGGTATTATCAAATCCTTGGACGAGATTGAAGGAATTGGTCATCGTGTTGTTCACGGCGGAGAAACATTTACCGACTCTGTTCTAATTACTGAAGCAGTTTTAAATAAAATTGACGAATTATCTGAACTTGCACCGTTGCATAACCCGGCAAATCTTACTGGTATTAAGGCATTCATGGATGTGCTTCCGAATGTACCGGCAATTGCAGTATTCGACACTGCTTTCCACCAGACGATGCCGGAAAGTTCTTTTCTATATAGCCTTCCGTATCAATACTATAAGGAATATGGGATTCGAAAGTATGGCTTCCATGGAACAAGCCATAAATATGTTTCTCAGCGGGCAGCGGAATTATTGGGACGCCCGGTTGGACAGCTGCGTTTAATCTCCTGTCACCTTGGGAATGGAGCAAGTATTGCTGCCATCGAAGGTGGAAAGTCAATTGATACCTCGATGGGCTTCACACCTCTCGCCGGAGTAACAATGGGTACTCGTTCAGGAAATATTGATCCTGCGCTAATTCCATACATCATGGAGAAAACAGGTAAGACAGCAGATGAAGTTCTTGATGTTCTAAATAAAAAAAGCGGGATGTTAGCTGTTTCTGGTTTTTCAAGCGACTTACGTGATATTGAAATTGAAGCGAAAAAGGGAAATGAGCGGGCACAGCTGGCGTTAGATGTGTTTGCAAACCGGATTCATAAATATATTGGTTCATATGCTTCCAGGATGTATGGTGTCGATGCGATTATTTTCACTGCCGGAATTGGTGAAAATAGTGACGTGATTAGAGAAAATGTCTTAAAGGGCCTTGAATTTATGGGCGTTTATTGGGATCCAGCTCTTAATAAGGTAAGAGGTGAGGAAGCGTTTATCAACTATCCTCACTCACCGGTTAAAGTAATAATCATCCCTACAAATGAGGAAGTTATGATTGCGCGTGATGTAGTCCGCTTGGCGGATACTCATTAATCAATACCGAAAAAAGGCAAAAGCTGATAATGGCTTTTGCCTTTTTAACGTTCTATTTCCTGTGATATACTGGAAATAGAAGCGTTGAAGGAGGAGACCGAGATGCCATTGACAGACAGGGAAACGAAAGTTTTGAATGGAATACGGGATTGGGAAAGGGACCTACTCAATTATGAGGCGAATGACTTTCAATTAACATATGAAAAATATTTGGAACGTTCTTTTTCGTTATTACCTGAAAAGGTTCAGCGGCAGTTCATTTCTGTCATGGATAGCTGGCTGTTTCATCTACATAGTTTAATCCAAGGCTCGCAGCTTCAAATGGATGCAAAGGAAAGAATTCTAGCCTCGGGGAGAATTTTTCAAGAGGATATAGAAAAAATAACAGACTTAAAGCGGCTGGATATCAACCAGTTACAATACATAGCAGAGCAGCAAATTGCAAGGCATCGACTTTATTCCTTTGCTCAAGGCGGCCTTTCGGGTACAGGCGGATCGCTGCTTTTAGGGAGCGATATTCCAGCAATGGCGGTGATAAATTTAAGGGTTGTGCAATTAATTGCGATGACCTACGGTTTTGAGGTGAATACCCCATTTGAAATGATGACATCTTTAAAAGTGTTTCATACCGCGACATTGCCGGCGCGGATTCAAAAGGCAGGTTGGGCGTCTTTAATGGCTGAGCTGGAAGCGAACGATGAATATTATTTTTACGAAGGAAATGAGGAAATTTTTGATATCACTTGGCTGGAGCAGCCTATCCAGCAGCTATTAAAAGCGATGGTTATAACTTTGTTCCGGAAAAAGGTCATTCAAGGAATTCCGCTAGTCAGCATGGCGATTGGCGCTGGAACGAACTATCAATTAACAAGAAAAGTAACGGATCTCGCCCATAAATATTATCAGCTTCGCTACCTTAAAGAAAAAGAGGAGTTTTAACAATGAGTACGCAAGAGCATAAAAGTGTTGCACCTAAGACGGTTAATTGTAAAGTCATTACAGTCAGCGATACGAGAAATCAGGAAACAGACAAAAGCGGCAGGCTAATGATGGAACTGCTCGAACAAGCAGGGCATAGTGTTGTGGATTACGTCATTGTAAGGGATGAAGCTGAGCCGATTCAAAGTGAAATATTAAAGGGATGCGGCCGAGAGGATATTGATGTCATCCTCACAAATGGCGGCACGGGGATTGCCAAGCGTGATGTAACAATTGAATCTGTTCAAAGCCTGCTTGAGAAAGAAATCGTTGGCTTTGGAGAATTATTCAGGATGCTGAGCTATCAAGAGGACATTGGGTCGGCCGCCATTCTCTCGCGGGCCATTGCCGGAGTGGTTAAAAATAAAGCCGTATTCTCTACACCTGGTTCATCCGGTGCGGTGAAACTGGCAATGAATAAATTAATTCTACCGGAAATTGGTCATGTAGTAAGAGAAATTAAAAAAGATTTATAAAGTGAAAACTCCCTTATCGAAGGGAGTTTTCTATTGATGCATTTTTTCCGAAAGTGTCTGGTTGGCACGGTACCAAAGCCAGAGGTCATTGATAATGGAGGCCAGTTCTGCTATTTCTGAGTTCAATTGACAGGAACGGGCAAAATTATTTTCATCTGATAGCTGGGCTTGTTTATGATTAATCTCATTTTCAAGCTCAAAAATTCGGTCGGGTATGGACCCGCGGATTTGTTCCCAGTGAAACAGAATCTCCTGTTGAGTATCTTTACTGTAATCGTCCCATTCTTCGGTCATATCAGGCAGAAAAATGCCAAGACGCTGATCGAAAGAAAAATGTTCTTTCATAATTTCCTCCAAGAAGTAAAAGTTATTTATTATTGTACTATACATTGAAGGTCCATTCACGATAAAACGATAATTTTAGGTAAAATAAGAAGCACGGAGCCGATTGGCTCCGTGCTTTCGATTATGAATCTTTTTCGGTCCGGACGACAAGTACGTCACATGGTGCATAGCGTGTGATATGTTCTGATACACTGCCAATAAAGATTCTTTCCACCATATTCATTCCGGTCGCACCGCAGATAATTAAATCAACCTTGTGCTTTTTAGCCAACTCTCTAGGGATTCTTACTTTAGGTGAACCAAAATCAATTTCATATTGAACTTCCTGAAGGCCTGCTTCTATCGCTTTCAATTGATAATTCTCGAGCATATCTTTTGCCAGCTTTTCTGCCCTGTCACCAATGACTGTGTCATAAGCATCAATTAGGGCAAATGACCTTACATCAATCACGTGGACTAACAGCAATTTCGCATTATTTCTTTTTGCAATTTCAATCCCTTTTTTAAAAGCCCAATCTGCTTCCTTCGATCCATCAATTGCGACTAAAATATTCCGATATTTGAGTCCCATGAAATCATCTCCTTACCTTAATTATACAATATTTAACAACGTATAATTGTTGCAATTTTTCGAACAATAATGAGGTAGCTTAGTGTGGAAAGGAGATTTATCGATGGTGAAACGAGAACCTAATAATAAATTTACATTTGATTTTGATGAACAGGGGACTAACGAAGTGAGCCAGCAAATTATGGATTCGTATAATAGTGGTTTCATTGGTAAAGGAACCGCTTTGGCTGACAGTGACGATAACGCTGCAACTGAAGGGTAGGGACAATTAAAATAGTAAAGTAACTGGCTGTCCTATACATATGGACAGCCTTTTATGTGCCATTTGGTTTTGGTGGTACGTACTTCATTAAAAAAATTAAAGAATAATTGAATTTATTAATTAAGATTGCTGCTATGAGCTTTGCCCTTTGTGGTAAAGCTCTTAAAAGTGTTACCATATAGATGATCGCTTGTTACATTTTTCCTTAGTCTGAAGGATATATTAATATTGACTTGGTTTTTTCATATGAATTTATTTGGAGGTAAGGGCATGCAGATTGGAGTACCTAAAGAAATTAAAAATAATGAAAACCGAGTAGCAATGACACCTGCGGGAGTAGTAACCCTTGTGAAATTTGGCCACGAGGTTTTTATTGAAACAGGGGCAGGACTTGGCTCTGGCTTTACAGATGAGGATTATCGTTCTGCTGGAGCGAAACTGGCAGCAACCGCAGAAGAGGCCTGGTCCATGGATATGGTTATGAAGGTAAAAGAACCACTTCCTAACGAATATCCATATTTCCGTGAAGGGTTGATTTTATTTACATATTTACATTTAGCACCTGAACCGGAATTAACCAAAGCCTTAATCGATAATAAAGTTGTCGGGATTGCTTATGAAACAGTTCAATTACCTAACAGAAGCCTGCCATTATTGACACCAATGAGTGAAGTAGCAGGAAGAATGGCTGCTCAAATCGGCGCGCAATTTCTTGAAAAAGTCCATGGTGGTATGGGAATTCTTCTTTCCGGTGTTCCTGGGGTACAAAGAGGAAAAGTAGCAATCATTGGCGGCGGTGTGGCCGGTACCAATGCAGCCAAAATGGCGATTGGCTTAGGGGCTAAAGTGACGATTATTGATTTAAATCCTGACCGTCTTCGTCAATTGGATGATATTTTCGGCTCTGATGTGACGACATTAATGTCCAACCCTTATAATATTGCCGAAGCTGTAAAGGAATCGGATTTGGTTATTGGTGCTGTGCTGATTCCGGGAGCGAAGGCGCCGAAGCTTGTTAGTGAAGAAATGATTCAATCGATGAAACCAGGCAGCGTGGTCGTTGATATCGCCATCGATCAGGGGGGGATTTTTGAAACGACTGACCGGATCACGACACACGATAATCCAACATATGTGAAGCATGGCGTTGTTCATTACGCAGTAGCGAATATGCCTGGTGCAGTCCCAAGAACTTCAACGTTTGCGCTAACAAATGTGACTGTTCCGTATGCCGTCGACATTGCTAATAAAGGCTATAAAAAGGCATGTTTGGATAATGAGGCTTTGTTAAAAGGGATTAATACCCTTGATGGGTATGTAACCTACCAAGCGGTTGCCGAAGCACATGGACTTGAATTCAAAGATACAAAACCATTGCTAGAAAAATAAGAAAAAAGAAAACCAGCTTCCAAAAGAAGCTGGTTTTTTTTTAAACTATGTAAGCCGCAATTGCCGTAGGAATATAAGAAAGTTTTAAACCACCACTCCTCAAAGTGGGTGTTCTCAGAAACTTTTCTGCCTGTCCTCCAAGTCTTATAGACAGAGGCTTGTCATTCCAGCTTCAATGGTTAAACTCCCTATTACAGCTTAAAGGTTAAAACTTTATTATGATTACGTACAATGCAGCTTGTATTTGTATATTACACCAATACACATGATAGTTCAATGTTAAAAAAATCCAAATGAGCCTATTTGATAATTTGTAATTCTTTTGGGAATTTAGTTAAAACTTTTGCACCATCAGCAGTAATATAAATATCATCCTCAATTCGAACACCAGCTACATTAGGTACGTAAATTCCCGGTTCAATCGTATATACCATTCCTTCTTCGATCAATAACTGATTGGTTTCAGTCATGGAAGGATACTCATGAACGCCTATTCCTAGCCCGTGTCCTAAACGGTGTGGGAAATATTCTCCATACCCTGCATCGGCAATAATTCGACGCGCAGTAAGGTCAACTTCTGCTGCCGTTACGCCAGGCTTACTTGCTTCAATGGCTGCGAGCTCCGCCTTTAAAACTGTATCATAAATTTCTTTTTGTTTGTCGTTAATGTCCCCATACGCAACGGTTCTCGTGATATCAGAACAATATCTGTCGACGACGACACCCAAATCGAATAAAACGAGGTCACCTTTACGAATTTTTGTTTCCCCAGGGTTCCCGTGAGGTGAAGCGGCATTTGCTCCGGTCAACACCATAGTCGAAAACGACATTTCTTTAACACCCTTTTGCTTTAAAGCATACTCTAAGGCATTAAGGATATCCAGCTCTGTTTTGCCTTCTTTAATTTCACTTGCACCGAATTCCACAGCATAGTCGGCAAGGGCACAAGCCTCTTCAATACTTTTAAGCTCTTTTGCATCTTTTATCATACGCAGTTGTCGTAATTTCTCTTCTGCAGAAACAAATGATGCACTTGGGAACAATTGTGTAAGATGCTCAAAGCGTTCGACATTCATATGTTCTTTTTCAATTGCCGCTTTCGAAACACCATTGCTTCTTTTATTGATAGAATGCAGAATCATTTCCCACGGATTTTCGATGTCGCTATAGCCGATGATTTCATGCTCCCAGCCGGAACGTTTGGCGTCATGCACTTCCATTGCAGGACATACGAGGAACGGTTCCTCCTCTTGAAAAACAACAAGCGCCAGCAATCGTTCATGCGGGTCGGTGTAATAACCACTTAAATAAAATACATTTTCGGTTGAAGTAAGAAAACTAACTTCGATCTCATTTTCCTTCATCCATGTTTGAAGCTTTACTAATCGCTGATTCATGTTTAGTGGCCCCCATTTTAAAAAATCAATTCCAATTTGAGAGTATCAATATTTATTTCAATTGTAAACTAACACATCTTAGCATGTGCTAATACCTGCAGCTTATGGGAATAAATGAGGAAGGATTTCCGAAACTTTTCGAGAAGTACATACTATAACAATTTAAAGGAGTTGGGATGATGAGAGTTTCATATCACGGACATTCAGTTGTTCAAATTAACACAAATGGGAAAACCATTTTAATTGACCCTTTTATTAAGGGCAACCGATTAACGGACTTAACTGTTGAAGAGGTTAAACCAGATGTGATTATCTTATCGCACGGTCACAATGACCATGTCGGGGACACTGTTGAGTTAGCAACAAGGCATAATGCCCTTGTGATTGCCAACCACGAAATTGCTACCTTCCTAGGCTGGCAGGGGATCAATACCCACGGCCTGCATATTGGCGGTGCCTATCAGTTTGATTTCGGTAAAGTAAAGCTGACTCAAGCCTTCCACGGCTCGAGCTACGAAACCGAAAATAATGAACTCATCTATTGCGGTATGCCAGCCGGAATTCTAGTTATGAGCGAAGGTAAAACCATTTATCATGCCGGTGATACGGGACTATTTTCGGATATGAAACTGATTGGAGAACGTCATCCGATTGATTTAGCCTTCTTGCCGATTGGTGACAATTTTACCATGGGACCTGAAGATGCAGCCTATGCAGCTAAACTGTTAAATGCCAAGACGGTTGTACCGATGCACTACAATACATTCCCGCCTATTAAACAGGATCCATATCAATTTATTGAACTGCTTGAAGATCAAAATGGTAAAGTGTTAGTCCCAGGCGAAGCAATCGATTTTTAAGCCCGATTCTAGGCGTTCATATACTTTTTTTCCTCCTTTGTGCATAAAGATGGAACAAGCCGTATTTTTTTAAGGGAGGAAGAAAAGTTGAAGAAGAATAGATATGTACTTTGTCTGCTGCTAGTGGCCTTCATGCTCTATTTTGCCGTTCCGAGATTATCGGTTCATGCAAATGGTGCGGAGGGAATATTTTCGATCGCTTGGCTTGCGTTTGCATTGATGGTGATCGCTGGAAATCTTACTGGTCTGCTTTATAGCCCGAAAAGACAAGGACAAAGACAGCAATCACAGCTGAAAAAAAAGAAATCCCGCGCATATTAATGGGAATAAGGTGACTTTGTAAGAAACCGCATTGAATCAAGGCCTTTTAAACTCTATAATTAAATTTAGACAAATCTGGTTAAGGACTGACTGGATAAATTGGAATTTGAAAATAGAGGGTGAAGGCTTGGCTACTAAGCATGAACAAATATTACAATACATTGATGGACTCCCGATTGGAGAAAAGATATCAGTCAGGCAAATTGCCAAGGCGATGTCCGTAAGTGAAGGGACAGCTTACCGGGCGATTAAGGAAGCGGAAAATAAGGGGTATGTCAGCACGATTGAAAGAGTTGGCACGATTCGAATTGAACGGAAGAAGAAAGAAAATATTGAAAAGCTTACTTTTGCCGAAATAGTAAACATCGTGGACGGTCAAGTATTAGGCGGCAGAACTGGCTTGCATAAAACCCTAAATAAATTTGTCATCGGGGCAATGAAACTTGAGGCAATGATGCGTTACACTGAAGCTGGGAACCTGTTAATTGTCGGAAACAGGACGCAGGCACATGAGCTGGCGTTAAAAGCAGGGGCTGCGGTGTTAATAACCGGAGGCTTTGATTCTGAGGAACACGTGAAAAAACTGGCAGATAAAATGGAATTGCCGGTTATTTCTACAAGCTATGATACCTTTACGGTCGCTACGATGATTAACCGGGCCATTTATGACCAATTAATCAAAAAGGAAATTATTTTAGTAGAAGATATTTTAACACCACTTGCAGACACGTATTATTTAAAAACGTCTGATAAGGTGGCAAAATGGCATGAATTTAACCAAGAAACAACACACAGCCGTTATCCTGTTGTCGACCAAAACATGAAGATTCAAGGAATGGTGACAAGTAAGGATATTTTAGGTCAGGATTTAGAAGCCTCCATCGACAAGATTATGACAAAACATCCGATGACGGTTAATGGCAAGACAAGTGTCGCTTCGACCGCCCATACGATGGTCTGGGAAGGGATTGAAGTGCTTCCCGTTGCCGATGACTCCAACCGTTTAGAAGGGATTATCAGCAGGCAGGATGTCTTAAAGGCACTGCAAATGAACCAACGGCAGCCGCAGGTTGGGGAAACGATTGATGACATCGTAACCAATCAAATGGTATTAATGCAGGGAAGGGCAAAAGGGGATGAAGTCTACTCCTGCGAAGTGACGCCGCAAATGACCAACCACCTCGGAACTATTTCGTATGGTGTCTTTACGACCATTGTCTCAGACGCTGCCAACCGGGTACTAAGAAGCTATAAAAAAGGTGACCTCGTTGTCGAAAACATGACCATTTACTTTATTAAACCGGTTCAAATGGAGAGTAGGTTAGAAGTTTATCCAAAAATACTTGAAGTAGGACGGAAATTTGGCAAGGTAGATGTAGAAGTGTTCAATGAAGGGGTCTTGGTTGGAAAAGCGATGATGATGTGTCAGTTAATTGACAGAAGTTAACAATGTGAAAGCCGCTTCCCAGCCTGAGAAGCGGCTCAACTTTTATTTTTGGGCATCGAGGGTCTTTGCTTCCTCGATGGCAAATGGAAGGTAATGTTTATATTTTTTGAAGCCAATCCAGCTGAATATGGCGCCATAAATAATAAATATGGCGGCAACAAGATAAGTCACCGTCGATTCGGAGATGAATAGCAGATGATTGATACCAAATAATAATACAAATAGCCCAAGGGCAATATTTGCTTTTGCTGAAAGCCATTTCTTTTCGACATGACGGTTGCTTCTGAAGTATTTTGTTTTATAAAATAAATAGAAAGCAAATAATAGTACAATTAAGACAACGAATACAAACATGATCTGTTCCTCCAAGTTTCGAAAATCTTCTATAATTGTACCTGTTCTATTAAAAAAATGCCACATTTGGTTCTAAGAAGGAGACCCTATGATTGAGAAAATAATAGCAGCAATTGAACAATATGAAACGATTATTATCCATCGCCACGTCCGACCTGACCCTGATGCCTATGGTTCACAAGGCGGATTGGCGGCAATTTTACAAACATCTTATCCGGAGAAAAAGGTTTACGCTGTTGGCCAGGAAGAACCAACGCTAGATTTTCTGCGGAGGCTTGATGTTATTGAGGATGAAGTCTATAAAGGTGCCTTGGTAATTGTGTGTGATACGGCAAATGCCGAAAGGATTTGTGATGACCGCTATTCATTGGGAGATAAGCTGATCAAAATTGATCATCATCCAAACGAAGATCCTTATGGTGATTTATTATGGGTCGACACAAATGCCAGCTCATGCAGTGAGATGATTTATGAATTTTATTTAGCCGGAAGAGAATCAAGGCTGAAAATGAATGATGAGGCGGCAAGACTGTTATACGCAGGGATTGTCGGTGATACAGGCAGATTCCTTTTTCCAAGTACGACAGAAAAAACCTTTGCCTATGCGGGGGAATTAATCCACTATCATTTCTCGCGGACTGAACTATTTGACAGGATGTATGAATTGGATGCCCATATCATTAAGTTAAACGGGTATATTCTCCAAACATTTGAGCTCCAGAAAAACGGTGTTGCTTCTGTTAGACTGACAAAAGAGTTATTAGCGGAATACGGGGCAAAGCCGGCAGAGGCCTCCCTGCTTGTCGGAACATTAGGAAATGTAAAAGGGATTAAAGCCTGGGTCTTTTTCATTGAGGAAGGCGACCAAATACGGGTGCGGCTCCGTTCAAAGGGACCGGTGATCAATGGGGTAGCGAGAAAGTTCAAGGGGGGCGGACATCCACTTGCCTCGGGTGCATCAATCTATTCGTGGAACGAAGTGGAGGACGTCTTAAAAGAACTAGACGAGGTATGTGAAAACTATTTACAATAATAAAGAACGGCCCAGAAATTGGGCCGTTTATTCAAATTGTATTTCAAGCTGTATCGTTAGGTTTGTAAAAATAACCAATTCATTCACTTTAAGTTTATATCGTTTATCATTAATTTTGATAGGTTTGTTTTCAATGATTTTTTTCAGTAGATCCTTCGATTTGTAGACCGTTTCCAAATCCTTTGCCAGCATCATGTCGATATCATCTCTAACCGAGTCCTCTGTCTCTAAAACACTTAAGGAATCCAGCTTATATTTTTCTGCATTGAGTATCTTTATATTGATTTTCTGAACCGTAAGCTGCTCAATATTCCGTTTGTTCATCTCCTTATATTCTTCCTGCCAAATCTTTTTCTCATTGTTTAAATCCACGATTTCCTGCTGTTGTTTACGAAGCAATTCCGTATTCTCTTCCTGCCAGACACCGTAAATATATAAAAAGATGCACCAGCTTATGGCACCACCAATAGCCATCCCGGCAAAAAAGCGCTGCCATGCTGGTCTGCGATATAATGGCGGAATTCTCATGATGATATATACTCCTGGGTAAGCCAATTAATAATGAGTGCACCTGTCTGGGCGCCGCCTAAGGCAGAAAGAATTAATAATAATTGTTTAAACAGATCCTTTGTGCCCGCATCCAAAAAGCCTTTTTCAAACGAATATACTGTATCAAATGTCCCGCCGATTGCCGCTATTATTGCCCAAATTCTAAGTGAAGAAGACAGGCGATAAACGGTTGTAAGCGGAGGTTGACCAGTTAAGAAAGCGGCAATTCCGCCAATTAATGACCCGCCCAGCAGAACCCCTAAGGCAATAAAATAGCTTTCGATAAAAGCAGGAAAAAAACCAATTTCTTTCATCCCTTCAACCGCCCTTACAGATAATCACATGACCTTTCTATCAAATATATGGACAAACCGTTAAGAATATGATGAATAAATGAGAACATATTTTCTTTTTTCGCATAAAAGTTCTATAATAAAGAGTAAGATCAAGTAATTAAGGGTGTGAAGAGGATGTCTTTTATTCACCTGCATGTTTATAGTGCGTATAGTCTGCTTACAAGTACGGCCTCAGTCCCTCATCTAATTGAAAATGCCAAGAAGAAAGGCTTTATGGAGCTTGCATTAACTGACCGAAATGTCATGTACGGGACAATTGAGTTTTATAAATTGTGTAAAAAAAATAACATTAAACCAATCATTGGGTTAACCGTGGATATGGAAAGTGATAGTAAAGAGAATGAGTCCTATCCACTGGTCTTACTTGCTGAAAATAATACAGGTTATAAGAACCTATTGAAAATCTCCAGTACGGTACAAACGAAAGCCGATAATGGGATTCCGCTAAAATGGCTAAAGCATTATGCTAAGGGGCTGATTGCGCTTACTCCTGGAATGGAGGGAGAAATTGAACAGTCCTTGTTGAATGGGAAAGAGGAATTTGCCAGAGAGTTAATAAAAAAGCTTGAAGCCGTTTTCGGCGCCGGGAATTTTTTTCTTGCAATCCAAAATCACCAACTGGAACAGGAGACGGAACTAAGGAAACAGCTCCAATTGCTTTCAAAAGACATGAATGTCCCGTTAGCGGCCGCCAATCAGGTCTATTATTTAGAAAAAGAAGACATGTTTGCTCAGGAGTGTTTGTCAGCTATTAAAAATGGTGAGAAATTACAGGATGACCATAGAGAAAGATTGCAAAGCGATCAATACTATCTGAAAACAGCCAGTGAAATGATCGACTGCCTTTCCGAGTTTCCTGAAGCATTGGAAAACACAATCCATATCGCTAAAAGATGCAATGTCAATATAGAACTCAATAAAACCTATTTGCCTGCTTTCCCGACAGAAAATGGCCTGGATGCTGAGGAATATTTGGAGAGATTATGCCGAAAAGGATTGAGCGAGCGCTTTTCCTCGCCAAGCCAAGAATATTTTGAACGATTATCCTATGAACTAGCAGTAATCAAACGAATGAAGTTTAGCAATTACTTTTTAATTGTCTGGGATTTTATGCGATATGCCCGTGAAAATGGAATATTGACCGGACCTGGCAGGGGTTCGGCAGCGGGGTCGCTTGTTGCTTATGTTTTGTACATCACTGATGTTGACCCAATCAAGCATACCTTGTTATTCGAACGGTTTTTGAATCCTGAGCGGATTTCGATGCCTGATATCGATATTGACTTTCCGGACCATCGTAGAGATGAAGTGATTGAATATGTAGCTAAGAAATACGGCGAGCTCCACGTTGCGCAAATAGTCACGTTTGGAACGCTGGCGGCCAAAGCGGCATTACGTGATGTCGGCCGGGTATTCGGCCTGAATTCAAAGGAACTGGAGCAATTGTCAAGGCTTATTCCATCACGTTTAGGAATAAACCTGCAACAGGCATTTGAAGAATCTGAAGGGCTTCGCAGGCTGATTAATGAAACCGAGCAATACAAACGGCTATTTGAAACAGCCTTAAAGCTCGAGGGTCTGCCGCGCCACACATCTACACATGCTGCAGGTGTTGTCATTAGCGACAAACAGCTCATTGAGTTAATTCCGATTCAACGCGGGTCTAACCAAGTTTATTTAACTCAATATTCAATGGAGCATCTTGAAGAAATTGGTCTCCTCAAAATGGACTTCCTTGGCTTACGAAATCTTTCTCTAATTGAAACAATCCTATCGTCCATACATCGTCATACAAGGAGAAATATAGACATCGGGCAAATCCCATTAGAAGATACCAAGACGTTTGAACTATTAGCAAGGGGCGAAACGACAGGGATATTTCAGCTGGAATCGGAAGGGATACGGAAGGTGTTAACCAGATTAAAACCTTCACGCTTTGAGGATATTGTAGCCGTCAATGCGTTGTACCGGCCCGGGCCAATGGAAAGTATCCCGCTCTTTATTGATCGAAAGCATGGCCGTCAAGCAGTCGAATACCCACACCCAGATTTGCAACCAATCTTAGAGAATACCTACGGTGTTATTGTCTACCAAGAACAAATCATGCAGATTGCTTCGGTAATGGCAGGATTCTCACTTGGTGAAGCCGATCTTTTGAGAAGGGCAGTCGGGAAGAAGCAAAAAGAGGTACTTGATAAAGAGCGACATCATTTTGTTCAAGGAGCACTAAAAAAGGGTTATAACCAATCTCTTGCCAATGAGATTTATGATTTAATTGTCCGCTTTGCAAATTATGGCTTTAATCGCAGTCACGCAGTGGCTTACAGCATGATTGCCTACCAGCTTGCCTTTTTAAAAGCTAATTATCCAACTTTTTTTATGGCAGGTCTGCTTACCGCAGCAATTGGAAATGAAACAAAAATTGCTCAGTATATCATGGAAACAAAGCAAAAGGAAATTACCGTCCTGCCTCCATCTATCAACTATAGCGGTTTTTCATTTCATGTAGATCAAACAGGAGCCATCCGCTACAGTCTTGCTGCCATCAAAAGTGTTGGTGCCCAAGCATTGAAGGAAATCTTTCAAGCAAGGAAAAAGAAAAAATTTGCGAACCTTTTTGATTTCTGTATTAGGGTTTCTTCTAAAGCGATTAACCGGAAAACACTGGAGTTCCTTGTCCATTCTGGATGTTTTGATGAGTTCGGTGAAGACCGAGCCGTCTTGCTAGCCAGTTTAGATGTAGCGATTGAGCACGCTCAAATTTTTAAGCCTGACGATGCCAGTCAAATTGATTTATTCGATGATGAATTTGTTCCCAAGCCGAAGTATGTTCAAGTCGATCCCATAAGTCAGGAGCATAAGCTGACATTTGAAAAAGAGGCACTTGGCTTCTATCTATCTGATCATCCCATTTCTATTTTTGCAAAAGAGCTTAAAGTTTGCGGTGCAGACGTTTTATTCGATTTGAAAAATGGGGTAAAAAGGGCTTCTGCAGGTGTCTATCTTTCATCCTTGAAAGCTATTCGCACCAAAAAGGGTGATTCAATGGCCTTTTTAACTGTAAGTGATGCCACTGGTGAAATGGAAGCAGTCGCGTTCCCGACGGTCTATAAAAGGCATCAACAGCTTTTAAGACAGGGGAATTTTGTGCTGCTGGAAGGAAAAATTGAAGAACGCGAAGGGGAACCGCAATTTATCATTCAGCATGTTTCTGGGTTAGAACAATGGATTCAAACAAAATTAGTAAAGCAGTCAGTATTATATTTGAAAATTGTCGAGAATATACAGGATGAGCAATCATTACAAAAAATAAATCAGCTTCTTAAAGGAAATAAGGGTGAAGCAGGCGTTATTTTGCATTACGAATCAACCCGAAAAACAGTAAGGCTAGGTAAGGAGAATAACGTAAATCCAACCTCCGAATTACTGCAGCAATTAAAAAAAATACTCGGTTCAAAAAATGTTGTCCTGAAAGATTAATTCTTTACAACTTTCGAAGATATGTTATAGTGATAAAGAGACAAGTGTGGTCTGACCACCAATGTTGGCTTGTTATTTAGCGGGATGTCCCGATTCTTTTTGTATAAATCAAAGGGGTGACATATCTTGACTTTACGTGAAGAAGCATTACATATGCATCGAGTTAATAAAGGAAAGTTAGAGTCGAAATCAAAAGTTCCTGTCCGGAACGCTCATGATTTAAGTTTGGCCTATTCACCAGGTGTGGCAGAGCCATGTAAAGATATTTATGAAAAGCCAGAAACGGTTTATGACTATACCATGAAAGGAAACATGGTTGCGGTGGTATCCGATGGGACGGCCGTTCTCGGACTTGGGAATATTGGACCCGAAGCAGCACTTCCTGTTATGGAAGGAAAAGCTGTTCTATTTAAAAGCTTTGCCGGCGTTGATGCATTTCCCATTTGCTTAAACACGACAGATGTGGATAAAATTGTTGAAACCGTAAAGTTGCTTGAGCCTACATTTGGCGGTGTGAATCTGGAAGATATCGCTGCTCCTAATTGTTTCGTGATTGAGGAACGATTGAAGAAGGAAGCGAATATTCCGATCTTTCATGATGACCAGCATGGTACAGCCATTGTTACCGTGGCAGGCCTTGTCAATGCCCTTAAAATTATAGACAAAAAAATGACCGAAATTAAAGTGATAGCAAGCGGTGCTGGTGCAGCCGGGATCGCGATTATTAAGTTGTTATATAGCTATGGTGTCAGAGACATCATTATGTGTGATACGAAAGGTGCCATTTACGAAGGACGCCCACAAGGGATGAATGCGGTAAAAGCAGAAGTAGCCAAATTTACTAATCGGGATAACCTGACAGGAAGTCTCGCGGATGTTATTAAAGGCGCGGATGTATTTATCGGGGTTTCAGTAGCTGGCGCTCTAACGAAAGAAATGGTAGCATCGATGAACCCGGATTCGATTATTTTTGCGATGGCTAATCCAGACCCTGAGATTATGCCGGATGAAGCAAAAGCAGCCGGAGCCAAAGTAGTTGGAACTGGCCGGTCTGATTTTCCAAATCAAGTAAACAATGTCCTGGCGTTTCCTGGGATTTTCCGTGGAGCGCTTGATGTTCGCGCAACACATATAAATGAAAAAATGAAGGTAGCAGCAGTGGAAGCTATTGCCGGCTTAATCAGTGAAGATGAGTTAAATGCTGACTATGTCATTCCAGCACCTTTTGACCCTAGAGTAGCCCCAAATGTGGCTGCAGCAGTAGCAAAGGCTGCGATGGAAACAGGGGTAGCCCGCATCAAAGTGGATCCGGAAGATATTAAAGAAAAAACGCAAAGGCTCGCTATTATTGGTAAAAGTGAGTGATAAAGTAAGTGACGAATACAAAAGTATACTTAGAGATTGTAAAGCAATTACGAGAAATGATAACCATAGATGATCTAAAGTCCGGAGATAAAATTCCATCAGAACGGGAATTGTCTGAGCGCCTGAATTTCGGGCGCTCTTCCGTTCGCGAAGCATTAAGGGCATTGGAATTGCTCGGTTTAATTGAAACACGGCGCGGCGAAGGAACGTTTATCAGAGACTTTCGCGGCAATCAGCTGGTGCAGCTCCTCAGCAGCTTTATTTTGCAGGATGAAAAAGCAAAGCAGGATGTATTTGAAACAAAAAATATTATTGAGATGGATTGCCTGCGCTTAAGTCTACAACGAATGGACAGTAGAAGCATAGCAAATTTGCAAGAATGGGTAAGGACAGTAGACAGCTTTAATGATGATGAGTTTTTTATTCGGATTATCGAGATGGCAGATAATCACCTATTCGCTAGAATTTGGCTGATTTTGAAGGATTATTACTATTCACTGGACACTATTCCCATTGAGTACAACCGCGAGAACTATCAATTATTAATAGATGCATTAGCAGAAAAGGATGAGGAAAAAACACTTTCTGCTTATTGTGCTCTCCGAAATTTGTCTTTTTTTATCGACAAATACTAACAGATTTTGAATTTATTTTATTTTATAGTGGAAGTTAAACAAGCCCTTGGGTAAGGGTATTTTTAATTATCTAGTGGTCTGACCACTAATGGAGTATAGAGTTAATAAAGGATAGAAAGACTTCTGAATAGAATTATCAGGAAAAACCTGCTTGTTAGGCAGGAGTGTTACAAAGGAGGATACATTTTGGCACTAAAAGATCTTTTTGTGAAACCAAATCAAAAAAAGAAAAAATATGCAACAATTCCTACAGAAACTGCTAAAAATGACGTGCCTGAAGGAATTATGACTAAATGCCCTTCATGTAAAAAAATCATGTATACGAAGGAATTGGCGAAAAACTTTAAGGTTTGTTTACATTGCGGACATCATTTTCAAATGAATTCAAGAGAGCGGATTGACAGTTTTCTTGATGAAAACAGCTTTGAAGAGATCAATGAAAATATGATATCTAAAAATCCATTAAATTTCCCAGATTACCTTGAAAAGCTTGAAAAGGATCGCCAAAAAAGCAAATTAAATGAAGCAGTGGTTACAGGCATTGGAACCGTCAATGGTAATAAAATTGTCCTGGCGATCATGGATGCTTCGTTCCGAATGGGAAGCATGGGTTCTGTAGTCGGTGAAAAAATAACGCTAGCGATAGAAAAAGCCGATGAGCTTTCTATACCGTTTATGATCTTTACTGCCTCCGGCGGTGCAAGGATGCAGGAAGGTGCCTTGAGTTTAATGCAAATGGCAAAGACAAGTGTTGCCTTAAAGAGGTTCAGTGAAAATGGCGGCTTGATAATTTCTATGATGACCTACCCGACAACAGGCGGTGTTTCTGCCAGCTTCGCGTCGTTGGGCGATTTCAACTTTGCTGAGCCAGAAGCATTAATCGGCTTTGCCGGCCGCAGAGTAATTGAACAATCCATTCGTGAAGAATTGCCTGCAGACTTTCAAACGGCTGAGTTTCTATTAAAGCATGGTCAGTTAGACGCAATCATTTCACGACTTGAATTAGTTGAAAAAATCACAAACATTTTAGAAATTCATCAACCAGGAGGTGAACTCGAATGGTAGGAGAATTGGAATTCGAACGCCCAATTGTAGAGTTAAGAAAGAAAATCAACGAAATAAAAGAGTTCACTGAAACAACAGATGTCGATTTAAGTTCTGAAATTGCCAAATTAGAGGCGCGGCTTGAAAAGCTAGAGGCGGATATATACTCCAATATTAAACCGTGGGATCGAGTGCAAATAGCTAGGCATCCAGGCCGGCCGACAACATTGGACTATATTTCCTATTTATTTGATGGATTCTTTGAATGCCATGGCGACCGAACTTTCGCAGATGATGCAGCCATTGTTGGCGGAATAGCCAGGTTTAAGGGGCTTCCTGTTACCGTTATTGGCCATCAAAGAGGAAAAGATACGAAAGAAAATATTCGTAGAAATTTTGGAATGCCGCATCCCGAGGGCTACCGAAAAGCACTCCGTTTAATGAAACAGGCGGATAAATTTAAGCGCCCAATCATTTGTTTTATCGATACAAAAGGAGCCTATCCAGGTAAGGCCGCGGAAGAACGCGGTCAGAGTGAAGCGATTGCCCGCAACCTATTTGAAATGGCAGGCCTCAGGGTGCCGGTTATTTGTATTGTTATTGGCGAAGGCGGCAGCGGTGGTGCGCTGGCCCTTGGTGTTGGCAATCGGATCTACATGCTTGAAAACTCAACCTATTCAGTAATTTCTCCTGAAGGAGCAGCGGCTATTTTGTGGAAAGATGCGGCCCTCGCCAAAAACGCGGCTGAAACGATGAAGATTACGGCACCTGACCTAAAAGAATTAGGTGTTATCGATGAGATTATTCCCGAAATCAAGGGTGGAGCCCATAAAGATGTGAAGCAGCAGGCTGAAGAAATCGAAAAGTTACTGAAAACCTCACTACAACAGCTGCTTACCCTTTCTGAAGAGGAATTAATTGCCGATCGGTATAATCGATTTAGGACAATTGGCGAATATAGCTTAATGAATGATTATATTAGCGTTAATTAAAAAAATCGTGCTCACATGGGCACGATTTTTAAATATGTGCAGTTCATGAATGTTCACATAAATTTCATTGAATAGATGATGACGACGCTTTCAAAAGGGGATAAAACGTTTTCAGTTCACTAACTATTCCGTCTTTAGTAATTACTAATATGAATCGGTTGTTAAGGGCAATTCTTCATGTTATTTTATAAATATTAGAAGCTTTTATGTGAATAATAGAAGTAGGTGTGAAAACAGTATCTTTTCTAATTTAATGATATTATATATATATATGTTTTCTTAATTCATGATTGAGGTGATACACATGAAAAAAATAGGGGTACTTACAAGCGGCGGCGATGCCCCGGGAATGAATCCGGCGATTCGGGCAGTTGTCCGGAAAGCAATATTTCATAATGTGGATGTGTATGGCATTTATGGAGGGTATTCAGGATTAATTTCCGGAAATATTAAGAAGCTTGAACTTGGTTCTGTTGGTGATATCATTCACAGGGGAGGAACGATGCTTCAATCGGCGCGGTGCATAGAATTTAAAACAAAAGATGGGCAGCAAAAAGGTATTGAGCAGCTAAGGGCCCATGGAATCGAGGGACTTGTTGTTATCGGCGGGGATGGTTCCTACCGAGGAGCTAAAGCATTATCAGAGCAAGGATTCCCGTGCGTAGGTGTACCGGGGACAATTGATAATGATATTCCAGGCACAGAACGGACAATTGGATTTGACACTGCCTTAAATACGGTCATCGATGCTATCGATAAAATTCGTGATACAGCTACCTCCCATGAAAGAACCTTTGTCATCGAAGTAATGGGTCGGAACGCTGGTGACATTGCTCTATGGGCTGGACTAGCCGGCGGGGCAGAAACAATTTTAATTCCTGAAGAGAACTATGATATCAATGAAGTGGCGGAAAGGCTGCGCAGCGGTCAGGAACGCGGGAAAAAGCATAGTATCATTATTGTTGCTGAAGGTGTATGCAGCGGGTATGAATTTGCCCGTCAGCTTGAAGAAGCAACCAGCTTTGAAACAAGAGTATCGGTATTAGGCCATATCCAGCGGGGCGGTTCCCCGACTGCGGCAGACAGAGTGCTTGCCAGCAGATTAGGTGCAAGAGCAGTCGAGCTTTTAATTGAAGGAAAGGGCGGCCGTGCAGTAGGAATAGAAAAGAATCAGCTTGCTGATTACGACATTAGTGACGCTCTAAACAAAAAACATACCTTGGATCTTGACCTCTTCAAACTATCAAAAGAATTATCTATTTAATTATTTGTTTTAACCAAATAGGAGGCTTTTAAATGTTACGAAAAACGAAAATCGTTTGTACAATTGGTCCTGCTAGTGAAAGTGTAGAAAAATTAACTCAATTGATTAATGCAGGTATGAACGTTGCCCGCTTAAATTTTTCACATGGTGATTTTAAAGAGCATGGTGCTCGAATCGAAAATATCCGCGAAGCGTCAAGAATTACGGGAAAAACGGTTGCCATCCTACTGGATACAAAAGGTCCGGAAATTCGGACAAACAATATGCAAAACGGTGCAATTGAGCTAAAGGCGGGCGGAAATGTGATTGTTTCAATGACAGAAGTCGAAGGAACAGTCGAAAAGTTTTCCGTTACATACCCTGGATTAATTGAAGATGTACATGTAGGCACTAAAATTCTTTTAGACGATGGATTAATCGGTCTTGAAGTAATAGAAATAAATAAAGCAGCAAATGAAATTTATACGAAAATTCTAAACAGCGGTACCTTGAAAAATAAAAAGGGTGTAAATGTTCCGGGTGTGTCCGTTAATCTGCCGGGGATTACAGAAAAGGATACACAGGATATTCTCTTTGGAATTGAACAAGGCGTTGATTTTATTGCGGCATCATTCGTCCGCCGGGCAAAAGACGTTTTAGAAATCCGTCAACTGCTGGAAGAAAACAAGGCAGTATATATCCATATTATTCCTAAGATTGAAAACCAAGAAGGCGTAGATAACATTGATGAAATTTTAGAAGTCTCTGATGGCCTGATGGTTGCCCGTGGCGATCTTGGAGTTGAAATCCCAGCTGAAGAGGTTCCGCTTGTTCAAAAAATGCTGATTAAGAAATGTAATGCCCTTGGAAAACCGGTCATAACTGCTACCCAAATGCTTGATTCGATGCAGCGCAACCCAAGACCAACACGTGCGGAAGCGAGCGATGTAGCCAATGCCATTTTTGATGGGACAGATGCAATCATGCTTTCTGGTGAAACGGCTGCGGGCCTTTACCCAGTAGAAGCAGTTCAAACAATGAACAATATTGCTTCGAGAGCCGAGCAGGCATTAGAACACAAGGAAATTTTATCAAGCCGGAGCAAAGACGCCGAACACAACCTAACAGATGCGATTGGCCAGTCTGTTGCCCATACCGCTTTAAACTTAGATGTAAAGTCAATCATTACCCCAACGGAAAGCGGTCATACTGCCAGGATGATTTCGAGGTACCGTCCGAAGTCGGCGATTGTTGCTGTAACAGCAAATGAACCCGTTTGCCGCCGTTTACAGCTTGTCTGGGGAGTCTATCCACAGCTTGGCAGAATCTGCACGACTACAGATGAAATGCTTGATATTGCCGTCGAGGAGAGCTTAAATAGCGGCATCGTAAAGCGTGGCGATTTAGTTGTTATCACTGCAGGGGTTCCAGTTGGTGAAGCTGGAACAACAAATCTGATGAAGATCCATGTAGTCGGAGAAACAATCGCCAAGGCGCAGGGAATTGGCCGCAAATCCGCTTTTGGTAAGGTGGTCCTTGCTCATAATGCAGAAGAGGCCTTAGAAAAGGTAAAGCCGGGTTCGATTCTTGTGACAATCGGTTCAGACCGTGACATGGTTCCAGCGATTGAAAAATGTGCTGCCCTCATTACCCAAGAAGGCGGGCTCACCAGCCATGCCGCTGTTGTTGGGTTGAATCTTGGCATCCCTGTGATTGTCGGCGTAGATCACGCATTGGATTTGTTCAAAGATGGCCAAGAAATTACCGTTGATTCTGCTAGAGGTGTTATTTATAACGGCCACGCTAGTGTTTTATAAGCATTAAAAAAACGTCAGCTCCCGACCTGGAAGCTGACGTTTTATTTATGACTCTTTCCCCTTAATAAATCCCCAAATATCATGAAAAACATTGGCGCGATACAGGGTACTGATAATAACCAGGGTTACTGGACCGACAATTAATCCTAAAAAACCGATTGTTTTAAAACCGACAAATAACGCAATCAATGTCGCTAATGGATCTAAACCAATACTCGAAGAAAGAATCTTTGGCTCCATCACTTGTCTTTGAACGAGGACAATAAGATAAAGAACACCAAGGCCAATGGCAAGGCCCATATTGCCGCTGATGGCCGTGTAAATAATCCATGGAACAAACACTAACCCTGTACCAAGATAGGGAAGAACATCAACAATCCCAGTAACAAGTGCAATCGTTATCGCATAATCGACACGAAGGACAAGCAGACCGATAAGGATAATCACCGTTGTAATCGAGATTAGGGTTAACTGCGCTTTAATAAAACCGAATAACGCCTTTTTTAAATCAATAAACACGGTTCTGCCGCTCGTTTTTGCTTTTTCAGGTACTAGTTTGCCGCCGAGTGCTGATAACCGATACCAATCCTTGCTGATGAAAAAGGTAGCCAACAATGAAAATATTAGCACTGTCGCTGCATTCGGAAGCCAGGTTAAAATATTGGGAATGATTCCGAACAGATTCTTAATAAACGAGCCAGCAGTTGTTCCGATTTTCTGACCGATATTTTGGATATTACTACTAATTGTCTCTTTCTGTCCTGCCCCAAGCTTATTAAATAAACTTGTTAAATGATCATAGAACGGAAGGATTTGGGCTGTAAAATAGTCCTCAATATAGCCAATCAACGTATCGAGATGTTCTGGTACTACCGTAGCCAAATAGTTTGCACCCGTGACAATTTCAGCTACTAAAAGGGTAATCAACCCTGCAAATACGGCGAAAATAATGATAAGCGCAACAAAAACCGCAAGCACACGCGGCATTTTCCACTTCTTTTCAAAAAAGTTAACAAGCGGATTAATGAAAAAGGCAATAATCAGACCAATTAAAAATGGATACGTCAACGTAGACAAATAGTAAAAAAGGTACAGTGCAAGTATGACGCCGCCTACAACAAGTAAAAATCTAATTGTCCGGTATATGTACTTAGGATTCAATGACACCCCTCCTTTTTAATATAGTTTAACATTTTATGAATTAAGCTGCATAATTTTCCAATGGAAAATTACCGCTTTAATAATTATTACGAGAATCATTGGGAAAAGTTTCATTAAGAAATTGAACAAAAAACTATGGAAACCTAAAGACTACTCTTTAACTGACATTATGGTACGATAATTTAGGTTAAGGATGGATAGGCAAATGCTTAATGAGTCATTATTATGCTTACTAATTGATTTTTTGTATAGATTTTTTGTAAAATAATATTTTTTTTGTCTTTTTCAACTCCTTTTCGTTCACAAAAATTTGATAATTGTTTATAATAGGCTTGTAAGCGTATCCTTTTTTACATAAACCATATATATATGCTGATTTTCTTGTAAAATAACTTTTTATTGCAAATGAAAGGGCATACAAGCAATTTATTTATGTCCCGAGCAATCGCTCAGTCAGCTAAACCGGGATAACCTTTGAGGGGAATACTGGGACAATACTTTATGCCAATTCTTCCGGCTATTCATTGTGTTTTGTTTACAAAATTGGGCAATGGGGAATTTAGAAATGTGAAGGAGAGATTTATTATGACAGTAACACGCGGTCTTGAAGGGGTAGTGGCAACAACTTCGTCAATCAGCTCTATTATTGATGACACGCTAACATATGTTGGCTATGACATTGATGATTTAGCTAAAAATGCCAGCTTTGAAGAGGTTATTTATTTGTTATGGCATCGTAAGCTGCCTAATGCAGAGCAATTAGCAGAATTGAAACAACAGCTTTCTGAAAATGCTGCCCTTCCACCTGAGGTAATCGAGCATTTTAACATGTATCCGATTCAAAAGGTACACCCAATGGCAGCACTTCGCTCAGCGGTCTCTTTATTGGGACTTTACGATGATGAAGCTGATGTAATGGATACTGAAGTGAACTACAGAAAAGCGATTCGACTTCAAGCGAAAATGCCGGCTATTGTTACGACATTTGCACGGGTTAGAAAAGGCCTTGAACCGATCGCCCCAAAACAGGATTTAAGCTATGCAGCTAATTTCCTTTACATGTTAACTGGGAAAGAGCCAGAGAAAATCGCAGTTGAAGCAATTGACAAAGCACTTGTTTTACATGCAGACCATGAATTAAACGCATCTACCTTTACAGCACGTGTTTGTGTGGCTACCTTATCCGATATTTATTCAGGAGTCACTGCGGCAATCGGAGCTCTTAAAGGACCACTACACGGCGGCGCAAATGAAGCCGTCATGAAAATGCTGACTGAAATTGGTACAATCGAAAATGTTGAACCATATATTCACGGCAAGCTTGAAAACAAAGAAAAAATCATGGGCTTCGGTCACAGAGTTTACCGCAAGGGAGACCCTCGTGCCAAGCATTTGAAAGAAATGTCAAAAAAATTAACCGAGCTGACTGGCGAACCGCATTGGTATGATATGTCAGTGAAAATTGAAAGCATCGTTACGGGTGAAAAGAAACTGCCGCCAAACGTAGATTTCTTTTCTGCTTCTGTCTATCACAGCTTAGGCGTTGACCACGACTTGATGACACCAATCTTTGCTGTAAGTCGTGTTTCCGGATGGCTTGCCCATATTTTAGAGCAATATGAAAACAACCGTTTAATCCGTCCGCGGGCAGAGTACACGGGTCCTGGAATGCAGAAATACATTCCAATCGAGCAAAGAGGTTAATATTTTACTTTTATTAATATTATTGATGTAATAGTATTGAATGAAAAGGTTAGAGGCTCTGGCTCTCTAACCTTTGATTCAGTCATTAGCGTGACAAAGGGTTTTTACATAATAGGAGGGGGAACAACTATGCTAGGCGAAAAAATCACGGTTAAAGATGGAGTATTAAATGTACCAAACAATCCAATTATCCCATTTATTGAGGGAGACGGTATCGGTCCAGATATTTGGGCTGCTTCTGAGAGAGTTTTAAATGCAGCGGTTGAAAAAGCCTATAAGGGTGAACGTAAATTAGTATGGAAAGAAGTTTTAGCAGGTGAAAAGGCATTTAACCAAACGGGTGAATGGCTCCCATCAGCAACACTTGATGAAATCAATGAATATTTGATTGCCATTAAAGGACCACTAACTACCCCTGTCGGCGGCGGAATTCGTTCCTTGAACGTTGCTCTACGTCAAGAGTTAGACTTGTTTGTTTGCTTACGCCCTGTAAGATGGTTTGAAGGTGTTCCTTCACCGGTTAAGCGTCCGCAAGATACAGATATGGTCATCTTCCGTGAAAATACTGAAGATATTTATGCTGGAATCGAGTATGAAAAAGGGACAGAGGCAGTCAAAAAGGTTATCGACTTCCTTCAAAACGAAATGGGTGTTAATAAAATCAGGTTCCCTGAAACGTCAGGTATTGGTATTAAACCTGTTTCTGAAGAAGGGACAACTAGACTTGTACGTGCAGCTATTAACTATGCAATAAAAGAAGGCCGTAAATCCGTTACACTCGTGCATAAAGGAAATATCATGAAATTCACTGAAGGCGCGTTTAAAAACTGGGGATATGAGCTTGCTGAAAAGGAATTTGCCGATAAAGTCTTTACATGGGCTCAATATGACCGGATTAAGGCAGAGCAAGGATCAGATGCAGCGAACAAGGCGCAATCTGATGCAGAAGCTGCTGGAAAAATCATCGTGAAAGATGCAATCGCTGATATTTTCTTACAACAAATTCTTACTCGCCCACGTGAGTTTGATGTTGTGGCTACAATGAACTTAAACGGCGACTTCATTTCAGATGCACTTGCAGCACAAGTTGGCGGCATCGGAATTGCTCCTGGAGCTAACATCAACTATGAAACTGGGCATGCTATTTTTGAAGCCACACACGGTACTGCACCTAAATATGCAGGTCTTGATAAAGTAAATCCTTCATCTGTCATCTTATCAGGTGTATTGATGCTTGAGCACTTAGGCTGGACTGAAGCAGCTACAATGGTTATTAAATCAGTAGAAAAAACAATTGCATCTAAAGTTGTTACTTATGACTTTGCCCGCTTAATGGATGGAGCTACAGAGGTAAAAACTTCAGAGTTTGCTGATGAGCTAATTAAGAATATGGAATAAGAAAAGCCGGGGCTTATTTTAAGCCCTGACTTGGATAATTAATATATGCGTAAAAGGGGAGAGTCACAATGTCATTAAAACGTAAAAAAGTTTCTGTAATCGGCGGCGGTTTTACTGGTGCCACAACTGCATTTTTACTTGCACAAAAAGAACTTGGGAATGTTGTTTTAGTTGATATCGCTCCAATGGAAAACCCTACAAAAGGTAAAGCGCTTGATATGCTTGAAGCTGGTCCAGTTCAAGGCTTTGATGCCTCAATTACGGGAACTTCTAATTACGAAGATACCCGCGATTCTGATATCGTTGTGATTACCGCTGGAATTGCACGTAAACCAGGCATGAGCCGTGACGATTTAGTGCAGACGAACCAAAAAGTAATGAAAAGTGTAACTCAAGAGATTGTGAAATACTCTCCAAATTGTACGATTCTTGTGTTAACAAACCCTGTTGATGCGATGACTTATACTGTATTTAAAGAATCAGGTTTCCCTAAGAACCGCGTTATCGGTCAATCAGGCGTTCTTGATACAGCTCGTTTCCGTACATTTGTGGCTCAGGAATTAAATCTATCGGTTAAAGATATTACTGGATTTGTTTTAGGCGGACACGGAGATGATATGGTTCCACTTGTACGTTATTCTTATGCTGGTGGGATTCCATTAGAAACATTAATTCCTAAAGACCGCTTGGAAGCAATTGTTGAACGGACAAGAAAAGGCGGCGGCGAAATCGTTAACCTTCTTGGTAACGGCAGTGCTTACTATGCACCTGCAGCTTCATTGGTAGAAATGTGTGAAGCGATTTTGAAAGACCAACGCCGTGTGTTACCATCGATTGCGTACCTTGAAGGGGAATTTGGTTATGAAGGTATCTACCTTGGAGTACCAACCATCCTTGGTGCAAACGGGATTGAAAAAGTAATCGAGCTAGAGCTTACTCCAGACGAGAAAGCAGCCTTAGACAAGTCTGTTGAATCCGTTCGCGGTGTAATGGAAGTATTAGCTTAATTTATAGAAATTCGGGGTCTTTTTGGGATCCCCGGATTTTTTTCGATTTAATAATGAAATCGCTTTCAGTGAGGTGTGTGTTGAATGCTTTTAGGAAAAAAAAGAAAGCTTGGCCGCAGGATTGAAGAAATAACGGTTGGTGAAAAGTTATCCTTGACGGAGAAAATCGAAGATAAGGATCTTCTGCTATATTTAGGATTAACAGACGATGCAAACCCTCTTTACATACAACATGACTATGCGTCACAGACGCCATTTAAAAAACCGATTGTTCCAAGTATCATGCTAACAGGGATGATTACCTCAGCTATCTCAAAATATTTACCCGGACCGGGAAGCCATATATTAAGCCAGGAAATTGAATTCACTAAGCCTGTCTATCATTACGGAACCGTCGAGTTTTTGTTTGAGGTAATTGAGGTTAATAGTGATGAGCATACTGTGGTTATCAATGTTACTGGGGCGAATGAAAAAAAAGAAACGGTGATCTCTGGTCATGTAAAGGTCTGCCCACCGCATCGATTGGAAGAATTCCATGGTAAGGCATTGGAGAATTTCTGATGGTAAATAGGTTCTAACTCTGGAAGGTTCATGAGGACAAAAACCACTAGAAGAGTGCCGGAATTGTCCTCATGAGAGGTTCATGAGGACAAAAACCGATAGAAAAGAGCAACCTTAAACGAATAGCATTCCTTTCAAACCCCACCTTTTTGTAAACCACTATAATTAACATTTATAAAAAAAATCCCACCAATTACCCCTTTTTCTTATACCAGTCCGAAAAACTAGATAATCCCTATTCCTTAACTATATAATGAAGGTATCTTGAATTGCGGGGGATCGTATGAAAAATAAAGTACTTGTTGTCGATGATGAGCAATCGATTGTAACCTTACTTCAATATAATTTTGAACAGGCGGGATATGATGTTATTACGGCAATGGATGGACAAGCAGGAAAAAAATTAGCTGAAACAGAGTCACCCGATATGATTGTGCTAGATCTGATGCTGCCAAATTTAGATGGCATGGAAGTTTGCAAACAGCTTCGCCAAAAGGGGATTATGACTCCAATATTAATGTTAACGGCAAAAGATGATGAATTCGATAAAATACTAGGCCTCGAGCTTGGCGCTGACGACTATATGGTTAAACCATTCAGCCCCAGGGAAGTGATTGCCCGTGTAAAGGCCATCCTAAGAAGAACCCAAGTTCAACCCGAGGCTGTTGAAGAAAACGATAATAATGAGGGGAAAATTGAAATAGGGAAGCTAACTATCTATCCGGAAAAATATGAAGCCTATTATAAAGCCCAGCAATTAGAGTTGACCTTAAAGGAATTTGAATTACTGCTTAATCTCGCCCAAAATAAAGGCCGGGTATTAACTAGGGATCAATTACTAAGCACCGTTTGGAATTATGATTTTGCTGGCGATACTAGAATTGTTGATGTACATATCTCACATTTGCGGGAAAAAATTGAAGAAGATACGAAGAAACCGGTCTATATTAAAACCATGCGCGGTCTCGGTTATAAAATGGAGGAGCCTAAAGGAGAATGACAAAATTCCGAACAAGACTTCTAATTACGCTAATTACCTTAATTATTACTGTATTAGTTGGATTAGGAATATTGCTTGGCCAGATATTTAAAATTGATTTCTTAGACTCACTTAATGAAACTCTTCAATTGGAAATCTGGTGGAGCCTTTTGATTATTCTTGGGATTGCAGTGGTCGTCATTATTTTTCTGGGATTAAGAATTACTTCCAGGTATACAAAACCGATTAAAGCGGCAACAGAAGTTGCAATCGAATTAGCAAATGGAAATTACCGGGCCAGAACAAAAGTTGATCGATTGGATAATGCAGGAATGTTGGGTACATCCATCAATATGCTGGCTGAAAATCTTCAAGAACTGACAAAAGCACATGAAATGCAGCAGGATCGCTTGTCTGCTTTAATTGAAAATATGGGGGCAGGGTTAGTCTTAATTGACAGCCGCGGGTACATAAATCTCATTAATAAAGGTTATAGTGATATTTTTCATGTGAAAACAACGGATTATTTATCAAAGCTTTATTATGAGGTAATTGATCAAGAAGAAATTTGCGGTATCGTCGCTGAGGTGTTCCGGACAGAACAGATGGTAACCAAGCAGCTACAGATTCCATTAATCATCGAAAGAAAATATTTTGTTGTATACGGTATTCCTATTATTGGAACGAACAATGTCTGGAAAGGTGTTTTGCTCGTTTTCCACGATATTACCGAACTAAAAAAGCTCGAGCAAATGCGCAAGGACTTTGTCGCCAATGTTTCACACGAACTCAAAACTCCAGTTACATCTATTAAAGGATTTACAGAGACTCTCTTGGATGGAGCGATGAACAATCAAGAAACATTAGAAGCATTTCTGTCGATTATTTTAAAAGAAAGTGACAGGCTGCAATCGCTCATTCATGATTTATTAGAGCTTTCTAAAATTGAGCAGCATGGCTTTGAATTAACACTCCAGCAAGTCGATTTGCATCCAATGCTCGAGGAAGTCATTGCCCTTCTGTCTGGAAAAGCAGAAGCAAAGAATGTTGCCCTTGAATTTTACAGTAAGCAGGAGCATGTACTCATTAACGTTGACTTTGATCGTTTAAAGCAGGTGTTTATCAATTTAATTGGTAATGCGATTACGTATACGCCATCTGGAGGAAATGTGAAAATCATCCTTCTTGACTATGAGCGAAATGTGCGGATTCATGTTAAAGATTCAGGAATTGGAATAAAAAAGGAAGAAATTCCTCGCATCTTTGAACGATTTTACCGAGTGGATCGGGATAGAAGCCGTAATTCCGGAGGAACGGGACTCGGCTTAGCGATTGTTAAACATTTAGTTGAAGCACATCATGGAAAAATTAGTGTAAAAAGTGATGTCGGTGAAGGTAGTGAGTTTATTCTAGAACTCGACAAAAAGATTTTGGAAGGGTGAACGAGGTGGAAAAGAAAAAGCTTGTACTTATAGATGGGAATAGTATTGCCTACCGTGCTTTTTTTGCACTCCCCCTGCTTAATAACGATAAAGGAATTCATACCAACGCGGTATACGGTTTTACAATGATGCTGATGAAGATTTTGGAGGATGAAAAACCAACTCACATGCTTGTTGCATTTGATGCTGGAAAAACGACCTTTCGTCATAAAACCTTTACAGAGTACAAAGGCGGGAGGCAGAAAACCCCGCCAGAATTATCAGAGCAATTTCCGTTTATTCGTGAACTATTAGACGCCTACGGGATTTCGAGATATGAGCTTGAAAATTACGAGGCGGATGACATTATCGGAACCCTTTCTTTAACCGCGGAAAAGGATGGCTATGAGGTAAAAGTGATCTCCGGGGACAAGGACTTAACACAGCTTTCCTCTCCTGCTATAACCGTAGGAATCACTCGAAAAGGGATTACCGATATTGAAGAATATACCCCAAAGCATATTGGCGAAAAATATGGCTTGGCTCCAGATCAAATTATCGATATGAAGGGCTTAATGGGCGATGCTTCCGATAACATCCCCGGTGTTCCAGGAGTCGGTGAAAAGACCGCTATAAAGCTGTTAAAAGAGTTTTCAACACTGGAAAATTTGTTAAACTCGATTGATCAGGTATCGGGAAATAAACTGAAGGGAAAACTAGAGGAATTTAAAAATCAGGCAATCATGAGTAAAGAACTGGCGACAATCGAGCGGCAAGCGCCTGTGGAGGTAGATTTAGATGCAATTTCCTATGAAGGGTTTACGCGGGAAAAATTAGTCGGCTTATTTAAAGAATTAGGCTTTCATTCATTATTGGACAAATTAGGCGAAGATACAGCTGTCTTGGTGGAGCCGGAGCTTGAAGAGGTTGATTATATGATCCCTTCTGATATAACGGATGAGATTTTTGCCGATGACAATTATTTGTATGTGGAAATGCTTGATGATAATTACCATTATGCTGATATTATTGGTTTTTCCCTTGTGAATGAAAAAGGAAATTTCTACTTGCCGACGGATCTTGCGTTAAAATCAGAAGTTTTTAAAAAATGGGCGGAAGATGAACGAATCAAGAAAACGGTTTATGATGCGAAGCGTTCGGAGGTTTCCTTAAGAAGATATGATATCCATTTAAAAGGGGCCGATTTTGATATTTTGATGGCTTCCTATCTCATTAATCCTTCGGAAAATATTGAAGACCTTGCCGCAATCGCGAAAAGATATGATATCTATAATATCCAGCCGGATGAATCGTTTTATGGGAAAGGTGCAAAACGAAGGGTTCCTGATGCTGCTAAACTTGCCGAACATCTGATTCGCAAAGGACTCGCCATGTCCCAATTAAGAGGGAAACTCAAAGATGAATTAAGAAGTAATGAGCAATATGAATTATTTACGGAACTTGAAATGCCTGTATCACTTATTTTAGCCGATATGGAATCATGCGGAATTAGGGTTGAGCGAGAACGCCTTGAGTTGATGGGAAAAGAGCTAAATGAGCGATTAATTGAAATTGAAGAGAAGGTTTGTGATTTAGCAGGTGAGAAATTTAATATTAACTCACCTAAGCAGTTAGGGGTTATCCTGTTTGAAAAGCTCGGTCTGCAATCATTTAAGAAAACGAAAACAGGCCATTCAACGTCTGCAGATGTGCTAGAAAAATTAGCAGGCGATCATGAAATTATTGAGCATATTTTGCTATATCGGCAGTTGGGGAAGCTCCAGTCTACTTATATTGAGGGACTGCTTAAAGTCATTAATCCCAAAACGGAAAAAATCCATACAAGATATCAACAGACATTAACCGCGACAGGCCGGCTAAGCTCGATTGATCCTAATTTGCAGAATATCCCAATCCGACTTGAAGAAGGTCGAAAGATTCGTCAGGCTTTTGTTCCATCGGAAAAAGGCTGGGTTATTTTTGCCGCCGACTACTCGCAGATTGAACTTCGGGTCCTGGCCGACATTGCTGGCGATGAAAAGCTGATTCAAGCCTTTAAGGCTGATCTGGACATCCACACGAAAACAGCGATGGAGGTCTTCCACGTTGAAAAGGATGAGGTAAACTCAAACATGAGACGCCAGGCAAAGGCTGTTAACTTTGGTATTGTCTATGGAATTAGTGATTATGGTCTTTCCCAATCCTTGGGGATTACAAGGAAAGAAGCCGGTCAATTTATTGAGCGTTACCTTGATACCTATCCGGGCGTGAAGGAGTATATGGATGACATTATTCACTCTGCCAGACAAAAGGGGTATGTGACCACCCTGATGCAAAGAAGACGATACATCCCTGAAATTACTGCCCGTAATTTTAACATTAGAAGCTTTGCGGAAAGAACGGCGATGAACACCCCAATTCAAGGCAGTGCCGCCGACATTATTAAAAAAGCGATGATTGACATGGACGAAGCATTAAAGGATAAAGGCTTAAAAACCAGGCTGTTATTGCAGGTACACGATGAATTGATTTTCGAAGCTCCAGAAGACGAAGTGGAGATTCTTAAAAGTTTAGTTCCTTTAGTGATGGAGAATGCCCTTGAATTAAAAGTACCATTGAAAGTGGACTATTCCTACGGACCAACCTGGTTTGACGCGAAATAAATATACAGCAAAGGAGGCCCCTCTAAATGCCAGAACTGCCTGAGGTGGAAACCGTCCGGAAAACATTAATACAGCTAGTTGCCAATAAGACGATCGATAATATTACCGTCTACTGGCCGAAAATCATCAAAAATCCGTTAGAGGCAGAGCAATTTATTGATGCCTTAAGAGGAGAGACAATTTTCGATGTCGGCCGCAGAGGGAAATTTTTAATTTTTTATACGAATCATTACGCATTAGTGTCCCACCTGCGAATGGAAGGGAAATACGGACTTTACCCAAAGGACGAGCCATTTGATAAACATACCCATGTCATTTTTCACTTTACTGATGATACGGACTTAAGGTATCGAGACGTTCGGAAATTTGGCACGATGCATTTATATAAAAAAGGCGAGGAATTTTTAAAGCCTCCCTTGCTTGACCTTGGACCGGAACCATTTTCAGAAGAATTTACGGAAAAGTATTTGGCTGGAAGACTAGAAAAAACCAACCGCAAAATTAAACCGGCGCTTTTGGACCAGAAGGTTTTTGTCGGTCTTGGCAACATTTATGTCGATGAAGCGCTTTTCCGGGCAGGAATTCACCCGGAGCGGCTTGCTAGTACATTAAATGAATCGGAAATTGCCACCCTGCATCGTGAAATTGTAGCTACTTTAACTGAGGCGGTCAAAAAAGGCGGCAGTACAATCCGTTCGTATGTTAATTCTCAGGGGGAAATCGGCATGTTTCAGCTGGAATTATATGCCTACGGCCGAAAGGGAGAAGAATGTAAGCGGTGTGGGACCCTGCTTGAGAAAACGACTGTAGGGGGTAGAGGCACTCATTATTGCCCGGCATGCCAGAAACTTTAACTCAGGTTGAAATGTACGAAGGAATAATTGAATAACAATGGATGGGCTCCTGCCATATACTATCTTAGTGATTGTGGAGGAAGGAGTCCTAAAAGCAATGGTTCAGTTGTTCTCACTTCTCATTTTAGCTTTTGCTCTCAGCCTTGACAGCTTTAGCGTTGGGTTTACGTATGGTTTGAGGCAAATGGTAATGCCGATTAAGTCAGTTCTCATTATTGCGACATGCTCGGCTGTTTCTTTAATGCTTGCCGTGTCAATCGGGCATGGCCTTGAAAGAATATTATCAGCGAGCATCACGGCAAGCCTGGGAGGAGTAATCCTAATAGGTCTCGGTGGCTGGGTTTTGTTTCAATATTTCCGGCCAGTGAAAGAAAAGGAAATCTTAAAACATGAAAAGACGATTGTTAATTTTGAAATACGCTCCCTGGGATTAGCGATTAATATCCTCAAAAAACCGATGTCTGCTGATTTTGATCAATCAGGTACGATTACCGGAATTGAAGCGTTGATGCTTGGTTTTGCTCTATCCCTTGATTCCTTTGGTGCAGGAATTGGAGCAGCAATGCTTGGATACTCTCCGATTTATTTAGCGGTTTCTGTTGCGATTATGAGTTCACTATTTGTCCTATTAGGAATCAAAAGCGGAACTTTTTTTCATAAATTTGAATGGATTCAAAAGTTCACATTCTTACCAGGGATCTTATTAATTATCATAGGGGTTTGGAAATTATAATTAAGTCGAGAGGAATGGAATATGTCACTAGTCATCGGGTTAACAGGCGGAATTGCCAGTGGAAAAAGTACCGTATCAAAGATGTTTAAAGAAATGGATATTCCAGTAGTCGATGCCGATGTTGAAGCGCGCCTGGCGGTGGAAAAAGGAGAACCTGCTTACAATAAAATTATAGCTGTATTTGGCGCGGAGATTTTAATGGAGAATGGGGAAATCGACCGCCCAAAGCTTGGGTCGATTATTTTTCATCAAGCAGAGAAAAGAAGCCTCTTAAACGAAATCGTCCATCCTGAAGTTAGGAGAAGGATGATGGAACAAATCGCAGCAGCCAAACAGAACCGGGAAGACGTCATTGTTCTGGATATTCCTTTATTATTTGAAAGTAAATTAACCTATATGGTGGATAAAACTATACTTGTTTATGTGGACAACGAAACACAATTACAACGATTAATCGATAGAAATCAACTTTCCGGCGTTGATGCTGAGGCGAGGGTTCGCTCTCAATTGCCTCTGGCTGATAAAGTAAAGCTAGCAGATGAGGTTATTGACAATAATGGAACAGTAGAAGAAACAAAAAAACAGCTCCTCGATTTATTACATCGCTGGGGAATGAATCAGAAAAAACCGTGAGAAGGAGACCTGCCTTCTCTTTTTTTGTTGCTTATTATCAGAATTGTTGAACATTTTAAAAATCCGCCTTTTATTCATCACAATTAAACCTAATTATGTTATACTAATACCAACAAAACTAGTTATCAGTATAACACTAATGCGGAAGGGGCCGTCAAATGAAGGCGAGAATTGCAATTAATGGTTTCGGTAGAATTGGAAGGATGGTTTTTAGAAAAGCAATCCTGGAAAAAAAGCTGGAGGTTGTGGCCATAAATGCGAGCTATCCGGCAGAAACTTTAGCTCATTTACTTAAATATGATACAAATCATGGACCTTTTCAGGGAGATGTAATCCCTTTAGATAATGAGTTAATCGTGAATGGAAAAAGAATCAAACTATTAAGTAACCGTAATCCTGAGGAGCTTCCATGGAGAACACTTGGGGTAGATATCGTGATTGAGGCTACTGGAAAGTTTAATGCCAGAGAAATGGCCGCTCTTCACTTAGAAGCAGGAGCCAAGAAAGTAATTTTGACAGCTCCGGGGAAAAATGAGGATGTTACGATTGTGATGGGTGTTAATGATGAAATGCTTGATATTTCGGAGCATGAAATTATTTCAAATGCCTCCTGTACCACCAACTGCCTTGCACCGGTAGCTAAGGTGTTAGACGAAAGATTTGGAATTGAGAGCGGTTTAATGACCACGATTCATGCCTATACAAATGACCAAAGGAATATCGATAATCCGCATAAAGACCTGCGGCGGGCACGTGCTTGTGGACAATCGATTATTCCTACGACAACGGGGGCTGCCAAAGCATTGTCACTTGTTTTACCGCAGCTGCAGGGGAAATTACACGGGATGTCACTCCGTGTTCCAACACCAAACGTTTCGCTGGTGGACTTAGTAGTGGATCTAAATCAAGATGTGACCGTTGATGATATCAATAAGGCTTTCATTGAAGCAGCCAACGGTTCGTTAAAAGGCATATTAGACTTCACAATGGAACCATTAGTATCCGTAGATTTTAATACCAACGAACATTCTGCTATCATTGACGGACTTTCGACAATGGTGATGGGAACAAGGAAGGTCAAGGTGTTAGCTTGGTATGACAACGAGTGGGGTTATTCCTCACGTGTGGTGGATCTAACCCTCTTTGTAGCAAAAAAACTGGCAAAATCAACGCAAGTGAAGGTAGGATAGTTCAATTAGGCAAAAAAAATAAAAAATGCTGTCGATAGACAGCATTTTTTTGTTCCTTTTAGGACAATTATGCATAAAATAGCTTTGAAATTACTGTTTTTTATTCATGCGCTTTTCGTGTATTTATTTTTTTTTGGTAGGTTGCAAAATAAATATAAACAAAGTATACTAGTCATCGTGAACTTCTTGAAATTAGGTGCCGATTAGCTGCTTAAAGGGTTAGGACCTCTTTGGACTAACTTTCCCCCGTGGCCGCTCTAAGATACCGTCAATATCGGATTTCAAGAGGGATCTCAAAAAGGTTAGGGGGAATTAAATATGGAAACAATGGGACGTCACGTCATCGCTGAACTTTGGGGATGCGACTTTGAAAAATTAAATGATATTGATTTTATTGAAAGAACTTTTGTTGATGCGGCACTTAAATCAGGTGCAGAAATTCGTGAGGTAGCATTTCATAAATTTGCTCCGCAGGGTGTAAGCGGAGTGGTTATTATTTCTGAATCACACCTGACAATTCACAGCTTTCCGGAACATGGATATGCAAGCATTGATGTTTACACATGTGGCGATCTAAATCCGAATGTAGCAGCTGATTATATTGCTGAAGCTTTGAATGCCGAAACACGTGAAAATATCGAAATTCCACGCGGCATGGGTCCTGTAAATGTAAAACAGGCAAAGGTTCTGTAATTCTAATAAAAATTAAAGCTAAGAGGTGTATGTAAAAGTACACCTCTTTTTATATTTAGCGGATAATGTTGTAAACTAGGAGAATAGAAATGATTAATGGAGGGCTTGTGTATGGCTAATTTATTTACTCGTTTTAAGAAGCAAATTGAAACATCTGATCGACAGACCGACGATTCTTTGAAAACGCATTATTATAAGGCAACATTCAATCAGTTGTTTGCCTCAGTAGAAAAATTATTTCATGATGATGCCGATTGCCGGGTGACAACCGTATCGAAAGATCATGGCGAAATTGCAGTCGAAGTCAGTAAACCGTTTTCCTGCTTCTTGATTGTGACAATTGTTAATGTAAAACCGCTGGAAACTGCAGTTGATTTTAATATATCGTCTGAAAAATTTTCACTTCTTGGTGCTTATCCTGATTTAAAAAAGCGGATTACCTCCTATTACGAGCGGATTAATCAAATACATACCTTTGTAAGAACAGGAAAAAACGGATAACACTTTTACTTGTATAAGAATCCTCTTTTTCATAAAATAAAGGTAAGGATTTTGTTCGGGTTTGATTGTGTAGATTTGGAGCTGATTATTAATGAAATGCCCCTCATGTCAAAATTATGGTACACGCGTGCTTGATTCCCGGCCTGTTGACGAAGGACGGGCAACAAGGAGAAGGCGGGAATGTGAAGAATGCGGATATCGCTTTACTACCTTTGAAAAAATTGAAGAGATTCCTTTAATCGTCGTAAAAAAGGAAGGGACAAGAGAAGAATTCAGCCGTGACAAAATTCTGAGGGGGTTAATTAAGGCCTGTGAGAAACGGCCTGTTGCCCTAAAGGAATTAGAGGATATCACCCATGGTGTCGAAAAGGAGCTTCGCAGTCAGGGAATCTCCGAAATTAAAAGTGAAGACGTTGGCGAAATGGTGATGGACAGGCTGGCACATGTAGACGAAGTCGCTTACGTAAGATTTGCCTCAGTCTACCGTCAATTTAAAGATATCAATGTGTTTATTGATGAATTAAAAGAACTAATCAAAAGAGAAAAATCCTGAGGAGCTAAAGTGGTCTTTGGCTCTTTATTATTAGAAAAGCGGAAGCGTTTTGGCGCTAAAGTTAGATAGTCTTTAAAATAATTGGAGAAAGGTTGGGTGGATATGGCGCAGCATTGGCAGGAAATTCTTCCTATCGACCGTTATCTTGTAGCGGCTAATGGGCTCTTGCACGAGTATGACCGAAAAGTGCTGACGTTTTTATATCAGCCCTTGATTGGCTCAACTTGCTTTAGTTTGTATATGACGCTCTGGGCGGAGCTTGAGGAAAATCGGCTTTGGTCGGAATCCTCCACACACCATTTATTGATGAATCTATTAGGAATGAATTTAAAGGATATTTACGAAGCAAGACTCAAGCTTGAAGGTATTGGGTTATTAAAAACATTTGTTAAAACAGATGAAGATGGACGATCGTTTATTTACGAGCTATACCCTCCCTTGAACCCAGAGCAATTCTTTTTGGATGGGATGCTAAATATATATCTTTATCGAAAAATCGGAAAAAACCATTTTGCCCGGCTTAAACACTTTTTTACTGACCAGCAAAAACCAAAGGAAAATGAATACCAAGAGGTTACGGTCGCATTTCAAGATGTGTTTGCTTCGGCAAGGCCAGGGAGTCTGCAATACCTTCAGGACGTTTCTGAAGATATTGAAGCTGGCGAAAATCAGCAGTTTATTGGCCGGGACGAAACAAATCCAATCCAGATTGACATCAACACATTTGATTTCGAATTGTTAGCAGCAGGACTAAATGAATCGCTCGTCCCTAAAAAAGCGCTGACATCCAAGGTGAAAAAGGTAATTAGTAATCTTGCATTTCTTTATCACATAAACCCGATAGAAATGAAGAACTTCATTTTAGGCGCGGTTAATCCAAATGATGAGATAGATATTGAGGAATTAAGAAAAGGGGCTCGTGATTGGTATCAATTTGTCAATTATGACCAGCTTCCGAGCCTAATTAACCGAACCCAGCCGGCTGCTTTCCAAGTTCAATTATCTGAACCGAAAACCCAGGAAGAAAAATTAATCCGTTATTACGAAACAACCTCCCCGCTAACCGTTTTTAAAGAACGTTCAGGGGGAATAGAACCTTCAAATGCCAATTTGAAAGTTTTGGAAGAAGTAATGATAAAATATAAGCTTCCTCCTGGCGTGGTAAATGTGTTGATTGATGTTGTCTTGATAGAAACGAAGATGCAATTTTCCAAAAACTATGTCGATGCCGTTGCCAGTACCTGGGCCCGGCTTCAAGTTAAAACGGTGAAGGAAGCGATGGAACTCGCAAAAAGTAATAAAAATGCGCAAAATGAAAGGAAAAAGGCTGGAAAGAAAGTGAATAAAAAGCCGACTCGGACTGAGTTAATTCCTGAGTGGTTTGATGAGTCTGATACAGCAGCAAAAGATGCTTCACCAGGAAACAAAACAGAAGATGAAGCGAAAAAGCGTGCCATAGTGGAAAAATTAAAGGCCTTCAGGAAGTAGAGGTGACAGATTGTGGAGAAAATAAACAAAACATTACAGCGGCTGGCCTCGAATGAAAATTTTCAAAAACGTTATCAGCAGCAGCGTCAACAAGTCCTTCAACATCCGGATATTAAAGCATTTTTAGCTGCTCATCAAGGCGGGATTACGCAAGAGATGATTGAAAAAAGCATGAGCAAACTATTTGAGTACACAAACCAGAGCAAGGAATGCAACCGCTGCGAGAGTCTTGATAAATGTATTAACTTTATGAAGGGCTATCACCCTGAATTGGTGTTTACCCGAAATTCCATCGATGTTGTTTATAAACAGTGCCCAAGAAAAGTCATGGCAGATGAAAAAAAGAAAAATGAAAAGCTTATTAAAAGTCTTTATGTACCAAGAGATATTTTGGAAGCGACCTTTGAGGACTTTGAAGGGGATTCAGGAAGGCTCGATGCTGGCGATAAGGCTGCAACCTTCTTAATGAATTATGAAGCCGGTAAAAAAGCAAAAGGCCTATACCTCTACGGGAAATTCGGTGTGGGGAAATCCTATTTGCTAGGGGCAATTGCCAATGAACTGGCGAAAAAACAAATATCCTCGATGATTGTTTATGTCCCGGAACTACTTCGAGAAATGAAGAGTTCCATTGCGGATTCCACCTTAAACGAAAAAATTGAAGCACTGAAAAAGGAATCCATTCTCATGTTAGATGATATTGGCGCTGAAGCTATGTCAAGCTGGACGAGGGATGAGGTACTGGGTCCAATCCTCCAGTTCCGGATGCTTGAAAGCCTGCCGACCTTTTTCACCTCTAACTTTGATTTTGCGGGGCTGGAGCATCATCTGACCTACAGCCAGCGGGGCGAAGAGGAGAAAATGAAAGCAAGGCGGATTATGGAGCGGATTCGAACCTTGAGCGAGCCGGTGCAGGTAGATGGTCCGAATCGCAGATAACCATGTGAAATAGAAAGTGATAGTAGGATTGCCGATAAAAGCGGCAGTCTTTTTTTATTTAAATACAAAAAGCCTTTGTCAGCTAACTTCTATTTTGGCCAAGTCCCCCATATATATTAAAACAGAGATTGGCTGAAAAGGGGGGATTTGGTTGGCAGAAATCATCTTCCGAAGCAAGCTGGAGGCACAAAGGTTCTATAACCACTTGCTGAAGTATTTACCATTAAATCCGGATAATCACAATATTCTTCTTTTAGAAGATCGACATATAGTAAAAATTTTAGATGGCGGCTTACCCACTGATATTTTTGATTGGATTAAAACGGCATTTTATGATTTTATTACAAATATCAAGCGCGATGACTGGTTTAGAGAGATAATGAAAGACCAATTTTATTATGAGGATGTGGAAGAGCAGCAGCAAATAATCGAGATTATTTACTCTGTACTTGATGGACAAAGAAAGGACCTAGCTGTGTTCATCAAGGAAACAAGTATGGAGCCGGATCATATTAGGGAAGCTATCGATCATATTTTCCAGGATAATATTTCTTTTTCGTTTGATTCTTTCCTAAAATTCCGCCTGCGTCCATATCTCCAGAGTTTAGAAAGCTTTGTGGAGATTGCGATTGATGAATATAAAATGGAACAGGAATATCAAATGTTTGTACAAATGCTTCGGGAGTTTTTGGCGAATCGGGAGCCGAAAATGGATATTCTTCATTTATTATTTGATGAGGAAATTACTTTTTATAATGAACTTTTTGTCGAGATAAAAAGAGGGGAATTAACAAGAATGATTGATCGAAAGCTGCTAGTTAATCATCCTGTTTATGTTGATTCTGCATCGATTGCACCGCTGTTATCGCTGGCACCGACAACTATTTTTATTTATACGAAAGATCCTGACGAACCGTTAGTTAGAACAATCAAAAATATTTTTGAAGAAAGAGTGGAAATTAAAACGTTTGCAGCCCTCCGTGAGCTGAAAAAATGGGCCTCTGAAAAAAATTCTTCAGAAAATCAGGCATAAAGAATAAAATTATGGCAATATTTAGTTTTGTGTATCTTGCTTTTTAAATTCGAAGTCATTATAATAACATACATAATAAATATTACAGCAACAGTAATGATAAGGATAACAGTATTTTTTTACGGTTCACTAGAGAGGGAGTCCGCGGCTGAAAGTCTCCTAACACGGAAAACATACTTACCACCTTTAAACTTCAGCAAGGAACACTTCAGCTTTTTATGGGGTTAGTAATTGTTGACGGCTACAGCCGTTACCTGACCAAAGTCATTTTCAATGATGTTGTTGAAAGTGAAAAATTGGGTGGAACCACGTGTTTATCAAAACTCGTCCCTATTCCAGGGACGGGTTTTTTTATTTTTTTTTAAAAGCGACCATAAATGGCGCTCAAATTTAAAGGAGGAGTTGTTATGTCAGACGTTGTTAAGTTTTCGTTTCCTGATGGGGCAGTAAAGGAGTTCCCGCGTGGAACCACAACAGAAGATATCGCCGCTTCCATTAGCCCCGGCCTGAAGAAAAAGGCGATTGCCGGTAAATGGAACGGTCAATTGGTTGACCTTCGCCGTCCAATCTTTGAGGATGGTTCCATAGAAATCGTTGTTCCTGATTCCAGTGATGCTTTAGAGGTATTGCGTCACAGCACGGCGCATTTAATGGCCCAGGCTGTTAATAGGCTTTATCCTAACGTCAATCTTGGCGTCGGGCCGGTCATTGAAGGCGGCTTCTATTATGACATGGATCTGGAGGAATCATTAACGCCTGAAGATCTTCCGAAAATCGAAAAAGAAATGGCGAAGATCGTCAACGAAAACCTTGAGATTATTCGCAAAGAAGTAAGCAGGGATGAGGCTGTTCAACTTTTTAAAGAAATGGATGATCCTTATAAGCTTGAACTCATTGAAGCGATACCTGATGGGGAAACGGTCACACTTTATCAACAAGGTGAATTTGTCGACCTTTGCCGTGGTGTCCATGTTCCGTCAACTGGAAAAATTAAAGAATTTAAATTATTGAGCATTGCTGGTGCCTACTGGCGCGGTGACAGCGATAATAAAATGCTGCAGCGCATATACGGTACAGCCTTTTTCAAAAAAGAAGATTTAGCAGAACACCTTCGCCTGCTTGAAGAGGCGAAAGAGCGTGATCACCGTAAAATTGGGAAAGAATTAAGCCTTTTTACTAATTCCCAATTAGTTGGTCAAGGCTTACCGTTATGGCTCCCTAAAGGGGCAACAATCCGTCGCATCATCGAGCGCTATATTGTTGATAAGGAAGTCCGCCTAGGGTATGACCATGTTTATACTCCTGTGATGGGCAGTGTTGATCTTTATAAAACTTCAGGTCACTGGGCCCATTATCAAGAAGATATGTTCCCGGTTATGGACATGGATAACGAGCAATTAGTCCTTCGTCCAATGAACTGTCCGCACCATATGATGGTCTACAAAAATGCAATTCATAGCTACCGTGAACTGCCGATTCGAATCGCTGAACTTGGAACCATGCATCGCTATGAAATGTCCGGCGCCTTATCAGGGCTGCAGCGTGTACGGGGAATGACGTTAAATGATGCTCATATTTTCGTCCGGCCTGACCAAATTAAAGATGAATTCAAGCGGGTAGTTAACCTTGTTTTAGCTGTTTATAAAGACTTTAATTTAAATGATTATTCCTTCCGTCTTTCCTACCGTGATCCGAAAGATACTGAAAAGTATTTTGATGATGATGCAATGTGGGAAAAAGCGCAGGGGATGCTTAAGGAAGCAATGGATGACTTAGGTCTAGACTATTTTGAAGCGGAAGGCGAAGCGGCCTTCTATGGTCCTAAACTAGACGTTCAAGTAAAGACTGCCTTAGGTAAAGAAGAAACACTTTCCACTGTTCAATTAGACTTCTTGCTGCCTGAGCGTTTTGATTTAACTTATGTCGGGGAAGATGGCAAACAGCATCGTCCTGTTGTTATCCACCGCGGTGTCGTATCAACAATGGAACGATTTGTAGCTTTCTTAATCGAAGAATACAAGGGAGCATTCCCAACATGGCTCGCTCCTGTACAGGTTCAAGTCATTCCAGTATCGCCGGGTGCGCATTATGATTATGCGAAACAAGTTCAAGAACAGCTGCAAAACGAAGGCTTCCGTGTTGAGCTGGATGGCCGTGATGAAAAAGTAGGCTATAAAATCCGTGAAGCACAAATGCAAAAAATACCATATATGCTTGTTGTCGGCGACAAAGAAGTCGAAGACCAGGCCGTAAATATCCGCAAATATGGCGAGCAAAACTCTGAGACAAAGCCATTTGCTGAGTTTCTTGCTTCGATAATGGCTGAAGTAAAAAAAGGATAGTAAAACAAAAAAAAAGGGCCTCCTCTTTTTTTGTTTTAAAAAAACTGTTGAAAATTCTTTAGATTCTTGTTAAACTAAATTTCGTTGTCATTTGTTAATAGTTCATTTGACATTACATCTTTGCTTATGTTATAGTTACTAAGGTGAAAATTGAATACTGTTTTGGGAAAAGAAGAAGCACCCGCTTCTCACCTGATTGACGCATTTGAGCAGTTGGCAGGTTTTACGTGAACTTTTTGTTTCTTACTTATGTTCTGTAAAGTGTGGGTGTATTCATCCACACTTTTTTATTTGTGTACTTAAGCAAAAACACTGATAAAAAGTTTTTCATACCTGTCGATTTGGTCGTGATGTTAACTCAGATGTTTCTTGACCTAGACGAACGTATTCGTGATAAAACCTTGGAGGTGGCTAATTATTAGCAAAGACATGTTGTTAAATGAGGGTATTCGCGCTCGTGAAGTTCGTCTAATTGATCAAAACGGCGAACAATTGGGGATTAAAACCAAATTTGAAGCGTTGGAGATTGCCGGACGAGTGAATCTTGATTTGGTACTTGTAGCACCAAATGCAAAGCCTCCGGTAGCCCGGATTATGGACTATGGCAAATTTAAATTCGAGAATCAAAAGAAAGAAAAAGAAGCTCGTAAGAATCAAAAGATCATCACTACAAAAGAAGTTCGTCTGAGCCCGACAATTGATGAGCATGACTTTAATACAAAGCTTCGCAATGCAATTAAGTTCTTGGAAAAAGGCGACAAGGTAAAAGCTTCAATCCGCTTCAAAGGCCGGGCGATTACCCATAAAGAAATTGGTCAACGTGTGTTAGACCGTTTTTCCGCAGCGTGCAAGGAAGTTGCGACCATCGAGTCACATCCGAAAATGGATGGACGAAGCATGTTCCTAGTCTTAGCACCTAAAATCGAAAAGTAATAAGGAGGATATCCCAAATGCCTAAAATGAAAACACACCGCGGCGCTGCAAAGCGTGTCAAGAGAACTGGTTCTGGTCAGTTAAAACGTGACCACGCTTATACAAGCCACTTATTCGCAAACAAATCTACAAAAGCAAAACGTAAACTTCGTAAAGCATCTCTTATTTCTAAAGGAGATTTCAAACGCGTTCGTCAAATGTTAACTTACGTTAAATAATTAAGAAGTGATCGATTTCGATATTGGAGGGAAATTACATGCCACGTGTAAAAGGCGGTACAGTTACGCGCAAGCGTCGTAAAAAAGTTTTAAAATTAGCAAAAGGTTATTACGGTTCAAAACATACATTATATAAAGTTGCTAACCAGCAGGTTATGAAATCATTAATGTATGCTTTCCGCGACCGTCGCCAGAAAAAACGCGACTTCCGCAAACTTTGGATTACTCGTATCAACGCAGCAGCTCGTATGAACGGTCTTTCTTACAGCCGTTTAATGCACGGCTTAAAGCTTGCTGGTATCGAAGTAAACCGCAAGATGCTTGCTGAATTAGCAGTAAGCGATGCAAACGCATTTGCTGAATTAGCGAATGTTGCAAAAGCACAAAACAACAAGTAATTATTGATAAAAGCCATTCTCATTGCTGAGGATGGCTTTTTCGATATGGGAGGATTTCTAGGTATGGCGATAGTAGTGACCGCCTTTTTGGTTATGAATATAGTAGGGCTTATCATTATGGGAGAGGATAAAAAGCGGGCGAAAAAGCACGAGTACAGAATCCGCGAGCGGACCTTGTGGCTTGTGGCGCTATTTGGCGGAGCTATTGGTACAACGGCAGGAATGCAGCTTTATCGTCATAAAACAAAGCATTTATCGTTTAAAATTGGCTTCCCCTTCCTTGCAGGTATTGAACTTATTCTTTTCCTTAAATGGCTAATATAAAAAGCCGCAATGCAGGCGGCTAATGCTGTAAAAATTCTTTCACAGGGCTTTTCCAATTGATTTCGGCATTTGGATAGTTCTCAAGGATTTTTTTATCGATATAAAAAAAGTCATCCTTTACCATCCCTTTAAGTGTGGCGGAATTTTCCGGCCAAATCGAGATGGAGATAACGTCAAAGGTGTTATCTGTGGATCCGATGTATTTTTCACCAGCAAACACCGCACCTTTATAGGTGAGCATAAAGTTTTTTCTAACATCGTCATTATCGATTAATAAAAATCTGTTATGTTTACGGGCAGATTCAAGTTTTCTGCTTGATGTAAAAAGAATTTTTACCACAGCATAAAATAAGAAAAAAATGAAAAACAACAATACGAAGCGCAGTAACCAAATCATGGCCAAGCCTCCTACACCTATTTTTCTTTTAATACGAACCATGATGAAAAAGGTTTCAATAATTTTTCTAAAAGGAGTAGATTGTTATGCAACTTGAAAAACTGTTCGAAATGCAAAAGGCATTGGATCGCCATATTGAAGAAAAGCATGGGCTGCTGAACGAAGATTTATTTAACAGAAAGGTGCTTGCCTTGCTTGTAGAAATAGGTGAATTGGCCAATGAAACCCGCTGTTTTAAATTTTGGAGCGTGAAGCCATCTTCCGCTAAAGCTGTGATTCTCGAAGAGTTTGTCGATGGCGTGCATTTTATTTTGTCGCTCGGAATTGAATGCGGCTTTGATGCGGAACAGATGGAATTGAAGGTTCCTGGGATTCCCTTTGATGTGAATGCGACAGATCAGTTCATACGTATTTATGAATTGATTAGTAGTTTTCAGAAGGCGAAAAATTTACCGAGTTACATAGAATTGTTTGCAGCATATTTAGTGTTAGCGGAACAGTTGGGATTTACGCAGGAGGAAATGGAGCAGGCATATTTCCGGAAGAACGAAGTAAATTATCAAAGACAGCAGAATAACTATTAGCAGAAAATTTGTAACTTTGCAGTTTTTTTCTGTATAATGGATGTCGTACAAATACATAAATCAGGGGGCTATTAGATGGCAAATTTAGATGAAACATTGACGATGTTAAAAGATTTAACCGATGCCAAAGGAATTCCCGGCAATGAGCGTGAAGTGCGCGAAGTAATGAAGAAATACATAGAGCCATTTGCAGATGAACTGACTACTGATGGACTTGGCAGTTTAATTGCCAAAAAGGTAGGTAAAGAAGGCGGCCCGAAAATCATGGTAGCCGGTCACTTAGATGAAGTCGGCTTCATGATTACGCAAATTGATGATAAAGGTTTCCTTCGTTTTCAACCGGTTGGCGGCTGGTGGGGCCAGGTTATGCTTGCTCAGCGCGTGACAATCGTGACCAAAAAGGGCGATGTAACCGGTATTATCGGCTCTAAGCCTCCGCATATTTTATCGGCGGAAGCCCGCAAGAAGCCAGTCGACATTAAAGATATGTTCATCGATATCGGCGCTTCAAGTCGTGAAGATGCTGCGGAGTGGGGCGTCCGTCCTGGAGATATGGTCGTTCCGTATTTCGAGTTCACCGTGATGAACAATGAGAAAATGCTGTTAGCGAAAGCCTGGGATAACCGGATTGGCTGTGCAATCGCAATTGATGTTTTGAAACAATTAAAAGGTGTTGACCATCCTAACGTTGTTTATGGTGTTGGGGCGGTTCAAGAAGAGGTTGGCTTGCGCGGTGCTAAAACGGCAACTTACAAAATCCAACCGGATATCGGCTTTGCGGTTGATGTTGGTATCGCCGGCGATACACCAGGGATTTCTGAAAAAGAAGCAATGAGCAAAATGGGCAAAGGACCGCAAGTCGTTATCTTTGATGCCTCACTTGTAGCCCATAAAGGCTTGCGTGATTTAGTTACCGATACAGCTGATGAATTGAACATCCCGTATCAATTCGAGTCCATTCCCGGCGGCGGTACGGATGCTGGTTCCATCCATTTGACCCATAATGGGGTTCCAGCGCTTGCCATTACAATTGCGACCCGCTATATCCATTCGCATGCTGCCATGCTTCATCGCGACGATTTCGAAAACGCTGTTAAGTTAATTGTCGAAGTCATCAAACGCCTGGACCGTGAGACAGTTGACAAGATTACATTTGAATAATCGTTTTGGAATCCCTGGCTGTAGTTTCTGGCCGGGGATTTTTTTAAATAAAAAAGCTGCCGATTGATGTATGGCAGCTTCGGGGGAGATTTTACTTTAACCCGCTTTCAAGGGTTGACAGCATCTCCTTTTTCTCTTCTTCAGATGAATTTTTCCAAATGACTTCAAATAATACACCGAGTCCTGGGAGCATTTTTTCTTCACCATTTTGAATCGCATCAACGATTGTATCCTCTAATTCTTCTTGAGTATTACCTGAAACATTGTGAACAATCGCATTTCGTAAATTTAAGTTCATAACCCCACACTCCTTTTTATCCTGTCTTTCTTTAATATGTTTTCTAATTTTGGTTTTATTATGTATATTATTTGGGCTATAATTAGAAAATCATAAGCAATTATTAAAGGAGAACCGGTTTTGAAATATATTGAATCTGTCAATAATTCTAAGGTAAAACAATGGAAAAAGCTTTTAACGAAAAAGGAGCGGGATAAGTCGGGAACGTTTTTAGTGGAAGGTTTTCATTTAGTTGAAGAGGCGATCAAACAAGGGGAGCAAATTTCGGAAATTATCGTTTCTGAAAAAGTCGGCCTGCCGCCGCGCTGGGACTTAGGTTCCACGCCAGTCACAACCATAACGGAAGAGATTTCCGATTCATTATCTGACACAGAAGCCCCGCAAGGAATTTATGCGGTTTGCCGCCAAGCTAATCCGGAGGCAGGTAATGCAAAATCTTTGCTGCTTATCGATGCCGTCCAGGATCCAGGTAATCTTGGAACAATGATTCGCACTGCCGATGCAGCCGGGATTGACGCCGTGATTGTCGGCCGCGGGAGCGTAGATATTTATAACTCAAAAGTGCTAAGGTCAGCACAGGGAAGCCATTTTCACCTTCCAATTATCAGAGGCGACCTTCATGAGTGGATGGACAAACTGCAAGAAAAGGATATTCCTGTTTACGGGACAGCACTTGAAGGGGCATCCGCTTATACAGATATTTCCGGCGGTGATTCTTTTGCTTTGATTGTTGGAAATGAAGGGAACGGCGTCGGCAAAGACTACCTTGCCAACACGACTGCCAATCTGTATATTCCAATTTACGGCAAGAGTGAGTCGCTAAATGTAGCTGTTGCAACCGGAATCCTTCTCTATTATTTGAAAAAATAGACGCAAACAAGTTTGACCTTTTACCGATAATTATTATATAATAGTGAACAATTGATTATTATAAAAACGATGACGGAGAAAAGTATCTTGCCTAATGACCATTTAGGGAGAAAGTGCCGCGACTGGAAGCACTTTTATGGTTCAGGACTTGAGAAGTTCACCTCCTGAGTTGGCATCGGGACCATTTTTCTATGAAGAATGTAAAGATGCACCGGCACAAGCCGTTATCCGAATGAAGCGAACACTTGTGTTTTATACATATCGTGTTTACAAGGGTGGTACCGCGAAACTTTAACCTCGTCCCTTTCCAGGGATGGGGTTTTTTTGTTTTTCTTCGGTGCCTGACACCACACCAATCTAATCATTCAAAAAATAAGGAGGAATAGACATGCAAGAACGTTTGAAGGAATTGCAGGAAGAGGCTATTCAAAAGATTGAACAGTCTGCAAGCTTAAAAGAATTAAATGACATTCGCGTCGCCTACTTAGGAAAAAAGGGCCCGATCACCGAAGTGCTGCGCGGAATGGGTAAGCTTTCCGCTGAAGAGCGTCCAGTCATGGGGGCACTTGCCAATGAAGTCCGCGAAGCGATTGCCGTGAAAATCGAAGCAAAACAAAAAGGACTAGAAGAGGCTGCTGTCCTCGAAAAACTCGCGTCTGAAAGTATTGACGTTACACTTCCAGGACGCCCTGTGAACGTAGGAAACCACCACCCGCTTACAAGGATCATTGAAGAAATTGAAGACTTATTTATTGGGATGGGCTATCAGGTCGCTGAAGGTCCGGAGGTTGAGCAGGATTATTACAACTTCGAAGCACTTAATTTACCGAAAGGGCACCCGGCCCGCGATATGCAGGACTCCTTCTATATCACGGAGGAAATCCTTCTTCGCACCCATACATCACCTGTTCAAGCACGGACGATGGAAAAGCATCAAGGCAAGGGCCCAATAAAAATTATTTGCCCGGGTAAAGTGTACCGTCGCGATAATGACGATGCAACACACTCTCACCAGTTCATGCAAATCGAGGGCCTTGTCGTTGGCGAGAATATTCGGATGAGCGACCTTAAAGGTACCTTAGAGGTTTTTGCGAAAAAGATGTTCGGTGACGACCGGGAGATCCGTTTAAGACCAAGCTTCTTCCCGTTCACAGAGCCGTCGGTTGAAATGGATATTTCTTGTAAAATTTGCGGTGGCAAGGGCTGCAGTGTTTGTAAGCAAACAGGCTGGATTGAAATTCTAGGAGCCGGCATGGTTCATCCAAACGTTCTTGAAATGGCTGGTTATGATTCAAAAAGATACACTGGCTTCGCATTTGGAATGGGACCAGAGCGGATTGCGATGTTGAAATACGGTGTCGATGATATCAGACATTTCTATACAAATGACGTACGTTTTTTAAAACAGTTTTCGGTAGAAGAATAGGAGGTTGACAAAATGTTCGTTTCATACAAATGGCTTCAGGATTATATCGATTTAACTGGAGTAACGGCAGATGAATTAGCCGAAAAAATTACAAAAAGCGGGATTGAAGTTGAGGGAGTAGAGATCCTTAACGAAGGCATTAAAGGCGTTGTTGTCGGTCACGTATTAGAACGGGAGCAGCACCCAAATGCTGATAAATTAAGTAAATGCCTTGTTGATGTTGGCGAAGAACAGCCAGTGCAAATTATTTGCGGTGCGCCAAATGTGGCCCAAGGACAAAAGGTTGCTGTAGCCAAGACTGGTGCCGTTTTACCGGGGAATTTTAAAATTAAACGGGCGAAGCTTCGCGGTGAGGAATCGAACGGAATGATTTGTTCCCTAACTGAGCTTGGATTGGAAGGCAAGGTTGTTCCGAAAGAATATTCCGAGGGCATCTTTGTTTTTCCAGCAGACGCTGAGGTCAGTGTAGATGCACTTGACTTGTTAAATCGAGATGATGAGGTCCTAGAGCTTAGTTTGACGCCTAACCGCGCTGATTGTTTAAGCATGCTGGGTGTTGCCTATGAAGTGGCAGCCATTCTTGGCAGAGAGGTTAAACTTCCGGACATTAGTTTGGAGCCAGTGGCTGAAAAAGCTTCTGATTACGTAAAGGTTGTCGTTGAAGCGAAAGAGGATAACCCATTATACGTGGCAAAAGTGATCAAAAATGTAAAAATCGGTCCCGCGCCGTTGTGGATGCAGACACGATTAATGTCAGCTGGTATCCGCCCGCATAATAATGTCGTTGATATTACGAATTATATTTTATTAGAATACGGCCAGCCGCTTCATGCGTTTGACTACGACCGTTTAGGATCAAAAGAGATTCTTGTCCGCCGTGCTGCCAATGGCGAAAAATTTGTAACACTTGATGATGTGGAGCGGACATTAACCTCTGAACATCTTGTCATTACAAATGGTACAGAGCCGGTTGCCCTTGCCGGTGTGATGGGCGGAGCAAATTCTGAGGTAACTTCCGACACAACCACAGTTTTATTGGAATCAGCTTATTTTAACGGTGCTGCCGTTAGAAAAGCATCGAAAGACCACGGTTTAAGAAGTGAAGCAAGCGCCCGGTTTGAAAAAGGTGTTGATCCAAACCGTGTTCGTGCAGCTGGCGAACGTGCGGCATATTTAATGGCGAAGTATGCCGGCGGTGAAGTTTTAGAAGGAGCTGCTGAGGCTGATACAATTACAGTTGAACCAGCGGTAGTTTCGATTACTCTAGAAAAAATCAACCGTGTCCTTGGAACAGAATTAGTGATGAAGGATGTTAAAGAAATCTTTGACCGCCTGCAATTCGCAGTTTCTATCGAGGAAGATACCATTACAGTAACGGCACCAACGCGCCGCGGCGATATTAAAATTGAAGAAGATTTACTGGAAGAGGTTGCGCGCCTTTACGGGTATGATAATATTCCGAAGACATTGCCGATTGGTTCATCTACTCCAGGCAGATTGTCTGACTACCAGAAGAAGCGCCGTGAAGTCCGTCAATATCTTGAGGGAGCAGGTCTGTATCAGGCTGTAACGTACTCATTAACTAGTGAAGAAAAAGCTACCCAATTTGCGTTAGAAAAGTCCGATACGATTCGTTTAGCAATGCCGATGAGCGAAGAGAGAAGCATCCTTCGCTTAAGCATAATGCCGCAGCTGTTAGAAGTCCTTAAATACAATAGTGCCCGCCAAAACGATAGCTTAGCCGTTTATGAAACCGGTGCGGTATTCTTATCAAATGGCGATGAATCACTTCCTGTTGAGCAAGAGCATTTAGCGGGAGCGGTTACTGGCCTGTGGCATAGCCATTCATGGCAAGGAGAGAAGAAGGCAGTTGACTTCTTCGTTGTTAAAGGAATTTTAGAAGGAATGTTTGCAAAGCTTGGCTTGTCCGATGGCGTTGATTACGTCCAGGCGCAGGTAGATGGCATGCATCCTGGCCGTACCGCCGAAATCCACTTGAATGGTGAAAAAATCGGCTTCGTTGGTCAAGTACACCCAAGCGTCCAAAAAGAGCTTGATTTAAAAGACACCTACGTCTTCGAGTTATCTTTAAAAGCAGTCCTTGAAGCAGACGCACCAGTCTTACAATACAAAGCCATCCCACGCTTCCCATCGATCACAAGAGACATTGCCCTTGTGGTAAACAGTGAAACGGTGTCAGGCACCTTATGGGGAATTATAGTAAATGAAGGGGCGCCACTTCTGAAGGAAGCTGAAGTGTTTGATTTATATGAGGGAGACAAGATGGAAGCAGGTAAGAAATCGATTGCTTTCTCATTAAAATATGCTGATCCTGTGCGTACTTTGACAGATGAAGAGGTAACGAAGGTTCATGAGCGTGTGCTTGATGCTTTGAAAGAAAAGGCAGGAGCGGTGTTAAGAGGTTAATTTTTAAAGGCTGGCTCGAAATTTCGGGCTGGCTTTTTTCTTTTTCATAAAAAATTTAGATTCGCCGATAAAATGTAAAATTCGCCGATATAATCTCCGAATTCGCCGATTTATTTATAGATTCGCCGATAAATCACTCAAAAGCGCCGATAAAATTTTATTGACATAAAACGTTAACAAATATCGCTAAAATTCGGCAGGAATCTTGGCGGAATTTAAGAACTATTTAAATTAAAATGAAAGGAGTGATAGTTTTGGTTATAAAAGAAAGGACAATCCCATTAGTTCTTCTTGTTTTGGAGGCATTATGCCGGCGCCTGCCACTGAATTACCCTAAATATCAGCAAATTGTAGAGGAAATGGGTCGAAGACGGGCAGGTTACCAAGGAGAAGTGGCCCTCGATTATTTTTTACGTCTTCTTCCAATCGATAAATACCTGATCCTTCATGACTTAAATCTTCCCGACGGTGATTACAACTGCCAAATTGATACTCTTCTCCTCGCACCAGAATTCGCACTTATTATTGAAGTGAAAAATATGGCCGGTAAATTAATATTTGATACCGAAAATGATCAGTTTATACAATTAAACAAAGAAAATGAAAAGGGATATTCAAATCCAATCTCACAAGCTAAAAGACATCGAGAATACATAAAGCAACTATTAGTTAAACATAAATTCCCACCAGTTCCGGTTGATTATTTAGTAGTAATCAGCAATAGTAATACCTCATATGTCATCACCGGAAAAAATGCTCATAAAGTGAAACCACGGGTATGTAAATCAGATGCTTTAATAAACAAAATTAAGTTTTTTGAAAAAATGTATTCAGATCCACTTCTTAACGCAAAAGATCTCCGAAAATTAAGCCGTCTTCTCATAAAAATGAACACAATTCCGACAAACTATATTTTAAAGAAATATGATATCAAAAAGGAAGACATCAAAACAGGTGTATTTTGCGCTTACAACAATCATGGTACACTTATTCGTAAAAAACAGAAATGGTTTTGCACATCATGTGGTCAATTTTCAAAGGATGCCCATATCGATGCTTTGAAAGATTATTTCTTACTTATTGATTCAAAAATAACAAATAAGCAGTTTCGAGAGTTTTGCCATTTAAAATCAGATGATATAGCCAAAAGGTTATTACGGGCTTTAAATCTCAACAATTCAGGAACAAATAAAGGACGAGTATACTTTCCGCAGACATTACCGTGGTAATTTTCAATTCGCCGATAAAATGTAAAATGCGCCGATATAATCTCTGAATTCGCCGATATATTTATTGATTCGCCGATAAATCACTCAAAAGCGCCGATAAAATAATAATAGTGAATTTTTTATATGATTTTTTGAATTTATTCGGGAGTAGAAACTTTTTTTAAGAACATTTTATTCAAAAAAGAACAAAAAAGAGACTGTCTTGCAACTAACTTGCACGGCAGCCTCTTTAAGTTACATTTTTTCATAAATTACATCATAATTTTTCGCCAAGGCGACATCCAAATCAGTTAATCCCCCTGCATTCCAGGAAGTCAGCCGGAGTGTCACCAATTTATAGTCAATTGCGATAAACGGGTGATGATTTTTTTCTTCGGAAAGCTCGGCAATTTCATTCACAAACGCCACACCCTTTAAAAATTCCCGAAAACGATATTTTTTCACGATAAATTTACCTTCTAATTTCCAGCCCGTTAATTCAGCAACAACTGTCGTCATTTCCTCATCACTAAGTCTATTCGCCACTAAAACCCCTCCATACCTATTTACGTTTTTTATTGACAAGCTCCAGTGCCTTATCGGTATTGGCGAAGTGAAGCTTCACAAACGAAGGCAGAATGCCACGCCCTTTATTCACAATCAACTTGGCAGCCGCAACATCTACCTGTGCCCCAGCGCCTTTCGGAATCTTAAAGCCCGCGGCCTCGCCAAGCTTATCGATATATTGAATAAAAGCATAGCGGGCGAGAATACTTGCAGCGGCTACAGCAAGATGGATCCCCTCCGCTTTCGTGCTAAAATAAACATTTTCTTTTGCAATCACTTTTTGACCTTTTAAATGCTGATAATAAGTGCTCGGCTGGACAAATTGATCAATAAGAATTGCTTCCGGCTTCTCTGGTGAAATTTTCCCTAACACATTTAAAATTGCCTGGTTATGAAGGACAGCCTTCATTTTTCCTTGGGTCCAGCCTGATTGCTGCACCTGATTATATTTTTCATTTCTCAGTGTCATCAGGCTGAAGGGAACGACATCTTTGATAACCTTGGCAATCGCAATGATTTTTTCATCGCCCAAATCCTTCGAATCTCGGACCCCTAATTCTTTTAATAATGGAATGTGTTCCTTTTTTACATAAGCCGCCACGACGGTAATCGGACCAAAAAAGTCCCCCGTTCCGACCTCATCGGAACCAATGGCGGACATCCCGCCGATACCTATGGGCAGGTCGCCCTTCGCAGTAGATTTTCCTTTGGCAGCAGCTGGCCTTTTAGCAGACCCACCGGCAACGGAACCAGCACTACCACGACCTGCAGTACTGCCAGCGTCGCTTCCACCAGAGCCACCCGCAGCTCCACGACCGCCGCCACCACTCCATTTCCCCGCCTCTTTTTCACAATCATTCCCTTGGAATAGAACTTTCCCTGATTTATAAGCTGTGACCATACAGGCAGGGGTTTTGGCAGCGAACACACTTCCTGGTGGATTTTTATCGACTAACTGTTTACTGTAATAACCGTGCATTTTCATGATTTCGGTCATTCCCAGATTAATTACCACATTTCCCACTATAAAAACACCACATTTCTACTAAATATATCCGACTCTCTTAAATAGGTTTGACTTTTCCACATCCATACGTTCGTGTTATGATATAGAGTAGGATTCTTTGAAGGGAGCATTTACTTTGTCAAAAACAGAAAAAAATAGAACAACTGTTGATATTTACGGACAGCATTACGTCATAATGGGGACGGAAAGCTCAAGTCAAATTCGGCTTGTGGCAGCGTTAGTTGACGATAAAATGCGTGAAATCAATTCTAAGAATCCATCTCTTGATGTCAGTAAACTTGCTGTTTTAACAGCGGTAAATGCTGTCAATGATTATATTAAACTAAAGGATCAATTAGAACGACTGCAAGCAGAACTACAAAAAGAAAAGGACTAAAAAATTATGTTAGATTTAATTATTATCATACTTTTAATTATTGGATTCTTTGTTGGCCTAAAAAGAGGCTTTATCCTCCAGCTAGTTCATTTATTAAGTTTTATTATTGCATATATTGTTGCCTATTTATACTACGATCAGCTGGCGCCAAAGCTAATTCTTTGGATTCCTTATCCGAAGTTTAGCGAAGGGACAACATTAAAATTATTAACAGACTCTACTGACGTAGAAACGGCCTTCTACCGGGCAATTGCCTTTGTGATCATCTTTTTTGCTGTTAAGATTTTATTCCAAATCATCGGTTCCATGCTTGATTTTATTGCCCATTTGCCTGTACTAAAGCAGCTGAATGTTTGGGCTGGCGGCTTGTTTGGTTTCTGTGAAGTCTACTTAATTATTTTTATTGTATTATATATTGCTGCCTTAATTCCAATCGAACTTATCCAGACCCATTTGGACCATTCCGTTTTGGCAAAGGCTATTGTCAATCACACGCCAGTCCTTTCACAGCAAATCAAAGGCTTGTGAAAAGTATATTCAGCTGCTTGAACTTCTCCTTAGCAGAGAAGTTTTTCTTTTTTAACCTTAATAAGATAAAATGAAGATGCTAAACTTGGGGGGGCAGGTGGATATTATGTCAGTCAATAAAAAAGAAATAATTCGTTTATTAGAAACGATTGCGATTTATATGGAATTAAAAGGAGAGAACCCATTTAAGGTTTCGGCCTTTCGTAAGGCAGCGGGTGCACTTGAAACCGATGAACGCGCCTTAACAGATATTGAGGATTACACTACTATTTCAGGAATCGGCAAAGGGACAGCCGCCGTGATTGATGAATACATAAAAGAAGGTTCTTCCTCCGTATTAAAAGAACTGAAGGAAGAAGTCCCGGCTGGATTGATTCCGTTACTGCAGCTGCCGGGTCTTGGCGGCAAGAAAATTGCCAAACTTTACAAGGAACTAGCAATCATCGATGTTTCCAGTTTAAAGGCAGCCTGTGAAGCAGAGAAGGTACAAGCACTCGCAGGTTTTGGCAAAAAATCCGAAGAAAAAATCTTAAGTGCCATCTCAAGTGTTGGTTCAAGGCCTGACCGGCTCCCAATTGCTTATATGCTGCCGATAGCGGACCAAATTGAAGCGCAGCTTGCCGGGAACCAAGAGATTATCCGTTTTTCACGGGCAGGCAGTCTAAGAAGAATGCGCGAGACCATTAAAGACCTTGATTTTATTATTGCGACTGAAAACACTGACAGCGTGCGCGAGCAGCTGCTCCAATTGCCTGATATCAAAGAAGTGATTGGTGCTGGTGACACCAAGGTTTCCATTGTCCTAGGCTTTGAATTTGATATCTCGGTTGATTTCCGGCTTGTGAAACCAGAGGAATTTATTACGACCTTACACCATTTTACTGGTTCAAAGGAACATAATGTCCGGATGCGGCAGCTTGCCAAGGAACGCGGCGAAAAAATCAGTGAGTATGGCGTGGAAAACGTGGAGACTGGGGAAATCCGTACCTTCACTTCAGAAGAGGAATTTTTCAAGCATTTTGATCTTCCGTTTATTCCTCCTGAAATCAGAGAGGACGGGAAGGAAGTAGAAACGTTCACTGCCAATGAAGAATTAATCGAGCTTGAAGATATTAAAGGCGATCTTCATATGCACACTACCTGGAGTGACGGTGCCCATTCGATTGAAGAAATGGCAGAAGCGTGCCGGAAGCGCGGCTATCAATACATGGCGATCACCGATCATTCACAATACCTTAAGGTGGCAAATGGACTCACACGCGAGCGGCTTTTGAAACAGGGAGAAGAAATCAAAAACTTAAATAAAAAATATGATGATTTCCTCATCCTTCGCGGTGTTGAAATGGACATTTTACCTGATAGCAGCTTGGATTATGATAACGAATTACTTGCTGAAATGGATTTCGTCATCGCTTCGATTCATTCAGCCTTTACACAATCAAGAGAAAAGATTATGGAGCGGCTAAAATTCGCCTTAACCAATGCCCATGTGGATTTAATTGCCCATCCAACCGGCAGGAAAATTGGCCGCCGCGAAGGCTATGATGTTGACATCGATTTACTTATTCAGTTGGCAAAGGAAACGAATACCGCGCTAGAGTTAAACGCCAATCCGAACAGGCTAGACCTAGCGGCTGAATATTTAAGGAAAGCGCAGGAGGCCGGTGTCAAGATTCTCATCAATACGGACGCCCACAAATTGGATACATTAAAGCATATGGAAATTGGTGTTTCCGCTGCTAAAAAGGGCTGGATTAAAAAATCATCGGTGCTAAATGCCCTTGATAAAGATGACTTACTAGAATTTTTGCATAATAGATAAGAGGAGGGTTTAACTCCATGCAAGAACGAGCCTTAAAGGTATTAGAATTTATGAAAGTGAGAGAGCAGCTGTTAGAGCATGCCGTATCTTCACTTGGCAGAGACAAGATCAAGGACCTGGTGCCATCGACCGATTTCGCAGAAGTGGTCAAGCTTCAAGCAGAAACAGATGAGGCAGCGACGGTTTTTCGGATAAAGCCGATGATCCCGCTTGCAGGGATTCATGATATCCGCGCTCATATAAAGCGTTCGGTTATTGGCGGCGTTCTCAGTCCGCACGAACTCGTCCAAATCGCAAGTACCATCCATGCCAGCCGACAGATGAAGCGATTTATCGACGATATTGCTGCGGAAAGAACAGAACTGCCGATTTTATTAGAACAAGTCGCGCAAATCATTCCGCTCACGAACCTTGAGCAGGCAATTAAATTGGCCATCGATGAAAGCGGTGAGGTGCTGGATAGTGCCAGTGAGCTATTGCGCTCATTAAGACATCAGCTCAGGTCCAATGAATCACGCGTTCGTGAAAAGTTAGAGAGCATGATTCGTTCCTCGAATGCCAGTAAAATGCTGTCCGATGCGATTGTCACGATTCGAAATGATCGCTTTGTGATTCCTGTCAAACAGGAGTACCGCGGTCACTACGGCGGAATTATTCATGACCAGAGTGCATCAGGACAAACTTTATTTATTGAACCGCAAGTAATTGTTCAGCTAAATAATCAATTACAGGATATTCGTGTCAAGGAACAGCTTGAAATGGAGAGAATTCTCTCTGAGCTTTCTGCTCACGCGGCAGAGCATGAAGGCGAACTTCAAGTAATCGTCGCTGTCTTAGCTAATTTAGACTTTATTTTTGCCAAAGCAAGATATGGGAAAAAGATCAAAGCAACGATGCCGGTGATGAATAATGAAGGAAGAATCGCGTTATATAAAGCACGGCATCCGTTAATTCCTATCGATGAGGTCGTTGCCAACGATATTATGCTCGGAGAAGAATTTACCACGATTGTCATTACCGGACCAAATACGGGCGGGAAAACGGTCACCTTAAAAACACTGGGCTTGTGTTCGTTAATGGCTCAAGCAGGATTGCAGGTGCCGGCGTATGACGGTTCTGAACTTGCCGTCTTTGATGCGGTTTATGCCGATATTGGTGACGAGCAATCGATTGAACAGAGCTTAAGTACGTTTTCGTCTCATATGGTCAATATTGTAGAAATCTTAAACCGTGTCGATTTCAATAGCCTTGTCCTATTTGATGAATTGGGGGCAGGGACCGATCCGCAGGAAGGGGCGGCATTGGCGATTTCGATTTTAGATGAAGTACACAATCGGGGCGCAAGGGTTATCGCGACCACCCACTATCCAGAATTAAAAGCGTATGGCTATAATCGTGAAGGGGTATTAAACGCCAGTGTTGAGTTTGATGTGGAGACATTAAGTCCAACTTATAAGCTGCTTTTAGGGGTACCTGGCCGGAGTAATGCCTTTGAAATTTCGAAACGTTTAGGCTTAAATGATCGCGTTATCCAGACAGCCCGTTCACATGTGAGCGAGGATACGAATCAAATCGATAACATGATTGCATCATTAGAAGCGAGTAAGCGCCAGGCAGAAATGGAGCATCAGGAAGCCAGAGATTATTTAAAGTCTGCTGAGATGCTTCATCAGGACTTGCAAAAGCAAATGATGGAATTTTACGAGAAAAAAGACGCGATGCTGGAAAAGGCAGCTGAAAAAGCAGCTGACCTCGTTGATGAGGCTAAACAAGAGGCGGAGCAGGTTATTCGTGATTTGCGGAAAATGAGAACTGAGAAGCATGCCGATATAAAGGAACATGAATTAATTGATGCAAGGAGGCGCTTGGAGGAAGCGGCGCCGGAAATCCAAAAATCAGTAAAGCTGGCTAATAAGAAAACCAAGAAACAAGTCTTTATGCCTGGAGATGAAGTGAAGGTGCTTACGTTTGACCAAAAAGGGACACTTGTCGAACGATTGTCAGCAAATGAATGGCAGGTTCAAATCGGCATTTTGAAAATGAAGGTAAAAGAAAAAGATATCGAATTTATGAATACGCCGAAACAAGTGGAAACAAAGCCGATGGCAATTGTACAGGGGCGCGATTCCATTGTAAAACTGGAGCTTGACCTCCGCGGCGAAAGATATGAAAATGCCCTTCTAAAAGTAGAAAAATATATTGACGATGCTCTGCTTTCCAATTATCCCCGTGTTTCCATTATCCATGGGAAAGGTACTGGCGCATTAAGACAGGGAGTTCAGGAATATTTAAGAAACCATCGTTCCGTTAAGAAAATTCGTTTTGGAGAAGCCGGAGAAGGTGGTTCAGGGGTAACCATCGTAGAATTTAAATAATGTCCGGGGAGATTAGCTATGGATCAGTTTTGGGAGAACGAATACATTCAAATCGCGGCCTATTATAGTGTCGTCATTTTATGTATGATTGTCTTTTTAGCCGTTTTTGAAGCGGTAACGAAATATAAAAATTGGGAAGAGATAAAAAAAGGGAATTTAGCCGTGGCGATGGCCACCGGTGGAAAAATATTTGGCGTCGCCAATATATTCCGCCATACCATTGCCCTTCACGATTCATTACTGACAATGGTGGGCTGGGGGATTTATGGCTTTATCCTGTTATTAACCGGCTATTTTATCTTTGAATTTTTAACGCCAAAATTTAAGATTGACGATGAAATCCAAAATGATAATCGAGCAGTAGGTTTGATTTCAATGGTCATTTCGATTGGCTTATCTTATGTGATTGGTGCAGGAATTTCGTAAGGGGAGAATAAACTGTGGAGACATTAGCTAAGGTACTTCTTGGATTATGCGGCTTGTTTTTGCTAATCGGCATTATATATATGGTGTTTTTTGCCTAGAGAGAAATCATCGCTGTGAGCCACATCAGCGGTGATTTTTTTCTTTCATTACACTTGGAACCGGGTTTCCATTTCGTGAAATACTGTACTATAATAGAAGTGGTTGTTGGAATTTTTTTAATAATTTAATAAAGAAAAGGGAGGTTTGTATGTTGGAGTCGAAACCATGGCTGGACGTGTATCCAGAAGAAATTCCTGCCACACTTGAATACTCCTCAGACCCAGTACAGAGTTGCTTACAGAAATCAGCCGAGAAGTTTCCGGAAAAGAGTGCCATTCATTTTATGGGGAAGGAATGGACCTATAAACAACTTTACGAAGATGCCTTAAATTTTGCCGGCTACCTGCAAGGAACCCTAGCTATCTCAAAAGGCGACCGGGTCGCGATCATGCTTCCGAATACACCACAGGCGGTAATCAGCTATTTTGCTATTTTACTAGCTGGCGGAATTGTTGTCCAAACCAATCCGTTGTATACGGAACGTGAGCTTGAGTATCAAATGAAGGATTCCGGAGCAAAAGCCATCATCACCTTAGATATCCTCTACCCGCGTGTTTCTAAAGTAATGCCGAAAACGGAATTACAGCACATCATTGTCACTGCCATCAAAGACTTTCTGCCGTTCCCAAAAAATCTCGTTTATCCCTTCATCCAGAAAAAACAATATGGAATTGTCGTTAAGGTAAAGCATGAAGGAAACAACCATCTGCTTACGGAAATATTAAAAAGCAATCCGCAAAAAGTAACCGCATACAATTCCGATGCAGAGGAAGATGTGGCCTTACTGCAATATACAGGTGGTACGACCGGGTCTCCGAAGGGTGTCATGTTAACCCATAAAAATTTAATTGCCAACACGGAAATGAGTGAAAAGTGGCTATACAAATGCAAACCAGGGGAAGGATCTGTGCTCGGAATTATTCCCTTTTTCCATGTCTATGGGATGACAACGGTCATGATATTGTCGATTAAGATGGCTTATAAAATGATTCTGCTGCCAAAATTTGATGCGCTGACCACGTTAAAAACAATCGAAAAGCAGCGTCCAACTTTATTTCCAGGAGCACCAACGATTTATATTGGCCTGTTAAACCATCCCGATATGAAAAAATATGACCTTTCATCAATTGAGGCATGTATTAGCGGTTCGGCCCCGCTCCCTATTGAAGTCCAGCAGAAATTCGAGGAAGTTACCGGCGGACAGCTTGTTGAAGGCTACGGATTAACAGAAGCCTCACCAGTCACCCACTCCAACTTCCTGTGGGACGCTCCGAAAGTAAAGGGCAGCATCGGTGTTCCATATCCTGATACAGATGCCAAGATTCTATCTATGGATACTAGTGAGCCAATACCTATAGGGGAAATTGGTGAAATTGTCGTAAAAGGTCCGCAGATTATGAAAGGCTACTGGAATCGTCCCGAAGACACCAAGGAAGTCCTCCGTGACGGCTGGCTGTATACTGGAGACCTTGGCTATATGGATGAGCAGGGATATTTTTATGTAGTCGACCGCAAAAAGGATATGATTATTGCTGGCGGTTTTAATATTTATCCCCGGGAAATTGAAGAGGTTTTGTATGAGCATCCGGATGTCCTCGAGGCAGTCGCTGCCGGGATACCTGACCCGTACCGAGGTGAAACAGTGAAGGCGTATATTGTCTTAAAAGAAGGATCGAGGATTACCGCAGATGAAATAAACGAATATGCAAGAAAATATCTGGCAGCCTATAAAGCGCCGCGACTATATGAGTTTAGACCTGAATTACCAAAGACCGCTGTTGGAAAAATTTTAAGAAGAATGCTTGTGGAAGAAGAAATCCAAAAAATAGAGGAAGAAAGCAAAAAGCACGCCTAATCATTTTTTTTTGAAGAAAATAGCTTGTCTAATTGAAATATTTGCAATAGTATGAAGAAGTATTTTCAGAATTTCTTGACAGAAATAATTTTAAAAACTATTATTAAAATATGAATGATGGTTCATTCATATTTTTTTTTAAAAAAGTAAAATTCTTGTCTTCAAAGGGGGGATAGTATTGAAAAAAATGAAGCCGAAATATATGCAAATTATTGATGCAGCCGTGATTGTAATCGCTGAAAATGGCTACCATCAGGCCCAGGTATCAAAAATTGCCAAACAGGCCGGAGTTGCTGACGGCACGATTTATTTGTATTTTAAAAACAAAGAAGATATTCTTATCTCCCTCTTTGAAGAAAAAATGGGGAACTTTATTGAAGAAATAGATCAAATGATAGCAGGAAAAGGGACGGCGATAGAGAAGTTATTAATGATGGTCAAAGCTCATTTCAGCCTGCTTTCAGCGGACCACCACCTAGCCATCGTCACGCAATTAGAACTGCGCCAATCGAACAAGGAATTACGGCTCCGAATTAACGACGTGCTCAAAGGCTACTTAAAGGTGATTGATAAGATTATTATCGAAGGCATAGAATCTGGAGAGTTTTCAAGTGACCTCGATGTCCGACTCGCCCGCCAAATGATTTTCGGTACGATTGATGAAACTGCAACATCATGGGTGATGAATGAGGAAAAATATGATCTCGCTAAGCTGGCTTCCCCAGTCCATCGTCTTTTAGTTAATGGATTTAGAAGCCGCTAGCACTTGAAAAATTGGTAGAGGAGGAGTTTAATTGGAATACTTAAAATGGTCTAGTGAGGACAATATCGCGACAATCACGCTTCAGCGTCCACCGGCAAATGCCCTTTCATCAGGTCTACTAAGGGAATTGTCGGCAGTGCTGGATGAAATTGAACCGAATCGTGAAATCCGGGTCGTTGTCATTCACGGCGAAGGGCGCTTTTTCTCGGCTGGTGCGGACATTAAAGAATTTACCACCGTTACTTCGTCTGAAGGTTTTACCAATCTTGGCAAGTATGGACAAGATTTGTTTGACCGGATGGAGAAATTTCCAAAGCCAATTATTGCCGCAATTCATGGGGCAGCCCTTGGCGGCGGTCTGGAACTCGCGATGGCTTGTCACATCCGCCTTGTCAGCGAAACCGCTAAACTTGGTCTTCCGGAGCTGCAGCTTGGGCTAATCCCTGGATTTGCCGGCACGCAGCGTCTGCCGAAATATGTTGGCACGGCGAGAGCAGCGGAAATGCTGTTTACCTCTGAACCTATCACTGGAGTAGAGGCCGTTCAATACGGTTTAGCCAATCATGCCTATCCAGAAGAAGAAGTATTGGAGAAAGCCCATAAACTGGCTGATAAAATTACCAAGAAAAGTCCCGGCGCAATTAGCGCTGCTATTCAACTATTAAACTATGCGAAAACAGCCGAGTTTTATGAGGGAATGAAAAAGGAAGCGGAGCTGTTTGGCGAAGTATTCGTCTCGGCTGACGCAAAAGAAGGCATCCAAGCGTTTATGGAAAAAAGACAGCCTCACTTTAAAGGTGAATAAACTTACCTTAGCGGATTGACCGCAAAGGTTTTGTTTGTATAAAAAATTTTCCCAATCTTTCAAACTGAGCGAATGCTCGAAATTATATTAGGAGGGGACCACTAGCATGAACATTTATGTATTGATGAAAAGAACCTTTGATACGGAAGAAAAGATTACCCTTAAAGGTGGAAAAATCAATGAGGATGGTGCTGAATTTATCATCAACCCATATGACGAATATGCGATTGAAGAAGCAATCCAAGTCCGCGATGCTAATGGCGGCGAAGTAACGGTTATTTCTGTAGGCGGTGAAGAATCGGAAAAGCAGCTCCGTACTGCATTGGCGATGGGCGCAGATAAAGCCGTTCTCATTAATACAGAAGACGATGTTGAAAATGCGGACCAATTCACGACAGCAAAAATTCTCGGTGAATTTTTAAAAGATAAGGATGCTGATTTAATCATTGGCGGAAATGTTGCCATTGATGGCGGAACAGGACAGGTTGGCCCGCGTGTTGCCGAACTGCTTAACATTCCTTACGTGACTACAATTACCAAGCTTGAAATCAATGGCAGCAGCGCAACGGTCACTCGTGACGTTGAAGGGGATTCTGAGATCATCGAAACAAGCCTGCCGCTATTAGTAACGGCACAGCAAGGTCTGAACGAGCCGCGCTATCCTTCCTTACCGGGAATTATGAAAGCGAAGAAAAAGCCGCTTGATGAATTGGAATTAGACGATCTTGATCTTGATGAAGATGATGTGGAGGCAAAAACAAAAACAATCGAAATTTATTTGCCGCCTAAAAAAGAAGCTGGAAAAGTTTTGGCTGGGGATTTAAACGATCAGGTAAAAGAACTTGTTCAACTTCTTCATACTGAAGCAAAAGTAATCTAATCGTTTTTTTCAAAAATTGTTCTTTCAGGAGGTCATCATACATGGCAAGAAAAGTATTGGTATTAGGAGAAGTTCGTGACGGATCACTAAGAAATGTATCATTTGAAGCAATTGCTGCTGCAAAAACAGTTGCAGAGGGCGGAGAAGTAGTCGCTGTATTAGCGGGCGAAACTGTAAGCGCTTTAGGCACAGAATTAGTGCAATATGGAGCTGACCGTGTTGTCGTAGTTGAAAATGATAAATTAAAGCAATATACTTCAGATGGTTTTGCGCAAGCGTTGCTAGCTGTGGTTGACCAAGAAAAACCGGAAGGGCTGGTATTAGGTCATACTGCTCTCGGAAAAGATCTTGCGCCGCGAATTGCCGGCAAGCTCTCATCAGGACTTATTTCTGATGCAGTGGCCGTTGAAGCAGCCGGTGGAAATATCGTCTTTACAAGACCGATTTATTCCGGTAAAGCCTTTGAAAAGAAAATTGTCACCGACGGATTAATTTTTGCGACGGTCCGTCCAAATAATATTGCGCCATTAGCACAGGATGAAAGCAGAAGCGGTGAGGTTTCCTCCCTTTCCGTTGACATCAAAGACCTTCGCGCCATCATTAAAGAAGTTGTAAGAAAAGCTAGTGAAGGCGTGGATTTAAGTGAAGCAAAAGTGGTTATCTCTGGCGGCCGCGGCGTGAAGAGTGCGGAAGGATTTGAACCGCTAAAAGAATTGGCTAATGTTTTAGGCGGTGCTGTTGGAGCATCCCGTGGTGCCTGTGATGCCGATTATTGCGATTACTCCCTGCAAATTGGCCAAACCGGTAAAGTGGTTACACCAGACCTTTACATTGCCTGCGGTATTTCCGGTGCGATTCAACATTTAGCTGGCATGTCCAACTCGAAAGTAATCGTCGCTATCAATAAAGATCCTGAAGCAAACATCTTTAAAATAGCGGATTACGGAATCGTCGGCGACCTGTTCGAAGTGGTGCCATTATTAACAGAAGAGTTTAAAAAGTTAAAAGTTCATTCATCATAACTTACGTGAAGCGAGCGGTGCGAATGCCGCTCGCTGCATCTTTTTTAGGAATACATAGAACAAAACAAGGGGAAAATGAATGAGGAGAGCAATTTATTAGCTTGATTTTCCAATCAATGTTATACTTTCGGTAGTATTTCAGTATTAATTAGGAGGGCAATTTAAATGGCTATTTCACACGTAACAGATCAAAACTTTTCTGCTGAAACAGGTTCAGGCCTTGTACTTGTAGATTTCTGGGCGCCATGGTGCGGACCTTGTAAAATGATCGCTCCCGTTCTTGAAGAACTTGATTCAGAAATGGGCGATAAAGTAAAAATCACTAAGCTTGATGTCGATGACAACCCGCAAACAGCGGCTAATTTCGGTGTTATGAGCATTCCAACCTTGTTGGTTATGAAAAATGGCGAAGTCGTTGATAAAGTAGTCGGCTTCCAGCCTAAAGAAGCATTAGCAAGCGTATTAGAAAAGCACGTATAAACGATTGAAACTTCAAAAAACCTTAGCTGGAAACCATTCTAGCTGAGGTTTTTTTGCATGGAAAGGCTTTTAAGAAAAACCTCCCACTATCATTTGTTGGCGGTTTGTTTTAAAATTTAAGGATAATGAAAAAAGATGGATGGGAGTGGCCGGAATGAATGAAATTATCAAGCAGAAACTGACACTGCTGCCGGATCAGCCTGGCTGCTACTTAATGAAAGACCGGCAGGGGACAATTATTTATGTAGGGAAAGCAAAAGTATTAAAAAATCGTGTACGCTCTTATTTTACAGGTTCGCACGATGGCAAAACGCTCCGGCTTGTTAACGAAATCGAGGACTTTGAATATATCGTAACCTCTTCCAACATTGAAGCACTTTTGCTGGAATTAAACCTAATCAAAAAATACGATCCAAAATACAATATCATGCTGAAGGATGACAAAACCTACCCGTTTATAAAGCTGACAGCGGAAAAACATCCGAAACTAATTATCACAAGAAAAGTAAAAAAGGACAAAGGCAAATACTTTGGTCCATATCCAAACGTTACCGCAGCCAATGAGACAAAAAAACTGCTTGACCGGATTTATCCGCTCCGCAAATGCTCGACGCTTCCCGATCGCGTCTGCCTGTACTACCATTTAGGGCAGTGCCTGGCACCATGTGTCAATGAAGTCGCCGAAGAACAATACAAACAAATGACCGATGAAATTACCCGCTTCTTAAATGGCGGTTACAAGGAAATCAAAAAAGAGCTCACCGAAAAAATGACCGCTGCAGCTGAAGAGTTGGATTTCGAGCGGGCAAAGGAATTTCGCGATAAAATCATCCATATTGAAACGATTATGGAAAAGCAAAAAATTACGATGACTGATTTCACCGACCGAGATGTGTTTGGCTATGCAGTCGATAAAGGCTGGATGTGTGTCCAGGTCTTTTTTGTCCGCCAAGGAAAGCTCATCGAACGGGATGTCTCCATGTTTCCCATTTATAACGAGCCAGAGGAAGAAATCTTAACGTTCCTTGGGCAATTTTATACAAAAGCCAATCACTTTAAACCAAAGGAAATTTTAATACAGAATGAAGTTGATCTAAGCCTGGCAGAACAGCTGCTGAAGGTAAAAGTTCTGCAGCCGCAACGGGGGCAGAAGAAAGACCTCGTCAAAATGGCGATAAAAAATGCCAAAATTGCTCTGAATGAAAAGTTTTCTTTAATTGAAAAGGACGAGGATCGGACAATTAAAGCGGTAGAAACCCTAGGCGAGCTTTTAGGAATCTATACCCCTCACCGGATTGAGGCATTTGATAACTCCAACATTCAAGGGACCGACCCCGTGTCGGCAATGGTTGTTTTTATCGATGGCAAGGCAAATAATCGAGAATATCGCAAATACAAAATAAAATCGGTTAAGGGCCCCGATGATTATGAATCAATGCGGGAAGTGACGAGAAGAAGGTATTCGCGGGCCTTAAAGGAAGAACTGCCGCTGCCGGATTTAATTATTATTGATGGTGGAAAAGGGCATGTGGAGGCAGTCAGGGATGTGTTAGAAAATGAGCTAGGCTTGGATATCCCGCTTTCAGGGCTTGTGAAGGATGAAAAACACCGAACATCCCAGCTCCTATACGGCAATCCATTGGGGATTGTTCCACTGGCAAGAAACAGCCAGGAGTTTTATTTACTTCAAAGAATCCAAGATGAGGTTCACCGCTTTGCCATTACTTTTCACCGCCAGCTTCGTGGTAAAAGCGCCTTTCAATCGTTGCTGGATGATATTCCAGGCATTGGCGAGAAACGAAAAAAATTATTATTAAAACAGTTTGGCTCAGTGAAAAAAATGAAAGAAGCGGGTGTGGAGGATTTCACAGCACTTGGAATTCCGATAAATGTCGCAGAAGAATTAATCAATAAACTTCATTCAGAATGATTGTCAGAAAAAAAAGAACATGCTATAATAAATGAAAATTTAATTTACTATCACTTTTACGTATTAAAGTGAAGGTAGAGGTGCGAGCTTCAAGAGTAGTGGTTCTGAGAAGGATGAGCTTCTGAGAAGAATCATAAAAGGGAAGGTTCGCCGAAGTAAAGAAGATCTCATTTCTTTCTTTGCTGGTCCTGTGTTGAATAAATACTGGATTGTCAAGACGTCTGTCTTGGAGAGCTATCTTACATTGTGTGCGCAAGAATTTTTTGTGTTTATAAAGCAATGAGATGCCCTTCTCATTGCTTTTTTTGCGTTAATGGGGAAAAAATAACGTATTCAATTGAAAGAGGGAGAAGTCAGGTATGGGGCTTATTGTACAAAAATTCGGGGGAACCTCCGTCGGCAGTGTAAATAAAATTTTAAATGTGGCAGCATGTGTGAAAGAGGAGATAGAGAGGGGCAATAATGTAGTTGTCGTTGTTTCCGCGATGGGAAAATCGACCGATCAGCTTGTCGGATTGGCAAAAGAAATTTCACCACAGCCAAATAAGCGGGATATGGATATGCTCCTTTCCACTGGTGAGCAAGTGACAATTTCGCTCCTGTCATTGGCCTTGAATCAACAAGGAATAGATGCCGTTTCTTTTACCGGCTGGCAGGCAGGAATCGTGACAGAACCTGTCCATGGAAACGCAAGAATCTCGAATATTAATACCGATGCCATCCAAAACCAGCTATCAGCGAGTAAAGTTGTCATTGTGGCTGGATTCCAAGGAATAACAGAAAACGGCGAAATCACCACACTTGGTCGCGGCGGTTCTGATACAACAGCTGTAGCATTAGCGGCTGCCCTAAAAGCAGATAAATGCGATATTTACACGGATGTGACCGGAGTGTTTACAACCGATCCAAGGTATGTAAAAGACGCCCGCAAATTACTATCTGTTTCTTATGATGAGATGCTTGAGCTCGCTAATTTAGGTGCGGGTGTACTGCATCCAAGGGCAGTAGAGTTTGCCAAAAACTATCAGGTTAGACTTGAGGTTCGTTCAAGTATAGAGAAAATCAAGGGTACAGTCATAGAGGGGGAAGCAGCAATGGAACAAAATCTAGTTGTCCGCGGTGTAGCATTTGAAGATGAAATCACGAGAGTTACCGTATTAGGTCTCACCAACTCACTAACAAGTTTATCAACCATTTTTACTACGCTCGCTCAAAATAATATCAACGTTGACATCATTATCCAAAGCACAACAGAAGCAGGAACAGCCAATTTGTCGTTTTCCATCCATACAAATGATTGGCTTGAGACACTAAATGTACTTGAAGATAATAAAGAGGTTCTCGGTTATGAGCAGTTGGATGCAGAAAATAAACTAGCAAAAGTATCCATCGTTGGCTCGGGAATGATTTCAAACCCAGGTGTGGCGGCAAAAATGTTCGAAGTACTAGCAACTAACAATATCCAAATCAAAATGGTTAGCACATCCGAAATTAAAGTCTCAGCAGTAGTTGAAGAAAAAAACATGCTAAAAGCAGTAGAAGCCCTACATAGAGCATTTGGACTTGGGAATAATTAGAAAATGGTGTCAGGCACCGTCCTTAGGACGGTGCCTGACACCATGAAAATGAACCGTAGAATTAAAGGTGGTCTTTGTTATCCCATTTGACGGTGAATTGGACTTTATTGGATTTCTTTACTGGGTGCTCGAAGGTTTCAGCGATGACTTCTTTTTGAAGTTGGATTTGCTGGGCAAGAAAGCCTGCTTCAAGCTGGAAAAATTGCTCCGCTTTTGATTTCACACGAGACACGATTAAAGGGCTGATTAGTTCAAATTCAAGTTCGTTTTTATTTTCTTTTTTTATTTCTAGCTGGCCCCATGAAGCATCAGCGAAAAATTCGATGACTTTATCATAATCAGGTAATGGGAATTTTCGTGCTAGCAGTTTTCCCGCCCAATACAAGATTTCCGGGGTATCTTTCCCTAGAATCTCAGGCAGAAGGATCTCCCTGATTAGTTCATAACCGAATATGGAGATGGTTCTTGGTTCTACAGCATTTAGATTTTGATCAACAACTTGGCTTTCTTTCACATGTTTCCCCTCTTTCTATCATTCTATTATATCAATTAGTGTTTAGTTTCAGAACCGTTTACTCTGAAAAACTGATAGAAGAATTAATTATATTGCAATATTTTTTCATATTTTCCATCATAATTATCTTTTCCTTACAGACGAAAATTCCTACAGTAAGAAGTTGGTAATTAAAAAGAAGAAAATATAGTTAAATATCATGTCATCCAGTGAAATAAAGGAAATAAATACCAAACCATAATAATATCAATATATTTTAAAAATTTTATTTTTAGTAAAGAATTGTGTATCCGTTTTCTTGACGCTCTATGATGATGGGAGTAAAATGGACATGTCACATTATTGTCACAGTGATGCTTTTGTTTTAATTCTTGAAGGGGAATAAGAGAGAGTGGAAACTTAACATCATTTTTTACAAATTAAAGGGGGGTAAAATAATGGCGGGTAATCGAGAGTTTGTTAATCGCAGATTGCATTCGCTGCTGGGCGTTATTCCAATCGGGTTATTCCTAGTGCAGCATCTTGTAGTCAACCATTTTATCACAGGAGGACCGGAATCGTTCAATAAGGCTGCAGGTTTTATGGGAAATCTGCCTTTCCGGATTGTTCTGGAAACTGTAGTAATCTATTTACCAATACTATTTCACGCAATTTATGGACTTTATATTGCTTTTACTGCTAATAGCAATGTCAACAGGTATGGTACATATAGGAACTGGATGTACATACTGCAGCGTATATCCGGTGTGATTACACTGATATTTATTGCATGGCACGTATGGCAAACACGCGTAGCTGCAGCATTTGGAGCCGAGGTTTCCTATGACATGATGCATGATATTCTTTCATCACCATTTATGTTCGTTTTCTATTTAGTTGGGGTTCTTTCAACCATTTTCCATTTTGCCAATGGTTTATGGTCATTCCTAGTTAGCTGGGGAATCACTGTGTCACCACGTTCACAAGTCATTTCTACATACGTGACAATTGGTGTTTTTGTTGTTCTAGCTTTTATTGCGGTTCAAACACTAGTTGCATTTGTTTCTTAATAGAAAAGCGGAAGTGCCCGTTTAGCGCTGGAGCTGGACAGTTATCAAAGTTTAAAGATTAAAATTTTGCTATCATTAAGTAAAGCTTCGGAAAAATAAGGAATTTTTGATTGAGGGAGTGAGTCACGAATGAGTAAGGGTAAAGTGATTGTAGTCGGCGGCGGCTTAGCGGGCCTAATGGCTACCATCAAAGTTGCAGAATCAGGAACACCGGTAGAACTATTTTCGTTAGTTCCGGTTAAGCGTTCTCACTCTGTTTGTGCCCAAGGCGGTATTAATGGAGCAGTAAATACAAAAGGTGAAGGGGATTCTCCGTGGATTCACTTTGATGATACTGTTTATGGCGGCGATTTCTTAGCGAATCAGCCTCCAGTGAAGGCGATGTGTGACGCGGCACCATTTATTATTAATTTATTTGACCGGATGGGAGTTATGTTTAACCGTACTCCTGAAGGATTACTAGATTTCCGTCGCTTTGGCGGAACACAGCATCACCGGACAGCATTTGCAGGTGCAACAACTGGCCAACAATTACTTTATGCATTGGACGAACAGGTTCGCCGCCATGAAGTGGACGGTTTGGTGACAAAGTATGAGGGCTGGGAATTCCTTGGTACCGTTATTGATGATGATGGCGTCTGCCGCGGGGTTGTCGTTCAAAACCTTAAAACGATGGAAATTAAATCGTTCTCTGCTGATGCTGTCATCATGGCAACAGGCGGCCCTGGGATTATTTTCGGCAAGTCAACCAACTCCGTTATTAATACTGGTTCTGCTGCATCAATCGTTTATCAACAGGGTGCTACTTACGCAAATGGTGAGATGATCCAAATCCATCCTACTGCCATCCCTGGTGATGATAAGCTGCGTTTAATGAGTGAGTCAGCACGTGGTGAAGGCGGCCGGATTTGGACATATAAAGATGGAAAGCCATGGTACTTCTTGGAAGAAAAATATCCTGCATACGGAAACCTTGTACCACGGGATATTGCCACACGTGAAATTTTTGATGTTTGCGTTCGTCAGAAGCTTGGAATTAATGGCGAGAACATGGTATTCCTAGATTTATCTCACAAGGATCCGCATGAATTGGATGTAAAACTGGGTGGTATTATCGAGATTTATGAAAAATTCATGGGCGATAATCCACGTAAAGTTCCGATGAAAATTTTCCCTGCTGTTCACTATTCGATGGGTGGACTATGGGTTGATTATGACCAAATGACAACCATTCCAGGACTATTTGCCGCTGGTGAATGTGATTACTCACAGCATGGTGCAAACCGATTAGGTGCAAACTCATTGCTTTCTGCTGTATACGGCGGAATGGTCGCAGGACCAAACGCTGTTAAATATATAGATGGACTTGAGAAGAGTTCTGAGGCAGTATCGTCTTCCGTGTTTGACCGTCATGTGAAAGAGCAGGAAGAGAAATGGAATTCGATCATGTCACTAAGTGGTACTGAAAATGCTTATGTCCTTCACAAAGAGCTAGGGGAATGGATGACAGATAACGTAACGGTTGTCCGCTACAACGATCAGCTGCTAAAAACGGACGAAAAGATTCAGGAACTTCTGGAACGTTACCAAAACATTAACATTAATGATACATCTAAATGGAGCAACCAAGGAGCAGCATTCACGCGTCAATTACAAAATATGCTGCAATTGGCCCGCGTCATTACGATTGGTGCATACAACAGGAATGAGAGCCGTGGCGCTCATTATAAGCCTGATTTCCCTAAACGGAATGATGAGGAGTTCTTAAAAACAACAATGGCTAATTTCGTTGATGCGAAGACTGCTCCGGAATTCCATTATGCTGATGTCGATACCTCATTACTAAAACCGCGTGAGCGCGATTACACGAAAAAACATTAATAGAAAGGGGAGTAGGAAAGAATGGCAGAAAATAAAACGGTGAAATTTACAATTATGCGTCAGGATAGCGAAAATTCTGATGCATATGAGGAAGAATTTGAAATTCCTTATCGTCCGAATATGAACGTGATTTCGGCATTAATGGAAATTCGTAAAAACCCTGTCAATGCAAAGGGACAAGCTACTACCCCAATCACTTGGGATATGAACTGTCTTGAAGAGGTTTGCGGCGCCTGTTCAATGGTGATCAACGGCAAGCCGCGTCAATCTTGTTCAGCACTTGTGGATCAATTAACGCAGCCGATTCGCTTAGAGCCAATGAGAACATTCCCTGTCGTCCGTGACCTTCAGGTTGACCGGAGCAGAATGTTTGATTCCTTGAAAAAAGTGAAAGCATGGATTCCAATTGACGGAACCTATGATCTAGGACCTGGGCCGCGGATGCCTGAGAAAAAACGTCAATGGGCATATGAGCTTTCTAAATGTATGACATGCGGTGTTTGTTTAGAAGCATGTCCAAATGTAAACAGCAAAACCAACTTCATGGGACCAGCTGTATTTAACCAAGTTCGCTTATTCAATGCCCACCCAACCGGTGAAATGAATAAAGCGGAGCGTTTAAACGCCTTTATGGAGGACGGCGGAATGCAGGGCTGTGGTAACTCGCAAAACTGCGTGCAAGCATGTCCGAAAGGAATTCCGATCACGACTTCAATCGCGGCAGTTAACCGCGAGGCTACAATGCAAGCATTTAGAAACTTTTTCGGCAGTGATCACGCCTAATATTTTTTCAAACCTTCTTTTCTTATTGGAAAAGAAGGTTTTTTGTTGTTTACCTAGCGAGAATACTAAATGGTTCTTTCCAAAACATTTTGCTATACTTGTAACTAACAATGCCCTATTGAAAAGGAAGGTATATAAAAGTGAAATCAAAGCTTCCATTGATTATTATTCTAACGGGTCTGATTTTTTTAGGAATTGGAATCTGGCAAATGGTAGATGTAAAAATACAAACAAAGGCATCTCTTGAGAAAGCAAAGGAAATCATCACGGGGCAGTCTGGGGAACCGGCGCAAAAAAGAGACAAAAACAGCCCGCCGCCAGAAATGGGTGATACTGTCGGCCTGTTAACGATTCCCAAAATCAAAGCAGAATTAGCGATTGTCGAGGGCACAAATCCGGATGATCTTGAAAAGGGGGTAGGCCATTATAAAGGCTCCTATTTTCCAGGCGATCTCGGACAAATTGTCTTGTCCGGCCACCGGGATACCGTATTCCGTCGCTTAGGCGAGCTGAAACTTGGCGATTCCCTAAAGATGCAAATGCCATATGGAAACTTTACCTACGAAATTACGCATACAAAAATCGTTAAGTCCGATGACACCACTATTATTACCTTGCAGCATGAAAAGGAAGAACTAATCGTAACAACCTGCTACCCGTTTCGCTATGTAGGCAACGCACCAAAACGATATATTATCTATGCCAAGCTTAAAAGTTCCTAGAATGATTAGGGGCTTTTTTAATTTCGTAAAAGAAACTATAATAAAGAAAAAATATGAATATTCATTCATTTTAAAGGAGATTTTTAAAATGGGAAAAGCAGCGTACATCGAGGATTTTCATCAATGGGAGCGGGAGTTTGAATTTCATATCCCAGTCACGGTTCGTTTCTCTGAAACGGATATGTTTGGGCACATGAATAATACGGTTCCATTTGTTTATTTCGAAGCGGCCAGGATTGAATTTTTTCAAGCCATCGGGTTAATGCAGGAATGGACAAAGCCGGAAAGTGAAACGATTCCCGTGGTAGCCGATCTTCAATGTGACTTTTTACAGCAAATCTTTTTCGATGAGAAGCTAACGATTTATGTGAAGGCACAATCTGTTGGGAATTCGTCTGTCGACCTACACTATCTGGTGAAAAAAGAAGATGGGTCTGCCGGGTTTGTTGGCAGAGGAACGATGGTGCAGATCTCGAAACGGACGGGCAGAGGGGTTGTGTGGACAAAGGAAATGAGAAATTTGCTTGTCAGCCACAAAAAAGTTGGAATATAATCGTAATTTTTTTTAATAAAATCGTTCTCCTCAAAGCAAATATAGTCACTTCAATTGTACCCTTCACATAAGATATGGTGACTAAATATATACCCAACCCCACGATTCATTACTGGCGAAGGCAAGGAGGGTTACAATACTTGAAGGAGAACGATTATAATCACAAGCCATTACTCACCAAACGAGAAAGAGAAGTATTCGAACTGTTAGTACAAGACAAAACAACGAAGGAAATCGCTGGTGAATTATTTATAAGCGAAAAAACGGTTCGGAACCATATTTCAAATGCCATGCAAAAGCTTGGTGTCAAGGGGCGTTCACAAGCAGTTGTAGAGCTCCTTCGAATGGGAGAGCTAGAACTTTAGACATGGCCGGCATCCATTTATGGAGGCCGGTTATTTTAATGAAATTTATTTCGGGAAAATTATTCTTATTATGAAGTTAGTAAATCTAAATATCTTGTAAATATTTGACTATTCTAATAAAATTAGATACTATAATATTGGGATAAAAGAAAATAATGCGTATTCTCGATAAAAGTGCCATCATACTGTTCTTAAAACAAGCAGCATAGGGCGGAATTGAGCTGGACAATTCGGTCGAGCTAAACTTAAGCCAGGATGGGACGTTGTCCTATCTTGGCTTTTTTACATACGGTTGGAAAAAATTTTAAAGGGGAAGGAACTGAGTAAAGAGAGATGAACAGTTCTATTAAAGTAAGTAAATATGAAAAGAAGCTCCTTTTAAAAAATTATCTTGAGAAAAATGTTAACAGGTCTCAAACATTGTTGAACAGCAACCAAGATGCGATTTTTTCCATGGATTTGGAGGGGTATTTTGTTCAAGTTAATCCGGCATACGAGAAATTAACAGGCTATTCAACGCAAGAGGCTGTTAACATGAAACTCCAATCGCTTATTCCTGTTGAAAGCCTTGATAAAGTATTTCACCATTTTCACAAAGCAGTATTAGGTCAATTTCATAATTTCGATTGCAGGATGACAAACAAAGCGGGGCAAACCCTTGACCTTAATTTGACAAATATACCGATTAGCGTGGATGACCAAATTGTCGGGGTTTATGGAGTAGCAAAGGATATTACCCTATTAAAAAGAAAAAAAGAAGAACTAAGAAAAATGGAGGAAATCCATCGTTCATTAACAGAAGATGTCTTTGATTTGATTGTCTGCACGAATTTGCAAGGGGAACTTCTTTATGTCTCGCCCGCATGCGAACATATCCTTGGCTATACTCGTGAAGAATTGCTAAACCGCAATAGCTTATCTCTACTACATGTCGATGATCGGGACAGGGCATATGCGAACGTCAAAAATGCCCTCATTAACCAAGAAAATGGGAGCGGTTCGTATCGGATTAATAAAAAGGACGGAAGTTTTATTTGGGTGGAAATACTTTGTAAACCAATCGTTGACCCAGATACTCGTTTGATAGTAGAAGTGGTTTGTGTCATTAGGGATATATCAGAACGAAAAAGAGCCGAAGAAGAGGCCGAAAAACGTGAAGACACGTATCGAGATTTAGTGGAAAATTCACCCGACGCGGTGATTATTGCCAAAGGGTGTGACATGTTATTTATTAATGAAACGGGCAGGAGATTATTAGGTGCTTCGAAAAAGGAGGATATTTTAGATAAGAAACTTTTAGATATCCTCCACCCTGATTTACGCGATACAGCAAAAAAGCGGGCTGAAATTTTAAATAATGAAGCTGCTATGGATTTTATTGAGTACAAACTGATCCGTTTGGATGGCACGGTTATTGAGGCGGAAGTAAAAGGGATGCCTACCATTTATGAAAATAAGCCTGCCCGGCATATCATTTTTAGAGATATAACGGAAAGGAAAAAAACACAGCAGCTGTTACTTAACTCAGAAAAATTAACGATTGCGGGACAGCTGGCAGCAGGCATCGCGCACGAGGTACGCAATCCACTTACCGCGATTAAAGGGTTTTTGCAGTTAATGGAAGCTCAAGTGGATAATAAAACATACTTCACTATTATCCAATCGGAAATGGAAAGAATTGAAATTATTCTCAGTGAGTTATTGCTGCTTGCCAAACCACAGGAGTTAAAATTTGAAAAAGAGAATCTAACTACTGTAATTGATAATGTGAAAACGCTTATTGATACACAGGCAATTATGAATAATATTCAAATTGAAATTGAAAATGATTGTGAAGATCTACTGATTAGATGTGATAAAAACCAATTAAAACAAGTATTTATTAATCTCATTAAGAACGCCATCGAAGCGATGAGTCATGGCGGTATCATCACAATTGAGATAAAACAATATGGTCTTGATAAGATTAAGATCTATATTAAAGACACCGGAAATGGAGTCCCCAAGCAAATTATAAAAAGGATTGGCGAGCCGTTCTTCACAACAAAAGAGGCTGGCACTGGTTTGGGAATCATGATTTCTAAACAGATTATTGAAAATCATAATGGAAAGTTCCATTTTTGGAGCGATGAGAATGGAACGATTATTGAGGTTATTTTGCCAATAAGTTAACAAAATTGTAGGCTTTTTTGAATGCTGATTTTTCAACAAGTTGTCCTTGAAATTTTAGCGAAAAAAGTAGAAAATAAGTACAAGCTATTCGATATTTAAATCGGAAAAAGGGCTTTGTTTTTATAAAAAAGTCTTGAGGAGCAGCATAAATTAGGAGTGTATATTAAATGAAACTGGAAAATTCACAACAAGTGAATGAAGATATTGTCGCAAATATTGAAAAGGATTTGCGCTATATTTCAGGAATCATCAAGCAAAAAGGAAGAGAAATGTTAAGTAATTATAAGATTACTCCTCCACAATTTGTTGCCTTACAATGGCTGTTTGAGGATGGCGATATGACCATTGGGGAGCTTTCCAATAAAATGTATTTGGCCTGCAGTACAACCACTGACCTCGTTGACCGGATGGAGAAAAATTTGCTCGTTGAGCGGGTAAAGGATCTGAGCGATCGTCGTGTGGTGCGAATTCATTTGCTTGAAGAGGGCAATAGGATTATTGATGAAGTGATCAAGAAGCGGCGAGTGTATTTGCAGGAAGTATTAGTGAATTTCTCAGTAGAAGAAATTCAAATTCTACAAAGCAGCATGATGAAACTGCATCAGGAAATGCGATAAATGAGGCGAGAAGTTTGAAACAACCGATTGGTGTGATAGATTCTGGTGTGGGTGGACTAACCGTTGCCAAAGAGGTGATGCGGCAGCTGCCAAACGAGAAAATCATCTATTTGGGAGATACAGCGCGCTGTCCTTATGGTCCCAGGACTCCGAAGGAAGTAAAACGCTTCACCTGGGAACTAACTACTTTTTTATTAGAAAAGAATATCAAGATGCTGGTTATTGCCTGTAACACGGCAACGGCGGCTGCTCTTGATGAAATTCGCAAGGAACTAACGATACCTGTTCTTGGTGTTATTAATCCAGGGGCGCGGGCGGCCGTTAAGCGGACGAAAAACTATCGGGTCGGCATTATCGGCACGGAAGGAACAGTCAAAAGCGGCGCCTATGAAAAGGCCTTGAAATCGCTTAATAGCAGGCTTTTTGTCACGAGTCATGCCTGTCCGAAGTTTGTTCCTCTAGTAGAGAGCAGCGAATTTGAGGGGCCGATTGCTGAAAGAATTGTTGAGGAAGCCTTAACGCCACTAAAGAATCAAAATTTAGATACACTCATTTTAGGCTGCACCCATTATCCATTACTCGGGCCGCTTATAAATAAGGTAATGGGTGAAAAAGTTAGTGTTATTAGTTCTGGTGATGAGACGGCGCATGAGATTAGTGCCATCCTTCAATATAACGGGCTGCTCGACACTGGTGAAGAAGAGCCGGAGCATGAATTTTACACGACTGGTTCCAGAAGAATATTTTCCAAAATCGCTTCACAGTGGCTCGGAATACCGATTAATAATGTGAAAAAAATTAAACTATAACGTGGCTCCTCTATCAACATGATAGGGGATTTTTTTTGTGCCCGTGATACGAGAAAAAGGGCCTCGACGGACACAAAAAAGAATAATTGTGCCCGTGCGCCGGGAAAAAGAGCCTCGACGGTCACAAAAAAGAATAATTGTGCCCGTGCGCCAAGAAAAAAGGCCACAGCGGTCACAAATGTGCCACCAATCCCCCTCGAGAAGAGAGAACATAAAAAATTTCTTTCAGAAGGCGGTCTATTTTTTCGCCGGGCTCGTATACATGATAGTACAAACTGTCTTGGGGGGGAATTTATGTGTCGAAAAATAAAGCAAAGATCCTGGGTGTGACTGTGCTTTCTTCAACCGTGATGCTTTCTGGCTGCGGCTTGTTTGGCGGGGAAACAAAGAAGAAAATTGATCCGCCAAAAACCGTGGCTGTCGGAGATAAAAAAGCTAGTAAGGAAACGGCAGCAAAAGAAAAAGGTCAGGTTGAAAACACGGTAAAAACAGAACTCTATCTTATTGATAAATACGGCTATGTTGTACCGCAAACTTTGAATCTGCCGAAAACCACTTCAGTCGCCAAACAGGCGCTTGAATATTTAGTAGCCAACGGCGCCGTCAGCAACATGCTCCCGAATCATTTTCGAGCCGTCCTGCCTGAGGACACAGTACCTACTGTTAATATAAGTAAAGATGGTGTCGCTACCGTTGACTTCTCGAAGGAATTTAAGAACTACCAGCCTGAAGATGAGATGAAAATCCTGCAATCGATCACCTGGACGCTGACACAATTTAATAATATTCATTCAGTCAAGCTTAAAATGAATGGCCATGAACTGACTGAAATGCCAGTCAACGGAACCCCTATCAGTGAACATCTCTCAAGGGCCACCGGAATTAATTTGGATACAACCGATGTGGTTGATATTACCAATACAAAACCGTTGACCGTCTATTATGTTGGCGGCGAAGAGAACTCCTATTACTTCGTGCCGGTTACTCGCCGTGTAAACAATAATGAAAAGGATAACTTTGTGGCGGTTGTTAATCAATTAATCAAAGGCCCGAGCGGAAAATCCCCCCTAGTGTCGGAATTTATGTCTGACGTGAAGCTATTAGAGGCTCCGAAATATGCGGATGGCACGGTTACCTTGAACTTCAATAAGAATATCTTTGGCGGCTTGGAGGATAAAGAAATTTCCCAATCCCTATTGGATGCCCTTGTACTGTCATTGACTGAGCAAAATGGGGTGGAAAAAGTCGCCGTCCAAGTTGATGGTAAAGCAGATATTAAAAATGATAAAGGTAAAAAACTGTCCGAACCGGTAACTCGTCCAGAAAAAGTCAACACAGGTAGTTTTTAAAAAATAATTTTTGTTATACTATATAGTGACCATGAAAGAGGTTGGCTCGAATGCCGCCTCTTCTTTATTTGGTATTATCTGCTTGGTGTAATACCAATTTTAAAAAAAGACCAATTGAAGGAGGAAATTTTTGTGCGAGTTGATGGAAGAGAGCCGTTGCAGCTGCGGCCGATACATATTGAAACCAATTATTTAATGCACCCTGAAGGCTCTGTCCTTATTTCTGTAGGAAATACGAGGGTGATCTGCACTGCCAGCATCGAAGATCGAGTTCCGCATTTTATGAGGGGGGAAGGCAAAGGCTGGATTACTGCTGAGTACTCGATGCTCCCGCGAGCAACAGAAACGAGAAACATTCGTGAATCTTCTAAAGGGAAAGTATCAGGAAGAACAATGGAAATCCAGCGCTTAATTGGCCGGGCACTGAGAGCAATTGTCGATCTTGGAGCACTTGGCGAAAAAACAGTTTGGATCGATTGTGATGTCATTCAAGCCGACGGTGGAACGAGAACAGCGTCTATTACCGGTGCATTTGTCGCGATGGCGCTCGCGTTAAATTCATTTGCATCGAAAAAGTCATTTTCAAAGTTCCCAATAACGGATTATTTAGCCGCAACAAGTGTTGGAATTTTGCAAAATAGCCAAACTGTTTTAGACTTAAACTATGCCGAAGATTCCAAGGCTCAAGTTGATATGAATGTGGTCATGACTGGAAATGGCGAATTTGTTGAATTGCAAGGAACAGGTGAAGAAGCAACGTTTTCCTATGATCAGCTACAGGAACTATTACATGCGGCACAAGAGGGAATCGTGGAATTATTTGAACAACAAAAAGCAGCCCTTGGTGAGGAAATAACCCAAAAAATCGATAGCAGAAGAAAGAAATAAGAGGCGATTACGATGAAAGAAGTTATTATTGCTACTAAAAATCCAGGAAAAGCTCGGGAATTTGAGCATATTTTTGCCAGCAGGGGAATCGTGGTCCGGACATTGCTTGATTTTCCGGAAATCCCTGATGTGGAAGAAACGGGTTCAACCTTCGAGGAAAATGCGATTTTGAAAGCGGAGGCTGTCTCAAAAGCACTTAATAAAATGGTGATTGGTGACGATTCCGGTCTGATGGTGGACGCACTTGAAGGAAGGCCGGGAATCTACTCAGCACGTTATGCGGGCGAACCGAAAAACGATCAAAACAATACCGATAAAGTCCTGTCCGAATTGAAAGACGTTCCGGAAGTGGAGAGGACAGCGCGTTTCTACTGTGCGTTAGCGGTCGCCGTTCCGGGGCAGGAAACGATTACGGTGTCAGGCACCTGTGAAGGCCGGATTCTTGAAGAACGAAGAGGCTCAAATGGATTTGGCTATGATCCGGTCTTCTATGTGCCGGAACAAGGTGCAGCGATGGCTGAACTATCTTCAGATGAAAAAAATAAAATCAGCCACCGTGCAAATGCGCTTAAGAAACTGGATGTGGTGCTTGATTCCGTTTTAGAGAGAGCCGGACAGTCATGAGCAAGGTGTTAATCGTCAGCGATAGCCATGGATTGACGAAGGAGCTTGAGGTCCTAAGAGAGCGCCATAAAGGCGAAGTGGAATTAATGATTCATTGCGGTGATTCAGAGCTGTCACCGGACGATCAAGCAATTTCTGATTTTTTAACGGTCTTGGGAAATTGTGACTTCGGCGGAGGATTTCCATTGGAGACAATATCTGAGGTTGCGGGGCGTAAGTTCCTGGTTACACATGGACATCGCTATTCTGTAAAATCTTCGCTGATGAAGTTAAAATATAAGGCCCAGGAAGTAAAAGCCGATATCGTCTGCTTTGGGCACTCGCATGTGCTCGGGGCGGAAGTAATCGATGGTACCTTATTTTTAAATCCAGGGAGCATCCGTATGCCGCGTGAGCGTATCGAAAAAACATATGTGATCCTTGATTTGCTTGGGGAAAAAATAAAAATGTCCGTATTTGAAGCGAATGGGCGGGAAATGACGGAATTGGCGCGAGAATTTGTGTTACCAAAGTGATGGGGGAAATCGCTTCCCCCTACTTCTTTTAAAAAATCACAAAAAAACCTGTTGACTTTTTAATACTAGGGTAATATAATAAATCTTGTCGTTGATTACATCATTACGTCCCAGTAGCTCAGCCGGATAGAGCATACGCCTTCTAAGCGTACGGTCGGGAGTTCGAATCTCTCCTGGGACGCCATACTACATACCAAAAACATTTAACTCACTTTTATAGTGAGTTTTTTTTATGTTCCATTTATGCTAAACTATTTTTCAACGACAAGCCAAAGGGCGGATTTTTATGAAAAAAAGGCAGCAAGCCAAAAGAATCGACAATCTGATCTTTTTCCCAGGAATGGAAAAGAGATTAACAGATAAGGGTTTAGAGAGCCTGCATAATAAAAAATTTAACGAAGCGATTACGCTTTTGGAAGAAGCTAAAGTGCTGGATCCTGATAATGATGACATTTTAGTCGGACTCGTGCTTGCCTATTTTGAAGCAGGTTCTTTTAAAAAAGCAAAAAAACTTGCGAATGAAATGCTGTTAAAAGGTATTGGCGACTATTTCCAAATGGTGGATTTATATTTAACCGTCCTCATGCAACTGCATGAATACCAGGAAATTGTTGAAACGATTGAGGTTTTATTAGAAGAAAAGGAGATTCCACCGGATAAACATGACCATTTTTTAACCATCCTCCAATTTAGCAAGCGGATGGCCGATAATCATCTTCAAGATGGCAGTGAAGAAGAACCAGAGGAAAGTAATCTCAATAAGTTAAATCTATTAGAAAACAATAATTTAAATGAACAAATGCTCCTTATTTCCGGTTTGGCGGAGAAGAATATCCGCCCATATGTCCCGGAAATTACCAATTATTTAAAATCTGACAATGGCCATCCCTTTCTCAAAACGATCCTGTTAACACTGTTAAAAGAGCAGGAAATCGATAAAGAACTAGTGGTCAGGAAATTCTCGCTGGAGGAAAAAGTAATTCCTGCTAAACTGCCGGAAGTAAGGGTACAGCCCAGGATGAAAGAAGTAAAGCAATTATTAGAAATTCACTTAGAAAGTAATAATCCGGTTCTATTTGACAATACCATCGGAATGGTAGAGCGGATTTTTTTTATTAGCTATCCTTTCACGCTAGAACCGGAAAGCCCCGCTGCATGGGCTGGTGCTTTTCAATTACTTGCAGAAGAATACCTTGGTTTGGAACCGAAAATAGGAGAAATGGCGAAGGAATACTCTGTTCACCCAAAAGAAATAGGGCAGGCGGTTGTTAAAATAGAGGAAATCGAGAAAATTTCTTATCCTAATATATAGCCTTTGCTGTTGAAAGAAAACAAACCTATGATATAATGTAGGGGTTGCATTGTGTAAAAAATATATTTTACATTTAAAAAAATGGAAAAATGGCTTGATGAACAAGACATTTTCCTACTCTAATTCGTTACGAATGATATGAGAATAGATTGTTGGAGGGAAAATAGGTATGACAGCAAAATGGGAAAAGTTAGAAGGAAACCGCGGCGTTCTTACAGTTGAAGTAAGTGCCGACAAAGTTAGCGAAGGTCTAGACGCGGCATTCCAAAAGGTTGTTAAGCAAGTAAGTGTTCCAGGCTTTCGTAAGGGGAAAATGCCTCGCGGAATGTTTGAAAAACGCTTTGGTGTAGAATCGCTTTATCAGGATGCATTAGATATTCTTCTTCCTGAAGCATATGGAAATGCAATTGACGAAACAGGGATCGAGCCTGTAGACCGTCCTGATATCGACATCGAGCAAATGGAAAAAGGCAAAGAGCTTATCTTTAAAGCAACTGTTCAGGTTAAGCCTGAAGTGAAATTAGGCGAATACAAAGGTATTGAAGTAGAAGCATTCGATACAACTGTTACCGAAGAAGATGTAGCTAACGAATTAAAAACTCTTCAAGAGCGTCAAGCAGAGCTTGTTATTAAAGAAGAAGGCACTGCCGAAAATGGTGATACAGTAGTTCTTGATTTTGAAGGATTCGTTAATGGCGAAGCATTCGAAGGCGGACAAGCTGAGAACCACACATTAGAACTAGGTTCAGGTTCTTTCATCCCTGGCTTTGAAGAGCAGCTTGTAGGTGTAGCAGCTGGCGAATCTAAAGACGTGGAAGTAACATTCCCTGAAGAATACCATGCGGCTGAACTTGCTGGTAAGCCAGCAGTTTTCAAAGTAACCGTTCATGAAATTAAAGGAAAAGAACTTCCAGAATTAGATGACGAGTTTGCAAAAGATGTTGACGAAGAAGTTGAAACATTAGATGCGCTTAAAGAAAAAATCAGAACTCGTTTAGAAGACGGCAAAAAGCATGAAGCAGAGCACCACCTTCGCGATACAGTTGTTGAGTCAGCTGCAGCAAACGCTGAAGTAGAAGTTCCAGAAGTAATGGTTGAAACAGAAGTTAACCGTATGCTTCAAGAATTCGAACAACGCTTACAAATGCAAGGTATGAACCTTGAGCTATACTTCCAATTCTCAGGTCAAGACGAAAAAGCCTTACGTGAGCAAATGAAGGAAGAAGCTGTAAATCGCGTGAAAATCAACTTAACATTAGAAGCGATTGCTAAAGCGGAAAACCTTGAAGTATCTGACGAAGAGGTAAACTCCGAGCTTGAGAAAATGGCTGGCATGTACAACATGACTGTTGACAACATTAAACAAGCACTTGGCGGTTTAGAAGGTATTAAAGCAGACCTTCAACTTAAAAAAGCAATAGACTTTCTTGTTGAAAACAAGAAATAATTAGATCAATATGGCAGGGCGCGATTTTAATCGTGCCTTGTTTTATACATTTTTCAAATTACATATTATAATAAGGAGAGGGAAACCTTTTTAACAAGCAGGAAAACGTTCCCTCAAAGGCGAATAAATAATTTCCATACGGCTTTAAGATTTATTTTTAAATATAATGGTTAAGATTAATGAGTACATAGTTTTTTAATTGAGTTGCACAAACAAAATAAAAAAAAGAAAACATAATCGTGTAAGCTTTTTATTTCCAGTCCATTGGCATCATGTGTTACAATGCAAAATACATACCATTGAATAATTAATAAAAACTCGGTTTTGTTTGTGTAATTCTCGGGGTTTAAATATGGTTTTAACATGTTTTAAGGGGTGAAAGGTTTGTTTAAATTTAATGATGAAAAAGGACAATTAAAGTGTTCTTTCTGTGGAAAAACACAAGATCAAGTTCGGAAATTAGTTGCAGGGCCGGGCGTTTATATCTGTGATGAATGTATCGAGCTTTGCACAGAAATTGTTGAGGAAGAACTAGGGACAGAAGAAGAAGTAGAATTTAAAGATGTTCCAAAACCAAAAGAAATCTGTGAAATTCTCAATGAATATGTTATCGGCCAGGATCAGGCGAAAAAATCGCTGTCTGTTGCGGTCTACAACCACTACAAGCGCATCAATTCCAACAGCAAAATTGATGACGTTGAGCTTTCAAAGAGTAATATTTGTATGATTGGACCAACAGGTAGTGGGAAGACTTTATTGGCGCAAACATTGGCGCGTATTTTGAATGTACCATTCGCAATCGCTGATGCTACATCACTTACTGAAGCAGGCTATGTCGGCGAAGACGTTGAAAACATTTTATTAAAATTGATTCAAGCGGCTGATTATGATGTGGAAAAAGCAGAAAAAGGGATTATTTATATTGATGAAATTGATAAAATTGCCCGAAAATCTGAAAATCCTTCAATTACAAGGGATGTTTCCGGTGAAGGCGTTCAGCAGGCATTATTAAAAATTCTTGAAGGCACAGTGGCAAGTGTACCGCCACAAGGGGGCAGAAAACACCCGCATCAAGAATTTATCCAAATCGACACAACGAATATTTTATTTATTTGCGGTGGTGCATTTGACGGGATTGAGCCGATTATCAAGCGCCGCTTAGGCCAAAAAGTAATTGGTTTTGGTTCTGGTCCAAAGCAACAGGAAATTGGCCAAAAAGAGCTTCTTTCAAAGGTATTGCCTGAGGATTTACTCCGTTTTGGCTTAATTCCAGAGTTTATCGGTCGTCTTCCGGTTATTGCCAGCCTTGAGCAGCTAGACGAAGCGGCATTAATTGAAATTTTAACAAAGCCAAAAAATGCGCTTGTTAAACAATATCAAAAAATGCTTGAAATCGATAATGTTGAGCTGGAGTTTGAAGAAGACGCATTGACTGAAATCGCTAAAAAAGCAATTGAACGCAAAACGGGTGCCCGTGGTCTACGTTCAATTATTGAAGGAATCATGCTTGATGTCATGTTCGACCTTCCATCACGCGATGATATTTCAAAGTGTATCATTACAAAGGATACCGTAATCGAAAACAGTATTCCGAAGCTTGTTTTGGAAGACGGAACCGTTATCGAAGAAAAATCAGCTTAATCTGTACAGGACCTGGTCTATTGGCTGGGTCTTTTTTTTGTATGGTTTTTTCTAGGAAGTGTCTAAATAGACAAAACCCACATGAAAATGCGTTTTTTTCCATTAAATGTCTAAATAGACAAAACCCCTTGGAAAATAGACAAAACCCTTTGGAAAATAGACAAAACCAGTCAAAAAATAGACAAAGCCCTTTGGAAAATAGACAAACCCACATGAAAACGCGCATTTATTTTTCCAATAAATGTATAATTAGCCAAAACCCCTTGAAAATTAGCCAAAACCACTTAAAAAATAGCCAAAACCACTTAAAAAATAGCCAAAACCCTTCGAAAAGTAGCCAAACAAGAAAATCCTCACTAAAACCCACCAGAAAGTTACCCATAATGTAGTAAAAACACCCAGAACCCAATTCCCCCGACGGAATTTGTTTTACATTTTGTGGTTTATTCCGCCAATCTGCAGGAAATACTTATTAATATATATTGAGTAAGAAGTGCAGGAGGGAAATGTATGAGTTGGACGGGGATTGCCTTATTTATACAGCTATTTTTCGGAGTTATTATTGGGCTGTATTTTTGGAATATGCTAAGAAACCAGCGGACGCAAAAAGTATCCATTGATCGGGAATCCCGTAAGGAAATGGAGCAGCTTCGCAAAATGAGATCGATTTCATTAACTGAACCATTAGCAGAGAAAGTTCGCCCTACAAGCTTTAAGGATATTGTAGGTCAAGAGGATGGCATCAAATCATTAAAAGCAGCGCTATGCGGACCGAATCCACAGCATGTAATTATTTATGGACCGCCGGGCATCGGGAAAACAGCAGCTGCCCGCCTTGTATTAGAAGAAGCAAAAAAGAATCAGAAATCACCCTTTAAACCCGCCTCTGTTTTTATCGAATTAGACGCGACAACCGCACGATTCGATGAAAGAGGGATTGCCGACCCGTTAATTGGCTCTGTTCATGACCCGATTTATCAAGGGGCAGGAGCGATGGGGCAAGCGGGGATTCCACAGCCGAAACAGGGAGCAGTCACCAACGCGCATGGCGGTGTGCTTTTTATCGATGAAATTGGCGAATTGCACCCGATTCAAATGAACAAGCTGCTAAAAGTATTAGAGGATCGCAAGGTTTTCCTCGAAAGTGCCTATTATCACGAGGAAAATAATCAAATCCCAACACATATCCATGATATTTTTAAAAATGGCCTGCCTGCCGACTTCCGCTTGATTGGGGCAACTACAAGGACTCCCAGCGAAATTCCACCGGCCATTCGTTCCCGTTGTATGGAGGTGTTCTTTAGGGATTTAACACAGGAAGAAATTGTGATTGTGGCAAAAAAGGCGGCTGAAAAAGTAAATCTGCAAATAAATGAAACAGGTGTGAATACGCTGTCTACATATGCGCGAAATGGCCGTGAGACGGTTAATATGATTCAAATTGCTGCCGGACTTGCCATTACGGAAGACCGCACATATATCAAGGACGAAGATATTGAGTGGGTGATCCATTCCAGCCAGATGACGCCGCGGATGGAAAGAAAAATAAATGAAATTTCTCACGTGGGTCTTGTGAATGGACTAGCTGTTTATGGGCCGAATTCCGGTGCCTTGCTCGAAATTGAAGTGACCGTAATCCCGGCCAAGGATAAGGGATCCATCAATATTACTGGTATCGTCGAGGAAGAAAGCATTGGCGGTCAGGGGAAATCGATTCGTCGAAAAAGCATGGCGCGCGGGTCAATTGAAAATGTCATTACCGTTTTACGCTCGATGGGTGTGCCGGCAAACGATTATGATATCCACGTTAATTTTCCAGGCGGGGTTCCGATAGACGGCCCATCAGCGGGAATTGCGATGGCGACAGGGATTTATTCGGCCATTTATAAAATCCCAATTGATAACACGGTAGCAATGACGGGGGAAATCAGTATCCATGGAAATGTCAAACCAATCGGCGGCGTTTATCCGAAGGTGAAGGCGGCACGAAAGGCAGGCGCCAAAATAGTGATCATTCCGGAAGAAAATATGCAAACCATCTTGAATGAAATTGATGGCATCCAGATAGTTCCAGTTACCCGTTTACATGAAGTATTTGAACTGGCGCTGGTGAATGCCTATCCGAAAAAAGAAGCCATCCCGGCCTCGATTGACTTCGCGAAAAAAGAAGCGATTACCGCCTCAATTGATTTTTCAAAAAAAGAAACGATTTAATCAAAAACTTCGGTTTGTTTTCATACAAACAAACCGGAGTTTTTTCGTGCCAAGGAAGAAATCTGATTAGTTGGGGAAAATAAAGTTATATTGAAAAAGTGAATGCGATTCACCCTAAAAATAGACACTTAAAAACAAATAAGATAGAATTGTACAAAGACTAATCAACAACGAAAGTAGAAATTGATTTGTAGATGGAGGTGCAGTATTTTGGCGAATAAAAACGAATTGACCGTCCCCCTCCTGCCGCTTCGGGGATTGCTTGTCTATCCGACAATGGTGCTTCATTTAGATGTTGGTCGTGAAAGATCGGTGCAGGCACTCGAAAAAGCAATGGTAGGTGACCATTTAATATTCTTAACAACTCAAAAAGATGTCTCAATTGATGAGCCGACTGAAGAGGACTTATACAAGCTGGGAACGTTAACTAAGGTTAAGCAAATGCTAAAACTGCCAAACGGCACGATTAGAGTACTAGTTGAAGGTCTAAACAGAGCGGAAATTGTCTCAATTTATGATGGAGAAGATTATTACTCCGTCCGGATTGTCACCTTTGAGGATTCGGATACAAAGGATGTCGAAGACCAAGCCTTGATGAGAACAATGCTTGATTATTTCGAACAATACATAAAATTATCGAAAAAAATCTCGGCAGAAACGTATGCCTCCGTTACCGACATTGAGGAACCAGGCAGAATGGCGGATATTATCGCTTCCCACCTGCCTATCAAGCTAAAGGAAAAGCAAGAAATCCTTGAGACAATTGATGTCAAACAAAGGGTAAACCGTGTAATTGACACGATTCACAACGAAAAAGAAGTTCTTAATCTGGAAAAGAAAATTGGTCAGCGTGTCAAGCGCTCAATGGAAAGAACACAAAAAGAATATTATTTGCGTGAACAAATGAAGGCGATCCAGAAGGAATTAGGCGATAAAGAAGGCAAAACAGGCGAAATCGCTGAACTCACGAAAAAAATTGGGCAGACAGGGATGCCTGAACATGCTCTTCAAGCAGCACTTAAGGAGCTCGACCGCTATGAAAAGGTGCCGACAAGTTCCGCAGAAAGTGCTGTCATTCGCAACTATATTGAATGGCTGATTTCCATTCCGTGGTCAAAAAAGACTGAGGATGATATTAATATTAACCGTGCAGAAAAGATTTTAAATCAAGATCATTACGGCCTTGAAAAAGTAAAGGAACGGGTACTTGAATATTTAGCTGTTCAAAAGCTGACCAATTCCCTAAAAGGGCCGATTCTTTGTCTTGCCGGACCTCCAGGTGTTGGGAAAACAAGCCTTGCGCGTTCGATCGCCACATCGTTAAACCGCCACTTTGTCCGGATTTCACTTGGCGGTGTTCGCGATGAGTCCGAAATTCGTGGTCATCGCAGAACCTATGTCGGGGCAATGCCCGGCCGCATCATTCAAGGAATGAAAAAAGCGGGAACGATTAACCCCGTCTTTTTGTTAGACGAAATCGATAAAATGTCGAGCGATTTCCGCGGGGATCCATCAAGTGCTATGCTTGAGGTCCTGGACCCCGAACAGAATCGTAATTTTAGCGACCATTATATAGAAGAAACATATGATTTATCAAAAGTCATGTTCATTGCGACCGCTAATAATCTGGCGACCATCCCTGCTCCGCTGTTAGACAGAATGGAAATCATCACCATCGCCGGCTATACGGAGCTTGAGAAAGTTCATATTTGCCGCGATCATTTGCTTCCAAAGCAAATCGCAGAAAATGGACTTACAAAAGGAATTCTACAAGTCCGCGATGATGCCATCTTAAAAGTCGTCCGCTATTACACACGGGAAGCCGGTGTTCGAAGCTTAGAACGTCAAATGGCAACCATCTGCCGGAAAACGGCAAAAATCATTGTCGCAGGTGAGAAGAAACGTGTCATCATCACTGAAAAGAATCTGGAAGAGTTTTTAGGGAAACCGAGGTTCCGCTATGGAATGGCGGAGGCGGAAGACCAAGTTGGGGTTGCAACAGGTCTAGCTTATACAACCGTTGGCGGTGACACCCTTCAAATTGAGGTATCGCTCTCACCGGGCAAAGGGAAGCTTGTTCTAACCGGTAAACTCGGTGATGTTATGAAAGAATCAGCGCAGGCAGCTTTTAGCTACATTCGTTCGAAGGCTAAAGAATTGGGGATTGAAGAAAATTTTCATGAAAAATATGATATCCATATTCACGTCCCCGAAGGTGCAGTTCCGAAGGACGGTCCTTCAGCCGGTATTACCATGGCTACGGCACTGGTTTCAGCTTTAACAGGCAGACCAATCCGGCGCGAGGTAGGAATGACAGGCGAGATTACGTTACGAGGCAGAGTGCTCCCAATTGGCGGCTTAAAAGAGAAAACACTTAGTGCCCATCGAGCAGGTCTGACGAAGGTTATTCTTCCGAAAGACAATGAAATGGACATTGATGACATACCGGAAAGTGTCCGTAACGAATTGGAATTTGTCCCGGTAACCCATTTAGATGAAGTTTTAAAGCATGCGCTTTTAGAAGGTGGAACAGAATGAAGGTAGTTAGTTCAGATATTGTAATAAGTGCGGTTAAACCGGAACAGTACCCGGAAACAGCGTTGCCCGAATTTGCGCTTGCTGGGCGCTCAAATGTCGGCAAGTCTTCTTTTATCAATAAGATGCTTAACCGGAAAGGCTTAGCGCGGATTTCTTCCAAGCCCGGTAAAACACAAACGTTAAACTTCTTTCTTATTAATGAAGTGCTTCACTTTGTTGATGTCCCGGGGTATGGATATGCAAAGGTTTCAAAGACGGAGCGGGCCGCATGGGGAAAGATGATAGAGACTTATTTTACGACTCGCGAGCAGTTAAAAGCCGCTGTTTTGATTGTTGATTTGCGCCATCCGCCGAGCGCAGACGATGTGATGATGTATGAATTTTTAAAGCATTACGACATCCCCTGCATCATCATTGCAACGAAGGCGGATAAGATTCCTAAGGGAAAGTGGCAAAAACATTTAAAGGTAACAAAAGAGACATTAGACTTTGATGCGGGCGACCATATTATCGTCTTCTCCTCTGAAACAGGTGAAGGAAAAGATAAGGCGTGGTCGATTCTAGAAAGCTATATGTAAAAAAAAACGCCGGGCGCATGCGCTCGGCGGTTATTTTTTCTTTTTTAGTAGAAAATAGATACCAACAACGATTAACAGCGCGGGCCAAAATTTCCAGATGAAGCTCATTCCGTTTTGGAGCAAACCAAAGTATCCGGCAATTTTATCATAAAATAGCAGCATGACTGATAGAATGAGAAAGAGAAAAGCCTGAAACAAGCCAGTGCCGGTCTTTTGAAACCGAAGAAAACATCCGATTGAAATAATCAAGATTAACATACCGATATGATTAGTCGGCCAAAACGACACACGGTCGGCAAGATCGTATTGAAGGCCAAAACCAGCCATGATGACCCCGGGAAGAATGGCCTCGTAATCCTTGGCCAAATACCCCTGCCCTAAAAAAGCGGCGCCAATAATGATGATCAGGGTCGGCCACGTCGAAATTTGTTGAAAAAAATTTATTCCTGCTTGCTGTAATAAAAAATATCCACCAAATCCAATCAGGATAATTCCAGGGAATATTCGCTGGTTTTTCATCGCTAAACACCGCTTCCAGTAAGGTTCACTTGAATCATATCTGTTTTTTTGTTACTGTACATAGGGAAGTATTTAAACATATCCTATTCAATTTCTAATATTACCACAATAGATTCGTTTTCTGTTCACATTTAACGGGTAAAAGTAGAAATAGCTCGTGATATAATCTTACTAGTTGAAACTGTATTATTTAGTGGGGGTGTCCAAAACATATGCACATATTAGTACTCGGTCTTAATTATAAAACTGCCCCTGTAGAAATCCGTGAGCGGTTGACCTTTAATGAAGCCGATCTTGTGGATGCCATTAAGAAGTTAAACTCCAAAAAAAGCATCCTGGAAAATATCATCTTGTCTACGTGTAATCGAACGGAAATTTATGCGGTTGTCGACCAGCTCCACACTGGCCGCTATTATATGAAAGAATTTCTGTCCGAATGGTTCGGAATAGAACAGCAAGAGTTTTCGCCATTTTTATTTGTTTACGAAGACGATGGTGCGGTAGAACATTTATTCAATGTGACTTGCGGCTTGAACTCCATGGTTTTAGGGGAAACGCAAATCCTTGGACAGGTACGGACGAGCTTTATGTCAGCTCAAAAGGAAGAAACCACTGGTTCTGTGTTTAACCACTTGTTTAAACAAGCCATCACCCTGGCGAAAAGAGGTCACTCGGAAACAGAGATTGGCGCAAATGCCGTTTCTGTCAGCTATGCGGCTGTGGAACTGGCGAAGAAAATCTTCGGTTCCCTTGCTGGAAAGCATGTGTTGATTTTTGGAGCGGGAAAAATGGGTGAACTCGCAGCCCAAAACTTGCACGGTAATGGCGTGAAAAAAGTAACAGTCATCAATCGGACGTATGATAAGGCAAAGGTGCTGGCGAGCCGTTTTAATGGTGAAGCAAGAACAGCAGCTGAATTGGAAAAGTCATTGGTAGAAGCCGATATCTTAATCAGCTCAACTGGTGCAAAGGACTTTGTCATTTCAAAAGAAATGATGGCAAAGGTTGAAAAGAAGCGCAAGGGCAAACCGTTATTTATGGTCGATATTGCCGTACCGCGCGACTTGGATCCAAGAATAGCCGAGCTTGAAAACGTCTTTTTATACGATATTGACGATTTAGAAGGAATTGTCCAGGCCAATCTGCAAGAGCGGAAGAAAGCAGCTGAAAAAATCGGGCTCATGATTGAAAAAGAAATCGTGGACTTTAACCAGTGGCTTGGAATGCTCGGTGTGGTTCCGGTTATTTCCGCTCTTAGGGAAAAGGCTTTGGCCATTCAGGCGGAAACAATGGATAGCTTGGAGCGCAAACTGCCAAACTTAACGGACCGGGATATGAAAGTGTTAAATAAACATACAAAGAGCATCATCAACCAGCTCTTGAAGGATCCGATTTTACAGGCGAAAGAGTTGGCTGCGAGACCTGATGCCGATCAGGTGATGGGTTTATTTATGAAAATATTTAATATTGAAGAGCAGGCCCAGGAACAACATTCGAAAGCAGCCGAAACCTATCACATGCCGGTTCAAGAAGTTCAGGCTTCCTTTCGGTCATAGAGGGGGGCCCGTCTATGTTCGAAGTCTTCATGACAAGAATTCATGAATTAACAGTAGTCGTATACGCCTTCAGTGTATTGCTTTATTTCTTTGATTTCCTACACCATAACCGGAAGGCAAACCGCATTGCCTTCTGGTTACTTGCATTTGTATGGATTCTGCAAACCGTTTTTCTATCTTCCTATATGATAAGAACAGGCAGATTCCCTGTGTTAACAATCTTTGAGGGACTCTATTTTTATGCTTGGGTATTGGTCACATTGTCACTTGGGATAAATCGGTTATTGCGGGTCGATTTTATCGTTTTTTTTACGAATATACTCGGCTTTATCGTTATGGCGATTCATACCTTTGCTCCAATGCAATACCATTCGCATGTCATGGCGAAACAGCTTGTGTCTGAACTGCTGTTAATCCATATCACCATGGCGATTCTCTCTTACGGAGCCTTTTCATTGTCGTTTGTCTTTTCGACATTATATCTGCTTCAGTACGATTTATTAAAGAGAAAAAAATGGGGAACCAGGCTAATAAGGCTCGCCGATTTAGAGAAGTTAGAAAGATTATCCTACATATTGGCGGTTATCGGCGTTCCCATGCTGCTCCTGAGCCTTATTCTCGGTCTGCAGTGGGCGTTTCTAATGGTGCCGGGAATGCCTTGGTATGATATGAAAATCATCGGCTCGTTTCTATTGCTGACGGCTTATAGCATTTTCCTATATCTGCGCATTGTGAAAAACCTGCCTGGCAGAAAATTAGCGATTTGGAACACAGCGTCTTTTTTAATCGTAATCATTAACTTTTTCTTATTTGGTCAATTATCATCATTTCATTTATGGTACGCATAAAACCTAGGAGGCAATCATGCGAAAAATTATTGTAGGTTCCAGACGAAGCAAGTTGGCATTAACACAAACAAATTGGGTAATGGACCAGCTGAGGAAGCTTGATCCATCCTTCGAATTTGAAGTGAAAGAAATTGTTACAAAAGGCGACCAAATCCTGGATGTTACCCTATCGAAGGTGGGTGGTAAAGGTTTGTTTGTAAAGGAAATTGAGCAGGCGATGCTTAATAAAGAGATTGATATGGCTGTTCATAGTATGAAAGATATGCCGGCCGTATTGCCGGAGGGTCTTACTATCGGCTGTATTCCTTTCCGCGAAGACCACCGCGATGCCCTTATTTCAAGAGGTCATGTGAAATTAAACGATTTGAAACCAGGTGCGATTATCGGTACGAGCAGCCTGCGCCGCAGTGCCCAGCTGTTAGCGCAGCGCCCGGATTTAGAGATTAAATGGATCCGCGGCAATGTCGATACAAGATTAGCAAAATTAGAGTCTGAGGAATACGATGCCATTATTTTAGCAGCCGCAGGTCTTTCTCGCCTTGGCTGGGCGTCTGAAGTGGTAACTGAATTTTTGGATGCCGAACTTTGTATTCCTGCCGTTGGCCAAGGGGCGTTATCGATTGAATGCCGTGAAGACGATAAAGAACTACTAGAGCTGTTTGAAAAATTCACCTGCAAAAAAACAGAAAGAGCCGTTCGTGCCGAGCGCGCCTTCCTGCAAAAAATGGAGGGCGGCTGCCAGGTACCAATAGCTGGTTTTGCCCGTGTTGAAGATAACGATGATGTGGTCTTAAATGTTTTAGTTGCTTCGCCTGAAGGCCATGAAATCTTCAAGGAAGAACTAAGAGGTCAAAATCCGGAAGAGCTCGGCGTCCAGGCTGCAGAACTTTTAATTAAAAGGGGAGCCAAGGATCTGATTGACAAGGTCAAACGGGAGCTCGAGGGTTAATGCTAAAACCCTTGCCCTTGCTTGATAAAAAGGTTCTTGTTCCGAGAGGGGAAGGTCAAGCGGGATCCTTCTCCAAGCTTGTTGAAAGGTTTGGAGGGATTCCGATTGAAATCCCTTTGATTGCCTTTCGTCCGCTTGAGAAAAACGAGCGTCTTCAAGAAATACTGAAGGTCCTTGATACATATGACTGGATTATTTTTACGAGCAATGTCACGGTTGAAACCTTCTTTTCTTTTTATGAAGAGGCAGGTCTGGATTTTCCAAAAATTGCTGTGATCGGGAAAAAGACGGCAGAGGTCTTGCAGGAACGGGGGCTTCATGCAGAGTTTGTCCCATCGGCATATGTAGCGGAAGTATTTGTTGAGGAGTTTTTGCCGTTTGTGGAAAGCGGTACCCGGGTTTTTCTTCCGAAGGGGAATCTAGCCCGCGAATATATCGCCAGCTCCTTGTCTTCTGTTGGTGCCGTAGTTGATGAGGTCGTCATATATGAAACGTACATGCCGGAAGAGAGCCGAGTGAAGCTCGCGGGGATGCTGGCTGACAAACAGCTTGATATCCTGACGTTTACAAGTCCATCAACGGTCGATCATCTCATGGAAGTTGTGAAGGAGTATCGATTGGACGAGCAGTTGCGAAACTGTGTAATCGGCTGCATCGGACCTGTGACGGAGAAGAAATTACATGCGTATGGATTGTCGGTTCATGCTTCTCCTGAGGAATACACCGTGGCAGAAATGATTAACAGCTTGATAGGTTATTTAGAGGAAACTGGGGTTTGAGTGGCGTTGCCGCAAGTTTTGTGGTGCAATTAAGCTAGTAAAACGGTGGTAACCGCCAGTAAACGTGTGTTATCCGCCAGTAAGTTGCGTTATCGCCAGTAAAACGGCGCTCAACAAATAAGGTAATTTTTTTCGGGGGGTATTTATATAATGGAACTTCAATTTTCACGTCATCGCAAACTGCGTTCAAGTGCCAATATGCGCGCACTTGTCAGAGAGAATCATTTAAGAGCGGAGGATTTCATTTATCCGCTATTTATCTATGAAGGTGAAAACGTCCGTAACGAAGTTTCGTCGATGCCTGGCGTTTTCCAAGTATCGCTGGATCACCTTCAAGCGGAGATGGAAGATATCGTCGCACATGGGATTAAGTCGGTCCTGCTGTTTGGCATTCCGAAAACAAAGGATGCATGCGGCGAGCAGGCATATCATGATCATGGCATCGTTCAGGAAGCGACCCGTTTCATTAAAGAAAAATTTCCGGAAATCATCATTGTTGCCGATACATGCCTCTGTGAGTATACAGACCACGGTCACTGCGGAGTGGTGAAGGGTGAGCAGATCCTCAACGACCAATCGCTAGAACTACTCGTAAAAACAGCAGTGGCACAGGCGAAAGCTGGAGCAGACATTATCGCACCATCTAACATGATGGATGGCTTCGTGGCGGCAATTCGCGCCGGATTAGATGAAGCTGGGTTTACCGAAATACCGATTATGTCTTATGCTGTAAAATACGCATCAGCATTTTACGGACCTTTCCGTGAAGCTGCAGAGGGCGCACCGCAGTTTGGCGATCGCAAGACCTATCAAATGGATCCGGCAAACCGCATGGAAGCATTCAGAGAAGCAGAATCCGATGTCGCAGAAGGGGCAGATTTTTTAATCATTAAGCCTGGAATGCCTTATCTTGATATTGTTCGTGATGTGAAAAATAACTTCAATTTACCAGTCGTTGTCTACAACGTCAGTGGTGAATATTCAATGGTTAAAGCAGCTGCACTAAACGGCTGGATTGATGAGAAAAAGACCGTGCTTGAAATGCTTATCGGTATGAAGCGCGCCGGTGCAGATTTAATCATTACCTACGCGGCAAAAGATGCCATTCGCTGGTTAAAAGAAGACGAATAAACTTTATTTGAAAAGAGGGAATAGAATGCGTTCGTATACAAAATCGATTGAAGCATTTAAAGAAGCCCAAAACCTAATGCCCGGCGGCGTGAACAGCCCAGTTCGTGCCTTTAAATCCGTTGATATGAGTCCGATTTTTATGGAAAGAGGCAAAGGGTCAAAAATCTATGATATCGATGGCAACGAATATATTGATTATGTCCTTTCATGGGGTCCGCTCATTTTAGGCCACTCTAACGACCGTGTTGTCGAAGCGTTGAAAAAAACAGCAGAACAAGGGACAAGCTTTGGAGCTCCAACCTTATTAGAAAATAAATTAGCCCAGCTTGTCATTGAACGCGTGCCGTCGATTGAAGTAGTACGGATGGTCAACTCCGGAACCGAAGCAACAATGAGCGCACTCCGTTTAGCCCGCGGCTATACCGGCCGTAACAAGATTTTGAAATTCGAAGGCTGCTACCATGGCCACGGCGATTCCTTATTGATTAAGGCCGGTTCTGGCGTGGCTACACTTGGCTTGCCTGACAGCCCTGGGGTGCCAGAGGGGGTAGCCTCAAATACGATAACGGTTCCTTACAATAACCTTGAGAGTGTAAAATTTGCCTTCGAACAATTTGGCGAAGATATCGCTTGTATCATTGTTGAACCTGTTGCCGGTAATATGGGACTTGTCCCACCGCTTCCAGGCTTCTTAGAAGGCCTGCGTGAGCTAACTTCGGCAAACGGATCTTTGCTGATTTTTGATGAAGTTATGACTGGCTTCCGTGTCGGCTACAATTGTGCACAAGGCTATTTCAATGTTACACCTGACATTACCTGCCTCGGTAAAGTAATCGGCGGCGGACTTCCTGTTGGTGCATACGGCGGTAAAGCGGAAATCATGCAGCAAATCGCTCCAAGCGGTCCGATTTATCAAGCGGGTACCCTTTCAGGAAACCCATTAGCGATGACGGCAGGCCTTGAAACATTAGGTCAATTAACTCCAGAGCACTACGAGGAATTTATCCGTAAAGGCGACTTGCTTCAAAAAGGGTTTGAGGCAGCAGCTAAAAAATATGGGATTCCAATTACCTTTAACCGTGCTGGTTCGATGATTGGCTTCTTCTTTACTAATGAGGAAGTTATCAACTATGACATTGCGAAGCACTCTAATTTGGAATTCTTTGCTGCGTACTATCGGGAAATGGCTAACCAAGGAGTATTCTTGCCGCCATCCCAGTTTGAGGGATTGTTCTTATCAACTGAGCACTCTGATGCAGATATTGAAAAAACAATTCAGGCAGCAGAAGTTGCCTTCTCAAAATTAAAATAAGCAAAAAAGCACACTCCTCGAGTGTGCTTTTTATTTACAAAAATTATAGTTGTAAAGTATACCAATATGCTATAAAATACGGGAGAAATGGAAATTGTCGATAAATGGAAGATGGAGTGGAAGGCTAGATGAAAGTTAAAAATCTCGTTGTTTTCTTATTAGTTGTTGTTCTTGTTTTTTATATGGGCGGTTGTGAAAATTCCACCCCTCCAAATAAAGAAAGTGCAACTAAAGATTTTCATAATATAAATGAAAGCCCGAAAAATAAAGACAAAATACCGATTGGAAAAAAGGATCCCAGTATAATTAAAGAAGAAAGCGAAAAAGAGAAGGCGGCTCTTGCGCAAAAGAATGAAGAAATGCTGCAGCAGAAAATTAGAGAGTATTTAAATACCAATAGCTTAAGCGGTACTTTCGCTGTTGTAAGGGGAAAACATATCCTTTTTAACGAAGGTGCAGGGTATGCAAATATCGAGGAAAAGTCATTGAATACAGCTTCAACCACCTATCCAATCGGATCGATTACCAAAATCTTCGTTTCAACTAGTATTATGATGCTTCAAGAAAGGCAGCTATTAAATATTCAGGATCCGGTCTCAAAATATATTGCTAACTTTCCAAATGGGGATAAAATAAAATTGTATCATCTATTAACTCATACTTCGGGAATACGGTCACCAAACTGGCAGAAAAGTGATAAAACACCGTTAAATTTAGTTCAGGAAATTGAAAAAGCACCAATAAAATTCCAACCAGGTGAAAAATGGGATTACCTCGATGCAAACTATATGATTCTAGGATATATCGTGGAAAAAACTTCTGAGATTTCACTTCATCAATTTATCCAGGAAAATATTTTTAATAAGATTTCTCTAAAGGAAACAGGATTTTTTACACATGAAAATCCTGTTCCCTATTCATCGGTGGGCTATATGAAACAAGATGATAAAGACAAGCCGACTAATTCTCTTAATCCCTATGTCTTATTTGGATGTGGGGATATTTATACAACCGCTTATGACATGGCACAATTTGATCAAGCATTGCTAAATGGTGAACTTATTTCAAAAAATAGTCTTGTGCAAATGACTACCCCTTCAGGGACGCACTCCAAGTATGCGCTTGGTGTTTATAATGATTTTGATAAAAATTATTATTTCAGTATCGGGGTATTGGGTGGATGGTATTCGATGCACGCCTATTATAAAGATAAAGATCAAACGCAAATTGTTATCTTAATGAATTCACGATCTAAGACTACTGAAATAGGAAATATTATGAGGGATATATACCAAATGGTCTTGGATTCACCGCTATCATCCAACATGGATGGTGCCCTATAAATCAAAATACAATTTGACCTAAGCCAGTCCGCGGACTGGCTTTTAAATTTACCTAGTTTGCGGGGGTGAAAAGCAGTTTGGCGGAATCCACCCCGAATCAGAAGAATCACCCATCCCCATACACTTTTTTATCATAAATAAAAATAGTTCCACATAGAGTGTAAGTGACATAGTGATTTTGCGTGAAGGAAACGAAAGGAGGAGTCGCTTTGTCCCAGGAGAATCAATCGTGCCTGCGATTTTCTTTGGAGGAGTCGTTGTGGTTTAGAAAAGGACAGGAAGTCGAAGAACTTGTTTCGATTTCCCTAGACCCGGACATCACCATCCAAGAAAACGATCAGTACGTAACCATACGTGGTTCGCTGGAACTCACCGGCGAATATAAAAGTTACGAAGCTAGCGATGAAAGCGAGGATGAAGGCTTTGCCTCGCAAAAGTTTGTTGAAAGGGTGGCAGAACGAGAGGAAGGAAGCTGTGAATTTTCCCACCGTTTCCCAGTCGACATTACGATTCCGAATAATCGGATTCAAAGTATTTACGATATCGATGTCCTCGTTGAATCCTTTGATTATTCCCTGCCGGAGCGCAGCTGTTTGAAGCTTTCAGCAGAGCTGACAATCAGCGGCCTTTACGGAACTGAACAACAGCAGCAACAAGAAGAAGAGGAGCCGGAATACGAGGTTCTTCACCGCACCGAAACGCTTGCGGCTGAGGAAGAAGTCTTTGTTGAACAAGAAACAGTTCAAAGCGCCTATGAAGAAAACTTCTTATTTGAGGTCGAGGCGAGAAAGCAACAGGAAGAAGAGAGTGTGGAGGTTTTACCTAAGTTCCCAACCTTCAACTATCAGCCTCAGGAAGTGAATGAGGAAGAAGACTTCGAGCCATTATGGAACCTTCAGGAGGCGAGAAGTGAAAGCAGCCATCATGACCAGGAAGTAACCTTTGAACAAGAGTCCATCCCAAATACGCACTTCGAAGATGACGTTACAATTGTGGAAGAAAGCTCATCCTCATCTGATGACATCATTAAAAAGGTAAAGAAGAAGCTGACTAAAAAGAAGAGCATGTCGTTGACAGAGTTTTTTGCTCGCAAGGATGAAAGCTCAGGCCAAGTGAAAGTAAAGGTATGTATCGTTCAAAAGGGTGATACCCTTGATGGACTGGCCGACCGTTATGATGTAACGGTTCCAAATCTCCTCAGGGTTAATAATCTGGAACTCAATCAGGATGTTTTTGAGGGTCAGGTTTTATACATTCCAGCGACGCTTGCAAAAAAATAACTTTTTAGAAAAGAAGATGAGCGGGTTTCTTTGACCTGCTCACCTTCCTTTTTAATCACACTTCTGGCCTGTTTAAGGAGAGTAGAAATCTGATGAGTGAAATGAATCGACTAGAAGCAATTCATCCTATTTTAAAAGATTATCTTGTTGAGCCCTATTTTGTCGAAGATTACGGTGGTGTCCAAAAGATCTATTCCAATAAAGGAACGTTTGCCCTGAAAAAAATCGCGCCGACAATTGGTACGGATTTCATTCGCCACGTTCATCTGCTTTACCAGAAGGGCTTTAATCGGATTGTCCCAATTTATCCGACAATGGACGGCAGGTATGCAGTCTTACACGAGAATAATCTCTATTATCTGATGCCATGGATGTCGAATGATTATAAGGAAGACCGCGAGCATAAAAACCAGCAGTTATTCCGGGAATTAGCCCGGCTTCATACGCTTTCCGCCAAAGAAATCACGGTGAGCAACGAAGAACGAACAGAGCACTATGAAAAGACGATAGAGCAAATGGATAAACATCAGGAATTCCTCGATGGCTTCATCGATGAATGTGAAAAAAAGACGTATATGTCGCCATTCGAGTTGTTATACTGCATGTATTATACCGAAATAAGCCAGGCACTGCGCTATTCGAAGGCTAAATTTGAAGACTGGTATGAGAAAACGAAAGAACTTGAAAAGGCCCGCATGGTTATTACCCACGGGAAATTATCGTCTGAGCATTTTCTCTTTGATGATCGCGGGTACGGTTTTTTTATCAATTTCGAAAATGCCCGTTACGGTTCACCTATTCATGATCTCCTCCCGTATTTATCACGCGCCTTAAATACGAGCCTAAAACGAAGTGATACGGCCCTTGACTGGGTCTATCATTACTATAAATACTTTCCATTTAAAGAAGATGAGAAATTATTATTCTACAGCTATTTAGCCTATCCGATTCCAGTGATCCAAGTCGCAGAAAGCTACTTTCGAAAACAACGTCCAAGAAATGAGCTGAAATTTGTCCGCAAACTCCAGCAGCACTATTGGCATTTAAAAAATTCGGAGTATGTCGTTATGCGCATGACGGAAATCGAAGCTCAGCAGCAGTATGCAAAAGAAGGAGCCCAGCAGCAGAGTGATTAACTGCATAATGGGCTCCTTAAATAATTTCGAAATAGATCGTAATGGCGATAACGATAAAGAATGACAATAATAAAACATCAAAGACGGTTGGTAAAAACATCGTTCGAATGAATTGAAAAATAATAAAAGGCAGAATCAATTGTCCGCAAAATCTCCGAAACGTTCTAAACCAGGGACGGTGTTTGTATTTTTGGAAATTTCCCCTCACTTAAAAAACCTCCCCATTCAAATCTGGCATTTGTTTATATATATTCGAAACATTTATAAATTCCCCTGAAAAATAACATATCGTATAAATTAAAAGAAATTTGGTAATCATGATTGACGTCAAGCCTTATTTTTCGTAGTATAACTATATAATTTAATTAGCGTAAGCAAAGACAGGGAAGAGTACGATGTCAGCCTGCTTCAAGAGAGGGAAATCAATAGCTGAAAGATTTCCTAAGAGGAACGGTCGGAAGGTCACCCATGAGCTTCTTCTGCGAACGGATGTCACAAATCCTATTAGTTGAAGACGGATCAAATCCGTTATCCTTTTTTAAGAGCCAATCATCTTTCTTGATTGGAAAAAAGGTGGTACCGCGAAGCAAACTCCATTCGTCCTTTTATGACGAGTGGGGTTTTTTTAATGGAGAAAAAAGGAGGAATAGTAAATGGAAACAAAAGAACTAACGATGCCAACTAAATACGATCCGCAATCGATTGAAAAAGGACGTTATGATTGGTGGCTCCAAGGTAAGTTTTTTGAAGCAAAAGACGATGAGGGCAAACAGCCGTACACCATCGTAATCCCGCCGCCGAATGTAACCGGAAAACTTCATTTAGGTCATGCGTGGGATACAACCTTGCAGGATATTATCACAAGGATGAAACGGATGCAGGGCTATGACGTTCTTTGGCTCCCGGGAATGGATCACGCCGGAATCGCTACCCAGGCAAAGGTTGAAGGAAAACTGCGCAGTGAAGGCAAAAGCCGCTACGACCTAGGCAGAGAGAAATTCGTCGAGGAAACGTGGAAGTGGAAGGAAGAATATGCTTCCCACATCCGGGCGCAGTGGTCAAAGCTGGGTTTAGGGCTCGACTACAGCCGTGAGCGTTTCACCCTTGACGAAGGCTTATCTGATGCCGTTCGCGAGGTTTTTGTAACCCTTTATAAAAAAGGTCTGATATACCGCGGCGAGTATATTATTAACTGGGATCCGTCGACAAAAACAGCTCTATCCGATATCGAAGTAATCTACAAAGACGTTCAAGGTGCTTTTTATCATATGAAATATCCGCTGGCAGATGGCTCTGGTTTCATTGAAATCGCGACAACCCGTCCAGAAACAATGCTTGGTGATTCAGCTGTTGCTGTTCATCCGGAAGATGACCGTTACAAGCATTTAATCGGCAAAACGGTAATTCTGCCAATCGTTGGCCGGGAAATCACAATCGTTGGCGACGATTATGTTGATATGGAATTTGGTTCAGGTGCTGTTAAAATCACGCCAGCCCATGACCCGAACGATTTTGAAATCGGCAACCGTCATAACCTTGAGCGCATTCTCGTGATGAACGAAGACGGCTCGATGAATGAAAAGGCAGGTAAATACCAAGGCTTAGACCGTTTTGAGTGCCGTAAGCAAATTGTCAAAGACCTGCAAGAATTAGGCGTTCTATTCAAAATTGAAGACCATTTGCATTCTGTTGGCCACTCTGAACGAAGCGGCGCTGTTGTTGAACCGTACCTTTCAACCCAATGGTTCGTAAAAATGCAGCCGCTTGCCAATGAAGCCATTGCCCTTCAAGCAAAAGAAAATAAGGTAAATTTCGTTCCAGATCGTTTTGAAAAAACCTACTTGCGCTGGATGGAAAATATCCGTGATTGGTGTATTTCGAGACAGCTTTGGTGGGGCCATCGCATCCCGGCATGGTACCACAAAGAAACAGGTGAAGTACACGTTGATCACGAGCCGCCTGCAGACATTGAAAATTGGGAGCAGGACAATGATGTGTTAGATACATGGTTCAGTTCAGCACTTTGGCCTTTTTCAACAATGGGCTGGCCAAACAAAGAAGCAGCAGATTTTAAACGCTACTTCCCAATAGGCGCACTTGTTACTGGCTACGATATCATTTTCTTCTGGGTATCGAGAATGATTTTCCAAAGCATTGAGTTTACAGGCGAACGTCCATTTAAAGATGTTCTAATCCATGGTCTCGTTCGTGACGAGCAAGGGCGCAAGATGAGTAAATCACTTGGCAATGGTGTTGACCCAATGGATGTCATCGACAAATATGGGGCCGATGCCTTACGATATTTCCTATCAACAGGAAGCTCACCAGGTCAGGATTTACGTTTTAGCACCGAAAAGGTAGAAGCAACCTGGAATTTTGCCAATAAAATTTGGAATGCCTCCCGTTTCGCGTTAATGAATATGGATGGGATGACGTACGAGGAAATTGATTTCAGCGGTGAAAAGTCTGTCGCCGATAAGTGGATTTTAACACGCTTAAATGAAACAATTGAGCATGTGACGAAACTTTCTGAGCGCTATGAATTCGGCGAAGTAGGCCGTGCCCTTTACAACTTTATCTGGGATGATTTCTGTGATTGGTATATCGAAATGGCGAAGCTGCCGTTATACGGTGAAGATGAAGCGGCAAAGAAAACGACTCGTTCGATTCTTGCTTACGTGTTAGACAATACGATGCGTTTATTACATCCGTTCATGCCATTCATCACTGAGGAAATTTGGCAAAACCTGCCGCACGATGGCGTGTCGATTACCGAAGCGAAATGGCCGGAAGTAAATCCTGCGTTTTCAGATGACGAAGCAGCCGGTGAAATGAAGCTGCTCATGGAGATGATCCGGTCTGTACGAAATATTCGTGCTGAAGTAAACACACCAATGAGCAAGAAAATCAAAATGCTCGTGAAAGCGAAGGATGAACAGGTTCTGAAAGCTGTCGAGAACAACCGCAGCTATATCGAACGTTTCTGTAACCCGGAAGAATTACAAATGGGGACAGACATTCAATCGCCGGAAAAAGCGATGACCGCCGTTTTAACCGGCTTAGAAATCTTCCTTCCACTCGAAGGCTTGATCAACATCGATGAAGAAATTGCCCGTCTTGAAAAAGAATACGAACGATTAAATAAAGAAGTAGACAGGGTTCAAAAGAAATTAAGCAATCAAGGCTTCATGAAGAAAGCACCGGAGAGTGTTGTTGCTGAAGAACGTGCAAAGGAAAAGGACTATTCCGAAAAAAGAAGCATTGTGGAAGCACGGATTAACGAATTAAGAGGATAAACAGAAAGTTTGAGGCGAATCCAACATGGATTCGTCTCGCCTTTATGAAAATCTTTTGAAAAAACGATCAAAACTCCGTCGGGACGGTTCATTTTCACAGGTGACTGTCATTTTTCGGCGGTTTTCTGTAGTTTATCGGGAAATCTACAACTTTTATCAGCGAATTTCTGAAGTTTATTAGCGAATATGCATATTTTATCAGCGAATTTTGAAATTTATTAGCGAATTTACAACTTTTATCAGCGAATCAATAAATAATACGGAAGGGGCGGTACTAAATGTTTTCAACCTATAAAGAAGCCCTGGAATGGATTCATGCTCGCTTACGACTAGGCATTAAACCAGGATTAAAACGAATGGAATGGATGATGTCCAGGCTTGGCAATCCAGAAACAAAGATAAAAACCGTCCATATCGGCGGAACAAATGGAAAAGGCTCAACGGTTACTTTTCTACGTTCGATTCTCGAAGCGTCAGGCTATACAGTTGGAACCTTTACCTCGCCATATATCGAGCAGTTTAACGAGCGTATAAGTGTCAACGGAAAACCGATTACAGATGAGGAGTTGCTAAAGCTTGCCAATGTCATTCGTCCATTGGCGGATGAATTGGAGGAAACAGAGCTTGGCGGTCCAACTGAATTCGAAGTCATTACCGCGATGGCCTTCGATTATTTTGCCAACAACAGCAAGGTCGACATCGTTATTTTTGAGGTAGGTTTAGGCGGGCGGTTCGATTCCACCAATATCCTTCATCCGCTAGCTTCGATTATCACCAATATTGGTCTTGATCACACGAACATCCTCGGTAACACCTACGAGGAAATCGCTTTTGAAAAAGCGGGAATCATTAAGGATAATACCCCCGTTTTTACCGCCGTCAAACATCCTGGTGCACTAAACGTAATTATCGAGCAGGCGGCTCAAAAGACCGCACCTATTTTCCGCTTAAATCAGGAGTTTTCCATTAGTGCTCATGAATCGCTTGAAAAAGGGGAAGCATTCACATTACAAACGGAAACACAAACCATGAGCGAGCTTGAAATCAGAATGATGGGCCAGCATCAAACAGAAAATGCGGCACTCGCGGTTAATGCAGCCCAATTTTTAGATCAAAAAGGCTTGTTCACGATTAGCAGCCAAGCAATCCGAGATGGGTTAAAAAAGGCCTACTGGCCGGGGCGATTTGAAATTCTCTCGCAAGACCCGCTGGTCATCATTGATGGGGCCCATAATGACGAAGGCGTTACAGCCCTAGTCCAAGAACTATCAACCCGTTACCCGGATCGTCACATCCAGATTGTGTTTGCGGCCTTAAAGGACAAAAAGCTCGACAAAATGATCGCCAAGCTCGACAAAATTGCTCATCAAATCACGTTTGTCAGCTTTGATTTTCCCCGCGCCGCAAATGCCGAGGATTTGCTGCAAATCAGCCAATCAGCGAACAAACTGGCGGTCGACAACTGGAAGAGCTATTTGTTAGAAGAAATTTATAACATAGATACGAAAGACATGGTAGTAATTACCGGTTCTCTCTATTTTATTTCGGAGGTTAAACCTCATTTATGTAAATATTTGAAAAATAAGACGATTTCTCTATGACAAGCCGCCTATTTTTTGATAATATTAGATTATCTTGAATTAACGATAAATGATTTCGAAAAAGGGCGGAGCGCCGCCACAACGGATTAGAAGGAGGGGGAGAGTCAAATGCCTGTCAAGCCACAAGTGCAAAAAACAATTTTTCTAGTTTGGTTTTTGCTGGTTCCAGCCGGTTTATGGTATACCTATATCCATTATCCCCCTCACTTCACCGGCAATTGGGTAGATATTTTGGCGTTTTTACTGTTAACACTAGCTGTTGCGTCGATGCCAATTGTCATCAATGATATGTTTATCTTTCTCATTCAATGGGTGGCACTTGCGACCTTTTTAAAATTCGGCTTATTCGTCGAAATCCTCTTTGCCCAGGCAGCGGTTATTAGTTTACTTGTACGACTTAGGATCCTGAAAAATGGTCAACTATTTCGTCTGCCGCTGAATTTAATTATGTTCTTTATTGTTTCTTTTGTCAGCGGGATTATTTATTTCTTAATTGGCGGCGAAACGGGTTCTAGCTTGTCTCACGATAGGCATGCACTTATGCTGGCTGTTGTCTATGCCGTGTTAAGTTATCTATTAAATCAAATCATCATTTCTTTTAATCTCTTTTTTATTTATAAAAGGAAAGAGTCCTATTTTGGCAAGGACTTCTTTGTCGAAACGATTACCACGTTAATCACGTTGCCGATTGGGATTATGCTGTACATTTTATACAAACAGGTGGGAATACTAGCTATCGTGTTTGTCGGAATTCCATTTGTAAGTTTGTCCATAGTGTTTAATCTTTACTATTCAAGTCAAAAGATAAACGCATACTTACAAAAGGCCGCGGAAATTGGTCATCAATTAGCCGAACGCCTGAATGTTAACGATGTCATTCACTTGTTTATTCAGAAGCTTAGTGAAATGCTGCCTGTTGATTATGCCTATATCCTTGAAGTCTCAGGAGACGAGCTTAAATTAATTCGCCGGATTGAAAGCGGTACTGTAATGGCCAATGACGTCAAACCATTGAAAAAGAACGAAGGTATTAGCGGTATGGTTTGGGCGAAACGGAAAGCTTTTCTATTCTCTGCAAAGATGGAGTGGCGAGGTCTTGTCAGCGGCTATATCCCGAGCGATGTCGAAAGTATTCTTTGCGTCCCAATCGTAAGCAGTAAAAAAGTAACTGGCGTATTATTACTGGCGTCAAAGAAGAAGCGGGCCTATGAAAAATTTCAGCATATGATAATCGATATCCTCTGCTCCCATTTTGCCGTTGCTATGGAAAACGCCAGGCATTATGAACAAACCAAAAGGCAAAGTGAACGCTGCGCGTTAACAAAATTATATAATTACCGCTATTTTGAGAACATGTTAACTGAAGAGTTTGAGAAAATGACTGGCTTCGAACGCGAGACGCTCTCATTAATCATCCTTGATATCGACCATTTTAAAGAGGTAAACGACACCTATGGCCACCAAAGCGGTAATGAAATCCTTATCGAGCTAGCAAACAGAGTGAGTAAGCTGGTAGGCGCCCGCGGGACTGTGGCTCGATACGGAGGCGAGGAATTCGTCGTGCTATTACCCGATACCTCAAAGGAAGAAGCCTATCAAATGGCTGAGCACATTAGGCAGTCAGTTGCGAACTGGCCGTTTACCCTTCAGCAGTCGTTAGATCAAAAACAGCAGCAGGTGAGGATTACCGCTTCGATTGGAGTCGCAACCGCACCAGAGGACGCCGAAGATGCACTTGCATTGATTCGCCACGCCGATCGAGCTCTTTATGTGGGGGCGAAAAGGGCTGGGAGGAATCGGGTCGCGGAATATGTAAAATAAAAGGCAAAAATCTGGAATAGGGTTTTTGCCTTTTTATTGTCCTTTTTTAATAAGGAAGAATATTAATTTCATAATTTATTCTGTAGTTATTGCTAGGAAATTTGCTATAATAGTAAAAAAGACATAGAAAATTGACAGATAAGATAGATTAATGAGGAAGTAAGAGGGGGGATAATAAATGAAACGTTTTTTTTCAACAATTTCAGTGGTATTTCTTTTATTCGGTTCTGTAATTCAGACGTCCTATGTGAAAGCAGATACTCCACCAAAACCTAATCTCAAAGTGTTAGAGATTGTGGATGTTGGTTCTTCAAAATTAACTAAAACCATATTAGATAGCGGGAACAACAATTATTCTGTTGAAACGGTAACGATGAAGAAATTTGTCGCTTCTAGAGAGGAACTTGCTGGGAAATATGATATCATAGCGATCCCAGATGGAGGTGCCTACTCTACTAAGACTGTACCTCAATTGCTTGCAGAAAATGGGAATAACCGTACATCCGCCCATGCCACAACGAATATAATGAATGATATTTCTAAGTTAAAAGCAGACGAAATTATAAAAGATTTTATTAATAAGGGACAGCCAGTTATACTTGGAAATACCAGTATAAAAAATGGTGGAAACCTTCAGACACAATTTAATGGTAAGTTTTCTGCGAAAGAAAATGTGCTATTTTATACTAGCAATCATGCAAACGCAGCAACAGCATTAAACAGTTTTATTAACGGGAATAAGTACTTATTGCGCCCAAGATTTGATTTAACTGCTAAACCATCAGAATTAAGCCAAGAATATAAGCCAGGTGACAATCTTCAATTTACTATAAAAATGCTTACCAATATCCAGTCTAAGAATTTGCTTGCTAGTTTATTTATTGATTCGGATTTCAATGATAGATATGATCCGTCAGAAATAGTTCTTGAAAAGCAAATAACGAATACCACCGATTCGATTAGTTATGTATTGCCAAGAGGCTATAGTGGGATTCGAAATTGGAAGCTTGAAGTTACTGATATAGGAACAAATCTGAAGGATTATCAAAAGGGAACAATCAATTTTACAGATCAACAGGTAGTGGTTAATGTTCTACAGGTCCAAAGTGGAAGTAATGACGGAAGTAGTCTAAAAACCGAAACTAATATGAATCAAAAGTATCTAAGTACTGATAAGTATCAAATTAACATTGATGTGACGGATATGGCACAATTCAATAAGAGCAAAACAGAAGCGAATGCTACATATTCACATGAAAACATTAATGGAAAATACGATATGCTTGTTTTTGGATTTAAAGACGAGTACAACAAAGCGGCTATTAATGTGAATGCTGTTGGATCAGTAAGAAAATTTATAGATACGAAGCAAAGTATATTATTCACACATGATACGATATATGATTCAGGTAACAATTGGGTAACTAATTTTATGAATGATACGGGTCAGAAGCCCCCGCAAACGAATCTTGGCTTAAATGCGCCCAATACTTCCAAAACAACGATTAAGGTTAATGAAGGATTAATAACAAAATACCCCTATCAATTGGGCTCAAATATTGCGATAAATACTACTCATAATCAGTACTATACCTTAGATTTAGAAGACTCTGATGTTACACCTTGGTATAATATAACTGGAAGTAGTCGTGATATAAACGATAGTTGGAATCACTATTATACTTATTCTAAGGGGAACATCACATATTCAGGGACAGGACATACCAATAGTAATTTCCCTGATGACGAACAACGACTATTTGTTAACACCATGTATCGAGCTTTCTTAGGATCCAATCACGCTCCTGTAATTACAGTCAATACACCAGGAAACGGCGATAAAATTCCTGCACATCAAAAAATTGAATTGTCTTATAATATCCAGGATTTTGATTTAAAGGACAAATTTGTTTCAACAAAGGTTTTTTTAAATGAAAAACAGGTGTATTCACAGGATAATGTGACAAATGGCTCTACAATTGTTCAATCAATTGACCATGGTATGCCAAACGGTGGAAATGCAATTTTAAGAATTGAAGCGACAGATAAAAGTGGAGCAAAATCAGAAAAAGTGTTGAACCTTGCCATGGTCAAGATCAACGCAAATCTTGAGGTAAGTAGAAGTGCATCGACAAATGAAATTATTCCTGTAAATAAGGATATTAAGCTAAATTATGCTATTAACCCTAAGGAAATAAGTGGTGTCGCTGCGCAAACGTTAGGTTCCAATGCAATATTATCAAATGTAACCTATACCGAAACATTTCCTCCAAATATTGAGCTTGTATTACCATTATCAAGTGACTTTACTAAAACAGGTAATTTATCAACTGGATACACAGTCACTGGCAATCTAGCTTCGATCACCTATAAAAAGATTGGTGATAAGTATATAGCTTCGCCGGTAAATTTTGCGATTTCTGTAATTCCAAAAACCAAAGGTCAGTTTATCTTTAATAATGCAAAACTTACTTATAAGGATATTGATAATAGTACGAAAGAACTTCAATTTAATACTGTTACAGTACGATCAGATTATGAAGTCACTAGTATTCAAATGCCTGAAAATGTGGTATTAAATAAAGGGATGCCAAAAAACTTTGCCCTTGATTTGAAAGTTCTTCCGGAAAACGTTGGAATAAAGGAAATTAAGTGGTCGGTAACAAATAATTCAATATTTACCATTGACGCAGATTCGGGAGTAGTTACTGCAAAGGATTTAGGAGATGGGTACGTTAATGTTAGAGTAACAGATGTCTTTGGTAATGTAAAAGTTGCTTCCACATATGTTACAGTTAGGATTGCTGTTGAAAATATTCTCGTAAATGATATCACGATGAATGTTGGGGACACGAAGGACTTGCCAATAACCATCACGCCTGCTGATGCTAAATATGGTCTCTCCATTGTCCTTGATGAACCAAGCTTAGCCTCCATTGATAAAGATAAATTTAAACTTACAGCTCTTAAACCTGGTACAACGAAACTAAGGGTTAGTGGAATAAATTCCAATGGGGATGTTATCAGCAAAAGTGCTAGATTAACGGTTAATAATATTCTTGTTAGCGAAATTATCGTTGATCCAAGCTTCAAAAAGTTAAATAAATTTGAAGAATTTATTTTTGGAGTAAAAATAGAGCCTGAGAATGCTACTAATAAAAATTTAATTTGGAGATCACTTAATCCTTCTATCGTTCAAATGTTAGAAAATGGTAAGGTCATCGGGAAATCAACAGGTACAGCTACTATTGAAATTTCAGCGGCGGATGACGGCAGAGCAAAAACAACAGTCACAGTTGTTGTTGGCTCTCCATTGACTGGTATTGAGACAAGCCCACCTGAAATCGATATTACCAAGGGTGATAATAGTAAAAATATTAAAAACTTCCTCGTATACCATCCTGGAGATGCAACGAATATAAAAGATGGAATTACACTTGATTCATCCGATACGTATATTCTGGATGTTGATTCAAATGGAAATATTTTAGCGAAACGTATAGGGAAGGCTAGTATTACTATCACGGTTCAAGATGAAAACGGTAAACCGTATTCAGCAATATTAAAGGTAAATGTTATTGAACCAGGTACTGGTGCTGGAGATAATGACAAATATTAATTGAATAGTGAGAAGCCATAACAGTTGTTATGGCTTCTCAGCATTCCACCCCTAAAAAGGAGCCCTCAAAGTGAAAAAGACAAAATGGCTAGTTCTTATCGGAATCATATTAGTGATCGTGTTCGCCATTCTGCTCATCAATAAAGCTGGATGGTTTCAAGGAAAATCAGAGGAAGAGAAGCAAAATGATATCATCAGTGCGATTGATAATAATGATACAAATAAAATCAACAAATTTATCAAAAATAAATACCCACTTAATTTTATCTCAAACGAAGGCTTTACACCGTTTGAAACAGCGTTGAATGATCGTTCACTAGAATCAGCTATTCTTCTATTGGAAAATGGTGCCAAAATTAACGATAAATCTTCCACACCCTTATTTGTGCAAATTGTCGCCAATATGTATGATTACCAAGTATCTGAAGAAGGTCCAGAATATCAAAAGGAACTAAATTCTTATAAGACATTATTAAAAATCGCAAGCAAGAATAAATTAAATAACATCAATGCCACTAATGAATTAGGTAACACGACATTACATATAGCTGCATTGAAAGGTCACCCAGAAATAATAAAGTATATTATCGGTCTTGGAAGTGAGCCAACAGGAAGAAATAAGGCAAAAGAAACACCGTTATTGATTGCTGCAAAGGCTGGAAATTTAGAGGCAGTCCAACTTTTATATCAATATCATAATGAAAATTTAGATAAAGACAATGAGGGAAATAATATATTCTACAGTGCAGCGATGAATGGAAGAAAAGACATCGTTGACAATCTTCTTCTTGAAAGTAAAGAAGGGCTTAATGATAAAAATGCCGTGGGTAAAACTGCCTTGATTATAGCAGCAGAATATGGATATACAGACATAGTAAAAATGTTGCTAAATAACGGGGCTGATCCATCATTGAAAAGTAGTGAAGGAAAAACGGCATTAGAATATGCCTTGCACTGGAATCATGAAGAAATTATCAAGTTACTAAAATAGCCGATAAGGATGATTCCTTATCGGCTTTAGCTTAGTTTTTTTTCATTAAATCAGTTAATACTTCCAGTTGATCTACTTTTGGAAGACCTTGTGCTTGATTAATAAAAAGCTTTTTATTATTTTTAATTATTAGTCGGGAAGCCTTTTCATCACTCTTTGATACAAATGTTAAATCCGTACTGTCAGCACCCGGTACCGTTCCACGAAACGCATTCACCTCTAAATTTCCATGTGCAAAAAGTCCACCATCAATATTAATATAAGATCCTATTGCATAAACCACAGCATCTGAATTTGTATATAGAAATGCTTTAATGGAATCTACATGGTCAAGATTGGAACTATCCGGATTCTGAAATTTATTCAATCTGGCAATTTCTAAGTTTCTCTGAGTCATTAATATTAGCTCGCCAGAATCTAATCCAGATATATCAACATTATTGATTTCTGTATTGCCCAATACATACATGGTTGAATTAAAAGCAATCTTTCCTTTTATGCTTACATTACCAGTGACAAGTATATTAGCAGAAACGTTCATTTTTTCATTTCCGATATTTTCAAAATAGGCATCTCCATTAATGACCAGCCATTTTGATTTATCAATGGTTAGGTTGTTTGTATCTATAAAGGCATTACTATTATATAAGTAACTCTTTGCAGATGAGTTACCTTCAATCTTATTAAAAGATTTGAGAATCTGTACAGCATTATTCCCTTCATTAAAAGTACCTATAGAAGAAGCTACTAGTTCTAATAATTTTTTGTTCGACATATTGGAGGTATTAAGGCTAGGATCAATAATACCACTGTTTTTCAGCTTTTCAATAAAGGTTTTGATAATATCTACCTCAACAAACTCTGTATTTTCCTTTGAATAGGTGGGAGCCGTTGGATCAAAAACTTGATTTATCTTACTTATTTCCAGTGGTAAAAAAGTATTTTTAGTTGATCCATCATAGCATTTATTATTGCAAAAATTGATATTCTCGTTTTCAAGAAAAAGAAAATTACTGTCTTTATTAAATACTGAAGGAAAGGTAGTATTCACTGTTTTTGAAACGTTATTATATACATATCTTGCTTGATTACTAATTTCAATTTTATTATTCGCATAAATATTTCCTTCTTTTAAATAAAGAGAACCGTTGATGGTTAAAACATCCCGTGATCCAATCGCATATTTTAGAAAGCTTGGCATCGGTGTAATATAGACTGTTTGACTGTAACTTTGACCGTTTGGAGCTTTGCTACTAACCAATAGTACTCTTGTGAAATCCTTTAAATCTGGTCTATCATTTGTTATTTGATAATCTAATGGATTATTTAGAATTTTATCTGTTATCATTTGGTTGTAGTCTTCAATAGACATCTCAGGTGTATATTCAAGTTTAATTGTTTTTTTAATGTAGGCGGCTGCCTCATTGAGAGTTCTTATGGCGTCTAGATTTTCGACAATACTTTCTTTTCTAATCTCCGTTCGTTTAGCCCCACCAATACTAGCGGATAAGATTGTCAATCCTAATATTGTGAAGACTAAAATCATCAACAGAACAACTAGAAGAGTAGAGCCTTTTTCATTTTTTATCATCTAATCACTCCTTTTAGAAGCCAAATGTACTATTTAAGATTAAGGGTTTTGTTTTTATGACACTATTGGGACCTTGATTACTATCTTCAATGACTAAATTTAATGAAATTCTGCCATGCCTGCATTTTCCGCTTGAATCTGGTAAACTGCACGAACCAATTGAAATGGAAGAAGTTTCAGAATTGACTCCATCTGTAACGGTAGTGTTTTTAACTCTTACTGTTTGTATTTCTGTTTTTTCTATCGATTGATTTTTTTCATTTAGTTTCTCAATAAAAAATTTTTGGTTTTCTTGATAAATTAATGTATTATCTTCAATTTCAGTAGAATCCTCTACAATAAAACCTTCGACATTTTTTGGCTTGTATCTTACCATTTGGATGCCCTTTGCCCCGGTATCATTATTTTCATATGGTAATATATAATTCGGTGGGCTGTTGTACATTTCATTAAGAATCATTGTTGCTACATAATCAGCATCATCCCTTAAATGGCCTTCGATTCCAATTTTTTGATAGAGCTTTAAGCCTGTTACAAAAACGCTATAGATGATACCAGATAAAATGCTCATAATTACTAGAGTGGCTAAAACTTCAACCAGGGTCATTCCTCTATTAGAAGAAATTAGCTTCATCATTTTTTTATTAAACCCCTTACTGTAGCAGTTTGATTTCCCCATTTTACTTCAACTTCAACACCGGTTAAATACATGGTTAAATCATGCGATACTTGATTATTATCCAATTTAACATCGCTTGTTAACGTTACGATAGCGGAATAGTTTACATTATTGATAGTGGATGAAAAGAACCCTTCGCAAACTGCTACGGATTCAAAAGCAGAATCCTTACAATTTTCAGTTGTTAGTTGTACTTTTTTGGGAGGATTTTTACCTGGAAAGTATTGTGCCTGAAAACGATTGTAATCCTGCTGTTCCATATAATATAAAACATTCCTTGCTACATTTATTCCCACAGTTTTATCCTGATTTTTTTTTGTATAAGAGTAAGCTTGATTAAAGAAAGATAAGAAAGTAGTCAGGACTATTCCTAATAGAGTGATAGACACTAAAACCTCTATTAAAGTTAGACCTTGTTGATTTTTTAGTAATTTACACATAATCTTTTCTTCGCCTTCTTTCAAAATATAATAAATTTCTAATGATTGAAAAATGTCAATCTAAATAAGGTGTAGTAAGGGAATAAGATTTGTCATTGTTTTAGGTTTAGGACATAATAAATTCTGATTTTATCGCTGTTATCAATTTTATTGTAGAGAATCTCCCAAATTTTCATGTTCATCTTCTTTTAAATTACTTAATAGTATTATACAATATTTAGTAGGAGGATTTTGTCTAATTTTTGTAGAAAAGAGCAAAAAATAATATAAAGTAAAAATAATGTAGTTTAATAGTATAAATGAACGAATTAGAGAGGGAGTGAATGGATGCTACCGATAATATTGGCCATTAGTTCTATGCTTGTTCTTATTTTGATTGTTTCCTTTTTACCTCTAGGAATGACTGTAAAAGGGAAGTTATTCATCGTTTTGGCTAGTTTTGTGCTTGCACTAGGAGGACTTGCAGCGGTTATAGCTATCCCGTTGTGGGAAACCGTCATAATGCTGGTTGCACTCATTTTCTTTACTGCATACTTTATGGAAAAGCAATTGGGAAAACTGATCTTTAAAGAAATTCCTTCGTTTGAAGATGAGCTAACCAATAAATTTGATATTCCCGTTTACGATTCCAAAGTAGTCATAGAAAAAAGTAATAAGTCACTAGAATTAACTGAATTAGAATTAGTTCAACCATCTGTCACAAATGTGATAGAAAATAGTCAACTTGGTATAAGCCTAGAAAGGGAACAATTTGCAGATACTGATCAGGATATTTCATTTTTATTAGAACGGGATCTAGAAAATGATTTAGAAGAACAGAAGGAAGTTTTAAAGCCTGAAATTGGTCATTCAACTGACATTAAGAGTTTGCTAGATGAAGAAAAGGTGGATATCGATTGGCTTGAAGAAATCGATGTTTTTTCATCAATAGATGAAGAAGAGCAATCATTTGACGATATTAGTACAAAGGAAAATGCGCAGTTATCTGATCCTACTTTCGATTTTCTCTTTGCACCAAAAGAAGTGGCGACGGGTCATGATGATGTTCAAGAAGAAAATAAATCGAAGAAAATGATAACCTTACAAAAGTAATTTGAAGGGAGGCAGATCATTTGGGCAAAAATCAACAAATCATAAAGTTATTTATTGTTATTTTTGTAAGTACGGCATTAATATTTAGTTTCTCCCACTTTGGGGCAAAAGCATTTGAAAAAATAACAAATGTTGATGGAAAGTACTCAGTTGGAACAACAATCGGTCCATTAGATGTTTCTGGGAAAACAAAAGGTGAAGCCATTAGTATGTTGGAGGAAAAGTATGTTGACTGGCTTAAGAATACCTCGATTGAACTAAAATATGGAGAAATCACTTCTCCACTCGATTTAAACCATTTCCATTTAGATTCAAAGCAAACGATTGATTCCTTAAAGGAAGGACAAAAAAGTCCTGTTAGTATTATTGTTACTAAATCACAGGTAAAAGAACAATTACAAATTCTCTTCCCGCAACTAGAAACCAGTACTTTTGATTTAGAAAAGCTTACGACTAGTTTAAATACACAAGCTTCACTTTTCGAATCTGGTGAACAATCATTTAACCTTTATAATGATTTCTTACTTACAAATCAAACAAAGAAGGATACTATTATAAGTGATGCAATTGTAACAATGAAGGAAGTTCCAGATGATTTAGCAACTATCATTGAGAATAATCCAACAATTGAAATCAAAGAAGAATCCACCTTTTCATTGCTAGATTTTGCAAAAAAACACAAGGTCGGGGATTCATCTTCATTAAATATTATTGCTACTGGAATATATCAAGCCATTTTACCTTCTGACTTTTCGATTGTAGAAAGAAACATTAGTAGTTCGCTCCCGGATTATGCGCCATTGGGCTTTGAAGCAAAAGTTAACCAAAATGAACAAGTCGATTTTGTCATAGCAAATCCAAAAAAGGCGAAATATTTTCTTGAACTTCAATTAGAGAACGACAAGTTAAGGGTTATCTTAAAGGGTGAAGAGTTTCTAAATAATTATAAAATCAACAAAAAAGATGAACAATCATTAAAGCCTAAGACGATTGTACAATATAGTCCACAGCTTCTCCCTGGAAAAACAAAAATCCAGGCAAAAGGTGCAGACGGTCAAATTGTCAAGGTTTACAGGGAAATATATCAAGGAAACCAGTTCATTAAAAGTGAATTAATCTCAGAGGACTATTATCCACCAATATACCAAGTGATAGTTCAGGCCCTAGCGAGATACGAACAGGGGACGCCGCAAACTTCTGATACGTCCGGTAGTATAGTCGATACTGAAAATAATAGTCAGTCCAATGATGATTCCAATTCAATTGGAAACAAAACATCAACAAATTCTGATGAGGTTCAACAGGATGATAGCAATCTTTGGGGAAAACCAAATGAACAACCAAAATAATGGTAGGAGTGTAGAATGAAGCAAATGCGAAAAAAACTTGGAGATTTGTTAATTGAAGAGGGTCTCATAACAGTTGAACAGCTTCAAGCAACACTTGAAAAGAAGAGTACGAATCAAAAACTTGGTGAAGCTCTATTGGACCGTGGATACATTACCGAACATCAGTTGATTGAAGTGCTGGAACATCAGCTTGGAGTCCCACATATCAGTCTTTTTCATTATCCATTTGAAACGAATCTTTTTTCACTCATCTCTAAAGAAGCAGCGAGAAGAAACCTAATTATTCCGTTGAAAAAAGAGGGCAATAAGCTATTCGTCGCAATGGCTAATCCGATGGATTTCATTGTCATTGATGATCTTCGTTTATCAACGGGATTTCAAATTGAACCGGCAATTGCTACAAAAGATGATATCCTGCGATCGATTAATAAATACTATGATGTCGATGATGGTTTTGCTGAGCTGCTTGATGAATTACAGAAAAATGAAAAGGGGCGGACAGACGATGTAACTGATCTAGATTCACCGATTGTCCGCCTTGTGAATCAGATTTTGTCAAATGCTGTCATTCAAAGGGCCAGCGATATTCATATTGATCCGCAGGAAACGAAAGTTGTCGTCCGGTACCGAGTGGATGGAGTTCTACGTGTTGAGCGTATTCTGCCCAGCCACATGCAAGGCGTTCTAACAGCAAGAATTAAAATCATGTCTAATCTCGATATTACCGAGCACAGAATTCCACAGGATGGACGGATTAAACTAAATCTTGAATTTCACCCAGTTGATCTCCGTGTCTCCACGCTGCCGACTGTTTACGGGGAAAAGATCGTAATGCGTCTTCTTGATATGGGATCAACATTAAATGATTTAAGTAAACTTGGATTTAATGCCCTTAATATGAAACGTTTTAATGAAATGATTGAAAAGCCAACGGGCATTTTGCTTATTACCGGGCCAACAGGTTCAGGTAAATCTTCAACCCTTTATGCAGCACTTAACAAGTTAAATAATGAAGCCGTCAATATCATAACAATTGAAGATCCTGTCGAATACCAATTGGAAGGGATTAATCAAATTCAAGTGAATACGAATGTCGGGATGACCTTTGCCGCTGGATTAAGGTCAATTCTCCGTCAAGATCCGAATATTATTATGGTCGGAGAAATACGCGATAAAGAAACGGCTGAAGTGGCAATCCGCGCTTCCTTAACCGGCCACCTAGTATTAAGCACCCTTCATACAAATGATTCAATTGGGACTGTTACAAGGCTGATTGATATGGGAGTAGAACCGTTTTTACTAGCAGCCTCCTTAAGCGGTATTGTGTCACAGCGGCTTGTTCGAAAAGTGTGCCGTGATTGTCTAGAGATTCAAGAACCATCAAAACGAGAGCTAGAAATTTTTGCTAGGCGTGGAATGAAAATTGAACAAATTTCACGGGGGAAGGGCTGTTCTTCCTGTAACATGTCGGGCTATAAAGGCAGGATTGCCCTTCATGAAGTGCTCGTTATCAATGATGAGATGAGCCGAGCATTGATGAATGACGAATCTTTTCAAAAACTAAAGGAAATAGCAACTAAAAATAAAACCATCTTTTTAATTGACGATGGATTATTGAAAATAAAACAAGGGTTAACAACCACTGAAGAAGTATTAAGAGTAGCGACTCTGGAGTAGGAGTATTAGGGTATGAAAGAAAAAATTGATGCAATTTTGAAAGCAGCTATTGAATATAAAGCTTCGGATGTACATTTAACTGTTGGAGTTCCTCCGGTCCTACGCATAAACGGTGATTTACGAAGGTATGGAACTGATAAACTATTGCCAACCGATACTGAAGAAATGGCAAAAGCAATTATTCCAGAAAGTATGTGGGATTTATTTAAGGAAAAAGGCGAACTTGACTTTTCATATGGTGTACCGGGTAGTTCGCGCTTCCGTGTCAATTCGTACCATCAACGGAAAAGCGTTTCAATAGCCCTTAGGGTAGTTGCTTCAAAAGTTCCATCTATTGAGGACCTAGATTTGCCTGACATCGTCTCCAAGCTTGTGGAGAAGCCGCAGGGTCTAATTCTTGTCACAGGCCCAACGGGTAGCGGGAAATCAACTACACTCGCGTCGATGATTGATTATATGAATCGAACGATGAGGAAGCATATTATTACCTTAGAAGATCCAATCGAATATCTCCACCGACACGGTCACTCGGTAATTGATCAAAGGGAAGTTGGATTTGATACAAATAATTATGCAAGCGGCTTAAAGGCGGCACTTCGACAGGACCCTGATGTTATTCTTGTCGGTGAGATGCGCGATTTAGAAACGATGTCGATTGCAATTACAGCAGCTGAAACAGGGCACCTTGTTCTAGGAACACTTCATACATCTAGTGCACCAACAACTATTAACCGAATAATCGATGTCTTCCCATCGGGTCAACAGCCGCAAATTCGTATCCAGTTGGCCTCAGTCCTAGTTGGGGTTATTTCGCAACGTTTATTTCCAACTGCTGATAAAAAAGGCAGAAAAGCAGCCACAGAAATTTTGGTAAACAATGCTGCAATCGCTAACTTGATAAGAAATGAAAAAGTCCACCAAATTCAGAGTACGATGCAAACGTCCCGAGCCCAAGGGATGCATACGCTTGAAATGAGTATTCGAGATCTTATTGATCGAAATATCATTCAAAAGGAATCGGCAGTGCAATATTTACAAGAAAAGATGTTGATGAATGGCTAGATTTAAATATGCTGGAAGAGACCGAAAAGGAAAACGGCAGGGCACCGTAAATGCAGGTTCTAAGCGAGAAGCAATGGTCAAGCTTAAGGAAGAAGGAATTCGTGTAATTGAAATGACGGAGATTCCTGAGACCTTGATGACTAAGGATATCTCACTAGGAAATCCAGTGAAGCTGCAGCATTTTGTCATTTATTTAAGACAATTTTCGACGTTAATCAAAGCAGGAGTAACGGTTGTCGAAGCAACAGCGATTCTTGCAGTTCAAACAGATAGTAAAGCGTTGAAGAAGGCATTACTTGACGTTGAACAAGAATTACGGGAAGGTAATCCTCTTTCTGATGCAGTGGCTAAGCATAAGAAAATATTCACACCGATGTTTATTAATATGGTCAAAGCAGGAGAAGTCAGCGGTAATTTAGATGAGACACTTGACCGCTTGGCTGAACACTTTGAAAAACAGCATTATACTAAACAAAAAATCGTATCTGCCCTGGCATATCCTACTGTAGTGGGAATTATAGCAATCGCGGTTGTTATCTTTTTGTTAGTTGCCGTTGTTCCAACATTTGTCACGATGTTTGCTGATTTGGGCGGTCAACTGCCGGCAATTACAAGGTTTGTCCTTGCAGCAAGTGGTTTTATGCAATCATTTTGGTGGCTTGTCGCTATATTTATTATTGCAATTGTAGTGTTCATTACTTATCTTAAGAGTAACAGTCAATCTAAATACTATTTAGATTATATGTTATTAAGGATGCCTATTTTTGGAAACTTACTGCAAAAAGCAGCCCTGGCTCGAATGATGCGAACCCTTAGTTCTTTATTTTCCAGCTCTGTCCCGATTCTTCAAGCAATGGCGATTGTCGAAAAGGTAGTCGAAAATGAAGTTCTCGCCCGAGTGATACGAGAATCACGAGATTCCCTTGAAAAAGGACGTTCAATGACGGAACCGATGCAAAAACACTGGGCCTTCCCACCGCTTGTTACACAAATGATTGCGATTGGGGAGGAAACAGGCGCACTTGACGCAATGCTTTCAAAAATTGCCGAGTTCTATGAAAAAGAAGTCGAAACAGGAACTGATAGACTAAAATCATTGATTGAACCATTAATGATTGTTGTTTTAGCAGGACTTGTTGGTACAATAGTTACAGCAATTATGGTACCTATGTTCGATATGTTCAACCAATTTCAACAACATAACCAATAAAACGGCAAAAAAACAAAAAAGTTGATGAAAAGTGACAATATACCTAAAATACACTTTTATTTACCTTGTAAATTACTGTATACTAAAAGAGAAAATATTACTAGGTTCATAGAACCATTGAGGAGATGGAATTATGTTTCAAATGTTAAAAAAGAAACTTAAAGATCAACGCGGGTTAACTTTGATTGAATTGCTCGCAGTTATTGTTATTTTGGGGATTATTGCAGCAATTGCAATTCCTAGTATTGGAAAAATTATTGATAACTCAAAAAAGGATGCTCATGTTGCAAATGCAGAACAAATGGTAAATTCCGCAAAACTTGCTGTTACTACCGAACCACAACTTCAGACTGGAACAGTTTATTTAACATTAGAATATTTAGAAGCAGCAAATTTTCTTGATGATGTTAAAGACCCTGATAAAACTACCAAGGGATATACAAGAGGAAATGCTAAAAGTTTAACTCAAGTTCTTGCACTTAAAGGTGCACCAGCAGGTTCATTTGTTGAAGTTACAGATGGTAAAGCAACTAAAGTAAAACTCATTAATGCTGATAGAGGAGTACAAGATGCTAATCATGAAGCAGTTGCAATAAAGGATTTAAATAGAGATAGTGTAATAAATAAGTAAAACTGATGGTGTATATTATACTATTTTTATATGGAATTACTTTAGGTTCCTTTTTCAACGTTGTAGGCCTCCGGGTCCCTTTAAAGAAATCAATTGTTTCACCAAGATCCGCTTGTCCATCCTGCGGGCATCAATTAACACCAATAGAACTCATCCCAGTGGTTTCATATATGTTTCAAAGGGGAAAATGCCGCGGCTGTAAGTCGCGGATTTCTCCTATCTATCCAATTATGGAATTGCTTACTGGTATACTTTTTGTAACATCATCCTATGTAGTTGGCTGGTCAGGGGAGTTAGTTGTAGCATTAACGCTAGTTTCGATGTTTATGATTATCGTTGTTTCGGATATTCACTATATGCTCATCCCTGATAAAATTCTGATTTGGTTTGCAGGGATTTTTTTATTGGAGCGTATTGTTTGGCCGCTGAACCCCTGGTGGGACAGCCTTGTAGGGGCAGCAACAGGTTTCACACTGCTATTACTCATTGCTATTGTCAGTAAAGGCGGCATGGGTGGCGGGGATGTTAAACTTTATGGCTTACTCGGCTTTGTCTTAGGATTTAAGCTAGTGTTATTATCGTTCTTCTTATCAACCCTATACGGCGCCGTACTTGGCGGACTGGCACAGCTTTTTAGAATCGTTAAAAAGCGGCAGCCGATTCCATTTGGACCATTTATTGCCGCGGGAACCTTGTCAGCATATTATTGGGGACCGGAACTCATCGACCTATACGTACGTTTTCTTAATCACGGATTTTAACTAAGGGGTTATTTAAATGGCTTTTTCCCTCTTTAACTCTAAAAACCGAATAATCAACCTAGTGCTAAATGACCACTCGATTCGTTGTGTTGAATTAAAGCAGGCAAACCCGCCACAGGCACAAAAATGGGGCGAACGCTTTTTGCCGCCTGGAATCATTGTTGACGGCAAAATTGCTGATATCGATTCCTTAGCGAATATCTTGGATGAGTGTATTGACGAGTGGAAGATTCAGCGGCGCTCGATTCGCTTTGTCGTACCCGATCAATTAGTCATTATCCGAAAGGTATCTGTTCCAACTGAAATCCAGGATGATGAAATGAAGGGCTATCTTTATTTGGAGCTTGGTGCCAGCATTCATTTACCATTTGAAGAACCGATATTTGATTTTTATCCACTAACGGATAATGGAAAGACAAAGGAGCTGCTACTATTTGCTGCTCCAGAGCAATTTGTCATGGAATATGCGGATTTATTTTCGAGTCTGAAGCTGCATCCAGTGGCTGCGGATATTTCTCCGCTGGCACTCTATCGTTTATACCATACGCTCGGTCAAGGCGATGCAAATGAAAATCTGTTTACGATTCAATTTGATTTGACCAGCGTGAATTTGTGTATTTTTGAGGGAGTTGTCCCTGTTGTCATGCGTCCGTTTGCCTTACCGTTTGAGCTAAATCAATGGGAAATAGGGCGGGATAGTTCGGGAATGATGGTCTGTAAATATAAAGGTGAAACAGATGAATTGGTGATTCAGTTTGAAGAAATTTTTAAAGAATTAACGAAATTACTGGATTTTTATCGTTATTCATTGAGCAATGAGAAACATGATATTACCAAGTTTTTATTAACTGGGGACCATCCAATGCTCAAAGCCGTTGCTGAAGAAATGAATGAGCGCTTTGAGGTTCCGATTGAATTGCTTTCACTTCATTCAGATTTACAAGGAAAAACAGGAAGCGTACCGGCTAATTTATTGCTATCTTTAGGTCTCGCTTTAAAAGAGGTGCAATGATGTTAGTAGAAATTAACCTGCTTCCGCAAAAAGAACCGAAAAAATTTGCCTTTATCATTACGTTATCCAGTTTGCTAGCCGTATTTTTAGTAATAGGCGGTTTCTATTTTTGGCAGACTCAATCTGTTAAAGATGAGTTGACTTCTTTAGATCGGCAAATTTCGACGACAAAAAAGATTGCCGAGAAAGAACAGCAAAATAACGAAACGGTTATATCTTCAAGCTCTGTCAGCCAACTAAAGGGCGCGATTGAATGGGCAAATGATCCCATCCAAACAGTGCCGGTCATGCAGCATCTAACCTCATTGCTGCCTGAGCGCGGTTTTATCCAATCCTTTGGCTATACAGAATCAGGAGCTGTTACCCTTACCGTTCAATTTGACAGTGCCCGAGAGGCAGCCTACTTCTTAAATAGCCTTAATCACTCGAAATGGATTGAGGAAGCAAGCCTGAATTCATTAGCAGCCGCAGAAACGAATACTGAAACTGACACTAATGCTGCTAGCAACACAGCAGCTTCAAATAGCCAAGATAATACATCCAGTCCAACAACAAGTGCTACTAATCCGCCAACAACAGATTCAACAACAACTGTTGATAATCAAAACAATTCAGCAACAGATACAGCATTGAATCAGAATAACACAACGAGTACGACTACCAATCAAAACACGGTAAGCAATAGTTCAGCGGCTGCCTCAAAAAGTCAAACAAGTAACTATCTACCTCGTTATACAGGGCAATTTGAAATTAACTTTAACAAGGAAGAAGTTAAGAAAATTTTACAACAGGGCAAGAAGGATGGGGAAGGAGTGAAGGGATCATGAAGCTTCGTTTCTCCAAGAGAGACCAACTTATTGTTGGAGCCTGCATTCTTTTGTTAGTGGTACTCATCGTCTATGCTCAGTTCTTTTTCCTAACTCCATTGAAATCAGACCTGGCCATTAAACAGCAAGAATTATCGTCGGAACAAAAGCTGTTAGATATTATTAGTCAAAAAAAGGCAGACAACACAACCGCTTCTGCTGAAGATACAAGAGAACTACAGAAAAAGGTTCCTGTTGAACCGCTTCAGGAACAGTTTATTTTAGACTTAGAAAAGGCAGAAAACGTCTCTAATAGTGCAATTAAATCAATCAGTTTTAGTAAGGATGCTGAAGCAGCTTCAGGGGATCAAGCTAATCCGCAAAACTCAGATGGAGCTCAAAACCCCACAGCAGACGCAAATGCTGCCCAAAACACTTCTGCAGACCCAAATGCAGCAAATGAAAGCAACGGGGATCAGCAACCGGCACCAACGGCACCTGTTGGTATGAAAAAGCTAACCGTTCAGTTGAGTGTGGAATCGCCGACCTATGAGGATTTGGAGAAATTCATCGAAACCCTGGAATCGTTAAAACGGATTGTCGTGGTTGAGGCGATCACTTATTCAGGCGGCCAAGAAATTACTAGCCTTGATCAAGAAGATCAGCCGATTAGCTACAGCCTTACTATTTCTGCATACTATTTACCAGAATTAGCTGACCTGAAGGCCGAGCTGCCGAAAATCGATGCCCCGGCACCAGCAGGTAAAGCGAATCCATTATCGCAGTTTGCACCAACGGCACAGACACAGCCTTAGTTTGCGTTCATGGCGAAGGAACAAATAATTTGACGAAAGCATTCGATAACAAGACGACAAAAGTCTTGTTATTTTTTTTTGCGATTATGTTAGGATGAAACCAATTACGCATCGTTTGGGAAAGGGGTACGATTAGTGGACAAGCCTAAAAAAGGCCATACAATTAAAATCAAATTGAATGTTGAAGACAAAATAATTCAGAAAGAACTGCAAAAGAGTGAGCCGGAAGCCATCAGTGAACCATTTACGAAAGTAATAAAAATAAATCCGGAGCGGCCGGAAACGGATGGATTTTTGGAGACAGCAGCTGCCCAGGAACCTGTCGATGAAAGCTTTGACTGGATTATTCCGGAATCCGCAGAAAAAGATATCGAGGAATTTAACATTGGCAGCGCAAAAAAGACGAAAAAAAGCGGCTCCAAAAAACTGACATCCTTTTCATCAAATTTTAAAAAGAAGGATCGACAGCCAGTTGGGTCGATTTTGATCTCGGCAATTTTTGCCATCCTTATTGGTCTTACGCTAGGCGGTATTATGCTAAAGCTAATGGGACCAAGCGAAAAGGCAGCAACTGAACCACCGAAGTCAGTTGAAGCAAACGGCAACGACAACAAAATAGCCGCCGGTAAGACAACCTCATTGACCATCAATCAATTAACTACCTTTGTTATCCAAGGGGGTTACTATACCTCAAAAGAGGGTGCCAAGGATGTTTCTGATGGGCTGGTTTCAAAAGGGATTCCGTCACAGGTAATTGAAATAACTGGAAAACAATATATATTTCTTGGTGTCGCCGATTCGATTGAAGCAGCCAAAACGCTGGCTAGCCAAAATAAAGAAAATGGCGTTGAGGGTGCATTTGCCAAGCCGTTATTATTAGACGAAAAGAAATTTTCAGATATCACTGAAAAGGAAAAGAGTTTTCTCGAAGCGGTACCTGGCATCTATCAGACGTTATCCGCTGCTGCAGCAAACGCTCTTGTCAGCAAGGAAATCTCTGAAGAATCCATCAAAGCACTAGCACCCTTAAAGGAACAATTGAAGGGTAGCACGATTAAAAACGAGAAGGTTAAGACGCTTCAGGCAGAATTAACAAATGCGGATGCAAAGCTCAAGGAGTTCCAAAAATCTAAAGACATCAAAAACCTAACAGAAGCCCAGCAGCACTTATTAAACTTCCTGTCCTTTTACTTTTCGGTTTAAACGACATAACTCGATATTTTCTGGGAAATAAGGCCTGCCTGAAAACGAGGCAGGCTTTTTACACGGGTATTAAAAGGTAATTACCGCATAAATTTACAAATTTCATCAAACTTTAATCATATAAAAATTGTTTGATTCTACAATTTCTGATACGATTAACTTGTATCTCCCAAATGATAAGAATAAAGGTAAGGTGATTGAATGCAGAACCTCATTTTAGCCTCTTCATCTCCACGGCGCAAAGAACTTCTAGAAAATCTCCACTTAACATTCGCGATGATTAGCAGTGAAGTTGATGAAAGTTTTGATCCCGCTCTCTCCCCCGAGGAAGTAGTGATGGAGTTAGCCAATCGGAAAGCACAGGCGGTTTTTAAAGACAACAGGAATGCCTTTGTGATTGGTTCAGACACGATTGTCGTTGCGAATAACCAAATCTTAGGAAAGCCAAGCGATGAGGCCGAAGCCATTAGGATGTTAACAACTCTTTCAGGAAGTCAGCACGATGTGTTCACAGGTGTTTCAATTGTGTCTCCAACTAGTTCGACTACGTTTTACGAAAAAACTGAAGTTTGGTTTTGGGAGTTGACGGACGAAGAGATACGTGCATATGTGAAAAGCGGCGAACCGTTTGATAAAGCTGGGGCATATGGGATTCAACAGCTTGGCAGTATGCTTGTCAAAAAAATAAATGGAGACTATTTTGCGGTTGTCGGTCTGCCGGTTGCAAGGACCATTAGGGAATTGAGACAGGCGGGTTACCAGTTGCCGTATTAACATTTTTTCAAAGTTCATTAGCTCCCAGCTAATAAGGGAGGAAAAAGAGTGTCCACAAATACATTAATGATCCGTGATTTCCCTCAAGACGAAAGGCCGAGAGAACGATTTATCCAGAATGGTCCGCAAAGCTTATCGAATCATGAACTGGTTGCCATCCTGCTGCGAACAGGTACAAAAGACGAATCGGTCCTGCAATTATCGAATCGTCTGCTGACCCATTTTGAAGGGCTAAGGATGTTAAAGGCGGCTACGTTAGAAGAAATGACTGAGATTAAAGGAATTGGCTCGGCTAAGGCGATTCAAATTCTTGCTGCTGTCGAAATTGGCCGCAGGATTTCTAATCTTTCCTATAATGACCGTTATGTTATCCGCTCCCCTGAAGACGGAGCGAAGTATCTCATGAACGATATGCGTTTTTTATCGCAGGAGCATTTTGTCTGCCTCTATTTAAACACGAAGAACCAGGTCATTCATAAACAAACGGTTTTCATTGGGAGCCTGAACGCCTCGATTGTCCACCCAAGGGAGGTATTCCGCGAAGCATTGAAACGCTCAGCGGCCTCCGTTATCGCGGTGCATAATCATCCAAGCGGCGACCCTGCACCGAGCAGGGAAGATATTGAGGTTACCAAGCGCTTGGTAGAATGCGGGAAAATAATTGGCATCGATCTGCTCGACCATCTGATAATCGGCGAAAATAAGTTTGTCAGCTTGAAGGAAAAAGGGTATTTATGACACTATGTTTTTATTTGACGTTTCTATATAATATTAGTTATGATTTTTTAGGATTGTTTTTGAAATTGCTATATAAATAATAGGAAAACAGACATGATATAAAAGGTAAATGACCTGACTAATGGAGTTTTTGCATTTCGTATCAGAAAGAAAGGGAGATACAACACTATGTTTGGAATTAGATCTAGAGATCTCGGGATTGACTTGGGGACAGCAAATACCCTCGTTTATGTTAAAGGAAAAGGCATTGTTTTACGAGAGCCATCGGTTGTGGCAATGCAGACTGATACTAAGAGTATCGTCGCTGTTGGGAACGACGCAAAAAATATGATTGGACGGACCCCGGGGAATGTTGTCGCGATGCGGCCAATGAAGGATGGCGTCATTGCTGACTTTGAAACGACGGCATTGATGATGAAGCACCATATCCGCCAAGCTCAACGAAGTAATAACCCATTTTCTGGAAAGCCATATGTCATGGTTTGTGTGCCATCTGGGATAACGGCGGTAGAGGAACGAGCCGTAATTGATGCTACAAGGCAAGCGGGGGCGAAAGATGCCTATACGATTGAAGAGCCATTTGCAGCAGCTATCGGCGCCAACCTTCCAGTCTGGGAGCCAACCGGCAGTATGGTCGTTGATGTCGGCGGCGGAACGACTGAAGTGGCGATTATTTCCTTAGGGGGAATTGTCACAAGCCAATCCATTCGTGTAGCTGGCGATGAGATGGATGATTCCATTATTTCATATATTCGTAAAAATTATAATTTGATGATTGGTGAGCGGACGGCAGAAACCATTAAAGTGGAAGTTGGATCTGCCGGTACACCTGATGGCATCGAAAATATGGAAATTCGCGGCCGTGATTTATTAACAGGTCTGCCAAAAACGATTGAAATAACGGCAAAAGAGATTTCGACCGCCTTAAATGACACCGTCTATGCAATTGTTGAAGCCGTTAAGAATACCTTGGAAAAGACACCACCGGAACTTGCCGCCGATATTATGGACCGTGGTATTGTCTTAACAGGCGGAGGCGCGCTACTGCGCAATTTGGACAAGGTGATAAGCGAAGAAACAAGAATGCCTGTACTAATTGCCGAAAATCCGCTTGATTGCGTAGCAATCGGAACCGGCAAGGCACTCGACCATATTCATTTATTTAAAAACAAAGCGAAGGATTCGCGATAATAAGAAAAGAACATTATCCAAAACAATCTTATAGATTAGAAAAAATAGAGGTGTATAATCATGCCACAGTTCTTTTTGAATAAACGTCTGATTATTTTGCTTGTCAGCATTATTGTTCTCGTGGCATTGATTGGGTTTTCTTTAAGGGAGAGAAGTAAACTATCCTGGCCGGAGCAATTTGTTAAAGATACGACCGGCTGGGTTCAATCCCTGGTTTCAAAGCCTTCTAACTATATTGCAGGCTTTTTTGAAAATCTCCAGGACTTGCAAAATACATATAATGAGAATAAGGAATTAAAATCGCGGCTTGACAATCTGGTCAGTCTTGAATCACAGGTTCAAGCGCTGAAAAAAGACAATGAAGAATTGCGTGCGGTTCTCGATGAAGAAAAGACCCTGAGAGATTTTGAACCACTGCCAGCTACCGTAATTGGCAGGAATCCTGATCGTTGGCATGAAATGATTATTATCGACAAAGGCAGTTTAAACGGACTAAAGAAAAATATGGCGGTTGTGACAGCAAACGGCCTAATTGGAAAAGTAAAAAGTGTAAATAAATTCAGCTCAACCGTGCAGCTTCTAAGCGCAACCGACCCGAAGAATCGGATTTCCGCCATTGTCCAAGGCAAAACCAAAGTGTATGGTCTTGTTGAGGGCTATGATAAAGAGAAAAAATTACTAATGGTCAAGGCAATTCCAGCAGGTGCGGAAATTGAAAAGGGACAAACGGTGATAACCTCAGGGTTAGGCGGTATTTTTCCTGAAGGATTATTAATTGGAAAAGTGGTCGAGGTTAAACCGGACCAGTATGGGTTGAATCTGACGGCACTTATCAAACCCGGGGCAGATTTTTATGATATTAAAAATGTAATGGTCACGAAAAAAATCATGCGGGATCCGGATATAACAGATTTAACGGATGGGAAGGAGGAGGGATCGTGAAAAAGTTCCTTCTTCCTCTTTTGTTTCTATTCTTGTTTTTATTAGAAAGTCTTTTTGTGCAATATTTACCCGAAAATGTTTTTGGCCGCAATCGAATCTTAGTGCCGCACTTTCTATTTGCTGCGATTCTCTTTCTTACGATTTTTGTCGGCAAGAAGCAGGGAATAATTTATGCGGCCATTTTCGGACTATTATTTGACATTGTTTATGTCGAAATTATTGGCATTTACCTATTTGTTTATCCATTTATTTCCTATCTTGTTTCGAAAATCATGCAAATCTTGCAGACAAATATGATCATTGCCTTTCTCGTCTCCATTTTTGGCATTGCCCTATTAGAGGTGGGTGTTTATGAAATGAATCATTTAATACATGTTACAAACGTTGATTTCATGAGCTTTATTAATTTGCGGTTTTACCCAACCTTGATCTTAAACGCAGCCTTTATCATCATTGCCGGCTACCCATTAAAAAGGCTATTTGAAAAACATGCCGAGGCACTTAGAGTAGAATGAGATTTTTTTAAAAAAAGAGGAGAATGGACGCATCGTGTCGAATTTTTTAAAAAGAATAGTTTGTACTTCCGATTCGGAAGGGAGCATGAGGGCATGCAATTTCTAGTAGGTTTGGTTGTTCCGAACTTGCTTGCTTAATTATGAGGTGAATTTTCTCCATGAAAAAACGGCAAAATGTTACAATAAAAGGAACGAAGGAAGGTCTTGTCCTTCATCTTGATGATAGATGTTCTTATGAGGAACTAAAAAGGGAATTGGATCAAAAGCTTTCAGCCGACTTAAAGACGCAGGATGAGCACCATATCATCTCTGTTAAAGTGGAAATCGGCAATCGTTATTTACCCGTGAATTTGCAGGAAGAGCTAAAAAGCTTAATTCGACAAAAGAAAAATTTAGTTGTTGATGAAATTATCTCGAATGTCATCACAAAGGAAGAAGCGAAGGCATTAAGGGCTGATACGGAAGTGATCACGGTTTCGAGAATCGTTCGTTCGGGCCAGGTGCTTGAAGTTCCTGGTGATATCCTGTTAATAGGCGATGTCAATCCGGGTGGAACAGTGATTGCCGGTGGAAACATTTTTATTATGGGCGTGTTAAAGGGAATGGCCCATGCCGGCTGCTTTGGGAATGAACAGGCTGTAATTGCTGCTTCCAGTATGAAACCGTCCCAACTGCGGATTAGTGATTACTTAAATAGAGAGCCAGAATCCGTTCAAAGCAATGAAAAACAAGAAATGGAATGTGCTTACATAGATGAGAACCGTCACATCGTCATTGATAGATTGCAAGTTTTAATTCGATTAAGGCCTAATTTGACAAGATTAGAAGGGGGACAATAAGGTGGGAGAAGCAATCGTAATTACATCTGGGAAGGGCGGCGTTGGGAAAACCACAACTTCCGCTAATATTGGTACGTCGCTGGCCCTCCAAGGGAAAAAAGTCTGCTTAGTGGATACAGACATCGGCCTTCGAAACTTAGATGTTGTAATGGGACTCGAAAATAGAATTATTTATGACCTTGTTGACGTAATTGAAAAAAGATGCAAAATTCATCAAGCCTTGGTTAAGGACAAACGTTTTGATGGTTTATTATACTTACTGCCAGCTGCCCAAACCGTTGATAAATCAGCTGTGAAGCCGGAGCAAATGAAGGAATTAATCACGGAATTGAAACAAGACTATGATTATATCATTATTGATTGCCCCGCTGGTATCGAGCAAGGATTTCAGAACGCGGTGGCCGGCGCCGATCGGGCGATTGTCGTGACAACGCCGGAGGTTTCTGCTGTTCGCGATGCAGACCGAATCATTGGCCTGCTTGAAAAACAAAGGAATATGGAAGCCCCTAAATTGGTTGTCAACCGAATTCGCAATCATATGATGAAAAGCGGCGACATGCTTGAAATTGATGAAATAACCCAGCATTTATCAATTGAACTGGTTGGCATTGTTGCTGATGATGAAGAGGTCATTAAAGCCTCCAACCACGGCGAACCGATTGCCTTAAATCCAAACAGTAAAGCATCCATTGCTTATCGCAATATTGCCCGAAGGATTCTCGGTGAATCCATCCCCCTTCAACCGCTAGAAGACACAAACAAGAACGTCTTTGCTAAAATTAAAAAGTTTTTTGGTGTTCGTTAATTGATTAGCCTGCCCACTGATTCGTGGACAGGCTGTTTTTATTTTAAAGGCATACTCTTTGAACCCCCTTCATAAACTTGTACAAAAAGTGGGAAAAGGGTTGATGGGGATGGCGCGGTCTACACCGGAGGAAATACGGCGACGAATCGCAAAGCGGAAAAAAGAGCAGGGTCCGGGTTCGGCAGCAAAAACACCAGAAAAGCAGATTGCTTGGCCTGGTGATGATGAAAAATACGGCTATAATTATATTGCTCCTTCCGGAAACTCTGGCGGGGATGAGGGACATCCATTATTTAAAAAAGAGGTCTTCTTTTTCAAAATATTGGCTTCGGTTCTGTTGTTTTTAATGGTGGCTCTGTTGTTTCGTAATCATTCTGCGACCTTGAAACCGGCAAGGGATTTCATCACGGGCACAATGAACAAGGATTTTAAGTTTACTGTCGTTTCAGAATGGTACGAAGGCAAGTTTGGTAAACCATTGGCGTTGCTTCCGTTTTCGGAAGAGGATAAAACAGGAAAAAAAGCGACGGTCGAAAAGCCGAATTTTTCTGTACCGGCAATGGGGAAAATTCTTGAAAATTTTGAGAAAAACGGTCAAGGCATCATGATTGAGACGAGTAAAGGGGCTGCGGTCCAGGCGATTAATGGCGGAAATGTCAGCTTTGCCGGGGTTAAGGAGGGCTTGGGGAAAACCGTCATCGTTCAGCATTCCGATTCAACGGAAACGTGGTACGGAAATTTGGATGAAATTAAGGTCAAATTATGGGAATATATTGAAAAAAGAACAGTAGTCGGCACGGTTTCCACGTCTACAGGTGATGATAAGACGAAAGGCAAGTATTATTTTGCGATTAAAAAAGACGATAATTTCATCGATCCGATTCAGGTGATTCGCTTTGAATAGAGCTATCCAGTTACTTAGACTCATTTCTATTCATCCTTTGCTGTGGATCATCATGGCACTGTCGATTGCAACCGCACATTTTCTTGAAGTAAGTTTATTACTTGGCATTATTTTTATTCATGAAATGGGGCATGCTGCTGCGGCTTCTTTTTTTTCATGGAGAATCAAAAAAATTACCCTTCTGCCATTTGGCGGCGTTGCTGAAATGGATGAGCACGGCAATCGCCCCTTAAGGGAGGAAACGATTGTCGTTATTGCCGGGCCGCTCCAGCATGTGTGGATGGTGTCGTTAGCATACGGCTTATTTTCCCTTCACTTGATCCCGGAAGATTTATTTCGATTATTTATAAGCTATAACGTGATGATTTTTGTATTTAATCTTTTTCCGGTGTGGCCGCTTGATGGCGGCAAACTGGTTTTCTTACTGCTCTCATTAAAAAATTCCTTTCCGAATGCACACCGGCTGACACTGATCATTTCGTTTTTTAGCCTGCTTCTTTTTTCACTGATTATTTTACTGGCCGCACCAACGCATATAAATGTCTGGGTCGTGATTGCCTTCTTATATTTCTCGCTTTACCACGAATGGAAGCAGCGCCGCTTTATCTTTATGAGGTTTTTATTGGAGCGCTATTATGGGAAGAAGTCAGGCCTGCGAGCACTGAAACCGATTCAGGCCGATGAACAGGATTTGCTCATCCACGTTTTGGAAAAATTCCAGCGCGGCTGCAAACATCCGATTATTGTCGAAGCTGGCGGCAGGGAAAAAGGTCAATTAGATGAAAACGAACTCCTGCACGCCTACTTCACCGAAAAACGCCTAACCGATAAAATCAGCGACCTTCTTTTTTCTTATTAAAATGGGGTATAATAGTAAAAAAAGCAGAAGCGCCCGGTGAACGTGCGCTTTTCATTTGGTATAGGATGTTTTTATAGTGGTATTGTCCTTCATAAGGGTGATGAAGGACATTTCGGGTGAAACTGTCCCGGTTTTCCCGGTTTTGTCTTTAATAAGGTCTCTTAAAGACATTTCGG
>NZ_BCVP01000006.1 GCF_001591805.1 Neobacillus novalis NBRC 102450 | reverse complement strand
AAGGACATTTCCACTAGAATCTACTCGGTTTTGTCTTTAACAACGGCCCTTAAGGATATCGCAAATCAAAACCCGCCCGGTTTACCCCTTAAGGAAGGCGATTCTAAAAACAAATAACAATAAGCAAGTGAGGACGCTAAGTTTGGAAACATTAATAATCAATTACATGGCACGTGAGAAGCGATTTGCTTATCTCAGAAACAAGCATGTTGAACAGATCGTTTTTGACCGACCAGAACAACGATCGCTGGTCGGCAATATTTATTATGGCACGGTGACAAAGGTGTTACCGGGGATGAATGCAGTGTTCATCGATATTGGTGAGGATAAAAATGCCTATTTGCATCGTGACAGCCTGCCGTCATACGTGCTTGCCCAAGATAAACAAAAGAATGTTACTTCCTACGTGCATCAAGGAGAAAAAATGCTCGTTCAAGTGGACAAGGATGCAACCGGTACAAAGGGTCCAAAGGTAACAGGTATTATTGAAATCCAAGGAAACCATCTTATTTACATGCCTAAAGGACGTTATGTAGCCGTTTCAAGGAAAATCGCCGATGAAACTGAGCAAAAAGCACTCCGCCGCCTTGGCAACCGTCTTAAAACCGAGGAAGAGGGCATCATTTTTCGGACATCCAGCATTTCAAGTACGGAAGAAGAAATCGCCAATGAGCTGCAAACATTAAGGCAAGAATGCAAGGAACTCTTGCAGAAAATCCCCAAAAAGCCGGGATTAATTTTTCAAAAAGATACCTTTATTGAGGTGATTTTGAACCAGACAACGAAAATGAAATCTGGTGAAATCATCGTCGATGACCTAGCGGTAAAAAAAATGCTTGAGCAGGCCAACCCCAAGGTGAAACACAGCTACTACAATGGAAAAGAGAATATTTTTTCTGCAAACAATGTCGAGCATGAAATTGATAAAGCCCTAAAGAAGATTGTCTGGCTCGAACAGGGTGCCTATCTTATTTTTGATGAAACGGAAGCTCTCACGATAATAGATGTGAATACTGGTAAATTTTCTGGAAAAGCCGATTATCAGGATACGGTCCTGAAAACCAATCAGCTCGCAGCAAAAGAAATCATCAGGCAGCTGCGCCTCCGCGATATCGGCGGGATCATCCTGATTGATTTTATTGACATGAAACGGGAGCAGGACAAACAGGCGGTTCTCGACACCGTTGAAGCGGAATTATCCAAGGATGAGAAAAGAACAAAAATCATCGGCTTTACACCCCTGGGAATCCTACAACTAACGAGAAAAAGGACAAAGGTCGCACTGTCAGAGGCGCTTCAAGTGAAATGTCCTGTCTGTGAGGGCACAGGCCGCATTCTAAGTGCCGAAACAATTGCATTCCGGCTTGAGCGCGAGCTGTTAGAGCACCGCTCAGCAGAATTCGAGGCAATTCTAATAGAGACAACTCGAGAGGTTAAAGAGGCGCTGCTGGGCCCGAAGGAAGCCCATAAAGAAGCGTTAACAGGCATGCTGAATGTAAAACTTTATTTTTCCATCCAAGCAGCAGAAAAACCATTTTATATTCTAAAACAATTTGGTGAGGAACGTGACATCTCCCTAAAGGCTATTGACACTCTTCCTTGAACTATGTTAGTATTCTAATGTTATGTTTGTAGCGCACCCGTGCTACAACCGCACAGAACAGGTAGTAAGCTTTTGCGATCCTTCGCAAACGCCTGGGGATGGCGAGTCTGAGTTTATAAGGAGGTGCAGTTCATGTACGCAATTATCGAAACTGGCGGTAAACAACTTAAAGTCGAAGAAGGCCAAGCTATCTACATTGAGAAATTAGATGGTGAAGCTGGTGAAACAGTTACTTTTGACAAGGTTCTTTTCGTTGGCGGTGAAACTGTAAAAGTTGGAAGCCCTGTTGTTGCAGGCGCTACCGTTACAGCTAAAGTTGAAAAACAAGGCCGTGCGAAGAAAATCGTTGTTTTCAAGTACAAAGCGAAGAAAAACAACCGTAAGAAGCAAGGTCATCGTCAACCTTACACTAAAGTAGTCATCGAAAAAATCAACGCGTAAGGTGTTGGAGTAAAGATGATTGGAATTACGATTACCCGTACTAAGTCCGGATTGATTCAATCCTTTGAAATAAGCGGTCATGCGTTGTTCGCAGACCGGGGGAAAGATATCGTTTGTGCAGGCGTCTCTGCCGTCTCTGTTGGTGCCATCAACGCTGTGCACGAACTGACTGGTATCACTCCCGACCTTGAACATCGGGCAGATGGATTCCTTCGCTGCGTGGTTCCGGAAGAACTTCCGGAAAACACGAACGAGAAAATCCAGCTAATCCTTGAAGCAATGGCTGTTTCATTACGATCGATTGAAGAACAATACGGTAAGCACATACAAATAACCTTCAAAAAGCAGGAGGTGGAATAAATGTTATTAAAATTAGATATTCAGTTGTTTGCATCTAAAAAGGGAGTAGGTTCTACAAGGAACGGACGTGACTCTATCGCTAAGCGCCTTGGTGCGAAGCGTGCAGACGGACAATTCGTAACTGGTGGTTCAATCCTTTACCGTCAACGCGGTACAAAGATTTACCCAGGTGAAAACGTAGGCCGCGGCGGAGATGACACACTATTTGCAAAAATCGACGGCGTTGTGAAATTCGAACGTTTAGGTCGTGACCGTAAACAAGTGAGCGTTTATCCAGTAGCTCAAGAAGCTTAAGAACTGCATCGAAACTCTAACCTGATTGGTTAGAGTTTTCTTTTTGCTAGCGAATATTACCTTCCATTCAATTCTTCAGGGGAACTACTTCGTTATAGCTTCTTTTTAACCTCTAAAACACGTCATTTGGATAAAAATGCTTACTCATGTTTGTTTTTTTGATATACTAACAGCATCACTTAATGTGGGAGTGTACGTATGGGGAAAGAATGGGATATCGTTGAAGTGCTGCGGCACTCACGACATGACTGGTTAAACCGACTCCAGTTAATAAAGGGAAACCTCGATTTAAATCGGATTGACCGGGCAAAAGCAGTCATTGATGAAATTGTAATTGAAGCCCAGCATGAGACAAGGTTATCGAATTTACATATACCTTTGTTTGCCTCGCTGCTGCTTAAATCCAATTGGGAGAATCCTTTCTTTAAGCTTGAATATGAAGTGCTTCTCGACTCGGAATCGATAAAAGTTGATGATGCAGTCTTAACGAATTGGACGAAGTCATTTTTTACATGCTTGACTCAGGCAATTGAGGCTTTCCAAGAAAATCATTTATCAATCACAATTGAACCGCAAGTAAATGGTGTTCGTTTCTTTTTTGATTTTAGCGGGATAATAAAACAAAAGGAAATGCTGGAACAATTCCTTGCTGACCATGAACCATCATTGGATCTGGCGGTCAAGGAATTCAGCGAAAGTGAACTTGCACTAGAAGTGTATATGCCGGTTTTATAACTAGTGGCAATCAGTGCAAATGGGAGGAATAAGATGTTTGTCGATCAAACGAAGATATATGTAAAAGGCGGAGACGGCGGTAATGGGATGGTTGCGTTTCGCCGTGAAAAATATGTACCGAATGGCGGTCCTGCAGGCGGTGATGGCGGTAAAGGTGCCAATGTCGTTTTTGAAGTAAATGAGGGCTTGCGCACGTTAATGGATTTCCGCTATCAGCGCCATTTCAAGGCGCAGCGTGGTGAGCATGGCATGTCCAAGGGGCAGCATGGCCGCGGCTCTAAAGATATGATTGTCAAGGTACCGCCCGGAACGGTTGTAATGGATGCGGAAACTAATGAGGTGATTGCTGATTTAGTTGAACATGGACAGCAGGCCGTCATTGCGAAAGGCGGGCGCGGCGGGCGCGGAAATACTCGGTTTGCGACACCGGCAAATCCGGCACCAGAGATTGCTGAAAATGGGGAGCCAGGACAAGAGCGCGATGTTATTCTAGAATTAAAGCTCTTGGCAGATGTTGGTCTTGTTGGATTCCCAAGTGTGGGGAAATCGACGCTGTTGTCGGTTGTTTCTTCAGCGAAGCCGAAAATTGCTGAGTATCATTTTACCACGATTGTTCCTAATCTTGGCATGGTGGAAACAGAGGATGGCCGAAGCTTTGTCATGGCCGACCTACCTGGGTTGATTGAAGGTGCCAGTGAAGGCGTTGGTCTTGGCCATCAATTCCTACGGCATATTGAACGGACAAGAGTTATTGTTCATGTTATCGATATGGCGGCGATGGAAGGCAGGGAGCCTTACGAGGATTACCTGACAATTAATAAGGAATTAAGTGAATATAATCTGCGCTTGACAGAGCGGCCGCAAATCATTGTTGCTAATAAAATGGATATGCCTGAAGCAGAAGAGAATCTGCACAAGTTTAAAGAACAGCTTGATGAGGATTTTCCGATTTTTCCAATTTCCGCTGTTTCGAGAAAAGGGCTTCGTGAGTTATTATACGCTGTTGCCGATAAGCTTGAGACGACACCGGAGTTCCCGCTTGAACATGAAGAAGAGGATACAGGGGTTCATCGTGTTCTCTATAAGCATGAAGCAGAACCAGAGGCCTTTACGATTACGAGAGAACCGGACGGCTCGTTCGTGGTCTCAGGTGAAAAGGTCGAAAAGCTATTTAAGATGACCGACTTTTCAAGAGAAGAATCAGTCCGCCGTTTCGCACGCCAGCTTCGCGGGTTTGGGGTCGATGATGCCCTAAGACAAAGAGGAGCAAAAGACGGGGACATCGTGAAACTATTAGAATTCGAATTTGAGTTTATTGAGTAGGGTTCCTGAAGAGGCAGTGTGATAAAAGTGATGAAAGCAGATAAGAAATTTTACTTAGTTCGTGAGGATGTTTTACCAGAAGCAATGAAGAAGACAATTGAAGTGAAGGATATGCTGGAAAGAGGAAAGGCAGAATCGATTGCCATTGCTACACAAATGGTTGATTTAAGCAGGAGTGCCTATTATAAATACAAGGATACTGTTTTTCCGTTTTCAACGATTACGAAGGAAAAGTTGATTTCGCTGTTCTTTCATTTGGAGGATCGCTCGGGGACGCTGTCTAAATTGTTAGGTGTCGTTGCTTCGTCTGGCGGGAATGTGTTAACCATCCACCAAACGATTCCATTGCAAGGCAGAGCAAATGTGACCCTGTCTTTAAACACTTCAAATATGACGGTGGAAATTGATCATTTACTCGCAGACCTAAAAAAACTTGAATTTGTCGAGAAGGTTGAAGTGCTGGGAACAGGTGCATAATGAACGGTTTGTTCATTATGGAGGCTGTTCTCGGCTTTCTTTTTAGCCGATAGGAAAGTATAACTTTCCTATCAGGCATAAGTGCAACTACGCCTCTGTCTTCGCCTAACGGCTCGCCAATCGGCGAGTTTTCTTTGCAATGATTAGACGCAAAATTTTGAAAAAGAGTTTTTGTGCTGAACAAGCACTTGCTCAGTCTAAAAAGGGGCGGAGCGCCGCAAGAGCGAAACAGTTTGGCAAAGTATAAGGAGTGGGGAAGGAATGAAAGTCGGTTTTTTGGGGCCAAAGGCTACGTTTACGGAATTAGCGGTGAAAAAGGTTTTTCCAGGATTTGAACTTGAGCCATATCAGACCATTCCTGAAAGTATGGATGCCTTAGTAGATAAAGAGGTAGACCTTGCTGTCGTTCCGGTTGAAAATGCCCTTGAAGGTTCAGTAAATATTACCCTTGATTATTTAACTCACGTCGTGCAAATTCCAATCGTTGGCGAAATCACGCTGCCGATCAAGCAGCATTTAATGGTTCACGCGAAGAATCAGGATGATTGGCAGAAGGTAAGCGCGGTTTACAGCCATTCTCACGCGATTGCCCAGTGCCATAAGTTTTTACATACTCATTTAAAAGGGGTGCCAGTCGAGAGTGTGTCATCAACAGCTGCGGCGGCAAAGATGGTGATGGAGCAGCCTGAAAAGAAATTAGCGGCGATTGCTAACGAATTGGCAGCGCAGGAATATGGGTTAGCTATCGTTCAAAAAGATATTCATGATTTTGATTATAACCATACCAGCTTTTTTGTTCTTTCCGAAATGGACTTGGATTTTGCGTCGATCAGCGGTTCAGCGCATTTCAAAACGACACTCATGGTTACACTGCCTTCGGACATGGCCGGGGCATTGCATCAAGTGCTATCTGCCTTTGCCTGGCGAAAAATAAACCTATCAAAAATTGAATCGAGGCCAATGAAAACTGGTATCGGCAATTATTTTTTCATTATTGACTTAGAAATGAAGCTAGATGAGGTTTTGATTCCAGGGGCAATTGCCGAGCTCGAGGCCTTGGGCTGCGGCGTGAGAGTATTAGGAAGCTACCCTTCCACGATGGTGGAATTAACTTAAAAAATGACCCGGGTAATCCGGGTCATTTCTATGCTTCCATTAAAATTCCTTCTGCTTTAAGAGCGGCTTCGGCTTTTTCAAGGGCTTTTTCGCTTGAAGCTGAAATCGTATGCAGATGAACGCCGCCGGTTAATTCCGATAATAAGGAGGCATTAGTTGTTTGCAGCCGCTTGACAAATTGTTTCACTTCCTGGCGGTTCGAAACCATGATGGATGCTGTTAAGTCGCCGTAAATTGCGTGCTCGATTTTAACATCCTTCACCAATACCCCGTGATCGACAATTAAATTAAGCTCCATTTCTGTTTCTTCGGGCGTATGCTTGCAGGCGATTGTCCTTTCGACCATAGGAATGCCTGAGCTCTGCTTTAAAAAAATGTAACCTTGACTCGTTGCAATAATCGGTTCATTTTTTGCCTTCAGAAGGGTAATATCACCGACAATCACTTGCCGGCTTACATTCGTTTTCTCAGCTAAATCACCCCCGGTAATTGGGACATTGCTGTCTTTTAACAATTGTAAAATATACTTTCTCCGCTCTTCCCCTAGAATCTTCATTTTTCAAAAAACGCTCCTTACCATTAGCATGATTACCAATTTTAACATACTGGTTATTAAAATAAAACTTTTCTCTAAAGTGCTGTTAATTAGAATTTCCACTAGTACCATTCATATTTTTTAGAAAGGCTGCATAAGTTTTTCTGAAGAATGTTAGCACTTTGCCCATTTTCACATACACTATATGGACTTATGCCATAGGAGGGAAATCAGAGTGAAGATCCATATCGTACAGAAAGGGGATACTCTTTGGAAGATCGCCAAGAAGTACGGCGTGAATTTTGAAGAGCTGAAAAAGATGAATTCACAGCTCAGCAACCCTGATATGATTATGCCCGGTATGAAAATAAAGGTTCCAACTGCAGGCGGGACCGTTAAAAAAGAAGGGCCAATCCATATAGGAAAAAAAGAAGTTCCCATTGCTGAGCATCCGTTTGCTAAAGAGAAGCCGAAGGAAATGCCGATTAAACAAATGCCGATTAAAGAAATGCCAATCAAGGAAATGCCGATAAAGGAGATACCAAAAAAGGAGATCCCAAAAAAGGAGATCCCGATAAAGGAGGTACCAAAAAAGGAAATCCCGATAAAGGAGGTACCAATAAAAGAAGTACCAATAAAAGAAGCGCCGATCCTTAAAGAAGCACCTAAAGCGCCCTACACTCCAAAAATGCCTCTAAAAGTAGTCCCAGAAAAAGATATTAACAATTATTATATGTCAAACATGACAAATATGACGCCAAATCTGCCGCCGAAGCCAGCAAATATTCTTCCTGAGGTAAAAGAAGTACCGAATCTTGTACCAATGCCAGTTCAGGAAGCTTGCGTACAGGATTATTGTGTTCCAGTTACACCTGTAATGCCTGGGCCAGGATTCTGCCCTCCGTTTGGAGGATATCCAATGCAGCCTATGCCATATCCGCAAGTGCAAGGTGCGGCCTATGCACCGACACCGAATTACGTACCAGGTATGGTACAAGGGAATCCGGGTGCTGCTCCAATCGCAGCTGGTGTCCCAGTTATGCCGGGCCAATACTACCAGGATGAATCATCATCGTTTATGCCGCAAATGCCTATTATGAATCCTGCTTATAACCCTGGTGCTATGATGGGTGCCCAAAACCCTGGGGTTCAAACACCTTATATGGCCCCGGGAGCCTACGGTCAAATGCCAGCAGGATACGGGGAAATGCCAGG
>NZ_BCVP01000005.1 GCF_001591805.1 Neobacillus novalis NBRC 102450 | reverse complement strand
AAAATGCCGGGAGCCTATGGCCAAATGCCAGCGGGTTACGGAGGAACGCCAGGATCCTATGGTCAGATGCCAGCGGGTTACGGAGGAACGCCAGGATCCTATGGTCAAATGCCAGCGGGTTATGGAGAAATGTCAGGATCCTATGGTCAGATGCCAGCAGGTTACGGAGGAATGCCAGGAGCCTACGGTCAAATGCCAGCGGGTTACGGAGGAACGCCAGAATCCTTTGGTCAGATGCCGCCAGCAGGTTACGGAGGAATGCCGGAGTCCCTTGGCCAAATGCCAGCAGGTTACGGCCAAATGCCAGCAGGTCAAACGCCAACAGGAAGAAACGGAAATCCGTACGGGATGGGAACACCATACGGTTACCCGCAAATGAGTGGTTCAGGACCACAAGTACCGGACTTTGAAGCTTCACAAGGAGCTGCAACAGCAGCAAGGGCTCAGGCGCCATACATGCAGGCACAGAGCCTCCCAGTTGGATCAGGGGGTGACTGCGGCTGCGGCGGTCCAGGACCTTCCATGGACAAAATGCAGCCAGCTGGAGCACGTCCTAATGAATTACCAGCAAACTTTGTCCCGCCAACTCCGCCTATTTACAGTGCACCATATACAGGACCTGTAAATACAGCACAGCCTCCATATATGAATCCATATGGAATGAGTCCGGCTGGAGCAAATTACGGTATGCCAGGTTACCGTGATGAAAGCGATTAACCCGTCTAAGAACCAAAAGGGAGACGATGATTATCTCGATCGTCTCTTCTCTTATTTTCAGTCGCAGTTTTATGAAAAAATAATTCAGCTGGTCCCGATTCGAAAGTCGGTTTTTTTTCTAAAAACCGTTAAAAATACTTATATTGTGAAAGGGTATCATACGAACCGCAGACTAAAACTCCAAGAGGCTTTTACAGCCACACTGAGAAAAGAAGGGTTTAATAAGACCTATCAATATTTAGCTTCCCCGGTGAGAGCTCAGCTGTTTTTTGAAGGAACCTATTTTGGCTGTATGGAGTATATTACTCCCGATAAAACCGCTTTTTCGTTTCATACTCAAAACGAACGGCAAGAAGGAATGGCACTCCTTGACCAATTCCACAAGGCGACAGCGTCGTTTGAAACTCGGTACCGAACATTACTTCCAAAAGGAAATTTAATTGAAAAATGGAGAGAGCGGTTTACGATTTTCTCAACTAATCTTCCCTTTCTCAGATACTTTATTAATGAACCGTTTATCTCAGAAATGGCGTCATGGGCTAATTGGTCATTAGATGGAATGGAAAAAAATAGCGACTATTTTAAAAAGAAACCGTTTGTCATCCTTCATGGTGACTTGGCCCATCATAATTTTTTACGGGATGAACAAGGGAAGCTGCATTTAATTGATTTTGATTTAATCAGCATCGGTACTCCTGCATTGGACTATTTACAATATGCCAATCGGATACTTCCCTATATTGACTGGTCATTTGAGAAGCTCAAGACTAGCAAACAAATGCAGAAATATTTGGAAGCTGAGGCTTTTTTATACGCCCTCGCCTTTCCGGCTGATATATTTCGGGAATGGAATCGAATGATTCGCGAAAAAACATATACGGATGATGTGAAATTTAGGCAGGTCATGGATTTATCAATCGGCCAGTTTTATACGCGGAAAAAATTTATTGACCATTTAATAAATCAGCTGAACTAAACATTGCTTTGGTGATTTCTGGCAGAATGAATTCCCCTCGAAAATAACACCCTATAATTGAGCATATCAACCATGCTCAGAAGTTATTTATGAGGGGGTTTTTCGCTTGAACAAGAAACAGTGGATGATTCCTCTTTCGGCCCTAATCATAATGGGCACAGCGGGCTGCGCCAAAGACAATAATCGTGCGGGTGTTAATAACTCAACTAACAATTCGTTACGGCAGGTTGGTTATTATTCAAATGAAAACCACCCGAATAATGGAAATGATTTGTTTCGAGATAATGATGGTGCGATAACGGAAATGATGGACCATACACTTGGCGATGAGGACAAGCTCTCAAACGAACAGAAAAGAAGGCGGCTGCAAACAAGAGACAAAAATGGGAATCCAATAAATCCAACAAAGCCATTAGCTTCAAAAGATCGTAATTTTTTTCAGCGGGATGATCGTTTTAGTACGAGTGATATGAATTATCACGGTCATTTGAATAAAAATATCCGAAATACTGGGGTAGTGACCGACCCAAAATTCCAGGATGATTTTTCAAATAAAATTAGAGATAAAGTAGCAAGCATTAACAATGTTAGCGATGTTAGATCTGTATCCTATGGAAATACGATTATGGTTGCGGTGAAGTTAAATGATAATCGCAAAGCAGCCGCTACCAAAAGGGCGATTAAGAATGCAGTGAAGCCTTATGCTGATGGGAAAACGGTCAACGTTATGATTGATGAAGGCGCCATTGGCAACGACGCCAACAAAGAAAATCATATACAGCGCAATAAAGGCGGAAGATAATCTAAAGGGGCAAAGCGTCCAAGCTTTGCCCTTATTAAATTGCCTAATTCACCTGCGGATAAAAAGGCAAATTAAGGCTAAAATAGTACTGTAAAGGATGTTCAATATTTAACAAATAAGAGGTGAGCGCCATGAAGTTCTATTGGATAGCAATGTCTCGGTTATGTATGCCTGTATTCGCTGTTATTCTCTTCATGTTTATCGGCGGGGCACCGTTCATTGTGAATACAGGCTCCGCTGCCCAACTGGATAGCCATCAATCACAGCAAAAGGTTGAACCGCTAAACATAACGGTGATTTTGGAACGAGTTTATCTCGATGGAGAAATCAGTCAAGAAGTAATCCATGAGACATGCTGGTCAATGGAGAATTTTTGGGCAAGGTATGACCAGTGGCAGCTTACCGGTACGGATGAATCGACTTATGTTTTTAGGAAACAGGTGGACGATATTTCCCCATTACTGAAAGCAAATGGCTTTTTTGGTATTTCCGAAAATGGGGTGTTGACGATTTTTAATGGCAGGCCCGATCAATCACGTATTATTCAATCCTTTTTTCAAATAGATATCAAAAGGCTGGAAAGTAATAAACAGGAACAACTGATCCAAGGCATCCCAATCAGGTCGAAAGATCAATATGTGCAAGTTTTAGAAACATTTAAGCCCTATTCAGTAGAAAAAGAATAGAAATTTCCTAAAAACAGACTGATTAAGTGAAATCAGCCTGTTTTTTTTTGCTTGAATATAGGAATATTAGTATTTCTTCCGGTCTATCGGCGAATATCGGGAGTCTATCGGCGAATTTTCACCTTCAATCGGCGAATCTACTTAACTGAATAATTCGACCTTTCCTCAAGCCGCTATTTTCTACAACTAACATGAATTTGTATGGTAGAATGAAAGACAGTGAACCAACCAGGGGAGAGAATACGATTGTACGAATTTATTAAAGGAACCGTCGATTTTGTCGGTCCGGAATATATTGTGATTGAAAACAACGGGATTGGTTACCAAATATCAACACCAAATCCGTTTATTTTTGCTAGTAAAATGGAAACAATGATTACCATCTATACTTATCATTACGTTCGCGAGGATACAATCGCCTTATATGGCTTCGAAACAAGAGAAGAGAAAAAGCTTTTCACAAAATTATTAAATGTTTCAGGCATCGGGCCGAAAGGGGCACTAGCGATACTTGCTTCCGGTGAGGTACAGCAGGTGGTCACAGCGATTGAAAACGAAGACGAAAGCTTCCTCATCAAATTTCCCGGCGTCGGCAAAAAAACAGCCAGGCAGATGATTCTTGACCTAAAAGGAAAATTGCAGGATATCGTTCCTGACTACTTCCCGAATTTATTTAATTCAGATACACTTCCACTACATACACAAACAGATAACACGGCTCTAGAAGAAGCCATCCTTGCCCTGAAAGCTCTTGGCTATTCAGAAAAAGAAATAAAAAAGATTTCACCAGAGTTAAGAAAAGAACAGCTGACCACAGACCAATACATTAAAAAAGCCCTGCAAAGGCTTTTAAAATAGGTGATGTTCCATGGAAGAACGAATTATTTCGAGTGAAGTGAACGAGAGCGATCTCAGTTTTGAACAAAGTCTTAGACCACAAACCTTAAAGCAATACATTGGACAGGATCAGGTGAAGGGCAATCTAGAAATATTTATCAAGGCAGCCCGTCTCCGTAAGGAAACGTTAGATCATGTTCTTCTATATGGTCCGCCCGGATTGGGGAAGACAACACTTGCGGTTATTATCGCCAACGAAATGGGAGTGAATATCCGGACAACCTCAGGACCGGCAATTGAAAGGCCGGGTGATCTGGCTGCCATCTTAACAGCATTAGAGCCGGGGGACGTTTTATTTATTGACGAAATTCACCGGCTGCCGCGGACGATTGAAGAGGTGCTATATCCGGCGATGGAGGACTTTTGCCTTGATATCGTGATTGGCAAAGGCCCGAGTGCGAGGTCCGTCCGCCTCGACCTGCCGCCATTTACCCTTGTCGGTGCTACTACACGGGCAGGTTCGCTGTCCGCGCCGCTCAGGGACCGATTTGGAGTTTTGAGCCGTCTCGAGTATTATAAGGAAGATCAGTTAAAAAATATTGTCATCAGAACGGCTGAATTGTTCGGTACCGAAATAGACGACGCTTCAGCCGCAGAAATTGCCCGGAGAGCAAGGGGGACCCCGAGGATTGCCAATCGTCTGCTCCGCAGGGTGCGAGACTTTGCTCAGGTTAAAGGAAATGGTACAATTGACCTTGCCCTCGCAAGGGAAGCTCTAGAACTGCTTCAGGTTGACCGCCTTGGTTTAGATCATATTGATCACAAGCTGTTAAAAGGCATTATTGAAAAATTCCGCGGCGGCCCCGTTGGTCTTGATACGATTGCCGCATCCATCGGTGAAGAATCGGAAACGATTGAAGATGTGTATGAACCGTATTTATTACAAATTGGTTTTTTACAACGGACACCACGGGGACGAGTGGTCACCGGAGCCGTATACGACCATTTTGGTATCGAGATGCCAGCCCAATGATTCGTTATTTTAAAAAGATTAGGATGTTATAATATGAAAGTAGATTTATTTGATTTTCATTTGCCTGAAGAATTAATTGCCCAAGTACCGTTAAAAAATCGGACTGACAGCCGATTGATGGTCTTGAATAAAGAAACAGGCGAAATCAAGCATGAAGTTTTTAAAGATATTTCTGAGTATTTGCGTGAAGGGGATTGCCTTGTCTTAAATGACACTAAGGTATTGCCTGCACGCCTTTTTGGCGTCAAACCTGATACAGGGGCCAAAATAGAGGTCCTGCTGCTGAAACAGCTTGAAGGTGACCAATGGGAAACCCTTGTGAAGCCGGCCAAACGGGTGAAGGTAGGGACCGAAATTGACTTTGGCGACGGCCTGCTTACTGCCGTTTGCACAGGAACCTCTGACCATGGCGGCAGGGTGTTTGAATTCAAATACGAGGGGATTTTTTACGAGGTGCTTGATCAATTAGGTGAAATGCCGCTGCCCCCCTACATAAAAGAGCAGCTCGATGACCGCGATCGATACCAAACGGTGTTTGCCCGTGAACCTGGGTCCGCGGCAGCACCGACGGCAGGGCTTCATTTTACAGAAGCACTATTGGCTGAAATTAAAGAAAAAGGTGTCCATATTGCGTTTATCACCCTCCATGTCGGCCTTGGTACGTTCAGACCTGTAAATGTTGATGATGTGTTGGAGCATGATATGCATTCGGAATTTTATATCGTAACGGAGGGGACAGCCCGGCTCCTAAACGAGGTAAGAAATAATGGCGGCAGAATCATCACCGTTGGGACGACCTCAACAAGAACGCTGGAGACCATTGCTTCCGCTAATGAGGGACAATTTGTCGAAGGAAGCGGCTGGACTAATATTTTCATTTATCCAGGCTATGAGTTTAAGGCAATCGATGGCATGATTACCAACTTTCATTTGCCAAAATCAACCTTGATTATGCTCGTCAGCGCCTTAGCCGGCAGAGAAAATATTTTGCATGCTTACAATACAGCTGTTACCGAGCGCTATCGGTTTTTCAGCTTTGGCGATGCAATGTTCATCAGCTAAGGTTATAAATGGTGGCTTGGACAGCTATATAGGTTTTGCATTAGGAAGGAGACAACAATTTGACTGCAATTCGTTATGAATTAATTAAAACATGTAAACAAACAGGGGCACGGCTTGGCCGCGTACATACACCGCACGGATCTTTTGATACACCTGCCTTTATGCCGGTTGGAACACTGGCGACTGTGAAAACGATGTCCCCTGAAGATTTAAAAGAAATGGGCGCCGGGATTATTTTGAGCAATACCTACCATTTATGGCTCCGCCCCGGACATGAAATCATTAAAGAAGCAGGCGGACTTCATAAATTTATGAACTGGGACCGGGCAATCTTAACGGATTCCGGCGGGTTTCAGGTCTTCAGTTTAAGCGAATTCCGCAAAATTGAAGAAGAAGGGGTTCATTTCCGCAACCATATGAGCGGGGAGAAATTATTTTTATCGCCGGAGAAAGCGATGGAAATTCAGAATGCCCTTGGCTCGGATATTATGATGGCCTTTGATGAGTGTCCACCATATCCGGCTACATTCGATTATATGAAAAAGTCAGTTGAACGGACATCGAGATGGGCGGAACGCTGTTTAAATGCGCACGCGCGCCCTGAAGACCAAGGTTTATTTGGCATCGTCCAAGGGGGAGAATATGAAGAGCTCCGCAAACAAAGTGCAAGAGACCTGACATCTCTTGATTTCCCTGGATATGCAATCGGGGGCCTGTCGGTGGGCGAACCAAAAGACATCATGAATCGAATGCTTGAATACACGACCCCGCTATTACCGCCCAATAAACCCCGCTATTTAATGGGGGTAGGTTCACCGGATTCATTAATTGACGGCTCGATCCGCGGAATTGATATGTTTGACTGTGTGCTGCCAACAAGGATTGCCAGAAACGGTACCTTGATGACAAGTACGGGCCGGCTGGTTGTGAAGAATGCACAATTTACGAGGGATTTTGGCCCGATCGATGAAAATTGTGACTGCTATACATGCCGAAATTATAGCCGTGCTTACATTCGTCACTTAATTAAGTGTGACGAAACATTCGGAATTCGATTAACGTCTTATCATAATCTCTATTTTCTGTTAAGATTGATGGAGAAAGTCAGACAAGCCATCATGGAAGACCGGCTTGGTGATTTCCGCGAAGAATTTTTTGAACGTTACGGCTTCAATAAACCGAACGCGAAAAATTTCTAATAGATACTTTTTGAAAGGAGGGAAACAGTTATGGCAGGCAGTCTTGGAACAATTGGTCCATTAATATTAATGTTTGTGTTGTTTTATTTCTTATTAATCCGCCCGCAGCAAAAACGCCAAAAATCAGTTCGACAAATGCAAAACGATTTGAAGAAGGGTGACAAAATCGTCACGATTGGTGGATTACATGGTATTATCGACTCTATCGATGATAATAAAGCTGTAATTAAATGTGGAGATGGAAGCCGTCTTACCTATGACCGCAATGCAATTCGTGAAGTCACGGAAGCAGGCGGAGAGAGCGTAAGCCTTTCAAAGTAACAGATAAAAAAGGAAGCCATTGGCTTCCTTTTCTTTTTTACGCCGACCGCCGCGAATTATTCGTTGCGATATTAACCCCTAAAATTCCACCCATCATCGCGATTAAGGTATAGCAAGTGTGGTAGATTACTTGCTGTGTGTCAAACAAGCGATCATAGCCCAGGTATTGAAATAAAAAAACCACTAGCGAGTAAATAAGCCCAGTTATTCCGCCAATAAGCCAGCCTTTTTCTTTGCGCTTGCCACCGGAAAGAAAACCGCCCCCAAATAGCGCGATAAATGATAAAGCCGTTATGATATATTGAAGCGATCCCTCCCCGGCGGACGTAAACCTTAGTATAAATGCAAATATCAGGCTGCAAAGCACAGCAAATGCAAAGATAAAAATTAATCCGTACAAAATAGATGTACCAAAGCTTTTTGATTCGATTTTAACTCCCCCCTTTAGCATCCTCCCAGGCCGTTTTCCTCTTTCCTCTACCAGGCCAGGCCGTAGATACAAAATTCTTTCCTAGTACAAGCGTATTCGTGAGAAGAGAAAAGTAGAATGAAATTTTGTCTGCTTTTTACAAAAGAAAACGAATGATTCGCCGAAAACTAGCGGACAATAGTACTGAATGGATAAAAAGGGGCGATTAGTAAGTGGATGTTTATTTGAATATTATTTTTCGAACCGTATTGTTATATTTACTGATGCTAGTCATTTTCAGGATCATGGGGAAGCGGGAAATTGGCGAATTAAGCGTCCTTGACCTAGTCGTTTTCATCATGATAGGTGAGATGGCTGTTATTGCAATTGAGGATACGAAGGACCCGCTATTACATACGGTGGTACCGATGGTTCTCTTGATGTGTATTCAAATCACGCTCGCGATCATTTCGCTGAAAAATAAAAAATTTCGTAATCTTGTTGATGGGCAGCCAAGTATCATCATCAATCGAGGAAAAATTGACGAGGACGCAATGAAAAAGCTCCGCTATAATTTTGATGATTTAATGTCACAATTAAGAGAAAAGGACATTAGAAGTATTGGAGATGTTGAATTTGCCATTTTAGAAACCTCGGGCAAACTATCTGTATTAGAAAAAATTGACGACCCGTACCAACCTAAGACTCCTGCTAATAATGGTGATATTACCATCCCGCTCATTATGGATGGAACGATTGAGGAAGAAAATTTAAAAAGGATAAACAAAACCAATCTATGGCTCCGCCAAGAACTTAAAAAAAAGGGTTATCGTGACATTAAGAAAATTTCCTTTTGCAGTTATGAAAACGGCAAATTTTTCATTGATACCCATGATTGAAGGAAGAGACACGCCGAAAAAACTTGTATGAATCTTTGACTTTGAGAATTGTCCAGCTCCAGCGCCCTAGCGGCTAGTGTCCTTCGCTCTCCGCCCTACGATAAGTCAACATCGAATCGCTCCGCTCTTCGTGTTTCCTTTATCTCAGTTGGAGCGCTCCAGGCCATACGCCGCTGACCAGGGCGCTTACGCTTTTCTTATAATAACTTCCCAATCCACGGAATCCGGTGGAGTTCATCCTTTTTAATCAGTCCGAATAGCAGGAGCATGACAATATAGGAAATCCCCATGCCAGTGATCGAGCATAGCATCCTTAGCAGCAAATGCTCACTTAAGAGGATATTCTCAAATAACCAATATCCTAACCAGCCGGAGGCACCCATGACGAGAAAACCTTTTAAATAATCGCGAATGTAAAATGGAAAGGTAACCTTCTTCAAAACAGTGGCAAAGTGAAGAACCGTTACTAACACAAAGCCGACAATAATTCCGAGAGCTGCCCCCGTAATGCCGAAGGAAGCCTGTGAGGCAAGGAAAAAGATCACAGCTGTTTTGACAACGGCGCCAATAAGACTATTGATCATCGCCGCTCTGGCGAGATTTAACGCCTGGAGAACAGCCTGTAGTGGACCCTGGTAGTAATAAAACAAGAAGAACGGCGCCATTAACCGAATAAAGTAGGACCCTTTCGTTGAGCCATACATTAACTGCATGAGTGGGTCGGCCAATACATAGAGGACAATGACGGCAAGCCCGCCGGTTAAAAACGTTAATCTTAACGCCTGCTGGAGCCGATAGCCGATTAATTTATGGTTATTGCGGGAATTGGCCTCGCTGATGGCAGGAACCAATGATGTTGCTAATGAAAAGGTGACAAAGGATGGGAGCATTAACAGCGGCATCGCGTAGCCGGTCAACAACCCATATAGTTTAGTCCCGTTCACCGCTAAAACACCTGCTAGAGCTAAGCTGTGGGCAACGACGATTGGTTCAAAAAACCAGGCGACAGAACCAATCATTCTGCTTCCCATGGTCGGTAAAGCAATTTCCATTAAATCGTGAAACGTCTGCTTTCCTTTTTGAGCAAATTGGAAAAAATTCTTTCTAAGCGGAAAACGCTTTTTCAATTTGAAGGTCGTCATTAGGTAGACCAATGATACTAGTTCACCTAAAACGGATGCCGCCATTGCCGCCGCAGCCGCATAATGAACGCCATAGGGAAGAAATGCTTTTGTCATCACGGCAATTAAGGTAATTCTGACAACCTGCTCTAAAATCTGCGAAACGGCTGAGGGCCGCATATTTTGTCTTCCTTGAAAGTAACCTCGTAACACAGAAGAAACGGCGATAATTGGAATAGCCGGAGCAATCGCAATTAACGGATAATAGGTCCTTGGGTCAGTGAACAGTGTCGTTGCTAGAATGGGTGCCAGCAGGATGATGGCCGGTGTAAGAATGATCGATAAGCTAATCGTAGTGGCCAGGGAAACAACAAGGATTTTTTTTATTTCAGGATAATCACCTCTTGCCTCAGCCTCGGCAATATTTTTTGAAATCGCCACCGGAAGACCCAGCTGTGTAATGGTTACGACAAGAATAAAGGTGGGATACGCCATCATGTATAAGCCCACGCCTTCTTCGCCAATGCTCCGCGCTAAGACAATCCGATAAATAAAACCGAGCACCCTGGTAATGAATCCGGCAATTAATAGGATAAAAGTCCCCTTTAAAAACTTCGACATGCTAATTCCCACCTTCTCAAAAAAGAAGAATTCATATACAATTAACTATATGCAACGTGGTGGACAAAGCATGACAAGTAGTAAGACCTTTTTGAATGCAAGTAACTTTAGGGGGCAGAGTGAATGGATAATAGCCACAGATACGATTATTTTCGTACCCAGGTACAGCCGGCAATAGCAAGTAAACTTTCAGAGTTTCGCTTACTCGGTTACAATTCGGTAACGGAACAAGAGCTTTGGGATTTCTTAATTAAGAAAAAGTGGAAGAAGGTAAAGGATGAATTAATGCTGCACGAAATTATCCAAGCAATTCTCTCTGTTAAGGTAAGTGATTATCTCAGCTTCGCAGCCATTGAGACATATAAAACGGCTGAATTCTCATTTGATGATGAAAATGAATTGAAAGAGTTATTGAAATAATCCCGCCATTTTCAAATTGACAGCATTTCTAACTTATTCCATAATAGTAGCAGTGACTTTTTAATTATTTGGACGTAAAAGTGCTAAGGCACAGGCACTAAGGAGGAACATTACATAATGGTAAAGCGCAGCAGAATTATTGCTTTCTTTCTTCTGGTTCTCATTATCGGAAGCACAGCGGGAGCAACAGCAAAGAACGTTGTAAACAACATTAAGCTAGGACTTGACCTACAAGGCGGATTTGAGGTTTTGTACGAGGTTGAGCCGGCGAAAAAGGGACAAAAGATTGATAAAGACGTTTTAGCTAGTACAGCTCAAGCGCTCGACAGACGGATCAACGTCCTAGGGGTAAGTGAACCGAGTATTCAAATTGAAGGAACAAACCGAATCCGCGTTCAGCTTGCGGGGGTTACTGACCAAAACGAAGCTCGTGAGATTTTGTCTACCCAGGCAAATTTATCCTTCCGCGATGCAAATGACCGTCCAATGATGGACGGCACAGACTTAAAACAAGGCGGGGCAAAGCAGACTTTTGACGAAACTGGTGCACCAAGTGTTTCTTTAACATTAAAGGATGCGAATAAATTCCGCAAAGTATCTGAAGAAATTATGAACACGAATCCAAATGTCCTTGTTATCTGGATGGATTTTGTAGAAGGAAAAGACTCCTTTAAAACAGAGGCAGCAAAACCAAATCCAAAATATATATCAGCTCCAACTGTAAAGCAAGTATTTAATCAAAATACGGTTTCAATTGTAGGCAGTTTTACAACAAAAGAAGCAAATACCTTGGCATCGCTTTTAAATGCTGGTTCATTACCAGTCAAGCTTACGGAAGTGTATTCTACTTCTGTCGGTGCAAAATTTGGAGAGCAAGCATTAAATGAGACGATTTTTGCAGGAATCATCGGTGTCGCCATCATTTTCTTGTTTATGATTTTCTATTATCGTTTTCCAGGATTCATTGCAGTTGTTGCGTTAAGTTTTTATATTTACTTGATTCTATTGGTTTTTGATTGGATGAATGGAGTTTTAACACTGCCGGGAATTGCCGCGATTATTCTGGGGATTGGGATGGCAGTTGACGCGAATATCATTACCTACGAGCGGATCAAGGATGAGATAAAAGTTGGTAAATCGATTAAATCAGCATTCCAGGCTGGTGAAAACCATGCGTTTCGGACCATTCTTGATGCCAACTTGACAACGATGTTGACTGCGGCTGTATTATTTTTCTATGGGACAAGCTCCGTAAAAGGGTTTGCTACCATGTTACTCGTGAGTATCTTTATGAGTTTTCTCACCGCTGTTTACGGCTCGAGGTTTATGTTGGGACTATGGGTTCACAGTGGATTATTTAATAAGAAACCTAGCTGGTTTGGCGTGAATCCGGCCAAAATTCATAACATTGCTGAAAATTTTGATACAATCGATCTTCCAACCAGATTTGATAAGCTGGATTTTATTAAAATGAAAAATAAATTCTTCGTTTTTTCAGGTGTACTTCTAGTTGCTGGAGTAATCATACTTTCGGTTTTCCGTATGAACTTAGGAATTGATTTTTCAAGCGGAACGCGTGTAGAAATTCAATCAAAAACACCTTTAACAACGACACAGGTTGAAAATGCTTTTGACAAGCTTCATTTAAAAACGGATGATGTCGTTATTTCTGGTGATAAAAATCAAATTGGTGCCGCTCGAATGGTTGGTGTTTTATCGAAAGATGAAATAGCCCATTTAAAAGCAGAGATTAAAAAGGAATTCGGCTCAGAGCCGAATGTCAGCACTGTTTCGTCCGAAGTTGGGAAAGAGCTGGCGAAAAATGCCTTTTACGCCGTTTTGATTGCATCGATAGGAATAATTCTCTACGTTACGATTCGATTTGAATTGTATATGGCGATTGCGGCCGTTATTTCCTTGCTTCACGATGCGTTTTTTATCGTTGCTTTCTTCAGTCTTACAAGACTTGAAGTCGATTTAACCTTTATTGCTGCTATTTTAACAATTGTTGGTTATTCGAACCACGATACAATCGTAACCTTTGACCGGATTCGTGAAAACCTGCATAAGAAAAAGCGTCTCAAAACCGTTCAGGAGATTGCTGACGTTGTAAATGTTAGTATCCGTCAAACATTAACGCGTTCGATCAACACTGTTTTAACCGTATTAATTGCTACTGCAAGCTTAATGATTTTCGGAAGTGCGTCAATACGCAATTTCTCTATCGCCTTGTTTGTAGGATTAATTGTCGGTGTATACTCTTCCCTTTTTATCGCAAGTTCACTATGGTTTGTTATGAAATGTAGAGAGCTAAAGAAAAAGGGAGTTATTAAAACAGAAAAGGTTAAAAAGAAATATTCAGATCAACCACAAGTGTAATTTTTTGAAAAACCGCAGAAGCTCTGCGGTTTTTCTTTTTCGCCGATCGGAAAGTAATACTTTCCGATCAGGCATAAGTGCAACTACGCCTCATGAACCGCCTAACGGCTCGCCAATCGGCTCGCCAATCGGCGAGTTTTCTATATTGAAAGCTTTTTAACGCTCCTGTATAATAAGAAAGTCTGAGGGGTGAACAAGCAAATGTTAAAGTCAAAATCAAGATGGATTGTTCGCAGTTCTGATCATAATCTAGTAAAGCTGCTAGCAGATGAATTGAAAATTACACCTCTAGTTGCGTCGCTGCTTGTCAACCGTGGCTTAGACAGCCTAGAATCTGCACGGTATTTTTTATTTGGCAAGGATGAATTTCATGACCCTTACCTATTAAAAGGGATGGATATTGCAGTTAACAGAATTCGAGAGGCAATTGATAAACAAGAATCCATCCTTATTTTTGGTGATTATGACGCTGACGGTGTAAGCAGTACATCGGTGTTGATGATTACCCTTCGTGACCTGGGAGCAAATGTACAATTCTACATCCCTAATCGCTTTACTGAAGGGTATGGGCCGAATGAATCAGCCTTCCGTCAAGCGGCGGAAAATGGAATAAAGTTAATTATTACTGTTGATACTGGAATATCTGCTCTCCACGAAGCAGCAGTGGCAAAAGATATCGGAATTGACCTAATTATTACCGACCACCATGAACCGGGGCCGGTCTTACCAGAAGCACTTGCGATTATTCACCCAAAGCTTCCTGATAGCCATTATCCATTTCGGGAACTAGCAGGAGTGGGAGTTGCCTTTAAACTCGCCCATGCCCTTTATGGTGAAGTTCCTGAGCATTTACTTGAAATTGCCGTCATTGGAACGATTGCCGATTTAGTTTCATTAAAAGGTGAAAATCGGCTGATTGCGAAAAAAGGGCTTGAAAAGTTAAAGGCTACGAAAAATATTGGCCTTAAAGCGATTTTAAAATTGGCTGGGGTCGATCCGCTGTCAATAAATGAAGAAACCATTGGATTTACACTTGCACCAAGGATTAACGCCGTGGGCCGCTTAGAAGATGCAGACCTCGCAGTTCAGCTTATCCTCACTAGAGACCCGGAGGAAGCACAGCATTTAGCGGAAGAAATGGATGCGTTAAATAAGACAAGGCAAGCGATTGTTAATGCGATTACCGCTGAAGCAATTGAAGAGGTGGAAACAAATTATTCAACTCCGTCCAATAAGGTTCTCGTCATCGGTAGAGAAGGCTGGAATGCCGGTGTCATTGGCATCGTCGCCTCAAGGCTTGTAGATAAGTACTACCGGCCAACGATTGTGTTAAATTTTGACCCGGATAAAGGGGTCGCAAAGGGATCTGCCCGGAGCATTGCCGGCTTTGACCTGTTTAAAAATTTATCGACCTGCCGTGAGATTCTTCCTCACTTTGGCGGCCATCCGATGGCTGCAGGAATGACCTTGAAATTAGAGGATGTTGCTGAGCTCCGCACAAGATTAAATAGCCTTGCTGAGGAGCAGTTAACGGAAGCGGATTTTGTCCCCGTAACCTATCTGGATGAGGAAATCCGTCTAGAAGACATTAGTTTATCGACAGTCGAAGAAATGAGTCTGCTTTCTCCTTTTGGAATGGACAACCCTAAACCAAAAGTTTTAATAAATAATGCTGCTATTGCCAGTATGAGAAAAATTGGCAGTGAACAAAACCATTTAAAGGTGTTAGTGAATGAAGCTGATGCCAATCTTGATGGAGTAGGTTTTGGGTTAGGATCTTTAGTTGACCAAATTTCACCTGCTTCAAAAATTTCATTCATTGGAGAATTATCTATTAATGAATGGAACAATATACGTAAACCACAAATTTTCATTCGCGATATCGCGGTGAATTCTTGGCAGTTATTTGACTATCGCGGGCAAAAGCGAATAAGCACCATTGCCGGGTCCGTACCTGCTGAAAACAGGAAATTCATTATTTTTAATAAGGAACATCTAGAAAAAATGAGCCCTGAATTGATGCCTGAGACGATTCATGTTCAAGATATCGAAGAAGCAAAAGCTCTCAATTGTAACCAGGCAAATATCGTCTTAGTTGACTTCCCGCCCTCAAAAGAGATTCTTGAGGTTTTATTAAAAGGGAAACAGCCGGCAAGGGTGTATGCGTATTTTTATAAGCAATCCAGTGATTTCTTCAGCACGATTCCAACCCGTGACCATTTTAAATGGTTCTATGCCTTTTTAGTAAAGAAAGGTCCAATTGATCTTAAGCGATATGGCGAAGATATCGCCAAACATCGCGGCTGGTCACAGGAAACGATAAACTTTATGTCAAAGGTGTTTTCTGAACTGGATTTTGTTACAATAAACAATGGATTTATTTCTTTAAAAACCGGCGCGCAAAAGCGTGATTTAAGTGACTCTAGGACTTATCAAACTAAGCAGAAGCAATATGCTCTTGAACGGGATTTATTGTTTTCGTCCTTCCAAGATTTAAAGGGCTGGTTCGATCAAATTATCCAAGAGTCGGTAGAAACTGAGGAGGCAATAACAGAATGGATTTAAAGCAATTTATTACCATCGTACCCGATTGGCCAAAGCCAGGAATTAAATTTAAAGATATTACCCCATTAATGAATGATGGTGAAGCATATAAATATGCAACTGACCAAATCGTTTCTTATGCAAAAGAGAAACAAATTGATATCATTGTAGGACCTGAAGCTCGTGGCTTTATAATTGGATGTCCCGTTGCTTATTCGCTGGGAGTAGGCTTTGCCCCAGTCCGTAAAGAGGGCAAACTGCCGCGTGAAACGATTAAAGTAGGCTATGGCCTGGAATACGGAAAAGATGTACTGACGATTCATAGGGATGCAATTAAACCTGGACAACGCGTGTTAATAACGGATGATTTGTTAGCAACCGGCGGTACAATTGAAGCGACGATTCAATTAGTGGAAGAGCTCGGCGGAGTAGTTGCTGGTATCGCTTTCTTAGTTGAGTTAAGCTATTTAGATGGCCGGAAAAAGCTTGACGGCTATGATATTTTAACACTTATGCACTATTAAAAAATGAGCTAGAGGGCACTCAGATGAGGGTGCTCTCTTTATATAATATAAAAATAATTTTCGACACATCTCGATATTTTTCATAAAATACTTCACAATCTCTTTACATCTTCGCTATTTTTTTCGATAATAGAAACAATCATTCTAATTTTGTAACAATATTTCTAAAAATAACATTGAATAATAAAATGAGACGAAAATAAAGGTGATTTCATGGCGAATGATCAAGTGTTAACAGCCGATCAAGTCATCGACAAGACCAAGACCTATTTAAATGAGGAGCATGTTGAATTAGTTAAAAAAGCGTATGAATTCGCTAAACATGCTCATCGTGAACAATATCGAAAATCGGGGGAGCCGTACATTATTCATCCCATCCAGGTTGCAGGGATTCTAGCTGACTTGGAGATGGATCCTGCAACGGTTGCTGCGGGTTTTCTTCACGACGTCGTGGAAGATACAATTGTATCCTTAAAGGATATCGAGGAAGCTTTCAATGACGAAGTGGCGATGCTTGTCGATGGGGTAACGAAACTAGGGAAAATTAAATATAAATCTCACGAGGAACAGCAGGCTGAGAACCACCGAAAAATGTTTGTGGCCATGGCTCAGGATATTCGAGTGATTCTGATTAAGCTTGCTGACCGTTTGCATAATATGCGAACACTGAAGCATCTTCCTGTGGAGAAACAGCGCCGAATTTCAAATGAGACACTTGAAATTTTTGCCCCTTTAGCACATCGTCTTGGTATATCTAAGATTAAATGGGAGCTGGAAGATACAGCATTAAGATATTTAAATCCGCAGCAATACTACCGGATTGTTAACTTAATGAAGAAGAAGCGGGCGGAACGGGAGCAATATCTCGAGGATGTCATCGAAGAAGTCAAAGCGCGGATGGGCGAAGTTTCCATTAAGGCAGAGCTTTCCGGCCGTCCAAAGCATATTTACAGTATTTATCGAAAAATGGTTTTACAAAATAAACAATTCAGTGAAATCTATGATTTGCTTGCAGTCAGGATTGTAGTCAACAGTATTAAAGATTGCTACGCGGTTCTTGGCATTATTCACACTTGTTGGAAACCGATGCCCGGCCGCTTTAAGGATTATATTGCGATGCCGAAGCCGAATATGTATCAATCGCTGCATACAACCGTGATTGGACCGAAAGGCGACCCGCTTGAGGTGCAAATTCGTACCTATGAGATGCACCAGATTGCCGAATTCGGGGTTGCAGCGCACTGGGCTTATAAAGAAGGCAAAGCCATCAGCGACAGCTCTTCTTTTGAGCAAAAATTAACCTGGTTCAGGGAGATTCTTGAGTTCCAAAATGATACCGCCAATGCCGAAGAGTTTATGGAGTCATTGAAAATTGACCTGTTCTCCGATATGGTGTTTGTGTTTACGCCAAAAGGCGATGTCATTGAGCTGCCCTCTGGTTCTGTTCCAATCGATTTTGCCTATCGCATCCACTCGGAAATAGGCAATAAAACAATTGGTGCCAAAGTGAACGGCAAAATGGTGACGCTCGACTATCAACTGAAGACCGGGGATATTATTGAGATATTAACCTCGAAACATTCCTATGGTCCAAGTCAGGATTGGCTGAAGCTGGCACAGACTTCGCAGGCGAAAAACAAGATTCGCGCCTTCTTTAAAAAGCAGCGCCGTGATGAAAATGTCGTCAAAGGGAAAGAGCTAGTTGAAAAAGAAATCCGTAATCTGGAGTTTGAGCTGAAAGAAATATTAACATCAGACAATCTGAAAAAGGTTGCGGAAAAATTTAATTTTTCCAATGAAGAAGATATGTATGCGGCCGTTGGCTATAACGGGGTAACGGCCTTGCAGGTGGCGAACCGGTTAACGGAGAAATGGCGCAAGAAACGCGACCAGGAACAGTCAGAGAGCATTACCAATGTGATTTCGGATTTAAAAACATTTCCATCTAGTAAGAAACGGGAATCCGGCGTCCGCGTCCAAGGGATTGACAATCTGTTAATTCGCTTATCGAGATGCTGTAACCCTGTTCCTGGCGACGATATTGTCGGCTTTATTACCAAGGGCCGCGGCGTCTCCGTTCACCGCTCTGATTGTACGAACATTGACTCGAATGATGCTCAAACGAGGCTAATTCCGGTCGAGTGGGAATCTTCCTTAAATGACCGGAAGGAATATAATGTGGATATCGAAATCAGCGGCTATGACCGCCGCGGTCTGCTAAATGAAGTGCTTCAAGCCGTAAATGAGACGAAAACAAATATTTCTGCCGTCACCGGTAAATCAGACCGCAATAAAATGGCGACGATTAGCATGTCGATTGCAATTCACAATGTTAACCATTTGCAAAGGGTAGTTGAAAGAATTAAACAAATTCCGGATATTTATTCGGTTCGCCGGATTATGAATTAAGGAGTATTGGTATGAGAGTAGTTGTTCAACGCAGCAAAGCCGCACGGGTAACGGTTGCCGGTGAAGTAACAGGTGAAATTACCAAAGGGCTTGTCCTGCTTGTCGGTGTGACCCATGACGACAAAGAAGAGGATGCGGCTTACTTAGCTGATAAAATTGCTAATTTACGGATCTTTGAAGATGCAGATGAAAAAATGAATTTGTCATTATTGGATGTCGGCGGTGAAATTCTTTCCGTTTCACAATTTACCCTTTACGGCGATTGCCGTAAGGGGAGAAGACCAAGTTTCATCGAGGCAGCTAGACCAGAGCAAGCTGTGGGACTTTATGAAGCTTTTAACCGGCTCCTGCGTGAAAAAGGTATTCGCGTTGAAACAGGTCTGTTCGGCGCCATGATGGATGTTGAATTAACCAATGACGGTCCAGTGACGTTGATCGTGGAAAGTAAGGCATAATAAAAGGCTTGGCACTTTAGATTTAGTGCCGAGCCTTTTTATATTTATTCAATTACTTTTAAAATACCTTGCTAATCCATCATACAATCCTGTTGCGGCACTTTCTTGGAAGCCGCTCGATTTTAACGTCATTTCTTCTTCAGAATTACTCAAATAACCAAGTTCCATGAGGACAGCCTTTTGGCTATTTTCACGAATTACATGGAAATCACCAAAGCGGACGCCGCGATTTTTCAATTTCGTTTGCCCTACAGTTGAAGCATAAAGCGTATCAGCAAGTGACTTTTGATAAGAATGATAATAATAGCCGGTCATACCACGGACACTGCGATCTAAATTACTGTCATAATGCAGGCTGATAAACGCATCAGCATGATAACTATGTGCAGTATTTACTCGGGATGGAAGCGGTAGGAATGAATCATTATTTCTAGTTAAATAGACATTTGCTCCAGCAGACCTTAATTTATCATACAAAAGCTTAGCTGTTCGCAGCGTTAATTCCTTTTCTAATGTTCCTGCTGCCCCTGTAGCCCCGTTATCCCCGCCGCCATGTCCTGGGTCGAGTACAATGGTTTTATTTTTCAGATAACCTTCTGCTCCTGACTTGACAATCTGCGCTTTCGTGCCGTTTGTTGAAACTATCCAGCCAGCAACAAAGCCCGTTTTACCGTTCTTCAGTTTCACTTCATACCAGTCATTCGCTAAACTTTGTACTGAGAAGGTATCTCCTTCGTTAGCCAGCTCCACAACATCCGATTGAACATTGGGCGCTTTGCGGATATTTGTTCCATTTTGCAGAATGGTTACTTTGCTTTCCTTCACAGCTTGTCCAGTATTGGTTTTCACTGCTGACTTTTCAAGATACCAGCCGGCAACCCAGCCAAAACTACCAGACTTAAACTCTATTTTTGCCCAATTATTATACTCTTCCAAAATAGTAAAGCTTTGGCCCAGTGATACCGTGCCAATGATGCTTGAATCCAATGATGCTCCTTGGCGGACACTAAGACTGCCGGCAGTTACCGTCCCATTCATGCCGCTCGATTCTTTCTTTGGGTTGTCCTTTGCTGGGCTTGAGGCAGATGTGTCAATAAACTCCGCACTAACCCAGCCTCTTAGTGTGGAAAAACCAACCTCAAGCCAATTATTTTGTTTCGAATAAATGGTTACAGTCGTGCCTTTTGTTAATTTTCCAACCAACGTGCTTGAAGAAGACGGCTCTTTGCGAACGTTTAAGGTATCACCATTCACCACGCCGCTGCTTGCGGTCTTCGCAGGCGGAGGTGCTGGAGTATTTTCCTGCTTAACGGTTTTATACTCTAAAAAATCTCTTGCAACCCAGCCTTCAGTGGATGCTGAGCTGATTTTACACCAGTTTTCATTTTGGTCAAGTACCGTTACTTGCTGACCTTTATTCAAGAACCCGGCGATCGGAAAGCTTGTCCCAGGTCCCGAACGAACCCGTAATTGATCTGTTTTGGCAGCGGCGCTTGTGCTTTTTGAACCCGAAGCCTGGGCGGTACTGGCTGTTTTCGCCGCATTTTCTTTTGAGACAAGCCAATTGACGACCCAACCCGTTTTTCCAAATGATAATTGAATTTCAATCCAATCATCTTTTTCTGATACAATTGAATACTTTTCGCCCCGTTTTGCTACTTTTATAAGGGGATAGCTTAAGCCTGGGCCGCCGCGAACATTGACAGTATCAGTGGAAATGGTTATAGAACCGGTTGCAGCGATACTTTTCCCCTGCGGCAGGAAGGCCCCGAAAATAAGAATGATGCTTACTAGCAGCAGGTTGAATTTTTTGAACATCGACACCCTCCTTTGCTGTTTGTCCAGCTCCAGCGCCTAGGGGCTCGGGTCATAAGCCAATCAGTCAAGAAGGTTAAAGAACAACCTTCTCGCCTGCTCGTCTTATGCCGGTCGCCCCTGGACAAGGCGCTTACGCTTTTCTACTTCTTTTATTTTAGCGTAAACATGAGTGAAAATCATTCCTAAAATGTTAAATAAGGGCAACAAAGCAACAAATTACCCATCTTTCATGATTTTTTTCCGCTTGTGTGGAAATAATAACGATAAAGAAGAAGGAGACAGGGGTGATTTATGTGCGATCAAGTGAAAAGGGAATGAACATACAATCAATGGATGGCCGTCTTTTTGGTGTCGATTTTCATGATTTTATTCAAAAAGAACAGCAGTCAAATTCGTTTGAGCTAGCTTCTGAATTCGGTTTATCGATAGGCGATGTCAGAAAGTTAAAAAAACATTTAGAAAGGTCGTAAAACGCTCTTGACATTGCGTACAATGCTACGTATTATTATATAAATATAAAACAAATAGGGAAATAACCATTGATGGAGCATAGTAATTAAGCTAACCCATGAAAAGAGAGGAAATGCCTTAGGCTGAAAGCATTTCTGCATGTGCCTTAATGAATGAACACTCCGTAGGCTTCTCTCTGAAAAAGCCCAGGCTCTAGTAGGAGAAGGACGTAGCAGGCGTTAACTGTTTAAGAGGAATAGCTTTTTTTGAAGGCTATTCAACTAGGGTGGCACCGCGGGAACACAAACTCTCGTCCCTTGTATTTATTACAAGGGATGGGAGTTTTTTTATTTTTCGTTAAAAAATTTTTACATAAATCAGTTTTGAAAAGGAGGTTTCTGCTATGTCGATAAGCATTCCAAGAGGCACGCAGGACATACTGCCAGGAGAAGTAGAAAAGTGGCAGTTGATTGAAGCAAAGGCGAGAGAACTTTGCGAAAAATATCAATACCAAGAAATTCGCACCCCGATTTTTGAATCGACCGAATTATTTTCACGAGGGGTTGGCGACAGCACTGATATTGTTCAAAAAGAAATGTACACCTTTGAAGACCGCGGAAAGCGCAGCATCACGCTTAGACCGGAAGGCACCGCTGCAGTCGTTCGCTCGTTTGTCGAGAAAAAAATGTTCGGCTACGCTAGCCAGCCTGTAAAACTTTATTACATGGGACCGATGTTCCGCTACGAACGCCCGCAGGCAGGCCGCTTCCGCCAATTTGTCCAATTTGGCGTTGAGGCGCTCGGCAGTAACGACCCGGCTATTGATGCCGAAGTCATTTCGCTGGCGATGAACCTGTATAAAGAAATGGGTTTGCGGAAACTGAAACTAATCATCAACAGCCTTGGCGATAAAGAGAGCCGTATCGCACACCGTGATGCGCTGGTGAAGCACTTCCAACCAAGAATCGGCGAGTTTTGCCATGACTGTCAAAATCGTTTGGAGAAAAATCCGTTGCGAATCTTGGATTGTAAACAGGATCGTGATCATGAATTAATGAAATCTGCACCTTCTATCTTAGAATTTTTAAACGATTTTTCTAAAGCATATTTTGAAAAATTACAGCAGTATTTAACCCAGCTCGATATCCCGTTTGAAGTTGATGCCAACTTAGTCCGCGGCTTAGATTATTATAATCACACTGCTTTTGAGATTATGAGCAACGCGGAAGGCTTCGGGGCGATTACCACATTATGCGGCGGCGGACGTTATAATGGTTTAGCGGAAGAGATTGGCGGTCCGGAAACACCAGGAATCGGCTTCGCTTTAAGCATTGAACGGTTTATTGCCGCTCTTAATGCAGAAGGAATCGAATTGGAAACGGATCAAGGGATTGATTGTTACCTTGCTGCTCTCGGGGAGGAAGCGAAGGATTACACGGTAGGACTCCTGCAGCAGCTGCGCATGGCTGGTATTTCAGCGGAAAGAGATTACTTGGATCGAAAATTTAAGGCTCAATTTAAAGCGGCGGACCGCCTGAAAGCCAAGTATGTTGCCGTTCTTGGCGAAGATGAGCTTAAGAATAAAAAAATTAACTTGAAAAATATGGCGACGGGTGACCAAGTTGAAATAGAACTTGATTCATTTGTTCGTTATTTTCAAGGGTTAAAGGGGGAGTAACAATGTTTGGAAGATCGTATTTTTGCGGCGAAGTACCAGAGTCTGCAGTTGGTGAAAAAGTTACGTTAAAGGGCTGGGTGCAAAAACGACGCGACCTTGGCGGCTTAATTTTTATCGATTTGCGCGACCGTTCAGGTATTGTTCAAGTTGTCTTTAATCCTGATTTATCAAAGGAAGCCCTTCAAACAGCGGAAAAAATCCGCAGTGAATTTGTTCTTGATATTGTCGGGACAGTCGTTGCACGTGAAGCTGGGACTGTTAATGAGAACCTGAAAACAGGTAAAATTGAAATCCAAGCGGATACAGTAACGATTATCAATGAGGCGAAAACGCCACCGTTTACGATTTCTGATAATACGGATGCATCAGAAGATGTTCGCTTGAAATATCGTTATTTAGACTTCCGCCGCCCAGTCATTTTTGAAACATTAAAAATGCGTCATCAGGTGACGAAGCAAATTCGCGATTTTCTCGATGGCGAAGGCTTCCTAGATATCGAAACACCAATTCTGACAAAAAGTACGCCAGAAGGAGCACGCGATTATTTAGTCCCAAGCCGTGTTCATCCCGGTGAGTTCTACGCGCTGCCGCAATCACCGCAGCTGTTTAAACAATTGCTGATGGTAGGCGGAATTGAGCGCTATTACCAAATTGCCCGCTGTTTCCGTGACGAGGACCTGCGTGCCGACCGCCAGCCTGAATTTACACAAATCGATATTGAAACAAGCTTCTTAAGCCAAGAGGACATCATGGGCATGATGGAAAAAATGATGACTCAGTTGATGAAGGAAGTAAAAGGTGTGGAAGTGCCGGCAGCCTTCCCGCGAATGACTTACGATGAGGCGATGAGCCGTTTTGGTTCCGATAAACCGGATACCCGTTTTGGCCTTGAGCTTGTCGATGTATCAGAAATCGTCAAGGATTCAAGCTTTAAGGTGTTTGCCGGTGCAGTTGCCGGTGGCGGACAAGTAAAAGCCTTGAATGTAAAAGGTAGTGCAGATAAGTATTCCCGTAAAGATATTGATGCGTTAACCGAGTTCACGGCTGTTTATGGCGCGAAAGGTCTTGCCTGGTTAAAGGTGGATGCAGAAGGTCTGAAGGGACCGATTGCGAAATTCTTCTCAGCTGAAGATGCGCAGGCACTTAAAGCGACTCTTGAGGCTTCGGAAGGGGACTTACTTCTGTTTGTTGCCGATAAGAAAAGTGTTGTCGCAGACGCCCTTGGTGCGTTAAGACTTAAGCTTGGAAAAGAATTGGGGTTAATCGATACAAGTCTTTTCCACTTCCTTTGGGTGACGGACTGGCCGCTGTTTGAGTACGATGAGGAGGAAGGCCGTTATTATGCTGCCCACCATCCATTCACGATGCCATTTAGGGAAGACCTTGCATACCTGGAGTCTGACCCTGGAAAGGTCCGTGCCCAAGCCTATGACCTTGTCCTGAACGGCTATGAGCTTGGCGGCGGATCGCTGCGGATTTTTGAACGGCCAATTCAGGAAAAAATGTTCAGTGTCCTTGGTTTTTCACCGGAAGAAGCGAAGAAGCAGTTCGGCTTCTTAATGAATGCCTTTGAATATGGAACACCACCGCACGGCGGAATCGCGCTCGGTCTTGACCGCTTGGTCATGCTGTTAGCCGGCAGCTCCAACTTACGCGATACGATTGCCTTTCCAAAAACTGCTAGTGCAAGCTGTTTATTAACAAATGCCCCGGGTGAAGTTTCCGAGGCCCAATTAGTTGAACTAAACTTGTCACTAAATGTTAAAAAATAACAAGAATTCGCTTTCATAAAACCTTGAATCAAGCGTAATAATATGATAATATAAAAGTAATTAAAGAAGAAGTCCTGAGATGTACGTTGTATTACCTGAAGTTTTGACCGAACATTATTTATCCGGGAGTCTGGAGTTTTCTGGTTGCGTAAATGCCTCACCCTTTGACGGGTAAGGGGACTTACAATACCGGGAACAGGACACCCACCTGCTGAGAGCGGGATCAAAACTAAGGACCCTGAAGCAACGGCACCATTGGGACTTTTTTCTATTTTTAAAAAATCAACCTCCTGACTGCAGAGAAAGCGGCGGGAGGTTTTATTTTTGCTTTATCTAGGTAATTCCTATAAAAATACTTGTTTTTATCGAATAGTATGATATATTTTTTTAGGTGAAAAAATAACTTTAATACGAATATGAGTTTTTTAAATATGAATTATGGATTATGATTTATGAATATGGATTTATGAAATATGAAATTGAATTTGGAGTGAAGATAAATGCTGCATCAATTTTCCCGTAATGAGCTTGCGGTTGGTAAAGAAGGACTAGAAATTATGAAAAACAGCACGGTCGCTGTTTTAGGAGTAGGCGGCGTCGGTTCGTTTGCTGCTGAGGCCTTGGCTCGGTCTGGAGTTGGCCGTTTAATACTAATCGATAAAGATGATGTCGATATCACAAATATTAACCGTCAGCTGATTGCCTTGCTGTCAACGATTGGCAGACCGAAAGTAGAGATTATGCAGGAGAGGATAATGGATATTAATCCCGATTGCGAAGTGATTGCGCTGAAAATGTTTTACACTGAGGAGACGTACGAGGAGATTTTTGGCTACAACTTGGATTTTGTCGTCGACGCCTCTGATACGATTGTTTATAAAATTCATTTGATGAAAGAATGTTTAAAACGAGATATTCCAATTATTTCAAGTATGGGGGCGGCCAATAAAATGGATCCAACCCGTTTTAAGATTGCGGACATCTCCAAAACCCATACCGACCCGATTGCAAAGGTGATTCGCACCAAGCTACGGAAAGAACGAATTCATAAAGGGATTCCAGTTGTCTTTTCTGATGAAAGTCCAATTGTCATTCGCGAAGATATTAAGAAAGAGGTCGGCAATGAAAATGCCGCCATCCGCAAAGCACAAATGCCGCCAGCCTCCAATGCCTTCGTCCCATCCGCTGCAGGTTTGATCATGGCGAGCTATGTAGTGAGGGAATTACTTAAAGACATTAAGATACATCGTATTTCGGATGAGAAATGATTTTGTGTAGGCCGGGCCCTGAACTTTTTTAAGTTTAGGGTTTTTTTAATATGTATTCAGTTTGAGGTAAGAAATTTATAGTACAGCAATCCATGCAAAAATAGTCGACGTTGAAAAGGAAAAGAGCTGCATTACCCGAAAACAGCAAGAAGGAGCTCGTTGGGTAAAAGGGAAAGAGTTGCATTACCAGAAAGAACCAATTGAGAGCTCCTATTTCAGTATGAGAAATTATCCATTGCAAAATTTAATCAATTTCAAAATATCTAGTGTGTCTTTCCCCGACAGCTCTATAATTTACTAATAGAATCCTCCTAATCATCTTCTTGGATTCAATCACCTTACACCATTCATGAATACCACTAGTAGTAATTTTTTTATCAGGAAAAAGAAATTTTAACTCCCCAACACTCCGTAAAACAGCTGTATCTGCCTCTTCCTCGCAGCCGCATTTCTCGCACACCAATTTCTTATCCCCAACCGAAAGCATAAATGAAAAGCATATAGGACAGATGATACCTTTTTTTAGCTTTTCATAGGTATAGATCGGCTTCCAGGCGTAAGGTGATTCGCTAAGATGCATCGCTACTAATTGGTCAGCCAGCTTTTTGTGGCGGTAATTTAACTTTGATGGAATCTGATTTAATTTTTTCATAAGGTGATTGAGCTGTGTTGGGTAAATAATCGGTGCGTCTAAAGGGGCTTGATATAAGGTGAATTCGGGGTTTACAAAAGTCACCAAGCCTTCAACAGGTAAATAAATTCCGAGTTTTTTAAGGAAAGGGCGAAGGAGCGATTTACTGCGTTTTAATTGATCCAAGGGGTTCTTTATTTCCTCTTTGGATAACTTGGAATGGAAACTCTCAGATTCGTAGTAATAATCACCCTCAAAGTTTTTTACCTCAAAAGGGTAAATCAATTCTTGAGCAATAATTAAGGTATCGATTTGAAACACTGAGTTATTAAACTCAAGGCATAAATCGTTTAAAATATACAAATCATTTTGCAGTTTCTCGGTTAATTGGTCAAACATCACTTCTCCTTGATACCCTTTTTCAAGGTTTAAATAACGCTTTTTTTCCTTTGTTGATAAAGTTATACGTGGATTTAAGAATCTAAACTTTATTAATTCCGTTGATTCAGTACGAGGCTTGAAAGACATAATACACTTCCTTGCACATTGATATAAATACATTTTATCGGAAAACTTGTCGTTTTTTTTAAAAATAAATGAATATTTTGTTAACACTCTCCCCAGTCTTAAGACCTAGAAATGATTCCACCCCCGGCCGTTTTTAGAAAAAAGAAGAATAAGGTTATAATAAACTAGGAAATTTTTTCAACAATCAGTTAAACTTAGTTGGGACGCTTTACATAGAGAGGAGAGAGAGTTTGGAAACAATCGTTGAACTAAAAGATGTAACGAAAGTGATTAAGGGAAGAACGATTATTGATAATATCAGCTTCCAAGTGAATAAAGGTGAGGTTTTCGGTTTCTTGGGCCCAAATGGTGCCGGGAAAACGACAACCATTCGGATGATTGTCGGCTTAATGGGGATTACATCGGGAGACATTACCATTGGCGGGTCAAGTATTAAATCCGAGTTTGAAGAGGCAGTAGGCCACATTGGTGCTATCGTTGAGAATCCGGAAATGTATAAATTTTTAAGCGGTTATCAAAACCTCGTCCATTATGCAAGAATGTCAAAAGGGATTACAAAGGAAAAAATCCGCGAAACAGTGGAACTGGTTGGCTTAACAGATAGAATCAACGACAAAGTAAAAACCTATTCACTGGGAATGCGTCAACGCTTAGGCTTAGCACAATGTCTGTTACATGAACCAGATGTTCTTATCCTTGACGAGCCCACAAACGGCCTCGACCCAGCGGGGATCCGGGAAATCCGCGACTATGTCCGCAAGCTGGCACGGGAAAAAAATATGGCCGTAATCGTCTCCAGCCACTTGCTTTCGGAAATGGAAATGATGTGTGATCGGATTGGGATTATTCAAAATGGACGGCTAATTGATGTCCAGCATATGAAGGAATTTGTCAACGGCAGCGAAGTTATGTATGAGCTGGAGGTTACCCCGAGTGAAAAAGCCCTATCGATTTTGCGGGTAAATTATCCAAATGCTAGCGCAACCCTCTCTAGCAATGGAGTGGCCGTTGAGCTTCCGAAAAAGGAAATTCCGAATATCGTAAAAGTTTTTGTTCAAGAAGATATTAAGGTTTTCGGGATAAAAGAAGTGGCAAAAACATTAGAAGATCGCTTCCTTGAAGTGACATCGGAAAAGGGGGCTGCAAACCGTGGTTAATCTAATCAAAAATGAATGGATGAAGATTTTCAAACGCCCTGGAACCTTTGTGATGATTGGGATTCTTATCGTTTCAATTACCCTAGTCGGGATTATTATCAAGGCACAACACAATGATAAAGATTTTGTTCAGGATAGCAATTGGCAGCAAGTTTTACAAGAGGAAAATAATGCGTTAAAACAGCAACTGGCGCAAAGTCGGACAACGATGGAAAAGCAATTTTTCAAAAAAGAAATCGCCATTAATGATTACCGCATTAAGCATGATCTTCCGTCAAGGGAAAAATATACAGTTTGGTCATTTGTAAAAGATTCATCACAGCTGATTATGTTAGCGGGATTATTCATCATTATTATATCGGCCGGAATTGTTGCCAGTGAATTTAACTGGGGAACTATAAAGCTGTTATTGATTCGGCCCATCAATAGGACAAGAATCCTCCTATCGAAATATTTAACGGTGTTATTGTATGCCTTGTTCTTGCTGGCCATTCTGTTCGTCTTCTCAACTACACTCGGCGCCATCCTGTTTGGCACGCCAGAAAAAGCAATTCCGTATTTAAATTATTACAATGGACAAGTTACCGAGCAAAACATAGTTGTCCACTTGTTAATCGATTACGGTTTAAGTTCAATTGCCATGATAATGCTAGTGACAATGGCGTTCATGATTTCGTCTGTATTCCGAAATAGCTCACTTGCCATCGGCTTATCACTGTTTTTATTGTTTACTGGCGCTCAATTTACTGCTTTGTTAGCAATGAAATTTAACTGGGCAAAATACCTTTTGTTTGCCAATACGGATTTAAAGCAATATTTTGAAGGAACACCAATGGTAGAAGGAATGACCCTTCCCTTCTCCATCACCATGCTCCTAATCTACTTTGCTATATTCCAATTCCTAGCCTTCTACGTCTTCAAAAAACGAGACGTGGCAGCGTAGATGATTCCAATAATTAACAAAAGGTGTCAGGCACCATGTGAAATTTTCACATAGTGCCTGACACCTTATTTACTATTTCGACCGTGTTAATTTTGCGTATACGACGGCGAGTGCCTGTTCGAATTTTCCGGTTTTCTTGGGCTGGTAGTATTGTTTGTTTTTTAGTTTGTTTGGCAAGTATTGCTGCGGAACCCAGCCGTTTTCATAATCATGCGGATACTTGTAGCCAATCCCTCGGCCAAGCTCTTTTGCTCCTTTATAATGGGCATCACGCAGATGATCCGGTATTTCTCCGACAATTCCTTTTTGAATATCCTCAAGTGCGGCAGAAATGGCTAAGACGGCCGAATTGGACTTAGGTGAAAGGCATAGTTCAATTACCGCATTGGCCAGCGGTATCCGCGCCTCGGGAAAGCCAATTCTTTCAGCTGTTTCTATTGCAGCAAGCGTACGGGCTCCCGCCTGTGGATTAGCAAGGCCCACATCTTCGTAGGCAATTACAATCAAGCGCCGGCTGATGCTAGGCATATCCCCAGCTTCAATTAATCTTCCTAGGTAATGTAGGGCAGCATTTACGTCGCTGCCGCGTATCGATTTCTGAAAAGCCGACAAGACGTCATAGTGGCCATCCCCGTCTTTATCAGCCACCAAGCTTTTCTTTTGCAGGCATTCCTCGGCTGTTTTCACATCGATATGGATAATATCATCCTTATTTTTATCCGTGGAAAGTACTGCTAGCTCTAGAGCATTTAAGGAGCTCCTGACATCCCCATTGGAGCCTTGGGCAAAATGGAGTAAAGCTTCATCGGATATCTCAACTTTCAATCCCCCAAAACCCCGTTCCTCATCTTCAAGGGCGCGAGTTAAGGTCTGTCTCACTTCAACAGGTGATAACGGCTTTAGTTCAAAAATTTGACAGCGGCTTCGGATTGCAGGATTAATCGCATGATAGGGGTTACTCGTTGTTGCCCCGATTAACACAATCATTCCGTTTTCCAAATAGGGCAGTAAAAAATCCTGCTTCGCTTTATCCAAACGATGGACTTCATCGAGAAGCAGAATGACTTTCCCCGACATTTTCGCCTCAGCGGCGACAATTTCCATATCTTTTTTATTGTTCGTAACGGCGTTAAGCGTCCGAAAGGCATATTTTGTACTGCCGGCAATCGCACTGGCAATCGAGGTTTTGCCAATGCCCGGCGGTCCGTATAAAATCATCGATGTCAGCTGTTTTGCTTTTACCATTCTGGCAATTATTTTTCCGTCACCAACCAAATGTTCCTGGCCTGAGACTTCTTCAATCGTTCTAGGACGCATCCGATAGGCTAAAGGCTTTTGCTGCATATACATCTCTCCAAAAAAATATTCACACCTTAATCTTACCATTTTCACTGCTAAAAGCATATTGGTGAAGAATGTGTTATAATTTCTAATGCCTATCAATTTACTAAGGATTTTTCTTTTTTTTATATAGATTACAAATCGAGGTGCGTATTATGAAAATTTCTACTAAAGGACGTTATGGTCTGACCATCATGATTGAACTTGCTAAAAAACATGGTGAGGGACCTACTTCATTAAAAACGATTGCCCAGGCAAATGATCTATCGGAACATTATTTAGAGCAATTGATTGCTCCGTTACGGAACGCCGGATTGGTCAAAAGTATTAGAGGAGCGTACGGCGGTTATATTCTCACAAATGAACCGTCAAAAATTACCGCAGGAGATGTGATTCGTGTTCTTGAAGGTCCGATCACTCCTGTAGAGGGAATTGAAGACGAAGAACCGGCGAAGCGCGAGCTGTGGATTCGCATCCGCGATGCCATCAAAGATGTCCTCGATAACACGACATTAGAGGATCTAGCCAATCATAGTGATGACAATGAGCATGATGGTTATATGTTTTATATTTGATGTAAAAGATAATTATAGAGAATTATTTTGATTGAAGGTGTAATAATGGAACGAATTTATCTCGATCATGCCGCCACGACTCCAATGCATCCAAGGGTTACTGGAAGAATGCTAGAAGTCATGAATTCAACTTTTGGAAATCCTTCAAGTATCCATTCATATGGCAGAGAGGCGCGTCATCATATTGATTTAGCTCGCGCAGCCCTAGCTCGAAGCATTGGGGCGAAGGAAAGCGAGATTATTTTTACTGGCGGTGGAACCGAGGCCGATAATATGGCTTTATTTGGGGTGGCCGAAAGCTACCAACATAATGGCAGGCATATCATTACAACACAAATTGAACACCATGCCGTGCTTCACGCCTGCAAAAAGCTAGAAAAGATGGGCTTTGAGGTGACGTATCTGCCTGTCGATGAAACTGGGAGAATTTCGTTTTCGGAACTCCAGACTGCCTTAAGGGATGATACTATTCTTGTTTCTGTTATGTATGGAAACAATGAAGTCGGAACGATTCAGCCGATTACGGAAATTGGCCAGCTTTTGAAAAATCATCAAGCCATTTTTCATACAGATGCTGTTCAGGCCTATGGAATGGAAATCATCGATGTCAATGAAAGCTTAATTGATTTATTATCAGTTTCCGCTCATAAAATTAATGGTCCAAAGGGAACAGGATTTCTCTTCTCAAGGTCAACTGTAAAAATGGCTCCTCGTCTATTTGGCGGTGATCAAGAAAGAAAACGGCGCGCTGGAACGGAAAATGTAGCAGCAATTGCTGGATTCCATGAAGCTGTTTTAATTGCAGGTGAAGAACGGGCCGCCAAGCGTGAAAGGTTCATAGGTTTTAAAGAAGTCTTTTTGCAAAAGCTGCGTGAACTAGATGTGGAGTTTGAGATAAACGGATTGCTTGAGTTTTCGCTGCCGCATGTATTAAACTTAAGCTTTCCAGGGACAAGTGTAGAGCCCATGCTCGTTAATCTCGACTTAGCTGGAATTGCTGTTTCGAGTGGCTCGGCTTGCACGGCGGGTTCAATTGAGCCTTCCCATGTCCTTGTTGCCATGTTTGGTAAACAGTCAGAGCGCTTAATCAATTCGATTCGGTTTAGCTTCGGTTTTAATACGACGTCTGAAGAAGTCATCAAGGCGGCTGAAGAAACGGCCAGGATTGTTTCGCGTTTGAAAAAATAAATTCAGTTTGATTTGCGTCAAATGAGAGGTGATACGAAATGGAACAAAAAGATCCAAAAAATACCCGGGTTGTTGTTGGGATGTCAGGCGGAGTGGACTCATCTGTAGCAGCGCTTTTATTAAAGCAGCAAGGCTATGACGTCATCGGTATTTTTATGAAAAACTGGGACGACACCGACGAAACCGGTTTTTGTACCGCTACCGAAGATTATGACGATGTCATTCGCGTTTGCAATCAAATTGGCATTCCATATTATGCGGTTAATTTTGAAAAACAATATTGGGACAAGGTATTTACCTATTTCCTTGATGAATATAAAGCGGGCAGGACGCCTAATCCTGATGTAATGTGCAATAAAGAAATCAAATTCAAGGCGTTTTTGGAGCATGCTGTAAAACTAGGTGCGGACTATTTAGCCACTGGTCATTATGCCCAGGTCGAGTTTCGTGACGGGGAATACAAAATGCTCCGCGGCCTTGACGAAAATAAGGACCAAACCTATTTCTTAAACCAATTGACTCAGGAACAGCTAAGTAAAGTGATGTTCCCAATCGGTAATCTGGAAAAACCACGGGTTCGGGAAATTGCACGCGAAGCGGAGCTTGCAACTGCGACCAAGAAAGATAGTACCGGTATCTGCTTCATCGGGGAAAGAAATTTTAAAGATTTCTTAGGTCAATACCTGCCAGCACAGCCAGGAAATATGGAAACATTTGATGGCGAGGTAAAGGGCAAGCATGAAGGACTAATGTATCATACCATCGGCCAGCGCCACGGTTTAGGAATTGGCGGATCGGGTGAGCCATGGTTTGCGATTGGTAAGGATTTAAAAAGAAATGTCCTTTATGTCGGACAAGGTTTTCACAACGAGAAATTATATTCTGACTCGATTACCGCTGACAGCGTGAGTTGGGTTTCGAATCGGGAAAAACCGACGGAATTTGAATGTACGGCTAAATTCCGCTACCGCCAGGAAGATAATAAAGTAACTGTTCGTCTATTAGAAGGGGCAAAGGTGGAGGTTATTTTCCACGAACCCATTCGGGCGATAACACCGGGACAAGCCGTCGTTTTTTATAATGGCGAAGAATGTCTTGGCGGCGGAACGATTGACGAAGTTTTTAAAAATGGTGAAAAGTTAACGTATGTTGGTTAATAATTAACCCTGATTCCTTATTTGGAGTCAGGTTTTTTTATGGAGAATTTTGAGTTTGGCGAAATTATTGCTTGGTTTGGCGAAATTATTGCTTGGTTTGGCGAAATTATTGCTCGGTTTGGCGAAATTATTGCTCGGTTTGGCGAAATGGATGCGAAGTTGGCGAAATAAATCCAAAGTTTGGCGAAATAAATGCCAAAATCGGCGAAATCCCGGTTTCTTTTGGATTTTCTATGATCTAAAGGAATGTCCAAATCCTCGTCAAGCTTAGAAATTAATTATTGAATGAAATATGGTATACTTTCACTTAGGATTGGAGTTGAAATAATGGATAAAAACCAATTAGGTGTACAATACATGCAAGAAGGTAACTGGGAAGAGGCAGCAAAGGCCTTTAATGAAGCCATTGAAGAAAACCCGAACGATCCAGTTGCTTACATTAACTTCGGCAATGTGCTTTCAGCAGTCGGTGATGATGAAAAAGCGTTAAAATTTTATCAAAAAGCAATTGAACTAGATGAAAATGCTGCGGCTGCTTATTATAGTATCGGTAACTTATTATTTAGTAAGGACCTCTTTAACGAAGCCAAGAATATGTTTGAAACAGCTATGAAAAGAGGGCTCAACACAAGTGACAACTTTTTCATGTTAGGCTTAACACTTGTTCAACTAAATCAGGGACGGTTTGCCCTTCCCTATTTACAAAGAAGTGTCGAACTTAATGAAACTGATGCAGAAGCACGCTTCCAATATGGTTTATGTTTAGCTCAATTAGAACTTATTGATGAATCAATGGTTCAATTTACTAACTGTATCGAGCTGGACCCAACCCATTCAGATGCCTATTATAATTTAGGGGTTTCCTATGCCTTTAAAGAAAATGCACAAAAAGCAATTGAAATGTTTAATAAAGCACTCAACATTCAGCCAGACCATTTACTTGCAGGTCATGCAAAAAAATTGATTGAAAACAACCTTTAATTATTCAAACGCCACCGAAAGGAGGGAGCACAAAATGGAAAAGCAAGACACGCTTGATTTATTTCAAGAGCAGGCAAAGTTCGTCAAAGGGCGGCCGATTGTAACGATTTTTCACAATGAACAAAACCTATATACCGTATTAAGAATCAGGGTCGATGAAACCAATCACAACTATGAAGACAAAGAGGCAGTAGTTACCGGTTATTTTCCGAAAATCCATGAACAGGAGACATATATTTTTTTCGGGGAGTTTAAGGAACATCCAAAGTTTGGAATGCAATTTCATACCAATCATTTTCGAAAGGATATGCCGCAAACAAAACAAGGAGTTGCAGCCTATTTATCGGGTGAAATGTTTAAAGGAATTGGCAAGAAAACAGCCCAAAGTATTGTCGATACCTTAGGTGAGGACGCGATCTCCAAAATTCTTAATCAGCCGTCACTACTGGATTCCATTCCCAAGCTTCCTCCTGAAAAGGCAAAAATGCTTTACGATACACTGATGGAACATCAAGGACTTGAACAGGTAATGGTAGCCTTAAACCAATATGGTTTTGGCCCGCAAATTTCGATGCGGATATACCAAGCGTATAAAGAGGAAACCCTCGGTATCATTCAAAAAAATCCCTACAAGCTTGTTGAGGACATTGAAGGCATCGGTTTTGGACGGGCGGACGAGCTTGGATACCAGCTGGGAATTTTGGGTAATCATCCTGATCGAATTAAAGCAGCTTGTCTTTACATACTTGAAAAAGAAAGCATCCAAACAGGACACGTATTCATGCACGCCGAGGAATTACTTGAACAAGTAAAAGTTCTCCTCGAGGAAAATAAGCGCGATCAGATTGAATACGCAGATATATCGACTGAGGTCATTAAACTTGAACAAGAGGAGAAAATAAAAGGAGAAGAAAAGCGCGTTTATTTGCCATCGTTATTTTTCGCAGAAAAAGGACTTGTAACAAGCATCCAGCGCATACTGCAGCAAACGGAATACAAGGATCAATTTCCTGAATCGGAGTTCCTTCTCGCACTAGGAAGCTTGGAGGAGCGGCTCAAGGTGCAATATGCGCCAACTCAAAAAGAAGCAATTCAAACTGCATTAATGTCGCCAATGCTTATCTTAACAGGGGGCCCAGGAACCGGTAAAACAACGGTCATTAAGGGAATTGTTGAACTTTATGCGGAATTGCACGGAGTCTCCTTAGAGCTGAAGGACTATCAGAAAAAGAATGAACCTTTCCCATTTTTGCTTGCGGCACCAACAGGAAGAGCGGCCAAAAGAATGAGCGAATCGACAGGTCTTCCTGCCGTAACCATCCACCGGCTGCTCGGGTTTAATGGAACGGAAGCGTTTGACCGCGATGATGCAAGCCCGCTAGAGGGGAAAATATTAATTGTCGATGAGACCTCGATGCTTGATATTTGGCTTGCTAATCAATTGTTTAAGGCCTTGCCGGAAAATATCCAAGTCATCCTGGTCGGAGATGAAGATCAGCTTCCGTCTGTTGGTCCTGGTCAGGTTTTAAAAGATTTACTTCAATCTGAGCGGATTCCAACCGTCAGATTAACAGATATTTATCGTCAGGCTGAAGGGTCCTCGATTATTGAACTGGCTCATGATATCAAAAAGGGGTATCTTCCTCCTGATGTTACCGCGAAGCAAGCCGACCGTTCCTTCATCAAATGTTCAACCACCCAGGTGGCTCAAGTAGTTGAAAAAGTGGCCCAAAATGCCAAAAATAAAGGGTATTCGGCAAAGGATATTCAAGTATTGGCACCGATGTACAGAGGTCCTGCCGGGATTGACCGGCTAAATGTCTTACTTCAGGAAATTTTCAATCCGAATCCTGACGGCAAGCGCAAGGAAATTGCCTTTGGCGATGTGAAATACCGTATTGGTGATAAGGTGCTCCAGCTCGTCAACCAGCCGGAAAGCAATGTTTTTAACGGGGATATAGGTGAAATTATCTCGATCATTTACGCAAAAGAAAACACCGAAAAGCAAGATATGATTTATATTTCTTTTGAAGGCAATGAGGTTGAATATACAAAGCAGGACTTAACTCAGATTACACATGCATACTGCTGCTCGGTCCATAAATCACAGGGAAGCGAGTTCCCGATTGTTATTCTCCCGATAACTAGAAGCTATTATCGGATGCTGCGGAGAAATTTAATTTATACGGCGATTACAAGAAGCAAACAATCATTGATTTTATGCGGCGAAGAGGATGCACTGCGAATGGGTGTCGAAAGAGCCGATGAGCTTTCGAGGCAAACGACCCTTTGCCAAAAGCTTCAAGAAACCATTCACGTTAAAAATAAAAATAAATTGGCTGAAGACCAAGAAAAATCAGCAACCAATGGCGACCAAAAACCGGTAAAAGAATTGTCCTACGAAGAAGAATTAATGCAGGTTAATCCACTGGTAGGAATGGAAAACGTTTCACCTTATGATTTTATGGTAAATGACTAAAACTATAAATGTTCACAGGAGGTGGGACACTCTTTGCGGACATTTTCTTTATTGAAAGGGCAGCCTGTATTTGAAACGAGAACCGGTACCAAAATTGGTGAGATAAGTGATCTCTGTATCTCAAGCGGTGGCATGGTAAAAGGCCTCTTGGTAAAAAAAGGCGTTTTCTTCAAACAATCCTTTTTTTTGGACATACAAAAGGTGACTTCCTTCGGCTGGGATGGCGTTATGATTGAGGACCCCGAGCATTTAGAAAAGCTAAAAAATAGACCTGATTATACCTTAAACCATCAACATTCCTTAGACGGGATGATGATGCTCTCTAAGGGTGGGAACACACTTGGTTTGTTAAAAGACGTATATTTTCAAGAAGAAGTGGGCACAATCGTAGGGTACGAAATCACGGATGGCTTCTTTTCGGAAATCACGGAAGGGAAACAAGTCATTCAATCCGGGAAGCCCTTAGCAATCGGAAAGGATGCCATTATCGTAGATGTAAATGAAAACTCGCCGTCTAGCCAGGAATCCCATTAGGGCAAGGCTCGAGGTGCAGTTGAATTTATGCGTATCAGAATTTATTAAGTAAATTCTGCCAAGCTAAATGATACGTGAGGTGTCCTTTCATGTTTAAGTGTCCCAATTGTCAAAGCAAGGATATCGGCAAAATCGGCATTAACCAATATTATTGCTGGAATTGTTTTATTGAGCTCTCGGTTTCTGAAGGTATAATCAACACCCATCAAGTCGAAGAAGACGGGTCACTTAGTTCCTTAGATGATTTGTTTGAAGAAGAAGAGCGTCGTTACACCCTTTAGAATAGAAAAGCGGATGCGCGAGCTTTCGCTGGACAATTAAAATAAGAGGTGAGACGGATGAACAAAATGATGACGACGATGATTGCTTTTGGTGCAGGGCTGGCAGCCTATAATCTTGCTCAGCGAAATAATATGATGTCGCCCCGCAATATGAAAAGAATGCAACGGAAAGTAAAACGAGCAATCTTTTAAATGTACCTGAATCCCCCTTGAGTTCCTAGGGGGATTTTTTGTTGAATATTTACACAGGTTGTCTCGAAAACTAAGCACAAGGAGGCATTTACGTGGATATTCGCATGAAATGGTATTACCGAATCGGTTTTTTGCTCCTTTTATTAATTGCCGTTTATCTTTTTCTAAAAATTAGTTTTGTATGGATGCCGATCCTCCGTGTGGCCGTTATCATTATTCTTCCATTTATTATTGGCGGATTTATTACCTATTTGCTTCATCCGCTTGTTGAAAAATTACATGAAAAAGGGCTTCATCGCGGCCTGGCGATTATCCTCATTTATATTATTTTTTTTGGCGGAATTGGCTTTGCCGTTTATAAGGGGATACCGGCAATGATTGACCAATTAAAAGATTTAACTGAAAGTGCGCCAGTCTTTGCCGAGCAATACCGCGAATGGATCGCGAAGCTCCAGTCCCACACCAGGGCGTGGCCGGATGGTCTTCAAGAGAGATTAGATGAAGGCATCGACACTTTTGAAGAAAAGCTAGACTCACTATTAACGGTTCTCGTGAACATCTTAATGAAATTTTTTAATTCAGCGTTAATCCTGATGCTTATCCCGTTTATTGCCTTTTATATGTTAAAAGATTTTCAACTAATTAAACAGGCTTGCTGGTATATGACTCCTAAAAAATGGCGGAAAAAGGGGACGCTTTTTCTCAAAGATATTGATGAATCCCTTGGCAGCTATATCAGGGGGCAGCTGTTAATATGTATGATAATCGGCAGTATATCAGCCTTGTTATTTTGGATTTTTCATTTAAGATATCCATTGATATTGGGATTGATTGTTGGGGCCACAAATGTAATCCCCTATTTTGGGCCGATTATCGGGGCGGTGCCAGCCGTTATTATTGCGGCAACCTCATCTGCCAAACTGGTTATCATTACGGTAGTGATTGTTTTCGGCCTGCAATTCCTTGAGGGGAATATATTGTCCCCTTTTATTGTCGGAAAGAGTCTTCATATGCACCCATTAATCATTATGATTGCGTTAACAGCGGGGGGCGAAATTGGCGGAATTTTAGGGCTAATATTGGCAGTGCCGGTCCTTGTCGTTCTTAAAGTCGCGATTCTCCATGCAAAAAATCATTTCATAAACGGGAAATCGAATGAATCGTAAACAATAAGAAATTGACAAACGTTTTCTTGGTCGCTATAATTCCTCATATAGAATATATGGATCATGTAGAAGGATCAAGTATGTTGTAGTCCATCTGTACCGCGTAAAGCGTTGAAGAGAGGAGCTTCCCAGGCTGAAAGAGGCTCTAGATGAAGGATGACAGAAAGCTAATCCGGAGTGCAGCTAATCACTGCCGTAGACTCGCGTTAAGAGTATTTTTGAGAGATGGATACCGTTTTTTTTGTATTCATAATCAGGGTGGTACCGCGAGAAAAGCTCTCGTCCCTGCTGGGGATGAGGGCTTTTTTGCGTGGAACGCAAGATGGGTTTTGCGTGCTTTTTTAATCAAAAGGAGGTTAACCAATATGAAAAATTTAACTGGATCACAAATTCGCTCGATGTTTTTACAGTTTTTTAACGAAGAAAAAGGACATGCGATTGAGCCAAGTGCATCACTTGTCCCGCACGATGACCCGTCATTATTGTGGATTAACAGTGGTGTCGCCACGTTAAAAAAATATTTTGACGGCCGTGTTGTTCCTGAGAATCCAAGAATTACAAATGCACAAAAGTCAATCAGAACAAATGACATTGAGAATGTCGGGAAAACAGCTCGTCACCATACGTTCTTTGAAATGCTTGGCAATTTTTCCATTGGTGAATATTTCAAGCAAGAAGCAATTGAATGGGCATGGGAGTTTTTAACGAATGAAAAATGGATTGGCTGGGATCCAGAGCTTCTATCTGTTACAATCCACCCTGAGGATCATGAGGCATATGAAATTTGGCACCAAACAATTGGAGTGCCTGAAGAGCGGATTATTCGTCTTGAAGGAAACTTCTGGGATATCGGTGAAGGTCCAAGCGGCCCGAATACTGAGATTTTCTATGACCGCGGACCTGAATACGGTAATGACCCAAGCGATCCCGAGTTATATCCAGGCGGTGAAAACGAGCGCTACCTTGAAGTTTGGAACCTTGTGTTTTCACAATTTAATCATAACCCTGATGGTACATATACACCGCTGCCAAAGAAAAATATTGATACCGGCATGGGGTTAGAACGAATGGCATCTGTGGTCCAAAATGTGCCAACGAACTTTGACACTGATTTATTTATCCCAATCATTCGGGCAACAGAGGAAATCTCAGGCGAAAAATATGGTGTTGATAAAGACCGCGATGTGGCGTTTAAAGTCATCGCCGACCATATCCGTACCGTTGCCTTTGCTGTCGGCGACGGGGCATTGCCATCAAACGAAGGACGCGGCTATGTATTGCGCCGTCTGCTCCGCCGTGCTGTCCGCTACGCAAAACAAATCAATATCAATCGTCCGTTTATGTCTGAACTCGTTCCAGTTGTCGGCGACATCATGGCTGACTTCTATCCGGAAGTGAAAGACAAAACTGAATTCATTCAAAAGGTTATTAAGAATGAAGAAGAACGTTTCCATGAAACCCTTCATGAAGGCTTAGCAATCTTAGCAAGTGTCATTAAGAAGGAAAAGGAAAATGATAGTGATACGATTACCGGTGCCGATGTGTTCCGTCTGTATGATACCTACGGATTCCCAGTAGAGTTAACCGAAGAATATGCCGAAGAAGAAGGCATGAAGGTGGATCATTCGGGCTTTGAAGTGGAAATGGAGCAGCAGCGGGAACGGGCACGCGCCGCACGTCATGATGTCGATTCGATGCAGGTGCAAAGCGGTGTGCTTCGTGACTTTACCGTGGAAAGTAAGTTTGCCGGCTACGATCAGCTTGAAACAAGCTCCACTGTGGCGGCAATTATTAAAAACGGCGAGCTAATCGATGAAGCTCAGGCAGGTGAAGAAGTTCAATTAATTCTGAACGTGACCCCATTTTATGCAGAAAGCGGCGGCCAAATTGCTGACCGTGGGTTGATTGAGGGTGAAGGAGTAAGCGTTGTTGTAAAGGATGTTCAAAAAGCACCGAATGGACAGAATCTTCATCAGGTTGTGGTCAAGAGCGGCACGGTAAAAACGAACCAACAGGTAGCGGCAAAGGTTGACGCTGAAAATCGTGTGAAGATCATCAAAAACCATACGGCTACCCATTTGCTCCATCAGGCATTAAAGGATACACTTGGCGAGCACGTAAACCAAGCAGGATCCCTTGTTGAACCGGATCGCCTTCGTTTTGACTTTTCGCATTTTGGTCAAATTAATCCGGAAGAACTTGATCAAATCGAAAGAATCGTAAACGAAAAGATCTGGAGAAACATCCAGGTGGATATCAGCCTTAAACCAATTGCTGAAGCCAAAGCATTGGGAGCAATGGCGCTTTTTGGTGAAAAATATGGTGATATTGTCCGCGTTGTCAGAGTCGGCGATTACAGCCTTGAGCTTTGCGGCGGCTGTCATGTTCCGAATACATCGGTGATTGGTTTATTTAAAATCATTTCTGAGAGCGGAATTGGTGCTGGAACGAGAAGGATTGAAGCCGTCACAGGTGAAGCAGCATACAAATCCTTACATGACCAAGTAAGCTTGTTAAAGGAAGCGGCTGAAAAACTTAAATCGAATCCAAAAGATATCGTGAACCGCATTGATTCCCTGACAGTTGAAATCAAACAGCTGCAGCGGGAAAATGAGTCGCTCGCAGCGAAGCTTGGAAATATTGAAGCAGGAAGCCTCGTATCAAAGGCAAAAGAAATTGATGGCGTAACCGTATTAGCAGCCAAGGTTCAAGCAGCTGATATGAATAACTTAAGAAATATGGCCGATGATTTGAAGCAAAAGCTTGGTTCGGTTGTACTTGTCCTAGGCAGCTCACATGAAGGAAAAGTGAATTTAATTGCGGCTGTGACGAAGGATTTAATTGAACAAGGTTACCATGCCGGAAAACTGATCAAAGAGGTAGCATCAAGGTGCGGCGGCGGCGGCGGCGGTCGTCCTGACATGGCCCAGGCTGGCGGTAAAGATCCGGAAAAATTGGATACTGCCCTTCAATTCGTTGATGAATGGGTAAAATCGGTTTGATAATAGGACAAAGTAGTGTAAAATGTAGGTAACAATACTAGAAAGAGGAAGCGCCTTGGTGCTGTTGCTAGACTATTACAATTTTCTCCCCTATTAGAAAGGTGAGGTGCATGAAATGAACTTTGACAAAACGATGCGATTTAATTTTCCTGAAGAGCCGTTTGAACACGATGTAAATGATGTTCTTCTTCAAGTTTATGAAGCATTGCAAGAAAAAGGCTACAATCCGATCAATCAAATAGTCGGCTACCTATTATCCGGGGACCCTGCCTATATTCCGCGTCATCGGGATGCTCGCAATATTATTCGTAAGCTTGAACGGGACGAAATAATTGAAGAATTGGTCAAATCCTATTTAAAACAGCAGCGAGAGGGTTAAGGAATGCGCGTATTGGGTTTAGATGTGGGCTCAAAGACTGTCGGTGTTGCCGTTAGTGATGAACTAGGGTGGACAGCTCAGGGCCTTAAAACCCTCAAAATCAACGAAGAAAAGCAGGAGTTTGGTTTTGAGGAAATTGGTCAATTAATTAGTGAGTATCAGGCAGACACGGTTGTCATCGGCCTTCCCAAAAACATGAACGGGACGATTGGCCCGCGTGGTGAAGCGAGTCAGCAATATGCTGCTGAAATCGAAAGTAAATTCGCTGTCCCTACTGTTCTATGGGACGAGCGCCTGACCACGATGGCAGCCGAACGTGTTTTACTTGAAGCAGATGTTAGCCGAAAGAAGCGTAAGAAGGTTATTGATAAAATGGCCGCTGTCATGATCCTGCAAGGCTATCTTGACAGTAAAAATTAATGAGGTGAAGAAATGGACCACAAACACGAACACGAACATGATGAGGATCGCTATATTACACTTATTGATGAAAATGGCGATGAACAGTTATTTGAAATTCTTTTTACATTTGACTCAGACGAATTTGAAAAGTCCTATGTATTCTTTTATCCAGTTGGAGCAAATGAAGAAGAGGAAATTGACATACTTACTTATGCCTATATACCAACAGATGATGGCGGCTTCGGAGAGTTAATGGAAATCGAAACTGACGAAGAATGGGACATGGTTGAAGAAGTTTTTAATACCTTCAATGATGAGCAAGAGGAAGAATAAATTATTATAACCGGCTATTTTCTAGCCGGTTTTTTCATGGGGTAATTAGACAATTTCATAGTAAAATTGACATTTTTCTCACTATATGCTGAAATAATTACGATGTCTTATTTTGCTAACTGATTAATATTTTGCAAAAATAAGTGCAAAATATTTTGTTACTTTGGTAAAAGGGGAAGGGGGAAAACAATGACAACAGACGAAAAGAACGCAAAAAAAGCTTCAATTCGAGAAAAAATGCTCGAACATCAAAGTGAAGCAAGAGTTGTCAGAAAGATTGTATTAATTATTTCTATTTTATTGCTATTATTCATCGTCTTTATTGGCGGCGGAGGTTATCTCTACATACAATCAGCACTTAAACCAGTCGATTCCAAAAGTAAGAGTCAGAAAATGGTTGAAATCCCGATTGGCTCATCGGTAACTGGTATTGCCCAAACGTTAGAAAAAAATGGCGTCATAAAAAATGCAAAAGTATTTAAGTATTATGTAAAATTGAAAAATGAAGGCGGATTTATGGCCGGGGAGTACCAGCTTAGTCCATCAATGGATGTACCTGAAATCGTCAGCCGCTTGAAAACAGGAAAAGTCCTCGCGAAGGCCAGCTTTAAAATCGCAATTCCAGAAGGAAAGCAGCTGAAGGAAATTGCCGCCATCATGGCCGAGGCTACCAAACAGAACGAGGAGGATGTCTTTAATAAATTGAATGATAAAGAGTTTATTAAAGAGCTCATGGCCAAGTACCCTGATGTCTTATCCGATGAAATCATGAGCGGTTCGATAAAATATAAGCTTGAAGGCTACCTTTTTCCCGCGACCTACCCATTCTATAAGCCGAACCCTTCAGTCGAAGAAATGGTCTTTGCCATGCTAGATAAAACACGGACTGTGTTAGCGGATTACGCTGAAGAAAGCAATGATAAAAAGCTGTCAGTCCATCAATTGTTAACAATGGCCTCTTTAGTAGAGGAGGAGGCAACCGGGAAGGCCGACCGTAAAAAGATTGCCAGCGTATTCTATAATCGGATGAAGAAGGGAATGCCGCTGCAAACGGACCCAACCGTCCTCTATGCGCAAGGAAAGCATAAAGAAAAGGTTTTATATAAGGATTTAGAGGTGAGCTCACCTTACAATACTTATCAACATACCGGTCTGCCTCCAGGACCGATTGCCAACGCCGGAAAGGTTTCTATTGAAGCCGCACTGGAGCCGGAGGAAACAGATTATTATTACTTCCTGGCAACCGCTGAAGGTGAAGTTATTTTTACAAAAACATTAGAAGAACATAATAAGGAAAAAGCCAAGCATATTTCCAATAAAAAATAAATCATAATTAGCGGGGGAAGTTCGCATCCCCCTTTAATTTGTGATAAAATAGTACAAGTGTTTTAAAAGTAATCTATAGCGTAACTCACAGTAAGGTACATCTGCGGCATGACTGCCCGAAACGCACCCGGGTTTGAATTCGTTCAGCTCATGACGTCCGCACCTGTGAACGCTATTTTTTCATGTCTAGTATTTTACTTTGAGAAATGTCTAGCTCCAGCTTCCAGCGGCTAGTGGACTTCGCTCTTCTCCCTACGATAAGTCAACATCGGATCGCTAACGCTCTCCGTGTTTCCTTTATCTCAGTCGAAGCGCTCCAGTCCATACGCAGCTAAACGGTCGCTTACGCTTTTCTAGGATAGAGGTGATGGCAGCTTGTTAAATGAGAAGCTGCATTTTTATATTGAAGGTCTAATAGCTGAGCGGAATCCATTGTTTACGGAAATGGAGAGCTATGCGAAAGAGTATCAAGTCCCGATTATGGAGCTTGCCGGAATTGAAACAATGCTGCAATTACTGCGGATTCACCGTTCAGAAAAAATTCTTGAGGTTGGAACCGCGATTGGGTATTCGGCCTTAAGAATTGCGGGGGCTATGCCCGGTGCGCACATCATTACTATTGAGCGCGATGAGGAGCGGATAAAGGCAGCCCAGGAATTTATCCACCGTTCGGGGATTGGTGAGCAAATTACCTTAATCGAAGGCGATGCGCTGGAGGTTGATGTCGAAGTTAGTCGATATGCCCCATTTGATGCGATATTTATCGATGCAGCAAAAGGTCAATATAAAAAGTTCTTTGAAATCTATGCTGACCATCTCACTGAAGATGGGATAATTATTACTGACAATGTATTGTTTAAAGGACTTGTTGCTGAATCAGAAATTGAATCTAAAAGAACCCGTAATCTCGTAAAGAAAATTGATGATTTTAACCGCTGGTTAATGAATCACCCGAATTATGATTCGGTGATTCTTCCTGTTGGGGACGGCGTCGCAATCAGCAAAAGAAGAGGTGAGAGGAAATGAAAAAAACAGAATTGCTAGTTACACCATTGACTGTCGACGATATCGCGCCATTAGCTGAGGCGGGAGCGGATGCGTTTGTTGTCGGTGAACAGCGATATGGTTTACGGCTTGCCGGTGAATTTAGCCGTGAGGATGTCGAAAAGGCGATTGAACTTGCTCATTCTAAAGGAAAAAAAGTCTACATCGCGATGAATGCGATTTTTCACAATGAAAAAATTGAGGAACTCGGTGATTATATTCGCTTTGCCGCGGCTGCCAAGGCGGATGCCATTATTTTCGGTGATCCTGCTGTGCTATTGACAGCGAAAGAAGTGGCGCCGGAAATGAAGCTTCATTGGAGTACCGAGACAACCGGGACGAACTGGTATACATGTAACTATTGGGGCAAAAAAGGTACGGGAAGAGCAGTCCTGGCACGTGAGATTAATATGGACGCGATTGTCGAAACGAAAGAAAATGCGGAAGTAGAAATCGAAGTATTGGTACATGGCATGAGCTGCATGTTCCAATCAAAGCGCTCGCTCCTCGGCAACTATTATGAATACCAAGGAAAAGTCCTGGAGATTGAAAATCGCAAGATGGAAAAAAATATGTTCCTGCATGATAAAGAACGTGCTAATAAATATCCTATTTTTGAGGATGAAAATGGAACCCATATTATGAGTCCAAATGATATTTGTATCATTGATGAGCTTCAAGACATGTTAGAAGCTGGAGTAGACTCGTTTAAAATTGACGGGATATTAAAGAGCCAAGAGTATCTTTTGGCTGTGACTAAACTATATCGAGAGGCGATTGATTTATTTTTCGAGGACCCAGATGCTTATGATGATAAAAAGGACGAGCTGCTTAAGGCAATCGAAGAAATACAGCCTGCAAATCGTTCACTAGATACAGGGTTCTATTTCAAAGAAACAGTATATTAAAAGGGAGGAGTTCGTTCATGAATACAGTTAAAGATAAGATTTCTGAAATGATTGACGGGAAACGTGTCATTGTGAAGAAGCCGGAACTCCTTGCCCCAGCAGGCAATCTTGAAAAGCTGAAAATCGCGGTTCAATATGGTGCCGATGCCGTATTTATCGGCGGTCAGGAATATGGACTACGTTCAAACGCCGATAACTTCACATTTGAAGAAATGAAAGAAGGCGTCGAGTTTGCTAAAAATTTTGGTGCAAAGATTTATGTAACGACAAATATTTTTGCTCATAATGAAAATATTGCCGGTTTAGAGGAATATATACTTGGCTTGAAGGAGACCGGAATTGCTGGGATTATTGTCGCCGATCCGCTCATTATTGAAACGTGCAAGCGGCTTGCCCCAGAGATTGAAATCCATATTAGTACTCAGCAATCACTTTCCAACTGGAAAGCTGCCCAGTTTTGGAAAGAGGCGGGGGCAGAACGGGTTGTATTAGCACGAGAAGTAAGTGCGGAAGAAATCAGAGAAATGAAGGAAAAGGTTGATGTAGAAATTGAAACCTTTATTCATGGAGCAATGTGCATTGCCTACTCTGGACGCTGTACCTTGAGCAACCATATGACCGCACGCGATTCCAACCGTGGCGGCTGCTGCCAATCATGCCGCTGGGATTATGATCTATTTCAACTAGAAGGCGATAACGAAAATCCACTTTATGCAGAGGGTGATGCACCGTTTGCGATGAGCCCGAAGGATCTTAATCTCATTCAGGCGATTCCACAGATGATTGAATTGGGTATTGACAGTTTAAAAATCGAAGGCAGGATGAAATCAATTCATTATATCGCAACGGTTGTCAGCGTTTATCGCAAAGTGATTGACGCGTATTGTGCCGACCCTGAGAATTTTGTGATTCAGCGGGAATGGTTAAAAGAGCTCGACAAATGTGCAAACCGTGAAACGGCTCCAGCGTTTTTTGAAGGCGTTCCAGGGTATAAAGAGCAAATGTTTGGTAATCATAGCAAGAAGACTAGTTTCGAATTTGTCGGCCTTGTCTTGGATTACAACGAGGAAACGCAAATGGTAACCCTGCAGCAGCGCAACCATTTTAAACCAGGGGAAGAAGTGGAATTCTTCGGACCAGAAATTCAAAACTTTACACATGTAGTAGATAAAATATGGGATGAAAAAGGTAATGAACTGGATGCAGCTAGACACCCTCTTCAGATTGTGCAATTTAAATTGGACAAACCGGTATACCCTAACAACATGATGCGAAAGGAGAACTAGCATGATGCCTAGACCTGTTGTTATTGGTGTCACCGGCGGCTCCGGCTCCGGAAAAACCAGTGTAACAAAAGCGATTTACGAAAGTTTGAAGGATCATTCTATTTTAGTATTGGAACAGGATTATTATTATAAGGATCAAAGAGATTTACCCTTTGAAGAACGTTTACAAACAAATTATGATCATCCGCTAGCCTTTGATAATGATTTACTGATCGAACATATTGAAAAGCTTTTACGATATGAAGCAATTGAAAAACCGGTCTATGATTATTCGATTCATACCCGGTCTGAAAATGTTATTCCGGTTGAGCCCCAGGATGTTATTATTTTAGAGGGGATTTTAGTGCTTGAAGACGAGCGCCTCCGTGAGTTAATGGACATTAAATTGTACGTTGATACCGATGCTGATTTACGAATTATTCGCCGCTTGACCCGTGATATTAAGGAACGCGGCCGGAATTTTGATTCTGTTATCGATCAATATTTAAATGTGGTCCGTCCGATGCATAATCAGTTTATTGAACCAACCAAGCGTTATGCAGATGTGATTATTCCTGAAGGTGGGCAAAACCATGTTGCTGTCGATTTAATGGTCACAAAAATTCAAACAATTCTTGAACAAAAATCAATTTTGTGACACAATAGCAAAAGATAAGGAATAAATATATTTTGTTGCGCGCCCTTATTTTGCAAGGACGCGCTGCTATCTATTATGCGTAATCTGCATAATACCTACATACACTACATACACAATTCTAATGGGGATTTGTGAAGACTAGAAGGAGTGAGGATTTTGGCTGCTGAGAAAGTATTTCCAATGACACAAGCAGGAAAAGACAAATTAAACCAAGAACTTGAGTATTTAAAATCAGTGAAGCGTAAAGAAGTGGTGGAAAGAATTAAAATCGCGCGAAGCTTTGGTGATTTATCAGAAAACTCCGAGTATGATTCCGCGAAAGAGGAGCAGGCTTTTGTTGAAGGCCGCATTACAACTCTAGAAAATATGATTCGCAATGCTAAGATTATTGCTGAAGGCGATATTAAAGGCGATTCCGTTGCATTAGGCAGGTCGGTAACCTTTGTTGAGCTTCCAGATGGTGATGAAGAAACGTATTCCATTGTCGGAAGTGCTGAGGCGGATCCATTTGAGGGGAAAATCTCCAACGATTCACCTATTGCGAAAAGCTTATTAGGTAAGAAAGTCGGCGATCAAGTTTCCGTTCAAACACCAGGCGGCGAAATGAGCGTCCGTATCGTAAGTATTAAATAATTGAAATAATATTTATTCATTTAAACATTGTTTGAAATGTACAAACCTCGTCAAAACTTTTGACGAGGTGTTTTTTATGTGGAGAAAACGGGCACTTGGATGGCTGTTCATTTGTATAACTGGTTTGCTGTTGCTTTTAATTCGTTTAATGCAAATCCAATTAATTGAGACCGAAACTTTTTCAAAACATAATGTGAATTTACTTGAGGAAAGTGTCAAACAAAGAACCCAAGAGCTGGTAATCGATAATGGCAGAGGGAACTTCCTTGATCGCAATGGGGATATGCTGACGCATAAAAAGGTGTCCGTTCTTGTTCTATTTCCATTTTTGAAAAAAACTGATTGGGAGATTGAGAAGGTATCGGATATTTCCGGTATACCGGTTCATATGCTGCAAACGGCAGTAGAAGCGGCAAAAAAACCGTTCTCTTTTGGCGATCCGGAACCGCGTGAGCTGACCGCATCACAAATGGAACGAATCAATGACTTGAAAATCCCTGGTGTGTTTGCCCTTGAAAAAAAGTTTGAACGTTCTGATGTGCCTGCCGAGCAATTCCTTGGTCTGACAGGTGAAAACCCGCAAGAATTAAAAAAACGGTACCCGAATAAAGAACTCTCGGAGAAAACCCTCCTAGGTGTCTCCGGGCTTGAAGAAAGCTTTGATGAATTCCTGCTTCCTGAAGGGAAATCAAAGCTTGTTTACCATGTAGATGGCGGCGGTGCGCCGCTGTTCGGAATTAATGTCAAGTATGTCGACCCGGCGAACCCGTTCTATCCTGTAAACGTAAGGACAACGATTGATAAGAGCCTCCAGCAAAAAGCGGAGGATTTAGTGGATCAGTATCAGATTAAAAAAGGCGGGTTGGTCCTCCTGGATATTGAGGACAATAGTGTGCTTGCGATGGTGTCACGGCCGATGATGAATAAAAAGGACCCCTATAGCGGCGCAGGTATTACCAATAGGATGTTAAAACAGCAGATTATCGGTTCCGTGTTTAAAACCGTTGTTGCCACAGCGGCCATCGATCATAATCTTGACGACCCGGCCCGGTTTTTTGACTGCAGTAAAAAAATCAATGGGAAGCCGGAACTAACATACGATTATGGAATGCTGGATTTTACCAATAGCTTTGCGAGGAGCTGTAATCGGACGTTTGGTGAGCTGGCAAGAGAGCTGCAAACAACAGACTCTCACATGTTAGAGGATTATGCGGCTAAATTGTCACTGACAGGCATAAATGGCTGGCAGGGGGATGTTTATCATACAAGCAATTTCAAGCAGCTTGCTGACGAAGATAAGGGCAGGGTGTTTTTGTTTGATGAAGACCGAAAAGATGCCAATTTTGTGGCGATGTCGGGAATTGGTCAGAATGAAGTCCGTGCGACTCCTTTAGCCGTCGCCAATATGATGGCAACGATTTCCAGAGGTGGTAAAAAGGAAATGGTCAGAGCGGTATCGAAAATTGAATATAAAAACGGGACAACGATGGTTGATTTCCCCGAGCAAAGCTTAAAGGGAGAAACGATTTCTCCTTATACGGCCATGAAGCTGCAGAAGCTTTTGCGTGAAGTCGTCCTTAATCCCAATGGAACTGGGAGATGGTTTAAGAATTTGCCATACGAAGTGGCCGGGAAATCGGGTACCGCAGAAACGGGAAAATATGAAGATGGCAAACAATTGCATAATAAATGGTTTGCCGGCTATTTTCCTTACCAGCATCCTAAATATGCGTTGGTGGCTGTAAATTTGGATGTGCTGGGATCGGAAGGCGGGGTTAATTTGTTGTTTGCTGAAATGGTCAAGATGCTGTATGAAAATGATCATGGAAAGGAACAGTGAAAAAGGTTTTCCCTTCAAGTTCTTTGCAAATCATGTTAGAATATTGAGAGCCTTATTTTTAGGAGTGATTTATTTGAGTAATGATTTTAATTCTAATTCGCGTTCTGGTTACCGTGCGAAAAGAAAAAAGACGAATATCGTATTAAATGGTTTAATTATCGTTGTGCTCCTGTTAATTATTTTTGTTGCATACAATATTTTTGCTTCAGGGAATGACAAGGCAGCACCAAAGAAGGAAAGCCCAAAAACAGCGCAAAAGGATACGGAACATAAAGAGGTTAAAGATAAGAAAAAAGATGAAGACGTCAAAAAAGATGAGGATCCCAAAAAGGATGACAGCTCATCTGATGATACTGCGGCGGGCGACCAACCGGGTGAGGAAGCAGCAACACCGGAAAAGCCGGATGATTCACAGGCGGTCGTATCTAATGGGGGCGCATCTTCCAATGTCCTCAAAACCATCGAAAATCCGAGCTGGAAGCCTGTTGGAACATCACAATCAGGTAATCATGCCCCAGTTTATAGCGGAACAGATTGGGATGAGATGCTGAACGCTATTTCCTATGCGACCGGATTAGACCCAAGCAACATGACGGTTTTTTGGCTGGGCAGTGACAAATCAACAACCAATGCATCAATCGGAACCGTCCACTCCAAGGATAAAACACAAAAATATAAAGTTTATATAAAATGGGTCGACGGTCAAGGCTGGATGCCAACCAAAGTCGAAGAACTCGCAGAACTGCAAAAATAACGGAAATAGGATGTTGCCATAACAATGGCAACATCCTATTTTTTTGGCTATCAACTCTACCAAAGATAATTTTCTAATAGAGGATCTCCTGTTTGCCTAAGTATTTCTATGGTCCCGATGAGATACTTGGATATGTATTATGGCTTTGTCGAAACTAAGAAACATGCTCCTTGTCCCCTATTTCTTTTTAAAATGTACTACAGCCGTAAAGTAGGTTTGTCCGTTTTCGTTGACATGCATTTGGTGGGAAACAGAATGTACCCCAAGCAAGATGGCTCTGTTCTCGTCAATTTGTGCTTCAATCTTTTTCTGCAGGGTTTTAAGATTATTAGCTTCGAAAAATTCCACTTTATCCTCTATTAAGTCAAATTGAAAATTCATTTTAAATCATCCTTTCCATAATTCCATTTTAGTGATTTCCTTCCCTGCTAGCAACGGGAATTGTTTAAAAGTTCTGGGACAAAATCCCCTTGTCCCGCGTTGGGAATTGAATAAAGGTGTGAATTGTGATAACATGGTTTTAAATTAAATCATAGTATACTCATAGGAATTATGCGTTTATATATGGGGGCTGATTTTATGGGCAGAGAATTTTTAGACATTTTTGAGCAATGGGCTGATTCTTACGATGATACGGTTATTGGTCATGATATTGAATATAAAGAAGTATTTTCAAAGTATGAGCAAATATTAGCTGCTGTGGCAGACCGTTCGGTTGGTCATGTAGTGGAATTTGGCGTAGGAACAGGCAATTTGACTCAAAAGCTGTTGGCAAGAGGGCTTAGAGTGACAGGAATTGAACCTTCTCCTCCAATGAGGAAAATTGCTGAAGCAAAGCTTGGCAATAAAGCAGTCCTTCTCGATGGCGATTTTCTTCAGTTTCCTAAGGTAAACAATATTGATACCTTTGTCAGCACGTATGCCTTCCACCATCTCACCGATGACGAAAAAGCAAACGCTGTTACTCACTATGGCAGCCTGCTTTCAAAAGGTGGTAGAATAGTGTTTGCGGATACGATGTTTCAATCCACGGAAGATTATTATCATACGATCGTAAAAGCAAAACATCAAGGCTATCTTAACCTGGCAAAAGATTTGGAAACTGAATATTATACAACGATTCCGTTTTTAAAAAATATCTTAGAAGAAAACAATTTTAGCGTTACCTTTAAACAATTCAACGATTTTGTCTGGTTATTGGAAGCCGTAAAACAGTAGAAAGAGGTCAAATTATGAAAATCGCCATCATCGGAGCAATGGAAGAAGAAGTTACACTACTTAGAGACAATATTGACAATCAAACACAAGAAACAGTCGCGGGCTGCGAATTTACCTTTGGAACGATGAACGGTGCAGATGTGATTCTCCTGCGTTCTGGGATTGGCAAAGTCAATGCTGCAATGTCGACGACCATCCTGCTTGAAAAATTTAAGCCAGATTGCATTATCAATACCGGTTCAGCTGGGGGCTTTAATCCAGACCTTAATGTCGGGGATGCTGTTATTTCCACGGAGGTTCGTCATCATGACGTCGATGTAACAGCATTCGGCTACGAGTATGGTCAAGTTCCACAGCTGCCGGCAGCCTTTATTGCCGATGAAAAATTAATGGCAGTTGCAGAGGCAGCGGCAAATGAATTAGAAAACTTCCAAATCGTGAAGGGCTTGATTGTTACCGGAGATTCTTTCATGGAGGATCCAGTTCGTGTCGATTTCGTCCGCTCCAAATTTACTGAGTTACAAGCGGTGGAAATGGAGGCTGCTGCCATCGCACAAGTAGCTCATCGCTTTGGCGTTCCTTTCGTGATTATTCGTTCGCTTTCTGATATTGCCGGAAAAGAATCCGAACTTTCGTTTGATCAGTTTATTGATAAAGCAGCAACTAATTCTGCTACATTGGTTATGAAAATGGTGGCAGCCTTACGTTAGGTTAACAGGGGTGGAGAAATGAAGGTCTACAAAAATGTTCATGAATTAATTGGGAACACACCGATTGTTGAGATTACTCAGTTTCCTTTGCCGGAAGGTGTTCGTATTTTTGCCAAATTGGAGTTCATGAATCCAGGGGGAAGTGTCAAAGATAGGCTCGGAATTGAACTGTTACGAGAGGCCTTTTTGAGCGGGAAACTTCGGACGGGCGGGACGGTAATTGAGCCGACTGCAGGAAATACCGGGATTGGCTTGGCGCTTGCCGCCATCAATAAAGGGGTACAGGTAATTTTTTGTATACCGGAAAAATTCAGCATGGAAAAGCAGGAAATCATGAAAGCGCTTGGGGCGAAAATCGTTCATACACCAACGGAGCTAGGAATTAAGGGGGCGATTGCTAAAGCAGAAGCACTGCTTACAGAGATTCCCGGTTCTTATTGTCCTCAGCAATTCGCCAACCCAGCTAATCCAGCAACCTATTATAAAACATTAGGACCCGAGCTCTGGAATCAACTTGATGGCGAGATAGATGTTTTTGTTGCAGGAGCAGGTTCAGGTGGTACATTCATGGGAACTGCTCGTTACTTGAAAGAACAACAGAAACAAATAAAGACTGTCATTGTTGAGCCTGAAGGTTCAATTTTAAATGGCGGCGAACCTGGCCCACATAAAACAGAGGGAATTGGTATGGAGTTTTTGCCTCCGTTTATGGAGTCTTCTTATTTTGATACCATTCACACCGTTACCGACGAGGATGCCTTTCACCTCGTTAAAGAGTTAGCAGCTAAAGAGGGGCTGCTTGTCGGCAGTTCTTCTGGAGCAGCCTTTTATGCGGCGCTTAAAGAGGCTGAAATAGCTAAGGCTGGCACCAACATCGTTGTTATTTTTCCAGACGGCAGTGAACGATATTTAAGCAAAAAAATCTTTGAGGGGGGAATTTAGGATGAGAAGAAAAACGAAATTGATTCATGGCGGCATTAGTGAGGATCCAGCAACAGGAGCGGTTTCTTTTCCGATTTATCAAGTAAGTACGTATAAGCAGGAGGGGGTCGGCGGCCATAAGGGCTTCGAATATTCTCGTACAGGCAATCCGACGAGAAACGCACTGGAAGAACTGATTAAAGATCTTGAGGGCGGTGAAGCGGGCTTTGCCTTTGGCTCAGGGATGGCGGCAATGACGGCTGTTATGATGCTGTTTAACAGCGGCGATCACGTTATTTTGACGGACGACGTATACGGCGGCTCATTTCGTGTCATGACGAAGGTATTGAACCGTTTAGGAATTGACTCTACCTTTGTTGATACAACCGAATTAGAGAATATTAAAAATGAAATTAGACCAAATACGAAGGCAATTCATTTAGAAACACCAACAAATCCGCTGCTAAAGATTACCGATATTCAAGCAGTCGCAAAGCTTGCTAAAGAGCAAAATCTGTTGACAATCGTAGATAATACATTTTCTACGCCATATTGGCAAAATCCAATTGAGCTTGGTGCTGATATTGTCCTTCATAGTGCAACAAAATACCTTGGGGGTCACAGCGATGTTGTTGCAGGGTTAGCGGTTGTTAACAGCAAGGAACTGGCTGAAGACCTTCATTTTATTCAAAATTCCACTGGTGGTATACTGGGGCCGCAGGATTCGTGGCTGTTAATTCGTGGGATGCGTACATTGGGGATTCGCTTGGAAGAAATGGAAACCAATACAGCGGCGATTGTGGCATTCTTACAAGGCCATTCGGCAGTGAAAAAGGTTTTCTATCCAGGTTTGGAGACACATCCGAATCATGAGTTAGCTAAGCAGCAGACAAGAGGCTTCGGCGGCATGGTTTCGTTCGATGTCGGCAGTGCAGAAAATGCAGACCGATTGTTAAGTAAAGTGAAATATTTTACGTTGGCTGAAAGCCTCGGTGCAGTCGAAAGCTTGATTTCAGTTCCGGCAAGAATGACCCATGCGTCGATACCGGCAGAACGGCGGGCAGAATTGGGCATAACAGACGGCTTAGTGCGGATCTCCGTTGGCCTTGAAGATATTGAAGATTTACTGGAGGATTTAACCCAGGCATTAGAATAGCATAAAAAGGGTGTCAGGCACTATGTGAAATTTTCACATGGTACCTGACACCTTTTATGCGAGTTCGATAGCTTATAAGAGGTATAAGTTACCGAAACCGAGAAAGTCGTCCAAGTTCGGTAGCTTATAAGAGGTATAAGCTACCGAAACCAAGAAAATCATCCAAGTTGGGTAGCTTATAAGGGATATAAGCTACCGAAACCGAGAAAATCATCCAAGTTGGGTAGCTTATAAGGGGTATAAGCGACCGAAATCAGGAAAATCATCCAAGTTGGGTAGCTTATAAGAGGTATAAGCGACCGAAACCGAGAAAGTCGTCCAAGTTCGGTAGCTTATAAGGGGTATAAGCGACCGAAAACGAGAAAATCATCCAAGTTCGGTCGCCAATAAGATTGCATATTATTTATAAGGATACCTCACCTATTTACTCATAATCGGACATTTACTAAATCCTACCTGTTTAAAGATTTTCTAATTTAAGGGCTTTTTCATTATTTTTAAAAAAAATGCTGGAAAAAGGTTTACAAAGTATCGATGTGTGGATATAATTACCCTTGTAAGTAAAAAATTCCAAAAGGAGGTCGAAGAAAATGATTTTATTATCAATTGCATCGTGCACTGGCATGAAAACTGTATATTTGAATATCACGCATTCGACCAGATTGGAATGGATTGCTTAACTTAACGTTACAATACATATCCATGCCGCAGGGAGAATGACGCCTTGCGGTATTTTTGTGTCCAAAAATTGACCGGCCGCAAGGGGACTTTTTTCTTCTTGCGGCCTTTTTGTGCCCTTTTTACAGGCAAAATGGATATGTCTTGCATAAATTGTAAATGTTGCTGAATCAGATTACTAAAAAATCATTTTTAGGAGGTAACAACTGTTTAAAAACTTTACCAAAAAATACAAAATACTATTAAAATTTCACTAAATGATATGGTATTTATTCCTTGCATTTCTTCCAATAAAACCCTATAATTAACTACAGAACATTTGTTCTAAGTGGAGGGCGGTTGGAATGAAGATTACGAAAATATGCTTAATAGATGATAAGAATACAGTGGAACTTGAAAAACTAAATCGATTAATGGCTGTTTTTTGTACTGCATTCCGATATTCCTTTAATCGCTTGATAGAAGGCGAACAGTCAGGCAAATTAATTAAAATGGTTAATGCCCTCTTTCGATTGAATAAGAGATATGCTGAAGATGCTGTGATGCAAGCACAAGCCATTCTTTCAAGTCAAAAAGAACTCTTACCATCAAGAATCGAAGGGGTCCAAGGAAAAATAAAAAAGACATGCAAGAAAATAGAAGATTATCAGACAGGTAAGAAAAGACCGAAGAAGGTTTCACTTGAAGTATGTTTAATTGGATTGAATGCCCGCTTAGAAAAACTTCAATTAAAGGAATCTTGTTTATTAAAACATCAAGAAGACCAGACGATTCCTACCGTCATCTTTGGAGGAAAAAAGAACTTTTATGAGCGTTTGAAGGGGACTATTTCAAATGATGAATGGAAGGATTTACGATCGAATACCCTTTATTCTCGTGGTGACAAGTCAAAAAAAGGGAATTTAAATACCCGAATCGTGTTTGATGAGAAGGAACAACAGCTTTTTATCGAGGTGGCGAATCCACTGCAGGTTGAGGGGAGAAAAAAGAGTCCTAGATTACGGTTCAAACTTCATGTTTCAGACAAATATTTCAATGAAATGGTTGAGGTCGTTTTACCTAATGAAGTTGGTAAAACATCAAAGAGTAACCCCTTCGAAGAATATAAGCCTTATTCCATTGAGTTAAAACGTAAAAATGGTAAGGTTTATGTCCACATCACATATGATGAGGAAGCCCACGGTTCTGTACTGAATTGGAATGAAAAGATTCAGTCCGATATTGTGGCCGGGGTTGATGTGAACGTCGATCGAGTAGCGATTTCTATTTTAACAAAGCAAGGAAACTTATTGGATTCTAAAACCTTCTATTGTCATGAAATAGAATATGTCAAAAGTAATCGCAGTTCCAATATTTCAGGAGAATTAGCAAAAGACATCGTTCAGTATCTTTTGTCTTGGAACGTCGGGGCAATGGTTTTAGAAGATATCAAATTAAAACAAGATCATGACACGAATAAACTCTTCAATCGCCGTGTCCATTCGTTTGCTAAAACAAAATTACAAAAGGCGATTATCTCAAGAGGTTTAAGGAATGGATTTAAGATAAAAAAGGTAAATCCTGCTTATACTTCTGTCATCGGGCGATTTAAATATAGTAAAAAGTATGGTCTTTCCGTTCATGAAGCTGCTTCTTTTGTTATTGGGAGAAGAGGTCTTGATTTTGATGAAAAGATACCGCAAGAACTTCTAAACCATTTACGAACGATAGTAAAGCCAAAGCTGATTTCCCTTCTTGGGTCAATGGAAGAATCCGAGACGAAGTCAAACAACGGTAAACAAAGGCGTAAGTTTATGGGGATGATGGTAACAAATATAGAAACATTCAAAGTAAACCATAGATGGAAGCTGTGGAATGTGATTCATAAAACATTAATGATGAAGAACCAAGAAATACAATTCAAGGTTGTGTAATCCTGGTACTAAAATCCATTCTTTGCGGCAGGCTGACCAATGGAAGGAATGGTCTGTTGCAAATCGCCGGCTCTAACAGAGCACCGCGGGGTGTCTTGGACATAAGGTTCATGACGGGGGTTCAAATCCCTTCCTGATGGAATGACGTGAGAATCGTCACGGTATGTCTCTTTTCTTGGTTCGGAGGCGAAATGTAAGATTTTATAGATTTTAGTAACCAGGTGGCAGGTATGACCCTAAATATATTCTTTTTCTCAATTACCATTAAAAAACGTCAAGCAAGACTTGTAGATGCCGTGCAAAATGAACTTGCTGAAAATCATTATGAGCAAAACAAAGACCGTCAAATTTCCGTACATCATTTCATGTAATCGGAGCTGTATCGAAAGGAAGTGAAACAAAATGACCTTAAATATATTCTTTTTCTCGATCACCTTTAAAAAACGAGAAGTAAGCCTTCAAGAGGCAGTGCAACAGGAAATGGTTGAAAAATTGTATGAAGAAAACAAAGACCGCCAAATTTCCATGCAGCATTTCATGTATTAATGCTTTAAATAAAGGAAGTGAAACAAAATGACTCTCAATATATTTTTTTTAACGATCACGATTAATAAACGTAAAATGAATATTCAAGAAGCTGCACACCAAGAAATGGTTGAAAGGCTTTATGAACAAAACAAAGAACGTCAAGTCTCGATGTACCGCTACATGTAAGGATTAAAAAATTGGCTAAAAAGAAAGGTGGTTTTTAATATGTTGTTTTTTCTAATGCAAGGTCGGGGTGCTAGCCTCTGGGATTCGAAGGATACCACCTAGTAAAGAAAGTTAAATAGGAGGTAATAAAACATGCCACTGCATATTTTATTTTTATCGCTTATCTTTAAAACAAAGTCTAAAAAATAAAAATATTTGTTAACAAAATGTTCACCATTCCCTAAGTTTGTTACTGTGAAAATATGATAAATTCAAATTAGAAGTAGCAGGATCAATCTAAGGGGTGGAGAATATGTTCATGGTTGCGATGGCGTTAATTATCACTGGGGCGATTGGCTGTGTCATTATATCTGAAATAACGGTGGAATAAACAGAAATTAGAAAAGCATCGGCCATTTAACGAGGCCGATGCTTTTATGTTTTTATTATTTGCCTTTCGTTAATTCTAAGAATTCATCAATATCATCAAGGCAGATGTGAACAGCTTTTTCCCAGAAGTCTTTTTGGGTAAGATCCACTTGTAAGTGTTTCTCTGCCAGGTTCTCTACTGTCATTGATGCCGTATCCTGCAACAAGGCCATGTACTTTTCTTCATAGCCTTTTCCTTCCTCTAATGCCTTGGCATAAATACCGAGGGAGAAGAGATAGCCAAAGGTATATGGGAAGTTATAGAATGGAACACCAGTAATAAAGAAATGCAGCTTCGATGCCCAGAATAATGGATGATATTCCTCTAAAGCTCCACAGTATGCTTCCTTCTGAGCCTCAAGCATTAATTCATTCAACTTTTCAACTGTTACAGTTCCTTGTTTTCTTTCCTCATAAAAACGTGTTTCAAACAAGAACCGGGCATGAATATTCATTAAAAGGGCGACTGTTCTTTGGATTTTGTCATCTAATAGAACGAGTTTTTCTTCTTCATCCTTAGCATTTTTTACGGCTGCATCAGCGACAATCATTTCCGCAAAGGTCGAAGCGGTTTCGGCAACGTTCATCGCATAATTACAGTTCAGGAACGGAACATCTCTCATGGCAAAAGAATGAAACGCATGCCCAAGCTCATGTGCCAGTGTAGATACATTTGATGGTGTCCCGGAGTATGTCATAAAGATTCGGGATTGTTTACTCTCAGGTAAACCGGTACAGAAGCCTCCTGGTGCCTTTCCAGGACGATCCTCAGCTTCAATCCACTGGTCTTCAAAGGCATTCTTCGCAAAAGCAGCCATCTTATCGCCAAAGTGAGCAAAGTTCTGTTCAATAAATTCGGCGCCTTCTTGATAAGACACCTTTGATTCTGTATTACCATATGGTGCATCTAAATCAAACCAGCTCATCTTTTCAAGACCCAAGAGCTTAGCTTTCCGCTCTAAATATTGAACGAGTTTCTGCTTATTTTCAGAAATGACAGCCCACATTGTTTCAAGGGTTTCCTTTTCCATCCGGTTAATGCTGAGCGCCTCCTTCAAGACGTCCTCCCAGCCTCTTTTTTTATAGACATTCAACCGGAATCCAGACAGATGGTTTAACGTCTTCGCCAGGAAATCTGTCTGTTCGCCCCAGGCCTTTTCCCAATTTTTAAAAACAGCAGAACGGACGTCGCGGTCAGAGCTGGAGAATTTGTTGGAGGCTTGACCGACAGAAAGTTGCTTTTCCTCACCATTTTCATTAAAAGAAACTTTGATTTTACTAACAATTAAATCATATAGTTGTCCCCAGCTGTGATAGCCGTCCACTTCAAGGGCGCTGATTAAAGCTTCCTCATCTTTAGACAGCTTTTCCTTCGCTTTTTCACGGCTTTCCGTTAACACGAAGGCGAACTCCTTTAAAGGTTCTGTGGCTACTAGCTGCTGCCAGACGACATCATCAATCGATGTCAGCAGATTATCTAATGACCCAAGTGCTGTTTGGAAGCCAGCACTTAAACTGGTTATTTTCGCATCAAGCGAATAGGCCTTTTTATCCTCGGTATTTTGGGCCAACAAACAGCCAACAAAGGCTCCAGCCTGAAAAAGTTTTTTTGCGGAAACTTCTAAATCGGAAAGTAACTCTTGCAGGTAATTGGCGTCCTCAAGAGAATTAATGGGTGTCCAGTTGTTTACTTTTGTTTCAAAATTTTGAATGAGGTCTTCGGTTTGAATTAAGTGTTCTTGAAACTCAGGAGACCCACTGCCTCCTTTAAAAAAAACGTCAAGATCCCAAACTTCTGAATATGTAGTGGCTGTCATTCTATGTACCCCCTTTTTAATGTACTATTTTATTATAAGGGAACCTTTCGAAAAATTCTATATTTTACGGTTTCCGAAATAGTAGGCTTATGCAGAAGTGCATAAGCCGTAAAAGTTCTTAATAAAAACTGCAATACCACCACCAGGCTCCGAAGATAAACAATAGAATAAAGAGAACGATTATAACTGCAATCCATACACCGGCACCGCTGGCATAGGGAGCAGGATATGCTGGATATGTTGGATAGGGTGCTGGACAACCGAAAGAATTTGGATAACCGTAAGTCATCAGGATTCCCTCCTTTATCCGTTTATTACAGGGTATGTGCCTGTTAAATTACTTGTATAGGCGGATGTGTTTATCCGGCGCAATTATTTGACAACCGTATCGGGACTGCGGTATAAGTGGATGGATAAGGATTCATAAGCGAATACCTCATAGATTAAGATTTTTTTCAGGAGGCAAACAAGTGAAGGTTCAAATGAAAGTGATGATGGCTATTCTCACCGGAATATTATTAATCGCCTCAGGGTGCTCAAATAAAAGCGAGGATACTAAAAAAACTAATCAAGAAAAAAAGGCTGAAACAAATGCGAATTTTGAAATTGTCGAGACAAAATCATTCAAGGTAAAAAATATTCGTGGAATTGGCTATCCAGGCAATGATCATGCACTTTATTTGGCGGCAAATGACGGCTTGAAAATGTACAGTGATGGAAAGTGGACGAAAACAACAATGAATCAACATGATTATATTGGTTTCCAAGCGCTCGAATCCGGTTTCCTATCGAGCGGGCATCCGCAAAAAGGGACAGGATTTTCAGACCCGCTAGGTTTGATCCAAAGTACTGATAAAGGGGAAACACTAAGAAAATTAGCCTTCTATGGCAAAACAAATTTTCATTTCATCGCGGCCAGCTTCGCAGGTGACGGGTTATATGTAATCAGTGAACAGCCAAATGATGCTTTAGACTTAGGCGTGAATTACTCAACCGATAACGGCGGCACATGGAATAAGAGTGCCTTCAAGGATTTCAATGCGGATTCACTGGGAATGATTGCCGTGCACGCGAACAATGGTGCCATAATGGCGATGTCCACAAGATCAGGGATTTATTATTCAACCGATAATGGAAACACCATGAAGCTTATCACCGAGCCATTTATGGTTACCGCGCTCACGTTTACCGGAGATTCCATTCTATTTTCCAGTGTGGAAAACGATAAAATCTTATTGAGTACTGTAAATCCTACATCGGGAGAAAAGAAGAGCATCACTTTTCCTTATTTGGATTATGATAATCCGATTACTTACTTAACAGTTAATCCAAAAAACACGAATCAAATGGCATTCACAACTTATAAAAATGATTTATATGAATCTATGGATGGCGGCAAAAATTGGCGCAATCTTATTAAAGACGGCAAAACAGAGCAGGAATAATTTCCTGCTCTGTTTTTCTATCCATTTATATTAGTTTTTTTTCTTCCGTTCCTTCTCGGCGCGATAAAATTCGTGGAACATTTTCATCAAGGCGCGCTTCTCAATTCTGGAAACATAGCTTCGTGAAATCCCGAGTTCTTTGGCGATTTCCCGTTGTGTTTTTTCCTTTTGCAAATCAAGGCCAAAGCGGCCAATAATGACTTCCTTTTCCCGGTTATCAAGTACTTCGATATATTTTTTAATTTTTTCCAGTTCCATGTTAAGCTGGATGGTATCAATGACATCTTCAGATTCTGATTTAAGGACATCAATTAGCGATATTTCATTCCCCTCTTTATCCTGGCCAATCGGGTCGTGCAGGGAAACATCCTTTTTCGTTTTCTTAAGCGCACGTAAATGCATCAGGATTTCGTTCTCGATACATCGAGCGGCATAGGTGGCGAGCTTCGTTCCCTTTCCTTCTGAGTAACTCTCAATCGCTTTGATTAAACCGATGGTTCCAATTGAGATTAAATCCTCGGAATCCTCGCCGGTATTTTCGAATTTTTTCACGATATGCGCGACAAGTCGTAAATTGTGTTCAATAAGCATATTACGGGCATGCGAATCCCCTTCTGCCATTAACCGTAAGTACTTTCTTTCTTCTGCAGCAGATAGGGGTTGCGGAAAGGCATTATTCTTTACATAGGAAACTAGGAAAAGGAATTCTTTCACTAAATAACCGAGAGCTGTTAAAATTCCAGACATCTAAACCCACCCCCGTCTTTTTTTCTTTAGGACTATTGCCTATTAATAATTCCTATGAAGAAAACGGGAAATTGTGTCTGTCCAGAAAATTTTATTTAAGGATTGCAAAAAAAAATGACCACCGTTATCTTACATAAGCAGGTCATTTTTTCTTATCGTTTAGACTTTTTTAAGTTTAAAGGAACTAACCATTAGGAATGATAGAATGATGATAATGAATAAGAACGTTTGGGATGGAAGGTAGGGAATGGCCAAGAAGCTTAGAGTTGCCAAACACCCGGCAGCGGTAATCGGTAAACCGGTAAAATATCCATTACTTTCAGTAATATTGAACCTCGCTAATCTAAATGCGCCACAGCCTATGTAGAAAACGGTGAAAAATGAGCCAGGTCCGCCAAATTCATTTAAAATTCCTTGGTATAGTAATAGTGCTGGTGCCACTCCAAATGATATAATATCACTCATGGAATCTAATTGCTTTCCTAGTTCTGATTCGATATTAAACTTTCTGGCAATCATACCGTCAAACCGGTCTGCTAACGCGGCAATAAAAATGAGCAGCAGGCTTAGTCTTAAATTTCCATTTAGTCCGAAAACAATCGCAAATCCGCCTAATGATAAATTTGCTAAGGTTATCACATTGGCTGTTTGCGATTTAACCTTTTTAATGGTCTGATCAATTACATTCAATAAAAACATTTCCCTTACCACTCCTTTTTAGCCGAAGGGGAATAAATTTCCTTATTTCATATTATTTAATTCTAAGTCTTTTATGTCTTTTCGTAAAGAGTATTTTTACACTATTTGGGGGTCTTTCAATGTTACAAACTGTTTATCGTCTTTTGATTGAGTTAACAAATGGAAGGTGGACATCCGTTGTTCTGAAGAGATTTGCTCGTTCACGGCTCAGTCGATTCATCGTACCATCTTTTGCAAAAGTTTATCATTTGAACCAAGAAGAAATGGAGAAGGGCTTGTCAGAATATCCCACTCTTCACGATTTATTTATTAGGACGTTAAAAAAAGAAGTACGGGAAATCGATCAAACGGATCATTCTGTTGTTAGTCCGGTAGATGCGGTTATCGAAGATGTGGGCCAAATAAAAGAAACAAGTGAAATCGTTGTAAAAGAAAAGACCTACTCCATTGAAGAAATGCTTGGAAATCAGGAGCTGTTAACAAAGTATTTAAATGGTACATACATGATTCTTTATTTAAGCCCAAGTCATTATCATCGAATTCATAGTCCCGTAGATGGTAATGTCACGAACCAGTGGACGCTGGGAAAGAAATCGTATCCTGTTAATAAATGGGGGGTAAAGTACGGAGTTAGAACGCTGGCAAAGAATTACCGTGTCATGACGGAAGTTAAAACGGAGTTTGGACATGTAACCATTGTCAAGGTTGGTGCCATGTTTGTTAATTCTATCGAAACAACACATAAAGGGACTGTATTGGAAAAGGGCAGTGAAATGGCCTATTTTAGTTTTGGGTCTACTGTCGTTTTATTATTCGAAAAAAATATTTTCCAAATAGATCCAGCTATTCAAACCCCGAAAGAAATTAAAGTTGGAGAAAAGATTGGGTTTTTAAAGAAATAAGAGGACAAAAAGAAAAGCCCTTAAAGGGCGCTAAGGAGATTATGAAGACCGCTTAATTTTATTGAATAAAGAACGACGTTGAATTTCGGTTTCAATGAGACCAATAAAATCTGGACTTAAGTTAAGCTCTCTTGCTTTAAAATAGGACTCAATTAATAATTCATCTGACAGTTTCCGCATGTCAGAATCCACCTCCAATTTGAATTTAATGGTTCTATTTGCTGAAATGTTAACATATAGTAGTATGTTCAATTGGTGTACCCTAAATCTACCAAATTTAATCCTAGAGAACAATCGTTCCAATTATCCACAGGTTCTAGTGGATAACTTGTGATTAAATTGTTTGTAAAGTTAGAAAATGTAAATGATTCAATGGGTATAATGTTAATAAGGTTATCCACAGGGCTGGGAGAAGTAGATGTTTGTCGAAAAATATTTTTTATTTTCATAAAACTGTCATTTCCATCCGCTTTTCTTTGAAACAAAGGGTGAAATTGGTTATGATGTTACAAGTAAGAGACTCCTTTCTAAGAGTCGATTTTATTTAGAATTAATGAGGTGTTAGCTTAGTGTTAAAACAATTTTTACCGAATGAACATGTAAAAAGCATTCTGGATATATCTCCTGCGGAATTACAACGAAGAGGCATTAAAGGGATCATTACCGATTTGGATAATACGTTAGTAGAATGGGACCGCCCGAATGCCACTCCTGCATTGATTGAGTGGTTCGATGAAATAAAAAAACATAATATTCTCGTCACGATTGTTTCAAATAATAATGAAGAAAGAGTGAAGGCTTTTTCTGACCCTCTACAAATCCCGTTTATTTTTCGGGCACGAAAGCCGATGGCGGTTGCATTTCACAAAGCAATTTCAGAAATGGGAATTAACAAAGAAGAGGCAGTTGTCATTGGGGACCAATTATTAACCGATGTACTAGGTGGAAACCGGGGTGGTTTTCATACCATTCTTGTTGTTCCCGTAGCGCAAACAGATGGTTTCTGGACAAAATTTAATCGCTTTGCGGAACGAAGAATCTTAAACTGGTTCCGCAAAAAAGGCATGTTGCAATGGGAGGATTAAGCTATGAGTGAACAACTAGATATTTGCATGGGCTGCGGCGTAAAAGTCCAAACTGAAAACCCGGAACTGATTGGCTATGCACCTGCTTCGGCATTAGCGAAGGAAATGATTATTTGCCAACGGTGTTTTCGTTTAAAGCATTACAACGAAGTTCAAGATGTTAATTTAACAGATGATGATTTTTTGAAAATATTAAATGGGATTGGCAAGACTGACGCACTTGTCGTGATGATTGTTGACATTTTCGATTTTAATGGGAGCTGGCTTCCAGGTTTGCATCGCTTTGTCGGTCAAAACAAAGTCTTACTGGTTGGCAATAAGGTTGATTTATTGCCGAAGTCTGTTAAGCATAACAAGTTAATTAACTGGATGAAGCATGAAGCAAAACAACTGGGGTTAAAGCCGGAAGAGGTGTTTCTTGTCAGTGCGGCCAGAGGGGTAAATGTGAAAGAAACAGCAGCAGCCATTGACGAAATGCGTAATGGTAAAGACGTTTATGTTGTCGGCTGTACCAATGTCGGGAAGTCTACATTTATTAATAGAATCATTAAGGAAGTAACAGGGGAAGCGGATGTGATTACGACCTCCCATTTTCCTGGGACGACGCTGGATATCATCAAAATTCCGCTTGACGATGAGAAATCATTGATTGATTCTCCGGGGATTATCAACCACCACCAAATGGCGCATTTTGTCGATAAACAGGACTTGAAAATTATTACGCCTAAAAAGGAAATTAAGCCGAAGGTATTCCAATTAAATGAAGGACAAACCTTGTTCTTTGGCGGTTTGGCCCGGTTCGATTACATCAGCGGCGGCAGACGATCGTTTGTTTGTTATGTTTCCAATGAAATCAATATTCACCGGACAAAAACCGAAAATGCAGCAGAGCTTTATGATAATCATGTTGGAGAAATGCTGACACCGCCGCGACCGGAACAATTGGACTCGTTTCCGGAGCTGGTGAAACAAGAATTTTTCGTGAAAGAAGCGAAAACGGATATTGTTTTCTCCGGGCTTGGCTGGATCACCGTAAATGAACCTGGGGCAAAAGTTGCAGCTTACGTGCCAAAAGGTGTGCAAACGTTAATTCGAAAATCATTAATATAATGGTGGGGAGAACCAAGTGAAGAAGCTATTCGCGGTCTTAGGAGATCCAATCGGGCACTCGATGTCTCCAATCATGCACAATGATTTATTTTCTTTTTATCAGATAGATGCCCACTATCTTCCCTTTCAAGTAAAAGGAGAGAATTTACACGATGCCGTTAAAGGCTTGAAAGCGATTGGTGCGGCAGGATTTAATGTCACCGTGCCGCATAAGAGTAAAATTATTCCCCTGCTGGATGGGGTAGATGAATTAGCTGCCAATATCGGGGCGGTAAATACGGTGGTCAATGAAGGCGGTAAGTTGATTGGTTATAATACGGATGGTCCTGGGTTCTTAAAAGGATTAGAGGCCTACGTATCCAGTGTAGCAGGTCAAAAGGTATTAGTGGTTGGCGCTGGGGGGGCTTCACGGGCGATTTATTTCACTCTAGCCAAGGAGAACCCGCTAGCGGTTGATATTGCCAACCGTACAATGGCAACCGCCTCTAAACTTATTAATGATTGTCCATATAGAAATTTCTCAAAGGCATTGACATTAGAATTGGCGGGCCTTAATTTAGCGGAATATGATTTAATTATTCAATCGACGACAATTGGTATGTCGCCAAATATCGCTGAACAGCCGCTGGATTTGGCAAAATTAAGTCAGCATGCAATGGTTTGTGATATAATTTATAATCCGTTGGAAACGCAATTCTTACGTGAGGCAAGGTTAAAAGGAGCAAAAATCCAAAACGGAATCGACATGTTCGTTTATCAGGGGGCGCTCGCTTTTGAGAAATGGACCGGGATTTTCCCTGATGTCGAAAGAATGAGAGAAAATGTTTTGCAACAATTAGGAGGAAAAACATGTTAACAGGTAAACAAAAAAGTTTTTTACGCTCAAAGGCGCATCACTTAGATCCGATTTTTCAAGTAGGAAAAAGTGGCGTAAACGAGAATATGATTAAACAAATAGCAGATGCGCTAGAAGCTAGAGAGCTTTTTAAAGTAAGCATTTTGCAAAACTGTGAAGAAGATAAGTCCGTCGTTGCTGAGCAGTTAGCAGAAGGTACTGGTGCGGATATTGTGCAAATCATTGGAAATACCATTGTTCTTTACAAAGAGTCTGTGGAAAAGAAAACAATCAAACTTCCATAAAAGCAAAGGATGGCGAACGCATGAAGAAAGTTGGGATCTTGGGGGGAACGTTCGATCCTCCGCATTACGGACATCTTTTGATTGCTAATGAAGTTCTTGCTACACTGAAGCTGGATGAAATTTGGTTCATGCCAAATGGGGAGCCGCCGCATAAGCAGAAAACAGGGTCGGTTACTAATGGCCAGCGTGTTCAAATGCTGAAACTGGCGATTCAGGGGAATTCAGCTTTTAAAATTGAAACAATTGAGCTTCATCGCGAGGGTCTATCCTACACCGTTGATACGATGAAAATGATGAATGCCGAGTATCCGGATCATCAATTTTTCTTTATCATTGGGGCGGATATGATTGAGTATTTGCCTAAATGGCACAAAATCGATGAGCTAGTAAAACTTGTCCAATTTGTTGGTGTGGAAAGACCTGCCTACAGCGATCAAACCAACTATCCAATCCTTTATGTGGACGTACCGGCAATCGATGTGTCATCCAGTATGATTAGAGAGCGGTTGACAAGCGGGAAGACGGTCCGATATTTGCTGCCAGATTCGGTTATCCACTATATCGAGGAGAATCAATTATATGGAACGTGAAGAGGCGTTAAAGCTCGTAAAAGTACAATTAACAGAGCATCGGTATCAGCATACGTTAGGGGTAATGGAAACAGCCGTCTCATTGGCTAGAATGTATGGTGCAGACGAGCAGAAAGCGGAATTGGCGGCGATATTTCACGACTATGCGAAATTTCGTCCGAAAGATGAAATGAGAGCAATTATTGCTAACCAAGGGTTTCCTCAGGATTTGCTCGAGTTTAATGCTGAATTATGGCATGCGCCAGTTGGAGCTTACCTAGTGGAAAAGGAAGCAGGCATTACTGACCGAGAAATTTTAGATGCTATCCGTTATCATACATCGGGAAGAATTGGCATGACTTTGCTTGAGAAAATTATCTATTTAGCTGATTATATTGAACCGGGAAGGCATTTTCCAGGTGTTGATGAAGTCAGAGCGATAGCGAAGGTAAATTTAAATCAAGCATTAATAAAAGCAGTGCAAAATACGATTCTATTTTTATTGAAGAAGAATCAAACGGTATATCCGGATACGTTTTACACCTACAATGATCTTATCAAAAAACTGGAGGCTTGATGAATGAATAATCAAGAATTATTAAAAATTGCTGTTAAAGCAGCGGACGATAAACGGGCGGAAGACATTCTTGCTCTTAACATGCAGGGGATCTCTTTAATTGCCGATTACTTTATTATTTGTCATGGGAATTCCGATAAACAAGTGCAGGCGATAGCACGGGAAATGAAGGAGAAAGCGCAAGAAAAGGGCTACGATGTGAAAAGAATGGAAGGCTTTGATGAAGCAAGATGGATTTTAATTGATATGGGCGATGTGGTTGCCCATGTTTTCCATCGTGAAGAAAGAAGCTATTACAATTTGGAACGACTTTGGGGTGATGCACCGCTCGAAGATATCTTTAGTGAGTTAAATTCATGAGTTATCAGCAATTCGCTTACCTTTATGATGAGCTGATGAAAGATGCTCCATATGATGAGTGGGTGCGGTTTGTTAGAGATATCCTCCAAAAATATCAGGTGGAGGGCGGACCTCGGCCACGGCTGCTTGATGTAGCATGTGGGACCGGGGAACTTTCCGTCCGCTTTGCTACTGATGGTTTTCAAGTGACCGGTGTCGACCTGTCTGAAGATATGCTGGCAGTAGCACAGGCGAAAGCGGAGGAAGCAGGCGTTAGAATTCCTTTTTTTCAGCAAAATATGGCTGAAATGGAAGGTCAGGGGACTTTTGATGTGATCGGTATCTTTTGTGATTCATTAAATTACCTGGAAACCGAAGCTGAGGTTATCGCTACTTTTTCAAATGTACAGCAGCGATTAAATGATGGTGGGATTTTCGTAGTCGATGTCCATTCTCTCTATAAAATCAATGAGGGTTTCATTAATCAAACTTTTACCTTAAACGAAGAAAAGGTTTCGTATATCTGGAATAGCTTCCCTGGCGAAGCACCGAATAGTGTCGAGCATGAGTTAAGTTTTTTTGTTTTGGATGAACGTCTGGGAAAATATGACCGCTTCGATGAACTGCATTTTCAACGTACATATACAGTCCAGCAGTATGAAGCTTGGTTACTGGAAGCTGGTTTTGAAGTCCTTGAGGTTTGCGCTGATTTCGAACAGAAACCGCCGGAGCCCGATTCAGAACGAATCTTTTTTGTTGCCAGGAAAAATAAATGAGCCATCTTTTAAAAAAAGATGGCTTTTTTTAAAAATTCATGAAGGAATTTGTCAAATAAACACGAATTAATGATTAGAGAACTGTAACTCTACTTTATCCAGATCTTCTTTAAATTTTGCGTGTGTCGCCTGAAACAGGTGCTCAAATACGTCTCCAAGTTCGTTCTCCAGTACTTTTATACCTTCACCGGTTATTCCGCCCTTTACACACACTTTTTCTTGTAGTGATGGTAACGTATAATGCCCTTGCTTTAATAATTCACCTAGTCCAACAATCATTTCACTGGCAAATATCGTGGCAGTTTTTTCATCAATTTCTGTCTCCTTTACGGCCGCTTGAATGAAACTCTGAAGGAGAAAACTGAAAAAAGCAGGTCCGCAGCTAACGATATCTGAAGCAACCCTCGTTACCTTTTCATCAATATAAACCGGAACAGAAATCTTCGTGATTAATTGCTCTATTTTCACTTTCCACAGGTCGCTGCAATTTTCTCCATAAGTAATCAATGACACCCCGGATAACGCACGATTGGTGATGCTTGGAATTACCCTGGCTGTTGAACATGATACCTTTTGTTCAAGTTGGCTAGTACTGATAGGACTCGTTATCGAAATGAGACATTTTTCTCGACCTAAATGGGGATGTATTTCATCGAGGATTTTAAATACATCTAATGGTTTTACACATAAAAATAACAAATCGGATTGAGCCGCTACTTCTTCTGCATTTGCCCCAACCCTAATTTCTTTATATTTATTTTTCAGCTGCATGGCTTTTGAAATGGTTCTATTCGTGATCATCATGGAAGAAGGGGAAATGGCTTTTCCGTCAATTAAGGCCTCCACCACAATACTCCCCATATTACCGGTACCGATGATACCTATATTCATTTTCCGACCCTCCTTCACAACCAATATTCTTTAATAACCATATGAAAACGAGTAATAAAATATACCTTTAGAAAGGATGGATTCAAATGAAAGACTGGTTGATTGAACACAAATTTTATCTAATCATCGCTGTTTTACTTATTTTTGGGAGCTTTTATTATTTCTATGTTTATGTTGATGAAGAACTTCCACTCAATTCCTCCGTTAGTCAAGTAGACAATAAGCAGCTGTCCGACGCTAAGGATGCTGAAAAAAAAGAGCTGCCGGAAAAGATTATGGTTGATGTTAAGGGGCAGATCAAACTGCCAGGGGTTTATCTATCCAATTCGGGTGAACGGGTCATCGATGTGATTAATCGCGCAGGGGGATTAACGACCCAAGCAGACCAAAGTAAAGTGAATTTTGCCGAACATGTGCATGATGAAATGTTGATTTATATACCAGCCATCGGCGAGGAGGGGGATTCGGCAACTGGTACATCTGGGGGAGCCGCTATGACAACATCAGGCGGTGCCGGTCAAACCCAAGGAAAAATTAATATCAATAAAGCGAATGAAAGTGAATTACAAACCCTTCCCGGAATCGGTCCGGCAAAAGCGGCAGCCATCATCGAGTATCGGAATACAAGCGGTCCATTTAAAGCGGTGGAAGATATTAAGAATATAAGCGGCATTGGTGATAAAACCTTTGAAAAATTAAAGGATTCGATTGCCGTTCATTGATTCTTGATTGTCTAACTCCAGGCAAGTCGTGAGCTGAGCAAGGCGCTTGGGCTTTTCTGATTGACCGAATCGTCCAAGCCAGATTACACTTAAATCAGAAAATTTGTTAAGGAGTGGAGAATGTGAACCGGATTTCATGGGATCAATATTTTATGGCACAGAGTCATTTACTGGCATTAAGAAGTACATGTACAAGGCTGACGGTTGGGGCGACGATTGTCAGGGATAAACGAATCATTGCCGGCGGTTACAATGGTTCGATAGCCGGAGGCGACCATTGTATTGATAAAGGATGCTATGTGATCGAAAATCACTGTGTACGGACGATTCATGCGGAAATAAATGCGCTTTTACAATGTGCAAAGTTTGGTGTGCCTACATCCGGGGCGGAAATTTATGTGACACATTTTCCTTGTCTGCCATGCTGTAAGGCACTTATCCAAGCAGGGATTAAAACGGTTTATTATGCGATGGATTATAAAAACCACCCGTTTGCCATCGAACTATTTGAACAAGCAAAAGTGAAAACAGAAAAGGTTGAGCTAATAGAACAGGTTATCGATTTTCGAAAGATTAATCAGTAATTCCTCTAGAATGACGCCGGATATTCCGGCGTTCCACCCTCGTTTAAAAAACTACTAATGGAGAATAATCATGAATGGAAAATTCTTTTATTTCGCTCTTACTGCCCTTTTGGGTGTCCTGTGTTCTCTAGTTACGTTTCTTCCTTTTTTTCTGCTGACTATCCTTTATCTTTATCTACTAAATAAATACAAACGATTTGAAAATAAACAACTATTCGTAGCAATGATAATCTTTGTGACATTTTTATTGTTGGCAGGACAGACAGAATTAGATAATAAATCCGTAATTCCCGAAACTACCACTGATTTCTATATCCAATTTACCGAAAATCCAAAAATTGATGGCGACCTCCTGCAGATACAGGCAACTGAAAAACAATTCAAGGAAAAGCTCCTAGTCCGATACAAAATTAAATCGGAAGCCGAACAAGTGTCGTTAAAGAGTAAAAGCTTCTACAATTGCTCGTGCCAGGTGTCAGGCACCATGAAAAAACCAGCCATCGCAAAAAATCCAAATGGCTTTAACTACCGTGAATATTTAGCTTCGAAGGATATTTATTGGATTGTTGAAATCCCGGCGATGAAACAACTTCGCTTTTTAGGAATTCGTTATCTTGAGGCTCATTTTCCAATCGAAATTGCTTCACTTTCTGCAGCCTTAATTTTTGGTGACCGCAGTATGCTTGACCCTGTTTTATTGGGGGATTTTCAAAAAACAGGTATCGTCCATTTGTTAGCCATTTCCGGCCTTCATGTTTCGCTGTTAGTGGGAATGGTTTTTTATTTGGGGATTCGAATCGGATTGACGAGGCAGTTGATGATGAATTTCCTGCTGCTGATTTTACCTGTTTATGTCATTCTTACCGGTGCCTCTCCATCGGTAATCAGGGCGGTCTTAATGATTTATCTTGTTTTACTAACTGTTAAGTGGAAAAGCAAACGAAAGCTCTTACCGATTGATGCAATAAGTTTGGCGTTCATGATTTTTTTGTTTTTTTCCCAAAAGGTTATATTTGATATTGGCTTTCAACTTTCCTTTTCAGTAAGTCTGGTGATTATTTTCTCTGCGCCGATTATTTTGCGCCGTTTTCAAAACAATGGCGCGCGAATTCTAGCTACCTCAGTAACAGCTCAATTAGCAGCCCTGCCATTATTGTTCTATCATTTCTTTGAAATGTCGATGATGGGAATTGCAGCTAATATGTTATACATTCCGCTTTTTTCGTTTGTTTATCTCCCAGGCTTATACATCTTGTTCATCGTTCAAATTCTATTTGGAAACACACCACTATTTCTTTTAACTATCTTCGAAAAAATAATAAACCTTTCCAATCATCTTATTGGTTATTTAGCCCACTTTTCATTCGCTGCTTTTGTTCCTGGTAGGCCAAACATCATTCAGCTAATCATCTACATCGTAATCATCCTTGCTATTTTTTACATCTGGGAAGCTAAAGTGTATCCAAAAAGGAAAACTCATCTGATTTATTTAGTCGTATTCCTTCTTTCCTTTCAGCCTGTCTGGAATTGGCTGAACCCATTTGGTGAAGTGACGATGATTGATGTCGGGCAAGGGGATAGCAGCTTGATTCACCTTCCCCACGGGAGAGGTACCTATCTCATTGATACGGGGGGAACGCTTGCCTTTGGCGAAGAAGAATGGAAGCAACGCTCTAAACCGTATGAGGTCGGCAGGGATGTCGTTGTTCCTTTCTTGAAAGGAAAGGGAATCACGAAAATCGACAAACTCATCCTTACCCATGGGGATATGGACCACATCGGCGGAACATTTTCGATTTTAAAGGAGCTTCGTGTCAAACAAATCCTTATGCCTTCTGTTGTCGCTCCATCAGAAACGGAAATAAGAATTATTCAGGAGGCGGAAAGGAGAAAAATCCCAGTCATAAAAGTATCGGCAGGGGATCAATGGAAAAGTGCGGGAGGTTATTTTAATATCCTATCACCTGAAAAAAATTTTAGTGGAGAACGAAACAGCGGTTCAATTGTTTTAGTTGCGCAAGTAGGGGGAGTTACCTGGTTTTTTGGCGGGGACCTTGACCAAGAAGGGGAGATGAAAATCAGCAAACAATATCCTAATTTATCAATTGATGTACTAAAAGCTGGTCATCATGGAAGTAAAACCTCAAGTGCCGAAGCGTTCATTAAACAAATCAAACCGAGTACAGCGTTAATTTCTGCAGGTGAAACCAATCGTTACGGCCATCCACATCAAGAGGTCTTAGATCGTTTGAAAGAAACGAACACGACAATTTACCGAACGGACCTGCAAGGGGCAATTACCTTCCGGTTTTTTCGAAATAACGGAACCTTTTCGACTTATCTGCCATAGGATGTGGTATTCAAAGAAAAAAGGCTGCCGATGCAGCCTCTTAAATGACAAATATGTAGCCAAACATTTAAGAACCGATTAGCTTAATGACTGTTGCAATAATAAACATTAAAGCAAAAAAACCAAAGGAAACCCCAAATCCTACTCCAGAATCAATTGCATCGTTGCGTTTACTTACCGGATTTTTTTCAAATTCGTTCACAGTCTACCCCTCCTATTTCATCATATAGTATAAGCCATTTGATTGAAAAAATCCAGCCTGCTTGTGGAATACGACATAGAGCCACAACCCATCTTGATAGATGCTTTCCTATACTGACAAGAGTTGTCAAAATAGTTTGACTCGAGGTAGGCTACACTATGATTACAAAGGAACTCCGCCAGGCAGCTTAGAACCTAGGTCTAAAAATTGCTGGGCGTTCATTATAAATCGGGAATTGGCACTTTTTTGAAAAGTTGCTAATTCCCTTTAAGTACTTGTCAAATTGTCCAAGCTTCTTTACGATAGATGTGAGTGAAATGAAGGGGAGCGCGGACAATGGTATTAGATATTTGGCGGAAAATTAAACAAAGGGATTTTGCTCCTATTTATTTATTATATGGAACAGAGGCATACTTAATCAATGAAACGAAACAATTACTGCTGAACGAGGTATTAAATGAAGAAGAGAAGGACTTTAATTTTTCCGTTTATGATTTAGCGGATACACCCATCGATGTAGCGTTGGAGGATGCTGAAACCTTTCCATTTTTCGGCGAAAGAAAAGTAATCTTTTTACATAATCCGGACTTTTTAACGGCAGAAAAATCCAAAGAGAAGATTGAACATAATTTAGCGAAATTTGCAGCCTATTTGAAAGAGCCAGCGCCCTATACGGTAATGGTTATTTCTGCTCCATATGAAAAATTAGACGAACGAAAAAAAATTACTAAAGAATTGAAACGAAATGCAGAATTAGTTGAAACGAAAAAATTAAAAGAACACGAATTAATCAATTGGGTAAAGAATCGAGCGAAGAGCAGCGGGATTGAATTTGAACCCAACGCGATTGAGCAATTATTGGCGCTTGTCGGAACAAACATGTTTATGATCACAAGCGAAGTCGATAAATTAGCTTTGTATGCCACAGACCAAAAAAAAATTGATGTGGATTTAGTTGAAAAGTTAGTTTCCCGCTCACTTGAGCAAAATATTTTTACCTTAATTGAAAAAGTGGTCCAGCGTAAACTCGATGAGGCCTTACGAATTTATTATGATTTATTAAAACAAAATGAAGAACCCATCAAAATCTTGGCGCTGCTTGCGGGTCAGTTCCGGTTAATTTATCAAGTGAAGGAGCTATCACGACGTGGGTACGGGCAGCAGCAAATTGCAGGTTTTCTGAAAACACACCCATTCCGCGTCAAGCTTGCACTCGGCCAGGCCGGTAAATTCAGCGATGAAGAATTAACCAGCCTAATGGAGATGCTTGCTGAGGCGGATTATCAAATGAAAACAGGCGGTATGAATAAATCATTACTGATTGAGATGGTATTGTTTCGGTTAAAGAAGTAAAAAAAAACGATTCCTGTTAAAGGAATCGTTTTTTTTAACGCTTATAGTGCGTTTGATTTTTTCATTAGACGTGATTTTTTACGAGCAGCAGCATTTTTGTGGATTAGACCTTTTGCAGCAGCCTTGTCCAATTTACTAGCAGCAGTTACTAATGCTTCCTTTGCAGCAGCAGCGTCGTTAGTAGTAACAGCAGCTTCTACTTTCTTAACAGCCGTACGCATTGCAGATTTAGCAGTTGTATTTTGAGCATTTTTCGCTTCATTTGTTTTTACACGCTTAATAGCAGATTTAATGTTAGGCATTCCATTCACCTCCTACAAAGAATCGAGACTATATGAACTCGACTATACATTCATCAATAATAACAGAACAAGAAGTATTTTATCAAAGAGGAGCCTATATTGCAATACACAATTATTAAGGATAACAATTTTACTCTGCATGTTTTGGAATCATAAGGGTAAAAATAGGAAATAGTTTCTATTTATAGGAGATTTCATAATGGGAGTGAATGGTAATGGGTGAAGCAATTGATTTAAGTCAGTATTCGGTTCGAACTGATTTGGCGATTGAAGCAAGGGAAATGGTCCTTGCCGGCAGAGGCGGAACAGTTGGGCAGGAGGAAAACCTTTCGCAAATCGAAGGTGTCATCATAAAGGAAAAAGATGTTGATGATATAAAAATTTCTTTAGTTGAAGTTACCAAACAGGGTGAGCAGCAGCTTGGTAAAAAAGCCGGCAGATATTTAACCGTTGAAGTCCAAGGGATCCGCCAGCAAAATACGGAGGTTCAGCAGAAGGTTGGCGAAGTTTTCGCAAGGGAATTTTCTCATTTTTTAGAAGGGACCGGGATTAAAAAAACAGATTCCTGTCTAGTTGTCGGTCTTGGGAATTGGAATGTAACCCCAGATGCACTTGGACCGATGGTTTGTGAAAACTTGCTTGTCACTCGTCATTTATTCCAGCTTCAGCCGGAAAATGTCGAGGAAGGATATCGCTCCGTTAGTGCACTTTCACCGGGTGTTATGGGACTGACCGGGATTGAGACGAGCGATATTATTTTTGGCGTAGTAGAAAAAACAAAACCGGATTTCGTGATTGCGATTGATGCGCTCGCATCAAGATCAATTGAGCGGGTAAATTCGACGATCCAAATATCCGATACCGGTATTCACCCTGGTTCTGGTGTCGGCAACAAAAGGAAAGAATTAAGTAAAGAAACATTAGGTATTCCTGTCATCGCCATCGGTGTTCCCACAGTAGTCGACGCTGTTTCGATTACAAGTGATACGATCGATTTCATTTTAAAGCATTTCGGGAAAGAGCTCAGGGAAGGAAATCGACCTTCACGGGCACTTGCCCCAGCTGGAATGAGCTTTGGCGAAAAGCGAAAGTTAACGGAAGAGGATTTACCTGAAGAAAAGCACCGGAAAACCTTTCTGGGCATGATTGGTACATTATCGGAGGATGAAAAAAGGAAGTTAATCTATGAGGTCTTGTCGCCCATTGGCCATAATTTAATGGTCACGCCAAAGGAAGTCGACGTTTTCATCGAGGATATGGCTAACCTGATTGCCAATGGTTTAAACGCCTCCCTCCACAGCGCAGTTGACCAAGAAAACGCAGGGTATTATACAAGATAGTCTAATTTAAAAAGGGACCAGTATTCTTAAGGTCCCTTTTATACCGAAATTAATGGTTCTATCAATTCTAGTAATGTCATAAGATTTACTAGAATTGTCAAAGCGGGGTGGAACCATGAAAAATACTAGAACATCAGGCACGTTTATGATTGTCCAAGGGACAAGCATACTAAAAATTTTCGCTGCTCTATCATTATTTTTGATATTGGTCTTTTCGATAAGCGGGCTGTTAACCTCGTTAAAGCCGCAATTTCGACCTATGTCTTCTTCAGTCAATCAGGCTGCTACAAATGTGAACGGTGAACTGCTTTATCAATTAATGGGCTGGGAAAATCATCATTTTTTGAAGGTGGAAAATAACTGGGCGCAGGCGCCTAAGTTAAGCAGTTTGGTATTTAAGCTGGCAAGCAATATTAATCTGAATGACCCGCGAAGCCTTCTTGGCAGGGAGCTGCCCGGATTCTTTCAATTCGATGGAAAAATCGTTGTTGCCGGTGAAGGGACGAATTATACGAATATGCCAATTGAATCGGCGCCTCCGATAGAAATTATGAAAGCCGAACGAGAGGCGTCCTTGGTGAATTTAGAGGGATTAGATAAGCCGGCAGACGAGAAGCCTCCAATCGCATCTGGGCAAACAACGGGAGAGCATAAGGTGGTCTATCTTTACTTTACACATAATCGCGAGTCCTATATCCCATACCTAAAAGACGTTAATGATCCTGACAATGCTTATCATTCTCAAATTAACGTGACAAAAGTTGGCGACCAATTAAAAACAAGCTTAGAAGACAGAGGAATCGGTACCTTTGTTGATAAAACGGATGTCCAGGCGAATTTAAATAAAAAAGGGTTAAATTATGCAAAATCATACCAGGAATCACGCTTAGTTGTTCAAGCAGCTATGACTTCGAATCGTGATCTGCGATACTTTATTGACATCCACCGAGACTCAAGCCGGAAAGAAACGACAACCGTATCGCTAAACGGAAAATCCTATGCCAAGCTTGCCTTTATAATCGGAGGTAAAAACCCGAATTTTGAAAAGAATGAAAAGCTGGCGAGGGAACTTCACAGTCTTTTGCAAAAAAAATATAAAGGTTTAAGCAGGGGAATCATCTTGAAAAAAGACCCTGGGTCAAATGGTGTTTACAATCAAAATCTATCCGATAGTGCGATCCTGATTGAATTCGGCGGTGTCGATAACACATTTGAAGAATTAAACCGTTCTGCCGAAGCACTTGCAGACGTATTTAGTGAATATTACTGGCAGGCAGAAAAAGTGAATCAGAATGTTGACCAATCAACTGACAAGCAATAGAAGTAAGGGAGAATTCCTATGAGGATGTATATGTTAAAAAGCGTAATTATCGCCGCGCTCATGTTAATCTCTGTTTTAACAGGAATGCAATTAGCCAATAATGGGATTCATAAAATGAAGGGCTATGACGATGCTAACTTTCAAAATGCGGTTTCTATCGAAGAATCAGGCAACAATATCAGTGCCTCCATTCTTGGAAATGATATCTCTAGTCATGATATTGCGGCGAAAAAGAAAAGATTAGAGGAAATCAGTGCGTTTAACTTCTTCTCATCGATGGGGAAGAAACTGTCAGACGGGATTACCGGCGCCTCTGACAAACTGATTCAGCTGATAACAGATTAAATTGGTTAGCGGTACCTTTGTGGTGCCGCTAATTTTATCTTGATATCAACAGTCAATATGCCGCTCAACTGGCACATATGCTTTTCTGATAAAAACATTGATTTCCACTTTTCTTTGCTGATATAATCAAAAATAGTGTAAATGTGCGAGTATAGTAGGAGTGAACTACCATGAACAGAGAAGATAGACTCAAACGACAAGAAAAAATAAGAAATTTCTCGATAATTGCCCATATCGATCATGGGAAATCAACATTGGCTGACCGGATTTTAGAAAAAACGAATGCCTTAACATCCCGTGAAATGAAAGCCCAGCTTTTAGATTCAATGGATCTTGAGAGAGAACGCGGGATTACAATCAAGTTAAATGCCGTCCAGTTAAAATATAAAGCAAATGATGGAGAAGACTATATTTTCCATTTAATTGATACACCAGGACATGTCGATTTTACGTACGAGGTATCAAGGAGCCTTGCTGCATGTGAAGGGGCGATTTTAGTCGTTGACGCTGCACAGGGAATTGAAGCACAGACACTAGCGAACGTATACCTTGCCCTTGATAACGACCTTGAAATCTTGCCGGTTATCAATAAAATCGACTTGCCAAGTGCGGACCCGGAAAGGGTGCGTAATGAAATCGAGGAAGTCATTGGTTTAGACGCCTCCGAAGCAGTTTTAGCTTCTGCTAAAGCAGGAATCGGTATCGAAGACATCCTTGAACAAGTCGTAAAATCAGTCCCTGCACCAACAGGCGACCCTGATGCCCCTTTAAAAGCATTGATTTTCGATTCCTTATATGACGCTTACCGCGGCGTGGTCGCTTATATTCGTGTTGTCGATGGAACCGTAAAAGTCGGTGACAAAATAAAAATGGTGGCGACTGGAAAAGAGTTTGAAGTTAATGAAGTAGGTGTTTTTTCACCGAAAGCGACAATGCTTGATGAATTAACCGTCGGTGACGTTGGTTTTTTAACAGCATCGATTAAAAATGTCGGCGACACTCGTGTTGGTGATACGATTACAAATGCGAAAAATGGAACAACTGAACCGCTTCCAGGCTATCGAAAGCTTAATCCAATGGTCTACTGTGGACTTTATCCAATTGACACGGCGAGATTTAATGACCTGCGGGAAGCACTTGAGAAGCTTCAATTGAATGATTCGGCGCTTCAATTTGAACCAGAAACATCCCAAGCCCTTGGATTTGGATTCCGCTGTGGCTTTTTAGGACTGCTTCATATGGAAATTATCCAGGAACGGATTGAGCGGGAATTCAAGATTGATTTAATTACCACTGCGCCAAGCGTTATCTATCATGTCCACATGACAGATGGATCAGAAATCAAGGTGGATAACCCATCTAACCTGCCAGATCCGCAGAAAATTGACCGTGTTGAAGAGCCATACGTAAAAGCAACCATGATGGCGCCTAATGATTATGTCGGGGCTATTATGGAGCTTTGTCAGTTAAAACGAGGAATTTTTATCGATATGCAATACCAAGGGGAAAACCGGGTAAGTATTATTTATGAAATACCCTTGGCGGAAATCGTCTATGATTTCTTTGATCAACTAAAATCAAGTACAAGGGGTTACGCCTCTTTTGATTACGAATTGATTGGTTATAAACCGTCGAAGCTTGTAAAAATGGATATATTGCTTAACACTGAAAAGGTTGATGCCTTAAGCTTTATCGTTCATAATGATTTTGCTTATGAACGCGGGAAAATAATCGTCGAAAAGCTAAAGGAATTAATTCCAAGGCAGCAATTTGAGGTTCCGATTCAAGCAGCGATTGGACAAAAAATCGTTGCCCGTTCAACAATTAAAGCGATGCGGAAAAACGTATTAGCGAAATGTTATGGCGGGGATATCTCCCGTAAGCGTAAATTGCTTGAGAAACAAAAAGAAGGTAAGAAACGGATGAAACAAGTTGGCTCCGTTGAAGTACCGCAAGAGGCATTTATGGCGGTCTTAAAAATGGACGATAACAATACCAAGAAATAAAAGCGGGAGGTTGGGACAAGTCTTTTGATAGACAAAATCCAGCCTCTTTTAGTTATTAACAAAGAGGTGAAAAAATGATTAAAGCAGCCTATCTCCATATCCCATTTTGTGAACATATTTGTCATTATTGTGATTTTAATAAAGTATTTCTAAAAGGACAGCCTGTAGATGACTATTTACAAGCGCTTGACCAGGAAATGAAGATGACGCTCAGCCAATATCCAACAGACCAGCTCGAAACCATATTTGTTGGCGGCGGTACGCCGACATCGTTAAATGAGCAGCAGCTTGATCGATTTTGTGAGAGCATTAACCGAAATTTACCTAAATCTGAGAACCTGGAATTCACTTTTGAAGCAAATCCCGGTGATTTATCAACAGATAAATTGCAAATATTAAAAGATGCAGGTGTAAACCGAATCAGCCTTGGGGTACAAACCTTTAACGACGAATTATTGGAAAAAATCGGCCGGGTCCATCGGGCAAAGGATGTCTATCAAACGATTGAACGTGCAAAAGCGATTGGCTTTGAAAATATAAGTATTGACCTCATTTTTAGTTTGCCGACACAAACGGTAACCGACTTCCAGGAATCATTAGCTGAGGCCTTTACATTAGATATTACTCATTATTCTGCCTATTCGTTAATCATCGAACCAAAGACAGTTTTTTATAACTTACTAAAAAAAGGCAAACTGCCGACACCTGGTGAGGATATAGAAGCGCAAATGTATGGAATGTTAATGGAGGAAATGGAAAAGCATGGATTCGGGCAGTATGAAATAAGCAATTTTTCAAAGCCGGGATTTGAGAGCAGGCACAACTTAACTTACTGGAATAACGAATACTATTATGGTTTCGGCGCAGGTGCCCACAGCTATGTGAACGGAAGTCGACGATCCAACTCTGGACCAGTAAAAAAATATATCGACCAAATTAAATGCGGAGTGCTCCCTGTTTTTGAAGATCATCTGGTAACGAAAGCGGAACAAATGGAAGAAGAAATGTTCCTTGGCTTACGTAAAACAGAAGGGGTTTCAATTCCTCATTTCACAGAAAAATTTGATGTGGACCCACTTAAATTTTTTGAAAATGAAATCGCCGATTTAGTTGCTAAACAATGGATAGATGTAAAGAGCAATCATATATTTTTAACCAAAAAGGGCCGTTTTTTAGGCAATGAAGTTTTTCAATCATTTTTAGTAGGATGAAATTATTGACACCATCCCCCCTTTTTTGATAATTTATTAATATAATTAGCACTCGGCAACAAGGAGTGCTAACAGAGGTGATGAATGTTGTTAACAGATCGTCAATTGTTAATTCTTCAGGTAATTGTTGATGACTTTATTCGATCTGCCCAACCTGTCGGCTCAAGAAGCTTGTCGAAAAAGGAGGAAATCTCCTTCAGTTCAGCAACAATTCGCAATGAAATGTCCGACCTTGAAGATTTGGGGTTTATTGAAAAGACGCATACCTCTTCAGGGCGTGTTCCATCTGAAAAAGGGTATCGGTATTATGTTGATCATTTATTGTCGCCTCAGGTTTTAAATCAGCAGGATGTTTCTATCATACAATCCATTTTTGCTGAGAAAATTTTTGAGTTCGAAAAAATTATTCAAAGATCAGCGAAGATTTTATCCGATTTAACCAATTATACTTCGATCGTCCTAGGGCCGGCCGTAAGTATCAATAAGTTAAAAAGAATCCAAATTATTCCGTTAAACAAAGAAACCGCAGTTGCCATTTTTGTTACGGACACAGGTCATGTCGAAAATCGAACGTTTTCGATACCTGCTTCGGTGGATGCCGGTGATTTGGAAAAAACGGTCAATATTTTAAACGACCGTTTAGCAGGAGTACCTCTCGATGATTTAAACGATAAGATTTACAAGGAAGTCGCGATGCTCTTAAGGCAGCATATCCATAATTATGATTTAATGCTCCATACGATTGCCGATTCCTTGAAAATGCCAATCCATGAAAAGCTCTTTTTTGGCGGAAAAACCAATATGTTAAGTCAGCCGGAATTTCATGACATTTCGAAAATTCGCAGTCTATTAATGATGATTGACCAAGAAGAGTGGATTTACAATTTAATTAGAAAAAATTCAGCAGGGATCCATGTGAAAATTGGCCGGGAAAATAATAATCGTGCAATGGAAAATTGCAGCTTAATTACCGCTACGTATTCGGTAGGTCAAGAAAAATTGGGTACGATAGCAATCCTTGGGCCTACAAGAATGGAATATTCACGTGTCATTAGCTTGCTGCAATTCTTAAGCAAGGATTTAACAGATGTGTTAACCAAGCTGTATCAAAATAATTAACACGGGTAATATTGAGTAAGGGTGAATACTTGCTTATTTTACCCCCTTTTCCATGGAAATCTTAATATTAAACCTAACGCTTTAAGGGAGGTGAGTAAGTTGACAATTGAGAATAACAACACCATTAATGAAGAAGCAGAAACTGAAAATACTGATAATGTTGAACTTACTGAAGAAAAAACAGCTGAGCCTGTATTTGATGAGAATGAAACAACAGCACAGACTATTGTTGATCCCGTCGAAGAACAGCTCGAAGAAATTCAACAGCTACAGGGGAAGTTAGCGGAAGCAGAAAATCGTTACCTAAGACTTCAAGCAGATTTTGATAATTTCCGTCGCCGAACTAGATTGGATCAAGAGGCTGGCGAAAAATATAGAGCTCAAAACCTAATAACAGATTTATTGCCTGCATTAGACAATTTTGAAAGGGCAATGAATTTGGAAGCAGACAATGAACAAACAAAGTCTGTGCTGCAAGGCATGGACATGGTTTACCGCAATTTGTTAGATGCCCTGAAGAAAGAAGGCGTTGAGCAGATTGAAGCGGTTGGGAAAGAGTTTGATCCCCATCAGCACCAAGCTGTGATGCAGGGAGAAGATGAGAATTTCGGCTCCAACATTGTCACTGATGAATTTCAAAAAGGGTATATATTAAAGGATCGGGTTATTCGCCCAACAATGGTTAAAGTAAATCAATAATTCTACATATTTTTTTAGGAGGTAAAGGCTATGAGTAAAATAATTGGTATTGACTTAGGTACAACAAACTCATGTGTGTCAGTGCTTGAGGGCGGAGAACCAAAAGTAGTTCCTAATCCAGAAGGAAATCGTACAACTCCGTCGGTTATTGCGTTTAAAAATGGGGAGCGTCAAGTTGGGGAAGTAGCAAAGCGCCAAGCAATTACGAATCCAAATACAATTATGTCCATTAAACGCCATATGGGCACAAGTTTTAAACAAGAGATTGAAGGAAAGAACTTTACACCACAGGAATTATCTGCCATCATTCTTCAATATTTAAAATCTTATGCTGAGGATTATCTTGGCGAGCCAGTAACTAAGGCTGTTATTACAGTACCAGCTTATTTTAATGACGCAGAACGTCAAGCTACAAAAGACGCTGGAAAAATCGCTGGTCTTGAAGTAGAGCGGATTATCAATGAACCAACTGCTGCAGCACTTGCATACGGTTTAGATAAAACTGATCAAGACCACACAATCCTTGTTTATGACCTTGGCGGCGGTACATTTGACGTATCAATCCTTGAACTAGGGGACGGCGTTTTCCAAGTAAAATCAACTGCCGGTGATAATCGTCTTGGCGGTGACGATTTTGACCAAGTCATTATTGATTACTTAGTGGAACAATTTAAAAAAGAAAATGGGATTGACCTTTCAAAAGATAAAATGGCGTTACAACGCCTAAAAGATGCTGCTGAAAAGGCGAAAAAGGATTTGTCCGGTGTGACATCAACCCAAATTTCACTTCCATTTATTACTGCGGGAGCTGCTGGACCGCTTCATCTTGAAGTATCATTGACTAGAGCAAAATTTGATGAAATTTCCGCTCATTTAGTCGAACGGACTATGGGCCCAACTCGTCAAGCTCTAAGCGACGCCGGCATGTCACCATCACAAATTGATAAGGTTATCCTTGTCGGTGGTTCAACGCGAATCCCTGCTGTCCAAGAAGCAATCAAAAAAGCAACTGGACAAGAGCCACACCGCGGCGTAAACCCGGACGAAGTAGTGGCAATGGGTGCTGCTATTCAAGGCGGCGTTATCACAGGTGATGTTAAGGATGTTGTCTTACTGGACGTTACACCACTATCTCTTGGAATTGAAACAATGGGCGGTGTATTTACGAAATTAATTGACCGTAATACAACAATCCCTACATCAAAATCACAAGTATTCTCAACGGCTGCGGACAGTCAAACTGCTGTTGACATCCATGTGCTTCAAGGGGAACGTCCAATGGCGGCAAACAATAAAACATTAGGCCGTTTCCAATTATCTGATATTCCACCAGCACCACGGGGAATTCCGCAAATCGAAGTTAACTTTGATATTGATAAAAACGGTATTGTTAACGTTCGGGCCAAAGATTTAGGTACGAATAAAGAGCAGCAAATTACAATTAAGTCTTCTACCGGTCTTTCTGATGAAGAAATTCAAAAAATGGTCAGAGAAGCGGAAGAAAATGCTGAAGCTGACAAGCAGCATAAAGAAGAAGTAGAATTGCGTAATGAAGCGGATCAACTTGTGTTTACAACTGAAAAAACATTAAAAGACCTTGAAGGTAAGGTTGATGCAGATGAAGTTGCAAAGGCAAATGAAGCAAAGGATTCATTGAAAGCTGCTATCGAGAAAAACGATCTAAATGAAATCCGTACTACAAAGGATGCATTGCAAGAAATCGTTCAAGCTTTGACTGTTAAGCTATATGAGCAAGCAGCACAGCAGGCACAAGCACAGCAAGGCGGCCAAGAGGGCGGCGCTAATGCAGGTGCCCAAGACGACAATGTTGTTGATGCAGAATTTGAAGAAGTAAAAGATGATAAGTAATCGGCTGTGAAAAATGAAAAAGCCAAAGTCAGTTTATCTGCTTTGGCTTTTTTATTGCAATAGCATCATTATCGGTGTTAGAATAATCTTTATGTGACAGATTCGGGAGTGGTAATCATGAGTAAACGAGATTACTATGAGGTGCTTGGGATTAATAAGAGCGCTTCAAAGGATGAAATAAAAAAAGCCTATCGAAAACTTTCTAAACAATATCATCCAGATATTAATAAAGAGCCAGATGCGGCAGATAAATTCAAGGAAATTACAGAAGCATATGAAGTGTTAAGCGATGATCAAAAGAAGGCCCATTATGACCAGTTTGGCCATACCGATCCAAATCAAGGCTTTGGCGGCGGCGGAGATTTTGGCGGCGGCTTTAGCGGGTTTGAAGATATCTTTAATACCTTTTTTGGCGGTGGCGGCGGCGGTTCGAGACGACGTGATCCAAATGCGCCAAGGCAGGGTGCAGACCTTCAATACACGATGACCGTTTCTTTTGAAGAAGCAGCGTTTGGCAAAGAAACAGATATTGAAATTCCACGTGAAGAAACATGTGAAACTTGCAGCGGATCGGGAGCTAAGCCGGGAACCAAGCCTGAGACGTGTCAGCACTGTCATGGAACCGGACAGCTAAACGTAGAACAAAATACCCCATTTGGCAGGATTGTTAACCGTCGTACCTGTCATCACTGTAATGGAACAGGGAAAGAAATTAAACATAAATGTTCCACTTGCGGCGGCGCCGGGAAAGTGAAAAAGCGCAAGAAGATACATGTCAAGATTCCTGCCGGGATTGATGATGGACAGCAGCTTCGGATGGCTGGTCAAGGGGAAGCAGGAATGAACGGCGGTCCAGCAGGTGACCTTTACGTTGTTTTCCAAGTACGTGCGCATGAGTTTTTTGAACGAGATGGCGATGATATTTATTGTGAAATGCCAATCACATTTGCCCAAGCATCCTTGGGTGACGAAATCGAAGTGCCGACTCTTCATGGAAAAGTGAAGCTAAAAGTCCCAGCTGGAACACAGACGGGCAAAAAGTTCCGCTTGAAAGGGAAGGGAGTTCCTAATGTCCGCGGATATGGTGTAGGGGATCAGTATATACTCGTTCGCATTATTACCCCAACCAAGCTTTCAGACAAACAAAAGCAGCTTCTAAGAGAATTCGCCGAGCTAAGCGGCTCTTCGCCAATTGGTGAGCATGAAGAAAGTTTTTTCTCAAAAGTAAAACGTGCCTTTAAAAGCGAGTAAGGATTGGAGTTGGTAGGATGAAATGGTCCGAAATCAGTATTCACACAACAAATGAGGCAATTGAACCTATTTCTCATATCTTGCATGAAGCTGGAGCGAGCGGTGTAGTTATTGAAGATCCTTTTGAACTGACAAAGGAAAGGGAAGATCAATTCGGAGAGATTTACCAACTTAATCCAGATGATTACCCGCAAGAAGGGGTTATTGTTAAAGCCTACCTGCCAGTTAACAGCTTCCTAGGTGAAACGGTAGATGCCATTAAGGAATCCATCAATAATTTAATTATTTATGATATTGATATTGGCAAAAACCACGTAACCATTAGTGAAGTGAACGAAGAAGAATGGGCAACAGCTTGGAAGAAATACTATTACCCTGTGAAAATTTCTGAAAAATTCACGATTGTACCGACATGGGAGATTTATGAGCCTGTCAGCAGCGATGAATTAATTATCGAATTAGACCCTGGTATGGCATTTGGAACGGGAACACACCCAACAACAGTGATGTGTATTCAAGCCCTTGAGAGAACTGTCCGTCAAGGTGACAGAGTAATTGATGTCGGGACTGGTTCTGGGGTATTGAGCATTGCGGCAGCACAGCTTGGTGCGAAAGATGTCAGAGCCTATGACCTTGATGAAGTTGCGGTAACCACGGCAAAACTCAATATCAAGCTTAATAAAGTAAGCGAAAATGTAACGATTTCCCAGAACAACCTTTTAGAGGGTGTCGAGGAAAACTCTGCCGATGTGGTAGTTGCTAATATACTAGCCGAAGTTATTTTACGGTTTACGGACGATGTTGCCCGAGTTGTGAAGCCAGGTGGGTCTTTCATTGCGTCGGGAATTATTCAGCAGAAGAAAGACCAGGTTAAAGATGCACTAGTTGCTGCTGGTTTTGATATAACCGAAACGATTTTAATGGAAGACTGGGTTGCAATTATTGCCAAACGGAAATAATGATGGAATAAAGGGGAGAAGATCCCCTTTTTTTCATTTCCCAAATTGAAAATTTTTTAGTAAAATAAGGAGTAAAATGTTTTAGAGAGGGTGCAAAAGTGTGCAACGCTACTTTGTTAAACACCGAGCAAATGAGGATTGTTTTATCATTGGCGAAGAAGACCGTCATCATATCGTCAAGGTTATGCGAATGCAAATTGGCGATCAAATCATTTGTGTTGACCCGGAAGGGAAACAGGCCATATGCAGGCTTGCAGAAATTACCGATGAAAGTGTCGTTGCAGACGTTGTACAATGGAAAGAAGAGATTTCTGAGCTTCCAATTTCAATAACGATTGCCAGCGGGCTCCCAAAAGGGGACAAGCTCGAATGGATTATCCAAAAAGGAACGGAACTTGGGGCACATCAGTTTTTCCCATTTTCTGCTGCTCGCTCAGTTGTAAAATGGGATGAAAAAAAGGCAGCCAAGAAAATAGAGAGATGGCAAAAAATTGCCAAAGAAGCTGCTGAACAATCTCATCGTGCTATGATGCCGGAAATTATGAACCCGATGAACTTTAAAGCGCTATTAGGGAAAAGTAGGGGTTTTGATTATAAATTAGCTGCCTTTGAGGATGAGAGTAGAAATGGCGAAATTTCCGTTTTTTCCTCAACTCTCAAAAAAATGAACAAAGGTGAGTCATTGCTTTTGGTTTTTGGACCTGAAGGCGGCTTAGCGAATGAAGAGGTCCAGCAATTAAAGGAACATGGTTTTGGTCTATGCGGGTTAGGCCCGCGGATTTTAAGAACGGAAACGGCCCCGCTCTATGCACTTTCGGCCATTTCCTATCATTTTGAATTATTGAGGTGAGGATACAATGGCAACAGTCGCGTTTCATACACTTGGATGCAAGGTGAATCATTATGAAACTGAAGCTATCTGGCAGTTGTTTAAACAAGAAGGCTACGATCGGGTCGAGTTTGAGTCAATTTCCGACGTTTATATTATTAATACCTGTACAGTAACAAATACTGGCGATAAAAAAAGCCGTCAGGTTATCCGGCGTGCAGTCAGGAAAAATCCTGATGCAGTTATCTGCGTTACTGGCTGTTATGCGCAAACTTCGCCTGCGGAAATTATGGCGATTCCTGGTGTAGATATTGTTGTCGGCACACAGGATCGTGTGAAAATGCTCGACTATATTGAACAATATAAGCTTGAGCGCCAGCCGATTAATGGCGTCGGCAATATTATGAAAAATCGCGTTTATGAGGAGCTTGATGTTCCTGCTTTTACTGACAGAACACGAGCATCGTTAAAAATTCAAGAGGGCTGTAACAATTTTTGTACCTTCTGCATCATCCCTTGGGCCCGCGGCTTAATGAGATCGCGTGATCCTAAAGAGGTTATCCGCCAAGCACAGCAGCTAGTGGATGCAGGCTACAAAGAAATCGTCCTAACAGGTATTCATACAGGCGGTTATGGTGAAGACATGAAGGATTATAATCTGGCGATGCTCCTTCGAGAGTTAGAAGCGGGTGTAAACGGGCTAGAACGCCTCCGCATTTCATCAATTGAAGCGAGTCAAATTACCGATGAAGTGATTGAGGTAATTAAGCATTCAAATATTGTTGTCCGTCATTTGCATATCCCATTGCAATCTGGGTCCAATACCGTTTTAAAAAGAATGCGCCGCAAATATACGATGGAATTCTTTGGGGAGAGACTAGAGCGCCTGAAAGAAGTGCTTCCAGGTCTTGCGGTTACTTCTGATGTGATTGTTGGATTCCCTGGCGAAACCGAAGAGGAATTTATGGAAACGTACAATTTTATTAACGATCATAAATTTTCTGAGCTCCATGTATTCCCTTATTCAAAGCGTACAGGAACACCTGCTGCACGGATGGAAGATCAAGTGGATGAAGAAGTGAAAAATGAACGGGTTCACCGCTTAATTTCTCTTTCTGATCAACTGGCAAAGGAATACGCCACACTTTTTGAAGACGAAGTATTAGAAGTAATTCCAGAAGAGGAATTTAAGGATGAAGCAAACTCTGGTTTATATGTTGGTTATACTGATAACTACTTGAAAGTTGTCTTTCCAGCAACGGAAGAGATGATTGGTAAAATTGTTAAAGTGAAAATTATCAAAGCTGGTTACCCATACAATGAAGGCCAATTTGTTCGAGTAGTTGAAGATACTTCATTGGTAAAAGAAGAAGTTTTTAATAAAGAAGAAGCGGCTATTTAAGGAAAGAGGACCTATTATGGGTCCTTTTTTTGTTTTTGGGGTTGTTTTTTTATGGGAAAAATTGTCTAATTATCCAAAACCCTCGAAAAAATAGCCAAAACTCTTGGAAAAATAGCCAAAACTCTCAAGAAAGTAGCCAAAACCCATGAAAAATAGCCAAAACACCTCGAAAATTAGCCAAAACCTTTTCCGCTCCTAAAAACCTAGGATAATTTGGTCAAACCACATGAATTTACTATAGGTTTCTAATGTATTTCAGGGAAACTTAAAGTAAGTAGCAACAATCGATCCAAAAATTCAAATTTACCTTAAGATCGAAGGGAGCATGAAATAAATGGCTACTAAAACAAATGTTGCTGCAATGATTGATCACACTTTACTAAAGCCGGAGTCAACAAAAGAACAAATCGAAACTCTCTGTCAAGAAGCAAAGGAGAATAAATTCTTTTCCGTATGTATTAACCCAACTTGGGTCAGAACGGCAAAGGAATTATTACAGGGCAGCGATGTCAAGGTTTGTACGGTTATTGGATTCCCTTTAGGTGCAACAACTTCTGAAACAAAAGCGTTTGAAACGACAAATGCAATTGAACATGGTGCTGATGAAGTAGACATGGTCATTAATATTGGGGCACTCAAGGATCACAATGATGAACTGGTGGAGCGCGATATCCGGGCTGTTGTCGAAGCAGCCAAGGGAAAGGCATTAACTAAGGTGATTATTGAAACAAGTCTTTTGACGAAGGAAGAAAAAATTCGCGCCTGTGAGCTTTCTGTAAAAGCTGGTGCAGATTATGTAAAAACTTCTACCGGGTTTTCAACAGGCGGGGCAACTTTTGAAGACATTGCCCTTATGAGGAAAACGGTTGGGCCTGATATTGGTGTCAAAGCTTCCGGTGGTGTACGAAGCACAGAGGATGCCCAAAAAATGATTGAGGCAGGAGCGACGAGGATTGGAGCAAGCTCAAGTGTAGCAATCATAAATGGGATGCTCGTGACTTCTGATTACTAAAAAAAATTTAATGTCAATCCCGCACGCTCAGGCAAATCCAGTACCCAATAACAAAGAAAAGACAGCAATTTTGCTGTCTTTTCTCATGATACAGGCCGTTTAGGCCGCCGATCGTGAAAAAATAAAATCATCTCACCAAACCTCGTCGCAAACGGTAAAACAAGCAGGGAAGTGGCAACATTAAAAATCACACTAATATGCGCTAATTGTACATCCCTTTTACTCGAAAGTAATGCCGCGTTATCAGTGAGTATCGGGATCAGCGGAATAAACAGCAAGACCCCGAATACATTTAACCAAACATGGGCGAAGGCTGCCAAGCGAGATTCTTTTCCGCCGCCAATCGATGCAATAACCGCTGTAATACAGGTGCCGATATTAGCTCCAAGCACAATCGCGATGCCGGCATCCAACTGCAGCAGCCCGGCAGTTAGAAAACCCATCGCAATCCCAGTCATCGCCGTGCTTGATTGAATGATCGCCGTAATCACTGTCCCTGTTAATAAGCTTAATAAAATATGATCATTAATCGATAAAATAAATTTATGGATAAGGTCCATTGTGGTTAGCGGCTTCGCTAATAATTCGAAACCTTTCATTGCCGTGAAAACAGAGGCGATTCCAAATAAAAGCATGCCAATACTTCTTGCCTTTTTATTTTTAAATAAAATAAGAAGTGCTCCGCTAATGGCAAGAGGAACTAGCACCGCATCTAAATCAAAGGTAATTAGTTCTGTTTTAAAAGTAGTGCCAATATTGGTGCCGAGAATAATGCCGATTGACTGAGGAAAGGTCATAATTCGAGCCGAAATTAAGCCAATGGTAATGACCATGACAGCCGTGCTGCTTTGCAGGAGCGCGGTAATAAACGTTCCGGTCAACATACCTTTTAATGGTGTACGTGTTAGTTTGATCAGCCATGACTTCAATTTATTCGCAGACAAATTGAATAACCCAAACCTAATAATCGTCATCCCAAAAATAAATAATAAAATACAAAGAAGAAATAATAGTGTGTAAAGCATGTCTTAGGCCTCCTCCCCTTCATTCTATGGTCAAATGCTGGAGGACATGCCAATTTTTCAGACAAGCTTTTCTATAATTTGCATAAAAAAATGAAAAGCTCGTTCTAACACAGAGAATTTCAGTTGACCTTGTTTCAAGGTTATATTATAATTGCAAGGTACATGGATTGAATGTTAGTGTGTTGTGTTTCGGAGGGAGGGAAAGAGAATGTCTAAAACCGTCGTTCGTAAAAACGAATCGCTTGAAGATGCTCTTCGTCGCTTCAAACGTACAGTATCAAAAACTGGTACTTTGCAAGAGGCAAGAAAGCGCGAATTCTATGAAAAGCCAAGTGTAAAACGTAAGAAAAAGTCTGAAGCAGCTAGAAAACGTAAGTTTTAAGAGAGGGTGTAATATATGAGTCTTCTCGAGCGTTTAAATGATGATATGAAACAAGCGATGAAAAACAAGGAAAAAGACAGACTCTCCGTCATTCGGATGGTGAAAGCTTCGTTGCAAAATGAAGCCATCAGGCTTGGAACAAAAGAGCTTTCCGAGGATACAGAGCTAACAATCCTTTCTCGCGAAGTAAAACAACGCAAAGACTCCCTCCATGAATTTGATAAGGCTGGTCGTCAAGATCTAGTTGATAAGTTGCATACAGAGCTGGCAATCGTCGAACTGTATTTACCGAAACAGCTTTCTGAAGCTGAATTATCAGAGATTGTAAAAGAAACAATTTCTGAAGTCGGTGCAAAATCAAAAGCGGAAATGGGAAAAGTGATGGCTGCAATTATGCCCAAAGTAAAGGGTAAAGCAGACGGGTCACTTGTAAATAAATTTGTACAACAACACCTTTCATAGTATTCTGACACTGAGACCGCAGGCAATCTAGTCTGCGGTCTTTTAACATTAATAAATATAATGAAACTTTTTTCGAGCTCAAACGTATTAATGTCAGTCAGTTGAAAAAGAGAAAAAAAAGGGGGGGACAACTGATGATAGAATTTCTTACTGACCCGATTGTTGTAACCGTTCTCTTAACGATTGCAGGGGTTGGCATCGTCATGGAACTTTTTTCATCAAAGTTTGGTATAGCTGGATTCATCGGGATCTTTGCATTAATACTATTCTTTTATGGCCATTTTCAAGCTGGACTTGCAGGATGGGGCGCGCTAGTATTATTTGTGGCAGGAATTCTTCTTATTTTTATAGAATTCTTTTTGCCTGGTGCGATTGCAGGAACACTGGGTGTCGCTGCGTTAATTTTAAGTCTTTTTTTATCAGGAGAAGATGCCATGCAAATGGGGGTATCCATCTTAATTGCCATCATCATTTCTATCGTCGTTTTCTTTAGTATGATTAAGGTTTTTGATAAAAAACTGGTTCTGTTTAGTAAAATGGTTCTGTTTGATTCAACTAAGAATGAGGATGGATATGTTTCTAATATTAACCGGACAGACCTTTTGGGGAAGACGGGGACAGCATTAACGGTCTTAAGGCCGGCTGGAACGGTTATTATTAATCATGAACGAATCGATGTGGTGAGTGAAGGCGGCTTTATTGAACAGGATGCCAGGGTAAAAGTAATTAAAGTTGAAGGAGCCCGCATTGTAGTAAGAGAAGTGAAATAGTCGAAGGAGGTTTAAATTAAATGCAAATTAATGATGGAACAATTTTTATTCTTGCTGTTGTCGTAGTTGCTTTAATTCTTTTTGGAATTCTATTATCGTTTGTACCGGTCATGCTCTGGATTTCAGCACTTGCTGCCGGAGTGCGAATTAGTATTTTTACATTAGTAGGGATGAGACTTAGACGGGTAACTCCAAGCAGGGTCGTTAATCCGCTGATTAAAGCCCATAAAGCTGGAATCAATGTCACGATCAATCAGCTTGAAAGCCATTACCTGGCCGGTGGGAATGTCGATAGAGTGGTCAATGCACTCATTGCCGCACATCGTGCCAATATTGAATTATCATTTGAACGTTGTGCTGCCATCGATCTTGCTGGTCGTGACGTGTTAGAAGCGGTACAAATGAGTGTTAATCCAAAGGTAATCGAAACACCGTTTATTGCAGGTGTTGCGATGAATGGGATTGAAGTAAAGGTAAAAGCAAGAATTACAGTTCGCGCAAATATTGGGCGCCTTGTCGGTGGCGCGGGAGAAGAAACTGTGGTAGCCCGTGTTGGTGAGGGTGTCGTTTCAACGATTGGTTCATCGATTAATCACAGCAAGGTGTTAGAAAATCCAGAGTTAATTTCGCAAACTGTGTTATCAAAAGGACTCGATGCCGGTACGGCCTTTGAAATCTTATCGATTGACATTGCGGATGTAGATATCGGTAAAAACATCGGAGCGGAACTACAAACAGAACAAGCTGAAGCCGACAAGAAAATTGCCCAAGCGAAAGCTGAAGAGCGTCGGGCAATGGCGGTGGCTTCGGAGCAAGAAATGATGGCAAGGGTTCAGGAAATGAGAGCAAAAGTAGTTGAAGCAGAAGCAGAAGTTCCACTTGCGATGGCTGAAGCCCTTAAATCAGGAAATATCGGTGTCATGGACTATATGAACTTTAAAAACATTTCGGCAGACACTGACATGAGAGGCTCCATCGGGAAAATATCCGGTGATAAAAAGGACGGCCAGTAAAACCCACTTTGAAAAAAAGGAGGGGAAGTTTTGAATACAATATTAGTCATGATAGTTATCGGCATTATCACTTCAATGTTTGGTAAAGCAAAAAATAATCGCGGACAATCCCAAAATAAGCCCACTTCACCCAATGGTATCGGGGAAATCCGCAAGCTTTTTCAAGAGCTTACTGATCAAGAAATAAGTGAACTGAGCCCAATTAAGGAACCAACAAGACCGAGCTCGGTAATAGTTGAGCAAAAAACAGCTGCTCCGCAAAAACTCGAAAAAGAGTACTTGCAGGTGAGAAAAGAGTCCGAATCCAGTCGTGAAAGAGCGGCCGCCTCTCGACAGCAAAAAGAAATAATTAAAGAACGTGTTCAGAAGGATAAGCAAGAAGAAGCCGGAACGATTTTTTCTGAATATCCTGATGCCAAAACACTGGTTAATGGAATTGTCTGGTCAGAAATTCTTGGCGAACCACGTTCAAAAAAACCGTATTTTGCTAAAAGAGGCTAGGCGGACCATCATTAATCAAATCTAAAAAGATGTGCTAGAACCCCCTTTCATTTCATAATATGAGATGAAAGGGGGTTCTTTTTTTATGGCAAAAAAATGGGGCCAAAGAGTCCGCAATTGGATGGCTAATAAAATGGATCTTCCTCAGGATGTCATGATGGATCTGCCTCGGATTACGATGATTGGCCAAATCCATGTATATATTGAGAACCACCGTGGCCTGCTGGCCTTCACTGATAAAGAGCTGCGCCTGCTATTAAAGCAAGGCCAATTATTGATAAAGGGAAGTTCTTTTGTGATTAAAACGATTTTACCAGAAGAAATTTTGTTAGAAGGAAAAATTGATCAGGTCATTTATTTAACTGATAATCCGGGAGGAAAAAAATGAAGAACCAGTGGATTGAATTTCTCTATGGCAGAGTGACCGTTAAAGTATCTGGGAAGGGGATTGAGCGTTTCTTAAATGTGCTAATAAGGAATGGTATTCATATTTGGAATGTTAAGCGGCATGGAACGGAGACCATTACCTTTAGAATGAGGCTTCGAGATGCGATGAACATACGTCATTATGCAAGAAAAAGCGAATGCTCCATTACCTTTTTGCGAAGAAGCGGAATCCCTTTTTTAGCCAAAAGATTGTTAAAAAATAGCGGCTTTTTGCTAGGCGCAGGTGTTTTCCTGTTCATCATCTTATTTTTATCAAACGTTATTTGGGGTATTGAAATAAAAGGAGCGAAACCCGCGACAGAATACAAAATTCGTAAAGAGTTGGACAAGATGGGTGTAAAAATTGGCAAGGTTCAATTCTTCGTTAAAAATGTGGAAGGAATTCAGCGGCAATTAACGAATAACATTGGTGATCTTACCTGGGTTGGCGTGGAGTTAAACGGGACAACCTATCATCTTCAAGTGGTTGAAAAAAATGAGCCCAAAAAGCCAGAGCAATTATCACCACAAAATCTTGTCGCGAAAAAGAAGGCCACTATTGTCAACATGTTTGTTGAAACGGGTCAGCCAGTTGTTGAGAGGAATGACCATGTAGAGAAAGGGCAAATACTCGTTTCCGGAGTATATGGACAAGAAGGGAATACCGAGTTAGTTGCAGCTACCGGGAAGGTTTGGGGTGAAACTTGGTACAAAAGTAACGTCAAGCTCCCGTTAATAACGAACTTCAAGGTATATAACGGTAAGGAAAAACAAAAACAATCTCTTTTAGTGGGCAGTTGGGAGATTCCGATTTGGGGTTTTGGGAAGCCGGAGTTTGAAAAATATGAGACGGAAAAGGATGTCCGTAAAATTCACTTTTTAAAGTGGGACTTGCCAATATCCTACGTTCATAGAACAATGCGAGAACGGGAAGAATTTACTCGTGAATATACAAACGAAGAGGCGGAAAAAGAAGCACTTAACATGGCAAAAAAACAAATAAAAAGCGAATTAGATGAAGATGCTATTATCAAAGATGAAAAAATTTTACACAAGTCAACTAAAAATGGTAAAGTTATACTAGATATCCACTTTAAAATAATCGAAAATATAGCAGTCGGACAACCGATATTCAAGGAGACGCCTGAATGACAGAAAAATTAACAACGATAAAAGTACAGCTAGAAAATCCAGCTGAGGCGATTACGCTGCTGGGTAACTCTGATCAAAATTTAAAAATAATTGAACAAGAGCTTGATGTCTCCATCATAACGAGAGGGGAATCTGTTAGCCTATCAGGTGACGAGGAGAAGGTCAGCCTTGCCGGGCAAATTCTTGACAAATTAATGATTGTGATTCGAAAGGGAATTAATATTAGTCAAAGGGACGTCCTCTATGCTGTGCAAATGGCAAATAAAGGAACACTTGATTACTTTGTCAATTTGTATGATGAGGAAATCGGCAAAAATGTCAAAGGCAAAACCATTCGGATTAAAACCCTGGGACAAAGGCAATATGTAATGGCAATTAAGAAGCATGACCTAGTTTTTGGAATTGGGCCAGCGGGAACGGGGAAAACCTATCTCGCAGTGGTTATGGCTGTGGGTGCGCTAAAAAATGGTCTGGTAAATAAAATTATCTTAACAAGGCCGGCTGTTGAAGCGGGAGAAAGTCTTGGATTTTTGCCAGGAGACTTGAAAGAGAAGGTGGATCCTTATTTAAGGCCCCTGTATGACGCTTTAAACGACGTTTTGGGCGTCGAACATACACAGCGGCTAATTGAACGAGGGACGATTGAAATTGCTCCTCTAGCGTATATGAGAGGCCGTACATTAGATGATGCCTTTGTTATTTTAGATGAGGCCCAAAATACTACACACGCCCAAATGAAAATGTTTTTGACGAGACTTGGCTTCGGGTCAAAAATGATTATTACGGGCGACAAAACACAAATTGATTTGCCTAAGGGAGCAAAATCCGGCTTAATCGCAGCGGAAGAGATTTTACAAAATGTAAACGGGCTTTCGTTTATCTTTTTAGAACAAAGCGATGTTGTCCGTCATCCGCTTGTGGGCAAGATTATTGAAGCCTATGAGAAGAAAACAATCTAAATTTATGCAAAAGGGGTAAACCTGTTTACATGGGTTATCCCTTTTTCCATTTCATATCAGAATTTATTTCATTGAACTTCGAGAATTGTCCAGCTCCAGCGCCCTAGCGGCTAGTGTCCTTCGCTCTCCGCCCTACGATAAGTCAACATCGAATCGCTCCGCTCTTCGTGTTTCCTTTATCTCAGTTGGAGCGCTCCAGGCCATACGCCGCTGACCAGGGCGCTTGCGCTTTTCTAATAAAATAATCAATCTGCTTCGTTTAGTGGGTGAAACTTGATAGAAAAACTGTTATCATTTTACATAAAGCATACTTTCAGCAATAATATGTTTAATATTCGCTATAAAGTCGGGCCGCGCTTGGGGGGATTTAGTTGGAAAAACTGCATAAACACTTCATACGGATACGAAAGCTGCTCGATATTACCTTTTTTCGAATCCTATTTTTTATTGTATTAGGGGCTGTCCTTTTTACTGCGATGTATAGTCAAGTAAAGCCAGAAAAACTTGATTTAGGCTTGTTTTCAGTTGCTGATCAGACAATCCGTTCCCCGGGGACTGTGGAGGATAAAAAGAGTACGGAGAAAAAACGAAAAGAGGCACGCGACCAAGTCCCGCCTGTTTATACCTTAAAAAATGAATACACGCAAAACCGTGTTGATTTAATTACTTCGATTTTCTCCGCAGCAGCAGAGGTCAATGATGAAATAAAAGATGAAATAAAGAAGCAGGAAGAGCTGGCTACTGTGGAAAAACCGGCAAAAGAGGAGCCGAATGTATCGGAAAAAGTGACAAGGCTTAAAGCAAAATTGACATCGGGTGTTTCAAAGGATCTCCCCGGGCAAGTGTTCTCAAGCTTAGTCCAAGCTAGTAACGATGAGTTGTCCATCGCAAAGGACTCGACCGTAACAGCCATCAACAATGTGATGACGAAAAGAATACCTGGAGATGAAGTAGAAAATGCCAAAAAGAGAGTCGAGGAAGAATTAAAATACTCACCATTAAATGATGGTTTAAGAACCGCTGCAATTGAACTGGGCAGGTATGCAGTAATTCAAAATGAATTTTATGACCCGGCTGCCACAGAGGATTTGCGACTGCAGGCGGCTGAAAACGTAGAACATGTAAAGATTCTTCAGGGGCAAATAATAGTGGAAGAAGGAAAATTAATTAATCAGGATATTTATCAGCAGTTAAAGCTGGTAGGTCTTCTCAATACTGAAAAATCATTTAAACCATTCATTGGGTTAGTTGTCTTAATTATTATTATTCTTTCGGCTGTCTATTATTATTTTTATCAAATGAAATCTCTTCCCGAGCAGCGGCAAACGTTTTTATTATTGTATGGAATTATTTTTATCCTTTCCATTTTAATTATGAAACTGGTCAGCCTGCTGCAAATATTTAATTATACGGGAATTGGCTATTTATTCCCTGCTGCGATGGGGGGCATGCTAATCAAGATATTAATTGATGAAAAGCTGGCCATCCTCACGGCGATTATTATGGCGGTTTGCGGTAGTGTTCTTTTCAATGAAGGGGTAACAGGAACCCTAAACTTTTCAGAAGGTATATATATCCTTTTCAGCGCTTTAGCGGGTATCCTGTTTTTGAGTGGGCAAAATCATCGCTCGAAAATATTGCAAGCAGGTTCCATTGCGTCATTAGTTAATCTTTTGACGATAGTGGCGTTAATGTTTCTGCCAAACGGTCAGTTCTCAGGAATCGAATATGGGTATTATCTTATAACAGCCCTTGTGTCTGGCATTGGCTCCGCAGTGTTAACCATAGGCTTACTGCCTTTTTTAGAGGCTAGTTTTGGGATTCTTTCGACGATGAGGCTGATAGAGCTTTCTAATCCGAATCACCCGCTGCTTAGAAAAATTTTAATGGAGTCACCCGGTACCTATCATCATAGTGTAATGGTCGCTAATTTAGCAGAATCTGCGTGTGAGGCAATTGGGGCAAATGGTCTTTTGGCAAGGGTTGGCAGCTATTATCACGACATTGGTAAAACAAAAAGGCCGAACTTTTTTATTGAAAATCAAATGCACCATGATAATCCTCATGATCGCTTGCCGCCAGACAAGAGTTCTCATATCATCATTGCGCATGTAACAGACGGCTCTGCTATCTTGAAGAAATACCATATGCCTAAAGAAATTATTGATATTGCTGAACAACATCATGGGACAACATTATTGAAATTTTTCTACCACAAGGCGCTCCAAAGCGATGCAGAAACAAAGGAAAGCGATTTTCGCTATCCGGGACCAAAGGCACAGACTAAAGAGTCTGCTGTTGTTGGCATTGCAGACAGCGTGGAGGCTGCTGTCCGGTCTTTATCGCAGCCCACGCCCGAATTAATTGAATCGCTTGTCAATAAAATTGTCGCTGACCGGCTCCAGGATGGTCAATTAAATGAATGTGATATCACAATCAAGGAAATTGAAACCGTCGCCCATACGTTATGTGAAACATTAAAGGGGATTTTTCACTCGCGGATTGAATATCCAGAAATGACAAAAAAGAAGGTGAAGCAAGCATGACATTACTAATTGATTGTATCGACGAAACCAATGAACTTACAGACGAACAAATGCTTGAAATCGGAAGAGTATTAAATTTTGCAGCAAATAAACAAAATGTGGAAATTCATAGCGAAGTTTCAGTCACATTTGTTTCCAATGAGAGAATTCAAGAGATTAACCGGGAATATCGTAAGAAAGATACTCCAACCGATGTTATTTCTTTTGCAATGGAAGAGCTGGGCGAAGGAGAAATTGAAATAACTGGCAGCGAGATACCTCGTGTCCTAGGGGACATTATTATCTCAGTTCCAAAAACAAAAGAGCAGGCAAAGGAGTATGGGCATTCTTTTTTACGGGAGCTCGGGTTCCTCGCGGTTCATGGTTTCCTGCATCTTTTAGGCTATGACCACATGAGCGAGGATGAAGAAAAAGAAATGTTTACTCTGCAAAAGGAAATATTAAACGAGTATGGACTCACAAGATAAACGAAATCCGATCCCTTTCATTAGCTCTTTGTCATATGCCATATCGGGGGTTAATACAGCTCTTAGAGCAGAAAGAAATATGCGGATTCATTTCATCAGTTCCATCATTGTTTTACTCGTTTCGTTTTATTTTTCGATTACTAAAATAGAATGGTTATTTATCCTTCTTGCTATTGGCGGCATGTTTGCCTTAGAGCTGGTAAATACCGCTATCGAGCGTGTGGTTGATCTAGTGACAGAAGAATATCATCCGCTTGCAAAACAAGCGAAGGATTTGGCTGCTGGGGCTGTCTTAGTTTATGCTTTCCTCTCGGTTGCAATGGGGATGATCATTTTTTCCCCTTACGTTCTAAATTTATTTTAGCAACGATTTGAAAAGGGATGGGGAATTCGGTAAAATGACATATCGGCTTAAAATTTTAGGATAAGCTGACTTATGAGAAAATTCTAACTTTTTAAAATTTTTTATTACTTTTTTGTTGCAAGTAATGATTTTCTCTCATTTTTAATGTAAAATAAAGGAACAGCAGATTTCTGCTGGAAGGGAAGAAGAATCGTGAACATCGAACAATTAATTGAAGAAGCAAAAAAAGCAAGAGAAAAAGCGTATGTGCCTTATTCGAAATTTGGAGTAGGGGCAGCCTTGTTAACAACGGATGGAAAAGTATATCATGGCTGTAATATAGAAAATGCAGCTTATAGTATGTGCAACTGTGGAGAACGTTCAGCCCTTTTTAGTGCCTATTCACATGGCGATCGGGATTTTGCTCTACTTGCCGTTGTAGCAGATACAGAACGACCATGTTCTCCTTGCGGTGCCTGCCGGCAAGTAATTTCTGAATTGTGCCCTAAGGATATGAAGGTGGTTTTAACTAACCTAAAAGGGGATATTCAAGAAATTACTGTAGAAGATCTATTGCCGGGTGCCTTTTCGCCGGAGGATTTACATGCAGAATAATGGGAATGAAAACGGATACAGGTCTGGATTTATTTCGATTATTGGCCGGCCAAATGTAGGGAAATCAACGTTCCTTAATCGAGTGATTGGCCAGAAAATTGCCATTATGAGTGATAAACCGCAAACGACTCGTAACAAAATTCAGGGTGTGTTAACAGTTAATGATGCGCAAATGATTTTTATCGATACACCAGGTATCCACAAACCAAAACATAAATTAGGCGACTTTATGATGAAGGTTGCACAAAATACACTAAAAGAAGTTGATTTGATTCTATTTATGGTAAATGCTGAAGAGGGATTTGGCCGTGGCGAAGAATTCATTCTCGAAAAATTCCAAACTGTAAACACACCAATATTCCTTGTGATTAATAAAATTGATCAAATCCACCCGGATGAATTATTGCCAATTATTCAGTCTTATAAAGACAAATATGCCTTTAAAGAAATTGTGCCCATTTCTGCACTTGAAGGAAATAATGTGGAGCGGCTGTTAGACCAAATTAAGTCCTTCTTACCCGAGGGTCCACAATATTATCCTGCTGACCAGGTTACCGATCACCCTGAACGGTTTATCATTACTGAACTGATAAGGGAAAAGGCACTGCACTTAACGAGGGAAGAAATTCCCCATTCTTTGGCTGTAGTTCTTGACAAAATGGAGCAGCAAAAGGGTAAAGATATCATTCATGTCATGGCCACTGTAATCGTGGAAAGAGATTCACAAAAAGGGATTATTATTGGAAAACAAGGAAGTATGCTGAAAGAAATCGGAAAGCGGGCCCGTGTAGATATTGAAAATCTCCTAGGGTCAAAGGTATTTTTAGAGCTTTGGGTGAAGGTTCAAAAGGATTGGCGCAATAAGATGTCCCAGCTTCGCGATTACGGCTTCAACGAAAATGAATACTAATGAATCACCCTAATTAAAATATTATCTTACCTACAAGATTATGCATGGACAACATTAACAATATTTTCGTCTTATGATTTTTGCGCTGGCAGGCTATGATAATTGTAAGGTTTGGGACCCGAATAAGGCTAGTCTAAATAATGAAAGGTGGGGTTTTCGTTGATGGATTTTACGTGGAAAGTATTCCTTCAGACAGGTAATATTGACACATATCTTCTCTTTAAAGAGCTTGAGAAGGAAAACCAAGAAATACCCGGAAATCTGAATGAAGAGCTAGCACAAATCGATTTTCCCGTTTCATAAGCAAGTCTTTCGCGCTCCTTAAGAAGGTGGCTTTTAATGCTTCAGAAGTGTGAAGGCATCGTGATTAGAACGACAGATTATGGTGAGACCAATAAAATTGTAACCATATATACAAGGGAATGGGGAAAGATTGGTGCGATGGTGCGAGGAGCTAAAAAGCCAAACAGCCGCCTTTCCTCCATTTCCCAGCTGTTTACACATGGGTATTTTCTCATTTCTAGAGGGTCTGGTTTAGGAAGCTTACAGCAGGGAGAAACCATTACCTCATGGCGTTCAATCGGTGAGGATATTTTCTTAACTGCCTATGCCAGTTATATTGTTGAATTAACGGATAAATGTACAGAAGATAAAAAACCAAACCCGTTTCATTTTGAATTGCTTTATCAAACATTGAATTACATGAATGAAGGCTATGATCCGGAAATTCTGATGAATATTTATGAGATGAAAATGTTAAATGTCATCGGGATGTACCCCATCTTAAATCAATGTTCCGTTTGCGGCAGTACAGACGGACATTTTTCTTTTTCGATTCGTGAAGGTGGGCTTATCTGCCACCGCTGTTTAGATAAGGATCCGTATCATTTTAAGTTATCGCCAGCTGCAGTTAAATTATTACGGCTATTTTATTATTTTGATCTTTCAAGGTTAGGTAATATTTCTGTTAAAGAAGAAACGAAGGCTGAACTGAAAAATGTGATTACTGCTTACTATGAAGAGTATTCCGGCTTACATCTCAAAACAAAGAAATTCCTTAATTCCATGGATCAATTTCGCAATCTTTTTTAAACGCCTTGTTGACAATGTTTGGAGTATTGGTTAAAATTTTGGTTAATAAAATAATTGCTGTGACGGAAAAGAGTACTTAGTCATCTCTATAAAAGCGAACCTAGGACGGTGTGAGCTAGGGTATAGGGCACTAACGAAGGCGTTCTTGAGCAATCAAGTGTTGTTAAACACAATTTAAAGAGGCTGCTCTCATGGCAGCAAATAGGGTGGAACCGCGGGTAACTCTCGTCCCTATGCTTAATAAAGCATAGAGACGGGAGTTTTTTATTTCTCTAAAAAGAAGGAGCGAAAAGCAATGAAAGTAACGATGGAGCAAATTGTTTCACATGCTAAACACAGAGGATTTATTTTTCCAGGTTCGGAAATTTACGGCGGCCTTGCAAATACTTGGGATTACGGCCCGTTAGGCGTTGAATTTAAAAACAATATTAAACAGGCATGGTGGAGAAAGTTCGTTCAAGAGTCTCCTTATAATGTCGGCTTGGACGCCAGTATCCTGATGAACCCGCGAACTTGGGAAGCCTCTGGCCATATTGGCAACTTTAACGACCCGATGATGGATTGTAAGAATTGTAAAGCCCGTCACCGTGCCGATAAATTAATTGAAAATGCGCTTGATGAAAAAGGCATTGAAATGGTGGTTGACGGATTGCCGTTTGAAAAAATGGAAGAGCTGGTTAAAGAGCACAATATCGCCTGTCCGGATTGTGGCAGCTATGATTTTACGGGTATTCGTCAGTTCAATTTAATGTTTAAAACCTTCCAAGGGGTAACAGAATCAAGCACGAATGAAATCTTTCTTCGCCCGGAAACAGCTCAGGGTATTTTCGTTAACTTTAAAAATGTACAGCGGACGATGAGAAAGAAACTGCCATTTGGTATTGCTCAAATTGGAAAAAGCTTCCGCAATGAAATTACCCCTGGTAACTTTACCTTCCGGACAAGAGAATTCGAACAAATGGAACTTGAATTTTTCTGTAAGCCAGGTGAAGAGCTTAAATGGTTCGATTATTGGAAGCAATTTGCGAAAGACTGGTTACTATCATTAGGCCTTACGGAGGAAAATTTACGCCTGCGCGACCATTCAGAAGATGAACTTTCTCACTACAGTAATGCGACAACTGATTTTGAATTTAAGTTTCCGTTTGGCTGGGGTGAATTATGGGGTGTTGCTTCGAGAACGGATTATGATTTGAAGCAGCATATGGAATACTCTAATGAGGACTTCCACTATTTAGACCCTGAGACGAATGAAAAGTATGTTCCATTTTGTATAGAACCATCACTGGGTGCTGACAGGGTAACACTTGCATTCTTGATAGATGCGTATGACGAAGAACAGCTGGAAGATGGTACGTCAAGAACGGTTATGCACTTCCATCCTGCCATTGCTCCATTTAAGGCGGCAGTACTTCCATTATCGAAGAAGCTGTCTGAAGAGGCAAGAGAGGTTTTCGCTGCCTTAGCTAAACATTTTTCAGTTGATTACGATGAAGCGGGTTCCATTGGTAAACGGTATCGCCGTCATGATGAAATCGGTACACCATACTGTATTACCTATGACTTTGATTCCAAAGAAGACAACATGGTTACTGTTCGCGACCGCGATACAATGGAGCAAAAGCGAATCCCGATTACTGAACTAGTTAGCTTTTTACAAGAAAAAATGTCATTTTAAAAGAAACCCGCCATCCGGCGGGTTTTCTTTTAAAATGAAGGCTATATAGGTTATAATAATTCTATTATAGTATGACTTTATTAGGTCTTCAGAATAATTTAAATGCAAATATCGGTATTTTAAGGTGGTGAGAACAATCGAACTGACTAAACGCCAAGAGCATATATTGGACATTGTAAAGGAAAATGGGCCGATTACTGGAGAGCAAATTGCTGATCAACTAGGTTTGACAAGAGCGACATTAAGACCGGATCTTGCCATTTTAACGATGGCAGGTTTTCTAGATGCAAGGCCGCGTGTCGGCTATTTTTATACGGGTAAGTCTGGGGTTCAGCTGTTAACAGAAAACCTGCAAAAAATTTATGTAAAGGATTATCAATCCATTCCCGTTGTAGTTAATGAAAATGTTTCTGTATATGATGCTATTTGTACCATGTTCCTTGAAGATGTAGGAACATTGTTTGTAGTCGATCAAAACACAATTTTAGTTGGTGTATTGTCCAGAAAGGATCTCCTTCGGGCAAGTATCGGGAAACAGGAGCTTACAACGATTCCAGTCAATATCATTATGACAAGGATGCCAAATATAGCCATGTGTGAACGAGAAGATTTATTAATTGATATCGCTAAAAAATTGATTGAAAAGCAAATAGATGCCTTGCCGGTAGTTAAGAAATCAGACAAAGGTTTCGAGGTAATTGGCAGAGTAACGAAAACAAACATCACAAAAGCGTTTGTGTCGTTAGGCGATGAATAAACTAGGATATGAGGAGTTGTTGAGGGAGAATGAGTTTACCAATCATTTATGTTGTCTCTGATTCAGTCGGTGAGACAGCTGAATTAGTTACAAAAGCTGCCGTCAGCCAGTTCAATGGCGCAGGGATGAAGTTAAAAACGTTTCCATATGTAGAAGACAATGAACATATTGATGAGGTATTATCGCTAGTGTCACTGGATAAAGGGATGATTGCCTTTACACTAGTTAAACCTGAAATGCGTACATATATGAAGGAGAGAGCAAAAAAGGAAGGGATACTAGCCGTTGACTTAATCGGTCCAATCATAGATCAGATTCAAGTTTTCAGCGGGAAGGCGCCTTTATGTGAACCAGGCCTTGTCAGGAAACTTGATGAGGAATATTTCAAAAAAGTGGAAGCAATCGAATTTGCAGTCAAATATGATGATGGCCGTGACCCAAGAGGTATATTAAAAGCAGACATTGTTTTGATTGGGGTCTCAAGAACCTCGAAAACGCCATTATCACAGTATTTGGCACATAAGCGCTTAAAGGTAGCGAATGTCCCGCTAGTCCCAGAGGTCGACCCGCCCGAAGAACTTTATAAAGTTCCCATTGAAAAATGCTTTGGTCTCAAAATAAGCCCCGAAAAACTAAACAATATTAGACGGGAACGCTTATTATCTTTAGGTTTAAATGATCAGGCGAGTTACGCGAAAATCGAGCGGATTAAAGAAGAATTAGCCTTTTTCGAAAATGTTGTGAAAAAAATTAATTGCCCAGTTATTGATGTTACAAATAAAGCAGTGGAAGAAACGGCAAATGTCATTCTAAATTATATTCAAAAAGGCAGACCTTAACACATAATCATTCGATTATGTGTTTTTCAATGAAAAAGAAAAAAGAATAATATTGAAAAAAGTTATGGCAAAATGATAATTAATATACTATAATAAAAAATTGTGATAAAAATGTATCTTTTTAGGTTTAGAGTTGGATGTGAACGAATAAACTATTTATTGTTAGATGTCAAGGCAGGGACCCCTTAAAAGTCCCAAAAAAATTCGACATAAATCCTTTTATAAAAGTTAACTCATTAAGAAGGAATATGCGGAGTGATGTAGAATTAATACTTAAGTAAAAAACATTCCGACGATTTTTGTCGAAGTTGCTTCTCATTTTTCCTTGTAGTGCTGTTTGCTGTTTCCTGCGATCACATATGAAAGACAAGAATACATATGCAGCCTGGAAATATGTTGATTCAGGAAAGTTGCCTCAGACCGATTCATCAAGAACCATTAGGGTAAAGGAGATATTACGACATACATGGAGGACCTGGGGCGGATTCAGGACAGAATTAAAAAAAATTGTCGAAATTTGCAGGGATTTAATTAGTTTCTGCCGAATACCTGTAGTATAAATGGAGTTGTTTTCATGGCAGACCGTATTGCCGAAGAAAAAATCGATCGAATTCGTCAGACTGTTGATATTGTCGAGATAATCAGTGACTATGTTCAACTGAAAAAACAGGGGCGAAATTACTTCGGATTATGTCCTTTCCATGGAGAAAGCACCCCATCTTTTTCAGTATCACCCGACAAACAAATTTTCCACTGCTTTGGCTGCGGAGCTGGGGGAAATGTTTTTTCTTTTTTAATGGAGCTAGAAGGAATCTCCTTTCAAGAAGCAGCCATTAAGCTGGCAGCGAAGGTAAATATTGACCTGGAGATTAATTTGTCATCGTCGCTTGGTGAGAAAAAAGTTTCCAAAGAATTTCAAGCCATGCATGATGCGCATGAATTGTTAGGGAAATTCTACCATCACTTACTGGTAAATACAAAAGAAGGCCAGCATGCTTTAGAGTATTTGCTGGAGAGAGGCTTTACCCGCGAGTCAATCGATAAGTTTCAAATTGGCTATTCGTTAAATTCATGGGATTTTGTGTATAAATTCCTTTCTAAAAGGGATTTTTCACCTGAATGGATGGAGCATGCCGGCTTGATTATTAAGCGCGAGAGGGACGGGACCTATTTTGATCGCTTCAGGGATCGAATTATGTTTCCGATACATGACCGAAATGGCAAAACGATTGCTTTTTCAGGGAGATCACTAGGGCTTGATGAGCCAAAATATTTAAATAGTCCCGAAACAGCAATCTTTAATAAAAGCAAAATTTTATATAATTATCATTTAGCTAAACCAAGCATAAAAAAAATGCAGCATGCTGTTTTATTTGAAGGCTTTGCCGACTGCATCGCCGCGGACCGCTCTGGAGTGGAGAATGGTATTGCCACAATGGGGACATCCTTGACAGATGATCATATAGCCCTTTTACGTCAAAGCGTCCAATCGGTAACCATTTGCTATGATTCTGATAAAGCGGGAATTGAAGCCGCGTTCCGTGCCGGTAATCACTTAAACAATGCGGGTTTTCAAATCAAGGTTGCCATGATGGCTGATGGACTGGATCCTGATGATTATATTAAAAAAAATGGCCCTGAAAAATTCCGCAATGGGGTGATAGGTGCAAGTTTAACTTGGATGGCCTTTAAATTTCTTTACTTTCGAAGAGGGAAAAATCTTCAGATTGAAGGAGATCGGCTTGCTTATATCGAAGTCATAATCAAAGAAATCAGCAAATTAGATAAAGCGGTTGAAAGAGATCATTACTTAAGGCAGCTTGCAGCAGAATTTTCGCTATCGCTGGATGCTTTAAAACAGCAGCTTGCAGCAGAACTTTCGCTTTCGCAGGATGCCTTAAAACAGCAGCAGAAGCAGATATTCTTTGCTGAAAAAAGGAGAACAACTGGGAAAAACGAACCACTTAATAAACCTCTCGTCATTGCAAAACAAGCAAACGCATTAAAGCCTAAACATTATACAGCAGAAAGGCGTTTAATTGCCCATATGCTGAAAAACCGCGATGTGGCTTATAAGGTTCAGGATTTACTTGCGGGTCAGACGTTCAATATTGATGAACATCAGGCGATAATAACCTATCTGTTAGGATTTTATGAGGAACACCAAGAACCTGACACTAGTGCGTTTTTAACCTATATTCAAGATGGAAATCTTAGAAGAATGGTTGCAAACATTGAAATGATGCCGATTAATGACGAGTTAAGCAATCAAGAATTAACTGATTATATCAAACAGGTGTTGAATTATCCAAAGTTGTTAAAGATAAAAGAAAAAGAAGTGGAACTAAAAGAAGCAGAGCGGCAAGGTGAATTTACTAGAGCTGCTAAAATTGGAAATGAAATCAATCAATTGCGTAAATCGCTATAGATTATATTGGAATTGTCTTTGATTTTGGAAGGAGGGGCCCCAAATGGCTGCTGAAAAATCAGCTCGTTCAAAAGAAGTTGAGAATGAATTAACTTTTGAACAAGTGAAAGACCTGTTAACGGCACTGGGTAAAAAAACCGGCGTCCTTGCCTACGATGATATTGCTGAAAAGATGGCAAACTTTGAGTTGGAATCTGAGCAAATGGATGAATTCTTAGAATTTTTAGGTGATCAGGGGATTGAATTGGTCGGAGAAAGTGACGAGGAAGATCCAGATGTTAAAAAGTTAGCAAAAGAAGATGACGAATTTGATTTAAACGATCTTAGTGTACCGCCAGGCGTAAAGATAAACGACCCCGTTCGTATGTACTTGAAAGAAATTGGCCGGGTAGATTTGCTGTCTGCTGAAGATGAAATCAAGCTGGCTAATCGCATTGAAGAAGGCGACGAGGAAGCAAAACGCCGTCTTGCTGAAGCAAACCTGCGACTTGTTGTAAGTATAGCGAAACGCTATGTTGGCCGGGGAATGCTATTTCTGGATTTAATTCAAGAAGGAAATATGGGACTCATTAAAGCTGTCGAGAAATTTGATTATCGTAAAGGCTTTAAGTTTAGTACTTATGCAACGTGGTGGATCCGCCAGGCGATTACCCGTGCAATTGCAGACCAAGCAAGGACCATTCGTATTCCTGTGCATATGGTTGAGACCATTAATAAATTGATTCGCGTTCAGCGTCAATTGCTTCAGGATCTTGGTCGTGAACCAACACCTGAAGAAATCGGTGAAGATATGGATTTAACACCTGATAAGGTAAGGGAAATCCTCAAAATTGCCCAAGAGCCAGTCTCGCTTGAAACACCGATTGGTGAAGAAGATGATTCACACCTTGGCGATTTTATTGAAGATCAGGATGCAACATCACCTTCTGAACATGCTGCTTATGAATTATTAAAAGAGCAGCTTGAAGATGTCCTTGATACGTTAACAGACAGGGAAGAAAACGTACTTCGCCTCCGTTTTGGATTGGATGATGGCCGGACTCGTACCCTTGAAGAGGTAGGAAAAGTTTTCGGTGTAACCCGTGAGCGTATCCGCCAAATTGAAGCGAAGGCATTAAGGAAATTGCGTCACCCAAGCCGGAGCAAACGACTTAAAGACTTTTTGGAATAGAAACCTCGAGATAAAATAGTTTACTCCTTTATTGGGGTGAACTATTTTTTTTGCCAAAACTTATTAGGTAAAGCAAAGCGTACGCTTTCTGTTATTTTACTGAATTGTCTTTCACTTTGCAAATAGACAAAGGGAAATCTTTTTAATTTTTAGTGGTTTTTATTTTTGCGAAAAAGAATTAAATGGCATTCATTTTCTACAAGTTGTAATAGTCTTCATTAATTTCCTCTTATTTCTTGAAGGGTTCAATTGTTTTTATTATATTCGCATAATATTATATTTTTAAAAATTTTTAAATGTTGAGAAATCCGGATAAATACTCTTATAATAATAAAGAAAGCGTATACAAAGTGCTCTAGGGGGATGGAAATGAATTTTGATTTAACTTCTGAACAGGAAATGATTAAACGAATGATCCGTCAGTTTGCAGATGAAGAAGTTGCACCTGGTGCCATAGATCGTGATCGAACAAAGAAATTTCCATTGGAGATCTTTCAGAAATTGGCTGAGATGGGGATTATGGGGCTTCCTTTTCCTGAGGAATATGGCGGCGGCGGTGCCGATACGGTCAGCTTTGCTATTGTAGTAGAGGAATTAAGCAGAGCATGCGGTTCGACAGGCATTACCTACTCTGCCCATATTTCCTTAGGCGGGGCACCGCTCTATTTGTTTGGGACAGAGGAGCAAAAGCAAAAATATTTAACGCCGATTTGTACGGGAGAATCTTTTGGTGCTTTTGGTTTGACTGAACCGAATGCCGGTTCAGATGCCGGCGGAACAAGAACATCTGCAAAGGAGGAAAATGGTGAATTTATTATTAATGGTAATAAGTGTTTTATTACCAATGCCAGCTTTGCAAATCAATTAGCAATCACGGCTGTAACTGGCGAGAAGGAGGGGAAGAAGGAAATTACGGCAATTATCGTTCCTACCAATACGGCTGGATTTACGGTTATCGATAACTATGAAAAAATGGGCTTGAATGCATCGAATACAACGGAACTCGTGTTAGAGGATGTAAGAGTCCCTGTGGAAAACCTCTTAGGGAAGCGTGGAGAGGGCTTTAGACAGTTTTTAATTACACTTGATGGCGGACGTATAGGGATTGGAGCAATGGCGGTAGGGATTGCTCAGGGGGCGTATGAAAAGGCCCTTGCCTATGCGAAGGAACGGAAACAGTTCGGTAAATCGATTTCCTCCTTTCAAGCGATTCAGTTTAAGCTAGCCGATATGGCAATGAAAATTGAATTAGCACGAAATATGGTGTATAAGGCCGCCTGGTTAAAAGACCAGGGAAGACCGTTTTCAAAGGAAGCTGCCATGTGTAAGCTGTATGCTTCAGAAATGTGCATGGAAGTGACGGACCAAGCCGTCCAAATTCATGGCGGTTACGGCTATATGAAGGAATATCATGTTGAGAGAATGATGCGTGATGCGAAGCTGCTGGAAATTGGTGAAGGAACATCTGAAGTTCAGCGAATGGTTATTTCACGATTAATTGGTTGTTAATAACTAAATAGGGGAAGATAATAAGAGGCTGAAAAGATAATTTTTTATTATACTGCCTCTTTTTTCTTTTTTACAAAGATTATAGTGATAAAATAAGTTTAGGGCTTTTCCTTCTGTTCTTTTTCAAGTAAAATAGTAGTTGTTTGTAAACGATTTTTTATTTAACAGAGTTACGTACATAAGGGAGGTATTATTATGAAGAAAAATCCAGCTATTCCTTACATTATCATTTTGGTTTTTGGAATTGTCCTGGTATTTATCTTGTCTTTCAAAGGTCTTAATGATATGAAAGAGGTTGCTAAGGAAAAAGGAGCAGGCGGTGCGAAAACAGAAGAAGTGGCATCCGCTAAGCCCGAGGACCTTTATAAAAGTGCCGGTTGTATTAACTGCCACGGTGGTGAGTATCAAGGAGTAGTGGGACCTTCATTAAAAGGTACTGGGTTATCAAAAGATGAAGTCAAGGATATCCTTGTTAACGGAAAAGGAACCGGTATGCCGGCAGGTCTAGTACCAGCAGATCAAGTTGATGCAATGGCAGATTGGATTTCGAAAATTAAGTAATAATAAAAAAAAGTCCTTTGCATTTGTAAAGGGCTTTTTTTATACTAACTAAATACATAAGAAGTGGTGGTATTTTTGAATACAGATAAATTATCAGTCCGGTTGGCAACGGTGGCTAAATATGTAACTGAAGGAGCAAGAATTGCAGATATTGGCTCCGACCATGCCTATTTGCCTTGTTACTTAGCGAAAAATGTCGGCATTCGCTTTGCCGTTGCAGGTGAAGTGGCTGTGGGCCCCTATCAATCGGCTGAAAGAAATGTCTTGTCAGAAGGGTTATCTGATATTATTTCTGTACGAATGGGTGACGGTCTTGAAGTGATTCAGCCGGGAGAAGTGGATTGCATTACCATCGCCGGCATGGGCGGCACTTTAATTAAAAATATTTTAGAAAATGGGAAAAACAAGCTGGATTCGGTCAACCGGCTTGTACTCCAGCCGAATCTTAGTGCGATATCGATTCGAAAATGGTTTTTAGCCAACAACTGGGAGCTTGTTGCCGAAGAAATAATTGAGGAAGATGGAAAAATTTATGAGGTTTTAATTGGTGAAAAAGGTGATCCTTACAAGCCGTACAGAACGAATGTAGATATGGGGCTTTTACTAGGGCCATTCCTTGTAAAAAAACAAGATGCGGTCTTCAGGAAGAAATGGGCAGCAGAAAAGAAAAATTGGCAACGTATTTACGGGGCACTTGAAGGGGCAGCCAAGACTGCCGAAACAAACGAAAAGAAACAAGAGCTAATCAATAAGATGAAACTAGTAGAGGAGGCTTTGGAAAATGAAAAATCCTAATGGACATGAAATCATTCAATTATTTGAACAGTTTTCACCGAAAGGGTTGGCGATGGAAGGGGACAAAATTGGCTTACAAATCGGCCGTTTAAACAAAAAGATTGAGCGGATAATGATTGCCCTTGATGTCCTCGAAAATGTAATCGACGAAGCGATTGAAAAAAAGGTGCAGCTGATTATTGCCCATCATCCGATCATTTATCGCCCGCTTAAAAACTTGCTGACCGATACAGTTCAAGGGAAAATGATAGAAAAATTAGTTAAACACGATATCGCTGTCTATGCAGCTCATACCAACCTTGATGTCGCAAAGGGCGGGGTGAACGATTTACTGGCAGCGGCGCTAGGTTTAGAAGATGCAGAGGTACTTGTCCCGACTTTTGATACAAAGCTAAAGAAATTAGTTGTTTATGTCCCGGCTAGTCATGCAGAAGAGATTAGGCAGGTCTTGGGCAATGCAGGTGCAGGCTTTATCGGCAATTATAGCCATTGTTCGTTCTCAGCAACTGGTACGGGACGGTTCCTGCCCGGGGAGGAAACCAGTCCATTTTTGGGGCAGGCTGGCCGGTTAGAGGAAGTGGATGAAGTGCGGATTGAGACCATTGTTCCCGAGCCGCTTCTGAAGAAGACGATTACGGCAATGATTAAGGCACATCCATATGAGGAGGTTGCGTATGATGTGTATGCGCTCGAAAATAAAGGGGAAGTTCTTGGGCTTGGCAGAATTGGGAAGGTCGAAGAAATGACCTTAGCTGTATTCGCGGAAAAGGTGAAAACAGCACTTGAAGTGGATAAAGTACGTGTAGTGGGTGATTTAGCCACAAAGGTAAAAAAGGTTGCCGTTTTAGGCGGGGATGGCAATAAATATTTCATGAATGCCAAATTTAAAGGGGCAGATGTCTATGTGACAGGGGATATTTATTACCACACCGCCCACGATGCGATGATGCAAGGCTTGAACATGATTGATCCAGGCCATAATGTCGAAAAAGTAATGAAAAAAGGGCTAACTGCTGCATTAGAAAAGATGTGCCAGGAATCAGGCTATGAAGTCGAGATTTTTCCTTCTGAAGTCAATACGGATCCTTTTCAATTTCTATAAAACAAAGGCATTATGATGGACAATAAATATTGTACAATTAAAAAAGAGGATCAAAACTTCTGTCATTTGTATTACCATTTTAAGTACCAATTTTATTGACCTTTATAAGCTGGTAGAAAAACATTTAGGGTCAAGAGGGTCCGGACTTATAGGTTGGGGGATCATGTTAAGCACCCAATATGATACATAGAGGGAGAAATTCCGCTTAATTAATAATTATTAATAGAAATGGCTTAAATAGACGGAGAAATTCCGCCTATTGACTCGAAAAACTCGAAAATGGGGGATTTTTCTTTGCATAATCGGAAAATCTCCCCTTATTTACCCCGAAACGAGCTCCAATCTGCATTTAACCGGAAAATCTCCGCTTATTTTACTTTTTCTGGTTACTTGATTAAGGACAAGACATCTTATATATAAGGGAGTAGGCTTTATCTCAAAAATCCAAGAGCACCTATTTTGATGCATACGGTAAACCGGATCTAGAGATAAAGTTAGAATATCTAAACAAGTCCTTCCACAGGAGTAAATGAATACACTGATTCAAGGAAGAATTTGTTAAAGGTATTTTTAAAAAAGAATAGGTTAAACCCTAACAAAAACGCTTGGGCGATTTTCCAAGCGTTTTAATGGGTTATTTTTACTTCAATTCGGGCGTAATTAATGTAAAAATTACAGTGTTGGTTTAAATTTTCTTACATTATCTGAACTACTTACAATTAGACGCGGTTCTTTTTTCTATCTTATTCGACTGTCTTTTTTACTTTAGGCAAAATTCTGCTTAATTGGACCTTTTTACTAAGTTCCCAGGTCGCTTCGTTATTTGGGTCGAATTGTTCAAGGAACGTGATGACCTCTTTTGTTATTGGTGTTGGCGTTGAGGCACCTGATGTAACGGCAACATTTTTGGCATCCTTAATCCAATCAATTTTTAATTCGGTAATATCAGCGATGCGGTAGGCCTTTGTTCCGGCAATTTCCTCCGAAACCTGGGCAAGCCGATTGGAATTATTACTCATTGGATCGCCGACAACAATCGTCACATCCGCTTCGGTTGCCTGTTCTGCAACTGCTTCCTGACGGATTTGGGTCGCATGACAAATTTCATTATAAACTTCCACATGAGGATATTTTTCCTGGACTTTTTTCATTGTATCGGAGACATCCCACTGGCTCATGGTTGTTTGGTTGGTAACAATAAGTTTTTCACTTTCAACCGTTAACGCTTCAACATCATTAGGAGTTTCAACTAGATGGACCATATCTGGTGCTACACCAACAGCTCCTTCTGGTTCTGGATGCCCTTTTTTCCCGATATAGATCACTTGAAAACCTTGTTTTGTTTTCTCTTCAATCAGGTCATGGGTTCTGGTCACATCAGGACATGTGGCATCAATTGTTACCAGACCTTTGGTTTTCGCAAGCTCACGGACTTCCGGAGATATTCCATGGGCAGTAAAAATTACGGTACCACTATCGACTTTATCGAGAATATCCTTACGGTTTTTGCCGTCAAGGGTAATAATTCCTTCTTCCTCGAAAGCATCGGTTACATGTTTATTATGAACAATCATTCCTAAAATGTAGATTGGGCGCGGCAAAGATTTATCTAATGCGGCATTTCTTGCGATGACCATTGCATCGACAACCCCATAACAGTACCCGCGCGGCGAGATTTTGATAATTTGCATATATGAAGTCCCCCTAAAAAGACATTGTTTACTAGTCTATATTTATATTATATAAAACTAATAGGTATATTACAAAGATACAATTTATCTAAATTAATTTGACCAAATAAAAAGAATGCTGCGGAGACACAGCATTCTTTACTTATATATACATTTTAGGAACGGAACTTCCTTTTGGGGATGGGCTCCTTTTATGTGAACTTGAAGGCTGCCTTCTCCTGTCACCACTTGACCGCTGAATGCTTATTTTGGAACTTGTTCGAGGTCTTTTCTGGCCGGTTTTTTTCCGTGAGGTTCTGTTTTCAGATGACTCTTCACTTATTTTGGCATTAGTCTTCTTATTTTTTTCATCGGATTCTACTTCTGTCCCTTTTGCATTTTTGAAGCCTTTATAAAGCCTCCACATGGCAGGAAGATTTCTGACCATTGGGCCATACTGCTGAATCATCGGACCAAATGACTGTGCTGTCTTCAGCACATTCTGGGTATTATTCAGAAACCCTGATATTCCCCCGGGGTTTGCTAAGGATTTGAGTAAGCCGCCGCCTCCTGATGCCGCTCTTCCGGCACCTTGCATACCCATTAGTCCACCCGGGCCGCCGCCACCGGCTCGCGCTCCGCCGCCGAGAATTCTCGAAAGTAAGCCGCCGCCGCCTCTACCCATTTGGCGGCCCATCATTTGCCCCATCATCTGGCCGCCGCCGCCAAATGGACTAGCCCCTGGCCCCATCATCGCTCTACCGGCCATAGGACCCATTGCTCCTCTTCCTCCAAATAGACCTGCCCCCATTCCGCCCTGCATGGGCATTCCTGGTCTTGGCATCATACCTATAACATCCCTTCAAATGAACTTCATACATTAAATTATGCAAATAACCTAATTTGGTTTAGGTATTAAACACAAGAATAAACAAAATTTGATGTTAAAAAATGAATTTACGGTAAAAGATTAGAATAAATGGATTGTTAGCTGGTGATTTAAGAGAAACTTTACTATAATTACATGATGGAAAGAAAAGTGGAAGCTCTTGAAGGGCAAGAAAGACACTCCATAATCACTAGATTATTTTAATAATAAGGAGCAAATACATGAAAGAAAATCGTTTTAATCGTTTTAAGCTTCAACCATTTATTATAGAATCCCTGAATAAGTTTGGATTTTATGAGCCGACTGAAATCCAGGAACGGATGATTCCGCTCGTATTAAAAGGGGAAAGTGCAATCGGCCAATCGCAAACTGGAACCGGTAAAACATTTGCCTATGTTTTGCCAATCCTTGAAAAAATAAATCCGGACAAGCAGGAAGTTCAAGCCGTTATTACCGCACCGACAAGGGAATTGGCGACGCAAATTTATCACCAAATCTTGAAGGTAACAGAACAATGCAATCCTGAAAGCCCCATCATGACAAGATGCTATGTTGGCGGGACGGACAAGCAGCGTACGATTGAGAAATTGAAGGTACAGCCGCATATTGTCGTTGGGACACCTGGCCGAATTAAAGACCTTATGATTGAGAAGGCTCTTTTTATTCATACCTCGGAAGTCCTTGTTGTTGATGAAGCTGATATGATGCTCGATATGGGATTTATTGAAGATTTGGACCAGGTAGCGGCAAAAATGCCAGAAAACCTGCAGATGCTCGTCTTTTCAGCAACCATTCCGGAAAAATTAAAACCATTCTTAAAAAAATATATGGAAAATCCAAAAATGGTACAGATTGATTCAAAAAGAAAGGCAGCAGAAAACTTGGAGCATTATCTTCTGCCTTCAAGACATCGTAATAAAAAGCAGCTTGTTCACGATGTGCTAGTACAATACAACCCGTATTTAGCGATTGTGTTTACGAATACGAAAAAAATGGCTGAAGAAGTTGCCGGCTTCTTAATTGAAAAAGGTTTAAAGGTCGGCCGTGTTCATGGTGATTTAAACCCGCGCGAACGAAAAAAAATGATGAAGCAGATTCAGGATTTGGAATACCAATATATCGTTGCCACCGATCTTGCTTCTAGAGGAATTGATATTGAGGGAGTCAGCCATATCATTAATTATGAGCTTCCATCAGACTTAGATTTTTATATCCACCGGGTAGGAAGAACGGCACGGGCAGGTAATTCAGGGATTGCACTAACGGTTTATGAACTTTCCGATGAAGATGCCTTAAATCGTTTAGAAAAAATGGGGATTCAATTTCAGAATGTCGATCTCAAAAAGGATGGATTTGTTGAGGTGGATGAAAGAAATAAAAGAAAGACCCGCGTCAGGAAAGAAGATGATGCGGAAAAAATAGCCAAATCGATGGTTAAAAAACCACAAAAAGTGAAGCCAGGTTATAAAAAGAAAATGCAATGGGAAATGGATAAAATTAAAAAACGGAAACGAAGAATAGATCAAAGGAAAAAATAAGCGTCAGCAGGGAGAGAATGGAATGTTGAAAATTGGCTCACACGTTTCAATGAGTGGAAAAGATATGCTCCTAGCAGCAAGTCATGAGGCGGTAACATATGGTGCCAATACATTTATGGTCTATACGGGCGCACCGCAAAACACCAGAAGAAAGAAAATTGAAGACTTGAATATTGAGGCCGGGAGAAGGCATATGGAGGAAAACGGGATTTCAGAAATTGTTGTCCACGCTCCCTATATTATTAATATCGGAAATACCACCAATCCAGATACGTTTGACTTGGGAGTAAGATTTCTTCGCACCGAAATTGAAAGAACGGAGGCGATTGGTGCAAAGCAAATTGTTCTCCATCCTGGTGCCCATGTAGGTGCCGGTACAGAAGCCGGAATTAAGAGAATTATCGAAGGCTTAAATGAAGTTTTAACTGGCAAGGAGCAGCTCCAAATTGCCTTGGAAACAATGGCCGGGAAAGGTTCGGAGTGCGGTAAATCATTTGAGGAATTAGCAATGATTATCGACGGTGTTAACTTTAGTGATAAACTCTCTGTTTGTTTCGACACCTGTCATACCCATGATGCTGGCTATAACATTGTCGAGGACTTCGACGGTGTCTTAAATGAGTTCGATAAAATTATTGGCCTGGAGAAGCTTAAGGTACTCCATATCAATGACAGTAAAAATGCGGTGGGAATGAGAAAGGACCGACATGAAAATATCGGGTTCGGTCATATCGGTTTTAAGGCACTCAATTACATTGTTCATCATCCACAGCTGACTGATGTCCCTAAAATCCTAGAAACCCCATATGTTGGTGAGGATAAGAACAATAAAAAAGCACCCTATAAATTCGAAATCGACATGCTTCGCAATCAGCAGTTCAACGAAGACCTGCTAGATCGGATCATGGAGGGGTAATTTTTCACAATAAAAAGCTGTGCGGTGGGCACAGCTTTTTATTGTCTAGCTAAAGACGCCGTCGGCTTGAGTTTTTACTTATTGTTTTGTAAACTGCATAAATAATTTGTTTACTTCACGTGCTGTTTCGGATCCGGCCAATTTGGCAATTTGTTTCACTAATTGGGCCCGCTGTCCATCATCAAATATATTGATATTTTTACCTCTTAAGTATTCGGCAATTTTTCTCGCCTGATGCCTATTTATCGAAACATTAAATTGCTGGGCATACTTTAACAGTTCATCAGCGGTTATCGTGTTAATCTTATGATTAATGATGTTTTCAAATATTTTCACTCTCTCACCACTCCTCCATGCTAATGTATGAGGAAGAGTCAGGAGTGTTACAATGGATTATTACTTTTGCTTAGTATTAATCAAAAGCCTGCAGCCTTTACAAAGTGGATGGGCCTATTGTATACTACTTTAAGTTAAATCGGAATGATTCTTATATATTAAGGGTGAGAGTGCAGTTATGCAACCAATTATTGAAATAAAACAATTATCCTACCGCTATGAAAAGGATACTGTCCTTGAGAATATCAATATGACGATTCCGGATAGTTCCTTTTTGGCAATTGTCGGTCCAAACGGGTCGGGGAAATCGACCTTATTAAAGTTAATATTAGGTTTATTAAGGCTGCAATCAGGGGAAATCCTTTTATTTGGGAAGGAAATTAGCAAATTTAAGGACTGGCAGCAAGTCGGCTATGTATCACAAAAGGCCAATTCCTTTAACACCGGTTTTCCAGCAACCGTATTTGAAGTTGTCGCAAGTGGCTTAACAAAAAAATTAGGCTTGTTTACATTTTTCAAAAAAGAACATGCAATCAAAGTAAATGAGGCCTTAGATGCGGTCGGAATGAAAAGGTATTGCAACAGAAATATTGGCGAACTATCAGGCGGACAGCAGCAACGGGTTTTTATTGCCCGTGCCCTTGTAAGTGAACCGCGGCTGCTTATCCTTGATGAACCAACTGTCGGCGTTGATGCCGAAAATGTTAATTCTTTTTATCAAATGTTAGGTGATTTAAATATACACCGCAATATTACCCTGCTATTGGTTACCCATGATATTGGTACAATATCGGATAAGGTCTCACATGTTGCCTGTTTAAATAAATATTTGCATTTTCATGGAGAAACGAATGAATTTGAACAATTTAGAAATGAAGATGTATCGAAAGTTTATGGTCATGATGTTCATTTGCTTACCCATCACCATGAACATGGGGGTGTTGGAAGATGATTCAAGGACTTTTTCATTATGAATTTTTACAAAATGCCTTCCTTACTGGGATTCTGATTGGCATCCTTGCCCCATTGCTCGGGGTATTTATTGTGGTGAGAAGATTATCGTTGATTGCTGATGCCCTTAGTCATGTGACGCTGGCTGGTATAGCTGCCAGCCTTCTCATTGAAAGGAATTTTCAGGCGATGGCCGGCTTAAATCCTCTTTACATGGGAATGGTTTTTTCAGTGGGCGGGTCATTGTTTATTGAAAAACTAAGAGGTGTCTATAAACATTATCAGGAACTGGCCATTCCGATTATCCTCTCTAGCGGCATTGGGCTCGGGGTTATTTTTATTTCACTGGCCAATGGATTTAATACAGATCTATTTAGTTATTTATTTGGCAGTGTATCTGCTGTCAGCAGAACCGATTTATGGGTCATTCTTATCATAAGTATCCTGGTTATACTTGTAATTATTTTTTTGTATAAAGAGCTGTTTTTACTTTCCTTTGATGAGGAACACGCAAAAGCGTCTGGAATTGCTGCGAAAAGTATCCATTTCATTTTTATTGTCATGGTGGCACTTGTCATTGCGGCTTCGATGCGAATTGTTGGAATCCTTTTGGTTTCTTCATTAATGACGTTACCGGTGGCCGCAAGTATTCGCCTTGCGAAAGGGTTTAAACAGACAATTTTCTTATCTGTGCTTTTTGGTGAAATTTCTGTGCTTGGAGGCCTTTTCACTGCCTATTATCTTGACTTGGCTCCCGGGGGAACCATTGTCATGCTTGCGGTGCTAATATTAGTACTGGCAATCTTCTTTAAAAAAATAATGATCCATAAACAGGTAAATATTGGGGGTGGAGCCAAGTGAATGTCCAGGAAGCTATTCAATATTTAAAAGAACATGGTTTTAAGCAGACAGGAAAACGAGAGGATATGCTTCAATTATTCGCAGATAGCGATAAATATTTAACCGCTAAGGATGTTCTTGATCAGTTAAAGGATGCATATCCGGGATTGAGCTTTGATACTATTTATCGAAATCTGACCTTGTTTGTTAATATGAGGATTTTAGAAATGACAGAGTTATCAGGCGAAAAGCACTTCCGCTTTACATGTTCCACGCACCAGCATCATCATCATTTTATCTGCTTAGATTGTGGAAAAACAAAAGAAATTGAAACTTGTCCAATGGATGGATTAAGTGAAAACTTAAAAGGATATGATATTTCCGGACATAAATTTGAAATTTATGGACGCTGTCCGGAATGTATATAAAAAAACTCGCCTGTCACAAACGGCGAGTTTTTTGTTAAATTACGGTTGTTCAATTAGTATTTCTTGACTCTTTTTCTCTTGTTTCAGCCAATTTTCAACCCACTGGTTGGCCTCTTCCCAATTGTTAACACGGATAACACCTTTTGGAATCGAATTTTGATTGTAAGGTGTATCAAATAAGATGACCGGAATTTGACATTCTTCATGAATCATCACAGCATTATCGTGTTTATCCTCAAAAAAAATATCCACTTGATGTTTTTTCACCGTTTTCACTTTATCGTGTGAGCCGATTAATTCAATATGGTGAAAGGTTAAACCATTATCAATGAACCATTTTTTAGTGATTTCAAGTAAATAGGATGACCTAGCGCTAATAAAAAACAATTCATAGTCTTTTTCCCATTTATGTAAAATCCGTTTTGCTCCAGGTGCAAGCGGTGATTCTTCATAAATAGTTGGTTCATTTTCAGCAAACCACTTCGCAAATACTTCCTCAGAAACATTTACGAAGGGTGTTAATTCATATTGATCCACGTCCTCGTAGGCAATGTTCATGTCAAAAGCTTTATTTATATAAGGTAATATTGATTTTGGACATGTGACCGTACCATCAATGTCGATTCCAAATCGCTTTCTCATTTGTATGCTCACCTTCAAATTGCGTTAGTCATTATTATTTTACCAAAGACGGGTTATTAATAAAGGCTTTATTTATGGAAAATCTCATATAAGAAAATTTTATCAGGAAAAGAAATATATCACTAGATGTGATAAACATTAACATCTTTAAAAAACAGCAAGAGGCTAATAATAATAAATGCTCCTATTACTGAAAGTGAGGGATTAGGATGGCAGATGAAAGAGACACGAAAGTGCAAGAGGCTCTTCAAAGTGCTAGTATTGGACAAGAGATCCCAAACTTCCCTTCTGAATTCAGGGAAGCAACTAGAGAAGTTGATCACCCTGTTCCGTTTCAATCATCGGCCGATTTAGAAGAAACCACGTTTGGAGCATCCGTTCCAATTAGAACTGCTGCCTATAATGAAGATACGGCTGCGGAAGTTGATGCTTCTGTTCCAATCAGGTCTTCAGAATATAACGAAGAAACAGCAGCGGAAATTGCGGCGCCTGTTCCTCTCGTACGTGGAAGGGAACGGGATGACGATAGGGAACGGGCAGCTGGTGGAACCGGTATGGGGACACTGGCTATAGCACTTTCGATTTTATCACTGTTTGTTTTGCCTATTCTTTTTGGTGCTGCAGGTATTGTGTTAGGGTTCGTTGCCAGAAGCAGAGGAGCAGCAGGCCTCGGTGCTTGGGCAATCGGAATTGGGGCTTTATCGATTATTGTCGGTATCTTCGTTCTTCCGTTCTTTTAACATAATCTGCACGCATAGGAGCAAAAAAAAACCCGGTACTTTTACCGGGTTTTTTGATGCCTTTATTTTGCAAGTTTAGCTTCTTCTTCCGCTTTCTTTTGGAAATATTCTTCTGCTACTTTATCAATTTCCTTTTTCAGTTCTTCAACCATTTCCGCTTCCGGAACCTTGCGGACGATTTCACCTTTTCTAAATAACAAGCCTTCACCGCGGGCACCAGCAATGCCGATATCTGCTTCTTTTGCTTCACCAGGTCCATTAACAGCACAGCCCAGTACAGAAACCTTAATCGGCGCCTTGATATTTTGAATATATTCTTCGACTTCATTTGCGATGCTGATCAGGTCAATTTCGATACGGCCGCAGGTAGGGCAGGAAATGAGAGTGGCGGCGTTCGATGAAAGTGCAAAAATCTTTAAAAGCTCACGAGCTACTTTTACTTCTTGAACAGGGTCTGCGCTTAAAGAAACCCGAAGTGTGTTGCCGATTCCTTTATTGAGGATCGCACCAAGTCCAGCAGCACTTTTAATGCTTCCGGAAAAAAGTGTTCCTGATTCAGTAATCCCTAAATGCAGTGGATAATCAAAAGCACGTGCTGCCTTATCATAGGCTTCGATTGCAAGATTTACATCAGATGCTTTCATTGAAACGATAATGTCATGGAAATCTAAATCTTCGAGAATTTTAATGTGGTGTAGCGCACTCTCGACCATGCCATCTGCAGTTGGATAACCGTACTTTTCTAAGATTTTCTTTTCGAGAGAACCGGCATTTACTCCAATTCTGATTGGAATACCCCGTTCCTTTGCCGCTCTGACGACAGCTTCAACCTTTTCCCGTCTTCCAATATTTCCTGGATTAATTCTAATCTTATCCGCTCCGCCCTCAATTGCTTTAAGCGCTAATTTATAATCAAAGTGAATATCAACAACAAGGGGAATATTGATTCTTTTTTTGATTTCTGGGATGGCATTTGCAGCACGTTCGTCTGGACAGGCAACCCTGACAATTTGACAGCCGGCGTCCTCGAGGCGTTTGATTTCAGCAACCGTTGCCTCAACATCATGCGTTTTAGTGGTTGTCATGCTCTGTATAATTATTTCATTATTCCCGCCAATTGTTAAATTGCCCACTTTAACTGGCCGGGTCTTTGTGCGATGGATAATTTCATTCAACTTTTATTCGCTCCTTTAATTGGAATCCAATTGGATAACAACAATTCGAGTTTATTTTAACAGTCTTTTGCTATCTTTGACAAGATTAAGGCCCATTCTGTTTATTTAGAGTAATCAGGAAAATGATAGGTGGAGCCAATTTGAATTTTCTCTGGCGCTAGACTAGGATTCAATTTACGAAAGTCGTCGATTAGATCACTAATCGAAACTGGTAGTGGTTTATTTATTTTATGCTCAACAATTGAGATGACCGTTTCACCGGGTTGGACTTTGGCATCAAAAGAAGGAATGGCAGTTTTAGATTTTACCGTTGTTTCTATCTTTGCCTCTACATGCTGCTGAGTAAAAGAGGCCGGAAGCGTGCCAACCGTTAAATCGAAATAGATGACATATATGACTAGAATGACAAATAAGAATCCAAATAATTGTTTCATCGGACAAGCCTCCAAAAGGGAATGTTTGTACATTCCTATGCTTGTCCACATTCTAATAGAACAAATAATCAAAAAAGCATCCTTGAAGGGATGCTTATTCATTCATCTTCTTTTTTGGTCTGGGTATTTCGTTAATGGCCAGATATAAAACGATGATCACGACTAACCAGTTTATCATAAAGCTGTTCGGTACTGATGTTTTAATGGCAGCCATAACGGTGAAAAATAGCGTAGGCAGGGTTTCGCTGTATGCGGCCAATCGCCACAATTGCCGATAAGTTAACTTTCTGCCCAACAGATTTTTTAATACTAATCCAATTATGGCGAGGACGGAAACCTCAACAAAACTGGCTGCACTGGAAACTAAATAGATGAACAAAGAGAAGAGTGGAATGATAATCCCTCTATTTCCAGCTATTGTATCAATAAATTTGAGCAAATCTTCTTTAGAGAAATTTATTCCCTGCAGCATCGCATATGGATAAATATTGCTCTGGCCGCCTGCTGCTAGGACAAATTCATCCTTTAACAAAGCGAAAGCATTTCCTTCATTTTCAACATCTGCGTCTGAAATTGTCCCTGTTGGGTCAAGAATAATCGTAAAGTCATCTTGATTACTCGTAACAGGCACCAATGTATCTGCCGAAAGCTGCCCGTTCTTTATTGCAAAGTCAGGTAATTCTTTGCTTATAATGGTTCTAGCGGAATCTATCCCCGTAGTTAGGGCAGTGCTTAAGTAAATAATCGAAGGAAGGATGGAAATTAAAGTTAGAAGAAAGACAAATAAAATTGTTTTTCCGATTCCCTGAAAACGAAATAAGGCAATATCCTTTGGAGAATAGATACTCTTAACTAATTGTTTAAAAATATTCATAACAACCACCTCAATATAGATTCACCATTCTATTGTAGCTTTTGTGAATGGTATACACAAGATTGGCCGATTATTTATGGAACGAAATTCGGTGTTATCCGTAAATAGGTAAGGATGAATGAAATAACTCAAAATATAATCAAAAATAAAGAAGGTTGGATGAGATGGATATTGTTTATTGGCTGATCATCGGTGTTCTTTTTGTTGTTGCTTTCGTTGGGCTGGTGTACCCCATTATCCCCAGTGTATTGTTCTTGTTAGCAGGGTTTTTATTATATGGGGTGTTCTTTAGTTTCGAGTCATTCCATTGGCTGTTTTGGGTTATTGAGGGATTGTTTATTGTTCTTTTGTTTGTCGCGGATTATATTGCCAATATGATTGGCATAAAAAAATATGGCGGCTCTAAAGCAGGTGTTTGGGGAAGTACGATTGGCATTCTCCTTGGACCATTTGTTATCCCTGTTCTCGGAATCCTAATTGGCCCTTTTATCGGAGCGATAGCAGCTGAATTAATTTTCAACAAACGAAACTTTAGCGATAGCTTAAAGATTGGTTTCGGCTCTGTTATTGGTTTTATTAGCAGTGTCTTGGCGAAAGCAATCATTCAAATCATTATGATTGCCTGCTTTTTCATTGCAGTACTTTAAAAAAGCCACCATTAAGCATTGGTGGCTTTTAGTTGATTAATTGATCCCGCAAATTTCAAAGGAGCAGTTTTGACAGTCTACTTCTTCTTTTAAATAGTTTAAGTTTTTTACAGTAAACATTTGATTTTCATACAAAATAACATCCTTCTCACGAAGCTCTTTTAATGAACGTTGAATGACTTCCCTTGTTCCATACGTAAGATTGGCTAACTCTTGATGAGTTAAGGGCAGATCTATCAGGATGCCATCCTCTGTTTTCACACCATAGGTGTTGCAAAGACGGATGAGAATAGAGTATAAGCCGCCTTTCTTCCCGTTCATAATTAAGTCCTGGCATTTCATCTGTGCCTTTAAATACCCGGTACTTAGCCAGGAAACAAATGCATTCATTGCCTCAGGATCAGTTGAGATAAAATATTCAAATTGTTCCCTTTTAATGACCAGAAATTCGCAGTCGCTTAATGTTTTGGCATAAAACTGATAACGGGGATTTGCTTTAAAAAGCTGATACTCAACAATAAGTTCCCTATCATTTAAAATTTTTAAGATAAACTCTTTTCCGCGCAAATGGACTCTTCCAAGCGCAACACTTCCTTTAAGCAATAAGTAAACATATTGGGCAGGATCCTTTTCTTGAAAAAGAACGGAACCAGATTTGATTTTTTGAATGGGCTCTTTTTTTGGGAAAAATTGAACCATTAAACTATATATCGAAAAATGTGAATCTTGCATGTCTGTCACTCCTTTCAATTTGATTTAAATGAATTATTTGCACCATGTCAATATGAGAAGAGCATGACTAAATAGCGGCGGCAAGGGGATATGACAAAAATCGTTGACAGACTGCAGTTTGGATGAATCATGACAATTTTTCGAAACATTGTAACGTGATGCCTTATTTTGCGTTTTCAAAGCTTAGTGAATAAATATCTTACCAATGGGAATTGTATTTATGTTGGAACATAAGCATTTTATTTGAAACGATGAACCAACTTTGGTATCTTAGAAATAAAGCTTTAGAAATATTCTTAAAAATCATTTGATTTTAGATTGTCTAAGGCTAAAAAAAACAATTACATAGGAGGAATTATCATGGCATTCGAATTACCACAATTACCTTATGCAGAAGATGCACTTGAGCCACATTTTGACAAAGAAACAATGAACATTCACCACACTCGACACCATAACACATATGTTACAAACCTAAACAATGCTTTAGCAGGTAACGAAGAATTGTTATCTAAATCTGTTGAAGAAGTAATTGCCAATTTAGATGCTGTTCCAGAAGCTGCACGTACGGCTGTGCGTAACAATGGCGGCGGACACGCAAACCATTCTTTATTCTGGCAAATCCTTTCTCCAAATGGCGGCGGTGCACCAGCTGGTGAACTAGCAGACGCAATCAACAATAAATTTGGCAGCTTCGAAAGCTTTAAAGAAGAGTTTGCCAAAGCAGCAACAACTCGTTTCGGCTCCGGCTGGGCATGGCTTGCTGTAAACAACGGCGAATTAGAAGTAACTAGCACACCTAATCAAGATTCACCATTAATGGAGGGCAAAACTCCTATCCTTGGCCTTGATGTGTGGGAACATGCTTATTACTTAAAATATCAAAACAAACGTCCAGACTACATCGGTGCATTCTGGAACGTTGTAAACTGGGACGAAGTTTCTAAACGTTATAACGAAGCAAAATAAGAGGATAACGAAAAAGGCAGCCGCTGGCTGCTTTTTTTCGTTATCCGAAATTATTGAATAAGAACAAGCGCCCAGATAAAGACTACCCTTATACAAAGGGGAGTTTTTTTATGGCAAAAAAATTTAAATTATTAGGTGATGTAGAGTTAACCAAAGATCTATCACTGTTGTTAATTATTGGCGGGTTATACTCGTTGAGTATTGCTCTTTCCAACACATTTGTGAATATCTATCTTTGGAAACAAACGGGAAAGTATTCGGATTTGGCCCTTTATAACCTCTCGATTGTCGTACTACAACCGTTAACGTTTATTTTAGCGGGCAGATGGGCTAAGAAAATCGACAGGGTCATTGTGCTAAGAATTGGTGTAATCTTTTTGGCTTTTTTTTACTTGTCTGTACTAATTACAGGAACGAAAGCACACACCTATTTACTACTGTTAGGGAGCCTGCTTGGGATCGGCTACGGGTTTTATTGGTTAGCCTACAATGTGTTAACCTTTGAAATCACGGAACCTGAGACAAGAGATTTCTTTAATGGCTTTTTAGGAACTTTAACCTCTGCGGGAGGAATGATTGGCCCGCTGGCCGCTGGTTTCATTATTACCAGATTTGAAAAATTCACAGGTTATACGTTTGTTTTTGGTTTGTCATTAGCGTTATTCGCCCTTGCTGTCTTCATGAGTTTTTCGTTAAAACCACGACCGGCAGCGGGAAGGTATTGTTTTAAACGGATTTTAGAGGAAAGAAAACGTAATAAAAATTGGCGTCTCATTACCAATGCCCACTTTTTCCAGGGGTTAAGAGAAGGGACGTTTTTATTTATCATCTCCGTCTTTGTTTACATTTCGACAAACAGTGAAATGGCTTTAGGGACATTTGGCCTGATTAATTCGGGGATTTCATTTATTGCTTATTATCTAGCCTCTCGCTTAATTAAAAAAAATCACCGAAAAAAAGCGATACTTATGGGCGGGATTCTTCTTTATGCTGCTGTCCTAGTAATTGTTTGGGATGTGAATTTCACCAAACTGTTAATCTATGCCGGGATGATTGCGATCGCCTATCCACTGTTGCTCGTTCCGTATAACTCAACTACATACGATGTGATTGGAATTGGCTGGAAAGCCGCAGAAATGCGAATTGAATATATTGTCGTCCGCGAAATATTCTTAAATCTTGGCAGAATTGTTTCTATTTTAGCATTCTTAGTAGCGGTAACCAGGTTTAATGATGTAAAAAGTATTCCGATTTTACTTTTGATTTTGGGTGCAGGGCATTCTTTGATTTATTTGTTTATAAGAAAGGTTCAATTACCTGCTGCATAATGCGATGAGTATCTTCCACTCATCGCATTTTTAGTTGATGTTTGTAAAAATGGTAAGTGTTATTCATAGAAATAATGAGCATTATCTTATAGAATAGAGGAAGTTATCTTATGGCTTGAAAAAAGGAAGTGTAAATAGAAATTGAATAATAAAAAGAAAAAGAAGAAGAAGACCCATGTCCCATTTCGCTTGAATATGGTTTTCTTTGTGGTTTTTGTGCTATTTTCTGTTCTCATCCTAAGACTTGGTGAAATTCAAATTGTTTTCGGTGACGATTTTAAACGGGAGCTGCAGCGGACCGAAGATATTACCGTTAGTAATCCAGTACCACGTGGAAAGATGTTTGACCGAAATGGGAAAGTCATTGTTGATAATACCCCGTTAAATGCGATTACGTATACAAAATATCAAAATACAAATCAAAAGGAAATGCTTGATACAGCAGAACAATTAGCAAAAATCATTACGGTTGATACGACAAAGGTTCGTGATCGTGAAAAAGAGGAATATTGGATCTTAAAAAATCCCGACAGAGCAAAAGCATTAATTACAGAAAAAGAATGGAAGTTATACGACGATAAAAAGTGGGAATATAAGCAAATTTATGATTTGCAGCTTAAAAGAATTCCCAAAGCTGAAATCGCTGATTACAAAAATAATGAACTCAAAACCATTGCAATTTTAAAGCAATTTAACAGTGGATACGCCTTAACACCGCAAATTGTCAAAAATAAAGATGTAACTTCAGAAGAATTTGCAGTTGTCAGTGAAAATTTAGAGAATCTTCCTGGTGTGGATACCACAACAGACTGGGAACGAATGTATGCCTTTGGAAATACATTAAAATCAATTTTAGGGGATGTAACTACCTCCGAAGCAGGCATACCTAAGGAACAGTTAGATAAATTTCTTGCCCGCGATTACAGCCGAAACGACCGAGTAGGAAAAAGTTACCTCGAGCTTAAGTATGAAGATGTCCTCCATGGTCAAAAAGCAAAAGTAAAAAATGTAACAGATAAGACAGGGAAAATCCTCTCTACCGAAGTAGTTTCGGATGGCAAGCGAGGAAAAGACCTTGTCTTATCAATCGATATGGAACTGCAGCAACAAGTCGAAAAGATCATTGAAAAAGAGATGTGGGAGGCCAAGAAAAAGCCAGGCACAGCTCTTTTGGATCGTGCTTTTGTGGTCTTGATGAATCCTAAAACTGGCGAAGTGTTATCGCTTGCCGGAAGGCAAATTAGCAAGGATGATGACGGCAAAACGGTAATGAAGGACTTTGCCGGAGGGAATATTACCACTTCCTATAACGTTGGTTCAACGGTCAAAGGGGCAACCATTTTAACCGGCTATAAAACGGGAGCTATTAGTCCAGGCGATTTTCTTTATGATGAACCATTAATATTCAAAAATACAAAACCAAAAAAATCCTGGAAGAACTTTAATTCCATTAATGACCTTAGGGCATTACAGGTTTCATCCAACGTGTACATGTGGAAAACCGTCATTGCTATGGGAGGTGGAAGGTATGTTCCAAACGGTCCACTCTTAATAGACTCGAAGAAGACGTTTAATACGCTGCGCCGATCCTTCGCACAATTCGGTCTAGGAACGAGGACAGGGATAGACCTACCTAATGAAATGAGTGGTTTTCCTGGCGGAGATGAACAGGCAAGTTTAGCTCTAGACCTTGCAATCGGTCAATATGATACGTATACACCGATACAGCTTGCACAGTACGTGTCCACGATTGCTAACGGAGGTAATCGTGTGCAGCCGCATATTGTAAAGGAAATTCGTGAGCCTGTCATGGATAGTAATGAATTAGGCCCGATAATCCAAGAAATCCAACCTAAAGTGTTGAATCATTTAGATTTGAAAGATGAATGGATCAATCGGGTTAAGGATGGATTCAGAATGGTTATGCAGGTAGGTGACGGTACGGGTGTTAATGCCTTTAAAGGTGCTGCTTATAACCCGGCTGGAAAAACAGGAACAGCACAAGCATTTTATGACGGTCCTGTTAAATCGCAAAAGAATGCAGAGGTTATGAACCTAAGTCTTGTCAGCTTTGCCCCATATGATAATCCGGAAGTGGCGATGGCCGTTGTAGTCCCATGGGCATATCAAGGAAATACGGGTCCAAGTATTAATATGGCCATCGGCAAGAGTGTAATGGATGCATACTTTGACTTGAAGAAATCACGTCCAGGAGATGAAGGGGCTGCAAATAGTACGCAACAATCAGGGAATGCTGACACCACTCAAAACAGCCAGCAAACTGGCCAATAAATAAAAGTTTTTCGAAACACCTGTCTCAAATTTGAGGCAGGTGTTTTTTACATATTTAAAATAATAAATGAGAACAATAAATATAGAAATTTGTTCATCCAAATTAGCTAAGGAAGTCAATAGGAGCAAATTCTCAATTTACAAAAGTGTAATGCAAATTTACAAAACCTTTACATTTCATTAAAACGCAGTTTACAGTAATGGATTATTCTAAAACATGTAAGGCAGACAAACATCATCACACCAAAAACCTTAGGGGGAATAAAGGAAATGAAAAGTTTGAAAAAATTAAGCCTTGTTACATTATTTGCAGCATTAATGGTATTTATGGCTGCTTGTGGGGGCGGGACTTCGAAAGACAACACGAGTGGAACAGACAAGAAAAACGATACAACTCCAAAGACTGAAGAAAAACAAGAACTTTCCGGTTCATTAACCGTTTCTGGTTCATCTGCTATGCAGCCATTAGTCGCAGCAGCAGCTGAAGAATTTATGAATGCAAATCCAAAAGCTGATATTCAAGTAAATGCCGGCGGATCTGGTACTGGTCTTTCACAAGTTTCTGAAGGATCTGTACAAATTGGAAACTCAGACGTATTTGCTGAAGAAAAGATTCCTGATAAAGCAAGTGAGCTTGTTGATCATAAAGTAGCTGTTGTAGGTATGACTGCAGCGGTTAATCCTAAAGTTGGCATTAAAGATATTAAAAAAGCAGATTTAATTAAAGTGTTCACTGGAAAAATTACCAACTGGAAAGAACTTGGCGGTAAAGACCAAAAGATCGTCCTTGTAAACCGTCCAGATTCATCTGGTACACGTGCAATTTTCAATAAGTTCGCACTTGATGGTGCAACACCAGCTGAAGGTATTACTGAAGATTCTTCAAACACGGTTAAAAAGATTATCAATGAAACAGACGGTGCAATCGGATACCTTGCCTTCTCATACTTCACCGATGATTCTGTAACACCACTTGCTATTGATGGTGTGGAACCAACGGAAGAAAATGTACAATCCGGTAAATTCCAAGTATGGGCTTACCAACATTCTTACACTAAAGGCGAAGCTGATGGCTTAGCAAAAGCATTCCTAGAGTATTTAATGTCTGATGATATTCAAAATACTTTACTAAAAGAACAAGGCTACCTTCCTGTCACAAAAATGAAGGTAGAACGTGATGCAAAAGGAAATCAAAAAGATTTATAAGCTTAATAAATAAATGGATAAAAAAGGGTAAGTGCAGATATGCATTTACCCTATTATGACGTATTTTAGGGGTGTTTGGTGCATTATGGAAAAGATTATTCCTGCAAAGGAAAGATTGATAAAATCCTCAAAAAATAGGATGGACGGGGAATTACGTGGAAAGATTCTAGTAATTCTATGTGCCGTAATCATGATATCTGCAACCATATCCATTACTATTTTTCTAGGCACGAAAGGTTTACAATCATTTATTAAAAATGGTGTCAGTCTTATTGAGTTCTTAACCAGTACACACTGGAATCCTACAAATCAAGCCAATCCGGAATATGGTGCCTTGCCGTTTATTTTCGGTTCATTTGCCGTCACCTTTCTTGCGGCACTTATCGCGGCACCATTAGGAATTGGCGCTGCGATCTTTATGACGGAAATTGCACCTTCATGGGGAAGAAAAATATTACAGCCAGTCGTCGAGCTATTAGTTGGAATTCCATCTGTTGTTTATGGATTCATCGGGCTTACAGTATTAGTTCCATTTGTTAGGGCACATGTGGGTGGACTAGGTTTTAGTTTGCTTTCCGGGATGATCGTGCTGTCGGTTATGATTTTGCCAACGATCACTTCGATTGCAACAGATGCAATGGGCAGCTTGCCAAAATATTTACGAGAAGGCTCTTACGCACTTGGTGCAACCCGGTGGCAAACGATTCGAAAGGTGCTAATTCCTGCCGCCCTTCCAGGCCTCCTGACTGCGGTTGTTTTGGGGATGGCTCGGGCATTTGGGGAAGCATTAGCTGTTCAAATGGTCATCGGAAATGTTAGAAATTTACCGTCAAGTATTTTGGATGCTTCAGCTACCTTAACAACAATTATCACGTTAAATATGGGACATACCACTTACGGAAGTGTAGAAAATAATACCCTTTGGTCAATGGGCTTAATTTTATTAGTTATGTCATTTGCCTTTATTCTACTCATTCGCTATCTATCATCAAGGAGGAAGCTGTAATGAAAAGTAAAACAGCTGACCGAATTGCAACCGGAGTATTTGTTGCTATTGCTATTATCATTGTTTCTATTCTTGTTGGATTATTCTCTTATATTTTGATCAACGGATTTAAACACATTTCCTGGGAGTTTTTAACTACACCTTCAAGCAATATTCGTGCGGGTGGAGGAATTCGCGACCAGTTATTTAACTCGTTTTATATTTTACTAATTACCATGATTATTGCTGTTCCCCTTGGGGTTGGCGGGGGAATCTATATGGCAGAGTATGCGAAGCCGGGAAAGATAACAGACACTATTCGTTCCTGTATTGAAGTGTTAGCATCGCTTCCATCTATCGTAATCGGAATGTTCGGATTATTGGTGTTTGTTAACGTAACAGGTTGGGGATATACGATTTTAGGAGGAGCTCTAGCACTTACCGTCTTTAATTTGCCTGTTATCGTACGTGTAAGTGAGGATTCCATTCGGACTGTTCCTCGGGATCTGAAAGAGGCTAGTCTTGCCCTAGGTATTACACATTGGCATACAATAAAAACCGTCCTATTACCGAGTGCTTTTCCATCGATATTAACGGGGATCATTCTTGCAGCTGGTCGTGTGTTTGGAGAAGCAGCAGCATTATTATTTACAGCAGGTCTTTCAACACCAAGACTCGATTATGCAAATTGGAATCCATTTTCTGAGCAATCTCCATTAAATATTTTCAGGCCGGCTGAAACGCTCGCCGTTCACATCTGGTCGGTCAATACACAAGGATTAATTCCCGATGTTGAAGCGGTTTCGAATGGATCAGCAGCAGTATTAGTCATTTCTGTCTTACTATTTAACCTATTAGCTAGATGGATTGGCAGTATCATTACGAAAAAAATGACTGCAACTAAATAAAGGGCAGGTGAGAACGGATGGTTACGACTTATTTGGAAAAAGAATCGACAGAACAAACGATACAAACAACCGTCCAGTTGCATATGGAACATATTTTAAAGGTGCATAATTTAGAAATATTCTATGGTGAAAAACGTGCGGTTAACGGTATTTCCATGGACATTGAAAAAAACTCTATAACGGCTTTGATTGGACCTTCAGGCTGTGGAAAGTCAACATTTTTAAGAAGCGTCAATCGGATGAATGACCTGATTCCCGGTGCAAGAGCCCAAGGGGAAATTATCTATGAAGATCTCAATATCCTGTCTAAACAAATAAATGTTGTGGCATTACGAAAGGAAATTGGGATGGTGTTTCAGAAACCAAATCCATTTCCAAAATCAATTTATGAAAATATTACGCATGCCCTGAAGTTCAGTGGACTCAAAAAGAAAAGCCAGCTTGATGAGCTTGTCGAGGAAAGTCTGCAAAAGGCGGCATTGTGGGATGAAGTAAAAGATAGGCTCCATAAATCTGCCCTATCGCTTTCGGGTGGACAGCAGCAACGTCTGTGTATTGCTAGGACGATTGCCATGAAACCGACTGTCATGCTTCTAGATGAACCATCTTCGGCATTGGATCCTATCTCCAACGCAAAAGTGGAAGATTTAATTGTGGAATTGAAAAAGGATTATTCTATTATCATTGTCACCCATAATATGCAGCAGGCTTCCCGAATTTCCGATAAAACGGCCTTCTTTTTAAGTGGTGATTTGATTGAATATGATGCAACAGAAAAAATCTTCACCAACCCTTCTGTTAAAAAGACAGAAGAATATATTTCCGGAAGGTTTGGATAAGGAGGAAATCGAATGTCAGCTCCGACATTAACTAGACAGGTATTTGATATACGGGACTTGAATTTATGGTATGGTGATCATCATGCCTTAAAAAACATCAACTTTCCGATTAACAAAAAAGAGGTAACAGCGATAATCGGCCCATCCGGATGTGGCAAGTCCACTTTTATTAAAACACTAAATTTGATGATTAATATGGTTCCAAGTGTAAAAATGACCGGAGAAATTAACTTTAATGGCCAAAATATATTAGGCGAGAAAATGGACCTTGTCGAACTTCGTAAACACGTTGGCATGGTTTTTCAGAAGGGAAATCCTTTCCCCCAATCAATTTATGATAATGTCGCTTACGGTCCAAGAGTTCACGGCATTAAAAAGAAGAAACACTTAGATGAGCTTGTCATCAAATCATTAATGGATGTAGCTTTATGGGAGGAAGTAAAGGATCGTTTAACCGCACCTGCCCTAGGATTATCTGGGGGGCAACAGCAACGGCTATGTATCGCAAGGGCATTAGCGACAAAACCGGATGTTTTGTTAATGGATGAGCCAACATCTGCCCTAGACCCGATTTCAACCTTGAAAATCGAGGAACTGATTTTAGAGTTAAAAGAGAAATATACGATTGTCATTGTTACCCATAACATGCAGCAAGCATCACGCGTGTCCAATAAGACTGCTTTCTTTTTAATGGGTGAATTAATTGAACTGGATTCAACTTCTACTATTTTTTCAAATCCAAACGACTCACGGACTGAAGGTTATATAACAGGAAGATTCGGATGATGGGGTGGCATAAATGAGTGCAAGAGCAAATTTTGATAACAATTTAAAAGAATTAAAAGAGATGCTTTTAGAAATGGCTCATAAATCGGAGCAAGCAATGAAGGAATCAATGGTTGCCCTGTTAAATCAGGACATGGATAAGGCGAAAAAAGTTATTGATGGCGATAACGAAATCGATGATATGGAGGATGCAATTAACAATAAAGCATTATTATTAATTGCAAGGGAATCTCCGGTAGCAACCGATCTTAGAAAAATTAGTGTCGCATTAAAAGTTTCTTCCGAAGTCGAGCGGTTGGCGGATATCGCCGTAAATATTGCCAAATCGACATTGCAAATCGGCAATGAAGAATACTTTAAAGATATCATAGATATACCAAAAATGATGGGAATGGCGTTAGAGATGGTTTCTGAATCGATAACTGCCTATTATTCCGAAGATATTGAAATAGCTAAAAAATGTGCGGAAAAAGATGATGCAGTAGACAATATGTTTGGAGATTTAATTCAGGAACTATTGAGCTACATCCCGAAAAATCCAAACGCAACCAATCAGATTATCCAATTATCATTTGTTTGTAGGTTTATCGAACGAATCGCTGACCATTCAACCAATATCGCAGAGAATGTAGTTTACCTTGTGACCGGAAAACGCATTAATTTGAATGAATAGAAAAAGAATAGAGACTAACCCGAGATGAAGCTGAAAAATTTGGCTTCATCTCTTTTTTTTTTTTACACATTACGACAATTTGCGTTTATTGTGTGCTGGCCATTCTAGTGATACGATTAAACTATCAACTATTATGAATAATTTACTTGATATAGCATATATTGATCATTTGCAGAATGGAGGAAGCTATGTTTAAGGATATTGTCAGCCCCGCAGCCCAAGCGTTTATCCCTTTAAAAGGTGAACTAGCGGCGAAACTTATTACCCCCGGAAAAATGATTCTTTTCTGGGACGTATCCGAATTACCCAAAAAACTGATTGAATTATTTTTTAATCGCAGGTTTGAAGAGTTTGTCACTGTTGTCAGAATTTATGATGTTACTGATATCATCTTTAATGGGAAAAACGCCCGTCATTTTTATGAAATTACCGTGCCCTATCAAAGTGGACACTGGTTTATAAAAGGATTGGCGCCAAATCGCAGCTACACAGCTGAATTAGGCGTTTATATATCGGAAGCTAACTTTTTTCCTCTCTTTAGGTCAAACTGCATTCAAACCACTAAGTCGGCATTGCTAAGCGGGATTGAGATAAATCGGGATTTAATTCAATATCAGCAATATGAAGACCACCCGCCAAAATGGCTTGATCATGTAAGTACCTACAGCTATTATCTGGAATCAAACCAACTGGAGGAGAAAAATGGATAAAGCATTATCCCATCAAGTTGACATGAACCAAAAAAGCTGGAGATTAACAATATTGATGCTGTGCTGGGAATATCCGCCCAATATAGTTGGAGGTCTTTCGCGGCATGTGTTCGGATTAGCTGTTTATTTGGCCACAATGGGTCATGAGGTTCATGTAGTAACAGCTGGAAATGGGAGCCTTCCTCCTTTTGAAAAAAGTCATGGTGTGAATGTTCATCGTGTCAAACCACTTAATGAACTGGATAATGATTTTCTTTCCTGGATAGGCGGGCTTAATTTAGCCATGGCTTTCAAGGCAGGAAAATTAACAGAAGATTTAAAATTTGACCTTATTCATGCCCATGATTGGCTGGTCGGTTCCGCTGCGATTGCATTAAAGGAGATCCTGACCATTCCTCTCCTTGCGACAATCCATGCTACAGAGCATGGCAGGCATAATGGTATCCATACGGAAATGCAGCAATTTATCCATGATAAGGAACTGCAGTTAATTAAAGAATCCGATCAATTAATCGTTTGCAGTGAATACATGAGGGATGAACTCTTTTCAGTTTTTAAAGCTCGAGTTGATAAGATAACGGTTATTCCTAACGGGATTAACCCGATGACAGCAGAACGAACAACAGAAGAGATACTACCTGACCTAAAGAAAAAAAAATATATTTTTTCGCTAGGGAGAATGGTAAAAGAAAAAGGGTTTGCAACGATTATTGAAGCGGCATTCAATGCTAAAGAGAATGGCCAAAGTTATTTTTTTGTTATTGCGGGGAAAGGACCAATGCTTGAGACCTACCGAAATCAGGTTGTTGATAGGAAACTAGAAAACTTTGTTGCATTTGTAGGTTATATTAGCGATGATCAAAGGAATGCACTCATCGAAGGATGCGAAATGGCTGTCATTCCAAGTTTATATGAGCCATTCGGAATTGCCGCCCTTGAAACGATGATTCTCGGGAAACCCACGATTGTGTCCAATACAGGCGGGATGAAAGGGCTTGTGAAGCACTTGCAAACAGGATTATTGATGGTACCTGGTGATGCTCAAAGTCTGCAAGAACAGATTAACTTTTTATGGGAAAATCCCCGAAAAGCAAAGGAAATTGGTAAGCGGGGAAGCCAAATTGTAAAAAGTATATATGGATGGAAACGGATTGCCTCAGAAACAAGCAGAGTTATCGAAGATATGTTGTTAAACAAACGAGTGAATGAGTTTAAGCAAGCAGAAACACCAAATAAATTGTAAATTAGGTGTATATGATGATAAATCTAACAGAATCACAAAATAATAAGCAGACTTCTAAACGCCAGCAGCCATTCGAAACACTGCAATTTATTCCTGGGATATGGGTAAATGGAATGTCTTTTTGGCTGCAAAACTGCACTGAAAAGGTTATTTACAATGAAGAGTTAGTTATTAAAGTGAAACTGGAGCAAATCCACTCGAAAATTCGTCTTGCTCATATTTATGTGAGTAATCACAGCAAGCAATGGAAAGAGATTAAGGTTTTAGCGATGCACCATTATTCTAACGTAAGCCAAGATAACGTAACATTTATTTCACCGACAGATAATCGGATTTTTCACCATACGAATAGCCATGTTTTTCTTGTTAATGGGCAACATCAGGGGGAAGGGTTGAAAGAGTATACGACAATGCCACAGTGGTATGCATATACAGATCAAATTTGGAGTTCCCTGCAAAAGGGTTCCTTAAAGTATCAGCCAATAGCCAAGGGTGCTGCAGCGAGTATATTCGCCACGAAAATGGCTGTGGAGCCGAGGGAGACTAGTAAGATGAACACTTGGACTATAACGGGCACGAACAAAAATGAATTGATTTCCATGGAGGAAGGTCTTTTAAAAAGGTTAGAATCCCTTTAACATCGACAACTCTCATGTATCCACCCAGCGGCTGGTGTACGTCACAAAAAGGCGTTTCCCTTTTCTTAAAAAACAGACTAGCATTTCCTTTAGATAAATGATATTATAGAAAAGTCGTATGAATGAATAGCTTAATCGTTTGGAGGGAAATAAACATGCGTGTGAATATTACATTAGCTTGCACTGAGTGTGGAGATCGTAACTATATTTCAACAAAAAATAAACGTAATAATCCAGATCGTCTTGAGCTTAAAAAATATTGCCCAAGAGAAAAACGTACAACTGCACACCGCGAAACAAAATAAGCATCAGGGCTTCCTGTTGCTTTTTTTTTATTGTCCAAAGATAAGGAGGTTGTATATAATGAGTGATAAAACTTCCCTTCGAAAGCAGATGAAAGAAAAACTTGCAATGCTTTCAAAGCCCGCCTATGAAGATTATTCCGGTAAAATTGCGGCTAAGCTCTTTGAAGATGAAAACTGGATACAAGCGCAAGTCGTCGGAATTACCGTTTCAAAGGCACCAGAAACAGATACCTACCAAATTATCCGGAAAGCATGGGAATTAGGAAAACAAGTGGCGGTTCCTAAATGTTACCCGGAAGAGCGGACGTTATCTTTCAGAACCCTAAGCGAATTCTCTCAGCTGGAATCCGTATACTATGGGTTATTGGAGCCGATTGTAGACCTGACATCAGAAGTTCCTTCAGAAGAAATTGATCTCTTGATTGTTCCCGGAGCTGCTTATACAAGAGAAGGGTATCGCTTAGGGTTTGGCGGAGGTTACTACGACCGGTATTTGACCAATTACTTTGGCAAAACCTTATCACTAGCCTTCAACGAGCAAATTATCCCTCAATTCCCAGTCGAAGGGCACGATATACCCGTTTCGAAAATTATTACCAATCTTGAGGTCATCCAAACAAAATGATGGAAACAATGATTATTTTCACGATAATTATTTTAACAGGTTTGGCAGGTTACTTATTGAAGTCATTGACGATATCAGGTGCTGTTGCGGCTGTTTTAGTTGGTCTAGCCGTCTATCTTGGATTTGGTGTTAAGGGGTTGTTCCTGCTTGGTGCCTTCTTTTTATCTTCAAGTCTTTGGTCCAACTATAAAAGTTCGCAAAAAAAGACGATTGAAGAAAAACTAGCTAAGGGAGCAACAAGGGATTGGCGTCAAGTACTGGCAAATGGCGGGGCAGCAGCTCTTTTTAGCATTATCCATTACATATCTGATGATAGTACCTGGTTAGTCGGATTTGCAGTAATCCTTGCCAGTGCTAATTCGGATACATGGGCTTCGGAAATTGGGTCCTTAAGCAAAAAGGATCCCATTTACATACGTACCTTTAAACGAATTGACAAAGGTACATCAGGCGCAGTGAGTATGTTAGGAAGTCTAGCCGCACTTGCCGGGTCCCTCCTTATTTCACTTATCAGTTTTTGGTTGTTCCATTTGGAATTTGTATTTTGTTTGCTTATTTTTTTATCCGGTTATTTCGGAAATGTCATCGATACATTAATGGGTGCCTTTTATCAACAAGTTTTTCGTTGTACCCATTGCGGAATTGAAACTGAAAAAAGACTTCATTGTCATTTGCCGACGATCCGAATAAAAGGGTTTCCCATTATGGATAATGATATGGTTAATTTTCTTTCAGGCTTTTTAGCAGCATGGATGGCGATGGGGGTTCTTCAGTTTATACATTGATTTTATCGGCAACTAAAAAAATGCGGTATTTAATGGATTGGAGGAGTTTTTATGTTAAATCGGGTAAATAGAGTGGCACTTATTGGAACCGGGTTTGTTGGTTCCAGCTATGCGTTTGCCTTGTTAAATCAAGGGATAACAGAAGAACTTGTTTTAATTGATTTAAATAAAGATAAAGCTGAAGGGGATGCAATGGATTTAAATCATGGTCTTCCTTTCGCACCATCACGGACAAAAATTTGGTATGGCAGTTATGCTGATTGCGGCAATGCAGACCTTGTTGTCATAACCGCTGGCGCTAACCAGAAACCCGGTGAAACACGGTTGGATCTAGTAGAGAAAAATACACGGATTTTTAAGGGGATTGTCGAAGAGATTATGGCAAGCGGGTTTGATGGCATTTTCCTTGTCGCTACCAATCCAGTGGACATATTAACGTATGCGGTTTGGAAGTTTTCCGGTCTTCCAAAAGAGCGGGTAATTGGTTCTGGTACGATTCTAGATACAGCCCGGTTCCGCTTTTTGCTTGGGGAATATTTTGATGTGGATACTCGTAATGTCCATGCTTATATTATTGGGGAACATGGCGATACGGAGCTTCCGGTTTGGAGTCACGCTGATATCGCGGGTTTATCAATTTCTGAATGGACAAAAAATAAAGATGGATTTAATCAAGAAGACCTAAATAAACTCTTTTTAAATGTCCGCGATGCTGCCTACCATATAATTGAGCGAAAAGGGGCAACCTTCTATGGAATTGCCATGGGCTTAGTGAGATTGACGAAAGCAATTCTCCGGAATGAAAATTCTGTTCTTACCATTTCTGCTTATCTTGAGGGTGAATATGGGCAAAATGATATTTACATTGGTGTACCTGCTGTCGTTAATCGGAATGGGATTAGGAAAATCGTCGAACTTGATTTAAGTGATGATGAACGGGAAAAATTCACGAACTCTGTCAATGTCTTAAAGAAGACGATGGAGCCAGTGTTTAAGATTAGTTAGGTTTTTAAAGGATTAAGATTCTAACAAATGAATCTAATCCTTTTTTAATTGATTTTTCGGATAAACCTTTGGTAAATATCACAGAATATGGTGTAGGAGGGATTTGAATGTCACGTATGTTAACATCCATTTTGATGATAGGGTCAATAGGGTATTTTGCATTCCGGTACAGATACCGACTTATCAATGTCCTGCTTGGTTCTAGTTGGATACGCCGGCTTACTGTTGGCTCCATAATGAGTTTCCCAGGTGTTAAACGGAAAATGATGCAATCGGTATTTGGAGGACCATCTGATTGGTGAAAACCACAGATGGCTTTTTTATTGTCTAAATGACAACATTTCAAGTTGTTTTATTAATGGGAAATGCTTATATCGTTTATAATGGATATAATGGCAAACTAAAATCCCTAATATAAGATAGATTATCATTCTATTCGCAGGCTCAACACATTATATGGAAAGCAGGGGGGATATGAGTAATAAAGAAGGATATGTCTTTTGGAGATTGGCCTATTCTTTCATCTCGGATCACGGTTACCGAATTATTCAATTATTTGAAAATCAAAAAGAATTATGGCTTGAAAAGGTAGAAAATAAGCAAGCGCCAATTATTCGTATGCTGCTCCATGATTTAGATTGGAGTAATGCGATGCAAAGAGATATCGAATTTACAGCATCTAACGGGGAAAAGATTCGCGGGCAAATTGGCCGCAATCAGTTAAATGTAATCAATATTTACATTAGCCATTTACCGCCATTTGATGAATATGAATATCGTCTGGCAGCACCATTTGTTCATCCGGAGGGAAATAAAACATCGGTCAGTACATATCTATTTGCAAATGGTGAACACGACACTGGTTTTCAGCAAATTTCCAGCAGGCTCGGGGCAGAGGTTCACTTTCCAATTAATGATGATTATGCTGAACAGGAGGTTGATTCATTAAAGAAAGCTGCCCTGGAGCATGCGGTTAAAAAAGTGAATACAGATAGAGCTATTCTGTTAAATAGCAGGCCTATTTTTACATATGTGTTCATAGCAATCCAGCTTGTTGTGTTTCTCTGGCTTGAATTTCATGGTGGGAGTACCAATAGTTCTACTCTAATTAAATACGGGGCAATGGTTAACCAATTAATTTATATGGGAGAATGGTGGAGGTTCATTACACCTGTTTTCTTACATAGTGGATTTTTGCATTTAGCAATGAATACTCTATTTTTGTATTTTCTTGGTACGACGGTCGAAAAAATATTTGGTAATTTTCGTTTTCTATTTATTTACTTGTTTGCGGGTGTCACAGGGTGTATTGCCAGTTTTATCTTTAGTTCCCTATCCGTTGGAGCAAGTGGTGCCATATATGGCTGTTTCGGTGCGTTATTATATTTTGGTGCGGTCTATCCAAAATTATTTTCTAGGACAATGGGGATGAATTTAATCGTTGTTCTGGGAATTAACTTGGTTTTTAGTTTCTCAGTAAGAGGAATCGATGGGGCTGCACATTTGGGCGGATTGGCTGGAGGTTTCCTTGCGGCCGGTATTGTCCACTTTCCGAAAAAAAGCAAGTTTTGGTTACAAATACTCTTTCTAATTGGCTCGGCTGCTATTGTTTGCGGTTCATTATTTTATGGATTTAACAATACTGCACAAAAGGAAAATTCAATGATAATGATGGCCCAAGAGTATATTACACAAAATAAATATGACCAGGCCTACAGTATGTTAAAGGACTCTGAGAAGAACTCAACGAATCTGTCTGAGAAAACATATTTTCTTTTATCCTTTGTGGAAATTAAAAAGGGGCTGCTCTCTGATGCGAAGACACATTTACAAAAGGCAATCAGGCTTGACCCCAATTTTGATGAAGCCTATTATAATCTAGCGCTTATTAACTATGAACTAAAAGATTTTAAACAGGCAAAAGTTAATGCAGAAAAGGCGGCTGAATTAAAGCCAAAGCAAAAGGCGTATACAGATTTAGTCCGCGAAATTAATCAACTTCCTTAGGTAGAAGGGGGGACCACAAGATGAAAACGGTTTATGATATTCAGCAATTATTAAAGCAATTCGGAACGATTATTTATATTGGTGATCGAGTCGCAGACCTTGAATTAATGGAAACAGAGCTAAAAGAGCTCTATCATTCACAGTTGATTGAAACACGTGAATTTCAAACAGGATTATTAATTTTACGGCACGAAATCCAATTTCAAAAAGAAAAATCAAAGATAGGTGAATAAATTGGCAAATCAATGGATTGCAGGCGTTGACCTGGGCGGGACTACTACGAAAATAGCCTTTATTACAATGGATGGAGAAATCGTTCATAAATGGGAAATACCCACGGATAATTCGAATGAAGGCCAGAACATAACGACTAATATTGCTAAAGCCATTAATGAAAAAATGAATGCACTAGGTGAATCGAAAGACAGCTTATTAGGAATTGGTATGGGGGCACCCGGGCCAGTAGACTATGAAACAGGGATTATTTTAAATGTGGTGAATCTAGGCTGGCAGGATAACTATCCTCTAAAGGAAAGTCTTGAATCGGCAGCCTCTTTGCCTGCAGCGGTTGAAAATGATGCGAACTGCGCGGCATTGGGTGAGATGTGGAAGGGTGCCGGTAATGGAGCGAAGAATCTTGTTTGTGTCACCCTCGGAACAGGTGTTGGCGGCGGGGTGATTGCTAATGGAAGTATTGTCCAGGGCAAGAATGGTGCAGCTGGAGAAATAGGGCATATTACAGTCATCCCAGATGGTGGTGCACCATGCAATTGTGGTAAAACAGGCTGTCTTGAAACGGTTGCTTCTGCAACTGGTATTGTTCGTCTAGCGAATGAGGAACTGTCAAAAGGTGAATCAATAGGGGAACTTGCTGGAAGGCTTGCTGTAAATGGCAAAATTACATCTAAAGATGTTTTTGAATCAGCTGAAAATGGTGATGCTCTGGCAAATAAGGTATTAAAAGAAGTTTACTTCCACTTAGGTTTCGTTTTGGCGAGTATTGCTAATACGCTTAATCCGGACAAAATTGTTTTAGGCGGCGGAGTTTCAAAGGCAGGAAACATACTATTAGATGCTGTAACCGAAAACTTTGCTAAGTTTGCCTTTTCAGCAGTTCGAGACTCGACAAAACTGGCTCTGGCTACATTAGGAAATGATGCCGGAGTGCTTGGTGCTGCCTGGCTGATTAAAAATAAATTAAATCAATAGGTTATAAAGGAGAAAAGTCGGTAGTCTACGGCTTTTTTCCTATTTGTTGAAATGTTTTGAAAACCTTGAAACATTTTTATCAAAAATACGTACTAACATATGTGAGATATATAGGGAGGGGGCAAATCATTTAAATTGAACAAATTATCGTTTCAAAAGTTTATTTTAATACTCATTTTCATTTTTTTGACCCTCCTTTTAGGTGCGTGCACGAGTAAAGAACAGCAGAAACCAAAAATTCCAGCAAAAAATGAACGAACGAAACCAACGCTAACTGTGGGAAGTGAATGGAAATTACCTATTTCCATACCCGAGGGGGAATTTGATCGACTTGGCGGCTGGCTTTCAGAGGATGAGGTTGTTTATATCACCAACCTGGAACAAACATCAAATGTCTATCGCTATCATCTTTTAACGGGTAAAAGTGAATTAATTTATAAAACAGAGCACCCAATTGTCACCGTGCAAATAAGCCCCACGAAAAAGTATATTTTGATCCATTCTTCGCCTTCATCGTACGAAGGATTAATCACCATTATTGATACACAGGGAACTGAAAAGATGAAGGAATCGATCCCCTCCTATGAACTTGCATTTGAGTGGAATCCATACAATGAAGAACAGGTACTTGTATCAAAATTTAATGAAGACTGGACCTTTCAACTAGCATTGCTGGATATGAATAAATTAAACACGAAGGAACTTTCGATACCGCAGCCTTTTATTAAGTGGATGGGGGAAAAAAAGATTGCCTATTTAGATTGGGATGAGGATAATCCCACTTTATTTGCCCCGCTTACTGTGAGCGATTTAGAGAAGGGAATTGAACAAACGCTGTTTCCCCGCGTATTACAGTTTACAACGTTTAACGGTAAACTAATGACTGTAACAGTTAACGAACAAGACCAAACAAATGCTGTCTATTCTTTTTTTGATAAGGACCTAAAGGAATACTTTTCATTTTCACAGCCGCAGCTGACAAAGTTTTCTGATTGGTTAGTTCCCTTTTATGACTATAATGATCCCTTGGGCCAATTTATCACCTTCAGGCCAGTAAAAAGCGGGGAAGCCGATTCCTATTCCGACGGCTTTGAGCTCCTGCTTTATAATCTTAAGAAGGGGTCCCTTCCTAAAGTGATTATGGCTGGGATGGATAATGAGCCAATCAATTTTTCCCCATCTGGAGAGGCAATTCTCTATGGCAACCGTTTCGAAAAAATCATCGATCTAAATGCAAAGAAAATATATGAGTTGATTAAAGAATAAGCTAAACAAAAAAAGACTGTCAGTGACAGTCTTTTAGTGTGTTCCGGTAGGAAATCCAGATTTTAAAATTGTCATAACGGTAAACCAGCCAAAAACCAAGAATGAAGCCACTCCCCAAAATGCGCCCAAGAGGTTTTTGTTCTTAAGTGCGCTAAATCCACCGAAGGCAGCAAGCACGGTTACAATTGCAAAAATAATAACTAAACCCATAATTAAAATCCCCCTTTTTAGTATAAGCAGGCTGAAGCCTAACATGGTCAAAAAATTATGTACCTATATTATATACATTCGAATCCTATTTTATATTTTTTTCTTTCATTTGTCGAGGGCAAAAACGCACTAATATAATAACGCTGCTTTCACTCCGCTTGTTATTTGGTGTAAAATGAGGGTATCGCAATTTGTAATGGAGGTTCTTTTAATGAAATGGCAGCAAATTCCCTTAGGCAGTCTGCAAACAAACTGTTACATCGTAGAAAACCCTGACCGCTCCTGTTTAATTTTCGATCCTGGAAGTGAAGGAAAAAAACTGATTCATTTACTGAATCAAAGAAAATTAAAGCCTTGTGCAATTTTTTTAACACATGCACATTTCGATCATATTGGAGCAGTTACTGAGGTTAGAGAGGCTTTTCAGATTCCCGTTTATATTCACAAACAGGAAGAAAAATGGTTAGCTGACCCAGCCTTAAACGGTTCACAATTATTTATGGTTCAGAATCCAATCAAGGTAAATGATGCCGACCATATCATAAAAAACGAAGGAGCTATGGAAATCAACGATTTTGCCTTCAGCGTTTTTCATACCCCTGGTCATTCGCCGGGAAGTCTTTCTTATTATTTCGAGCAGGAAGGGTTTGTAATCTCTGGTGATGCCTTATTTCAAGGCAGTGTCGGCCGTACTGACCTTCCGGGCGGGAATAACTCACAGCTGATCAAAAGCATTCATGACAAGCTGTTAAACTTACCAGAGGACACCTATGTCTTGTCCGGCCATGGTCCAGTGACAACAATTGGTGATGAAATGGACAGCAATCCATTTTTGAATGGGTTTTAAGAAAAGCGCAAGTGCCTTGGCGCTGCTTGACGACAAAAAAAGAAAAGCCCTTCTCCGCTAAGAGAAGGGCTTTTCTGGGGGATGTTCTTTTTCATATAATGGGAGGGGATATTGTTAAGCTACTATCATAACAATATAATAAAGTTAACACTATGTCAATAGTGTTAACTTGAAAAAGGAGTTACTATGATTACCTATTTACAACGTTTAATTGCAAATTCGCCAACAAAGTTAATTTCCTACGCTGATTACATAGGGGCCGTTCTTTATCATCCCGAATATGGCTATTATATGAAGGATAAGCAAAAGGTCGGCCGGCAGGGAGATTTCATTACAACAAGCAATATTTCTGATGTATACGGCAGATTAATCGCAAAATGGTTTTCCTCCGTCTGTGAAAAAACAAACTTGCCACCAGTCTTTTGCGAAATAGGCGGTGGAAATGGCCGATTTGCCAAAGCTTTTTTACAGGAATGGCATGAATCAATAAAAACTCCTTTACAATATATTTTGGTTGAGGCTAGTCCTTATCATCGAAAGTTACAAAGGGAATTACTAATGCCCGGCTATTCGGTTGTTCAAGTAGAGCGGCTTGATGAAATAAAGGAATTTGAGGGTGCCATCTTTTCAAACGAGCTTTTCGATGCGCTCCCGGTTCATGTCGTTGAACTGGTTAACGGACAGCTTTTTGAGGTAATGGTAGGTTGTGATGCTGAGGAATTGTTCGAGCAGAAAATTCGATTAAAAAATCCGGCGATTATTTCTTTTATCGAAGAAAGTAAAATCGAATTAAAAGAAATGCAGCGGATTGAGATTCCCTTAGCAATGGTGAAGATGCTCCAAGAGATTTCGAAGACCTTGACAAAGGGAATGGTTGTAACAGCTGATTATGGCTATACAAACGAGGAGTGGAAGGACCCGCTAAGAGCAAAGGGGAGCTTACGAGGATACTATCAACATAAAATGATGGATAATGTCCTTGAAAGTCCGGGAGAAATGGACATTACCACCCACATCCATTTTGATTATCTGATTCAAAAAGGAGAGCAAGTAGATTTAAAGTTGGTAACAAAGCTTAGGCAAGATGAATTTTTATTAAAAGCAGGTATCTTGAAGGAATTAGAAAATCATTACGATCCGAATCCTTTTTCGGCGGTCAGCAAGCGCAACCGGGCAATTCGGAGCTTAATTATGCCAGCAGGTATGAGTTCTTATTTTCATATCATTATTCAACAAAAAGGAATTGAAATAAGTGAAAGTGATGTGTTCACTGAAAAATAGAAAAAACGCCGGAGCTAACCGGCGTTTTTTACTACTTATAGCCCTCCGCCAAGCGGCATCATGAACGTTGTCCAATAAGTGAAGCCTGCGAAGAAAACAGTTAAATATGCTCCGAACACGTACAAATACATACGCTCAGAAAGTTTAAGATAGCTAAGCAGAACAAAGAATCCAGTTTGGGCTAAGAACAGCATTGCTGTCCTATCCATATCACCAAGATAAAACATAACGGTAAAAATGCCCGTCCAGAAACCACAAACTCTGAACATGCGATCCATATGTATCCCTCCTTTTACCCCATCGATACCATCATTACAATATTATAAAGTAAAAGGAGGTGTAATGTAAATAATGGTTTCGAATTAGTTTGTTACAAGTGCTTGATATGAGCATGTATTACAACCGGTAAGCATGTTTTCTTTTTCAATTAACTCAACGGAATTAAACAGGGCACCAAACATTCCCTTAAGAAATTCATGGTGCATGCTGCAAACCGTTTCCGAATGTTCCTCGGCCACTTCTTTAAATGGACAATTGAATATTTGGAAGTAAATTTTAGTCTTTTCACCATTTGCTTCAAATTCTGGATAAAAACCGGCAAGTGTTGCAGCACTTTTTAATATTGTTAGCTTTTGATCAAATTCTAATTCCTCACCAAGTGATTTTTTTGCCAATTCCTGCTCAATCACCTCGGTACCAAACCGTTTTCCTGTTAAGAAAAGTGCTTGTTTCCCAGCTTCCCCAAGTGAAATCATCGTTTGAATCGCCACTTTTGATAAAAGCATATAGTCGCGGAATGGAAAATGAAGTTGAATGACATCGTCGGATAAACGATATAATCGACTTGGTCTGCCGCCTTTTCCCGTTTTCTTCGTTTCAGATGCTAACATATTAACATCCTCAAGCTTTGATAAATGCAGTCTGGCAACATTCGGATGAATATTAAAATTTTCTGCCACTTCTTGAACAGTTACTTCTTGATGCCGTTTGGTAATGTATTGATAAATGTAGTACCGTGTTGGATCTGACAAAACGTTTGTTATTTTTAATGTTTGTTCCATCTCTGTTCACCTCGGACCCCCATAATTTATTCCATTATAATACAGGCGTAATAACAAGGGAATGAAGTTAACAATGTTAACACTATATGTTTAGAAAATGTTCACAATTACTGTCTTTATATTGTAAAAACATAATAAATTGATGAAATTTCATAACGCTGGCAGTTTGTCAATAGTTTTCTTTTGGTGTTTAAAATTAAGAAAGGAAGCGATGGCCATCATTCGCTTCCTTAAAGCTTACGTCTTTTCTTTACTTCGGTATAAAGGATATAGGGTAGAATTCCGAACCAGCGGTACCAAAAAGACGCTCTGGCTTGTTTTCGTTCTGAGCGGAGCCGTTTTCGTTCTTCTTTTGGCTGATCGGCGTATTTAACAATTGTTTGCGTCATGTATTTTACATAGTCATTCGTTTTCACGGACACACCTGCCTTTTTATTCACCTTACAGTATGTCCATTCGGTTTATTTTAATTCTACCCATTTTATTAATTTTTTGGTTCTTGTGTCAAAAAATCCACGTCCGATTATACCATCTCCAGACTTAGTGCGAAGGGTGAAATTAACTTTCTGAACATATCCGGACGGGGTCTCGGCTTGGTAGTCCATCCTACCGTTTAAATAAATAATAGCGCCCTTGGAAGGGATGATTCCGCCAGCTTGAAATATCACTTCAATTTTCTTAACGGATGAGAGGAAATAATATTCCTGTTGTAAAATAGCAGCCGTTTCATGTGCCATCATTCTTTCGGTTTGCAATCGTTCAATGTGCATGGAGAAAAACAAGAGAAAAAGGATTAGTAAGCACAATGTAAGCGGATAGGTAAACCCTTTCTGATTATTTTTCATGTGACTGCATTCCAGTTGATTAAGGGATATATTACAACTGAATATTCCTTCCCCCAAAGATCCGTAACAACTACCTTAACTGCATTGTTTAATATCGTAAAGGAGTATTGAGAAACGTTTTGGAGGATTATTTCATGTCCAGTAGAATTCACACGTCTTCTCAGGTTCGAACCGTACTTTTCATATTGGACGGTTTCAGTATCCTTTGTTAAGATTAACCGGCCAGAGATGACCTCAGCACGGTTGGACAGCCGAATTTCTTTTTTTATTTGACTACAAAAAGTTTGCCACTCCATTGCTTGTAATTCTGCCTGAGACCCCTTATTGTTCAGGATAATTTGAAAAACGGGTGTTATAAAGAAAATAATGATTGTAAAGATTGAAAATGCAAACAGCACCTCGAGAAGCGTAAAAGCTTTCTCATTCGAGCGCACCGCATATTTCGGTTTGTGGAAGAAAGGAATTTCTTTCAACTCTTACGCACACCTCCTTTTGACCAGCTGCACGAGAATCTTTCCAAATGATTTTGTACTCAACTCCATTTTCAACGAAAGTGTAATTAGTAAAGGTTTGACTAGTGATTAATTTTGCCTGCAGTTCTTCATACATAAGCTGCCGTGCCTTATTTTCGACTGCCAGCTGCCGCGATTGGCCTTTTAAATCCATCAACAACGGCAGCAAGAATAAACTGAGCATTAATAATGCTGACAATGACAGCAGCAATTCGAGTAAAAAGAAGCCTTTATTGTTCCGCAACATAAAACCGTCCCTTTCCAATCAAAACGGTTAACTTATAATTCTTCCTATTCGTTTGAATATAGATGGTGCCAAACTTGTTTACATTTCCATCGGATAGGAATTTGAAATATAAAGGAAGTGAACCTTCATCTACATATATATTTGTTGAGTAATTTCTCACGATAAAGGGCGGAAGCTCCGATTGCAAAAACATATAATACTTATATTGACTTGGCATAAAAACAACCGATACTTCATGCTGATGGGATATCGCATAGTTTTGCGCATAGTATAGATCCGCTTTCAGTTGGGTTATAAAAGCCTCCTCTTCAATCATCGGCTGCTGCGGCTTTAAAGAGAAGACGGTAACCGAGGAAATAATCATAAATATCGAGAGAACGACCAATGACTCAATTAATGTAAAACCTTTTTGTCTGCTTTTCATTTTAGGTTAGTTGGTTTTTGGAACTGCTGTGACATTTCCTTGTGTATCAATAGCAATTTCTTGGCCATTTGGACAGCCTTTTGTATCCTTTAAATATCCAGCAGTTTTAAGTTCCTCAAGTGTTGGCACTTTATTATTATTATCCATTTCATATGCTTGGACTTCGGCTTGGACCATTTTGTTGAATAATCACAGTTCAACCTCCATTAAATCAATAGCTCTAATCTGTCACAGTTTTAGAAACCTCTCTAATTATAGGATGGGTACTAAATTTTTTAGACAGCTAGAGCTTATCAGGAGGAGAATACAAAATGGTTAAAACAGTAACAAAATTAAAGGTAGCTATCTATGTTAGGAAATCAAGGGAGGAAAAGGGAGGGGCAGAGGAGACCTTACTAAACCAAAGGGAAACATTAGTAAGGATAGCTGAGCAAAAAGGTTATAGCTATGATGTCTTTCAAGAGGTCGAGTCCTCAATTAACTGGAATAGACCTGAATTGGCTAAAATGCTTGAGGGAGTCATACATGAGAAATACAGCAGAGTCCTTGTTACCCATCCTGACAGATTGAGCAGGGATGAAAGAGACTCAGCAGAATTAAAAGAAATCTTTATAGAGCATGAAATCATTATTGAGACACCTGATAACATTATTGACCTTTCAGATGAAAATCAAGAGCTAATGTTTGGCTTTACCTCTGTCCTTTCAGCTTATGAATACAAGAGGATTAGGCACAGACTTAATAAAGGTAAATATGATGCTGTTGCAATTAAAAATAGATGGATTGGTTCAATATCTCCTATAGGTTATACATGGGATAAGAATACAAAGCAATTACTTGTAAATCCTGAGGAGAAAAAAGTAATTAGAAAAATAGTTGAATTAACTTTATTAGGTTACTCCTCTAGACAGGTAGCAGATAAGGTAAATAAGTTAGGCTACAGGTCAAGAAAGGGTAATCCTTTTAAGGGCGACAGAATATTACACATCCTGCAAAATAGAGTTTATCTAGGGGAGTCAACTTATAACTCAAAAAGGCTTAAAAAGGTTGCTGTAGCCAAGAACACTCATGAAGCATTAATGACAGAACAGGAATTTATTGAGATGCAATCTCTTTTTAATTCTAGAAGAAGCTCACAAAACCTTTATTCATTAGGTGTTAAATCCTGTGTGAATAAGCTCCTTGTTTGTGGAGTTTGTGGGGGAGGCTTATCAATACAGAAAAATAATAAAGTTTTAAAAGGCAATAGGGATGGTTCATTTTATCAGATAAGACCTTGCAGAAATTATATTGATGTAGAAACTAAATGCCACAATGCAGGCTTTGTAATAAAAAAAGTTGAAAAAGCTGTTAGAGAGGCTTTAAAGCTGTATAAAAAAGAATTGGAGCAGTCATTAGAAAAGTTGTTAGCTGAGGATACATCAGGAATTGAGGATAATCTAAAAGCTAATTTAGCAGGTCTAGAGACTGACCTAACAAAGCAGGAGAGAAAAGCCAAAAGGTTGTTAGACCTGTATCTTGATGAGGAGTTGGATAAAGACTCATATCAACAGAAAAAGCAGACTTTAGAGGAAACTATCTCAGCTCTTAAAAATGAGATAAGCATTGTTAAATATAAATTGGAGAGCATGGATGCCTCTGCTCAGGTAGACAAAGTAAATGGAATTATTGATATGATTGATAATTTTGAAGAGATGGAGCTAGATGAGCAAAATGCTACATTAAAGCTGATAATCTCAGGAATTATATTTACTAAAACTGCTGAGACAAATAAGGAGCCTGTTATAGATATTAAATGGAGAGAGCTGTAATAGCCTCTCTCTTTTTTATGTTCAATTTTCAAATTGCTCTAAGTAATCAGGATGCAAGGATACCTTAAATCTAACAGGACAATTATCATCTCTTTGCTCTACTGGAATTTCATAAATAATTAAGGGTATATTACTTTCAGGCAATTTTTCAAGCAAAATAACTAATAAATCCTCACACAAACCCAAAGTATTATCTATAAATGTTGCCATATCAGAAAGGACAGGAGACTCTCTCTCATCATTTAATTGCCATGTTGGAGCTTTAAAATAAGGAGGCTCATTTTTATTAATAAGCATAATGTTATTTATTTTTAAATGTCCTGAGTATCCTCCTGGATGCTCTCTAGAATTTCTCATTGATACAATTCTTTTTATCCATGTGTCATGGTCATCTTTTAATATTTTTGTTAGGTTATCATCTTCTCCAAATTTCTCTTTTGCCCATTTGTATGCAAGGTCAAATTGAGGCTTAGGAAATTCTTTATTAAAAAAGATATTAAAAATACCTAGTAAATCTCTTAATGTAGACTTTGCTTCATAAAGGAAATTATCACACAAATTTCTTAAATCCATAACAGCAGGAGTGTAAACTGCATTCCCTTTAAAATAGTCATCTTTATTAGTTTGATTGACCTTAATCAATTCATCCTGTAGCTTTGAATAAATTTTATAACAAGAAACTAATCTCTCAGATACATCCATTCCCAAAAGACCAAAAATATCTTCCTTTTGCTTATCAGTTAGAGGAAACATTTTAACTAATTCACTTGTTTGAAAGGAGAGCCTTGCTACAATTGGATTACTTGTTCCAATATCAGATAATTGCTGTATTTCAAAATCCATCTTTAAATCACCTCACCCTTATTACAATCATTTTACAATAAATGGAGCAGTTTGAATAATAAAAAAAGGAAAAGCCTCATAGCTCCTCCTTTAACTTGCTGATGTATTTATCTTTTGATTATATAGGTCAATCATTTTCTTAGCCAAAATATCAAGATTAGGCTTTCCATGAATATTTACAGTAACCTTATCTTTAGTTTTAAAAGTTATAATTTCTTTATTATCTATTTGCTTTGTCATCTGTTATCTCTCCCTGATGCTTTATTTGTTGGCTGATATTGCTTTAAGTTTCACAGCCTTACATCTTTATCATTAGAGGCTGTTCTCCAAACTGTGACATCTGCTTGAATAACTGCCTTTCATGACTGTATTTAGAGGCTGATAATAAAACTGTGACATGATGACAAAAAAATAAGCAGATGCCATTACAGCACCTGCCTCAGAGAGTATTTAAGGGAGTTAAGCTATTTACTGTTTATTTACTGCCAGTAGCTTTCCTTGCATTAGCTTGCACCTGAGAAGGCTGTACAGATTGTACTGTCTTAACAGGAGGAGCTACAGTTACTTTTACTGGATTTAATGCCTGAGTATTTCTAATAGTATTACCTGCCATTTTGTCCACCTCCTTTTAATGCCTCAATAATTTTTATAAGTCCTGAGCCTTTTACAATTAGAGCAGGGGCATCAGGAACAGGTTTTCTACCTGCCTGCAATACCTGAGCCATTCTCTCAGCATCCAATGTAATTTTATCCTCTGCCATTACATAGCCTCCTTATTTGAATATCTTTCCCACAGATCATCAGGCAGAAAGAAAGCTCCTCTTTTATCCTGATACTCTACAGCTATTACCCTGTAATTCTCATCTAGAACAGGGATAGGATAGACAGTTACAAGTCCTGCATCAGTCATCCTCCACTTTGCAGGTCTTGATAAAATATCAAGTAACTCTAAGAGCCTTACATCTAACTGCTCAGACCTCTTTTCCTGACAGAAAGCCTCTAAGCTCTTGAGCATCTTTTCAGCTTGCTCAGGCTCTATAGAGTCCTCAATCAGATAAGATTTAACATCATTTACAGTGGCTTTACCTGAATAAATCAGGCTCATATACCTTTGCTCTAATGCAATATAATCAGCTAAGCTCAGTTTGTTGTACTCAGGCAGAGGATATGTCCTGCTGAAATCTCCTGCTTTCCTGTCTGTAAAAAAATCTGTAGCTACCTTAGGCTCTCTAATTCCTTTCAAAATAGCTAATACTACATTTTTTCTTAATCCTGTCTGTTCTGAAATTTGAGCAATATTTTTCATATCTGCAAAATGTAATTTTAAACATCTGTAAACTAAATTTTTGTCCATGTTATCCCTCCTTTGCTTATAGTTGAAATAAAAAAGGACAGCTCAGTTTTGAGCCATCCATTTTATTTGCTGTATCTGCTTATCTTGAATGCTTTCAACATAGCCATTGATAGTAAGACCTGTAGCAAAATATCCATGCTCAGCATCCTCCTAATTAATCCTGTGATATAGCATAGGGCTATCATTAGGAGTAGACAACCTTACTCCATTATGAGTAACTTGCATTGCTCCAAATTCTCTAGAAACATTGTTATAAAGTCTGCAATGTCCTGAGACCTCAGCATCAATAGCATTTACTGCCTTGACAATGCTTTCCTTATTCAGCCCATTTACTAATGGCTGAGCTGTTGTAACTAGCTCTCTACATTCTTTACCCAGTTCAGCAAAAGCTGAATAACATTCAGCCAATAAATCAAATTGATCCATTTTCCCTTTCTTACCTAGAGCTAACATAGCACCTGCCAAAGCCTTAATCCTTGCCTCTTTTCCCTCAATCTGTTTGTTAATCTCCATTACTGCCTCAACAATGTTACTAGATACATTCAGTTTATTGATTGACTGCCTAAGCTCCACAATCTCATCCTCAATAGCTGATTTTTCTGCTTTCATGTTCTCAGCCAATTCCTCATATTGAGCATGAACCTCTTTCAATTTAGCTGTATTAGCTTTTACTGCATCCAATGTAGGTAACTGCTTTTTCATTTCATTTACAAGGCTATCAGTAGCTTTCTCCTCAAGTCCTACTCTTGCTAAAAAAGTAACAAATCCTAATTTTGCTTTATTCATATTAAATCTCCTCCTGATTATTTAAGTATTGTTTATATTTTTCTTTGTAGCTAATATCTGCATCTCCATCTAATTTAGCTAGGAAAACATCTAAAGGCATATTCTCAAGTTTAGGGAACAATCTTAAATAGTTATTGTAATCACCTTTAACTACCTCATATTTTGGCGATGGTACAGATGTCTTAGCATCTACATCAGCCTTAGCATTTAATAGCTGTTGGTACATCTGCTCTCCCTCAGCTTGACCAAAGATGTCAATTAGGTCTTTTCTGAGCTTTTCAGTAACAGGCTTTTTAGGCTTTGCTTTGCCATCCATGCCCTCAAAGTCTTTTACAGCCTGAGCAGTATCAAGCTCCTCACCTGATGCCATTTTCAAGACTCTCAATGACTGAGCCATCTCTACAAACTGAGGATTAATAGCTCCATTCCAAAGACCATACATCAGCATCCCAGCCATCTGTAGCTCTAACCTTACAAGAGGATTAGTTAAATCCATTTCCATGTAATTAGCTGTATGTCCTTTGGTTTTTTCAGTACCAAGATACAAAAACTCAGACTCTGCTAGAGTAGCTTTCAGTAGAGATGATACATCCTCATTAGGTACTAATTGCTTTTGGTTATCCCTGATAAAGCCTCTCAAAGTAGCATTTCTGATACTGGCATATTGCCTCAATTCCTGACCTGAGATACCAAAGTATTGCAGGATTGTAGCTAAGTCCTTTGTAGCTGTTTTAGGATTTTGCAATCTAGCTATGAGGTTATTGTAAACTGCCTCCATTGCATCCTCCTCAACCTCAGTATTTACATCCACTAGCTCAGGCTCAGAGAGATACCTCTCATAAGCCTCATTGTAAAGCTCAGGATAATCTTTATTTTTCCAATCCCTCAAAGTCCTTACTGATACTCCTGCTACCTCTGCAAAGTCCTCTTGAGTTGCATCTAATACAGCCTGACAATGAGCCAATGCTTGCACTACTTGAGCCTTGTCAGTCATTTTGTAAAGGTTGACTATTTCTAAGAGCATCTCCTGCTTTTTCTCATTAGTAGCCTCCTTGTAATCAAACTTACTTAACATGGCATTCCCTCCTTTTGATATTTAGAAAGGCTATAAGATTGCCTCTTATCTGCCTCTACCTATAGTGGAGCTGAGACATATGGTTTTAAAGTAATCAGAGGCAACAAATAGGCAAAAGTTTATTTATCTGAAAATGGATCAAGAATAATTTACCAACAAATTAATCTCTAAATGGAACTTTAAAAAGCATCCCCTTAGTTCAGCTATAGGTACAGCAGTTGCATGAGCTACATCTGCAAATATACTCAGGCATCTGCAATAGAGAAAAAAACACAAATACTCAGGGGGCAATTAAATCATGACAGTCAAAAGATTAATGAATGAGATAGAACAAAAGATAAGAGCTAAAGAGGTATTTACTGTAGTAGATGCCAATGGGGAAATAAGAGATGATGTAAAGGTAATTACTCCACAGATGCAAGAGGCATCCAAAAAGAGAAAAGAGCTAAAGACTTACAAGAACAGGGCAGACAATCCTTTTACCCTTGTAAGCATGGAGGCATCTAAGGAGGTAACTGCATTGGAGGAGCTGAATACAAAAGAGCTTGGATACTTTCTAATTCTGCAAAGCTATGTAGACTATAGCAATATGTTGAAAAAGACATCTGATGCTAACCTGCCAATGACAGAAAAAGAGCTAGGTCATGCTCTCAAGATTAAGAATAAAAAGCATTACTCAAAAGTGATTAACAAATTTATAGAAATAGGATTGATGAATCAGAAGTCTGTTACTCATTATGGTAAAGAGTATCAGGCTTTTTTTATTGATAATAAATACTGTTTGAGAGGCTCAACTAAATCAGATAAGGTAGTCAAAATGTTCATTGGCTCACTACAGGAGCTATACAGCCAAGAGGATATTAAACCTGCTGACATTGGCTTTCTTTTCATGTTACTGCCATACATGCACTTTCAAACTAATCATCTTGTTAAGCATCCATATGAGAGAGACTTTGCCAAAGCTGAGGCATTATCTCAAAAGGACATTATAGAAATTACTGGACTGGATGAAAAGAATGTTAAAAAGTATCTCAAGATGAAATTATCAGGAGTTAATGTTTTTGGTACATTCAGAGCAGGCAGAAACTCAGTTTATAAAGTTAATCCATCCCTATTCTTTAGAGGAGTAGAGCCTGATGAAAAATTAAAAGCAGACTTTACACTAACAGGACAGAGCTTGTAATTGGCTCTGTTCCTTTTTTTTATGTCTACATCTGCCCATATGCTAATAATCCTATAATCATCTTGGAGTTAATTGGGGGGTGAAAAGTCCAATTTTAGGGCTGATAGGGGGGTAAAAAGTCAAATTGCAAAAGCGACTCTATCCCTTGTGGCTCTAAGGATGAACCCACTTTTTCAAAAGTAGAATCTCTCTTATCTTACAAATAGAAACTGTACTGCTACTCCTCTGCTGATTAACTTTATTTTACAGTTGAGAGCTGTTTATAAGAATGTAGGGGATTTGCAGAGTCCTACTACAGCAGATAGAACAGGGATTAAAGCCCTCTGCTCTGTCTGCCTCCTGAGAATAATATTTTTTGTACCCTGTCTTGGTATCCTTAACTGGATGCTGAGGCAGTCTTTTTTTTTGCCCTTATAACAGTTAAAAGAGTAAAGACAAAAGCAAAAGAAAAGGGCAAAGGCTAAAGCCTTGAGTCCTGAGTAAGCTCAGTCCTCCCAACCTAAAAATAAATGCTGTTGTTTATCCATTTGTTTATACAATATTCTATTTAATTATTTTTAGAGAGGATGCCTGATAGGGCAGACTCTAGCCTTGACCAAAGGGAGAGGCTATAACTACTGCTTAAACTGTTTACTGTTTAAATGGCAGCTATGTGTAGTTAGGATAATTCTAAAGGTCTGTAACAGCCTTGGTCCTCTTAGTTTTTATTTTTAAACATTTCTGGTTTCTCTACTCTCATAGAAAGAATATGACCACATTCTGTACAAATATCTGCATAGACCATAGAACCTTTCATTAGACTCTTAATAGGCACCATACCACCCTGTCCTATTGTCCTTCCTTTGCCAATCTCACTACCTCCACACATTGGACACAATTTATCAATCTCCATATTTAATACCTCCCATATTTTTGATTAATTATAGCATGATGTTGCAATATCAGCAGTATTGCCAAAATGTGCAACAAACACAGCTCAGATAGCCTTCCCTCCTGCTAATTTTTTGTCAATTACAGGCATTAGGCAATAACATCTAGGGGCTGATTGTGACTGACTCCATTGGTTAAAAAATATGTTCAACCTAATCAGTAAATATACAGCTATTTGCATAGTTAGACAAAGCTTGATATAGAGCCATTTCTGGGGGGGGGACAATAAAGTAGAGATATGTATATATGACTATCACTTACAGCAGGGGCAACTTTTCTAAATGCAGGGAGGCTACTCTGCTAAAGGCAGGGCTATTATTTGTACAGGGGGATGCTCTACTGCTAAGGGGGCTATACAATCTGATAGGGGCAGTCTATTCAGTATGGGGCTATCTAAATTAACAGGGGCTACTGTAGAACATGGGCAGGGCTATTGTAACAGGGGCTACTATTGTTACAGGCTCAGCTACTGCCAGTAGGTCAGGGGCTACAGGCAACTGCTACAGTAAGTAATCAGTAACAGTATTAGCTCAGCATCTATCAGCGAACCACAGCATGAGACAGAGCATGATGCAGTAAACAATGACTGAGCAAAGCTGTAGACAATAATAGCAATGATGTAAGACCAAGGCAGATAATATTACTGTTGTCAATAGCTCTGAGACTGTATAACTTAGCTGAGATTGAACAGCAAAAGAATAGCAGTAAGATTGTATTAGAAAGGAGCAAAGACTGTGAGAAAGGCTGAGAGAGGCTGAGAAGGGGGCATATGGGGGGACAGGGGGGAGAATAGGGGGAAACAAGCTAAAATAACATACATAACCTATTTTTTCAGTATCAAGAGGCAATAGCTTAAAGCTAAGCATCTGCTCCAATACAAGAAAGACAGGCAGAGAGGAGGGGGAGACAAAAAAGCCTCTTCCTTATAAAAATTACTAATTCCTATTTACAGAAAATGAGGAGGCAAAGCCATCTACTAAGACAGCTCTACCTCCATGCTTTAAGGGATGACTCTTTAAAACTCCCTGCAATATCCTCTATTTAATTATTGTCAATCTGTACATCTTTTCTAGGGTCTCAGGCTCACACTCAAGCATATACATAGCAATCTCATAAGCCTCTTTTGACTCAATCCCTGACTGACTGCCAAAGCCTTTTAAGACAGATTTAATTAAGTTTGTAGATAAGCCATAGCCTACAGGGGTCTTTCTAATCTCCTTAGCTGCTAATCCCTTAACATGATGCTGATACAGGATATGACCTACCTTAAACCCATTGATATGCTCAGAGGCTGAGTTTTTACTAATTAGCCTGTAAGCCATTGGAGACCATGCCTCAGTCTGTTCTCCTGATATTCTGTACTGATTAAACTTATAATTGATACTCATTGCAGTTACCTCCTGATAGTAGATGTGGCTGTTTTATCAGCTCTACTCTTAGGTAGCTAAGGAGTATCTATTTAAAGGTATTTGAGACAATTTTAATCCTGATAAAAACTGTAAAGCTCAGCTAGGCTAATTTTAATTCCAGCTTTGATAAGTCTTTCTCTCCTGCTGTTAAATAACTTTGCTAATATCTCTTTCTTATCCTCAAAAAGTCCAAAATGTATTTTCTTATGACAGACTAAGCAGATTGAAACAATATTTGCATGGATGTCTAAGCTGTTTTCAAACTGCTCCTGATACTGCATAGGTATTAGATGATGAGCCTCTACATAATTCTTGCCATTAAACTTAGAAATAAAATGCTTATGCTGATTGTCAAACTCACATAAGTAATCTGCATCAGCCACAGCCTCACTTGCAGTTTTAGGGTTTCTGCTCCATACCTTTTTATTATTTACTGACCTGTAGTTAGGTTTATCCTTTGGCTTATCCTCAATATTGGCTTTGCTAATATCAGCAGGATTTTCTGTAAGGTACTTTTCAAACTCCTGTTCCTCTTTAAATAGCTCAGCTTGGAATTCATTGTCTAAAAGATATTTAGCAAATAAGTTATAGTATCTTAAGGCATTACTATACATTTTATTTCCTCTAATATCTTTTTCAATAAATTCTGGTATAGATAAATATTTTCTAGATTTACTTTCAATAATCACTGGATCAGTAATGTTATATAGACTACCTTCTAGTAAACCATACCTACCTAACTCATCAGAAATTGTATTAATAGCACCAGAATACTTTCCAGTTGTATTAGAGCTCAGATTAGTACTAGTATTAAGCCAGTTTATAAAATTCTCTTTTTTAGCCATCAAAGAGACCTCACTTTTTCTTTTTCACAAATTTAGATTATAAAATGGATTATTAATCCTATTAAGATTCAAATTATTTATAGTAGCTAAGCAATTTAGATTTTGTCAGTTCTATATCACAATCTCTGATTCTTTTAATCCTATCATCATATAACTTTTCAATTAATGGCTCTATGACTGTAAAAGTGGCATGATGTAGCTTTTTATGACAGCCTACACATAAAGAAACAATATTAGCCTCCACATCAATACTGTTTGTAAAATCATTTTGATATTCCATTGGAATTAGATGATGAGCCTCAATATAGTTTTTACCTGTTACTCTTGAAATAAAATCCTCATGACTTTCATCAATTTCACATTTATATTTTGCTAAGACAATTGCTTTCTTTGCTGTTTTAGCATCCCTAATATATGAATTTATACCATTACCTGATGTTTTAGATGGTTTCTCTTTTGGTTGGTCATATACAGTGACATCCTCTGGAACATCCTCATGCTCTACTTGATATTGAAAGTTTGTCTCAGGGTTGGTAAGCAATTCATTTGATAGCTTATCTAATATTTCTTCTAATTCCTTATCAATGTTTACTAAGAAAACTGAGTTTCTTTTAGCATCAATTATTTTTTCCTTTGTACTCTCAACAAAAATACTGTTCAAATAATTTGAATCTATTTTAAAAATGTTCCTAACTTCTACAAAGACATTGGGAACACTAACTTTAGAGTTAAAGCATTCAGGAATGTACTGAATCAAAGGACTTTCAGGAGTTATTTCTCCAATATCATAAATATTTTCTCATCATTCCAACATAAAGGTCTTTTTTTCCTCTATAAGTACCTAAAAAAAATGAGTATGTATTTATGCCATTTGCAATTTGATCCTTAATTCTAATTCTGTTCTTATTTGCTACACCACTTCTCATCCTGGATGAATCTTGTCCCCAAATGACTCTAGCCTTATCCTCACAAACTTTTTTATGTTCTGTAATCCTATCTGATTCACTGTAATCATCAAGAATTACATTTTCATTAGGAAACTTGAGGACTATATGTAATGGTTTTGACATGAATATTCCTCTCCCAGGTAGTTTCTATATCAAATTCTCTTTATAAAACTTTCTCATGCAGTAGCTTACATACTCCCTTAGATTAGGTAAAGATACTTGGATAGGAATTTTACATCCACTTTTTTCATTCATATCAAGTAAAGGTATTATACTTGTTGTAGGTTCATCAATAGTTAATTTCATGCCTGTATGTAAATATTTTGACCTTTTGTCATAATAATCATTAAGGCTTTTTGCAACATCATCATTCAAGTAATGACCTACCAAACTTCTAACCCTCTTAGATATTTGATATTTTGGTTGACCACAACAACTACAGTTTTCACCTTTAAAGTCAATGAGAGTTAATACCTCAAGAGCTGACAAATACAAAGTGGTTGCTATCTCTGTGTCTGAGTTACCTCTCCTTCTAGATATTGCTAATTCTATGTCCAAACTTTGGAGTGGGTAATCTGTTTTATCATCAATAACTAATAAATCATCTGAGTAATTTTCAGATAATCCTGCATCATACATTCTTGCAGTATAAAAATGATGACAAGCCTTTAGGAAAAGTTCTAGATTTTCATCATCCCTTTCATCAGGACTAAGAATTTTATCTAGCATTAACTTTCCTTCCATTGATAAAACAATGTATTTTTTATCTACTATAGAATAGCCATCTATAAAATCATTATCCTCCTGGAATATCTCAGTTTTCAATAAACTTCCATGGTTTTCTGAATATTTTTCTTTCCAAATTGGTATATTTGTTTCTACACTTAAAAATTCCATTACTTGGATTATTTTTTTTACTGCATTTCCCCCAACCTGATTTCTGTCATAACCTTTTACTTCAAACCTAAATCTAGTATAAAAATCATCTACAATTTCAGTCTTAAAATATCTACCCTCATAAGTGGCTAATGGTAAAGTCAAGCAAATTATAGGTGCAAACTGAAAGGAAGAGTATTGACCAATATTTCTTTTGGCATTGTTGACTACAGCTTTAATTCTGTGGTGAAACTCCATACTCTTAGGGATAGCATCAAATTTATCAGGTAGTTCAAAGTAAATATTTTTGATTGTTCCTCTTTCTTTATATGTAATACTTACTGCAATATCTGTACTTACTCCAATATCCATAAAGCCAAAAAAGATTCTATTTTTTATGAGTTTTTTATTAGGTGCATAGTTCCAGCCACATTTACCAAATTCTTTTCCCATTTCAGCCCATAAACACCTTAAAAATTCATTAGATTCCTGCTCACTTGTTATACCAATGTTAATTTCCATTTATAACCCCTTAATTCTTATTAGACTTGTCTTGAATAAATTTAATTTTATCTGGAAGAATTATTTTTTTATATACTAATGGGCTATCAAAGTCTGATTTAATCTCTATAATTTGAAATTCCTGTTTCATTGTATTTTTTTTAGTATCATAGGGAGCAATAATAAAATTATCACCAAACTTATCAATTACTAAATAGTTGTGTCCTTTAATATCTAAAACATAAAATTTTCTTTCTAGTTCTGCATTCATATGCCCAATCAAATGCACAGTAGGTTGCATTATTAGAAAGGTTACAATAGTTAAAAATATTCTTGAAGAAGGGAGATTTCTAAATGCAAACATGATATTTTTTAAAGTAAATCCTTCTTCATCTAAGGAGATTAACTCCTTTTCTATCTTGTTTTTATACCCTCTAACATCCTTAAACTTGATAATTGGTAAAATATAAATTAATACTAAATATATACTTAATATTATAAGAACAACTTTAATGGAATCAGATAGGAAAATAGCTGAAGGAAGACCTAGTACTAAAAATGGTAAAAATGCTTCTTTAAAGAGCTTTGTGTAAGGATTATTAAATTGTTCAAGTACTTTTGATAGGTTATTATAAATTGAATATAAATAAAATAATAGAGTTCCAACAATTGAAATAGAAATTATTACAATAATAATGTCTATTTGTTTTAAAAAAATTTCAGAAATTCCAAAATAGTTTAAGTAACCTTTTTTAAATGAATATGCTACAAAATATCCCAAAGCTGTTATGAATCCAATAATTAAACTTGTATCCAACCAATTAAATTTGCTTTTTTCCACAACTGACTGAGGAGAGGTATTGTGCATATTTTGGTGTAAAATCCTTCTTATCCTATGTCTATTTCTCATAATAATCCCCTTTACTATTAAACTATACAATTCCATTTTACCAAAAAATGAAAGTATTTCTATATTTATAATAATAGCAGTTGACCATTGCTTAAAACCCTTGTAAAATCAGCATTGTAATGAGGCTGAACTGTATTTATTCCATTTCACAAATGCCTGGCAGCCTTTATTGTTGATATTTGAATTATGTTTGGCGACATTCGGAATCGTAACAATTAACAAAACAGAAATGACGAGCATAACAATCATCATTTCGATTAAAGTGAAACCCTTTTCATTCTTTAATGTTTTTATGTTCATTTTTTTAACCTCCATTTTTTAAATGCCATCCAGTAGATGAAACATTGGTAAAAGAATTGCTAAATACATGGACACCACCAGAAATCCAATAAAAAGATAAAGAATCGGCTGGATGGTTTTGAAGCTTTTTTCAATCATATCCTCCATATTGGTTACACAGTGTTTGCTGAAAAATAATAACTCCTGTTCTAATTTTCCATTTTCTTGCCCGTGCTTAACTATCATTGGGAATTCTGTTTCGAGAAATGAAAAAGTTTCAAGAATAGTCTCTAACTTTTCTCCGGTCATAAGTTTAAATTTAATTTCCTGTGCAAGACTGCTGTAAAAGGGTTGTCTTTGGTTTTTTTCAAAAAGCAGCAGGGCTTCAGAGACGGATATTCCACCGGATAATAGGAAACTTAGTTGAATGGAAAAGTAGTGGGTAAACAATAATTTGAGGATCTTGCCGACAATTGGAATGCGAACGAGCTGTGACCTTTGCTTTAGGACGGAGAGCTTACGAAATACAAGCAAATAATAGAATATCCCTATTAAAAGGATAATCAGCACAGACCCAATCATAATGGGGAAATATTGATCAAAAGCATAAATCACCTTCGTGAAAAAATTGGCTTCAAGACCGAGAGATGAAAAAAGGCTTGTAAACTTTGGAAGCAATGTGTTTTCCACAAAAATAAAGAGAAAGCCGGTAATCGTAATGAGCAGTAACGGATATTGAAGTAGTTTAAGAAGTTTCCGTAAATCCTTATCCTTTAATGATGCGAGTTCACTGCCCTCAAGTAAGGCGTCGGCGAAACTGCCATGCTGTTCAGCGAAATAAACATAACCGATTAAGTCTTTGTGAAAACCGAGATTGCTTAAGACATCATGAAAAGGCAAGCCATTTTTCAACTCTACCAAACAACCATTTAATTCCTCCTTTCGTTTAGACGGTAATTGTAATGCTATGGACTCAATTGCTTCCGCAATTGGATATCCCCTTGCAAGTAATTCACCTGTTCTTTTCAAGAAACGTGCTTGTTCATTTACAGACCATTTAGGACGTTTCATCATCATACACCAGCCGTTCATATTCAGACTCCTGGATGTATCCGAGGGCGATTCCCTTGTTAATCACGTCTTTAATCGTTCGGTAATTTGTTTCAATTTGTTCGCCCTTTGCTCCCTTCATGGCGGCATTTAAATTTCTGCCTGATAAAAGCTCAAACACACTGGCCCTTTTCCATCTGCCGTAGGAATAACAAAATGGCGTACACTCGCCATTGCAAAATGGACAGGTAAGTTCTACTAATCTTTGGGCGGTAACGGCGATTAATGTCTGCTCGACCTCTAACCAATTTACACCGATGTTATGTTTCACAATAAAAGGCACAGCCCATTCGTGAAATCCTTGTTAAATCAACTCCTTGTTTCAGCATATCTGTCATCATAAAATTCAATATTCGGCTCAAGAAGATTAATTAGCCATCATGCATGTCACTGAATATTTTTTTCCAAAATGCCTGTCATAACTAGAATCAATGTTCGGCATAAACACCGTTCTATTCCAGAATCCTTGGCAAAGAATATCCCTGAAATAATTCAAAATAAGGCTAAATATCACTATTGCCCTTTAAAAGTTACGGTCGGAGTTATGTTTTAAAATACTCTAACAAAAAGTATCAAAAGGAAATCCATTTTCCAGCTACGAATTTTTAAGGTTTTCCTTTGTAAAGGGATATGCAATCGTTGTCGAATGATGTATGATTTTATTGAAAGAATTCCATGACTATGAATCATTTTTTTAATTAAATCAAACTATTCAATTTAAGATATATTATCGGAGGAACATATGATATGAATATTAATGATTTCAGTTGGAGTGTTATAGCGAGTATCGTTGCGGGACTCATATTAGGTGGAGGTGTCATTTACAAACTTACTGTGAAAAACAAAATAAAAAACAAAGATACAATCATTCAAGTTGGGGACGGAAACCAAGTAGCAAATAAATCAAAAAAAGTCACATTTGGTAGCAAGAAGGATGATTAAAAAATTCAAAAATGTAATTTCTCAATTGGGAACTGGCAATATAGCAATTTTAAAATCAAAAAATGTAACAGTGAATAATGTACAGGCAATGGATGAGTTAAGCAAACTTATCCAAAAAGGGAATTTGCTGGGTGCTGCAAAATTACTACTTCAAATGAAAAAATTTGTAAACTCCCAACATCCTGCTGCCCCTCACTATAAATACGAATTTAGTGAAGATAAAAGTGGAAATATAATAACATCTATTGTCCCAGCTTATCCAGAAGCTCCTTTACTTCATCCTTTAAAGGGTAGTTTTAATTTCATTTTGCCTGAAAAGTACCAGAAGTTTAACAATATGAACGAGTTATTAAATTATTCTTACGGTAATCAGGAAAACATCGAATTAGACGTTGTTGCATTTAAAACTTGGGTGGATGAAACAATCATCGATGAGCATCATAAGAAAGATTTTGCGACAATGAAACTAACATTAATTCCAATAGAATTTCCGCCACCGACACCAATGCGTTTATATTTAAAAGGTCATTCATGGTCGATTGATTATTTAGAAATTGGTGTTACAAAAATTGATGGTTCAATTGTTATTATGGATAATCATAAACAAAAACATGCCCCTTTTTATGTTCAATTTATGATTGACATTGCTAACTCTCGTGCTGATATGAAAATAGAAATTAACGATGAATTTTTTTCAAGTGTAAAACATGTTTTAATGTTTAAAGAATTCGTCCAATTAAGCAATAAAAAATCTAGTCATGAACTTGCCTTAAAAATGTTAAAGGAAGATTCAGATATCTTCATCGCAAAAGAATGGCATTTTAATGAAGATAAATCAGATGAAACAGAAGAGTTCTTAGACTTATTGAGAAAATTAAGACAAATCGAGGACAAATTGCAAGTGAATTTTACACTTCCTAGTCACGGCTTTATAACGGAAAATGAATTAAATATAATAAATCTAATCTATTCCTCGGTTAACAACGGCTCACTTAAGGAAAAATTAACAAAAATTTATTCATTGAAAATGAGAGATGGAAATGAAATAGCATCGTTGCTTTCTCTACATAAAACAAGAAAAGATGGTTTTTCAATTTGCTTAAACGATCACTTTAATGTTCCTATATCATTATTTGGCGTCGAGTTTTCTTTTAACATTTATCAAATTTTTTTGAATAACATCACTTTAAAAGATGCTGAATTGCTTGACAGAAAATTAGCAATGAAAAATGACGAGGAAGAATTAATTGTCAAATTAAAACCTGTTGACACGGAAGCATACCTATTTCAAAGACTTTACACTGATTCAGAAAAAGGAATTTAATTGAATTATCAAATATCAATTTCTTTAAAAATAGGCTCCAACATTAGCAGTTATATTTATCAAAAAAGCACAACAGTGTTGATTCTGTTGTGCTTTTTCATTTATCTTTTATGATTTGTTTCTTTGTGATATAGTCTTTAGGTGGTGATTTTCCGTTTTCAATATAAAAATTAATTTTTAAAATTTCATCCTTCAATAGTTGCTTTATAATATACTTACTACACATACAAGCTCGTTGTATTTCTTCTCTTAGTTAACCTTTTTCGCTAATTCTCTTGTAATATAGCTCTTTTACCAGTCGTTTTACATCCTCATTGTGGACCCTAATCCCATCTATTAATCTTGCATTTCCGTCATGAAATACTCTTAATCTACCATATAAAATTAATTGATATACGTCCCCTACACGAATTCGTTCTCTTCTTAAAATGTTGCATACTTGTTGAATTGTCAGTCCTTCATTGCTATTTACAGAGGACAATGGAAGAAATTTTCCCTTTAGTTCATTTTCAAAACGGTAAATTTCATCTTTAGATATATACCACAAGGCATAACCATCAACACCAGGACCATGTTTTGCCTGGATGATTTTTAAATCAAGTAATTCCTTAATATATTGGTAATTCAACCCTAAATACATAGTGGCTTGATTTAATGTGAAGCTTGTATTTTTCATCTTATGATATTCATCAATGCTCGCCTTTTCAAAAAGCATTACTTTCTTTCCATCATTGTAGGTTATATGCTGTTTGATTAATTTGTACTCACATAAATTTTTTAGAGTTTTATAAGTTGTGTTCACAAGAGGAAGTGCCTCAGTTACACTTAAATAAATTTTATCCTTTTTTAAGGGAGGGACCATGAATCTTTCGTTAATATACTCGTCCTTTTTGTTAATAAGGATATCAGAATAAACAAGATGATAAAACTCACCCATTTGGAAATCAAAAATTTCTTTTAAGTTGTGGTATTTATTATGGCGAGAATTCACAGAGTAATTTCTTCCTTTTCTTTTATTATCTAAGGAGGTGATTAAACTTCCTAAATCCCTAATAGGATTAGTAATTAAAAAATGTAAAGTTGATACAATGAAATTTAGTTTATTTAGGTTAATGAACCTAATATTTTTTTCACCGAAGATTAATTTACCTTCTATCTTATAATGATTGGAAAGTGAAAACACATTGATATCTAAGTTCTTAATTACATGTCTAAACAAATATAGGAAATCTAAATATTCCTCTCTATTAATAAAGCTGCCATCTTTTCGTTTTATTTCTTGTTTTTCGCCAAACAGAATAGGTTGGAATTTTTTCTGAACCTCAAGAGTAACAGAATTAGGTTTTACTGAATTGACTTTTGTGTATTTTTGACCACATTTACATTTCCCCTTAACAAGTCGTGATAACTTAACGACATCGTTACAATTTGAACAATGAGTGATTAGAGAGGTGTTATGTTTTAGACAAACAGTAACATAACTTAAATCCCAATAAATTCGATGATAAAAATCCTCTTGCATACACTCAGGACAATACTTTGTTGAATATCTATGATAAAATTTTCTGATGTTTTTTCGATTCATTTCTTTATTTCTTCGAATAAACAAATGGTCGTATTGATTCGTAACCAAGGCGTTTATATTTAACCCCAACCGTTCTAACAAAATTGAAATAAAATCGTACCAAGATTGGGATGGATGAATGTCATTGCAATTCTCATTGAAAGCGGCTGACTTTAATTCAGTAAACATGGAACCTAAATGCTCATAATGGTTTTCTAGCGCCAATCGATGTAAAAAAGAATATAGGCTTTCCGACTTTTTAGGCTTAATTCTGTTGAGAGGGAGTTTCTCCATATTTCTACCTCATTTCTAGGTTGTCCTTAATTTTATTGAAATTATTTTGTTTCGAGCATTAAATCCAATAGGCTGCCCAACACCTTTTTGAGGTGTTGGGCGACTAATCATTATTTAAATGGATCTGTACCATTCAAAATAAATGAATGTAATTCAAAAGCTTTCGAGAAATGCTCTTCTTTAATTTGATCATGGTCTGCTTCGACCGCAGCTATCGCAGCATAACGGATTAGCTTCATAAGAGCGTTCATATTTCCTTTTGTAGCATTTTCGAATTTCTTCCACATTCTTGATTCTTTAAGACCAGCGAGTTTTTCAAACGGAAGTGCTTTGTCAATTTGGTGGAGTAATATTCTGAATTGATCTGTCGTTTTTTCATCCCTACAACTAAAATCAGTAAGGTGATGTCTGAAGGAAAATCTTCTTTTTAATTGTCCATTAGAATCAAGAACTTTTTCAGATTCATCTAAACCTAACAGCACAACAGGAACCTTTGTAGCATTAATGATTGACTTAAAGCAATCTGCTACTTCATGATTTACTTTATGATTTTCTTTATGGACAAAATGTTGAAATTCATCTAGCATAATTAATTCAACTTCAGAATCTTTAATTAAATTGACCAAACGATATTGTTTATTTCCGATCGTTCCTTTAACAGGGTAGGGATCACCTAAATCACCGAGCATAGTTTCTAAAAATGTATTGATTTTAGTTGGACTTGGAATTGATCCGAACAGGATAGCCCTTTTTGTTGTTCTTTCCAATGGAATTACTTTTTGATTTTGTTTAATATATCTTTCAGATATAGTTGTTTTTCCTGTACCATAGTTACCAGTAATTAACAAGCATTGCGGATCAGCGGATTTTAACTTTGACTTGTGACACAAGCTAATTAATTCAAGAGCTTTCTTAAAATCGGGATGATAAATTCGAAAAAAATCGATTTGTTTAATTTTTTCCTCTTTAGACAACAGCAGTTGTTCAGTCATACGATGCTCCCCAATCTTCATCCAAATCCAATGTATCATTTTCATAATATTCAGTCTTAACAGGTTGTACCACTGGCTCCTTTTGAGTTTTCTTTGGCTTTTCAGGTTCTTCTTCTGGTTTAGAATCTAAAGCATTTACTTTATCATTGTTCAATAATGTATTAGATCCATCATTTGACATTCGCGCCAAAATGGATCTTTCCTTTTTAGATAGAATCTGATTTTTGACTAATTCTTCAGATTTTGCTCTTGCAGCCGCGATAGAACTAATACTTACATTATTCTTTGATTCTTCATTCGCTGCGGCGACAAATAGCTTATGTGAATACTCATTTAAATGAAGTGAGTATTCTTGGTCTGTACACAATGTTTCAATGTATTGCATTTCTAACTCATCATAAACATAAATTTTAGAAATATCACTTGGGTCATATTTATATTTAATGATATTGCCTTTTCCTTTTATGCCCAATCTAATTTTAAGCTCTTGCAAATTTTTGGATTGGTAATGCATATGGTCTTTTTTTATACCAGTGTTTTGTATTGAACCCTTTCCAAGTTTCATCAAAGCAACCTTCCAATCTAATTTTGATGAAGGTATAGCTGGAGAAAAACCATTTTCTACTGCTTTTTCCCACATTCGGGCGGGGGAAAGACGAATTCCCCGTTGTTCTTGTGCATAGATGTCAACGATAAAAATGTGTAGATGTTCAAGGAAATCCTCTAGCATCATTACAGCATTTTTCTCAGGATTATAATCCCCCTTTTTAAAAACATTTGAGAAAGTTGTACCAGGTAATTGATGCACTAATCCTTCGTTCAACGTCCTGAAATATCTTTCAATACTTCCTTTATACCAAGGTTTCCTAGCTGGATTATGGTCAAGCTCGAAATCTAGTTGGAGGGAAGCCTCTGATAAATGTTTACTTTTGAATTCCTTCCCTCTATCGGTCACTAATAATTCAGGTATCCCGTAAGCAAGCCATTCATTCTGAACACTTGGAAATCGTTCTTTCAAATAAGTCTTAGGTGCAAATGCGTGTAACAAACAATACATAACAGATGTATACGATGCTGGTTCAAACCCAACATATACTCCCAAAGGATACCCTGTGAATTTATCTATGGCTAATGTGACATTAGGTCTTCTAAGCGGCAAACCATTTTTGTCTATCAAGATTAAATCAAGAGGAGTATGATCAATCTCTACTCTCTGTAAAGGATATGTGGGCTTTTTAAGCATTTGAACGCTACCATGTTTCTTTCGGGCTTCTACATGTCCTAGCCTCACTTTGTCTCTTTCATAAGAATCAGAGTCATTGATTCTTCTTCTAATTGTTGAAATAGATGGGGACTTCAGTTTATCTTCCTGATTGCGTGTTTGGTTTTCAGTATCGATTCTGTGAATAACCCCATAAAATACCCGCTTGGCATTAGCAAGTTCCCTCCTCTTATATAAAGAATCCATCACTTCATCAATAATCAAGTCAACTTCACCTTGAATTAGCTTTTCTTTCGGTCCAGAGTTGTGAGTATTGTTTACAAGTGAACGAATATCACCATCTGATTTCAAAAAATCTGATAACCATCGATATATCGATCTTACTGAAACCTTATAACCTTGTTCGCTTAACTTTTTCTGACGTTCTTCAATAAAGGGCTTTAATTTTTCCCCTGAAACCTGAAGCAGCGGCTTGATAACGAAATGTTTATATTTTGCTCCTTCCCGCTGTTCCCAGGGTAGCATAGAGAAATCTTCATAATCATATTTAACCGATTCTTCATTTTCTTTACCATTACGAAACTGTAAAGTACCTGCTTCCAGATATTTATACAGCTCAGTTAAAGAGAATTTTTGCTTCACCGTTTCGTAATCCAAATCTTTAGCCAAAAAGAGATTTCTCTCAAGTTCTTCCACTATTTCAAAGAACCTTTCATTCAATTTGAACTTTGTTCCTATACCGACATAAAGCCTCATGATGTCCTCCTTATATATTAGCTAGCTAACCAGCTTGCTAGCTTTTAATTTATTTATGTTATGGGCGCAACAAAATAGTTTTATACGTCATTACTTGTCGCTGGTACCAGTATACTCGAATTTTCATTAAAAATTTTTGGTAATTTAAGGAAAGTCGAGAAAAGTACTTGATATTATCAAAATAATAATATAGAATATATTTCTTTAAAAAAACAAAAAGACCATTGGTATTATTGGTCTTTTCCTTTGTTTTGATAATTTTCAAATTCCCATTTGTTAACAAGCGTTTTCCTGCATATTCCAGATAATTGATTCTTGATTACTCCTCTATATAAAGCATTTCGTACAAGTGACTCGGATACATTGTATTCTTTTACAATTTCCTCGACCGAGCAAAAAGCTTCTTTAAAATCTTCAATATCTTTGATTTCAAAACGATAAACAAACGCTCTGTTATTTATTTTTTCTACGATTGGTTTACCTAACAATCCCGCATTTACATATTTAAGAACAGTCCGTTCACTACATTTCAATTCTTGAGAAACTTGTTTTAAGTTATAACCATTTGTAAAAATGCGATGTTCTTTAAGTTTATTTGCTAGATCAGTAGGTTCAAAAAACAAATCGCAAAGTTTATAAGGTACTTCTTGCGTATATGCAAACAACCCATTTATTCTAATAAATGAAATTAATTGAGGAAGAGACAATCCAGAGGTATTATATTTTTCAAAACACCGCGCGAGAGTTATTTTATTTCTAACTTCATTTATTTTTATTGCATTTATTGAGCTCAAAAATTGATTTATTTGTTTTTTGGATAGCGTTCTATCATCTTCCAAATACGGAGAATACTCTAATAAGCCGTCTTTTAAAAAGTCATACACTCTATCCACGTTAATGCCTAATATTGTTGCCGCCTCCAAAGCAGCCACCTTATCAGATTTTTCTTTTAAAAATTCCTGAAGAAATTCCTCAGTTTTATTTTTTTTGAAATAGGTTGCCCTCCCATTATTAAAATAACATTCCTTAAAGGAACTTTTACTCATTAGACAGGCTAATTCACTATCGACAATACCGAATTGCATTTTGACCTGCATCATCGTAAGGTAATTTTTTTCAATAAACACTGCCGCATGATTATCAAAACTCTTAATATTTTTAGGCACATTCATTTCGTGTATGTAATGCTCAAGTCGGAAGTTTTGATATGCATTAAAAATAAATTCCAAATTCGAGGAAGAAGTGATTATGTTTTCGAAATTCTTTCTTCTCTTTCTGGTTTCTCTAGTTGCTTTTTGCTGAAAAGTTGCTTGTAGAATTAAAGGAAATCGATTGTCAAAATCCTCAAACATCCAATATAAGTCAGCAATTAAATTTACCACGCCTTCTTGGTTAAAAGGAATTTTGTTTGTGTATTCCATCCTATATTGAGGAGCATTTATTTGTGTAAAACTGTACAAACCGTGGAATAATTGTGCAAATCCAGAAAGAACAATCATTAAGTCGTTTATTTCATATAACCCTAAGAAACATTTCCTTTTTCCAAGGAAAAACTCCGTAAGTTCCTTTTGGGATTTCATGATAATCTCGTCCGTCACTTTCTCAGTTTCCAATTTTGAAAGAGATTGACCGCATCCACGGCACCTATTATTAAAAAGGGAATTTATTGTCCAACGCTTATTGCAAAGCCTACATTTTTTTCGTAAATAGACATTATGCTTTGTACATACATTTATTAGATTAATTCCCCAGGTAAACTCCTGATGGATTTGTTCGTAAAGACATATCGGACAACATTTAGTCCATCTCTTAAGAAATAATGTGTTTTCTTTTTCAATGCCAATATGTAAATTCCTATAAGAGAACTTAAAAAGGGATTCATTTTCCGTTAATGAACATAACTCTTCGCAAACTTCTTCCTTTATTTGATTTTGATCAAATTCATACCTTGTTAGTGACTTGCTGATTATTGCGTATGGAGTTTCGTAATAGTTCCATTTAAAAATTCTAAAAAGGTAACTGCTTAGTGTTTCTGTTTCTATAATTGGTAGCTTTTTTATAAACTTTTTAATTACCGATCACTCCTTTTATTCCTATTATTACCAGAATAATAGAATGTATGTATAAAACTGGAGATTTTCGTCAATAGTTATTTTATACTAATTTTTTAGAAATGGAGATAATTAAAAAAATATGTTTAAAAATCAAACTATATGGCGGCAAGTAAGTCCTCCACTATGCTCCCATCCTAATAAGTCGATAATTTATTTTTTAGCTCGACAAACTTGTATCGAACCTATTTTAATGCATGGATTGTTTGAGCAAGGAATCAATAAGGAAGAGCGAGTTTGGAGCTTTTTATATCCTTCCATTAACGATTTACACAATCCTTTTTTGTTAAATGATATGAAAAAATCCGTATTTCGGATTATTCAAGCGATGAAACGAAATGAAACCATTTTAATCTTTGGCGATTATGATCTAGATGGCATCAGTTCTTCGACACTTATGCATCAATGCCTAAAATACTTTGGTGCAAATGTGTCCTTTCGCTTACCACTAAGACATGAAGGGTATGGTATTTCACCTAAAGCAATAGAGGAAATTTCAAATCTGGGTGTTTCACTTATTATCACAGTTGATAATGGTTCAAGTGCTCATGAGGCTATGAGAATGGCAAAAGAAAAGGGAATTGATGTTATTGTAACAGACCACCATGAAATTTTAGGTGAATTCCCAAACTGCTATGCTTTTATCAATCCGAAAAGATTCGATAACACATACCCTTACACTAACCTCTCTGGTGCAGGTGTTGCATTCAAACTTGTTCAAGCTTTATTTCAAGCAACTTCCAATTTATCTTGGGAAAAACACTTTCATGATTATATTGAAATGGCGACCTTAGGAACAATAGCAGATTTAATGCCACTAGAAGGTGAAAATAGAGTAATTTGTTCGTTAGGTCTTTGTAAAATGAATAACGATCCTAGCCGAGTATTAAAGAAATTATTTGGCTTACTTAATCTCTCATACGTTGATAGCACTAAAATAGGATTTCAAATCGCTCCCATTTTTAATTCTGTTGGGCGTATTGATGATCCAAATAAAGCAACAAAGCTATTAACGAATACAGATACTAGCGAGGAAGAATTAAAAGAATTAATGGCAATCAATCGCAAGCGCCAATCCTTAACCACTGAGCAATACCAACAGGCTGAACAAGACATTTTAAAAAATGGTTGGGATAATGAGAAAATAATCGTTGTACACGGAGAATTCCACAATGGTATTATCGGGATAATTGCTGCGAGAGTGGCTGAAAATTTTCATAAACCCACAATTGTGATATCGCAATCGGGGACTGGTTCTGCAAGAACTGTTCAAGGTTCTAATTTTTCAATCATAAATCCGATTAAACAATGTTCTCAGTATTTAAAAAAGTACGGTGGACATCAAGGCGCTGCTGGATTGTCTATTGATTTAGAGAAAATAGATTTATTTAGGAAAGCAGTTCAATTAGCAATAATGAATGATTCGGAAATTAAACCAATGATTCAATATACTAATCAGTTTGATTTGATGAAATTTCCTGTTGAACTTTTTAAAGACTTAGTGGCATTGGAACCTTTTGGAATAGGAAACCCAAAACCAATTTTTCATTGCCCGCCCACCCAACAATTAAGCAACTTTGAACTATTTGGAAATAACAAAGAGCATGTAAAGTTAACTATCAATAAGAAAAAATTATTAGCATTTTCAAAAGGTCATCATTTCAAAAAACAATGGACTACTCTTGAATTTTTATATACTCCTAATTGTTGGAAAGAAAAGAACTTTCTTATTAATGACCTTCGAATATTTTAAAATAGCACCCAAACAAGAAGCTTCTGTTATTCCAATTTATGGGGTATATCTTAATTTAATGTAATACATTTAGCTTCATAATAATTATCAGAATTAAGCTTTTTCCGTTTATCCTTAAATGAAAAACAGCTAAATTTAAGTTTAATTGAAAAATACTAAGTTTCTCATCACTACATGGCTTCTTACAATATTTCATTAAAGCAAGTTGCGGGGTTATTTGGCTTTACAGCGAGGACAACATTGAAGTTGGTTGAAGCAGGTTTGTTTACCAAACCAAGAGTTGAAAAATTAAACAATAAAGCATTTCCATATCGATTTGATAAAGAGAATTTACTTCAAATCAAAGAGTCTTTTAGGACTTTAGAACAGCTTATACAAGAATATGGAGTTACGGAATCGTTGGTTCGAAATGCAATTTACAGAAGGAAATTAAAGAATTATTTAACTGGTATATGCAGGAAAACTTTTGTGAAAAAATGTGAATTTGAAGAGTATATGAAAAGGAGAAAAAGTCAGTGATACCAAGGGATTTTTCTTTTTTTTGTAAAAATTATATTTTATATTATTATTTTAATAATATCAACGGTTTCCATAATATACCTCTGTAAAAATAGTGAATTCGTCGTATAAACTGGAATTGTGTTGCACAGGCGACGTATAAAACTTCGAAGTTGCGCCCATAAAGAAAATAAACTGGTAAGCTAGCAAGCTAGCACAATAAGGAGGAAGCCATGAGAATTTATGTAGGTATAGGAACAAAGTATGTACATCTTAACCGATCCTTTGAAATTACAGAGGAAATTGAACCAAATGTTTTCTTGACAAAGGATTTAGAGTTCGAAAGTTTGAAAAATAAAGTTACTATCACGGACATTTATAACTGGATGGAAGAAGGGGTTCTTGAGTTACAGAATCAAAATGAAAAACAGAAGAAGACCTTCGACTTTTCGGATTTTTCTATGCTACCGATTGAACAGCAGGAAGGTGCCAAATTTCGCCATTTTGTAATTGAACCACTATTAGTTGTGTCTGATAATACATTAAAACCGTATATTAAGGGGCGAATAGAGCAACTAGAAAAGCTGGGTCACAAAGTCTCAGAAAAATCAATCTACCGTTGGCTTGGTGCATTTCTAGAATCAGATGGAGATATTCGATCTCTTGTAAGTAATAAGCATAATTCTGCTCCTAAAGAAAAACGGCTGCATACAGAAGTTGAGTTAATTATCGAGCAGGTATTAAATATTTCTTATAAAAGGAGAGAATTAGCTAACCCGAAAAAAGTACATTATGAAGTAGTGAATGAAATTCATAATAGAAATAAAGAGAATGAGGCGAACGAAAAACTCCCTTATCCGTCCATCTCGACCATAAGAAGAAGAATCACTGATTCAGATTCGTATGAACGAGATAAAGTAAGATTAGGACACGAAGCCACTAGAAAAAAATTTGCGTCTGCAATGTTATTACAACCTGCCAATCGCCCTTTACAAAGAGTGGAAGTAGATCACACTAAATTAGATTTGATCTTGTTAGACGATAATGATTACCCGCTAGGTAGACCAACCCTTACAACAGCCTTTGATAAATTTACAGGAAATCTTTTAGGCTTTTATGTTGGGTTTGAGCCACCATCATATGTGTCCGTTATGAATTGTCTTTTGCATGCTTCTTCTCCCAAAACGTATATTAAAAAGCTTTATCCTAGTGTTAAAAATGAGTGGTTAGCCTTTGGGTTACCAGAGTTTTTAGTTGTAGATAGGGGAAAAGAATTTACTAGTAAGCACATAATAGATGCATGTTTAAAATTAGACATTAATTTAGAATTCACAAAAGCTAGAAGCACTTGGAAAAAGGGTATTGTCGAGCGTTATTTTAGAACATTAAATGAAGGGTTAATTCATCAACTGCCTGGTACAACTTTCTCTAACATATTAAAAAAGGGAGATTACGATCCAGAAAAAAACGCTGTAATGCATCTAAATTCGTTTTTGGAACTGCTTCATATTTATATTGTGGATGTTTATTCTCAGAAACCAAGAAGTCTAAATCGTCCAGCACCAACAAAAATGTGGAAAAAAGCCATGGAAAATGGATTTACCCCATCAATCCCTTCTACAAAATTGGATTGGAAGGTAGCGTTAATGAAAATTGGAACATCTTCTATTCAAAACACAGGAATCCGCAAGGCTCACTTGTTTTACCAATCTAAGGAGTTAAGCGAACTTAAAATTAGATTGGTTATGAAAGGGAAAGGTACGAAAGTTACCTACAAATATGACCCTAGTGATATTTCAAAGGTTTATGTTTACAATGAATTCGATAAGGACTATCTTGAGGTGTTTTGCACCAATCAAGAATATTCCCAAAATCTAAGTGAGTACGCTCATCAATTATTTGTAGATGAAACGAGAGAAGAAGAAAAAGCAAGTTTTAAGATAGGGGAGATTGATGAGGCAATAGCCAAAATTGTACAAAAGGCACAAGAGGAAATTCAAAGTAAAAAAGATAGACAGAAACAAGCTAGGATGGAACAAAATAGCTCGACCGCAATCATTGGAAAAGTGAAAAAAGGGACAATAGCAGTCACTTTTGAAAAAAAAAGGAAGGAAAGGAAATGGTGAAAAAAGAAAAGGTGGAAAATTATGCCAACTAAGAATTAGGCATGGATATTGACTGGAAGGTTCCTTATGACTAACAGAGAAATATCATCTAACTCTAATACGACAACAGGAACTTTTGTTGAATTAATGAAATCATAACAGGAGAAAAGCTCAGTGAATAAATTTCCCACTGAGCTTATTTGCTATTTTATACATCTGTTGCTCTTAAACATTGGTATATCAACAAAAATAAGGGGTCCAATTCTTGTGCGTGCGAATTGGACTCAAAATCGTGGTGTTAATTTAATTTTTCTCCCTGTGAATCAAAATCGCTAGTACATTACTACTCACCACCATCGCCATCATCAATCCCGTCTTCACTGCCATCATCATTATCAGTATCGAAAAAATCGTTGATTTTGGTGATAATAGTTGTATCTTTGTGTTCAGGATTGTTTTGATGTAAAAAGTCACCTAGGGAAAAACTTTCTAATATTTGTTCCTTGTCCTTTCGAATGAATAAAAAAATAACAAATATTAATAACAATAATATAATCAATATTAATAACTTCATAAGATACACCCCTTATAAAAATATTATTCGAAAGTGAAAAAAAGAACGGTGACCACTAGGATTCGTCCTTCCCGAATTCAAAGTAACATTGTGAAGAAATGTACTTAAACTACCATGAAAGTACAAAACAGTGAAAATCTAAAAAAGACAATGCTATATTAGACCCAGCAATTATAATTTTTAAAAAAGCTGAGCCTAAAATTAAACCTCATGTCGCAAAATTAGTATGACCACAATAAACCTACTTTAATTCTCTGTGGTGAAGCGCTGATTTTTGTGCTTCATGGATGGCTAAAGGGTGCGTTAGTTCAACAACGGGACCGTCATTTTGGCGGTCCCTTTTTGATATGAGTGAACAATATCTCCATAATGTTTACTCAATGTCATTATGGAACTAACCAAATTGATGAAAATTTCGAAATCATATTCCTTAAATCATATTCCTTAAATCATAATATTACTCTTGCACTATGTTAGATTAAAATAAAAGATTTTTTGTAAATGCGAGAAAAAAACATTTTCTATTCGTTATATAAGGTGTAAAAGCTTTTACAAAAAATAAGGGGAATCGGTACATGCGGTCAAATGAATCAAATTTTATACATCGATTACAACGACAAAAAGAAGACGCTCTCGAATTTATCGTAGATAAGTATTTGCCATTGATAAAAGGGATTGCTTATAAAGTGCTGAGTCCTCTAAATAACAATGGTGTCATGGAAGAATGTATCAATGATATTTTTCTTTCCATCTGGAACAATTCGAAGAAGTTTAACGGAGATTCAAATGATTTTAAAAAATGGGTTTGTGCCATTGCTAAATTTAAAGCTATTGATTATTACAGAAAAGCTAGTAAGCAAATTGAAATAGCCTCAGATAAGATGGAACTTAATGTAGAAAAGTCCGCAGAAGAAGAATTACTCTCCATAGAAGACAAAAATGAACTGATAAAGTTAATAAATCAACTAGAACCTCTTGAAAGAGATATTTTTATCATGAAGTTTTTTCTAGGTTTAAAGTCAGAGGATATATCAATAAAACTAGGTTTAACCAAAGCTTCTATTGATAATCGAATTTACAGAGGGAAAAAGAAGCTCATTAAGCAAACGACAAACCTCAAGTTAGGAGAGAATGGCGTATGAAGGATATTTACCAATTATTGAATGATGTAAACTTAGATGAGATAGAATTTGAGGAAATGGAAGTAAGTGCCCTAGAAAAAGCTAATGTTAAAAGAACCTTAAAGAAATCGATAATCATAAAGAATAAACAAACGAAAGCATGGAAAATGAATATTGCGGCAGCATCCATTTTAGTCGGACTATCCCTTACAAGCTTTGTAACTTTACCTGCATATGCTGGAAATATTCCAGTAATTGAAGATATATTCCGATTTTTCGACCATGGAACAACTGGACTTTCTGGTGCTGATAAAGAAGACTTCAACGAAAGTAAAGATACACAGAAAAAAAATATTGGACTCTATTATGACTATAAGAAATATTCAAATGAAATCAATATTACTAAGGAAAGTAACGGGGTTAAATTCACGATAAATGACGCTGTTTTTGATGGGAAAACAGCGACGCTAACATATACCATTGAAAGTGAACAAGATATTGGGAATGCAAACTTTACTTTACCAAGAATATCAGGGATGTACGCAACGGGAGGTACTGGCATAACAACTAAAATAGATACTAATAAATATGTGGGCTTTTTAACTGTTAATAATCTGGAAGATGAAAAATTTGATGTCGCTGATATTAAATGGAATATTGACAGTATTAAAAACCCAGATAATAAGACAGAGATAAAAGGAGATTGGAAATTTGATTTTTCTGTAAAGGCTACGGAAAGTAAAGTGCAAATATTGAGTGGCATTACCTCAGAAAAAAATGGAGTAAAAGTAAATGTAGAAAAAATATCTATAACTCCAATGTCCTTTACACTTTTTTATAATCAAGAAGTTTCTGAATTGATACAAAGCACCTGGGATGGAGTGCATGTTGATTTAGAAATTAAAGATGACTTAGGAAATATCTATTCTGGTCAAGAAAACGGAGGAGAAGGTGCCGAGGGAACTTACAATATTAATTGGAGTAAAACATTCGAAAAGTTGGATCAGAAGGCATCTAAACTAATAATAACTCCTCATGTTAAAAGTAGTCACAACTCCAACGCACAAGCGAAACCTAATACAGTTAAAGAAGAACATAAATTAGATGACATTATTATCGAACTAGTAAAATAATATAGTAGTTAGGACTGCGATTCTTCGAAATTGAAGGGTCGCTTTTTCCTTAAAGCAACAGAGGGAAGGGTTACTGTGAAGAATCTAAAGGGTGCATTAATTAAAGTTAAAGGTCGCTGCGGCGGTCTTTTTTTTGTTGAACTAAAGAAACAGGAAAGTTAAACAGGAAAAGTAAGGATATGTGTGGAATAAAATTTAAACTGAGATATTTTAAATTATTTGGGGGAACTATCGGTGATTGCATTTTTCTTTATTGGGGTTTTCTTAATGCCACTTTTGTCCATTATATTTTGTCTCAGCTTAGTTTCTATACTGAAAAAAGTTAAGAATGATGAGAAAACTACTGCTAATACATTCTTGCTTACAACATCATTTACCTTGATAATGTGGAGTATTGCAATGATCGCTTCGGCTGGTTCTTAGTAAACGGGGTGCGTTAGTAAAAAAGCAGGAAATCGCTGCTGTGGTCACCTTTCCTTGCTGAACTAACGAAGCAGTTTAAGAATATAACCGAAGAAAAAAACACCCTTTTACAAAGGATGCCTGCATTTAGTTATCTCATTTGGCTTTAACCTTCTTCTTTTGAAATCAATAGCCCGCCACTCTATGGTTTTTTCATTACTAAAAGTGATTGTCACTAAATCATGTGGGGGACTGTGAGCACATTCAAATGTTGTTACCTGCACGGTGACATTAAATAAGTAACTGCCTTGTGGCAGCTTCTTAATTTGGGTTATATTACCACAATAATTTTGTTTAATTTCGCCATATTGCTTCTTCAATTCCTGTTGAATTGAGGGATAAAGCAAAATGAAAATCAAGTCATCACGCAACTGGACATCATTTTTAGTTACGGTTTCAGCTTTAACAGGTGAATAAGAGAAAAGGATTAAGCAGGCAATCAATATGAAAAGGCTTTTTCTCATAAAAAATCCTCCATTCCAGGTTTCTCTTATAATTAACAATTCAAGAAATTCTTATTAAGCTCCCCCAGTTATATACGATCAAAATAGCATTGAAAAAATGGCACAGGTTTGAACTGTGCCATTTTTTATTTCGAGTTTCTACTGCCTATTATTTACTTGCTTTGATTTTAAAAATTAAACCTATTACCAATGACACAATTACTGGAACACCATAAATAATACCTGTTGCTATCAAATGAGTTGAAAAAGGGGCTGACCATTCAGGATGTTTAATATAATTCTGATAATCGATGTAAATTTTAATTAACATTATTACTATCAAAAAAACTGAAAGGGTTAAGAAAGAATTCGACGCAATTTTAAACTTATTCGCCACATTGACTCCCCCATTAAACATTAAAGTGTTAATTGTAGTTACTCCTATTTTATCATATAATTTCCAATGATTTGAACCCTCTTTATTAGATAAATATTCAACGAAAATGGGATACTTATTGAAGTAACGGGGGCTTGAGTTTAAGAAAGGGTTGCAGCGGCGATCCTTTTTTCTCGCTGCACTAACGTGGCAGGTTAGTTGAATAAAAACAAAACATTTTTGGTGCAATTTTGTGGTAAAATATGTATATGGCGGGTGAGGAGGGAACTGATTGATAAAAAGAAAATCCACATTTTTTTTAGTTATTTATTTAATTTCATTAATTATTATAAGTGGGTGTAATAAACCACCAGAGCAAGATATAGGTGAAGCTGTTTCCAAAACTGAAGATTATTTTAAAAAGTCAAAAGGCATTGATTGTGTTGGAGCATTTGATGATGACACAGTAAAGTTTAGACTATTGCTTGAAGAACAACCAACAGTTGAGGAAGCAACAAAGATATATAACGATGTATTAAAAACTATTGAAAAGTATTCAAACAATGAGAAGACTTGGGATTATTACAACGTCAAATTAGATATAGGATATAAGAATAACATTATTTTTAAAGGAACTAAGGATGTTGGAGAAAAATTGATAGTTAAGTCTAAATAATCCACATCTCTTATTCAGCTAACGGGGTGCTTTACTGGAACAACGATATTGCCCTTTTCTTCTTCGTTAACGATGCAGTTGCTTGAACGGTGAATTTTAAATAAGTGTTATATTTTTTTAAAAGATTTAGTGGAGGAATAAAAAATGATAAATATTGGGACCATCATTTTTCAGTTATTTTCAATACTCATACCAGTGGCTTTTATTGTTCTTATTGTCCTATTCGTACGGTCGTCAAAGAAAAGAGATGAACGTCTAAACAGGATAGAGGAAAAAGTAGATAATTTAAAAAAATGATAATTGAATTTTGTATTAAACCAAAAAAGTTGGTTTCTTTTAAAAAAGAAATCCACCTTTTTTTCTTATACAAGTAATGGGGCAGTTTAGTTTCAAAAGGATTTCTCATATAAGAGTAGATTTCCATTATTATTATCCTAAAAATCAGTTATTATTTATTTGTTATGAGACTAAAATTAAATTGCCTGTGAAAGCAGCTAGGAGAACCTAATGAAAACATATCTTTATGAGAGATTGAAACACATCTTATGGCTTTTATGCGGTGCGATATTGGGGTATTTGACTCACTATTTCAGGACCAGAACATTTACCCTCACTTCAGATAAACTATTTTTCTTAAAGGCGATATTGATTGGTTTTGTTATCATTGAAGTGATAAGTTTATTTAGCTGGCTATATAAAAGAATAAAGCATAACAATCAGTGAGATTTGATAAGATTGTGATAAAGTTACTTAAGCTAACGGGGTGCAAGAGTTGAAGATGAAGATCGCTGCGGTGGTCTTTTTCTTATTCAACTAATTGGCAGGTTAGTTCAACTAAATTAATGTAAATGATACCAATATTCGAGATAATTGTTATAATTTAATAAAGAATTGATATAAGGAGATAAAATATGAAGAAATACATATTATTAGGCGTCCCGCTTATCTTTTATGGAGAAAGTCTTTTTCTTTATTTTAGTAATTTGCATCGATACTTGCCTATCATTTTGCAAGTTTTGCTGAATATTGCTATTATCACAGGTTGTATGATATTCCTATTAAAACGTACAAGATTACAAAATGTATTTGATTGGATTATTGGTATATGTTTCTCAGTTTATTTTTGCATACTGTATCATAATACGGTTCAACTTTTATTCTTTTTTGATAATGTAAATTACTCATTAAAAAACTTAAAATATATAGTCCATTATGTGAATTTATTACCCATCAAAGGGATTCTTGATGTTCTTTATAATAATCCTTCTCCATTATTCCAAATCGCTGGAAATGCTTTTATGCTTACCCCATTTGCATTTGCTCTGCTTTATTTCAAATGGGCAAAGAGTAATAAACAAGCTATTTGGTATTCTTTTCTATGTACAGTTGGAATTGAATTTGTACAGTTCTTACAAAGTATCTTAGTCTCGATGTTTGAAATAGGTATGGGAAGAAGTTCGGATATTGATGATGTAATTTTAAATACAATAGGGGCTGTTGTTGGAGTTGGCTGTTATTTTCTATGGGTAAAAATCAAAAAATTAGTTACTCAAAAGATAAAAAACTCTGGAGTAACTTTTTAATAGAAAGCCAATGATACTCTAAACTTTTTGTTGTTTTGAAAAAAAGATTGTGAAGTAAAGCACTTAAACTCCCATGAAAATAAAAACTGAAAAAGGGCATGAAAAAGTAGACCCAGAAAAACCAGTTTTTAAAAAAAGGCTGAGCCTCTTGAAGGATCGTATATAAGATGGCAGGTAAATCGTCTTGTGAAACCTTTCTACTTAAAATGAAATCAGTTAAAGCTGGCGCAACAACCAGAAAAAGGATTAATCTCCCATGAGTGCTACCCATAAAGGGCGCGACAGTCGGTGGTACACCGTGGTCGTCGGAGTCAGACTAACGGATGGGCTCAAAGGCACCATAGTTCAACGACCTTCTTCGCCTGCCATTAAACATTATTGACCCCGAACCCCATTTTCATTTCAACTTATCCGAATTCCCAAAGGAAAACAATATATAATTAACATTATAAACTGTTTTGTGCTATTATTTGAATAAAGGCAAATTATGTAAATTGGAGGTAAAATATGAAACGCTTAATTGGTATTATCTTTACTTTACTTGTTTTATTTGGAATAAATTTTATTATTGCTAAAAACACTAATAAAGAGTTTATCGAATATTCTTTTGCGGTTGGGTTCGTTTTAACTACTTTAATCTGGTTTTTAACTTCAAAGGGTGGCTTCACATCGCATTATATAGACACTACTATTCAAGGGCAGACAAATATCAAAATGAAAAGACAAAAATTCAAATTTACTCCCAATATTATTTTTCTTACAGCATTATCTTACACCATTGTTTCATTGATTATTACATTGATTTATTATTGGGAATATCTATAACTAGCTTTATGCGGAAGAAGTTTTCATCATCTGCTTTGAATATCATCGCTCCATTGTTCTCTTCTTGTTTGATTAATGGACCTGCCAATAACCACTGATACATCAGCATTATCAAAGACGATTCGTATCGCCCTCTCGTGTCGCTTTCAGAAATAGGTTTCTCACCGACAAAATAAAGAAAAATATAAATATAAATACAAAAATTGAAAGGTACGGGAAAAGCGAATGAAAAAGTATAATATTATTTTGTTAATTGGTGTTTTAGGGATAGTGCTGTGTGCTTGTGGGCAGAAAAGTAGTGACATCAAACCAGAGAAATCAACAAAAACGACCTCAGCAGCGGAAACACTAGTAAAAATTGAAAAAGTGGAAATTACAAAAGAAACGGTTTTTTCAAAGCTGAAAAATTACTTACCTCAAAATGTTCTTGATAATATGCCGAATTTCAAAGATGAAGGTTTGGATAATAAAGAAACGCTATACCTTTGGAGTAAATATGAACCAAACAGTGATAACTTTATTCATAAAATTGAATTTGTTTTCAACGAAAATGGATTTAAACAGTATCATTATAAGAACTACTCTTTCGATTTAAAAGAGAATAAGATTTCAAAAGATGCCGCTGAAAAAATGGTTGAAAATTTTGCAAAAGATTTTATTAATGATGGAAACCAATTATCTTTTGTAAATAAACCAGCCTATGACAGTCTTTATGAGAAAGATGTAGTCGAAAGCTGGGTAGCGGAAAAAAATAACAAAGAGTACATTATAATGGTGAACTTGAGATACGGTTATGTTGAATTTTCTACAACAGAAGAAAAAACAAATTAAATGCTAATAGTGTTGATAAAAGCGTGGTTAATTATAACCACGCTTTTAATTTATTATTGACCAATTAAAGTGCTATTTTAGGTATTTTTTCTTATGCTAATTGCATTTTTGCACCTCAAAACGGAACGACTTATTATTTAACAGCTTTTTCTTATTCGACTAACGTGGCAGGTTAGCTGAAAAAGGAAATAAGGAGAAGAAATATTTAAAAAAAGGATTTTACAAATATAAAGATAATTATACTTAATATAGTAATTTTAGTCATTTAATGGGAGGAAAGAGAGCATGCAAAGAATAATTAGACAATTTTCAAATTTATTTCCTGCATTTGTAAGTGGTTTGTTTTTTGGTGTTTTTTCTACTTTTCTTATTATTTTTGTTTTAATAAAGACAGGTCTATTAAGAAGTTTTTTCAATTAATGGATGCCTGAGTCGAAGAGCCAGCTGCCAAACCAAGCGACTTTTTCTTATTGAACTAACGGAGCAGGTTAGCGGGAGAAGGAGAATTAATTTATCAAGTGGAATATACAGTAGTAATGGGTTTTAGGGGTGATATAACAATGGATGAACTATTTTATAGGTGGTTTAATGACCACAAGGAAAAGCTGCAAAAAATGGGGATTCAAACTGACTTAATATCAAAATCGATTCAATCTTGTAATCCAAATCCAAGTATTTTTGTAGACCATCTAACTAGTACAAGGGGTGGAAGAGTAACTGTTTGGAAATCAGGCTTTATTGATATGGAAATCTTGGACATTCAATCTGTTGAACTTATCTTTTTTAAACATTTAGATTTAACAGTTGAATATTCAGATATTGAAAATTTATTGGATGAATATATCGAAAAATTGATTAGCCAATCTTAAAATTCTTTATTGTGCTAACGGGGGCAAGAGTTAAAGAGAAGGATCGCCGCAGCGGTCTTTTTTTCTTGTTCCACTTACGGACTTTTTTGATAAAATATTTTATGTCCATCGACAATATTTTTAAGTGTTTTTTTGAGTTTATTCGTATTATATGATGTAACCGTTTATTAATAGAATACAGGTGGGGGGATGCTAACTTGGATGATGAGATTTTATTAAAAGGGTTAAAAGCTCATGAGATAGACGATTATTCATTAATCATGAGCAAATATAATAAACTTTTATGGGTTATCATTGGTGGGATTTTGAATGAGGTTGGTACACCACAGGATATTGAAGAATGTATCTGTGATGTTTATATCAAGCTATGGGAGAGACCAAAATCATTTAATCCGAAAAAAGGAACTTTGAAAACTTTCTTAGCTACCATTGCAAGAAATAAAGCCTTAGATAAATACCGACAATTGACAAAAATGAAAACGGTTGAACTGAACGATACCAATCATGTCTCCAATGATGATTTGCTAGACTATGTTTTAAACAAAGAAACATCTGAACAACTTTATATAGCCATTAAATCATTTGATGAACCTGATAAAGAAATTATGATACGTCGCTATTTTCTTGCAGAAAAACCCACTGCAATCGCAAAAAAAATTTCCATCAATGTAAAGGAAGTTGAAAATAGGCTTTACCGTGGGAAATTAAAACTAAAAAGGATGCTCGCCGAACAGGGAGGTACGTTTTGAAAACAAACCGATTGATTTCAGATTTGAATGAAACCCAAATCGATGAACTACTTAAATATGCTCCTTCATATTCAGAGGGAAACGATAAAAATATTATGAATCGTTTTATAGAGAAAACATCTGGGATAAAAAAGAAACATACTAAAAAGAAACCACTAATTGTTGGGGCAATGGCAGCTAGTTTACTATTTTCCGCAGGGTTAGGTTATGCAAATTCAGATAAATTGACTACCATTTATCATGGGATTTTTGGTGAAGGGGGAACGTCATATATTAGTCAATATGGTACTGTTTTGAATAGCGAAGTTGAACATGATGGAATTCAACTGAGATTAGTATCGGTTATTCACAATCCCTCTGATCATGTAATGGTATTCTTCACGTTAACAGATAAAACAGAAGACCGATTAAGTAAAACGACAAAACTGCACGCAAATTATGGATGGGATAATCTTGACTATGATCCTGCCACTAAAACAATTACTTATTTGGCGAATATAATTGGAGAGCAAAATCAAACAATGACCTTCTCAATTCACTCTATCACTACTGACAATGGAAAAAAATACAATGGAAATTGGTCGGTCAAGTTTAAAGTTCCTGCACAAGTAAAAAATCTTGAGATAGTTGCTAATAATAACTTCTCTTTACACAATGGAGCTCATGTAAAATTTGATAAAGTAAGTTTGGACCCACTAGGACTAGAAATAAATTTCCACACTTTATCTTCCACCGAAAGCATTAATCGAGATTCATGGGAAGACTGGGATAGCTGGAGAAACAATACATTTGTGACTTATAAAGATGGTTCGACTTTAAATTTATATGCTTACATGGCAAACAATAATAGGGTAGTATTTTCAACTGGACCAAGAGCAAATAGGAAAGTTATTGACCTCAAAAATGTAGCATTTATTACAATTGAGAATCAGAAAATACCCGTATCAAACAAATGATTTATCAAATTCACAAAAGGCACTATTTATACTTTTAATTCAAAACCACAAAACTCAGTTTGTGAAAGAATGTACTTAAGCTAACGGGTGCAAGAGTTAAAGAAGTGATCGCTTCGGCGGTCATTTTTCTTGTTATGCTAACGGTGCAGGTTAATGCAAAAGACATATGGGTTATTATATATATAATAGGTTGTAAACGCCTGCTCTTTCTGCCAGCCTTTTCCTGGCTATTTAATTTGTCTAATTTCGACTGTTTTTGTCGAATGCATTTCTTTTATGTTGAAAATATTTTACATTTAAGTTACCTATTTAGGAATTTTTATACATAAAAATATAATTAGAGGGAAAAGATGTGAATAGAAAGTGAATTTCAATGAACATGGGAACTTGAATGGTGGCATTATTAGAGGATTATCAATGCAGGATGTAGAAAGTTTTTTTGTAAGGGACTTCTCCACCTCGCAAACCAGAGCCAGGAATTTCGCAGGATTTCAACAGTTTTTAAGCATCCTTAGTACAATTGGTGTTAAGCAGAGGTTATCTAAATTGTGGTTAGACGGCAGTTTTTTAACTAACAAAATAGATCCAAACGACATTGATTTGGTTTTTTACTTTAATCCCGAACCAAATGATATTCCATATATTCTACAATTTCTTCAAAATGAAGCAAAAAAAATTCATACAATTGGCGTACAATACTACTGCGATGCCTACTTTTGTATAGACCACACCTTAATACCAAGTAACGAAATTGACGCAAAAAGGCATTTTGAATACGAAACAAAATATTGGATGGGTCAATTTGGGTTTAACCGAGATGCAAGAAATAAGGGTATAATAGAACTTATTTTATAAGAGAGAGTAGGTGATTTAATTGTTCGAATTCGAATCCATTTCTTTTCCTTCACAGTTGCGGTCTGATTTTCCTATAAAAGAACATATTGAAGAGTCATTACAAAAACTTGATGAAAGCAATCCTTATCATCAACTTGCTAGGTTTTCCTTTAATGAAATAGTTAGATTTGAGCAAAACCAAAGACTTAAAAAAGAAGATCTATTAGTCAGAATCCACTCTCCTCTTCCCTCAGGTAAAGTAAGTCTCAGATCGTTGAATTTAGTTTCATCAGGAATTCAAAGAGTTTTTACAAGTATTTACAATACTTTTTTTGGTAAGGGGAACAACCGTGGAATGATTCCAAAGGAGATAATTGAATCTAGTGAATTAATTCTTAATGCTACCTCGGCTGGTTCTTTTAGACTACACCTTAATTTAAAAAGTAATAACCCAATTATGGCAAGTCATGATTTAGCTGCATTAGATCAATTGACTCAACTTTTTGATGAAATGGAAAAACGAGAGGATTATACCGATATAGCAGAAGAATATGGTAATAGGACATTTAACATCTTGCGAAATTGGTTTCAAGAGTTGGAAAAGGGAAATGTAGAATTTGAATATTTTAATAACCAGAACAACAAAGCAGTAGTGCTAAATAAAGAAAAAATTAGAAAAGCTACACAACAATTAGAATCCATAAAAACAAAAGAAATATTAGAACCGCTAATGGTTTCTGGAGAATTAGTATCGGCTAGTTCCACCAATAATTCCTTCGCAATTATTTTGGATACTGGTCAAACTCTAAAAGGGAAGACTACTGCCGAAGTTTTCAAAATGGGATTAACCATTAATGAGAAATATAAGTTTAACCTTACCAAAAAAATTATCGAAAATACTGCGACTGGTGAACAAAAAGAAAGTTATTTTTTGAATTCAACCGAAAAAGTTTAAATTTAAGAAAGCCCCTCTTTGGCAATGAGGGGCTTTCTTATTGAGCTAACTGGCAGTTTAGTTTAACAAAAAGAAGGATATTTAATGGAAAATGTCGAAACAAGAAGGATATTAAGGAGTGAATTGAATGGACTATTTTAAAATACTTTCTATCTTTATAGTCTTTTACATAATAAGATATTTTATGGACTCTAATTATAAGAATAGAGCAAAGAAATATGTAGTAATGGGTATATTCATCACTTCGGTTTTAGCAATTATTGTAGAAACAGGAATACGTTTCTTATTGCATTAACGGGGCAGTTTAGTTGAACAATGATAAAAAACTACAAATGAGGAAAAATATGGAGAATGTGATTATTGCCTTTCTATACATAGGATGGCTTTTAATGCCTATCTTGTGCGTTATATTTTGTTTGAATTTGGTTTCTATATTGAAAAAGGTAAAAAACGAAGAAAAAACTACGGTCAATACTGCTTGGCTTACAATATCTTTCACTCTTATTGTGTGGAGCATAGCAATGATAGCTTCAGCAGGCGTTTATTAAGCTAACGGGTGTGATAGTGAAAAGGCAGTGGAGTATCCGTTGCCTTTTGCCATCCATTTTTAAAAATACTTTCTGTAAATTTCTCTTCTAACGCTTCCACTTAGCTGAGCATAAATTCTGGTGGTCTCGCTTTTTTCGTGTCCCAGTAAACTTTGAATAACATCAATGGGAGCTCCGTTGTTCAATAGGTGTGTAGCATAGCTGTGGCGTAGCTGGTGTGGATGAATTTCTTTGTTGATCCCTGCCCGACTTGATATTCGTTTTATGATATATCTCATTTGTCCAATACTCATTCTATGTGGGTGCCGTTCAGTAACAAAAATTGCTGGGTCTTTATCCTGGCGAAGGTCTAAGTATCGCTTGAGCCATATTTCACACCGTATATTAAAGTAGACCTCCCTTTCCTTATCACCCTTTCCAAGGACAATAGCTGATCGATTCGACCAATTAATACAATTTTTATCAAGAGAAACAATTTTCCCTATTCTACAACCCGTTGAAAACATAAATTCAAATAATGCCTTTTCCATTGGCGTAATGCACGCTTCCCTCAAATGTTCTATTTCTCTTTCTGTTAAAAATTTTGGAATCCGTTTTCCTTGTTTAGGTTCTTTGATTTTCGCAGCTGGATTTTTCGGGATATGCCCTTCCTCGTGTGACCAACGAAATATCGATTTAATAAATCGAATTCGATGAGCCAAACTTGATGGCTTTAGGTGTTCGCTTGATTTTGCCAAGTATTCTTTCAGCCGATCAGTCGTCAATAATTCAATATTTACATCGTTAAAGTATTGGATAAGTAGCTTAGATTGGAGCTTATATGCTTTTAATGTCTGAGTGGAGAATCCTTCAATCTTTTTATCCGATTCATATAATTCCCAGGTTTTTGATAATAACAAAATAATATCCTCCTTTTTTCGGTTATATTGGAGGAATTATTGCCTTGATTGTTGAATTGGAAACGTAAGGTATTGAACTATCGGTCAGTTTAGTAGCAGAAGGTTTAGAAATATTAGTAGAATTAATATATTAAAACTTTGTAATAAAGGGTGGTATTTTTGGTTGAAAAATTCATTGAAGTAGAAAATGCTATGCTTTGGACTAAAAAAAGGGGAGACGGAATCCCTGTTATTTTAATCAGCGGAGGACCTGGAACATGTAATTATTTAGAACCTTTGTCAACTCTTATAGAAAATTTTTGTAAGGTTATTATGTTTGACCCAAGAGGCTGTGGTCGCTCCACTTATGATGGAGAGGGGTACGACTTAAAAATATGTCTTCAAGACATAGAAAGAATTCGATGTGAATATGGGATTGAAAAGTGGGTCGTAATTGGTCACTCTTGGGGTGCAGATTTAGGACTTGCATACTCTCTTATATATTCTCATTCTATCTTAGGGTATGTTTCTATATCTGGAACTGGAATTCAAAATGATCGGGATTGGAAGAACGCTTACAATCGTAACAAAGCAGAAATGGGAGAAGTAATTCCAGACTTTGAATACGAGGATAATAAGATTGTCCACCGTTCACTAATTGATTCTTGGAGGCATTATATAAAAAATCCTAACTTGTTAAAAGACATCTCACATCTTGAATTACCCTCTCTGTTTATCTACGCCGAAAATGATATTCGACCATCTTGGTCAATTAAACAAATTTCAAACCTTATTAATATTTCTAAGTACATTGAATTGAAAGGGGCTGAGCATTATATTTGGCTTACCAAGCAAAATAAATTAGGAGAAGTTCTTGGAGATTTTATAAAAAAATTCAAATGATTTTACTTCAACATTGATGCTCTCTCCTTCTTTCTTTAGTTAATTAACGGGTGCGATACTTCAATAACGAAGGTCGCTTTTTTCTTCTTCAAGTAACAGGCAGAATACTTCAATAAGTAATATGGGGTTTTATAGTAAAGTCATCTTAAAGGGGGAATAAAATTGAGTAAAAAAAGGAAGTTGCTATTCATAATTTCAATTGGTTTGAATATATTGCTCGTCGCAATTGTGGCTTGGGGAATTATCAAGATGAATTTTGTTAAAGAGCAAGTTCTTGTCACAGAAGTACAGAATAATTTAGTGGAATTAGAAGGTTTAATTGCACATCAGATTGATAATGATTGGTCAGAACCGAATTTGGTGACAACTGAATTGGGGGATGTATTAAATGGAATTTGGCTTGGCATGACTACTGGGGAACAATTAGGGACACTTTCAGAAAGTGATAAGAAAACATTGTCGCACCTGCATTCAAAATTAACACAATATCCGAATGATAAATTATATAGCTTTGCTGATGTAACTGATGAAGATAAAAAGAATTTTGAAAAGCTGAGGGAAATACTTCGTGAGGTAGGATTAGGATTAAATATAACAATCAGTGCAAATATGGATTCTTTTATGAAACAAGCAGAGGAATTAAATGAAAAGATTGAATCCCCATTAAATTAACATATACCTGTGCTAACGGGTGCGATTCTTCAAGTGGAATATTCGCTTCCTATACTACCATTTAAGAACAATAGTTTCTTCCATTTTTTGTGGTGAAGTAGGGCTTCAAGGATGGCTAACGGGTGAGGTTAGTTGAAGGAAAAACTAATTATTTTCTAGAATAAAATATCAATAACGACTTAACTAGAAATTGAAAGGGGGATGTTATGTACAGGTTATTTGGACTTTTAATAATTAGTTTATCACTGTTGGCAGCCTCAATTGTATTGCAAGTTGCTGTGGCGGAAGGGCAAGGGTTGCATACTATTTCTGTTTGTCTAATTTTAATTGTGTTAATCTTGGGCATTTTATTGCTAATTCCTAAAAGTAATAGCCAAAACAATGAAGAGGTATTTGTGTCAGAAGAAGAAATAGAGGCAGAATTACTGAATTCTAATCATAAAAATAAATGAAATCTAGGGATGTGCTGTTCTGATGGGGGTCAATGCATTTTTTCAAGGATTAAATAAACGTAGCAGCAATCCTGTAATAAGTTTGTGAACAAATGTACTTAAAGTAACGGGGGCTAGAGTTTAACAAGGATCGTAACGGCTGCGGTCATCTTTTCTTATTGAAGTAACGGGGCAGGTTAGTGCAATAAGAACTTTAAAATATGCTAAAATTAGGTAATTAAAAGGAGGGGTAAAATGGATTATGAAATAAGAGTTGCTAGCCTTAATCATTTTGAGAAAATAAAGCCAATACATAAAGAGGTTCACGACCTACACGTTAAGGGTAGACCAGATAAATATAATCCAACAAATAACACATTAGATTTTAATTATTTTAAGTCATTAGTTGATGATAAGGACTCTATAATTTACATCATTGAAAATGATGTAAAAATCATAGCATTTACATTTTTAAGAAAGTATCAAACGGCTCACCGAGAAACTGTGGTAAAGAAGGAATACGTTTTTATGGAAGACCTTGGTGTTACAGAAAAATTTAGAGGTGAAGGTTTAGGAAAATTACTTTTTAATAAAGCCTTAGAGTTTACAAAAGAGGTTGGTGCAACAAGTTTAGAGCTTGGTGTTTGGGAATTTAATGAGCAGGCGATTAAGTTTTACGAAGCTATGGGAATGAAAACCCAAGCGAGAAAGATGGAAATCAAACTATTATGAGGCTTACTTGTTGAACTAACAGGTGCGATTCTTCAATAAGAATGGTCGCCTTTTTCTTCTTCAAGTAACAGCAGGATAGTTTAATAAGAAGTGACAAAATGGGGATACTGTTGACAGAAGATTCAATTCGAATTGAGGTTAAAAAATGGCACTTCTTTTTCGTCTAATCATATTTATAATCCTATTAAATAGTTGCCCAATGTTAAGTACGGCTAAAGAAATTAAGTATAATCACAACAGCAAAACTATTTCAGAAATAACGAAGGAAGTTGACTTTACAGTGTTAACTCCCAAAAAGATACCTATTGATTGGACATTAGATACCAAAACATCCCCTTGGATAATGCTACATTATATGGACAGCAAGGATACCAAATTGATGGTCGCTATTCATTTAAGAAGAGGATTTCCATTATCCGATGAAGATTTTCCTCATTCTCAGCAAGTTGATATTAATGGAAAAAAAGGTTATTTTCAGAAATGGATAGAAAGTGGTGAAATTGATAAAAATGGTGACACCATTACTGGTGGCTTACTTAATTGGGTACAAGATGGTACTTATGTAGAAATGAATAGTTCAAGATTACCGAAAGAAAAAATGTTAGAAATTGCAAGGTCGATGAATTACCTTTATTAAATCACAACAAATGGACTGTTTCGGCAGTCTTTTTTCATTTCGTTATTCAAGTATAGGAGTTGAAGAGGAAAAAACGCTTAATGCGTATTTGAAATCTACTGTGCAACAAAGGAACTTTTATAATGTCTTTGAAATAAGCATCAGAATACTTGGTAATGCGTAAATAATACACATAATTGCAAATACGACAAAAAAGGTTATTAGAGGGTTAGGCAACTTGTTATAACGATAAATAAGAAAAATACTTATTAGAATAAGAATAATGAGGAAAACTAAAGTTGACATATAATACCTCCAAATTTTATGTATTTATTTTATCAATGAATGGGGTTACTTTCCATTGTTTCTTCGGAATAACTAGAAGGTTTATTACTCACTTAAATGATATTGTGAAGAAATGTACTTAAGCTAACGGGGGCTTTACTGGAACAACGATATTACCCTTTTCTTCTTCGTAACGATGCAGTTGCTTGAACGATGAAAATTAAAATAAATGTTAGAATTTTTTTAAAGATTTAGTGGAGGAATAAAAAATGATAAATATTGGGACATCATTTTTCAGTTATTTTCAATACTCATACCAGTGGCTTTTATTGTTCTTATTGTCCTATTCGTACGATCGTCAAAGAAACGAGATGAACGTCTAAAAAGGATAGAGGAAAAAGTAGATAATTTAAAAAAATGATAATTGAATTTTTTATTAAACCAAAGGTGGTTTCTTTTGAAAAAGGAATGCACCTTTTTTTCTAATTAAAGTAACGGGAGGTTAGTTTAAGTGAAGTGCAATAGAAAACACATATTAATTCACAAGAAAAGAGCTTGGATTCCAAGCCCTTTTAATTTAAAAATATTTTGTTTCCTAATTAGAGGAAAGTCCCGTTTAGGATGGATTGATTATTCATTTTGTTCCGCAAAATTATCTGTGACTTTTACATTATTTTCTTTAAGTTTTGCTAATATTAGATTTTCATATGCCTTAAATTCCCCACTGATAGGTACGGTTATTACTTTATTATCATCTGTTATAAATTGATACTCATTTAAATCGATGACATTTGTCGCTTCATTTTTTGAATAAACTATTTTCACTTCTTGAAGATGCGACCACTCATTAGTTTTTTCATTGAGCGTGTTTAAGGAATTGTAATGGACTCCTTTTTCATCGAAATAGTAATAATTCGTTATGCCTCCCAATAAAACGGGAATGCTCAAAAAAATTAGAAACAGCGTAACCCATTTCATTTTCTTGAACTCATATTTGTATTGAATGATTAAATGTAACGTTAAAACTATCGGAATCCAGATTATAGCTATTAAACAGGCAATATAGGCTGAAGGAGGTGCTATGAAAAACCATTGCGAACGGCGGTCGTGATAAATAGAATCTTGTATTAGACCAAGCAATAAAAATGGTGTAATGGGACTGCTAAAAAATAATATAATCGTCCAAACGAGAAGAGAAGGTCCTTTTTCAGTTTTAACTATTAAGTTGCTCATTTTATTCCACCTTATATATTATTTAATGTACTAATTTTATGAATTAATTTACCATTAGATTGAAAAACCTTCGATACTTTTCTGTATATTTAAATAATAACACAACAAATTTTCTTTTTTACAAAATATTAAAAATTAAAGATAAATTTCCTTTAAATGTATTAGGCAAACATTTTATTTTTCCTACTGAAAAATGCCCCTCGATTTTTAAGGGACATTTTATTTGAAATACAAAATATCATTCAGCGTAAACTGTTTATCCTTAATGCCAAGCTGTTGAGCGGGGATTAATTCGATTTATATATGTTACGTTTACACAAAGTATAAACAATTCAAACGGAACTGGGTATAACCCATTTAAATGGTGTCATTATCCATTAAGGTTGTGAAAGATTACACTTCAACTATCGGGTGCTTTAGTTTCACAACAAATGGGCTGTTTTCGGAAGTCCTTTTTCTTTTGTTGTGAAACTAACTTGGCAGGTTAGATGAAAAAACGAGTTGGGTATTTATGGTATAATAAAAAAAGAAATACTAAGAGGAAATGCTAATTAAATATTGAAAGGGTGTGTAACGTTTGATTTATTGGAAATGGTCCTATAAAAAGAAGTTTCTTTGGAATTTAGTGCAAGTTCCTTTAGTTATCACATTAATAATATGGGTTTTACTTTCAGATAAACTTTCATTATTTTTATCTATTGATATTATTACATTTATTTTGGCGGTTACGGGAATTACATTATTTTATACTTATAGCAAATGGAAAAAAGAATTATCAAGCTAACGGGTGCAAGAGTTTAAGATGGGGACCGCTACGGCGATCCCTCTTCTTGTTGAGCTAACGTGGCAGTTTTGTTTAAGAACGGGGATATATTTATTAGCCAATAAACAAATAAATCCATCCAAGAGGGATTCTCCAAGGATAGATTTATTTGTAATTCCAGCTATCTAAACATTCTTTAGTTGGCAGGATTCTTCTTCCAGTCACTTTTCTTTTACTAACAACTATCCCGCAGTGTCACTTCTTCTTAAACTCCTAATAATCTAATTGACGTAAATACAATAAGATTTCATTTTCATTTATTTTTTTAAACTTATACTTACGAACTTGGCTTTCAATTTTCTTTTTGTCATCATCTTTACTACTGAATAAATCTACTAAGTGCAAAATTACTTCTGTCGACACAGTTACTAATCCACCTGACCATACTGCCCCTAATTCCCAACCTAATGTTTCTGTATCAGAAAGTTGTGACTTCGCTAATTCATCCATTTCTTTTTTGTATTCGCCTTTGATTAGAATATATTCTTCCTTATTTCTAAAGGCTAATAGTAAATCTTCAGCATTATAAACTTCGAAATAAGCATTTTCCTTCTCTAATTGTATTAATTCATCTAGCACAGTTCCTTCACTTTTCTCTACTGTTTTCGCAATAGCTTGAATTGTTTTGACTGAATAATGATTGACACTTTTTTTATTAACACTTGAAAGCATTTGCTGACTGATTCCAGTTTCTTTAAATACATCGTATCGTTTTTTCCCGTTCTTTTGCAGATAAATATCTAATAGACTCATTTTAAAATTCTCCTTTCCCTATAATAAATTATTTTTTACTAAAAAATTTTTTGCTTAATTATATTTTAGTATATGTGTAAAAAAATGTAAATTGTTATTTTATTTAATAATCAATGAATTTTATTTTTTCGTTGTATCACGTAAGTTTGTGAAAGTTTGCACTTAAACTAACGGGTGCGATACTTCAATAAGGAGGTCGCCTTCTTTCTTTTTTCGTATGAAAGATTTGTGAAATATTGTACTTAAACTATCGGGGCAGGTTAGTGCAAGAAGGAATTAATTATATTTATGGTAAAATACGGGTAAAGAATTGCATAACTTTTGTTCAACAAACGGACCAACTTGGAGAATAAGAGTTTAAATGGGGGGCTGAACTTGAAAGATAGTCAAAATAAGAAAATTGGGATGGGCTCGATTTCATTATTGCTACTTATGTTTGGGATACTGTTTTCTTTTTCATGGAAAAATACCGAGGCTCTTGGAGATACCATATTAAGGTTCCTAGGGTTAAACCCTTGGTCAAACGGCGAAATGGGAACACATTATACGATAATTTATTCACTTATCTTCTTTATACCCGCATTAATACTGGGTCATAAGTACAAAAGCAACCTTGGAGCCAAATTGGGTAGGAATTTGTCTTTAATTATGATTATCCCAGGATTATTATTAGTGTTTTATGCAATAATTTAATACTGCTAAAGGGTACGGTTGCGGAGTAAACCTTCTTAAAGTAACGGGTAGCGATACTTCAATAACGAAGGTCGCTTTTTTTCTTCTTCAAGTAACGGTGCAGGTTAGTGGTGCGAAATGTTTCTAGCTTAAATTGAGATTGGTCACAATACTCAGGTAAAGGCTAGACAGTTCCTGTCGGAACTGAAGGATTATATCGAAGAATCAAATGATGGGGTAACGTCCTGAAGGGTTCTCTCTTAGTCGAATTGCACTGGATTTAGTAAGAATGATAGTGTTATAAGCTCGGCAAAAAGGCGTGAGAATTTACCGTAACAGGTTAAGCTGACGAAAGCCTACCCGATGGGGTGGTGTAAATCATGATGCTTGAGTTGAATGAATATGGTGAGAATGCAAAATAAACCTAAAAGAAAAGGTTAAGCTGACGAACTTCTGAATGTACGGGTCTATACCTGCGATACATAGAAATGTGTATATCACCAAATTGTGAGGTTAGATGTGGGTGAGTAAAAATAACTAATATGAAAATCCATGATACGTTACAGGCGTATGAATGCTAACAGGCTTACAGGAAGCACCTTAGTTCATTCTATAATAGATATAATTCAACGTTGTAAGCTGATAACGTGGAGGGCTTACTCCCGAAGAAGCGTTGGCAAGGAAAGCAATAATGACATTAGTTATTGTATAACTTGTCTTTATGTCAGTGAAAGTGGTGGCACAATACCAATGAAAGGTCTAATCAGCCTGGAGGGATAGCCACTAGACTAATGAAGAATCATTTAATCATGTAAGGCAAATCTTTATCGGTTAATAAGGTTCTTGTGAGACTAATAGAGGTTCACCTCCTACGGGAGGCACCGACTTATTAAAACGGAGGAATTGAGACACGGAAGGGGCTACGATTTCTAAAGTGTCGATGATTAAATCGAATTGGATTAGTTGGAACGCCGTATGCGGTGAAAGTCGCACGTACGGTGTGAACAGGGGGAAAGGTGGCGATAACTTCAAAGCCCTACCTATCTGTATGAAGAAGAAAGATGGTAGAATTGGAGATATAATTCATATTTATAGAGGTGATTATATGGATAGCAGATTAAATAACCAATTAGAAATTCTAAATAATTCTGTTCGTAGTGAAGACTTTATTGATATTGCTTATGATGTTACTGAAGAAATCGAAAGTTATGAAAATGCTTTTGATGTTGTTGAACCTATTCTTAAGCTGATAGAACAAAATCCAGATATTGATTTTGGATTACCAGGTCCACTAGTACACTTTGTTGAACAATTTTATGGAAATGGTTATGAAGAAAAGTTAGTTCAATCAATAGAAAGGTTTCCAACTTCTCACACAGTTTGGATGCTAAATAGAGTAGTAAATGGGTGCGAAGGAGTGCAAAAGAAATATTATTTAAATGTATTAAAAAATGTCCTTAATTTACCCAATGTTAATAAGGATTTGACTTCAATTATTAAAGAATTTTTATCTATGCACAGTTGAATTACTTCAAGTAACGGGTGCGATTCTTCAAAAAAGGATTGCTTTTTTCTTATTCAAGTAACGGGCAGGTTAGCTGAAGAAGGATTTACAATAAGGAATAGAGAATAACTCAATAATTAAAAGACCTTTAAAGGAGTTAAAGGATACATTATGGAATTGACTTGCAAATTAGGAAAAATAGAAATCCTACTACCCGATGCCTCAACTTCGTATTTCTTTATTGATGATGATTTAGCAGAACTGTTTAATTTGGAAACGAATAATGAAGCATTAAAACTTCTACGCAAAGCCATTAGAGAAAAGGTTGAACCAAATATATATAAGCGTATTGGTTTTGATTACGAATCAAGTGCGGTTATTATTCGAACGACCAATGCTGAATTGATTCTAGAGATAGCCTTGGTTATAAATGAAATTGCTAAGGTGAGCTTAGCCGAACAAGAAATAGGCATTGCCAAAAATCAATTACTCTCACATAAAAGACCCAAGAAGCAAAAATGGAAAGTGGGAGATATATGCCAAATCCCTCTTGAGAATGGTACATATGCCTTTGGACAGATAGTTTGGAAAAGCTATACACACCCTGTTTGTGGCTTATTTGATATTAATAAAACCGAAATCCCTACTTTAGAAGAAATTATGAGTAATCCCTTTATTTCGATACTATCATTAACACCAAATTCATTAGATAGTCACCGTTGGAAGGTGATTGGTAATATGAATGTAAGCAATCAAAAGGAGGACGTCCCTAAAAAATTCAACGGTACCGATTGTATTGGTGCCATTAGTTTTTCAAGTGGTATCCTTGAAGATTTAGCAAACGCCTTTTACGGAGTTACACCTTGGAACGTATTTGCTGAAGAGGATTATTTTGACCAAATTCTGTTACCAACTATTAAACGTCCTTCGACTGCTAAGGTTTTATCGTTATCCGAAAGGAAGCTTTATCGAAAAGAAAGAAAATGGGAGTAAAAATTTTTAACAAGTAAGATTGTGAAGAAATGTACTTAAAGTAACGGGTGCGATACTTCAATAACGAAGGTCGCTTGTTTAATGACAACAAAGTCGGGTACTATGAAACGCTGAAACCCGCATTAATACGTCCGATTTTACACTTTATAAAAAAGAATGTCGGGTACCGACTTTTTTCATGCGTAACAACAAAGTCGGGTACTCGACTGTCACAGATAATAAAATAAATTGCCGCTTCTTTTAACTAGGAGTTCGGAATTATTTAACAATTATTGCGAAGTAATTGTTATACTTTTAATTAAGGCAATAGAATTCTTTTTTTAAATTGATATCAGGAAACACTATTCCGAAAGTGAGGTTGAAATGAAGAAAGGTTTAGCAAAGAGTTTATATATAAATATTTTAAAGGTTTCGATTAAAATTATACTATTGTTAATAAGTGTGAGTAGCATTACTTCCTTACGCTCATTAGTTTATTTGAGGGACAGTGCTGGTTTTTCTCATAGTTTTGGGTTTTATCCAATAAATTTTTTAAAAGAAATTTTTATCACATTCATCCGATTATTTTCCATATACGATTCTAAATTTTTTTACATGGGTAAAGAATACGACGTGTTTCCTTATATTATTGATAAATATATTTACACAATGAGCATTTTATTTTATGCCATAATTATAACTATTCTTGTATCCTTCCTTATTTCGTATGTGTTCCATTTCTTTTCTAAACGTTTTAAGCGGTTGTTCGAAGGAATATTACTTATAATGGATTCCATACCCGATATAATTATTATTCTAGCAAGTCAATTACTTGTTATCCGTCTCTATCAGGCAACAGGATTTAAAGTCCTCCAATTGTATGGACTTAGAGATAACGTTTATCTTCTTCCAATCATATGCTTAAGTTTCGTTCCAATCGTAATGGTCGTCAAAATCATGATTAAGATTTTTGAAGAAGAAATAGAAGAACAGTATGTAGAATTTGCTATTGCTAAAGGTTTATCGCGATCCACTGTATTCATTAAACATGTTGTTCGGAACGTAATAAAATCGATATTTAGTCATATCGGCTTGATTTACTGGTATATGTTATCATCCTTATTTGTTATTGAATACCTGTTTCAAATGCAAGGTTTTACATCACTCTTGTATAGAGTTAATGACAGCAGTTTATCTTCTGTTGCAATCATTTTGATATTAATACCTTTTGGTTTAATGCGGGCTGCTTTTTTCAGAATTTATGAAAGGAGAGTATTAAATGAATAAGGTTAATTGGTCCAAAATTATTTTATTTATTATTTTCAGTGTTTTCTTACTCTTTCTATCAGCTAGTTTTATAGTTGAATTTGGAATGAAGAATTCAGTTGAACCTGAAAGACTTATCTATACTTCGGAAGGTAAGGTTTTAAGACCTCCATTTCCATCATCTATTGAACATCCATTGGGAACGGATAAAAACGGAAATGACTTCCTATTCAAATTGATAAATGGCTTTAAATACACATTTTTCATATCAGCCATCGTCACCCTTTTAAGATTGATGATAGGAATTGTTTGCAGTTTCGCTATATTGTTTTATTTAAAGAAGATAAAGCCTTATATTGAAACATTTTTAACGCCATTTCTTTATGTTCCTGCTTTCATTCTATTTATCCTTTTAGCAAAAGAAGAAGAAATTATCATTAACGCACATGGAGAATACTTTCTGATTTTTTATCAGATCATCATCGTTTCTTTAATTGGATTTCCTCCTTTGCTTTTTCTATTGATAAAGGAATATGAACAATTATTAAATAAAGACTATGTTGTCGCGTCAAGATTACTTGGAGCAAATAAATTTCATTTAGTAAGAAAACAAATTTTCCCTGTTTTCAAAAGGCGGTTGTTTATTGTATTTATACAACAAACAATTGCTACTATCATCTTATTAATTCATCTAGGTGTGTTCCAAATATTCATTGGAGGAAAAGTAAAAGGTGGAATAATTGGAGAAGATAACAAGTATCTATCCAATTCAAGTGAATGGGGCGGGATGATTGGTCAAAGCATACTTGATATGGTTCATTTCCCTTGGCTTCTAATATATCCTGCACTTGCCGTGATAGGTTTAATTCTGTTATTAAATATTATGATTATGCAATTAGAAAAAATATATGATAGATAAATTATTTTTAAAAGAAAGATAAATTATTTTTAAAAATTTGCAGCTATGAAGATCTAGCTGCCCTTTTTTATTTCCACAATAAAGACCTGAGCCAAAATAGGAACAGGTCAAAAATTTAAAAACATTTTACTACATAATGAGTTATGCCGAACAACAATTATAAATGTCAGTACCCGACTTTCTTGTTCAGTACCCAACTTTGTTGTCGAGTACCTGACTTTGTTGTCCAGTACCCGACTTTGTTGTCTTTCAACATCGCTTTTTTTCTTCTTCAAGTAACGGGCAGCATTCCTGTAATGAAGAAATATGAGGTTTGAACATAAAAAAGCCCCTTGGTATGATATAAGTGTCCAAAGCTTGGCGGCAAAAAGGACAACAAACACATATACCAGGAGGCTATTCAAATGAATTATAACCAAAATGAAAAGATTGCTAAAATTACTTCTCAAACATTAATTATAGGTGTTGATATTGCTAAATACAAGCATGTGGCAAGAGCCCAAGACTTTAGAGGTTTAGAATTTTCAGCACCTTTATACTTTGAAAATACAGATTCTAGCTTTAACTGTTTCATAGAGTGGATAAAAAAGTTAATGGATCAAAACAATATGGAAAAGGTGATCGTAGGAATGGAGCCGACAGGTCACTATTGGCTTAATTTAGCTCACTTCCTTAAGGGGAAAAATATCAAGTTTGTAGTTGTAAATCCTATGCATGTAAAGAAAAGTAAAGAGTTAGATGATAATTCTCCAACTAAAAATGATGTAAAGGATGCAAGAGTTATCGCACAATTGGTCAAAGACGGGAGATATGCTGAACCTAATATTCCACAAGGAGTATTTGCAGAACTTCGTGTGGCTAGAAAAATACGTGATCTCCTATCTGTTGATCTTCAAGCAGTTCAAGGGCAAGTCCATAATTGGATAGACCGCTATTTTCCAGAGTTCCTTACCGTCTTTAAAGATTGGGAAGGTAAATCTGCTATACAATTATTAAAACTAAATTTATTGCCACATGAGTTAGTAGCTCTCTCTGAACAAGAGATACTAGTACATCTTCGAAAAGCTGTTAAACGTGCAGTGGGACTCAGTAAAATAAAAGAACTAAAGAAGGTTGCAGTTGCTTCAATTGGCATTCGGGAAGGTTCTGATATGGCTAAGTTAGAGCTTCGCACTTTAATAGACAAATATGAACTAATAAATGAAAAGTTCGAAGAACTGGAATCTAACATAGATAAACTTCTTGAACAAATTCCAGGTGTTGAACAAATGTTGGCTATTAAGGGAATAGGGAAAGACACGATTGCAGGCTTTTTTTCAGAGGTAGGAGACCTAAGTTACTATTCTCACCCAAGACAGATTATCAAACTAGCTGGGCTTAGTCTTAAGGAAAATACATCTGGAAAGCATAAAGGACAAACCAAAATTACCAAGAGAGGTAGGAAGACATTAAGAGCTCTCCTCTTTCGAGTTGCAATGCCTTTGGTCGCTAAAAATACTGCTTTTAAAGCATTACATGAGTATTTTACAAAACGCCCAGATAATCCTTTGAAGAAGATGCAATCGCTAATTGCAATATGTAATAAGCTCATACGTATTTTGTTTACCATCGGTAAAAAGCAGTGTGACTTTAGTGAGGAACGTATGTTAAGGGACATTCCTCATATGGCAGCATCATTACAGATAGCAGCTTAAATTTCTTTTGATTGATATTAATTACTAGGTTAATTGTTTTACACATTTGAAGCACGGATTAGTCAGTAAATCAACTAAAATACGGGCAAGGACCCTGTCGGGCAGCATGACTGACATCCACCTCATGGAAAGGTTGGACGAAGGAATTTTGGAGCAAAGACTCTGTGAGATATGGGAGGGTTAACCTCCATGAGAAATGTGGAGATCCACCAGTGCGACCATACTTTAACTAGTTATCCATCTTTTGGATAAGGGTGGTTTGATAGCTATAAGTCGTTTTTTCAGTTTGTCCCCAAAATTATCCTTGAATACACCTTTATTCCAAGCTACAAATGAATCTTAAAACAGACTACTACGTAATTTGGAGAAAACAAGAGAAATCGAGAGATTTTCCTTTCTATATAGAGGGAGTTTAGTTTAATAAGAATCACTCGTCACATATGGTGTTTTAAGGTAACATTAGTTTATGGGAGGGGTTGGGATGAATAAAGAAATTGAAGAAATTATCGTTAAGTCATTCTTTAATAAAAGGATTCAGCAGAGAGTGTTGTTTGAATTATCTTCGTCAAAAAAACGGCAGGATGCAATTGAAAGACTGAATCACAATTATTTAGATACTCTTCGTAATGAATTTATGATTGAAATCCCCAAACCTAATTCTGACCCAGAAGAAATAGTAAATTTATTGAAGGTACACGGTGCAAGTAAAAATTGTTATGTAATATCTTGGCATTCATTAGATGGTAAAGAGTTTCCTCTTACAACTGCCATAGAAGAATTGATATGGTATGGAATGCCTTCATTTATTTCTTGTACACACGGTAAATTAGCGTATTTTCAAGCGGAACAAGTATATGGGGCACCACCACGATTTATCTTAAAAAGAACATTATAAAAATAAAGTTCTTATTCAACTCCCATGAAAATTAAAATAGTCTAAAAACTAAAAAAGAGCATACAGAAATAGACCCAGAAAATTACTTTTTTAAAAAAAGGCTGAGCCTTATGAGTGATCTGATTGAGTTTGGTAAATCGTTAAAAAAAAACCTCCAATTATAGCAAATAAAGTAGAGGCTAGCGCGACGACCAAAAAAGGATTAATCTCCCATGAGTGCTACCCATAAAGGGCGCGACAGTCGGTGGTACACCGTGGTCGTCGGAGTCAGACTAACGGATGGGCTCAAAGGCACCATAGTTCAACGACCTTCTTCGCCAGCCATTAAAACATTATCGACCTAGAAACCAATTTTCATTCTCTGTGGTGAAGCGCTGATTTTTGCGCTTCATGGATGGCTAACGGGTAGCTTTAGTGAAATAAGAAATAATAATAAATACACAAAAAACACCGTGCTAATTACTAACGGGTTTACTTCAGAGGTGCAAACAGTCAAAACACAGCCTAAAACACATTGGAATTCGCATATGAATTCTAATGTGTTTTTTTGTTGTCATATCAATGTTCGTAGGTAATTCTTCAACTAATTCATACCCCAAATCGCAGAATAAATCGCAGGTATGGAAATAATTATTGTAGGGTATGTGAATTCGTTGTGATTAATAGTGTGAATTCATATGTGAATTTTTAGAACGGAGGAATAACTCTTGCTCAACAACTGGGACTTACAAATAAACAATTCTCGCTAAATGATATATTGTAATTTAAATAAATCACTCCCACTGAACGGAGTGATTATATTTTTTATAAAGGATTTAGTTATTTATGTTAATATAGTTCTAATATAAAGAGGTGATAAGGTTGGAAAAGGGAATAACAAAAGAACAAGTTATGGGTCTGTTATTAAGTGCTTGTCCTTCATACTCTGAAAGATGGGAAAAATATTTAGAAGAAAATTATGAAGATGGGGATGAGCAATTACTTTATATAGATGTTGCTGATTTTGCTAATCATATAATTGAAATATATAAACTTAACGAAACTGAAGAATTCGAAGCTGTTTTTGAAGTGATCGAGCTTTTACACATACAAGGTGATGAATTTGTTAAAGAATTGGCAACGATTGGACTTTTGGAAGATATTCACCTTAGCCTCACTGACAAACAGGAGCACGATTTTTTTGTTAAATATTTGAAACCAGAGTCTTTGCAGTGGTGGAACTATCTTTTTGATTTTTGGTCAGGGAAGTTATTCAATGAAAGACCCAAAAGCCCCCAGTTGAATACATCATTGGAATCCTCGAAAAAACGAACAAAGAAACAACGGAGAGATGCCAAGAATGGTAAAAAATACAAATAATTATGTAACAAGGCTTGGAGAAAAATCCAAGCCTTTTTTCTGTGAATTATATTGTGAATTCATAGGTGAAACAATTGCGATTAATAGTTAGATATTAATTGCGATTTACTCTTTTGCACCCCACAAGTAAACCCGTTACCTAATTACTATCGGGTTTCGTTTCCTATCACAAACATTAAAAATGTATGTTAAAATGAGTGCCAATTTGCATATAAAATTGACACTCATCTTTTATTGGTATAATGCTGTTTTTGCTAACTGCATTTTGAGCCACTCCGATCATCAAAAAGTGAACCACTTGTCCTTTTGATACTGGAAAATCTGGAATGCCTTGACATGGAGCCTCCAGAGGTATGATTTTGCTCGAAAGCCGAGACACCAAGGTGTTTCGAGTCGGCAGTGAGCCTATCATACCTCTCACTCCAAATCATGGCGTGCTCAAACTGGAAATTGAGTGACTTACGATTTCGTGATCGAGGTGGCTCTATTTGAATGAGCAAATACAAATGCCATTTGTGCGGAAATTACATAAAAATTTGTATAGGAAAATGCACCCCAAATTGTAGGGGTACAATGGCTGTTGTACCCCTACAATTTTACCCTTAATTTGATATACAAATTGTCTTACAAAAATGCTTGAATGTACGTTATAATTGGATATATATGTTAAGATGAAATGAAGTTTGTGAAAAAATGTACTCACGCTAACGGACAGTTTAGTTCAATAAGAGTTCACTGAAAAATTGGGGATATATAGTAAAATGTAATTAAAGTATACGGTACATTATTGAAATCCAGCCAAGAGGTGTTGAATTGAAACTGACAAATTATGAAATCGACGAAAGAATTTTAGTGGTTCTGAATACGAGGTTAATAAAATGAACAACCTTAAGTTTTTCATTTATCAAGTCATACTAACATATATGGGTATTGCGAATGATATTGTGTTTAGAGAGTATGTATATGACCCAACCTTCTCTATTAATAATAGGCTTCTTCCAGCTTTATTTGAGTCATCTATAAATTTGGTTATTCTGTTTTTTGTTTTTAAATTATATTTTTCTCTAAAAACAACTAAGTTGAGATACAAGATTATATTACATATAGCTGCTTTTATTGTTGGAGCGATTGTTTTGGCATTGACTATGGGTGTGATTGTCCATATGAATTAACGACTGAAACTCCTTATTGAACAAACGTGGCAGCATCCCTTATATAAAAGATTGTGAAGGAATATACTTAAACAAACGGGTGCTTTACTTTTATATGGAGTTAAGCCTTTTTCTTATTCAAGTAACGGGACTTTACTTGAATAAGGAATATCATTAGAATTGATTGAAAGAAAATTAATAAAAGAGGTAAAAAAATGTTTGCTTATAAGTATAAGAGGTTAATGGAGGATTTTATTAATGAAGAAATTACTGTTAAGGATTTCGAACGTGGTTATCTAAATACATTTAAAAATGAGACAGAAAGAATGGATAACACGCTATTCGAAATCTTAAACGGAGTTTTTGAAGCAGTTGATTGTTATTGGCACGAATGCCTCCCTGGAGAAGAAACTGCCTTTGAAATATCCGAACAACAACTAAGAAAGGAAGTAAGTGAAGCGTTGGTTAAATTAAATAGTTTTTTGAATAACCCATAAACTTTATTCAACTCCCATGAAAATTAAAAAAGGTCAAAACCCAGAAAAAAGCATAACAAAATTAACTTTGACTCTGTACCAAGTAATCTTTCATTAATCTTGACTCCTGTTAAAAAAGCTTCAAGCTCATTTCTTTTTCCTCTTAAAAGCTTTTCTAGTAATTGATCTATATTTTCAATCCCACTTGGCGACGGCTTAGCAAGCATGTCTATCCTCCTAAAAAATAGATATTTTTGTAAACTTTTCTAATATTATACCAGATTACGATGAGTTTTTATTAGTTATATATTTGAAAATGTCATTCCATAATAAAGTGTTCTTTATTAAATAAATAAATCATAGAGTAGTACTATAATGTATTAGGAGGAAGGTCATGGCAAAAAAGTTATTGGTAGCAGTCATCGGGCATAGGAATTCTGGGAAATCAGAAACATGGAAAAAACTATTTAATGATAAGAACATTAGAACTGCTCAAAAGTCAGAAAGAAGACTCGAAGTTGGACAGAATTGTGAATACACCAATGTTTTTCTCATTAATGGATCACCGCAAGAACGCGGGAAAAAAGTTGAGGAAATTATTCAGGTGAACTATAACCCAGAAATTGTGTTATGTTCAATACAATTCAAAAAAGAAGCTTTAAATACATTGAAGTATTTTCATGAAAATGATTATTATATTTATTTGCATTGGTTGAACCCAGGGTATAATGATACTTATGAATATCCTGATTCTGAAAACATTATTGGTGATATTTTGAAAATGGATTCATTGGTAGGAAAAAGAAACGGTAAAACAAATTCAGATGCAAGGGTTGAAGAAATAAAGAATTATATTTACGATTGGTCTAAAAGAAACAGATTACTAAAAGTGTTTAGCAAAGTCTAAACTTATTTGTGCATTTTCTGAAATCATATAAGTGAACTAATGAACATCTAGGAAAACATGCACTAAAAAGGGTAAAGAGGGTCAAATTGATTATGACCAGCTTTATCTTTTTCTTTGCCCAAATAATCATCTTCTTTTTTAACTTCCTCGCGGTTCTGCATAATGCAATTAAGCCTTAGTAGTTCAACATAATAAAAGAAGGATTGAACCATAAATCTGTCATAATGCTCTGCCTCTTTAATGTTTGCAATTTCCATTCAATGAAAAAGTTGACGAAAAATTAAAGTATTATATTGTTATTCTAAAAAAGGATGATTAAAAAAATGACATCAATTGAATTTGCTTTTGAAGTACACGGATTAAATCACATAAAAAATCAATTATTAAATATATTGAAGGAACTTAAGTCTGAAACCCTGAAAGATAATATTGAGTATGCAACTTTATTGAATTATCAAAGTGGGGAAATACTCGGCAGAAGATTAGCTGGAAAATATGGTGAAATAAAAGTACAAGAACATTTTGATTTAATGGAAAAAGATAAACAATATGTTCACATACATACTCATCCAGATAGTTCGTCCTTTTCTCCGCCAGATATTAAGCATTTATTGGACTATCACCAATTGAAGAATGTTATAGTAATCGGGAAGAATGGGGATTTGCATTTAATGGGGAAAATAGGTGTTACGAATTTTCATGATTCAAGCAGGATGGCAGCATTATTTAAGAAACAGTTAATAGAAGAAATAGAAAATAAGGAGTTAGACCAAATAATTCAAAAAATAAATCCATGGCTACATAAATTTTGGACTATGAATTCTTCAAGTTTTAATTTGAAATATTCAACACTGAGAGGAGTGATTTAAAAATGAACGGGAAAGAAAACATTAAAAAGGATCTTTTTGAAGAATACGACTTTGTAACAGTTGAAATACTAACAAAGGTAATTAATAGTTTAGATGTAGAAGATAAATGTACAAATCCAGAAACTTTACAATATTTGGTTGATATAATTAATGAAGATAAGCGACAAGCCAGAGAAAGATAAAATAAATAAGCTTTGCAAAAAAACAAAGGACTTAAAAAATCAAAGTTCCTTTGTTTTTTTGTATTCTCAATTAACAAGCAATATAGATTAAAGCAAAATAATAAGTTCTTAACAGTCTTCTTCTTCTTAATATGGATCAACTTGATAAGTGAATAAACATTTATTTAGATTTGAAAAAGATTCAGTAACCTAACTCGTTTAAATAAAGTACTGTGCAAATTGATAAAAAAAATATGTAGGATTTTTTTATTTAATTTAATATTCTCTTCAATTACATAAGACGCTACAAGTGAAACCATGCTCTAATATTAACGATCTCAATCATTAAGCCCCTAATAAATTGACGTAAACTTTGATTAATTTAGCCATTCAAAATATATCCTTCGTATTATTTCGTCTTCTTTGAACAATTTAATATTTTCAATAAGGGTATGATAACCAATTTTCAGTTATCATCAATTAAATAATTAATTAATGATCGTAGTGCTATTACGTAGTCTTTATAGTCAGTCTTTCCTTTATCATTTATTTTTACATTAAGCCCAATTACTTTAATGTTATCTTCAATGAATTTTTTTACATCTTTAAGCTCAGGATTAATAAGCACAATATAATGATAAGTTTTTAACGTTGCATTTAACTTCCTATATAAATCCTGAAAGAATTCGTCAGAGAATGAAAATCCAATAAATAATAGAGGGCGATTACCTATAATAGACGCCAACAACAGATGAAACTTTTCATCTTTATACAAATCTTGATAACTCTTCTTTGAAGCAATCATGGTTTCCAACTTTTTCACATGACCGTGTAAATGGATGACTTGATTTTGACCTTGCATTAACTTTTTTGGATTTTGAACTTCTTTGATTGTTAACGGCACTGTATATTCATGTTCCCTGCTCAGAAAGTCACTTATGCATAAATCATAATTGGTAGTTATATAAAAATTTGAATTTAGCTTTAACAAATCAAAATAATTATGATTTTCATCAAGGATATTTAAATTTTTTTCTTTTTCAATTATGCCACTAATCTCTTCTTGTATTTGTTCTTCTGTCGATATATAGGGGGAAACTTTTCGCAAATAATCAAGAGCTTCTAAATAATCGCCTAATTCCATGATTTCTTTGTAGGCTTCCTTTTGGTGTAATTTCGGCAGATTCTCTTCAGAAAGCAACTCTAACAATCCTCCCCAATTCGGAAGACCAAATGGCATAGATAACCCAGCACCAATAAATGGAATTAGCAAATCTTTTTCTTTTTTAAGCATGTCTAAATTTTTTTTATAATCCCATACTAAATAATGTTCTTGTAAAACATTTTTCATCATATTTCTAATCTCATTTATAAAAATATCTTTTAATACATACAAGTATTCAATTTCATGTTTTAAACTGCCCTCAATAGGTTCTCTACAAAATCTGCAATTATCTTTTATATCTGATGCAATGGAGTCATCATTGTACGTAAAACATTCATAATGAATTTGAACATCAAGAAAGTTAAAATCTGTTGTCCGTTTTATAAAAAAATCAATTTGCAATGGGCTGAAAACACCTTCAAAAGTACGTAAGGTGAATTTTTGACGACCGACTGTTTCCACCATATTAAATAGCAGTCGGGTTGTGTCACTTTTATCTATTCCTAAATCAGTACTGACGGTGGCTATCAAGGTTTCTAACGACATGATATATAAACTCCTTATTCAAATGCCTTCTAGCTTTAAATATTATTCTAAATTGTTCAGTTGTTGTATAGATTGTTGTTTGTACTACATCAACATCATTCGTATCCACAATTTTGTAAAACCATGACATTGACCATTGCTGAAGCTCTTTTGCATTTTCAAAGTCAGTATATAGGCTATATAAGGTGTCAGAACTAGCGATCGGATTTTGTGCAGCAGAAGTTCCAGTTGAGCTTTTATTTGCCTTTTCATTTTTATATGATATTTTAGTCGGAAAGCCGATTAAGCCTAAGTCCCTAGCCTTCTTGACTAATTTTTCATCATCCAGATTGTTACTTACATAAATACCTAATAATAAAGAGTGAATTTTTTCTATGAAATCACTCTTCTGTTTTTTATTAGACTTTTCACCCATTTTATCTAAATTCTTAAAGAGGCGATTAGTCATACTGCTTATTTCATTATCTGCCATAGTTTTAATTTTATTTCGATCTTCAGACACAAGTTGGTCAAAGAGCATCTTGCATAAACTATACATACCCTTACGATCCTGTTTTACATCTAACTTCGTTTTAAGAGAAAAATGGAAAAATATTTTTTCCTTTACCCAGTCATGAAATTGTTTTATGGTATGACCAAGGTCTTCTTCTTCCTCACTTTCAAAATTAATTCCAGTCAAGTTCCGATTTAAAATGAGGCACGTTTTCTCTTCAAAATTAATTTCTACACCAGCCAATAAGTATTCGTTTCTAATTTTCCCGTCCTTTTTCTTTCGGGGAACGACTCTTCCAATTAAAAACCTTGCACTTTTTACGTTATCTTCATCCTCAACAAAATCATATCCAGCCAAAAATTTTGTTCCCTTTACAGATACATTGAAGCTGTCCATAACATAAAAGCCATCTTCCGACATTTTCCTTTTCACATTAGGAGGAATGGAATCACTTTGAAAGAAGTCAAACAATTTTTTAGTATTTTTTTTAAAATCTTTAATGCTAGGTTTTTTAGTTAATATTAATTTATGAACTGTAATATTTTTTAATTGTCCATAGAAAATATGTTCAAATAATACGGCATTTATATCCCTGTTTTTCTGATCATCTAAATATGCAGAATAGAAACTAATAAAATCCTTTGGCTTATTATTTTTATAATTAAGTCTTTCTTTCATAAGCTCTTTGAACCGCTTAAAATGAATATAATCAATAAACTTAGTTCCTAAGAAGTCGGGTACAAGCTGCTTTTCCAAAAACATTCCCCCAATATCTCTCTATACTATTAGCTATTTACTCCAATTCTTATTATAACAAACCCCGTACTATGAATAATACTGATATCTCATACCTATTAGATATAAATTTGTTGTTGGGGTATGGAGATGTGTCTAAATCGTTCGATGATATATTTAATAAATTAATGAAGGAATTCGAAGAGAAATTTAAACAGGCGGAAAAAGAAGTAGATGAGAAAAATTAAAATTATACAACAAGATGTTGAATTTCTTCAAATCTAGAATATTTTTTGGAGGTCGAAACCGTAGCCATGTTTGATGATCTGATGCTAAAAATAGGCAAAAATGAAGCAAATAAAAAGATAAATGACCTATTAAAGAATACTAAAATAGATGATAATCACAATAAAAACAACCCAAATAGGTTTTTATTAAAAAGAATGGAAATAAAAGTAAGGCAGTTGCCAAAATTAAGGTAGTTGCTTTTTATTTGAACGATTTGATTTTTGAAAAGAAGAAAATAAACTTTCTGTTTCATTCTGTGGAATAAATAGGATTTTTAATTATACAACACAAACTAATTTAGGAAAGAATTCCACATCCAAAATAAGCTCGATTAACTTGTATGGCTATTCGACCTTTATGAATCATGACATTCGTTGCCAAGCAATTTGAAAGTAAATTGTTCCTGTGCCATATATAGAATTATATTTTGCCATGGATACTGATCATTTATTATTCTTGTGCCAAGTTTTGAATTTCCTTCCGCCAAGCATTATGGCATAATACTTTGCTAATGCCAAACAATGAATTTCCTTTTAAAATACAATTTGAAGAAATCTTCACGATGACAACCATTCTGAAACGAAGTATTGTTGTATCAGGGGATTGGGGTATTCTGAGTGCCTAGGATGTTGAGAGGATGACAGGGATGTTGACACAATGCCAAGGATGGTGACACACAACAACCGAATTCATGGAGACGATATACTGCGCCCTTAGCATCCCGGGTATGCATCGTCGAAAGCACCAAATGCCCGGTGAGTGCCGCACGGACGGCGATTTTCGCAGTCTCTGCATCTCTGATTTCACCAACCATAATAATGTCGGGGTCATGGCGAAGAATCGCCTTAAGGCCGGCAGCATAAGTAACACCTGCTTTTTCATTCACTTGGACCTGCAGGACAGAGTCATAGTTTTTTTCAATTGGATCTTCAAGTGTAATGACATTACGGTGAAATAAGTGGGCCGTTTCGTTTAATAGCGAATAAAGTGTTGTGGTTTTGCCACTGCCGGTTGGCCCGGTGAAGATGATTAATCCATGTGCGTGTTTAAGAAGTGCTAGTAGTTTTCGCGTCATTGCAGGGAATAATGAGAGCTGATGAAAAGGAATCTGTTCTTGTTGAGGTAAAAGCCTAATCACAAGGCTTTCTCTGTTGTTTGATGGGAGTGTTGAAAGTCTAAGACCCATTAATTGTCCGTCAACTTCACAAAAAATTGCGCCGCTTTGCGGGCGTCGTCGTTCACCAATATCCATATTGGCTGTGAATTTAAAATGTGAGATTAATCTGTCGCATTCATCCTTAGGAAGGGATAGCCGGGGAATAAGTTTGTTCGTTAAACGGATCTGAACGAGTGTGTCTTTCTTCCTTGGGACGATATGAATATCTGTCGCTTGGTTTCGTGCTGCATCAGTAACAATCCGATTTGCTAAAATTTCAATAGCACTAACAATGAGTAACACCACCTTTTTAATTTGTCCCTGCATATATTCGACAACATTCCACCTTTTCCTTCTTTAAATTTAAAATTATTTTATTTTTTTTGACAAATAGGTGTCAGGCACTATGTGAAAATTTCACATGGTGCCTGACACCTTATTCCTTATATTGCCTTTTCTGTTAGATAAAAGAGCCCGCCGTTGATGAAGGAGATGTTGATTTTGGGTTCATATTGTTCCTGGAGGGCTTTTTTTTCTGTTGAATAGCTCTCATTTTCTTCTTCGACGTCTTCATAAAAATGATCTAAAAGCCGCAAATCTTGATTCCAGCGCATTCTTGCTTCCTCGGCCCATGAATGTTCTTCTCCCTCAATTACTGATCTCAGATAATTTTCAATTCTCGACATCCCGCTTTTTGGCTTTACTAGCGGGGATAGGGTAAAGGAATAGTCCGGTATTTTTGGCGTCAGCGTTATTTGCTGCAGGCGGTCGTGGAAGTTTTCGACCATTTGTCCATTAATCAGCTGAAGGCCGATCGACTTAAAAACATCGCGCTTACGGTCACATTGATAAGAAATTTTCACATTCATGCACAGCCATGGCAGCAAAGGGGTTTGACTATTATGGTACTGATGGTTTTCATAAAGACGAATGTAACGGGATAAACTTTTTGTCGAATCAAAAATTTGATGCAGCCTTGGTGAACCAAAATGAATGATTTCACCCTTTAATTTCTCAGGAGCTTCCTCCTTGTTGGTAATAAAGGTGAGGCTCATCGGGTTCGGAATCCCGCCCGTCTTCTCTAAATAATGCCAGTAAAATGGGCGGTTCATGAGTTCTTTATCAAGTTCAATGGTTAACTGTATGGTTATATATCCTGGATGGTTTTCAAGGATTGGGCATTCATTTGCCTGAAAATAGTTCAAAAGAAAATTATGAATTTCCTGCTGCTGCATGTGATTCTCCTTTCTTCATTCCTTCCGCAAACTCAATCATGGATGATAGGTTTTCCATTTTAATTCTCATCTCGCCTTCTGATGCGGATTGTCCGAAAATATCGATTAAATGATCCTCGATATTGCCGAATTCAAGCTTTGTTAAGATATCGTCGAGTTCGCCGATGACCCGCTCAAATAACTCAATCTTTTCATATAGAAGCTTTAAGATATGTTCTTCAACCGTATTTCTAATCGCGAAATTATAGATCATGACGTCCTTTTCCTGGCCGAGACGATGAATCCTGCCAATTCTCTGTTCAAGTCGCATCGGATTCCATGGTAAATCAAAGTTAATAATATGGTTGCAAAATTGCAGGTTAATTCCTTCGCCGCCCGCTTCAGTTGCAATGAGAACCTGGGCATGCTTTTGGAATAATTCCCGCATCCAATCCTTTTTGCCACGCTTAAACCCGCCGCGGAAGGGGACGGAGGAGATGCCATGCTGCTTTAAAAACCATTGAAGGTACATCTGTGTGGCGCGATATTCAGTGAAAATAATCACTTTATCATCTACCTTCTGAATCAATTCAAGGGCCTTTTCTGCCTTCGAATTCTGCCCGACGGCTTCGACTTTTTTAATCAGGTATTGGATTTGATTCTCAAAGGCTGGTGTCGGATTCTCTTTCTTCTGGAGCATATTCTTAAGTGTATAAAAAACAGCTTCCCTGCTGCTGCAGGCTTCGCGCTGCAAGGTCATTACCGAGAAAGAGCTCGCCTGCACCCAATCTCCTTCACTTTTAAGGGCAGTTACCGATTCATATAAATCCCTCTCAGCTGCTGAAAACTCAATCGGAATGGTTTCAACATGCCTTTTTGTCCATTCAATGCCCGTATCGGCACGCCGGTTTCGAATCATGACTTTGTTCACTAATTCCTTTAAATGTTCATCATCATTTAACGACCGTGCATCGCGTTTATATTTTTCGTAAAAGCTAGTCTCACTGCCTAAATGTCCCGGTTTTAACAGGGAAACAAGGTTAAAAATTTCTTCAATTCGATTTTGAATCGGTGTTGCCGTTAATAATAAACAAAATTTCTTTTTCAGGTTTTGGACAAATTCATAGTTTTTCGTTTTATTATTTTTCAGCTTATGGGCTTCATCGATGATAATTAAATCGTAATCTTGCTTATAGATGATCTCTCTATGAGGATTGCGCTTGGCTGTATCAATGGAGGAAACAACGATATCACACTGTTCCCACACATAGCTTTTTCTTTGTGTAATCGCTGGAATAAAAAACTTGCTATTCAATTCAATCGCCCATTGTGTAACTAGAGAGGCTGGTACGAGGATTAACACTTTTTTTACTAGTCCTCGAATCATATATTCTTTCAGAATTAATCCAGCCTCAATTGTCTTTCCTAGTCCAACCTCATCAGCTAGAATGGCTTTTCCATTCATGTTTTCAATTACCTGTTTAGCCGTTTCGAGCTGGTGGGGGAGCGGGGTTAGATTTGACAAATGACTAGGGGCCATTAAGCCCTCAAACTCTGGGATGACAAGATGGTTTTCGACGCCAATTGCTAGTTTAAAAAGCTCCCAATTCCCCCATGGACCATCATGCTCAATTCTATGTAAAAAATCATCCTGCCAGGAGGAATCAAATTCAATTTGAACCGACATAGTTTCATCTCCTATTCCTACAAAATATATTGCCCAAGTATTGGTTTAATGGTAGGATGAAAATAGCTTTGAAAGTTTAAAATATTTTAATAAAGTAATGTTATTGAGAAGTATAATTAGTATGACCAAATTGGATAATATTATAAATGCGAATGACAACAAGGGGAGAGACTACCTTTGTAGCGCCGAAGGAGCAAGCAGATGATGTGAATCTCTCAGGCAAAAGAACTCTTGTTTGACGCAGCTCTGGAGAGAGCTCACCTGTGTTGTGAGCCACCAAAGGGGAAAGCCATTTTAGGTAAACTTTCAGGTGCAAGGACAGAGACCTTCTTATGTTTCAAGGGAGGTTTCTGTCCTTTTTTATATGAGCCATTTTGGTTTTTTCAACTAATTCAAGTATCAAAAGATTAAAGGGGGATTTATCGTGACTGAATTAAAACGTACTCCGCTTTTTGAAGTGTATAAGGAATACGGCGGAAAAACGATTGATTTCGGAGGCTGGGAGCTGCCAGTTCAATTCTCAAGCATAAAGGAAGAACATGAAGCCGTTCGTACTCGTGCAGGCTTATTCGACGTATCCCATATGGGAGAAGTAGAAGTAAAAGGCCCTGACAGCTTAAACTACTTGCAAAAAATAATGACCAATGACATATCCAAAATAAAAAATGGCGGGGCTCAATACACCGCGATGTGCTATGAAAACGGCGGTACAGTTGATGACCTGCTTGTTTATAAAATTGAAGACAACCATTATCTGCTTGTTGTAAACGCATCCAATATCGAAAAGGATTACAAATGGATGGAAGAGCATTTAGAAGGTGATGTCAGCATTGAAAACCTGTCAGAGAAAACGGCTCAGCTCGCTCTTCAAGGACCACTTGCTGAAAAAATATTGCAAAAACTAACTGACACCAATTTAAGTGAAATCGGCTTTTTCAAATTTCAACAAGAAGTGATTATAAAAGGTAAAAAGACACTTGTATCAAGGACGGGCTATACCGGTGAAGATGGCTTTGAGGTTTATTGTGATGTAAGTGATGTTGTTGAACTTTGGAGATCGATTTTAACCGCAGGAGAAGAAGAAGGCGTCGTGCCTGTTGGGTTGGGAGCTCGCGACACGCTAAGATTTGAAGCAAATTTAGCCCTTTACGGACAGGAGCTTTCACCAGAAATTTCTCCACTTGAAGCGGGGATTGGCTTTGCAGTGAAATTGAATAAAGAAGCTGATTTTATTGGGAAAGAAGCACTAAAACAGCAAAAGGAAAATGGTTTATCGAGAAAGTTAGTCGGTATCGAAATGATTGACCGCGGAATTCCTCGTCACGGTTACCCTGTTTATAAAGGTGATGAGCTGATTGGTGAAGTGACAACTGGCACACAGCCGCCTACATCAAAGAGAAATATTGGCCTTGTACTCATTAAAACTGAATTTACGGGTCTTGATACTGAGGTTGAAGTTGAAATTCGCGGCAAACGTTTAAAAGCTGCAGTAGTTCAAACACCTTTTTATAAAAGAGAAAAGTAAAACATGAAGGGAGTTAGGTTTATGAAACATCGCTATTTACCTATGACTGAAGAAGATAAGAGGGCAATGCTTGATACGATTGGTGTTTCCTCGATTGATGAACTGTTTAGCGATATCCCTGAGAAAGTAAGATTTAAGGGTGAGTATAAGATTAAAGCGGCAAAGTCTGAGACGGCATTAATGAAGGAACTTTTTATGTTAGCGGACCGCAATGCCGACCTTAAAAGGAATGTATCTTTTCTAGGTGCCGGTGTTTATGACCATTACATGCCTGTCATCGTGGATCATGTTATCTCTCGTTCTGAATTTTATACTGCTTATACACCCTATCAGCCGGAAATTTCTCAAGGCGAACTGCAAGCGATTTTTGAATTCCAAACAATGATTTGCGAGCTAACGGGAATGGATGTGGCCAACTCCTCGATGTATGACGGCGGAACAGCACTTGCTGAGGCAGCGATGTTAAGTGCAGGCCATACGAAACGAAAAACGATTCTCGTTTCAAGTGCCGTTCATCCTGAGTATCGTGACGTTCTGAAAACATATGCCAAAGGACAGTATCTAGAAGTAGTAGAAGTGCCTGTAAAAGATGGCGTAACAGATGTTGAAGTATTAAAAGAATTAGTTAATGATGATGTGGCAGCGGTTATTGTTCAATATCCGAACTTCTTTGGCAGAATCGAGCCGTTAAAAGAAGTAGAAGAAATCACCCATGCCAGTAAGGGGTTGTTTGTGGTCAACAGCAATCCGTTATCCCTTGGGCTGTTAACACCTCCGGGCAAATTTGGGGCGGATATTGTTATTGGCGATGCTCAAGTCTTTGGAATCCCAACTGCATTTGGCGGACCACACTGCGGTTATTTTGCTGTCACGAATAAATTAATGAGAAAAGTTCCAGGCCGTCTTGTTGGACAGACGGTAGACGATCAAGGCCGACGTGGATTTGTGTTAACACTCCAAGCGCGTGAGCAGCATATCCGCCGTGAAAAAGCCACATCCAATATTTGTTCGAACCAAGCATTAAATGCCCTTGCAGCATCTGTAGCAATGACAGCGCTTGGTAAAAAAGGTGTCCGCGAAATGGCTGCCGCTAATTTACAGAAGGCTCACTATGCCAAAACTGCTTTTAAAGAAGCCGGTTTTGAAGTCGTTTATGATGGCCATTCCTTCAATGAATTTGTCGTTAAATTAAACAAACCTGTGAAGGAAATAAATCAGCAGCTGTTACAAAAAGGGATGATCGGCGGCTATGATTTAGGACGTGACTATCCAGCGCTTGCTAACCATATGCTGATTGCTGTAACGGAACAAAGGACGAAGGAAGAAATCGATACTTTCGTGAAAGAATTGGGGGATTTGCATGCATAATCATGATCAAGCACTCATTTTTGAATCTAGTACACCTGGACGAATTGGATACAGTCTCCCTGAAATGGATGTACAAGAATTAGATTTGGTCAGCCTTCTTCCGGAGGGGTATATACGGGAAGAGGAAGCTGAGCTTCCAGAGGTATCTGAACTTGATATCATGCGTCACTATACCGCTCTTTCGAAGAGAAACCATGGCCTAGACTCAGGTTTTTATCCATTAGGCTCTTGTACGATGAAATACAATCCGAAAATTAATGAAAATGTTGCCCGTTATAACGGCTTTGCCCATGTACATCCGCTCCAGGACGAAAGCTCTGTCCAAGGTGCGCTCGGGCTGTTATACGATTTGCAGGAGCATTTAATTGAAATTACCGGTATGGATGAAGTGACATTACAGTCGGCGGCAGGCGCGCACGGGGAATGGACCGGATTAATGCTAATCCGTGCCTATCATGAAGCAAACGGTGATATGAAGCGAACAAAGGTAATCGTTCCAGATTCCGCCCATGGCACGAACCCGGCATCTGCGACGATTGCAGGCTTTGATACGATTACTGTCAAATCAACCGATAAGGGTCTTGTTGACCTTGAGGATTTAAGAAGGGTTGTCGGGGAAGATACGGCCGCCCTTATGCTTACAAACCCAAATACACTTGGACTATTTGAAGAGGAAATTCTCGAAATCGCTGAAATCGTTCACCAAGCAGGCGGAAAGGTTTATTATGATGGAGCGAACCTGAACGCAGTTCTTTCAAAAGCTAGACCTGGTGACATGGGCTTTGACGTTGTCCATTTAAATCTTCATAAAACCTTTACTGGCCCACATGGCGGCGGCGGACCTGGTTCAGGACCGGTTGGAGTCAAGGCAGATTTAATTCCATTCCTTCCGAAGCCAATTATTTCGAAGCGCGGCGAGGAGTTTGTGCTGGATTATGACCGCCCGCAATCAATTGGCCGTGTGAAGCCATTCTACGGCAACTTTGGCATCAATGTTCGGGCATATACTTACATCCGCTCCATGGGTCCTGACGGCTTAAAAGCGGTAACGGAATATGCGGTATTAAACGCTAACTACATGATGAGAAGACTTGCTGAGCATTACGATTTGCCATTTGATAAACATTGTAAGCACGAGTTTGTCCTTAGCGGTAAACGCCAAAAAAAATTGGGTGTGCGCACATTGGATATTGCGAAGCGCCTGCTTGATTTCGGCTACCATCCACCAACCATTTACTTCCCGTTAAATGTGGAAGAATGTATCATGATCGAACCAACGGAAACAGAATCAAAAGAAACACTTGATTCTTTCGTCGATATTATGATTCAAATCGCTAAAGAAGCGGAAGAGAATCCTGAAATCGTTCAAGAGGCACCGCATACGACGGTTGTTGGTCGTTTGGATGAAACGTTGGCAGCGCGTAAGCCAATTTTAAAATATCAAAAGAATTAAAAAGGATTGAGTCAGATTCGGATAGTGAATCTGACTCTTTTTTTTCATTCTTGAAGGTGATTATTATTTTTTTTCATTCTTAGGTAAATAATAAAAATAAGACAAGGAGGGCAAAAAATGGCGGTTTCAAACCATATTCCATTGACAGCATCTGAATTAGGAAACCTTTGGATGACCTATCAGGACAAAACGATGCTTATGAGGGTGCTCGAACATTTACTTGAACATGTTGAAGAGCAAGAAATTCAACAACTATTACAATCAAGTTATGATTTTTCGAAACAAGCCGTAGAAACAATAAGCACTATATTTGAGGAAGAGGGAGCAGTAGTCCCAATTGGCTTTACTGAAAATGATGTCTATAAAAATAAGCCTAAATTATTTGGTAATCTTTATGACTTAATGTTTTTACAAATGATAGATAAAATTGGTATAAGTCTTTTTGCTCTCTATTCAACCATGTCTTTCCGAAAAGATATCAGAAATTTCTTTATGCAATTGACTGATAACGCCCAAGAGGAATTAGATCAGGCGACACAAATTCTATTGGAGAAGGGGGTTCTAGTCCGTTCGCCAGCTGTGTCAATGCCAAAAGAGGTTACATTTGTTCAAGATAAAGATTATTTATCAGGTTTTAACATCTTAAATAAGACAAGATCTTTAAATACAATTGAAGTTTCACTGATTTATCATGCGATTGAGACAAACTTAGTAGGCTTGCAATTAATGATTGGCTTCGCCCAGGTTGCAAAAGATAAACAGGTGAAAGACTATTTTGTTAAGGGCATGAATTTATCAATGAAAATTGAAACCACATTAGGAGAATTTTTACGGCAGGATTTTATTGAACCACCGGCTACACCTAATGGAAAAGCCACCGATTCCACTGTTGCCCCATTTTCAGATAAGCTGATGATGTATATCACCAACTTGTTAAGCACTTTTGGTCTTGGGAGTAATGCACTCGGGGGAGCATTTAGCTTACGAAGTGATTTACCAATGACAATGGCTCGGATTGCATTAGACATTTTCTCTTTTGCCAAAAAAGGCGGGGAAATCATGATTAAAAACGGATGGATGGAGGAGCCGCCGCAAATCGAAGATAGACGAAAACTGACTAGTTCATAAAGATGGGAATTAACGTTTAAGAGGATGTTTCAATAGGATCAGACCTTTTTGAGACATCCTCTTTTGATGTTACTTTTTCACTTTTACTTTGCCAGACCACTTCTTGAACCCGCCTTGCAGCTGGGTTAGGTCTCTATAGCCCTTTTTGTGTAGAAATTGTGCTGCACGTGCGCTGCGCATGCCACTTTGGCAATACAAGTAAACAGGCATATCCTGGCGAATTTCCTTCATTCGCATTTTCATCTGGGACATTGGGATATTACGTGCCCCTAAAATATGGCCGCCATCGAATTCATTTGCTTCCCGAACATCTATTAGTTGTGCCTTTCTGTATCCCGCACGGAACTCTTCTTCGGTTACCGTTTTAACAATCCTCTTCTGATAGAAATAGGTAAAAACGGAATAGATGATTACTGCTGCAATGATGATTAATAAGACATAAAGTGAACTCAACTTCTTTTTGCTCCTTTCAAGCTTTCTTGCACTAGTTTTTATTATATAAGTCATTGCCATAAAGATAAAGATGAATAGGAAAAATCTTTTTATTTTTGCCTAATTTAATTATACCAGAAACATCTCATTTTGAATTCCTATCAGATTTTGGTAGACTAAAATTCGAAGTAACTTTATAAAAATGAGGTTTTTAAATGAATAACGAAGTTTGGCGATTTATCGATACGGGTAATAGTTCACCATCTTTTAATATGGCATTAGACGAAGCGTTACTTGATTGGCACAGCGAGGGAAAATTCCCGCCGGTGATCCGCTTCTATGGCTGGAACCCTCCAACCTTATCTGTAGGCTATTTTCAAAACGTGGATAAAGAAATTGATATGGAGGCAGTAAAGGCGCATGGGCTGGGGTTTGTCCGAAGACCTACTGGCGGACGTGGAGTCCTTCATGAACATGAGCTTACATATAGTGTCATTGTGTCAGAAGCACATCCGGAAATGCCTAAGTCCGTTACTGAAGCATACCGGGTCATTTCGGAAGGAATATTAAAAGGTTTTCACCATTTAGGGCTTGAGGCATATTTCGCGGTTCCAAGAACTCCGGAGGAAAGGGATGCGTTGAAAAATCCTCGCTCCGCTGTCTGCTTTGATGCCCCGAGCTGGTATGAGCTTGTCGTCGAAGGCCGAAAGGTAGCAGGAAGTGCACAGACGCGGCAAAAGGGTGTTATTCTGCAGCACGGCTCGATTCTATTGGATTTAGACGAAGATAAGCTTTTCAGTCTATTTAAATATTCAAATGACCGGGTCAAGGAACGAATGAAGAAGGCCTTTAAGGATAAAGCTGTGGCTATCAATGCGATTAGCTCACGAAGGGTTTCACTCGAGGAAGCAAAAGATGCTTTTTATAAAGGCTTTGCTGAAGGGTTGAATATTGAGCTTGAATCATATCAACTTACGGAGGAAGAACTGGCCTACGTTCAAAAGTTAGCGAGTGAGCGTTATGAAAGTGATGAATGGAATTTTAAACGGTAATTTCAGAAAGCGGCGAATGCCGCTTTTTGCTTTATTACTTATTTTAAAAAGTGGCAAGGTGCGAAATTTGTTAAAATTTCCTGTTTTATGGTGAAAACCATTTGAATCCTTTAATTTCCTCCATAATCTAGTTTTTTTAAAGTTTGACAAAATAATAGTTATTTGCCTTAAATACAATATATAGTGGTGTCGAAAATATTTTCGGTACTATATATTGATTTAGGGTCTTTCTCTATGTTAACCTAATGGATATTAAGACAACAAGATAAGGCATAACTTACTAGAATCTAAAACATGGTAGAGAAATTAATCGAAGGAGTTGTTCTCATGTCTGTAGTTTTTAGACAAAAAATGAATATTGATTTTGAAAGGTTGAATGAGGATATCCGCCTTTTCCCTCAAGTGCACCCGGTAACCCCAGATATGAAAATAACTCACAAGGGTGTTTCACGTTTGGTCATGTTAGACCGTTACACCTTTAAAGACACAGCAAAAATTACCCTCACGAATGGCGACTTTGTTGTTTTAACCATTAAAGAGGATCCAAAATTTCCAGCCCGCGGCCTTGGTACCATTATGGAAATTGATTGGGAGAGGAAAAAAGCAAAGGTTTTGGTGGATGAGGAATTCAGGGGTGTACTCGATGACCCCGAGGAAACGAGTACAGGACTTATTTGGCGGTCACTGGATATCATTGAAAAGCCGTTAGAGCTTTTCTACGAGCAAATTGCGAAGCGGAATGCCACAGGCTTAGCGATGGTGGAAGAAACCGAAGAGAAGCGAAAAGAGTGGTTTGAAAAGTTCTATCAAGAGCTTGTTACGATGAACTTTATTCCAGCGGGTCGCGTCCTGTATGGTGCAGGGGCAAATACGGATGTGACATTTTTTAATTGTTACGTGATGCCGTTCGTTCCGGACTCACGTGAAGGCATCTCTGACCACCGTAAGCAGGTAATGGAGATCATGAGCCGCGGCGGCGGTGTCGGCACGAATGGATCGACTTTGAGACCTAGAAACACCTTAGCAAGAGGCGTAAATGGAAAATCATCTGGATCGGTTTCATGGCTGGATGATATTGCAAAATTGACGCATTTGGTTGAGCAGGGTGGATCCCGTTAACTAGCTCCAAACGGCGGGATTAAAATCTCGTGAATTGCTGGAACACCCTTAGAGCCTTATCAACCACAACGTGACTGGCAACGGTGAGCGTGAAGGTTTGAAAATGATAAGGATTGGGCAATCAGCAGCGAAGTTTCTCTGGAAACGGAGATGAACGTTCAACGACTATTAAAATTTCCTACGGTAAACCACTATGGAAAGAGTAAACTGTTATTCTGGTAACGGAATTTCAGGGCACGAGACAAAGATTTAATCTTTGATGATATAGTTCTGATCTCATGTGAAAGCATGAGAGCTAGGCAGAAATGACCTAGCCGCTCAATTTTGAGTAGTAACAAAAAAGCGTGGAGCGCAAATGATCATGTTGACGGATTGGCATCCAGATATTATTGAATTTATTATTTCTAAAATGCAAAATCCGAGAATTCTACGATTCTTAATTGAAAATACAAACGATGAAACGATTAAAAAACATGCAAAAGATAAACTTAAATTCACTCCTCTAACATTACAGGAAACGGCAATGTACCAGGGAATTGCGAATTACAAAAACATTCCAGGTTATGGTGGATTTGATGAAAAGATCATTGCAGAAGCAGAAGAAAAATTAGCGACCGGTGGTAACTATACTGTTCATAATTCTGAATTCCTAACTGGAGCAAACATTTCCGTTTGTTTAACGAAAGAGTTTATGGAAGCTGTTGAAAAAGACGGTGAATATGAGCTGCGTTTTCCTTATGTTGAACACTACAACGAAGAGGAAATGAAAATATACAATGAAGAATGGCATCAAATTGGGGACGTCCGTGAGTGGGAAAAACTCGGTCACAAGGTGCGCGTTTACAAAAAAATCAAAGCCAAAGAGTTATGGAATTTAATTAATATTTGCGCTACCTACTCCGCAGAACCGGGAATATTTTTCATTGATAACGCAAACGACATGACAAATGCTAAAGCATATGGACAGCAAGTCGTTGCTACAAATCCGTGTGGTGAATAGCTTGCCTCACGTTAAAAATTGCGGAATGAAGCGGGAACCCTGAGATTGGGAATCCGAACCGAAGGCTAGATGCAAAAGTCTAGTCAGGGGCAACGCATAGATGGTGAACCTGCAAAGCAGAATATAATCCATCCACGAGGCCGCAACATTACACACAAAAACCATAATCAAATAATGAATTGATAGGATTAAGGTGATTAAAGTGAATAGAGGGTATGCGGGTTTTTATAAAGGACATTATTTAAGAAGTTCTTACGAATACGCATATGCTAAATATCTTGATTATTTTTCGATTCATTGGAGATACGAAGAAAAGGTATTTGATTTAGGTTATAAAATGTATAAGCCGGATTTTTTTCTTTACGACAAAGATAATAGGCTACAAAAGATAGTGGAAATAAAATCTAGAAACAAGGAAGCAAAAAATAATGCAAGGAATTCTTTAAATACCATTGAAGAAAAATTTAATATCAAATGTGAACTTATTTCTTATGAAGAATTATTAAAGCTTTATAAAGAGTTACCATTTTCTTTAACATCAACAATTAATGAATGGATAACTTCAAGTAATACTACTATAAATAAAGCTGCTTATGGTGAACTTAATGGCCATTATAATCTAAAGCATAATAATGATTCGAAAAGAAAAATAGGTGAGCATACAAAAAAGCTATGGGCAAGTGATGGTACTGCAAAACAAAGAATGCTGGAGGGATTAAGAAATTCTGGTTTAGCTCAAAAAGGAAAATTAAAAAAGAGAAGGCAAACCAGATTTTGTTTAGAGTGCAAAAAGAAATTTATTGTAATTGAAACATCCCCTCAAAAATTTTGTAGTCAATCATGTGCTGGAAAAGACGCGATAAAAAGAGCCACTGATATTTATGTGGGAAAAAGAAAAGAAATTCATGATGATATTAAAGAATATATAATTCAATGGTCAAATGATCACAGAGAAATTGTTCTTGCGACTCCCTTAAATAGGATTAAAACCACTATTAAGCCTTTATTGAAAGACATCGAAAAACTGTTTGATGTGAAAGATATGAGAGTCATATCCAAGGCAGTTTTTGGTGAGGATCAAGGAAGAAAAGAATTAATTAAGTTTATGCAAAATGTGTGTAATGAAAAGGTATGCTGAACTTACAGGAATTGAACTGTAAGATCTATTGGATAAAAAACCAATAGGATAACAAAATGGGAGCAACCTCTCGCACCATTTTCAGTCTGTAACCTTGCAGCTGTTAACCTTGCAGAAATGGCAGACAAGGAAACGAAAACAGTTGATTTTGAAAAGTTAAGGAAAACAGTAGCGGTCGGCGTCCGGATGCAGGACAATGTCATCAACGCTACCCCTTACTTCCTGGATGAAAATAAAAAGCAAGCACATGGTGAACGCCGTGTCGGTCTAGGTGTAATGGGCTTACACGATTTACTTATCTATTGCGAAACCGAGTATGGTTCACCTGAAGGGAACAAACTTGTTGATGAAGTATTTGAAACAATTGCTACAACAGCTTATCGGACATCAATAGAATTAGCCAAAGAGAAGGGAAGTTTCCCATTCTTAACTGGTAATTCACAAAATGATACAAATCGGTTACGACAAGCTTTCATCGATACAGGCTTTATGAAAAAAATGCCTGAAGATGTCCGTCAATCAATTTTAGATAACGGAATAAGAAATTCACATTTGCTAACTGTTGCTCCGACGGGTAAACATATTGCCCCCAGTGTTCGTAAGAGCGCTGCGTAAACTTAGCTGTATGCGGGAAACCCTGGCGTATCTCTTACTACCTAGTCTTGCCAACTGTAAATAGGTAAAAATGTAAGAGTGTAGGTGAAATTCCTACCAGACAATCCGCAGGGAAGTCGTGGCTGACCCCTCAACGACTAAACGCTGAGCAACCATTTTTAATGGTTGGTGATATAGTCTGACCCATATGGCGACGTATGGAGCGGGTACTAATAATCCCGCCCTCTATATAATCTTTATAGAGAGTAACAAACGTGAGTACTGGAACAATGGTTGGCGTATCGACCGGATTAGAACCTTATTTCTCATTCTCGTATTTCCGCAGCGGTCGTCTAGGTAAATTTATAGAAGTAAAAGCAGATATCGTACAAGAGTACTTGGATCAGCACCCAGAAGCTGATGCAAACAATCTTCCGAACTGGTTCGTAGCAGCTATGGAGCTAGCCCCAGAAGCACATGCAGACGTACAATGTGTGATTCAGCGTTGGATTGATAGCTCAATCAGTAAAACCGTAAATGCGCCGAAAGGGTATAGCGTAGAACAGGTAGAAAAAGTTTACGAGCGCTTATACCGCGGAGGTGCCAAAGGCGGAACAGTTTATGTGGACGGCTCAAGGGATTCTCAGGTTTTAACACTTAAAGCTGAAGAAAATACCAATGAACAATTATCGATGTTTGATGAAAAACCAAAGCAGCATGTCGTTCTTGTTGACACTATCAGTGATCTTCGTTCAACAGATGTAACAATTGGCTCAGAGGTAGGGAACACTTGTCCAGTCTGCCGCAAAGGAAATGTAAAAGAAATCGGCGGGTGTAATACCTGTACCAATTGTGGTGCACAATTAAAGTGTGGTTTATAGAGTTTTCTAGGGGATAAAGCCGCCTCAGTTGTTTAGGGAAATGGTTCCCCGTGCGAAAAGTGACATGCACAGCCTCTTTTCAAATGGTTAAATTAATGTTAAGATTGTGTTGCAGTAAAAATAAATCGTAATGAGGTGAGGATAATGAAAACAAAAAAATATACGTCATATCCTCATATTGCTTTTTAGTTATTTTTTTACGAATACATTAGGCTCTGAGGGTATGATTCACTCTCAGGGCTTTTTATATGGCAGAAGGAACGTTTAAGCTTTCTTGCCGGTCTATGACAGCCACTTACGGAGTGGCTGTTATTTTTTTGTTTTCCGTTATTCCCCGCTTTCCAAATATGAAAGGATGATGCTTTATTAAAAGACTCGCTCAATATTTTCGCTCATTACAATCCGGACAGTCATCTTACAGTATGATTTATGAAGACCCAATCTATTGGAATAATGATGTTGCCTATTACATTGAACCGACACATAGACTCACACTGGATAAACCATGTATTACCATAAAAATACCTTTTGAACGTCTCGGCTTAGATGAAAATATGGATCAAGTTGTTCTCTCAGATTTTGCATTAAGAGAATGGGGTGATCATATTGAGGCATTAAATGAATTGATTTATAACCGGTCACGTTCTGATAAAGAAAATGGTGCTTTTTATTGTTTTCGTCCAACCAATGTGTTGTTGCAACGTAATGCATCCTATGTCGAAGTCATCTCGGAAAAATGGTATTTATGCTTAATGATTACAGTTCAACTTCCATTCAAGAATAATAATAAAGCTATGCGCATGCTTTGCAAAATGGTTCCAAAAGAAGTGGAGGAGTTTAATGCCAAGTTTGATCTCATCAAATTAAATGCTGCCTTTGAATTGGTAAAAAAACAAAATAGGATTCGCAGATGGCTAAAATCCAATGGTTATTCTGCGTTTATTGCGAATGGCAGCATTTTGCCAAGAAATAAAGACAAACGCGGGCCACTGGAGGGTGCCTTGCCTTTTACATCCCCGGAAGATGTTGAAGTTGAAATTTGTGGTTTGCGAGGAATGGGGATAAAACATGGTGTGACGGTCATCACCGGCGGTGGTTATTCGGGTAAAAGCACATTGCTGGATGCACTAAATTCGGGGATTTACAATCACATCATAGGAGACGGACGAGAATTTGTGATTTCAGATCAAAGTGCAATGGAAATATCTGCAGAGGAAGGCCGTTCCATAAAAAATATCAATATTACGCCTTTCATAAAATGGATACCCAATAGTTCGGCTGAACAGTTTTCGACTGACTACGCCTCCGGTTCCACATCTCAAGCCGCAAATATAATGGAGGCAATCAACTTCGGGTGTAAGCTTCTTCTTATTGATGAAGACAGAAGTGCAACCAACTTTATGATTCAAGACATCAAAATGCGTTCATTAATCAAGCATGAACCCATTACACCTTTTACGGAACGCGTCAGGGAGCTTTATGAGGCTGCCCACGTATCTTCCGTTCTTGTTATTGGAGGTAGCGGTGAATTTTTATCCGTTGCCGATCAAATCATCCTGATGGACAATTTTGTGCCAAAAAACGTAACCGAGGAAGCAAAAAATTTATGTGAACACGACAAACCACGTGAACGTATCCCCCTTACAAAATGGGAGATAGAAAGAAAAATAACCACCAATCACTTTTCGAGCTATCCACAGGGGAGTGGTACAGAAAAGCTGATGGTTTCAACCATGGGATACATGGTGATAGGTGATGAACAAATTGATATCAGAGGGCTTTACAATATTACATCACACGCCCAGCTTGCGGCTATTGCCTTTTTAATTCGAAAAATCGCTATAAGTAATCAGGATCGCGTCATCTTTCTTCATGAAAAGATCAAAAAAGCTCTCGAAGATATGGAGAGAGAAGGAGTGGATATTGTATTTTCTTCCTTTTTTCCCGGTTTCGAAAGATGGCTTGAATTACCCAGAATTAATGAAGTATTATCTGTCATAAACCGAATGAAACATTTGAATTCTATTCAGATTGAGCCCCCTGAACACCTCTGATTACGACATAAATATTGATTATCTTGATAATCAAATAGTTAAGGTAATTAGTGAAAGACATATCCTAAATATTCGGCAATCGGGTGCAATTGTTGAAGATAATACCTAGAAAATTATCAAACTTTTTTATAAAAATTGTGCAATGCTTCACAAAGAAAGAATCCGTTTTGATCAATCTTTTTTTCAAAACGGGTTCTATTAAGTTACAGTAAGATGTGGATTTGTGACGTGTTTTTGATCAAACTTTATTTTAAAGCTACATGGAGAACGTTTCACCTTATGATTTTTTGTAAGGGTTGTTTTAAAAGCCTTTGAAAATACTATGAAAACTTGTCAAATCAGCGGTTTAAGCCATTTTTTAATTGAGCTTAATCAATCCCTTTCTTCCCGATTTGGTTTAAAAAAGTGTGACTTTCGTTTAGAGTGTGACTATAAGTGTGACTGAAATTAAGGAAAATATTGTAACGGACATTTTGTTCTGCCGAGAAGTTTATCGGCAGTTTTTTTTGCGAATTATGTACTCCACTATTTCAAATGCAAAAGCGAGGGGGAACAAGATTCATAACTTTTTTTAAAAGGTTTTATGAGCGGTACAGAAGAGAGTGTGAAGGATTATACTTAAGCTGACGAATCAGGTTTGTTGAAGAGTGTTGTTTAACTTGTGTTGAACAATCAAGGCCATTTAATTGAATAAATTGGCCCTTAAACAGTCTGTAGTTGAAATTTTATTATCTTAAAAATATATAGGATGGTGATTAAGTGAATAAAAAAGTATTCAACATAATCGGATGGGTATTGCTTATAGGGTTGGCTGCTTCATGGATTCGATTAGGCTATTTAGATATCTACGTGTTATGGCTTCCGGTTACGTATCTTTGTTTTTCAATTAGCGATGGTAGTATCAAGAACTTAAAAAAGATAAAAAAACTTTCCCGATCTCAATCGATTTCCGTTGTATTTTCATTTATTATATCTGTAATTGTTGTATTTGCACTTATTCAACTAGCTAATTATTTAATCAATGATGTATTACATCTTCAAGGATGGATTAAAACACTTAGTCAAATTATTGCTGTAATCGTTGCTCTATACCCTGTTAAGTTTACATTTGGCAGTATTGTTTATAAAGTAAATGAAGACTTAAATTCAAAAAAAAGGTAGATAGAGTATAAGAATTTTTGAAGAATCCATATTCAATAATCGGGAGTTGAATAAGCTTCACTTTTCTTATTCAACTATAGGGAGTCTAATTTAAGTGTAATTATTCACAAACTGTATTATTAAATGGCCTTTTCCTCACACAAAAAGACTCCCACCACATGAAAAAGGAGAATGAATTCATTATGGAATCATCCCCTCAAATAGTTTGAATATGCTTATACTTATATTACTCATCAATGACTCGCTAAACGTTTTTCAAAATCCGTCTTAAACAACAGAATAGCATCAATATTTACAGCAAAATCATGGTCACTGATATTAAAATTAGTTATAAACTCGTCAGATCTCTCACGAACCATAATTGTCGGACGGATATTGTCTCCAATAGCGTCCTTAGTTACAGCACTTCCATAGAAATACCAGTTAGTTTGAGTAGGCGCATTTGCTGCATTCTTAGATAAGTCATTTTTTATTAATTCGCATAATTGATCCATAAAATCTTCATTAAGCTTAATGGTTTTTCCATGGTGACCATCAACAGATATATCAGCATATCCATACCAAATATTCCTGCTTGTAAGCTTTCCGTCTTTTGAAGTGTATGTTTCATCAAACAAAATCTTCATTTCATACCCTCCGTTAGTATAAAATTTCTTCACACTAGACAAGGTCATCTCACCGTCTGGTAAACGAGGGCTATGGCTCCAGAATCAAATGTCTTGTTTTCGATAAGTTTAAGATTGATCTTCTCCTTGTGACCTTGGAATAACGGCAACCCGCTGCCGATCAGGACGGGAGAAACCGTAATTTTATACTCATCTATTAAATCAAGCTGCATAAGGTAGTGTGCTAACCTAGGACTGCCGAGGATGACCATATCCTTGCCTGGCTGCTGTTTGAGGTTATTGATCTCTTCCTCGACATCTTCTTTCACCAGTCTGGAATTATTCCATTCGACTTTCTCCAGCGTCGTGGAAAAAACGATTTTGGCTGTCTTCACGATCCACTCGGCATGATTCTGTTCATACTGCGAAGCTGATGGGTTCGAAGGCACAGATGTCCAGTAACTGTGCATCATCTGATAAGTCCCCCTTCCCCAAATGACAGTGTCGGCAGTACTCAGAATTTCTTTCGCGTGTTTCTCCAAATCAGCATCGTAGGAAACCCAGCCAATGTCCATTTCACCATTCGGCCCTTCTACAAAACCGTCAAGCGATGCGTGCAGAAATAGAACGAGTTTTCTCATTTTTAGTTCTCCTTTGTTCATGAGGGATATTTTTTTATACTTCTTTACCTTCAATGTAAGTATAACCAATTTTTTATAAATTTCGATAAAAAATTCTATAAGTTAAAACTAATTAA
>NZ_BCVP01000004.1 GCF_001591805.1 Neobacillus novalis NBRC 102450 | reverse complement strand
TAATATTTTAACTGAATATCTATGATAATTATAATATCATTGGGCTATAGCCAAGCGGTAAGGCATCGCACTTTGACTGCGACATGCGTTGGTTCAAATCCAGCTAGCCCAGCCATTTTGCGGAAGTAGTTCAGTGGTAGAACACCACCTTGCCAAGGTGGGGGTCGCGGGTTCGAATCCCGTCTTCCGCTCCAAAATACGGCGGCATAGCCAAGAGGTAAGGCAGAGGTCTGCAAAACCTTTACCACCGGTTCGAATCCGGTTGCCGCCTCCATACGATTTTGCCTAGTATGGCTAAGAACAGGTAATTTGATTTCGCCGGGGTGGCGGAACTGGCAGACGCACAGGACTTAAAATCCTGCGGTAGGTGACTACCGTACCGGTTCGATTCCGGTTCTCGGCACTTGCTTTACCTAACATTTTAATATGCCGGTGTGGCGGAATTGGCAGACGCGCACGACTCAAAATCGTGTTCCTCTGGAGTGTCGGTTCGACCCCGACCACCGGTATCTAGAAAGCTTATAGAGAAAGGCTTCAACAGAAATGTTGAGGCCTTTTTTGTGTTTTTTCAACACGACATAAATAATCGAAAATCGTGTGCGGTGAATCGTGTGCGTAGGAGGCTGTTTATGAAAAGACGGGGAGAACTAACTGATGACGAATTAAGAATTATAAAGAAGAAAATTTCTGATGATGAAGTTTTTGAAAAGTTTTATAAAGACTGCTATCTAAGAAATTTACGACCTGCTACCATCAATTACTATAAAAATGAATTTCATGCTGCAAAACTAAAGCTTAATAAGCAGTTAGTAGAATGTGAACAGAAAGATATTGAAGATTTAATTTTGCAGAGTAAAGAGTTAATGAAAGTTACAACGATTAATACTCGTTTACGAGCACTTCGAGCATTTTATAACTTCTTATATAAAAATAAGATTATTAATAAAAACCCTATGAAAAATATTAAATTGTTGCGTGATAGACAAAAGACAATAGAGACATTAGAAAATCAAGAAATCGAGAAATTATTTAAAACAATTAGGAAACAGAAAACATTTGTTACTTTTCGAGATGAAGTTATCGTCCTTGTATTGCTTGATACTGGAGTCAGATTATCTGAGTTAGTTGGTATCAATGTAGAAGATGTTAGAGGGAATACAATCATTATTAGAAGAACCAAAAATCTTTTTGAAAGAACGGTCTATTTATCTGAAATAACAGAGGAACAGCTAAAAAGATATATTAAGATTAGAGGTCAAGTTGATACGAATAAACTCTTTATTAGTCAGGACAATAAAGAATTAAATCCGCATAGTGTTCAAACGAGATTAACTAAGTATGGAAAGGAAGCAAACATCAATAAAAGAGTTAGTCCGCACACATTTAGACACACGATGGCTAAAAGAATGATTGTTTTAGGAGTTGACGCTTTTTCATTGATGCATTTACTAGGTCATACAGATATAACGATAACCAAACGTTACGTAAATTTATGGGGGCAGGATTTAGAGCAAAAGCATAAATTGCATGGGGCTTTAATAGGATTGAAAATATAATTTTACGAACGTATGTTTGCTATATATAATATATAAAAGAGGGGCGGATTCGCGGTCCATAACCCCTCAAAACAACACACAGAAGATTGACCTCTGCTATTAAAATATTAGCATGTCTTCTTTTGTTATGTCAAAAGGAGAAGAGAAATGAATTTGAATTTAATGTCAGTTTTAAGTGGCAAAGGCTTTGTGATGTATAACAAAGAACTGGCTCACAAAGTGTCAGTCAATGGAGCAATTATTTTTGGTCAGTTATGTTCAAGTTATGAATCTTTCGGAAGTAAAGGTATGCTAACGATTAGAGACAACAAAGAATATTTCTTCCTAACAATTGAGACTTTAGATGAAGAAACAGCTCTTTCATACAAACAGCAAATGAAAGCTGTTAAAGATTTAGAGGATGCTGGTTACATAGAAACCAGAAACATGGGAGTGCCGCAAAAAAGACATTTTCATATTACAATTAAAATTGTCAAAGAACTACTTTCCAGTTCTGACAAAAGGGAAGAACTGAACACACCGCCAAATCCTGACTCATCGCCATCAAGAAGTACCTTCAATCTTGACCAAAGGGAAAGATTAGAGTTGCCAAAAGGTGACGACAATAATTGCCAAAAGGTGTCGAATATTAAAAAGAAAAATAAAAAAGAAAAAATTAAAGAAAACAATATTATTGATGATGATAAGCGAACAAGTTCGACCGAAGCTATTAATCCTATCAATAATGAATTAATTAATTCGATTTGGGAATCAGTTAAAGATGATATATCTAAAAGAACCTTTAATTCTGTCTTACGAAAAGTCAAAGATAAACATGCTCAAGGTCAAGTTAATAATTTCAGGGATTACTTTATAACAGCTTTAACGAATAAAGAAAATGAACTTGAATTAAGACGAGCAAAAGATAAGGCAGCTTTAGAAATCAAGAAAAGTTCTATTGCTCGTTCAGACAGAAAAATTCTAGAATCCTTATATCCAGAACAAGAAGCTAATAGAAATCCTGTTCCGTTCTATAACTGGTTAGAACAATGACCAGTTACCGTAAGAGTTATTAATTAGAATAGCTCACTGAAGCTCCTGTTTGTCCTGTGTTGCACATAAAAAGAGAGATAATATATTTTTATTTATCTCTCATAAAATGCCCCTTATGGGCTGATATTAATAAAATTTTGGAGAGGGGAATTGTATATGAGCACTGATAAATTTATTGTAAATGAAATAGTTAAAGTTAACCGTCAAATGGTGTTAGGTATTCATGAACAGTACGATAAAATTGATTCAGTTTTTGGTCGAAGGATTGCTGTCATAGAAGGAAAGGTAGATGCTATTGAGAAAGAGCTTGGAGTATTGGGAAAAGAACTTCGGGAGCAATATTATTCATTGGGACGGAAGTTAGATCTTATAGAGCTACAATTAGTAAAACAAAATAATAAAGAGTGAGTATATTGTAGCCCTTAGAAGCTCATATTTAACCCGGATTGAACAGAAACTTGAGAGATAATGAAATATATTATCTCTCTTTTTTATGGTCTTAAAATGAGAGGAATTAATTACCACGAATTATTTTCGAATTTTGATTTACACTCGCTCGGTTTTTTGAATAATAGTAGTATCAAAATTTGGAGGTATTCATTTATGAATAGGAACGAAATTATCGAAATTTGTACGGAATTTGCTCAAGGGGCTTGGAATGGTTGTAAAGCAGAGTTTATTAAAAGAGGATATACAAAGGAAATGGTTATTAAAAACGCAATTGAAAAAGGGTTAAAGGATGAAAATTGGATTCCAAAATTTATTATTCATGAAGGTAGGAGATATTTTATAGGAGGTCGGGCTTAGTGCTCGGTCTTATTTTTTGTACATAAAATCCTTATTTTATTTATCAAAAAAACAAAAGGACCATTCAGGTCCTTTTACGGCTTTTCTTGATTATGCTGTCGGTAATCCGGAAACTTCCTTTTTCATAATGGCCTTCCATATTTTTCTTTGTTCATCTATTTCTTGTTTTATAACGGAGTTGTCCTTCCTCATTTCCCTTAAGTCAGCCGAGAAAATAGGATTATGATAAACTGGATTTAAATTTAACCAATATTTATACATTAGGTCTAACAATTTTCTTGAGTGATCGGTGACTTCATCAGAGAAATATAGCTCATTATAAATTAGATAATCGTTTGCTTCATACCATTTATTTTCAGCTCTATTGTAGTCAATGATTTTTTTTAGTTTGTGTATTTCTGAAATAGCTTTATCTTTATCTTGTTCCCATAAAGCAAGAATTCTATTACAATCTCCTGTATTCATTTCTATTACTTCACAATAGGTTTTTACATCTTCTATAGCTGCGTTTTCAAAAGTGGGGAAACTTTGAATTCCCCTTAAATATGTAATATACCCTAATGCTTGCTCGGTTAAGAAATACAGTTGTGGGTATCGTTCGTTTTGTTTACTATTGAATGTTTCAAAGTTTAATAACATCTTTTGATGCTCAAGTTTTAAAGACTCCAATTTATTTTGTTGAGTACTTCTCAAATTTTCTATTTTCGATTGTACATCATGGTCAACGTCGCCCTTTAAGGAGATTAATTTTCCTTGTACTTCCTCGTCTACTGTTCCTTTAAGTTTAGTTAATTGGCTCTGGAATCGATGTTCGACGGCTTTCTGAAAAATAAAGTAAAGTACAACACCTAATGCAGCAAACAAAGCAAAATTTGAAATAAAGGTATCCCACTGCTTAGAAATGTACGTTGTAACAACTGCTGGTATTTCCCCTAAAAGAAAAGGCATAATATCTCCTCCCATCGGTCAACTTAATGACTCCTTATATAATTATACCATTAGCAAAATTATGTTAATCATTTATCAATGAATAAAATTCTCATTTTATAACAACTTTTTTCTCCGTTTGATTTACGTTTTTCGTGAACGGTATATAAATACATTGTGAGAGAAATAAAACAAACGGGGGAAATCAACTATGAGAGAAAAAATGAAATTTAGATTTAGAAGAATTGACAAGCTGGACAGTAACTTTACTCAAATTTCAAACAATGTGTTCTATATTTTAAAAGGAAAAGCAACAGCTTATATGGTCTATAGTTATTTAAACCATCGGTATAATACGACTAAATGTTACGCTTTCCCATCTATTAGTACCATACAAAAAGATTTAGGAATCGGGAGTAATAAAACTGTTGTTTCAGCGATTGAACTATTAGAAGAAAAAAGACTCGTTAAAGTCATACGAGAAAAACAATCAAATGACAGAAACGCTGTAAACAAATACGTGGTTTATTTTCCTGTTGCAATTAATCCTTTAAGTAAAGAAGAAGAAGAACTTGCACCAGAAGAATTTGTTGAAATGATCGCTTTGTAAGCGGTCATTTTTTATTTGGACAGATTAGTGTAATAAATACACTACAGTAATGTAAAAATTACACTTTGATAGTGTAAAAATAACACTTGATTAGTGTAATAAGTACACAGTATTAATATTTAATTAATAATACTTAATTAATAAAACTTAAATAAAAATATTTAACTTTTACAAATAAGCAAAGCTTATTTGTTCAGAAGAAATTTCAAAAATAAAGTGAAAGTTGTACAGAATCTTCCAGTTATATATATTATTAATAGAGATATAAAAATTGTTTTTATGAGCAATACTTCGTCTTAAATCTTCCATTTGTATATAATTAATAATAGAGAGGTGTTTACTCCGAGCACCTCTTTCTCAGTTCTGTGATTTACAATTTCGTAGTTGAGTGTTCGTTTTTCTTTTATTGCTTTTGATTCCTTAGCTAAGTAATCAAATCCTTTGTCTTGAGAGTTGGTTAATCCTATTTCCAGCTCTCTTTTGCTTTTTAAACAAATACAATCTTGGGCTACTATAATGTAGCTACTAAAATATATGAACAACAGAATGAGTTCTATCTTTCCTATCGATTTTCAATTTTTTCTTGTTGATTCTTTTCTTATTTGAAAGGCGTTCCTTCGGGAGCGTCTATTTTTTTTACCATTTTTCAAGTTTGCTTTTAAGAGCAACTAAATAATTTCGGAGGTGAAAGAGTTAATGAAAATAGAATTGCGTTTTCAAAGCACTAAGTTACGTGCTAATAAAGATGCTTCATTGACAGTCTCAGGTTATGTTAACAAAACTGGTCAATTAAGCAATGTCCTTGGAACTACTAAGAGATTTAAAGAGAAGATTGCCAAAGGCGCATTTTCTAAAGCTATTCAAAATGCTCATAGGGACATTGATTTCTTAGCAGAGCATAACAGCAAATTAATCCTTGCTTCAACTCGAAACGGTTCATTGGAACTGCTAGAAGATGAGCAAGGTCTTTTTATATCTGCAAAAATTGCATCTACTTCCTGGGGTAAAGATTATTACGAATTAATCAATTCTGGAATTCTCAGAAATATGTCATTTGGTTTCCGTACTGTTAAAGATTCTTGGAAATCTCTTGGTGATGGTCTTTATGAGCGAACTATTGAGGAACTTGAGTTGTTTGAAGTCAGCGTTGTAAAAGACCCAGCTTATTCTCAATCATCTATTGCTGCCAGAGGTATTGAACTCGTAGAAGAAGTTGAAATTCCATCAAATGTAAAGTTGTTGAATAAAAAGACGGAATCTTCCGTCAATAAAAATGAGGAGAAAACAAACAATATGAAAACTGAATTTAGATATGTGAAGACGAAAGAAACAGAAGCAGCAGAGAAACGAAATGCTGAGTGCAGACAAGTGGAAGAATATTTTCGAGGAGAAGAAAGAGCACTTCAGACTCTTCAAAATGGTAGTCAGTTAGTTCCAGAAAATGTTCATCAAGAAATTATTAAGAAACTTGAGGAAACTGCCCCAGTATTCGGTCGAGCTCGTAAGTTTCAAACTGTTGCTGGTTCATTGAAAATTCCAAGAGAGACTAGTACAGATCAAGCAGGATTTGTTGGTGAAGGTCAAGATGTTCGGGAAATGGCAATTTCAATTGGCGAAGTTAAATTAGAACAAAAAAGGGTCGGTGCCGCAATTTCATTAACAAATCAATTAATTCACGATTCCGCTACTAACATTGTTGGTTATGTTGCTGATTTGTTAGCTCGTCGAGTTGGTAAGACAATTGAAAAGTCTATCTTTACAGGTAACTCAGCAGAAGAGTTTCGTGGAATTGTTCATGATAAAGAAATTGCAAATGTTGAAGTTGCTAACATTAATTCAGTTGGTGTAGATCAACTAATGGACATTTACAATTCAATTCATCCGGATTATCTGTCGGGTTCTGCATTCTATATGCAACGAGAAGCATTTAATATAATTTCTAAATTGAAAGATGCAGCCGGTCATTTTTATATGCAGAATGGATTTGTCAACGGTAAGTTAACATACACTTTATTCGGTGCAGAAGTTATCGTAACTAATTCACTTACTGCAACAAATCCAATTGTTTTTGGAAACGTAGGACTTGGTTACGGTGTAATGATCAAAGGTGAGTCTGGTCTTCAAATGATTACAGACACTAAGAATGCTTTGTCGGGGACACGCTTGCTCGTCCATGACATGTATTGCGATGGAGCTGTATTTAATCCAGAAGTACTAGCTAAATTAACAGTAACTGCTTAATTATAACTATTTATGTAAAACGTTTCACAAATCTTGAGAGTAGATTATTCTGCTCTCTTTTTTTACTTTATAAGAAAGAGGTAATAGAAATGTCTAAAATGACCGGGATGAAATGCAAGGTGTATATTGAAGACTCTGCAACGGGTAAGATTCTAGCAGGACAGAGAAATGCAACCCTTTCTCGTTCTGCTGAAACTATTGATGCAACTTCAAAAGATACAGCAGGATTTTGGAAAGAGTCTTTAGCTGGATTTAAAGAGTGGAGTATTGATTGTGATGGAGCATACATTGAATCTGATGTTGCTTATGGTCTATTAGAGAAAGCATTCATCAATTCAGAAAATGTCGTTGTCTACATTGAATTGCCATCTGGTACAAAATATCGTGGAGAAACAACAATTACTGATTTTAGCTTAGAATTTCCTTATGATGATTTAGTAACATACTCTATTAGCTTACAAGGTAGTGGAGCATTAGAAGTTAAAGCTGGAGCTTAATATCATATAGGCTAAGAGCCCTGCTCTTAGTCTTTCTTATCCATAAATAGAATAGCAGATATATTAGCCATTACTAATAAACGGGACAGCAGATATTTCTGCAACGGCTATACAGCATATTTCTACTATCAGATATAAATCAATAAGGTAGATACAACAATAGAAAGGGGATGGTGATATGCAAAGAGATGAAAAGTTAAACTATTTGATGTTACTAAGAAAAGATATTGGCGAAGAACAATTTAAGTTTGCAGCAGCAGCAATTCTTGCTAAAGCCTATTCAGAGTTGCTTCAATGGAGAAGCATTAAGAGAAGTAGAATGAATGTGTTAGATCGTATTAATCTAATGTTAAGAAGCATGGGGTGTGACGAGGTAAGCTATGGTTTCATTCGTCAATTCCTCTAAGACTTAGATGATGAATGAAGCTATTGTTGAAGTAGATTGACAAGGAGTAAGTCTTTGTTGAAGTAGTTGTAAGTAAGTGAGAGTGGGTAGTGAGGGTTGGACCTGGACTGCTCGCCTTCCTGCCTGCAGTACGCCCTACCTTTTTTGAAAAAAAGTGAACGAGCTTAGAAATAACGAGGGGAGTGTCTCTTTTATCAACGGTACCAAAACCCCCTTTTGGAGTTGAAAAGTATACGTTTCATAAATGTGATTAGGCCTGTATAATTATGGTAGACTAGAATATTAATGATACATTTCTTATATCATTCATATTGGGGGGGTTACTAAATGCCACAAATAGATTGGTCTAAATTAGGACTAAATGGTGAAAGTAAACAAAAAACATTTGAAGATTTATGCATGCATCTTTTTTGTAGGGATTTAAAAGTTTCGAAAATATATGCCTATCAAAATCAACCAGGTATTGAAACAGAACCAGTCAAAGTCAAAGGTAAAAAATATGGGTTTCAAGCAAAACTTTTTGAAAGCAAATTTGATTGGCAACAAATAAAGAAATCAATTGATAAAGCAATAGAAAATTACCCGGATATTAACAAAATATATATTTATTCAAATAAAGACAGAACCCTTAATGGAAGTGAAAAAACAGAGACCGAGTCCGATATTGAAAAGAGGGCAAGAGCAAAAAAAATCAAAATTGAATATATTACAGATAAAACTATCATTAATATGCTTTTGCAACCTTCAAATTTAGATTTAGCTCAACTTTACTTTGGAATAGGTGATCATCTAAGTTTTATTAAAAATAGTGTAAATCATAATCTATCTACTTTTATTCAATCATCTGAATACCTTCATTTACCTATTGTAGATATAAAAAAAAATCAAATTGAAAGTATTGCAGATAAAATTCTTTCATTAGAACAAATGACCTTTTTAGTATTAGGAAATCCTGGTTCGGGAAAAAGCATATTAATACATAAATTATTACAAGTATTTGGCGGATTGGATAAATCCACTGAAGATGAAATGTTAGATGTACTTATAACTAATAATGCTATTCCTATCTTAGTAAATTTAAAGAACTGTGCCACTGAAAGTTTCGAAAACATTATTAGGAGTAGAAAAAATGATAGTAAAGTTAATAATCAAGAATTTAACTTTATTTACCTTTTTGATGGACTAGATGAATTAAGTGAAGAAATTTCGGATAAAGTACTTTATCAAATATATGAATTAGCACAAAAAAATAATACATGTAAGATCATATTTTCCTGTCGTTTAGGAAACTTAAATAGGATGAAAGCAAAAACATACTTCAACGACATGATCGAATATGAAGTTGCGGACTTAAATCAAAAATATATAGATGAATTTTTTAAAGTAAAGGGTGATGAAACTAAGATTAAAATTTTTAAACAATTGAAAAATGAGAATAGAAAACTAATGAGTGAAATAAAAGATATACTCCTAATTAGGTTATTATGGGACACTATAGAAGAATTAGATAGCACTAGTACTTTGCTGGATTTATTTAGTAAAAAGATAGATTCTCTAATTGATAATCCACAGCATAAAAAAAATATTGAGGAATTAAATTTATTAAATCCTAAAAAAGAAGCTATTGTTGAACTAAATCAAGATATTTCCTTTGAATATCAAAAAAGATTTCAGTTTAGTTTTTCACAAAAGGATTTACAAGATTTGATAATGGAAAAGTATGAACGTATTGATTATCAATCTATCAATAAAATTATTAATTATATGGCAGATTTATTTTTCGAAAATTCTTATTTAGATAATATAAACGCAAAAATGATTTTTATTTACCAACATAGAAGGTACCAAGAGTACTTTTTTACGCAGAGATTGAAAATGGAATATGAGAAAAATCCAAAAATATTAAGAGAATTAAGAGTTCTATCCAACCGTGAATATTTAGAAGAATTATTTTTAAAATACATGCGAAGAGAATATATTAAAGAAAATAATCTGCCTGGTCTTGTTGAGCTTAATTTAATTGATACTTATCTAGGGAAAAATAACAGTTATGGTGTCGACGATGATTACTATATTAGTTCTGAAAGGTTTATTCCTGCCTTAATAAGTCAAAATCAAGAGAATTTTAATGAATTATTTGAAGATGAAACGTTAAAGATAAAAGATAATTTATTAATAAATCTAACTGAACTAACTAATCAAATTAATCAATGGAATAAAGATAAGAATAATTATGATTTAAATAGTAATCTCAAAAAAGTATGGGAAAATGGAGTTCCATTCCTAATTAGAAATATCGTTCTATTATGGAGAGCAAAGAAAGTACAAAGTGCGGAAAAACTAATCGTTCAATTAGAAACGGTTAAAAGTTTATATAATCAAAATAAGATAGTTGAACATTTAAAAAAGATTAATAAAGGTCAATTAAATGATCCAATTTGGGAAGAATTTGAAAGTTGGATTTATTACCAAATCAAAATTAATGGGGTAAATGTAAACGATATTTATAAACAATTAATTAGAAAAAATTCATCTAGAATGTCAGAAGTTAAGGGTATCTATAATAATGAAGAACATGGTAAGGAGAAATTAGTTAAATCTTTTCTTAGAGTTTGTCTTCAAGAGAAAAAGGAAGATATATTTGAGTTAATAAATCAATTTGATGAATATGAATTTTTATGTTTTTTGGGAATTTTAATTTCAAAAGATTATCTTTCTTTTTTTGTTACGTCATACATGATTCATAGTAAAATTAAGTCTTTCGTGACGCAGCTACCTGTAGAAGTAGTTGAGAAAAATAGTTTTATACTCTTTTATAAAAAGTTCTTTGATATTAACTTATCACTAAATGAAATAAATGTTGCAAGAGAATCTTTGGACAAATTAGAAGAAAAGCGTGGGATGGATTGGGTGTTTTATGGAACACATATTAACTTTGCTATGTTTGCTTTTGTTCTAGAGAAATATACCTTTGAAAAGTTCTTTAAACCACGAAAGGGATACTCGCCACATTTCTATAACGAATTGGGACTTTACTCTGTATTGTTTACAGACTTTGTCTCATTACTAAAAGGTAAAAAAGATATTAGAAGTATTGTGAGGGATTATATTCGATATATTGACCTTACTAAAGGAAATGAATATGGATACTACTTGAAAAATGAAATTTCCTACATATGGGCAAACATTTTTGCAAAAAGTCATATTGATTATAGTTCATTAAATAACTTAAAAAATATTCTTATTAAAAAAGATTGTAATATTATTCCTTTTAGTTTTTATCAGGAACTATTTAGGCTAAATACGAATATGTTCAACGCTCTGATTACTGAAAGTGAACTTAAACCTCTCGAAGAAAGTCTCATATCTTGGAGTGAAGATTTCCCTTCTTTTGTAGATAGATGTTTTGATATAAGTGCATTTTTTTCAAATATTGATACTAATAAATCTAAATTTTACTTTTTAAAAGCTATCAATGAAGGAATCCTAAGACATGGGTGGCATAAGGACATAATTATCAGTTATCTTTTAACAGATGCCCTAAGGATTATTTGGGATAAAAATTGGGTCTCTAAAGAAGTAAAGAAACAATATGCCGTAAATGTATTTAATCTTACTCTACGTGTAAGCGAAATTACTGATGGTGACCATACTTGGAGAGGTCCTTATATTGTAATAGATATAGTTTCAAGTAATGATCTTGAATTGGCAGAGGAATTCCAATATTCACTAAAAACTAAAAGCTCTAAAAAAATTAGTTCCTTAGCAATAAGCCCAATTCTATTAAGTAAAGTTAAAAGTGGTTTCCGGATTGAAGAAATTGAAAAAGGTATGGAAGATTACGACTATAGTTATGACTATGAAGGTAAACCAAAGCCTGATTATTTTGAACAAAAATTTGTAATTTACTTAGCAATTGCTGAATGTGAACTATATACAGATGAAGAAAAAAAGATAGCATTTCAAAAGGCATATGAGCAAGTAGAAAGGGTAAATAATTATAACCTAAGATATGCTTTTAGAGATGAGGATTTTAGAATTGAAAAAGATATATATGAGAAACTTTGTAAAAAATATAATAAACCAATAAATTTAGAGTTATCTAAACAGGGAGATAATAAGAAAAAACCTAAAATAACTGAAGATCAATTCATTGAAGAAATAAAGAATTCAAATACTAAAAAGCAATTACAAGGCAAATTTAAAAAACTTAATAATTATAACAATGGTATTGTTCTAAAAAAATACAAATCTTGGGAAATATTAGTAAATAAAAACTATGATGTTTTTAGTAACATTGAATTATTTTTAAACTACCTAAAAGAAAACCACTTTCCAAGTACGGATTTTTGGACAACAAATTCTGAATACTTACATTTAGGACTTGCTGTTGCTTTGAAGGATGTTAATACAAGACAAGAAACTTTAACTTATTTGTATGAGAATAGTGGGCATGGTGGTTTTGTAAATATTATTAAAGCTTATAGTGTTTTAAATGATAAAAATAATTGTTTAGCATTATTTGATCGTTATCTAAAATTTTGTGATTTAATTGTCAACTAATAAAATAAAATAAAATATCAATTTTAATTACTAAGGGATTGCTAAAATGGGAATTTGCCAATCTTCCTAATTGTTTTGAAATAACTAAACATTCTATGGTAATATTTAGCTATTAAAATATTACTAGAAATAGGGGTTTAAGAAAATTGGATTCCAAGACAATAAGATTGGTTGATTTGACTGCTGCAAATGCTATTGAGTTTTGTAATAATGAGTATGATTTTGAAGGTCTAGAGGAAGTAATTTATGACCATAAATTTTTAGGGACAGTTGAACCATTCGCTATGTTACTTGCAGGTTCAAAGATAAGAGAGTTATACGATAAATTCCCAGATGTGACATATAGAGATATAAACTTTAAGCATAATGATTATGCTGCACACATGGGATTTTTCCAAAGCGTATATCAAGATTTTGGAAATAAGCCGGGTGAAGCCAACGGAAGTTCAACTTATGTTCCAATTACTGAATTGGATGTAAAAAAATTAAAAATAGAATCGTATGAAAACTCAGAAGTAGTTCAAGAAACAATTGAAAGAAAAGCGATTAATTTAGCAAGAGTACTTTCTAGAGATAACAGAAAATTAAGGAATATTTTATCATATTCTATTAGAGAACTTATGAGGAACATTGTAGAACATAGTGAGTCAGAATCAATTTGGTTTGCTGGTCAGTTTTGGCCAAGTAAGGATAGAGTAGAGATAGCAATTTTAGATGAAGGGGTTGGCATAAAACAAGCACTGTCCTTTAACCCTAACTTAAAAATTAGAAGTGACATTGATGCACTCTTACTTTCTATAGAACCAGGAATCTCTGGAAAGGCATTTAAATATAAAGGTAAGATGAGAAGACAAGAAGATACTATTTGGCAAAATTCGGGTTATGGATTGTATGTTACAAGTGAGATTTGTCAACTTGGCGGAGATTTTTTAATTTGCAGTGGGAATAATGCAGTTATAGTTAAAAATAATATATATGCAGATAAAGAAACAAATTTTAAAGGTACAGGAATTAGAATGAGATTGAAGGTATCACGGATAAATTCAATAAATGAAGATATTATAGACAAGATTGTTAAAAAAGGAGAACAAAAAGCAAAAGAAAACTCTGAGCTATCTATAATAAGTGCTTCAAAAGTATCAAGGATGCTGACTGTTACCCAAGGTTCAGAAAGTAAATAAACATAATCCCTGTTGGAATAAAATATTAATTTTATTACACACAAAAAATCACCTCGATATAGAAATCAAGGTGATTTTTATTATCCTAGGTTGCGACGAATAATAGGAATATATTACTCGCAAAAGTTAATTTCCTCTGAGAAGCCCTCACAAACACAGCTTTTCCTCATTTAATCCCAATCTTCAGGAACTCTTGGTAGATTACTTCGATTATAAAAATTATAAAACATATCCGTCAGGAATTTATGTCTTTCATCATTAGACATCCATTTATCAAGATTCTTCACGATCTCCATCATTTCTTCGGCAGTATACTTCTGTCCATGAAGTTCCCTTTCCGCCTCTTCTCTTTCTTTATTGATACGATTTAAATACATATCATGTATTCCAATTTTCCTAGATAGAAATTGAAGATCCTTTTTAATATTTGAAATTTCCTGTTCTAAATTTTCCTCAGCAGTTTTCATTTTAAAATCTCCTTTCTTTTTACTTCTTTAAAAATATTTTATCACACCTTTTTACAAATGATTTAGAGCAGATAAAAAGATTAAGAGGTGATTATGGTGCTACCAAATAAAAAACAATTAGTACAACATTTATCTGATAAAATGACCAATCAAGATATAGCTAATATTTATGGGACTTCTTTTCAGAAAATAATTCAACTTATAAAAAAATACCAAATAAACTCAAATGAACTTAGAAAAGTAAACAACTATATTGTATATGAGCATTGGAATAAAGGGGAAGTTGTGTATGTTGGAAGTGGAGTCTGGTATCGTTGCAGAAGATATACTAATAGAAGAAACTCTGAACATAGAAGATTGATGCAAGAAGGAAAGCTCTTATATAAAATTGTGGCTGAGTTTTCGATTGAAGAGGAAGCAAGACAATATGAGGCTAACCTGATAAAAAAATATAAACAAATAGGTCAAGCAAAATTCAATAAACAAACCAGTTAAAGCTTGACGATATTACAAACCAAAGGCATAATTGTCAGTAATCGTGTTACTCGAAAAATAAAAGAATTCATCAACTGTTGTTGTTCTAACATTATAAGCAGATAGGATATTTTTGGGACTCAAAATCGTGTTCCGTGAGGAGTGTCGGTTCGACCCCGACCATCGGTATCATGCTACTAACAGAAATGTTGTAGTAACAAGGCTTCGCACTTAATTGTGCGGAGTCTTTTTATTTTTACTTCACACGACAAAATAACCACAAATAGTGTGCGGGGAGTCGTGTGCAGTGAGTAGAAGAAGATTGCTTAAATGAAGATGAATTAAAAATTGCCACTAAGACAAGTTATGTCACCATAGACGAGGAGGCATTCCGATTATTTTTTGAAGATTGCCAGTTGCGAAATCTAAGACCTCATACCTTCAAATTTTATCGTGAAAGTTTAAAAGCAGAAGGTAAACCATTGGTACAGATGACGGAACAAGATATTAAAAATATGATATTGAACATGCAAAATAGTGGGCGGAAGATAACCACCATAAACACAAAGCTGCGTGCCTATCGTGCATTTTTCAATTTCCTTCATAAGAATAAACATATCAAAAAGAATCCGATAGTGAACGTAAAACTGTTGAAGCAGCGGAAGGAAGTAGTTCCTACTTTTTCCAAACAACAATTACAATTGTTGTTTTCGCTTTGTGATAAGAAAACCTTTGTGAGATTGCGTGATTATACAATCATGCTGTTAATGTTGGACACTGCTGTCCGTATCAATGAAATGATTAATATTGAAGTGACAGACGTGAAAGAAAATGAAATTGTAATCAGGGAGACCAAGACATTTTTTGAACGTATCGTGCCAATGTCCAAAGCATTGAAAGTGCAATTAGAGATTTACATTAAAATCAGGGGCAAGGCGGAAACGGAAAAGTTATTTATCAGTCAAGACTGCAATGAATTGAAGAAACGAAGTTTACAAACACGAATTGAACACTATGGGAAGTTAAGTGGCATTAAAGATGTTCGTGTGAGCTGTCATATCTTTCGCCATACGAGCGCAAAGATGTCCATTCAAAACGGAGGAAACGCTTTTCACCTCCAACAACTGTTGGGGCATACCTCACTTGAAATAACGAAAAAATATGTGAACTTATGGAGCACTAATGTTGCTGAGGCACATGTAAAATATTCCACATTAAATGGGATTATGAGGCAATAGCAAACTGACCACTAGGATTATTAATGCAAGTGGTTTTTCTGTGTAATAGTGACAGGATCGCCGGAGTCGACCTGTCACTCAGGTCTACCTTTCAGACCTTAAACAGTAAAATCATAATTTTAATTGATAATCTTCTTCAACTATTTTCTAAAATTTATTGAGTTATGGGGAAACGTTTTTCTGGCGTGGACCACCCATCAGTCCTCCTCATCCCTATCAAATAAAAAAATGGGTACAGGGGGGGACTATCAGCACAACACTAGACCCATTTGCTCGTATCACTGTTGAATAATAAAAAGAAAAAGTACACTCAATAAACACAAGCAATGTTATCCTGTTGTTTGAAGTAATCTTCAAGTTGTCGTTTGATTGACGGTTGAATAATCGGCTCCTCTATTTTCACACAGTAATAAATGCCAAACGCTTTACCTATTTCACGAATAAGAAACGATTGTGCCTTCATTCGTTCCGCCTCAATGTACTCGTGCTTATGATTTTGATTGTAGAGCGGATATATTTTATTTTCCAACACTTCAGGCCATAAGTTGTTGAATGCTATTTCAATCGCCTTATGTGTCATTTTCGATACTCGCTGACGGTGTGCCCCTATACCATTCTTCGCATAATCAAAATATATGTGATTTACAACTCGCTGATAATAAGTAGGAAGCACTTCTCCAGTCTGAGGGTCGTACTTCCGCTTTAAATAAATTTCTGTGCCATCCCTTTTAGTAATCGGATTAACAATCCATACAGGGATTTGCATTGGTTCGGCAATAATATTATTTTCTTTCAGAAAACCGACATAATTTCCAATAGTACCTCGTGTTTTCATAATACCTGCTAGGTTGCCATGATGTGTTATTTCCGCATGGACTGGAACAATATCTTGTTCGAGGATGAATTTTAAAATGAACTTTAGAAGTTCAGTATCCTTATCTCCAATGTCACACCCTAGGATTTCCAAAAATTCCACATTTGCTTTCTCATGTTCCGTTAATTCCTTTTTCTTTGAGTCAAGGATGTAGGTTGTTGCTCTGCCACGTTTCCCAAAGTCTATGTGATTATCAATCCTAAGGTTTGCCAAATATTTTTTCTTGTTCCGCCTAAAAGTTGCCTCTTTGATTCCACCCAACTCATGCTCACAAAGTTCAGTAGCGATATATTCTCTTCTCATTTTCAGATAACTTTCCTTTCGATATTTTTAGCGCTGAGTGTTGTTGCCATCTTAATTACTTATATATAAAGTGGTAATGTGACTCAGCACTATATCATTGTATTGTTTTAGAAAAATTTGTTAGGTAAGTATTCATATATATAATAATCCGTTGTGCAGAGCACAACTTCAGCCTCTGGCAGGTTTCGCTCGGCTCTCGCTCAACGTTGTTGCAACAAGTTGCTCCCTTACCTTATTATTAGCGTACTCAGGTGCAACTTTTGTTTTGTGTGTTTCATTGATATAACTTTTAATTAGTTCAATCACTAAACGACAGGAATCATATCAGCATTGATTGATATTTGATTTCGGATAGGAGTTCATAGACCCTATGGAGAATTGATACTAAACAAGGTTTAAATGTGAATTCTCTTCACGTTTAGAATAGATTGCCAGCAATTTTGTAGTCAACGATAATGATAAAGTGACAGGTAATAAAGAGGAGATGATTACATGAGAGAATATCCGTTGGATATTATGGTTGAAATGTTGCTTGACCACTTCGAGTTTAACACATTGGAAAATGAATACTTTCGTATGAACACACTAAAGAATTTGATTGATTTCGGATTATTGGAAGATATTCCAGAATTGGCGAAAGAGATAAAGCGGCAACGAGGTGAAATATTGCTTGGACCAATGAAGACGATAAATCCTGAAGCAGTAAAACAATTAGAGTTGTGGTTAGAGTTTGTTTAATGAAAGGGTGGTCGCCTACGGCGATCCACCCACACAAGGAGGAATTGATTGAACTCCGTATGAAATACCGACCATTCGATTATTAGGAGCGGTTAATATGGTGAACCTTTTGAAAACTGTTGCTACTGGATTATGTTCTATATTGCTGTTAGTATCAATGGCAGTTATGGTTTGGGTGAATCGCCAAACAACAGTTGGCAACTTGGTCCTCCCTTCTTCAACATGTTTTTTGTTACAGTGGGGCGGGGATAATCTGAGGCATTCATTGTATTCCTCAACTTTCCAAAATTGGGTATTTGTTTTGAATATTAATATTCAATTTTATAGGAATAAACGTTCGTATACTGACCTGAACCGTACAATTTTCGTATCGGGCCTTTTATGCAATAAAATTCAGGAAATTTTGTCCGAATATCATCAGAAACCTTGAAGAATCAACAATGTATAAAAGAATGAATGACACATAATTTTTCGTAAAGAAGGAATGTTGACTCTAATGGGTTTCTAAATTACATAACTGCGTAAAGAAGTTATTTTACGCAGTTATCTATGAATATAGTATTCACCTTTTGCATAATTGGAATTGTCAAGAGATAGGACAATAATATGTATTTAAACTAAATGCTATATAGTAGAAGAAGGAATATGAAGTTAGGAAGAAGAATAAACATCATTAAGTAGATAATTCGGCAAAATAAAGGAGGATTATATTGAAACGTCTCGTCATAGGTATTTTGTTTTTAATGATTATCCTTACTGCTATGTATTATTTGACTACTCCTGGGGCTTAAACAGTATATCTTCATGTCACCTTTCTATGGATTGTATTTCCAGTGACGATAATCTATGAATATGTATACATTTCAAATTTCTTCAATATAACAATGATATACGGAATTGGAGGAATTGAAATGAACAAGAAGAACCACCCAATCCGTGAGGAGTGTCGGTTCGACCCCGACCACCGGTATCATCTCATCGCTTGCCAATGCGATGAGATCAACGTTTCTTACACTTTGTAAGGAGCGTTTTTTATTTATCTTCAATACGATTGCTGCTAACTGAGCTTCCTTCTTAGTACAAAAGCCTCCCTTTCTAATGGGTTTTGATTTTCCATTCACAGTATGACTGACAGTAAATTGATAAGTTTTACTTCTCTATTGAATGCTAGCCATATTTTCCTCTCATTTTATCAATTGGGGGAGCCGGCCGAAATAGGGATGCTTGGTATAAATTTCGTCAATTTTATGCTTGATAAATTTTTCCTAAGGAAAAGGCTCGACAGGCTTATAATACAAGCTAGAACGATTGAGCCCAAGCAGCTAAGCCTGGGTGGTGATTGGCAGCTCTCTATTATCCCAATCAATCATTTGAATACACTCGGCCCTATTCCCCTAGACAAATATTCCTGAAAAACTTTTGATTCTATTAATTTAGAAAAAATTGTTTATTTATTTCTTGACTAAATCTCCCATTTTTCGATAAAAAATATTTAATTTGACAAAAAATAAAAAAATTCAAATTATTTCAGTAAAAGTTATCTTGTTTATTTTGTATATAAAGGAACTGAAATCTCACGGTGGGAGAACTTTATTCTTAGAGAATCAAACTATTTACAAATACTATATTAAAATCCACCATCTAGTAACTGGAGAAATATATGTAAAACGGTTATGTGGTTTCGCGACATAGTGCGACTGAAAATTCACAATATTTATGCCTATAATAGACTTGCTTTGCCAAATCTATTAGGGGGTGTTAGTAGTTGAAGAAAAGAACATGGAAAAACGGTTTAGCAGTTTTAGCGACCAGTACAGCACTTGTTGCATCAACATTGTACACTGGTCTGGGCTCGCCTATTTTCGCTGAAACTGTAAAAGGGGAGTTAATTCCGCAAGAAGAAAGCTTCTCGGTTGTCTCACTTGAAATTCCTAACGAAGCCGCAGCTGAAAAAATCAGGGAGCTCGAAATCGATTTTGATCACGGGATCCATGAGCATGATGGAGTGTGGGAAGTAGAAGCAGTCGTTACTCCATCAGAGGTTAAGCTACTAGAGAAAAATGGAATCAAAGTGGCGGAAACATTAATGACGGAGCAAGTATGGCAAAAAAGAGTCAATGAAAGAAACAGAACGCTTCAACAGAATGCAGGCCTAGCTGCTCAAGAAGAAACGTTGCAAATTCTTCGTGCAAATCATTACAAGAACCAATCAGGAACCTTTCTTTACCTTGAAGCGAAATCCAGTGTTGGAGATGTAGCGGGAACAGTACTAACTGCTTATTGGAAAGAGAATGGCGTAGAAAAATCAGCAACATTAGCAAAAAGAAGTGATTATGGGGCGTATCTATACCACTATTTGGAACTGCCTATAACAAGCATACCTTCGACTGTTACAATTGTTAGTAATAAAGGGACATCTAGGACAAGTAATGTTACAGAATGGCTCGGCGGGGAAAAACCTGAACCGGGTGAGCATTACGTTTCTGGGTTTGTTGATCATTATATGGCTCCGACGGAAATAAACGCCAAAATGGATCAATTGGCAGCTGAATTTCCAGAACTTATGGATATTGTTGAAATGCCATATAAAACGAATGGCTACAGACGTCATGCACAGGCATTAATGGGAACAGTAACAAATACTGCTGTTTCTGTTACATCGAAAGCCTGGGGACATGAAGGGGGGAACGATATTGATGTCAGCTTCGTGAACCCTAATGCAGCAAATCGAAATCTTAATGTAATCAAGACAGGTAAAAAAATTGTTGTTCAATTGGCAACAGACTCATCTGGCAAGATTACAAGTACTGCTAAACAAGTTGTTGATGCACTTAATAAGGACGCGAGCGATCTTGTTACAGCAACAACATACCGTGGAAACGTCGGAAATGGAGTTGTTGGGGTATTATCAGCAAAATTAACGGATGGTCTCAAAGCTCCAGCAAATGTTTCCCGTGAGCCAATGACAGTTAGGGCATTCCGTATTGGTAAAGTTCGAGATGGTTCCAAACCGGGTGTACTTGGCTACTCTCAAGAACACGCTCGTGAGTGGGTTACACCACTTGTTTCTATGGAATCAGCCGAGCGCTTGCTAAGAAACTATGCTACTGACCCAGAAACGAGAAAACTTGTCGATAATCTTGATATTTTCATCGTTCCAACGGCAAACCCAGACGGTGCCAATTACAGTTTCTACGACTACAATATGCAGCGCAGAAACATGACAAACCACTGTGGACCAGAAGGATCTTCAGATTATAATGCCCGAAACAGCTGGGGTGTTGACCTTAACCGAAACCACTCTATTGGATCAATATTCGATGGTTATATCGGTGCTTCAACAAGCTGTACGAGTGACACATTTGCAGGTCCTTCTATAAACTCTGAGCCTGAAGCAAAAAACCTTGTATGGTTAGCGGATCAATTTGATAACCTTAAATTCGCAATGAATATCCATAGTAATGGCGGATACTTCATGTGGTCTCCTGGTGCATATGATGCAAATCGTGTAACACTGACTCGTCCAACAGCTGGGCAAGAAGCATTTTATTGGAAAGCATCCGACCATATCCTAAAGGTTATTAAGGATCACCGCGGAACTGTCATTAAACCAACTCGGACAGGCCCGATTCCTGATGTATTGTATTCCGCTGCAGGTAACTCTGCTGATTATTATTGGTATAAGAAAGGCATCTATGCTTGGAACTTTGAAGTAGGTGCAGATTTATGGAACGGTAAAAGTTGGGTATCTGTCGGATTCCAGCCTACTTATTCAGAAGGTCACCAAGAGGCGATGGAATTTGCAAACGGATTTATCGGATTGCTTGATGTTGCGTTAGAACAAGCTGGGGACAAGACAAACCCTGAATCAAAAGCGGTACCTGGAAGTGGAAGGTACACTAAACCTGTTGAGGTGGATATTGAAACAAGTGAACCGGCTACTGTTTATTACACATTAGACGGAACCCGTCCAACGTTTGATTCAGCGAAAATACAGCTTTCCGGAATTCGTGAGGGTGCTGAAAAGCTTAAAATTGCTGCCACAACAACGATTAAATACTTCTCCGTCGATGCGGCAGGGAATGTTGAAAATAATTACAATCCATCAGGCAACGATAAAAACTATAATTCTGCAACAATCACAATTGGCGGCGACCAAACCAAAGAGCCTGGCGCTACAGATTTAATAGCTCTTGTAAATCGCTTTGACAAAGAAGGCGGATTCACTAATAGTCTGGCTGTTCGTCAGTTAACAACACATTTAAGTGCATTAGAGGTGTATGAAAAACAAAAAGCTACTGACAAAATTGCAAAGCATCTGGAAACCTTTAAGACATTGCTTGACAGCCAAAAGAAAACTGGTGTGATTTCAGAAAAGGCATATAATTCTATCCTTGCCTACGCTGAATATTTAATTGCGAAGTGAGACACTAATTTTTACTCTAATTGAGCAATGGGTTTCGGAACAGTTTAATTAAACCGCTGGCAATCCGTCCTAGCTTTAGCCACTAGTGGACAAACTATCCCCTTGCGAAAGCATACCTTGTCGCAAGGGGGATAGAATTACGGATTTAACTCCTCAAATGGAATCTCAACCATGATGAGGGGACTAAAAAACACAAAAATTATGAGGGGGAATTTTAAATGGGTTTTAAGAAACGTTTGGGAATGGGCATTATGTCTGGAATGTTGGGTCTATCACTAATAGGTGGAGCTACATATGCTTACTTTAGTGATTCCGAAACAACAACAAATACGTTTGCAGCGGGGATATTGGATTTATCTGTAAACCCAACAGTGATCATTGATGTGGATAATCTTCAGCCTGGAGATTCCATGACCCGTACTTTTGAACTTATTAACAACGGTTCCCTTGATATAAAGAACGTGACATTGAAAACAGATAATACCGTAATTGATGCAAAAGGGGATAACACTGAAGACTTTGCTAAGCATATCCAAGTGGAGTTCTTATATAACCTTGATAAGTTAAATGAAGTAGTTTATGAAACAACATTAGCTGACTTGAAAAATATGACTCCTGATGCAATTGCGCAAAATATTTTCATCCCAATAATAGGAGAAAAAGGGCTTGCTGTTGGTTCTCTGGATGATCTTGTTGTCAAATTCAACTTTGTTGATAATAATTCAAATCAAAACCAATTCCAAGGTGACTCTTTAAATCTTAAATGGACATTTATTGCTAACCAAACAGATGGCAGACAGAGATAAGTTTGATTGAAAAAAAGGGTATTCACCGATAGTCTTGCTTTTTGGTGGAACCCTTTTCTCTATTAGTACATAGGGGCGTTAACTTCCGCTAATTGCAATGGAAAATCTGGTGAAAAGACAATGAGTAATCAGGGAAAACTAAAAAATAATAAAAAACCGAGAGTTTCCGCCCGTTTAATGTTTCTTCCCATATTGTGTTACACCAAAATAATCACTAGCTGCATATCCGTTGTATTTTACATCTAAATCATGAAATATTCTATGAACACGGATTAAGAACTTTACGTCCTTCTTTTCATTGGCAATTTCAAGTAATTCTTTAGCATTTAGGAAATCCACTTTTAAATCTTGATTCTCAACCCCATTAATTATTTGAGTTAGATTATTTTGGTACTCGTTATATTGATTTTGAAAAACAGCAAAACTAAACTTTTCACTTCTTCCCCAACACAGTGCATCATTCCAATATTCATGGTTGCTAGAGATGTATTTTCCAATAACCGCCTCATCTATATTCGATTGTTCAATATGTTGAACTGGCAGTTCTTTAGATGTCATCGTGCTATTCTTGATAAAAATCATTGCAGTTAAACCAATCACAATAACTAGGAAAAAAAGAATAGCAATAATGATCGGTTTACGTTTAATCATTCTCACCTCATTCGAAATAGACTGGCTTTTAAACTAGATTAGCAAATATTCCTGAGAAAGTCATTTATTAACCTTGAAAAAGTATAAGCATGGATACCCAATAACATTCGACAAAATTCGCAAAATCCTCTTGACGATTGTCAAAAAGGTATGTATTATTATAAAGGTCAGTTGGTTCATGGAATTGTCACTAATTCAAACTAATGCGGGTGTAGTTTACTGGTAAAACCTCAGCCTTCCAAGCTGATGTAGTGGGTTCGATTCCCATCACCCGCTCCATACATATTAACTAACGCAGTGTATCGTTACATAGGAGAACGATGCATTGCGTTTTTTCCTTTTCTAAATAAAAATGTAAGTATCCATGGTTCGAAGGTATTACCAAATAATATCCAATAAATGTCGTAAGTTTCGCAAAATAGGTAGTAAGTTCCCATAAATATGTCGTAATTGGAGGAAAATGCGTCGTAAATGGATTCTACTTCGACTTTTTTACAAATTTTCAGTGGAAAAGAACTACGAAGACCACTTCACAGTGCCCGTGAAGTGAAAAAAACTCATGGTTCGGGCACTCTGAAAGGTTCACAGTGCCCATGGAAGCGAAAAAACTCATGGTTCGGGCACTCTGAAAGGTTCACAGTGCCCATGGAAGCGAAAAAACTCATGGTTCGGTCACTCTGAAGGGTTCACAGTGCCCATGGAGGCGAAAAAACTCATGGTTCGGGCACTCTGAGGGGATCTCGCTGAGCCCGAACAAGCGTAAAAAATCTTCCCCATGGAAACCCAAATTAGAGTAATTCAAAAGATTCTTTTACGACGGACTCGGCGGATATTGTGACCGTGTTTAGGCAAAAATCACTAGGACGGTCACAATAAGTAGTTTATTAGGTTTGAATCCACGGAATCACTTTTGCGCGCTCCGCCCCTTCCTAAAATAAGATGCCTTAGTGGCACCCAAGAATACGATAGGAAGCTTCACCGCCATGTATTTGCGTAAACATGTTCATTAACGACTCGGTCAGTTTATTAGCATTTTCCAAATCGGTTGAGGGTCTTAAATAAATGATCTGCAAAGCATTTTTCGTTTCATACGTTACAGGGGTTCTATTAGAATCGACAAAAGGACTTCCAAATGGCCCTGTTAAGTCAGAAGAAACAATGAGTCGCTCCAAGGTATTTTTTCTCCCATTTAATCCTGTGTACTCCTCGCCTTCATTACCAATGCGTATTTCCACTAATCCTTTTAACAGATCAAGATCGTAGATTCCAATCGGTACTTGATATTGCAGCGAGAAAAAATTATTGATATCAATGGCACTTTGAACGGAAGGAAGATAATTTTGCTTTTGTACTCTTCGAAATAATGCTTCAACAGAAGGACGATACCGATTTGGGTCTTTACCAGTCTTTTTAAAAATGCCCCGCCATTCCTGTATACCAGGAATGTCTGTAACCTTATTGCCCTCCAAATCAAAATAAATCGACTCTTGAAAAAGCTGCAGCCTTCCTCTGAGCATTTGTGGTGATTCCCCAACCATGATATTTCTGTATTCAATAACCCCTAGCTTAAAATCGGGAATTTGCTCGATTATTTCCGATGAAAGTTGAACTTCCAACGATTCCACCTCCAAAATTGATTGAAAATAGTTTATCATAAATAGGTGTGCTACTAATAATATAACAACTTTAATAGATGAACTAAATTGGAAAGGGGGTTAAAACGGTGGATGTAAAACAGCTAAAACAAGAACTTATTGCTTATAGTAAAGAAATCGGAATTGATAAAATTGGCTTTACTACTGCTGATCCATTCACCGAATTGAAAAACCGGTTAATAAGACAGCAGGAACTTGGCTATCAATCAGGGTTTGAAGAACCGGATATTGATAAAAGGGTGACCCCTGGATTACTTCTTGAGGAGCCACGCTCAATCATCTCGATTGCACTCGCTTATCCCTCCAAAATGACTGTCCGTGTGGAAGGGAAAAAAGGAGAACGAAGGGGAATTTTCAGCCGGGCATCATGGGGGCTTGATTATCATCATATCCTTAGAGACAGGCTGAAAAAGCTGGAAGAATTCATCAACACCAAGGCGCCAGATGCGCGGGTGAAATCAATGGTCGATACAGGGGAGCTTTCTGACCGTGCTGTTGCCGAAAGAGCGGGAATTGGCTGGAGCGGGAAAAATTGTGCGATTATAACCCCTGAATTCGGTTCTTATGTTTACATTGGCGAAATGATAACCAGCTTGCCATTTGCGCCGGATACGCCGATTGAGGATCAATGCGGGTCATGCACAAAGTGTTTGGAGGCTTGTCCGACATCTGCTTTAGTGCAGGGCGGACAAATTAATGCCCAGCGTTGTATTTCCTTTTTAACGCAAACGAAAGGATTCATTCCTGATGAATTTAGAGATAAGATTGGCAACCGTGTCTATGGATGCGATTCCTGTCAAACGGCTTGTCCGCACAATAAAGGGAAGAACTTTCATTTCCATGATGAAATGGAACCAGATTCAGAAGTGGCCAAACCATTATTGAAGCCGATATTAAAATTAAGTAACCGTGAATTCAAAAATCAGTTTGGCTATGTATCAGGATCCTGGAGAGGGAAGAAGCCGATTCAACGGAATGCCATCATGGCACTTGCCCATTTTAAGGATGAAACAGCTGTCCCTGATTTAATTGAGGTTCTAGAAAATGAAGCCAGTCCCGTATCAAGAGGCACGGCTGCCTGGGCACTTGGAAAAATTGGCGGCGAAACGGCTTTATTCGCTCTAAAAAGCGCGCTAACACGAGAATCGGATAAAGATGTGCTTACTGAAATCGAAAAAGGATTAAAATTTTACAGGTGAAAAAAGTGCGAACATCATGTTTCGCACTTTTTTGATTTTAAAATCTCCTTTCTATCATATGTATGAAATGAGAGGAGTGGAAGGCTATGAATAAATCGTTTCAGGAGCTATTTGAAACAAGGGTTAATCAATTTGTCTCTGATAAAAGAAGTCACAAGGCTTTTTTTCCAAAGGCTGAAAAAAAACAACAGGCGTTTGCCAAGCGATCCGCCGAAATTGTAAAAGTAAAAGCAGCCGGAAGGATCATCGAGGAATCTGACGAAGAAGAATTTCAAGCCGTCAAATACCTTGCCCATTATCAATACTTAATAAAACAAAAGGGTATCCTTTATATGGAAGAAGAAGTAGAAATAAGAGTGGCCAAGTTTTATAAAGACGCGTTAGTTTTGGATGAGGAAATGAATCCAGTAGAGGTTCAAGAACACGATGCGATCACTGCTATACCTGATTTTGAGATGAATGAGGAGCGGTTAAGCTATCAATATAATCGCTTAAGGGCGGTGCAATATGCGGAACGCTGGTGGAATAGCTATAATCCTGCTTTTAAAAAGTTTGAAAATGATTGTACGAACTTCATCTCTCAATGTCTGCGAGCAGGAGGGGCACCGATGAGAGGATTTCCGAACCGAGGGAGTGGCTGGTGGCTGCAAAATAAAAACTGGAGCTATAGCTGGACTATGGCCCATTCATTGCGTCAGTATTTGGCTAATTCAAAAAGCGGTCTAAGGGCTAGGGAAGTCAGCGGTCCAGACCAGTTGTTACTTGGAGATGTCATTTGCTACGATTTTGAAGGGGACGGCCGATTCAATCATAATACAATTGTTACGGGCAGGGATGCTAACGGGGAGCCATTAGTTAATGCCCATACTTATAATAGCCGGATGAGGTACTGGGCCTATGAGGATTCTTCTGCCTATACTCCAAATATCAAATATAAGTTCTTTACCATAGTCGAAGAATAAATGGTTTGTCCTTGAACGGATGAAGGAAAGTGGTATAATTGCTGTTAGAGTTTTTATAATTGTCTAGCTCCTACGCCCTAGCGGCTAGTGTCCTTCGCTCTCCGCCCTACGATAAGTCAACATCGGTTCGCTTGCGCTCACCGTGTTTCCTTTATCTCAGTTGGAGCGCTCCAGGCCATACGCCGCTGAACAGGGCGCTTGCGCTTTTCTATGAGGTGAAATTCGTGTCCATTCATGTAGTTTTATATCAACCACAAATTCCTTCTAATACGGGGAACATTGCCCGTACCTGTGCCGGAACTGATACAACATTGCACTTAATTCGGCCATTAGGCTTTTCAACGGATGATAAGATGTTAAAAAGAGCTGGATTGGATTATTGGCAATATGTAAACATCATTTATTATGATTCCTTAGATGAATTTTATGAAAAAAATGCTGGTGGTCAATTTTTCTATCTAACGAAATTCGGGAATAAGCCACATAGTACCTTTGATTATAGTGACCCAAGCAAAGAGTATTATTTTATCTTTGGCCGGGAAACAACCGGCCTCCCAAAAGACGTTATTGAAAAGAATAAAGACGTTGCTCTAAGGATTCCGATGACCGATCATATTCGTTCCTTAAATTTATCTAATACGGCGGCCATTCTTATTTACGAGGCACTGCGCCAGCAAAACTATGCTCATCTAACCTAACGAAAAAGCTGCCTGATTACGGCAGCTTTTTTCGTACTTATTTAGTTGAGCCTGGCTTATCATTATAACCTGCCGTAAAGATTGCTGCTAAGAATGCAATCATTACTAAAATAACGATGAAAGTGTTCATTTTATGTATTGCCCCCTTCGTTATACAACTTTTCATTATTGATGTATATATATTTTTATTATAGCCTAACTTTCAAAAATGAAAAGGGCAAGATTCTTTTATGATGCAAAAAAGATAGACAGTAACTCATCTTGGTCAAGCATGTTCAAGTCTATAAGTGCATAGAGTATATTAATCGTCTCTGATTAAGCTACAGGGGAGGGTATAAATGGATATTTTAAAAAAAATCGAGATGTTTCGCGAGGAAGAAGAAAAGCTCCGTTGGGAAGGATCGTTCGCTGATTATTTGCAGTTGTTGAAAGAGAAGCCATGGGTAGCACAATCTGCACATTCACGAGTTTATAATATGCTTAAGGACGCTGGAATTACCGAAGAAAAAGGGACGAAGCAGTATGAATTCTTTAGCAACCAATTATTTGGATTAGAGGAATCACTTGAGCGGCTAGTTGAAGAATACTTTCATCCGGCAGCAAAAAGACTGGATGTTAGAAAGCGGATTTTACTGTTAATGGGTCCGGTAAGCGGGGGGAAGTCCACTCTTGTCACGATGTTAAAAAGAGGTCTTGAAGCTTACTCGCTCACAGATAGAGGCTCTGTTTTTGCTATTAAAGGATGCCCGATGCATGAGGATCCGCTTCACCTTATACCACATCATTTGCGCAAGGATTTCCATGATGAGTATGGGATTCGGATTGAAGGCAATCTTTCACCGTTGAACATGATGCGGCTTGAGCAGGAATATGGTGGTCGAATTGAGGACGTTTTAGTCGAACGAATCTTCTTCTCAGAAGATAAACGAACAGGGATTGGTACGTTTAGTCCATCTGATCCGAAATCACAGGATATTGCTGACTTAACAGGAAGTATTGATTTTTCAACAATTGCGGAGTTTGGATCGGAATCAGACCCAAGGGCCTACCGCTTTGATGGGGAGCTTAATAAAGCGAACCGGGGGATGATGGAGTTCCAGGAGATGTTAAAATGTGATGAGAAATTCCTCTGGCATTTGCTGTCTCTAACACAAGAAGGGAACTTTAAAGCTGGCAGGTTTGCGCTAATAAGTGCAGATGAACTAATCGTCGCGCACACGAACGAAACAGAATATCGCTCCTTTATTTCTAATAAGAAAAATGAAGCACTCCATTCACGGATTATTGTTATGCCAATTCCCTATAATTTAAAGGCTTCTCAAGAAGAGAGAATTTATGAAAAAATGATTAACGAAAGTGATGTATCTGATGTTCACATTGCCCCGCATACGTTAAAGGTGGCCGCGATGTTTACCATTCTTACGCGACTTAAGGAACCGAAAAAAGGCGATGTTGATTTATTGAAGAAAATGCGTCTCTATGACGGCGAAAGCGTGGAAGGCTTTAATATGGCAGACGTTGATGAACTGAAAAAAGAATACCCTGATGAAGGCATGAGCGGGATTGACCCGCGTTATGTGATAAACCGAATTTCATCCACTATCATTCGAAAAGAAGTACCTTCCATTAATGCTTTGGATGTATTAAGGTCTCTCAAAGACGGGCTAGATCAACATCCGTCAATAACTGCTGAGCTGCGGGAACGCTATATGAATTATATCTCACTAGCACGGAAAGAGTATGATAATATTGCCAAGAATGAGGTCCAAAAAGCGTTTGTCTACTCGTATGAAGAGTCGGCAAAAACATTAATGGATAATTATCTGGACAATGTTGAGGCCTATTGCAATAAATCAAAGCTTCGTGACCAGTTAACTGGGGAAGAAATCAATCCGGATGAAAAACTAATGCGTTCGATTGAGGAACAAATTGGTATTTCTGAAAACGCCAAGAAAGCCTTCAGGGAAGAGGTATTAATTAGAATTTCAGCCTTTGCAAGAAAAGGTAAGCGCTTTGACTATAACTCCCATGACCGCCTGCGTGAGGCGATTCAGAAGAAGCTGTTTGCTGATTTAAAAGATGTAGTGAAGATTACCACTTCATCAAAAACCCCTGACGAACAGCAGTTGAAGAAGATCAATAATGTCGTTGCCCGGTTAATTGACGAACATGGCTACAACTCGACCTCAGCAAATGAATTGTTGAGGTATGTCGGAAGCTTATTAAATCGATAATCGAGAATTTAAATAGTGAGGACTGGCAGAACGAATCTGTCAGTCCTATTTTTTCTAATTGATGAAAAAAGGTAAACCTGTCCAATTTTAGTAGGCAAAAAACCAATTGTCGAAATTATTTGTAAATTATTCTGCGTTTCTGCATAGGATAAAGTAATCTATATTTTATCTAATTTTTTCACTCGGGTTATTGTATGTTTGTGATTCAAAAGTGTGCAGTTTGAATTTGAATAATTTGATAAGGAGGGGTTTACATTGTCAGTTAATAACCATCAATTTGTCATTTCTAGAGAAGATTGGTCCCTCCACCGTAAAGGCCACGATGACCAGCAGCGGCATCAGGAAAAAGTCCAGGAGGCAATTCGCAACAATCTTCCAGACTTAATTACAGAAGAGAGCATAATTATGTCTAATGGCCGAGATGTGGTAAAAATTCCAATACGTTCATTGGACGAATATAAAATTCGTTATAATTATGACAAAAACAAGCACGTGGGCCAGGGGAACGGTGACAGTCAAGTCGGGGACGTAGTGGCGCGTGACGGTTCAAGCGGGCAGAAAGGTCCCGGCAAAGGCCAAGGAGCAGGGGATCAAGCCGGTGAGGATTATTTTGAAGCAGAAGTGTCATTAATGGAGCTTGAGGAAGCATTATTTAAACAATTAGAGCTTCCGAATCTTAAAAGAAAAGAAGAGCAAGAACATTTAGTTGAAAACATTGAATTCAACGATATCCGCAAAACAGGTTTAATGGGGAATATTGATAAGAAACGGACGATGATGTCTGCTTTTAAACGGAATGCCATGAGTGGAAAACCGGCATTTCACCCGATTTATAAGGATGATTTGAAATTCAAAACTTGGAATGAAATCGTGAAACCAGATTCGAAAGCAGTCGTCATTGCGATGATGGATACTAGTGGATCTATGGGTATTTGGGAAAAATACATGGCGCGCAGCTTTTTCTTTTGGATGACCCGTTTCTTGAGAACAAAGTATGAAACGGTTGAAATTGAGTTCATTGCCCACCATACGGAAGCGAAAGTTGTTTCTGAGGAAGACTTCTTTTCGAAAGGAGAAAGCGGTGGAACGATTTGTTCATCCGCATACCGCAAAGCCCTGGAGATTATTGATGCCAAATATAGCCCACGAAAGTTCAACATTTACCCATTCCACTTTTCAGATGGTGATAATCTCACATCGGATAATGCCCGCTGTGTGAAATTAGTCGAAGAATTAATGAAGGTATCAAATATGTTTGGCTATGGCGAGGTCAATCAGTATAACCGCCATTCAACTCTAATGTCTGCTTACAAGAACATTAAGGATGAAAATTTCCGCTATTATATTCTCAAACAAAAAGCAGATGTATTTCATGCGATGAAGAGCTTCTTTCAAAAAGAAGAAACAAGTTTGTATGCGTAGAATAAAAGAAAAATCGGCGGGTGCCTGACACCCGTCGATTTTTCTTTGTGAAACAATTGGTATAGACTACTATACACTGCTAATGTTAAGATTAAGCCATAACCCGAAAGGATGTAATGAGGATGACTTCGAATGGTATTCCTATTTTACTTAAAGGAATTCAAGTTTATACAGAAGAAAATATGATTGAAAATGGATATGTGAGAATAAACGGCCAAAAAATAATCGAAATAGGATCAATCGATCAGCTAACAAGTGAAGATGAATGTGAAGTGATTGAACTTCCAGCCCGCTTTAAAGCAATTCCAGGCTTTATCGATGTTCATATTCATGGGGTTAATGGAGCCGATACAATGGATGCTACAAAGGAAGCGCTTGATACCATGACCGCAGCCCTCCCTAAAGAAGGAACAACTAGCTTTTTAGCGACAACGATTACGCAAGAAGGGAAACAAATTGAAAGGGCATTAATAAATGCCGGACAATATATCGAAGGGCAGCAATCTCCGGGCAAAGCAGAAATACTTGGTCTGCATCTAGAAGGACCATTTGTGAACGCTAAAAGAGCAGGGGCACAGCCAATCCAGCATATCATCGACCCAGACCTTGCCTTATTTAAGGAGTGGCAGGAACTGACTAAGGGAAATATTAAACTTGTCACCTTAGCACCTGAACGACCTGGGGGGTTAGAAATGATTCGTTTTTTAAAGAAAGAGGGAATCATTGCCTCGATTGGTCATACAGATGCAACCTTTGAAGAGGTAAACGAAGCGATTGAGGCTGGTGCAAACCACGTTACCCATCTCTTTAATCAAATGAGGGGGTTACATCACCGTGAGCCTGGTGTTGTTGGGGCTGTATTTCTGCATGATGAATTAATTGCTGAAATCATTGTCGATGGGGTCCATGTTCATCCGGAAATGGTCAAGCTCGCTTACAAACAAAAGCGGAGCGAGGGATTAATCTTAATTACAGATTCCATGCGGGCAAAATGCTTGAAAAACGGCAAATATGACCTCGGCGGTCAAGAGGTCACCGTAAAAGATGGTAAGGCCGTACTTGATGACGGAACACTTGCTGGAAGCATTTTAAAGCTTGGACATGCTGTCAAAAATACTTTGTCCTATACAGGCTGTTCTCTTGTGGATGCCATTCAAATGGCATCTGTGAACCCTGCAAAACAATTGAATATTTATGACCGGAAAGGCAGTATTGCAGTAGGGAAAGATGCAGATATCGTTATTATCGATGACAATATGGAGGTCTACATGACCATTTGCCGCGGATTAGCTGCTTTTAGAAAGGAAGAAACTAAATGAAAATGATCGAAGTAGAAAATTATCAGCAAATGAGTGAAAAGGCTGCTGAATATATAATCGACAAGGTAACTAATGTTCCAAGCATGAAACTTGGCCTAGCCACAGGCGGGACACCAGTTGGTACTTATAAACATTTAATTGAAGATTATCAAAAGAACGGTACGTCTTATCGTAACGTAACAACATTTAATTTAGACGAATACATCGGACTATCAGGTGAAAATAAAAATAGTTACCGCTATTACATGAATGACATGTTTTTCAATCATATTGATATTAACAAAGGGAAAACACATATCCCTCAAGGGGATGTTAGTGATATTCAAAAGGAATGTCTTCGCTATGAAGAATTAATTGCAGAAAATGGGGGAATTGATTTACAAATCCTTGGAATTGGCGGCAATGGCCATATTGGATTTAATGAACCAGGGACATCCTTTCATTCCAAGACACATATTGTCGATTTAGCTCCATCTACAATCGAAGCAAACGCAAGATTCTTTAATCAATTGGAGGAAGTTCCTACTAAGGCAATAACGATGGGGATTTCAACCATTATGAAAAGTAAAGAAATTCTTCTCCTCGTTTCCGGGGAAAGTAAAAAAGAAGCGCTTGATAAACTAATCAACGGTCCTGTCGATGAAAGTTTTCCTGCCTCTATTTTGAAAAATCATCCACGTGTTACAATCATTGCGGATAAAGCGGCAGTTGCTAATTAACAGGGTAATGATGAGGATTTGATACCTTAAATAATAAGATAATTCAATTCCCGTAACTAACGGGTTTAGTTAGAAAGGTGTACAAGGAGAATGATTAATAAGAATTCCCCCATTCCGCTTTATTATCAACTGGAAGAAAATATTAAAGAGTTAATTGAAAAAGGCGAGTTAAGACCTGGAGATTCATTGCCAGCAGAAAGAGAATATGCAGAAAAATATCAAATTAGCCGGATGACAGTAAGACAGGCCTTCACTCAGTTAGTGAATGAGGGATATTTGCATCGAATCCAAGGAAAAGGAACTTTTGTCTCTGAACGGAAAATTGAACAGCCGCTTCAAGGTTTGACAAGTTTTACGGAAGATATGAAAGCCAGGGGTTTGGAGCCAGGGAGCGAACTGATTCACTTAAAAATTATTCCGGCACCATGTCAGATTGCCGGGCAGCTATCTATTTCTGAAGATGATCCAGTCTATGATATTAAACGAATTCGCTTAGCGGATGGGGTACCAATGGCCTTAGAAACTAATTATATTTCAGCGAATCTCATTATTGGAATTACCGAACAAATTGTGAACCAATCTTTATACGCGCATATTGAAAATCAATTAAAGCTTAGCATTGATAGCGCCACACAAATTATCGAGTCTTCAATTGCTAGTCAAGACGAGGCAAAATATTTAAAAATTTCTAAAGGGGCACCAGTATTGCTAATCCAGAGAAATTCATTTCTAAAAGATGGAACCCCAGTTGAATTTGTGAAATCAGTCTACCGTGCGGACCGTTACAAATTTATGATTCAGATGAGACGGTCGAAGTGAAATTGGCCTAAAAGACGTTTATTACCATTAATACTTTCTCCTGAAAAAATGAAAAATAAGAAAGCAAGAGAGACTTTTTTGCAAAAGGAGGAAGTACGATTGATAAAAAAACCTGTTGGTGTCTTATTAACAGCGATTCTCACAGTGGGACTTGCAGCTTGTAATAACAACGATAAAAATAATCTTAATGAACATACTGACAATAGGATAGGGATGAACACAAACCGAAACAATCCTATTGATGTTCGTTATAATAACGGAAATGACGATAATGGACCATTAACTGTGAATGATCGTTATCGAGGACGGGATGATTTAAATCTGTTTAATGTGAAAGATAATAACAGAAAAAACGATGATATGATTTCAGCTTATCAAACAACCATGAACAGTGACCAATATCCTCATACAAGGGCTGTGTTAATAAAAGATGCGAAATATCAGTTTATTACCATGGATTCAAGAAAAGGAAATTGGTTTCAGTCAGGGGTAGATCAACAAGTTCCATCGGATTATCAGCGGCAAAGACCAACAACCAAAACACCGGTACAACCTAATGTGCCGCAGCAGACACAACCAGCACCAAATCAAACACAGCCGACACCGGCAGTACCAGATCAAACACAACCAATACCGGCAGCACCAAAGCAAACACAACCAGCACCAGCAGCACCAAAGCAACCTGGACAGACACAATCTAACGCACCAGCGACTGGAACGGTTAGTCAATTTGTCCAACAAGTCATCGATTTAACAAATACACAGCGAAGTAAAAATGGCCTTCCGGCGTTAAAAGCAGATATTCAGTTAAACAGTGTTGCGCAAAAGAAAGCACTAGATATGCAGCAAAACCATTATTTTTCACATACTAGTCCAACTTATGGCTCCCCGTTCGACATGATGAGGGATTTTGGCGTGACATATAAATCAGCGGGCGAAAATATTGCTCAGGGCCAACGCTCGCCTCAAGAAGTGGTAACTGCTTGGATGAATAGTGAAGGACATCGCAAAAATATTCTCAGCGCAAATTATACTCATATAGGGGTAGGATTTGAAGAGGCAGGAAAACACTGGTCACAAATGTTTATTGGGAAATAATCGGATAAATTTCTGTTGGGAATTTATATAAAAAGAACCGACGGTTGAATGATAACCACCGTCGGTTCTTAATTGTTTTTGCTGATTTTAATAGCAGGAAATTCAAAATAAAAAGTTGTACCTACACCCATTTCACTTTCTACTTGTGCAGTACCATCCATGGCACGGACAATACTATAAACAACCATCATTCCGAGGCCGGTACCATTTTTCCCTTTTGTTGAATAAAAAGGCTCCCCTAGTCGTTCAAGTTGTTCTTTAGACATTCCGCTTCCCGTATCCCTGACAATAATCGTAACATAATTCTGATTATATTCGGTTGAAATTGTTAAATAACCTCCATTTGGCATTGCTTCAATCGCATTTTTCATCACATTGACAAAGCATTGGCGAAACGCTTGAGGGTCTCCGGTTATAAAACCAATGATTGAAAAATCCGTTATTATTTCGACCGAATTTTTATTAGCTAATGGCTGAAGAAGATTAATTATTTGCCTGAGTTCACTCTTTACATAAATCTCCTTGGACATCTCAATTGAGGGCTTGGCAAAGGTCAAATAATCTTGAATAACCCGTTCAGCTGAACGCAATTCTTCTCTTACGATGGACAGATACTCTTTTCTTTTTTGCCTTGAAAGATAATCATCTTCGAGCAGCTGGACAAATCCGCTCGCGGCTGTTAGTGGATTTCGAATCTCATGAGAAATGGCAGCTCCCATTTGTTCAACAGCTTTTAACTTCTCTGCTTTAATTAACTGCTGCTTTATTTCTATATTTTCTTTAAAATATTCAATTGAATAGGAAATAATCCCGATTCCGCCTGCAGGGATAACAAGGTAAGCAAACCAGGCATCCAGCCAATAGGAGTTGCTATTCTCTAATTCCATCCCGAAAACTGTAAGAGCTCCAATTCCCATGCCCAAACAAACAGAAATAAAAATACGGCGGAGCGGGAGTTGCTTTAAAAACCAAGGGTATAACCGCCATGCTGCAATCGAAAATGGAACATAAAGAATGATTGATTGATAAAAGCCATCATTTAATCCATAGAAACTTCTGATGACAATAGTTGCCACCACAAGAATAGGACCAATTCCGAGGTAAAGAGCGCCAATGACTAATGGAATACTCCTTAAATCATACCTGGCATAAGAAATCGGATTATATGAAAATTGTATACAGATCCATATCATGACGAAAAAAAATAATATAATAGAGGATTTAGACAAGGTGAATTTTTTATTTTTTTCGAGAAAGATAAAGCAAAAAAATAATAGTATGATTAATATGGAGAGATTTAAGAAAAGGTGTTTTGTAATTTCCATTAACATCACCATCCAGTAAGGGCCCGATAGGGAAATTTTACATGTATTTTCAACAAGATACAACAGAATTTGCATAATAATTAGAGAAAACCTATCAAACGGCACTTCGCCCTTTTTTTAAAGGAGGGATCGTAAACAACAATCCCCCCTGAACTTTATTAATAGGTTGTGATGGAATTTCGGCCATTAGATTTAGATAAATAAAGGGCGGAATCAGCCATTTTGATTAACTCCTGCGGTTTTGCTGATGATGTTGGAACGGTGGTAGCAAGACCAATACTTAGTGTCACGATATCAGCAATTTCTGAGCTGCTGTGAGGAATTCTAAGTGACTGAATGGTCTCCTGAATGTGCTGGGCCACTTTCATACCATCTTTTGTATTGGCAGAAGGTAAGATTAGAGCAAATTCCTCCCCGCCATAACGACAAAAAGTATAATCTGAGTTAACGCTAATTTGACTTTTAATGGCTCCGGCAATGGATTGCAAGCAAAAATCTCCAGTAAGATGACCGTAGGTATCATTGTATTTTTTAAAGTAATCAATATCGAACATGATTAAGGTAATTGGAGAAGTTGATGAAATCGAATTGGCCCATTCATTCGCAAGCGTTTCGTCAAAATATCTTCTATTTGAGATACCTGTTAAACCATCCATATAGGAAAGGCGATTTAGCAGTTCATTAGCCTCTTGTAATTTTTGTTCAGTTAATTTCCGTTCGGTAATATTTCTTGAAACGATAATGACCTTTTTGCTGCCGTCTTCTTCGAAGTGGACACTCTTTAGCGTCGATTCAATCCAAACATAGTCACCCAAACTTGAACGATACCTGTAGGTTGATCCAGCAACACCCTCATGGAGTGCCTTTTCAAACATTTCATTCGTACGTTCAATATCATCGGGATGGATAAAATTCTCCATCTTTTTTCCTAGTAATTCTGGATATTCATAATGGATGATTTCTTTTACTGCCGGAGAAATATAAATATACTCTGCCTTTTCATTGTGCATCGTAATCATGTCACTAGAATATTCAGCAATTAACCGAAAACGTTCTTCCGTTTCTTTTAATTTATATTGTGCTTCATTTGAATCCACAACGAATACAAAAAAGTGATACGCTATAAAACCACCAATTAATGAAATAAGATAATGAATGGTTAAAAGAGTTTTAAGGGTATGTAAATCATCAATTTTAATAAAAAAGATGATTGATAGAATTAACAAAGCGCAAAGATTCATAACAAAGGCCTTTAATGTGCGAGAAAGCCGAAGCGGTGATATCGCACCACAAACGAGTCCAATTAATAATGCCCCAATTGATGGGAGGATGGCCGCATGACTAAAACCAAAAAGGATTATTCTCCCAATTGCAATAATAACAGATGCAATGATTGCCGGAATAAATCCGCCAAATGAGGCTGCAATAACGATAGCCAAGTGGCGTAAGTCAGCAATGCTTCCGGAATTTATTTGGATACTAAACAACATTAGAATATTACCAAGAACCCCGAAAAAAATTCCCCATAAAAGCTTAGATGATAAAGGTGAGGAAAAGCGTAAAGGCTTATCTTTAAATAACACTCCCATCATTGAGAAGGAAGCAATTAAAAGGGTAGCATTTGAAACAAAATCTCTTAACATGTAAATTCTCCTGAAATCAAATTGAAGTGCTTTTGGTATTGTGCAAGACTAATTTCCTTAATTGAGTAAAGCATTCCAATTATACTATGAATTTGATATTTATGACAAAGAAAGAAATAATTCGAAATAAAATAACGGCTGCCAGTAATTTGGCAGCCGAACGTTTATCTCCATTTAATCTCCTGCAGTAATTCCTGTCTAAATAATTGAATTAAAAATTCATTATAAAAGTCTTTTCTTACGATGATTTGATACTTATTGTTGGGATGGATGTAATAATGGATATCGGTTAAGATTTTATTGTCTTCAAAAAACTCGCGAACTTTTATAAGTCTTTTCTTTAACTCACTATCAAATAATGTAATCAAGAATTCAATATCATCCCCATTAGCTGTTTCCTTCAGTTCGAGAAGCTTTTCGTCATATTTATAAGCTACGTTCATCGTTCTCCTCCTAAATTAAATACCTAAAGTAGATGTACACCGTACAAATGATGATGGAAAGAATCATTAATGGAAAGGCGATTAATAGGAATTTACCAAACGTAATCGAATGACCTTCCTTCGCGGCAAGCCCTGCAACAATCACGTTAGCACTGGCCCCAATTAACGTACCGTTACCGCCCAAGCAGGCACCCAGTGATAAACTCCACCATAGTGGTTCTAAATTACTGACTCCAAGTTCCCCCATATCTTTAATCATTGGAATCATTGTAGCGACAAACGGTATATTATCAATAAATGCGGAGGCAATCGCACTAACCCATAGTATTAAAATCGCTGTCGATTTTACATCTCCTCCGGTAAGGTGAACGGAGTAATCTGCTAATTTTGAAATAACCCCAGTTTCAATCAATCCCGAGACAAGAACGAAAAGACCGATAAAGAAGAATATGGTTGTCCATTCAACCTTTAAAAATGCCTTATCCAAATATTTTTCACCGGTTAAGAGAAGTAACAGAAAAGCCCCAGTTAATGCCACGGTTGCCGACTCAATGTGAAGCAGTTGATGCAGAAAGAAGCCTAAGATAGTGACAGTAAGAGCAATTAAAGACTTCCTTAAAAGGGTTTTATCCGTAATTTCTTCTTTTTCATCCATATCCATAAGGTTTGCCATTAACTCGGCAGATGTCCGAAGCTGTTTTCGGTAAATGAAAGCCAATATTGCGATATTAACAAATAGGATAAAGAATGAAATAGCCGTTAGATTGTTGATGAACGCCATAAAGGTTAGCTCTTTTACCGCACTGCCGAGCATAATATTCGGCGGGTCACCGATAAGTGTAGAGGTTCCCCCAATATTTGAAGCAATAACCTCAGTTATTAAAAAAGGGATCGGATTCACTCGTAATTGTCTGGTGATGCTGAAGGTAACCGGAACCATTAATAGAACTGTTGTGACATTATCTAAAAAGGCAGAACCAAGGGCGGTTATAATTCCTAAGACCACTAATATTTTTAATGGATCTCCTTTCACTTTTTTAGCTGCCCATATTGCTATGTATTTGAACAGACCTGTCTCGGCGGTAATAGCGACAATAATCATCATTCCAGTCAGTAATCCAAGTGTATTAAAATCAATATGTTGGAGTGCCTTTTCCTGCCCGATAATCCCTAGTAACACCATCATGATTCCACCGGCCATGGCAATTATGGTGCGGTGAATTTTTTCAGTGACGATAAAGGCATAAGTGATAAGAAATACGCCGATTGCGATGATAGCTTGCGTTGACATTTACCGACCTCTTCTCCCGAGAATTTATATAGTGTCTTAAAAAAATACAAAAGGAGCCCGTTTTGACAGACTCCACCATAAATCACCATTTATTGATGTATCTTTATTTTATTAAACTCTTCTTTAGATGTAAAGAAATAATTTTTCTGAAAATTAAGTCGAAATTATAGGCCTATTTTTCTGATAAAATCCACTGTTTCTTCATGCTCTCGTTTTACTAATTTGAATAACCGTTTATCTCTCTTAACAAGGGGCAATCCGTTATCATCGGCAATTGGTCTTGTTTGGGATGTACCTTCTAAGACTTTCCACTTACCTGCTCTATGTTCCATCTGAAGGTCAATAATCCCAAGCCGGTTACCAAAGGCACCAGCCATCACAACAGGTTTACCATTGATTGCACCTGATTCCAAATTAGTATTAGGCAGGTTTTGAAAAATGGGTCCAGGGAAGGTGCTATGCGAATGTCCAGCAAGTATTGCGTCAATTTCGGGAATCTGTGTTAAATAATAGACAGCATTTTCGGTGTCGGGGCGATAGGCTTCATTACTAATACCAGTGTGGGCAAGAGCAATGATAATATCTGCCCCATCAGCCTTCATGACGGGCACAAATTCCTTCGCTGCATCTACAATTGGTTTGGCAAAGACTTTTCCATCAAGATTGGCTCGGTCCCAGCTCATAATTTGTGTGGGCATAAAACCGATTACGCCAATTTTTAATTCATGGTGACGCCCTGATAAGTCAACCACATTCCTTTTAAGAATGACATAGGGAGCAAAGTAAGGCTTATTCTTTTTTACGGAAAAGACATTGGCATTGACAGCAGGCATTTTCGCACCTTTTAAGGCTGTATTTAAGAATTTTAACCCATAGTTGAATTCGTGATTCCCAATGGCAATAGCATCATAGTTTAGATAGTTAAAGGCTCGATAAACCGGATGTACCTTTCCTTTTTGCATCCCCCTGATTCTAGCTAAATACTCTCCAAGTGGATTTCCCTTTAAATGGTCGCCGACATCAAATAATAACGTATTCATTGCTTCGCTTCTTGCCTGGTGGATAAGTGTGGCTGTTTTGACGAGACCAACTCGCTGATTTGTCTTTGTCTGATAATAATCATAATTAACTAAATCTGCATGCAAATCTGTCGTTTCAAGAATTCTCAATTCAACTATTCCTTGATTATTTTCGACTGCATGCGAAAGAGTAGGGAATAAGTGCCAAAAAAGAATGATTGTAATGAGTCGAAAAGCAATTCTTTTTTTAAGCAATATGATGACCTCCATGATGAACTTTCTTTTAAAGTAATGGTAGTATTTGCTCTTTTTCAAGAATTATTAGGGAGGTTCTGATTTGGCGATTGATTCGGAAATAGATTGATTTTGTTATGGACAGAAAGTTGTCAAAAACATATGAATAAATAATGAACTAATACGTTTTTTAAACTATCCGTAGTGAAAAATATTTATAATGTAGCTATATTAATGAGGAGGGTAACAGTATGAATATTACAACCATCATTGAATTAGAGAATCAGGAAGTAGAACATATTGCAGGGGCTAAATTAGTGTTTGCCCAAGAACAAATTGAAGAGAATATCATTGAAACTTGTGTGGAATGTTTTCAGTTGGAAGATTCAACAGAAACGGTCACAACCGAAGATGCAATGCAACGGGTATTTGATCGGTTACAGCAAAGGGGAGTTATTCCTCCAAACGTAGAGGATTTTTCATATGAAATGCCATCTTGTGAACGTCTAAAAAGAAAGACAGATAGCGAAGCAGAGCTGCCGCAAAAAGTAATTCTCTCATTTATGTCATAAGGGAAGTTCCTCGGAACTTCTTTTTGTGCATTTTCTGAATTGCAGTGTGACATTAGTCAAAGAGATTTATCGATAAGTATTTTATAATGATTGATGGAAATGGGATTTTTTCCAATTCGAAATAATGCAAACGCTTTCAGTTATAGTGGGAGGAGGGATTAGGACAGTTGAATTCATTAAGTACAATTACCATTCTATCTGGTCACTTTGGCAGCGGGAAAACAGAGATTGCCATTAATTTAGCATTGGCTGAGAGACAGAAACATGAAAAAACCGCCATTAATGATTTAGATATTATTAACCCTTATTATCGTTCAAGAGATGCAGCGAGCATCTTCCAACAGCATGATATTGAATTGCTCGCCCCGAAGAATCGGCTTGCAGCTGCCGATCTCCCAATTGTGTCCGGTGAAATATACCGCGTGCTCCATGACCCTAGGTATAGGTTAATCGTTGATGCTGGCGGTGATAAAGATGGGGCAGCTGCTTTGGGACAATATTATCATGAATGGAAGGATTTAAGTCCCGAATTACTGTTTGTCCTAAATGGAAATCGCCCGTATGTCAGTACTGTAGCAGGGGCTCAATATACGATTGAGCAGATTGAAAAAGCCTCACGCTTAAAGGTAACCGGGATTATTAATAACTCAAATATTGGCTCCGAAACAACGATGAATGATATTCAAAATGGCTATCAATTAAGCGGTTGTTTAGCGGAAGAGCTGGATATTCCTTTTCTATATACAACCATTTCAGCCCATTTAAAAAAGGAAGCCGAAGATTTTGCGAAAAATCATCAAGTAGTTTTTATCGAACGGTACATGAAATTACCTTGGGAGAGCTAAAGGAGTTGAATCGATATGGAGAAAAAAGTCGTTTTTAATGAGGACATTTGCAAATCCTGCAGTCTTTGTGTTCAAGTATGCCCGACAAATGTTATTTTTCTAGCAGACTATTTAAATGGTAAAGGCTACCGGCCGGCAGCCGTTGTCGATCAGGAAAACTGCATTAGCTGCGCAAAGTGTGCGCAAATATGTCCAGATGCGGTAATCGCTGTCTACCGGCCAGTTAAAATCTTGCATACTGTGTGATTGAAGGGAGTTTTATATTATGGGGAAAGTGTTAATGAAAGGTAATGAAGTGATTGCAGAAGCAGCAGTGCATGCTGGCTGTAAGTACTTTTTCGGTTATCCAATTACGCCGCAGAGTGAGTTGGTTGCCTATATGGCAAGAAGGCTCCCAGAGGTCGGCGGATTATTTTTACAGGCAGAGAGTGAAATTGCCGCTATCAATATGGTCTATGGTGCAGCGAGTACGGGTGTCAGGGTGATGACATCCTCCTCAAGCCCAGGCTTTAGCTTGAAACAAGAAGGAATCTCTTATTTAGTTGGCTCCGAACTTCCTGCGGTTATTTGCAATATCGTTCGCGGCGGTCCGGGATTAGGAAATATTCAACCTGCCCAATCGGATTATTTCCAAGTAACAAAAGGCGGGGGGCATGGGGATTACAATCTTCCTGTATTAGCGCCGGCCAGTCTGCAGGAAATTGTTGAATTAACACAGGAGGCTTTCGATATTGCCGACCGTTACCGGACACCGGTGATATTGATGGGCGATGGTATGCTAGGGCAAATGATGGAGCCTGTTGAGTTTGGCGAACGTTCTGAAACAGAGCAGTTTAAGAAGGATTGGGCAACAACTGGCACGCGCGGCGATGGCGAACCGAAAATCATCACATCACTTGAGCTTGATGCCGAGAGTCTTGAGAGGAGAAATTGTAATCTTCAACAGAAATTCGCGCGCATTAAGGAAAATGAGGTTCGCTATGAAACTTATTTCTTAGACGATGCCGACTATATTATGGTTGCCTTCGGAACAACCGCGCGGATAACGATGAATGCGATTAGCAAGGCAAGGCAAGAAGGAGTCAAGGTTGGCTTGATTAGGCCGATTTCTCTATGGCCATTCCCAGAAAAGCCGTTCATTGAAACTAGGGATCAGGTAAAAGCCTATATTTCTGTTGAAATGAGTGCCGGGCAAATGATTGAGGATGTTAGATTAGCGGTCAATGGCCATGCCCCGGTAGATTTCTATGGCCGAACCGGCGGTGTCGTCCCTACCCAAGAAGAAATATACGATAAGATTATGATGGTTGCTAGGGGTGTTCAAGTATGACTATGAAAACGGTTTTTAAAAAAACGAATGGACTGACGGATAAGCCAACACATTACTGCCCCGGCTGTACACATGGAGTAATTCACCGTCTTGTTGGTGAAGTGTTAGAAGAAATGGATATTTTAGAAGATACTGTCGGTGTTGCCTCTGTGGGCTGTTCGGTGTTATCGTATGAATATTTTAACTGTGACATGACGCAGGCTGCTCACGGCCGGGCACCTGCTGTGGCAACAGGGGTGAAGCGGGTACTGCCAAATCGAATGGTCTTTACGTATCAAGGTGATGGCGATCTTGCCTCGATAGGAATTAGTGAAGTGATTCATGCTGCCGCAAGAGGCGAGAATATTACGGTTATTTTCGTTAATAATGCAATTTATGGAATGACTGGCGGGCAAATGGCACCGACCACATTAATTGGTCAAAAAACGGCAACAACCCCATTTGGCCGAGATATTAGCATCCAAGGGTCACCAATTAAAGTGTGCGAAATGATGTCGACGCTGGATGGGGCTGCCTATATTGAACGGGTTTCCACCCATGATGTTCCACATATTCAGAAGACAAAGAAGGCGATCTGGAAAGCATTTGAAACGCAGAAAAAGGGCTTAGGTTTTTCAATGGTCGAGGTATTATCGACCTGCCCGACAAACTGGGGACTTGATCCGGCTGAATCGCTTGAGTGGGTGAAAGATCAGATGGTTCCCGTCTATCCTCTTGGTGTTTATAAGAACAAAGAGGGAGTGAAATGAACATGCTTGAAGAGATTATCATTGCCGGATTTGGCGGGCAGGGAGTTATGTCGATGGGACAGCTCATTGCCTATGCAGGAATGATTGAGGGAAAAGGTGTTTCGTGGCTGCCTTCATACGGGCCCGAACAACGGGGTGGAACAGCGAATTGTGCGGTTGTAGTAAGTGACGAACCAGTAGGATCACCGCTTGTAACCCGACCATCAACGGCCATCGTTTTAAATAACCCTTCGTTTGACAAGTTCGAGCCGCGTGTCCGACAGGAAGGATTGTTGATTATTAATTCTTCCCTCGTGGTTAGAGCTTCGGAGCGTAAGGATATTAAGGTGCTTGAAATAACGGCAACAGATATAGCCAATGATTTAGGAAATTCCCGGGTAGCCAATATGATTTTATTAGGTGCCTTTTTGGAATTGACAAAACTAGTTTCAACTGATTCCATTGTTGAATCGTTAAAGAAAGTTCTTTCAACTAATAAGCATCATTTAATTGAGGTGAACAAACAGGCATTGAAAAAGGGTGCCTCGCTTGTCGCTGTAGAAATATCCTAAATAAGAAAAGTCAGCCCGGTAAATCAGGCTGGCTTTTTTCGTGTCTTGAAAAGTTTTTTATTTTTGTAGCCAAAGAACCACCAGTTCCAGTCGCCAAGCAGCTTCATCAGGGCAGGAACGAGTATCATCCGTACGATTGTGGCATCAATAAAAATCGCTGTCGCAATTCCGACACCTAATTGTTTAATCGGCATCACGCCTGTGAAGGCAAAGTCACCGGTAACAACAATCATGATGGCAGCTGCGGAGGTAATTATTTTACTCGTATAGGTTAACCCAGATATTGTTGCTGCGCTGTTATCACCTGTTTTTAAGTAAAACTCTTGAATTCTGGAAATAAGAAAGACCTCATAATCCATTGAAAGTCCGAACACCAGTGAAAAAACAAACACCGGCAAGATTAAACCAATAGTAACAGGAGTCATTCCAAAATGCCCTTCCTGGAAAACCCAAACAACAATTCCAAACGTACATCCTAAGCTTAATATATTCATCAAAATTGCCTTCACCGGAATGAGCACCGAACGGAAGGCAGCCATAAGAATAATGAGTGTTGAAATAACGATCAGTAGTAATCCATTGGGAGCCTTCTTAACAATTTCCGTAAAGATTTCCTGCTCAAACTTAATTCGTCCGCCAAATGATGCCTTTAGTCCTAACTCTTTATTAGACCATGTGTTTACCCATTGTCTTGCCTTTGTGGAATGTTCTCCGGTTTTTAAATACACTTCCAAAAGCATTTTATTATCTCTGATAAAGTGGTCGGTCACTGGAGCTAATTTAGCTTTATCCCCATTGGTAAGCAGTTGTAAGAGTTGTACGCCATCCTTAGCTCCCGTTGCAGAAAAAGGAGAGTCAACCGAAGAAACAAGCTGATCTATTTCTAGTTCATTGACGACCTTAGTTACCTTTTTAAGATTGTTCTTCTCTAAGACATTTCCATTGGTTTCAAGGACAATCGTTACCTTTTTCTCATCGCGTTTATCTTTCGCGATAAAATGTTCTTTGTAGGTTTCTATTGCTAATCTAGATGGATATTTCGGTGGAAGTGAATCTGTGCCGGGTATCGATAACGTCATTTGCTTAACTGGCAAGAGTCCAATCAACAGAACAGCCAAAGCCGCTGCTGCCATCAGAACAGGGCGCCGCATCACAAACTTAGCAAACTTGTGCCAAATGCTTGTTTTCCCGAGTGCTACTAGGAGAACACTTAATTTATTGATGTTTTTCCCTAATATGGCTAGCAAGGCAGGGAGAAAGGTTAACGCACATAAAGCAGAAATAAGCACAACTGTCATGCCGCTAAGGGCAACATTTTGAAAAATATCAATTTGAATAAACCAAAGACCTGATAAGCCGATAAAAACACAAAGACCGGAAAAAATTATCGAGCGGCCGGCTGTAGCAATCGTTATTTCAATCGCTTCCTGAATCGATTTGCTTTGTAATTCTTCTTTATAGCGATTAATAAATAACAAGGCAAAATCAATGCTTAAGGCAAGTCCAATCATCGGAACAATATTTAAGATAAAGATGGATAAATCAGCGCCATAACTAAAAAAGTATACAGTTCCCATGGTGATGAGGATTGAAATGATCCCGATTACTAACGGCAGCGAGGCGGCGACAAGACTTCCAAATGCAAGGATAAGAACCACTAGGGCAATTGGCAGCCCAATCATTTCCGCCTTTGCTAAATCTTCTTGGCTTGCTGCATTTAGGTCTTGAACAATAATTGGCTCCCCTGTCATAGTAACCTTTAAGCCCTGCTTGTTTTTTAGCAAATCCTTTAATTCGGCAATTTCCTTCCCTAGGCTTTCTGCGTTTTTGTTAAAAGTAAGAATTCCATATGCATATTGATCTTTGATCATTCCATCTCGTTCGAAAGGGGAAATAATCTTTTCTGCCCCATCAAAATCTGTTAATTTTTCAAAGGTGCTATCAATAAATTGGTTGAAATTCTTGTCACTAACAGCTTTATCCTTTTCGAAAACAAGGATAATCGATGATTTGGCTTGTCCAAAGTCTTTTTCAAGTATTTTCCTTGTTTCATTATATTCTCCTTTATACTCAAAGCCATTACCGCTTAAAACTGAGGGTAATTGTAATGCGAAAAATCCAAACAAAATAATGACAAAAATCCAAACCATTAACACCCATTTACGATTTCGGTAAATGAATCCCGCTAATTTCTGCATATTCTCACCTCCTTCTTCATAGGAATCTATTTCCTGTTTCTAGTATACAGAAAAAATCCAAACATTCGGATGACTATTTCGTGACTATTTCTAATTTATCTAAGGGAACCCACGCATGTTCTGTCAATTTTCCCCCTAATGCGGGATGAAAATTCACCTTTGGTTAAACTAATGGAATCGACAAAAATGTTCAAAGTTGATTTTACAAATGTAAAGAAATTATGGACTGCACGGATTCTTTGTTACAATAAGGTAAATATTTTAGATGTAAGGTGATGTTTGTGGATCGAGAAAAGCTAACTAAGGTGATTGAAGCGGCTAAATTATATTATTTATTAGATTATAACCAAAACGATATTGCTAAGCTTCTGGGGGTTTCACGGCCAACTGTATCCCGATTATTACAGCAGGCGAAAAGTGAGGGCATTGTCCAAATTAGCATAATGGACCCTTCAGAGGACGTTGAAAATTTGGCGTTACAGTTAGAAAAAAAGTTCAATTTAAAAAAGGCCGTAGTAGCCTCCATCCCGCAATTTGAAAACCATATTATCAAAAATTACCTTGGAGAAAAGGCGGCCTTGTATCTTGATGAAATAGTTAAGGATAACGACATTATTGGTGTGACATGGGGAACGACGCTTTATCATATCGCTATCGAACTAAAGCAGAAATACGTAAAAAACGTCCATGTTGTTCAATTAAAAGGCGGTGTAAGCCATGCGGAAACGAACACGCACGCATCTGAAATCTTGTACCTTTTCGGGAAAGCCTATAATACAACACCGCACAATCTGCCTTTGCCAGCAATTGTTGATCATGTTGTCGTGAAACAAGCAATGGAGGCTGACCGCCATATTCGAAAGATATTAGAGCTGGGTGTCCAGGCTAATATCGCTTTGTTTACGATTGGTTCTATTAAAACGGACTCATTATTATTTCAATTAGGTTATTTTACGGACACTGATTTGGACTCCCTTAATGGAAAGGCGGTAGGAGATATTTGTTCGCGTTTCTTTGACCGACAAGGGGAAATATGTAACGAAAGCTTAAATGAACGAACGCTTGGCGTTAATTTAAAAAACCTCCGGCAGAAGGAGTACTCAATCTTGGTTGCTGGCGGACCGAATAAAATTGAAGGAATTTACGGCGCATTAAAGGGTGAGTACGCAAATGTGCTGATTACAGACCAATTTACAGCACAATTTTTACTTGATAAAAAGGACTAAAATAGCATATCGCTGCTATTTTAGTCTTTTTAAATATTAAATATTTTACATTTGTTCATAAAGGTATTTACAAATGTTCAATCTTTTTGTTATAGTTACTTTGTTGATAAATATCTTAGATACTTTTATATAAATACTTTATTAATTGGGGAGGATATTCACATGACACAAAATGTTGTTAACATGATTGATCATACATTATTAAAAGCTGATGCAACTCGAGGAGAGATTGTCAAATTAGTCGAGGAAGCAAAAGAGTATTCCTTTGCCTCTGTTTGTGTAAACCCTACCTGGGTAAGGACTGCAGCGGAAATGCTGGCTGACACTCCTGAGGTGAAGGTGTGTACCGTAATTGGTTTTCCTCTAGGGGCTGCAACTTCTGAAACAAAAGCATTTGAAACCAAAAATGCAATTGAAAATGGCGCAAACGAAATCGATATGGTAATTAACATTGCTGCACTTAAGGATAAAGAGAATGATTTGGTTGAAAGAGATATCCGTGCCGTAGTGGAAGCGGCAAAAGGAAAAGCTCTAGTAAAGGTAATCATCGAAACATGCCTATTAACGAATGAAGAGAAAGTAAGAGCATGTGAGCTTTCGGTAAAAGCAGGAGCAGACTATGTGAAGACTTCTACAGGCTTTTCAACAGGCGGTGCAACAGTTGAAGATATTCGCCTAATGCGCCAAACAGTCGGCCCAGAAATTGGTGTGAAGGCATCGGGTGGTGTCCGAAGCGGCGAGGACGCACTTGCAATGGTGGAAGCAGGAGCAACGCGTATTGGTGCAAGTTCAGGTGTTTCAATAGCTAAAGGTGAGCTTTCTAATAGTAATTATTAATTTTTATAAATGTGAGGTTAACTTGATGAAAGAAGTAACAATGGCATTAATTGCTGGATTAGTTGTAGGGATGTTGTTTAAATTTTTAAAATTGCCATTGCCAGCACCTCCAGTATTTTCAGCAGTAGTTGGTGTATTCGGCGTTTATTTTGGCGGCGTTCTCCTTGATTGGATTTTGAAGTTAGTTCAGCATTAAATTCCCTTGAAGAAAAGAGAAGCTAATCAACATTTGATTAAGCTTCTCTTTTTTTGCGCTTTTTCTTCTAAAGAATCGAAGCTTGTATAAAAGCGCATAATATGCGTAGATAATACAAAAGGGATGATACCATGATTTATATTTATAATGATTATGGCGGGACACACACTACCTCATTGGCAGCGGCATATCATTTGAAACAATTACCGCAATCAGAGCGGAAACTTAGTTCTGAAGAAATATTGAATGTAAAATATTTCAATCAATTAACGAAAGAAGATTTTGGAAAGCTAATTTTACATGGAGTTGACGAGGATGGCCACTCAGTGTATACGATTGGACGGAAAAGGAATAAATATGTAATTCCAGCATTAAAAGAGATGAGTTTATTATTACAGGAAAAATTTAAATTTGATGAAAAGATTGTCTTTTCTAATACATCGCCGACTGTTCCCTTTACAATGTCAATGGGGGGATTTTTTTCAAGAGGTTTGAAAATTGATTTTATCGGGGTACCGTTATTAGTCAAAGGAGCTAAACAATGCTGTGATAATATTTATCGCTTAGTTCATAATACGAAAGAAGTGGGGAGAACCACCTTCTCAGAAAATGTCATCATATTGGAAAATAAAATGTATAAGTAGGAAGATAAGGTGTTGTGAATATGAACAAAACAATTGGATTTATCGGAGCAGGAAAAATGGCACAAGCTATGATAGAAGGTATCGTAAAATCACACGTTATCCCTAAAGAGAAAATCATCGCAAGTGCGATGACAGAAAAAACGCTCGAAAAAATAAAACGCAAATATAATATTGTTACCTCACTGCATAACCAGGAGGTTGCCAGGGTTGCCGACATCCTTATTCTGGCAGTGAAACCAGACCTTCATGAATTAGTCATTGAAGAAATTCAAAGTGAAATAAAACAAAAGGCAATCATTGTCACGATAGCGGCAGGGATATCCTTGATGGATATTGAGCGGGCATTTGGCACAAAGGTAAGAGCAGTTCGGACAATGCCCAACACGCCTGCCTTAGTTGGAGAAGGAATGACTGCCCTTTGCGCTAATGACTATCTTAGCGAAGAAGAGCTTTTGGAAGTGGAGCACTTGTTTACCTCCTTTGGCCAAACAGAACGTGTCGAAGAAAAACTGATGGATGCGGTGCCATCCATCAGCGGGTCTTCACCAGCCTATGTTTACCTATTAATTGAAGCGATGGCAGATGGGGGAGTGCGGCAGGGAATACCAAGGGAAAAGGCTTACCGGCTTGCAGCTCAGGCCGTATTAGGAGCTGCGAAAATGGTACTCGAGACGGGAATACATCCTGGCGAACTTAAAGATCAAGTTTGTACTCCAGGCGGGGCAACAATTGAAGCGGTGGCAGCCCTCGAAAGAAATCAATTTCGCGGAGCCATCATGACCGCAATGGAGAGCTGTACAAAAAAAGTAAAAAGCTTACTATAATATACAAAAATGAAAAGAGGAAGTAACAATTTTGTTACTTCCTCTTTCATATTAAAAAATTAAATTCAGAATAAAATAACAGAGTGCTGCCAACAGTGCAGAAATAGGAAGGGTAATAACCCACGTGATCAGCATCCGCTGTGCAGTATCCCATTTAACACCTTTAATGCGGTGTGCCGAGCCCACCCCAAGTATACCAGAAGAAATAACATGGGTCGTACTAACAGGCAGATGGATCAAGCTGGCGCCAAAAATAATTCCTGCCCCCGTTATATCAGCTGCCACTCCGTTAATTGGGCGTATTTTCATAATCTTTCCGCCAACCGTTTTAATAATCTTCCAGCCGCCAATTGAGGTTCCGAGTCCCATCGCCAGAGCACAGGAGAATTGAACCCAAAAAGGTACACCAGCATCTTTGGGAAGATACTCATTAGCGATTAGGGCCAGGGTAATAATACCCATTGATTTCTGGGCATCGTTTGTTCCGTGCGAATAGGATTGTAAGGCTGCCGTTGCTATTTGAATAAAGCGAAAATTACGATTCGTTTTCGTTAAATTGAAATTTTTAAAAACAACTTTAAAAATACTGTAAATAATATAACCAACGACAAATGCTAAAATAGGTGAAAGAATAAGAGCTTCAAGAATTTTGATAAACCCTTGGTAGTTAAGTACATTTAATCCTTTTGCTGCAATAGCCGCTCCAGCTATCGAACCGATTAGAGCATGAGAGGAACTACTTGGAATTCCGAAATACCAGGTGATTAAGTTCCAAGCAACAGCCGCAAGTAATGCGGCAAGAATAACAATCGAACCTGTATTGGCAGCGTCGCTAGAAAGACTGAATGGGTCGACGATATCCTTTGAGATGGTTTTTGCAACACCAGTAAATGTCATTGCCCCAACAAAATTCATGATTGAAGCTAATAAAATAGCGTGGCGTGGTTTTAATGCTTTGGTTGAAACTGAAGTAGCGATTGCATTAGCTGTATCATGGAAACCATTAATAAAGTCAAATGCAAGGGCACAAATTACAACTAATATTGTAAGTATTAATATAAGGCTCATTTTTTTGCTCCTTAGGCATTTTTCATGATAATCGTTTCAAGGGTATTTGCGACTGTTTGGCAGTAGTCAGCAATATCTTCAAGAGTTTCGTAAATTTCCTTATATTGAATAATACGGATTGGATCTTTTTCAATTAAAAATAAATGTTTAATCGATTGTCGTAAGACATTATCGCATTTTGATTCGTAATCTTTAATTTTAATCGCATGTTCACGGATTTTCAGTAACTTTTTGTTTGATAGTAATTCAACGGCCTTGTCAATTTCATGAACACTGCCATTGATTGCCTCGACAAACTTCAACATAAATTCGTCTGCTTGGGTAATCGAGTACATTTCGAAAAGGGCTGCACAAGCTTCTAAACCATCAAGAACATCGTCCATGCTCATCGCTAAATGTAAGATGTCTTCACGCTCAATCGGAGTAATGAAGGTATCGTTTAATTCCTTTATTACTTCATGAACATAGCTGTCACCCTTTGTCTCAAGCTCTTTCATTTTCTCAGAAAAAATTTTTAAATCACTGATATTTTTTAATTTGTATTCTGTAAAGAAATTCACACTTTCTTTTAAGTTAGTGGAAATATTACTAAGCAATACCGAGAATTTGTCATTCTTTTTGAATGCCATTTGTGGAACCTCCATTTGTATATAAAATATGTATGACTTAAAATATTTTATCTGAAGAATGTCGAAAAAAGATATATCTTAATAAAAAATTTACATAAACTTAACATTAGAGTTCTCAGAATACTTTGTAATGCTTGCAGTACTTTTGTTTACTTTTCGCCCTGAATCATTAATTTATGTATTCAGCTTGATCTTAATAAGGTGAGATGATTCAAAAAAAACGATTAGAAATTTATGAGTATAAAAGAGAAAATAGGGTATTTTAAAGGTACAGGCAGCACGAAGGTCCACTACTGCCTAAGGTTTTTGATATATGCTAATGAATAAGTGAATGATGAATACTAAAAAGGAGTGTTCTAATATGAGCTTCATTTGGGCATTAATTGTCGGTGGAATTATTGGATGGTTAGCAGGGCTTATCGTCGGACGAAATATTCCGGGTGGCATTATAGGTAATATCATTGCAGGTTTTGTTGGTGCGTGGCTCGGGACAGCCGTTTTAGGAAACTGGGGGCCGCACTTGGCTGACTTTGCGATAATTCCGGCAATCATCGGTGCCGCAGTACTGGTTCTCCTGTTAAGCTTCATAATGCGTGCCTTTAGAAAAGCGGATTAAATATTAAATAGGAACTGGAATCAGAAAAAGCCTCCCCATTGAAGGAGGCTTTTTCTATATTGTATATACATCAATCGTGTTAAAAATCTCTGGTAAATCTGTAAATGGTGCAAAGCATTCAATTTTCTCATTGGTAAATGGATGTATAAACTCAAGTTTTACGGCATGAAGCGCCTGTCTTTTCACAAGTGGCTGCCCGCCATATAAAGTATCGCCAACTAATGGATGTCCAAGATGGCTCAAATGCACTCTGATTTGGTGTGTTCTCCCCGTCTCAAGCCAGCATTTTACATAGGAGCGTTGTTTGTTTTGATCTTCTTTAATCAGTTGAAAGTGGGTAACCGCCTGAGATCCTGACGCTGAAACCCTTCTTCTCGTTCCATGATGACGATCACGGCCAATTGGGGTATTGATAGTTCCTTTTCGTCGCTTTAATAGACCTTGTACCGCCGCAATATAGGTTCTTTTTATTTCCCGTTTTTCGAGCATTTTGTCTAAAATGGCACCAGCTAACGGATGTTTGGCGAACAGAATTGCCCCTGATGTATCCCGGTCTAATCGATGGATTTGGCGAATATTTCTTAATTCTCCGCTGGCTTGCAAATAAAAGGCAGCAGCATTAACAAGGGTATCAGTCTCTGTCTTAGGGTCATTTGGATGTGTGCTCATAAATGGCGGTTTATTTAATACTAACACATGGTCATCCTCAAACAGGATGTCAATATCAAAGAATTTCGGAATGATTTGCAGTGTCTCTTCCTCAAATAGTTGGATTTGCAGCTTTGAGCCGGCAGCCAGCGGCAAATTCCAATTAGCACGAACCCCATCTACTAGAACCTTATCCTCCATTCGAAACGTATGAGTTAATTTCTTGGGGGCCGCCCAAATATGACGAAATAGCTCGTCTACTGTTTTGCCTTCCCATTCTTTTGGGACGATAATTTCAAACCATTCGCCCTTTCGTATCGTTGTAAACATTCATCACACATCCCCTAGTTTCTATTAATTACCACCGTTTATCCACATTTAGTTATGTTATTCTTATCTTTATAATACGACAGAAAATAGGGACGGCAAAGGTGGGTTACAAGTGAAAATAGTTTTTGCCTCGACACCAAGTCAAGAAGAAGAAATTAATGGATTGGTGAGGTATATTTATTCCAATATTTTTCCGAACTTTTTTAGTGATGAGGAAATTCGTCAGTTTGAAGATTTAAAGATTTTGCATCCCTCCAAAGATTTTAACACATTGAAAGATGCTTTTCAGGTGATGACGAGTATGCAAACGTTAATATCCATTCTTGAATCTTCTCGCCTGGCTGAACAATATGAAGCTGTATTTAACAAAAATATGGCAACATTAAAGGAATTCGGCTTGTTTTTTCCATTTGAATTTGAACAATTTTTAGAAGCAAAGTGTATGAAAAATCCGATGCTCAGCATTTACACAAAGGCTGACAATGAGTTGATTATATAGAAGTAACTACTGCCTGTGCTTTTTACAGGCTTTTTTTTATTTCTTATCTTAAACAGAGTGATTTTGAGGTATGATAGAATGTGAGTTGTTTCACTTGCCTGCAAAAATTGTCGGTTTAATTCTGATGGTTTTTGAAGGAGTAACGAACTAAAACTTAGAAACAATATACAGGATACAGAAATAGGAGGGGAACCTTTTTGGATTGGAAAGTTGTTGCAAATAGTTGGCAAGAATTTGCTGGATTGGATCCAGAATTAAAAAATCAATTAGAAGAAATGAAATCGAATGAAAAGCAGTTAGAAGAGGCTTTTTATAAGAATCTGGAATTTGGTACAGGCGGTATGCGTGGTGAAATAGGAGTGGGTACAAACCGAATGAATATTTATACTGTCCGCAAGGCTTCCGCCGGCTTGGCAGCTTACATAGAAGAAAGCGGAATCGAAGCAAAACGACGCGGTGTTGTCATTGCCTATGATTCACGGCATAAGTCATCGGAATTTGCATTGGAGGCTGCTAAGACACTAGCAACCAAAGGGATTCAAACCTATGTGTTTGACGAACTAAGGCCGACACCGGAATTATCGTTTGCCTTAAGATACTTACACGCTTTTTCAGGCATCGTCATTACAGCCAGTCATAATCCGCCGGAATATAATGGCTATAAGGTTTATGGTTCAGATGGCGGGCAGCTGACGCCTAATGCAGCAGATATTGTGATTACTAAGGTAAATGAAATCGAGAATGAATTAGTCATCGAGGTAGACAGTGAAGAAAAGTTAAGAGGCTTAGGTTTAATTAAAACCATTGGTTCAGACATTGACCAAGTCTATATTGAAAAATTAAAGACCATCTCTTTGAATCCGAATCTTTCTGTGGAAACGGATATTCATGTTGTCTTTACACCATTACATGGAACGGCAAATAAACTAGTCCGTGCTGGTCTTACCGAATTAGGCTACAACAATGTAACGGTCGTCAAAGAACAAGAACTTCCAGACCCGGAATTTTCAACCGTAAAAAGTCCTAATCCGGAAGAACACGCGGCCTTTGAATTGGCCATTCGCGACGGCAAAAAAGTCGGAGCCGACCTATTAATTGCGACGGATCCTGATGCTGACCGCCTGGGTATTGCGGTTCTTAACCATGAGGGAGAATATGTGGTCCTAACAGGCAATCAAACAGGTGCGTTATTACTGGATTATATCCTTTCGCAGAAACAGCAAAAAGGCACATTGCCAGCAAATGGGGTTGTGTTAAAGACAATCGTGACCTCTGAGATAGGAAGAAAAATTGCTTCGGCCTACCAATTGGAGACAGTTGATGTATTAACAGGCTTTAAATTTATTGCAGAAAAAATTAAGGAATATGAAGCTAATGGTGACCATACTTTCCTGTTTGGTTATGAAGAGTCATACGGTTACTTAATCGGCGACTTTGCCCGCGATAAGGATGCGATACAGGCTTCACTTTTAGCAACAGAAGTTTGTGCTTATTATAAAAAACAAGGCATGTCTCTTTATGAAGGGCTGATGCAAGTTTTTAATAAATATGGTTATTATCAGGAAGGCCTTCGTTCTTTAACATTAAAAGGGAAAGAAGGGGCAGAAATGATTCAACTTCTGTTAGCTTCCTTCCGAGAGGAGCCTCTCACTAGCCTAGGATCTTTTAAAACAGATGTAACAGAAGATTATTTAACAGGCATTCGGGTTACGAAGGGTAAAGAGGAAAAAATTGATTTACCGAAATCAAATGTCTTAAAATATATCTTTGAAGACGGTTCATGGGTGTGTCTAAGACCATCTGGAACGGAACCAAAAGTGAAATTTTACTTTGGGGTTAACAGTAACAGCTTGGAAGAAAGTAAAACGAAACTAAACTCAATAGAAAAAGCGTTTATGGAGTTTGTGGAACAAAAGATAGAAATGGTTCAAGAAAATAAATAATAGCGTTTTATACGCCTAATGGTGTAGTGAATAATGGTTCATTAAAACGGCTTCCAACAAGGGAAGCCGTTTTTTGGTGGAATTCTTTGGCCCGGTTGTAAAAAATTTTCTCGACAAATTCTGTATCCACTTGTTTTTTCAGGAAAGACTATACATCGGTACTCCAAATTCATTAGGTTCAACGGTTTCGTTAGCATGGTCGATGTAACGAAGAAGATTATAAAGTTTCGTTTCAATCACAGTGTAATCACGTTCAAAATTGTAGGCATGCAGGAATTGTTCAATTCTTTTCGATAAAAATTGGTCTTTTGTCCGTACCATTAATATCAGTAAATTATCCCATTCGGATCGGTGCGTATAGTATAACGCCCGGTCGTACTCCATTTTATTCATTTGTTTTATCTCCTCCTTATTAGGAGTTGAGATTATTGTATGACATTCTGCAGATAACTTTCACAGAAAATGTTGGACACTCAATGTTAGCGCTGTTTTCAACATTTACCTGTATAATTTAAGTGAAAAACGGAGGTATTATGGCGAAATTTTTATGTGTTTTTCTTTTGTCTTAAGTTTTAATCACCGTTTAAAATACACATTTTATTGTTTTTTGCTTCTTTTTCATCATTCCCGTTTTTACTTCATACATTGTGATAAGAAGAAAAGGGGGAATGGCAAATGAATGTGGAAGGAAGAAAATCACTTGAATACGCAATTAGTGAAATCACTGAAATAGCAACCGGCTTTGGTTTAGACTTTTATCCAATGCGTTATGAAATCTGTCCTGCTGAAATTATTTATACGTTCGGAGCGTATGGGATGCCGACCCGTTTTTCACATTGGAGCTTTGGGAAGCAATTCCACAAGATGAAACTCCACTATGATTTAGGGCTTAGCAAAATTTATGAGCTTGTTATTAACTCGAATCCGTGTTATGCCTTCTTATTAGATTCGAATTCGTTGATTCAAAACAAACTGATTGTGGCCCACGTATTAGCTCATTGTGATTTCTTCAAAAATAACGTCCGCTTTCAAAATACGAAGCGGGATATGGTCGAAAGCATGGCGGCTACGGCTGAGCGAATCCATCAATATGAAATTCAATATGGCAAAAAGGAAGTAGAAACCTTCCTTGATGCCGTATTAGCGATTGATGAGCATATCGATCCTTCGCTAATGAGGCCTAAATTATCCTGGTCGATTGGCGATGATGAGGAAGAAGAAGATCAAGACTACCAAGCTGCAACACCATATGATGATCTTTGGAAGCTGGATGAAAAAGAAAAACAGGATACTAATCAACCGCGGAAGAAGAAATTCCCGCCACGGCCTGAAAAGGACTTATTGTTATTTATTGAAACCTACAGCAGGGAGCTTGATGATTGGCAGAGAGACATTTTGACGATGATGCGGGAGGAAATGCTCTACTTTTGGCCCCAGCTTGAAACGAAAATCATGAACGAAGGCTGGGCTTCGTATTGGCATCAACGGATATTAAGGGAATTGGATTTAACGAGCGGAGAGGCAATTGAATTCGCCAAATTGAACGCTGGAGTTGTCCAGCCGTCAAAAACAGGAATCAACCCTTATTATCTTGGTATCAAAATCTTTGAGGATATTGAAGAACGGTATGATAATCCAACCGAAGGAATGAAGCGTCGAGGTGTTAAGCCCGGCTCAGGCAGGGAAAAAATGTTCGAGGTTCGTGAGGTTGAATCGGATATTTCATTTCTAAGGAATTATTTAAATAAGGACCTCGTGATGCGTGAAGATATGTACCTCTTCCAAAAACAAGGCCGGGAATATAAAATCGTCGACAAAAAATGGGAGCAAATCCGCGATCAGCTTGTAAATATGCGGGTAAACGGCGGATTTCCTTACATCACCGTCAATGATGGCGACTACATGAAAAACGGCGAGCTTTACCTAAAGCACTGGTTTGAAGGCGTGGAACTGGATGTGAAATATCTTGAAAAAGTGCTGCCATATATCCATCAGCTTTGGGGCAGACCAGTCCATATCGAAACGATGATAGAAGAAAGAAAAATGCTGTTTACCTACGACAGCAAAAGCGTCAATCGGAAATATTTATAAGAAAAGCGCAAGCGCCCTGGTCAGCGGCGTATGGCCTGGAGCGCTCCAACTGAGATAAAGGAAACACGAAGAGCGGAGCGATTCGATGTTGACTTATCGTAGGGCGGAGAGCGAAGGACACTAGCCGCTAGGGCGCTGGAGCTGGACAATTCTCAAAGTCGAAATTTTCTATCTTATCTTATAACAAAGAGAGGATGTCACAACAGGGGAAGCCCCCTTGTTGTGACACCCTCTTTTCTAAGTTAAATGGCAGCCAATTCTTTTTCTAACGCCTTTTCTACTGGCACATAATCATACCCTAGATCTTTTGCTACCGCTTCATAGGTGATTTCTCCACCTGCTGCGTTAACGCCAAGTAATAATGCAGCGTTTTCTGTGATGGCTTTGAAAACCCCTTTATTTGCGATTTGCAATGCGTATGGAACCGTAACATTTGTAAGTGCAATGGTTGAAGTTCTTGGCACGGCACCTGGCATATTGGCTACAGAATAGTGAACAACCCCGTGTTTGACAAATGTAGGGTTATCATGAGTGGTAATGTGATCGCAGGTTTCAACAATTCCGCCTTGGTCAATCGCAACATCGACAATAACAGAACCTGGTTTCATTGTCTTAACCATTGCTTCCTTAACAAGCTTCGGTGCTTTAGCACCAGGGATTAACACAGCTCCGATTAGCAGATCAGCTTCCGCCGCAGCTTCTGCGATGTTCATTGGATTTGACATCAATGTTTTGATTTGATTTCCAAAAATATCATCAAGCTGGCGCAGACGGTCAGCACTCAGGTCAATAATAGTAACATCAGCGCCTAAACCGATAGCCATTTTAGCCGCGTTTGTTCCAACAATTCCACCACCGATAATGGTTACTTTACCACGGTTAACCCCTGGAACACCAGCAAGCAATATTCCTTGGCCGCCATTATTTTTTTGCAAGAATTGGGCACCGATTTGGGCAGCCATCCTGCCAGCTACTTCACTCATTGGAGTTAAAAGTGGTAGAGTTTTGTTTACGGCCACCGTTTCATACGCAACAGCGATAACCCCTTTTTCTTTTAAAGCTTTTGCAAGTGCAGGCTCAGCAGCAAGGTGTAAGTATGTAAATAGAATTAAGCCCGGACGGAAATATTGATATTCACTTGAAAGAGGCTCTTTCACTTTCATAATCATATCTGCTTTCTCCCAAACTGTTGCAGCGTTATCAATAATATCGGCACCGGCATTTGTATAATCATCATTTGTGAAACCGCTTCCAATTCCAGCGTCTTTTTCTACTATTACTTGATGGCCGGCTGTTAAGAATGAAACGACACCAGCAGGCGTAAGGGCCACGCGATTTTCATTATTTTTAATTTCTTTAGGTACACCAATAAACATACTCATTCCTCCTCTAAAAATGTCAAAATAATTACTATCGCTAATTATATCATATTTTTGGAGCATTTTTACTTAGATTTTTCATTATTCCATATACTAAAACGGTATAAGTCAAGGAGGGCTGAATAGATGAAGAAAATTACCACAATAATATCTGCTGTTGCCTTATCACTTTCACTGTCCGGAATTAGTGCTTGTGCACAAACTGTGACAAGTCCAACCGAAAGCTTGGCAGAACAAAACACGATGTCCGTTCTCTGGTATCAAACATCAGGGGAAGCTAAAGCTTTATATTACCAGGGCTACAATTTAGGAAAAATGAGACTAGATGACATCTTGAGTAAAAGGGTCAAGAATAAAGGGCTAAAACCAGCAATTGTTCTTGATTTGGACGAAACGGTGATCGATAATAGCCCGCTTTTTGCCGGGAAAATAGTATCAGGAGAGAACTATCCCTTAAATTGGAGTAAATGGGAAGACAAGGCGGCAGCACAACCACTGCCAGGTGCATTAGAATTTCTAACCTATGCCGATTCAAAGGGTGTTGCTATTTTCTACATTACCAACCGAAAAGAAGCAAAAAAAGCAATCACGGTTAAAAATTTGCAGGCTATCGGTGTACCACAGGCAGCTTCCGACCATGTGTTTTTAAAACAAAAAGGTGAAAGCGGGAAAGAAAACAGGCGCCTGCAAGTAGCCAAAACCCATGAAATCGTGCTTTTGTTTGGCGATAATTTAGGGGATTTTAGTGGATTTGACGAGTTATCGGTAACCGGAAGGATAGATGCTGTAACTAAACACAAAGAAGAATTCGGTAGAAAACTAATTGTGTTTCCTAACCCAATGTATGGGGATTGGGAAGGCGCAATCTATAATCACAACTCGAGCAAATCTATAGAGGAAAGATTGAAGCTTAGGAAAGAAAGCTTACAGCCATTTCAACCATAACGAAAACCATGCTGCCGCCAAATATTTGGCAGGCAGTATTTTTTTATAAAACGAAAACTTCTTATTCCATTCCATATTTTTCGTTGGACGAAATAAAAGAATCCGAGTATAGTAGTTTACATCAGTTTTGGTATTAGGAGGATTACTATGTTTGGTATCTCATTACCGCAGTCATTTTTACAAATGAATACCATTTTTATCTCTATCCTTATTGAAGCATTACCATTTGTGACACTCGGGGTGTTAATCTCGGGAATCATTCAAATCTTTGTGACCGAAGAAATGATTGCGAAGATTATGCCGAAAAATAAAGTACTTGCAGTGATTTTTGCGAGTTTTTTAGGAATATTATTTCCATCGTGTGAATGTGGGATTGTCCCGATTGTCAGCCGGCTTGTTGCAAAAGGAGTGCCGATTTCTGCAGGGATTGCCTTTATGCTAACCGCACCAATCATCAATCCGGTGGTTTTATTTGCTACTTATATTGCCTTCGGCAGTGATTGGAAAATGCCAATCTTCCGCTCCATTGGGGCGCTTGTTGTTGCCTTTGCTGTAGGAATCTTGATTGCCTATCGCTATAAGGGAAATCCGTTTAAAGAATCACATCATCACCATCATCATGAAGAAAAGACAACTGTCATGCGAAAAATTTGGCAGACACTTGAACATGCTGTAGAAGAGTTTTTCTCAATGGGGAAATATTTGGTAATTGGTTCACTAATTGCAGCTGCTGTCCAAACTTACGTAAAAACGACAACTCTTGTCGCTATTGGTCAGGGCCCCGTATCATCTTCCTTAGTTATGATGACGTTATCCTTTATTCTTTCTCTTTGTTCCGAAGCGGACGCTTTTATTGCTTCCTCCTTTAGAACTACGTTTTCAACCGGTTCATTATTAGCGTTTTTAGTATTTGGCCCAATGGTCGATATTAAGAATTTAATGATGATGCTGGCAACATTTAAAAAACGACTCGTATTTATGATTGTTTCTGCTGTGTTTGCCGTTGTCTTTGTATACTCGTTGTTGTTTTAGGAGGGGTTAGCTTGATAAGGAGTTTAATTTTAATTGGCTTTACCTACTTAATCTTTCAATTGCACCTTAGTGGAGATATTTCAAAATATATCAATATGAAGTATTCCTACCTGTCAGCGATAGCCGGTTATGCGTTATTAGTTTTAACGATTGTCCAAATTTTGTTGATAAACAAGGATCATACAAAAGATGCCGGCTGTGAACATGATCATTGCGGACACAATCATTCTAAAGAAGACAAGTGGTACAAAAAGCTTTTGGTTTATCCAATTTTTGCTTTTCCGATTATCTCTGGGTTATTTTTCCCGATTGCTACTCTTGATTCAAATATTGTAAAGGCAAAAGGTTTCCATTTTCCGATTTATGATGAGGGAAAAGGGGATCCGTTTATGCAGCAGCAATTCCTGCGTCCAGATACAAGTGTTTACTATGGAAAAGATGAATACGACGCCCGTATGAAAACCGAGAAGAAAAAATATATTGATCAAAAAACGATTATCTTAAACGATAAAAATTATTTAAATGGGATGGAAACGATATATAACTTTCCAGGGGATTTCTTAGGAAAAGATATCGAGTTTAAGGGCTTTGTATTTAACGATGCTGAGACGATAGATAAAAATCAGCTCTTCGTATTCCGTTTTGGCATCATTCATTGTATTGCTGACTCCGGCGTCTTCGGAATGCTTGTAGACATGCCGGATGGAACGAAGCTAAGGAACGACGAGTGGATTACCGTAAAAGGGAAAATATCGACGATTTATTATCAACCCTTCAAAACAAATATTCCGATTTTAAAAGTAGAAAAGTGGACAAAAACAGCTGCTCCTAAGGATCAGTATGTGTATAAAGGTTATTAGAAAAGACGCCATGCAAAAATGGCGTCTTTTTTAATAAAATAAGTCTCACGGATTACTGTTTAACATTTTTAATGATGTTGATGGCAAAGAGAATAATCCCTAAAACCATTAATGTACCGCCTGTAGCAACTGCAGGCTCTGCTTTTTCTGTCCCAGATACTAAAAATGCAAGTCCAATCATCATAATTGGCAGTGAAATATTATGCAGCCAGAAGTGAACCTTGGCTAATGTCGTTTTTGCTGCACTTGGAAACGCCACATAGATAAGACCAGCCATTCCCATTGACATCCATCCTAATAAATTAATATGAACGTGGACAGGAGTGAAGGTGAATTTTTGCGACATCGACATATACATCCCGATGCAAACTCCGATGACAAAATAGACAACAGAGATTTTAATAAACTTAATACCCATTTTTCCGCCCCTTTTCCATATAAAAATAATGACTACAGTAGTAAATATGTAGGATTATTCTGAAAAAGAACTTGGAATTACCGGGACAAGAAAAGATTTTTGGGGTAAAAAGTAATAAAAAAAGCACCCTAATTGGAATTCAAGGTGCTTTAAAAGTTTAAAATAAGGCCTTTATTCCTACTAATACAAGGCCAATTATGAATCCACAAACGGCTCCGTTTACCCGAATCCATTGCAAGTCCTTTCCTACATTTGTTTCAATCATATGGATAAGAGTTTTAGTATCAAGTTTATCTAAATTTTCCCGAACAAGTATCCCGATTTTTGAATGATTGCGATCAACAAAGCTGGATATTTGTTTTTTAATCCATGCTTCCAGTTGCGTCATCTTATCTGGATTTTCTTTAAGCTCGTTTAGACTTTTCGTAATTAAGGGAAGTATATATTCATCGTAAAAGCTGGGCTCTTCCACAAAATCATGAGCCTTTTGCTGGAACTTAGTTAAAAGCTCGATTATTTTTTCTTCGGGTTTCCATTTTGCAATGATTTGCAGTTTAAACCGATTAAGCTCATCATATATCTTTTCATCACTTTTAATATTTTGCAGCTTGGTATCAATGTGGATTAATAAGGTTTGTCTATTTTGATTCAAGGGATCACGATAACTATCAACACCTTTTAGAATCAAACCTTGGATAATATTCCCTAATTTCTCCTCGTTTACAAGATTGCTAAATGATCTTAACGCAAACTGCATGATACCGTCCGCTTTTATATTTTCAATCATTTCAACAGCCATCCCGCCAAGCTGATTCTTTGTACTTTCCTTTTTGGCCCAATCATCAATTTCTTTAAGGATGTAATCAAGTGTTTTTTCATCGTATTTCCGAATCGTAATTTGATCGACAAGTAATGGAAAGTAGTAATTTATATCTATATTCTCGAGAAAGGCTTTTAGCTCTTTTTCAATTATCGGCGCTATCATCTTAATCTCAATCTTTTTGATAAAATGCTGAATAAGAGTGATGATGTTTTTCTTTACCGGCTGTGCGTGTATTTCCTTATTAATGATGGTAAATAATTTTTCGCTGAACTGAAACGTTTCTATTTTTTTACGGATGCTCTCCTTTGTCAGCCAGTCCTGCTCTAGCATCGAAATGATTTTCGCAATAATCTTTTCTCTGTTTTTTGGCAAAAGGGCTGTGTGCGGAATTGGCAGTCCCATTGGGTGTCGGAATAAGGCCGTAACGGCAAACCAGTCGGCAAGTCCCCCAACAAGCCCTGCTTCAAATCCGCCTTGGAGGATGGTTCTCCACACTGATAGCGGTAATGGAATAGTAGCTAAAAATCCAGCTGCCATCACAATAAGAGAAATAGCCGCTAAATGCTGTGATTTACTTTTCTGTTTTAACATCTTTGTAACCCCTCGTTTTGGATAAATAATATTGTCAATTGATATTATCTCAATATTACTGAAAGAAAAGCAAAAAAACCATCTTTTAAAATATAAAAAAACTCCTCTCAGCTTTGAGAGGAGGTCTTTTTCTGTGGTTTTATATGGGTAATTAGTCCATCCAAATCGGTAATATAAAATTGTATTTCCGGTGCTGATTTAAGAAAGTGATCCTGTAATAGCTGATAATAATTCACCCTGCGAAGCGGGTCAAATTGTAGCATTGGATATTCCTTACGCTCCTTGACATATTGGTCAACAGCCTTTTGAACGATATCCATTTCAATTGGAATTTGTTTTTCACTTTCTTCAAATAAATCATATGTTTCTTTTGACATATAGAATTTTTTAGAAGGAATCCCGCCAAGCATTGGTGCTAGCTGCTGATAGTCGATACTATGATCGTCCTGAACAAGAATGGTCCGGTAAACGCCCTTTGGCAGATTATCGGAAAACGTCCTGACGGCTTTCCGAATATCCTCAATGGTTACATCGATAACCGGGTACTTTCTGATATCAACCTGCTCTAATTTAGCAGGTTGTTCCTTACTATTCTTTTTTTGAATAGAGGATTTAAAATACCGTTGAACCATCGAATATGCCGTCACACCGCCAATTCCAATTCCGGAAAAAGTACCTATCAGAGTTAAAGTGGGGTAAATATCATACCGGGCATCTAGTAGTGCCCCCACCTTGTAACCAGCATAAACACATAGTGCAATGGTTATTCCGAATACCATATTTAAAGAAAGGGCTTTCATTAGAAAGGTTGTGAATTCATTCCAATGTGCATCGTTATGAGTCTTTTCATTCTTAAAAAATTTCCTAACCTCTTTTTTCATTTCTTCAGAGACATTATTTTCTTTTAAAAAAACCTCGAGATACTCTTGTTCGGATTTGTTCTCATTTTTTAATAGACACGCGGTCTTTTCAATCGAGCCTTTTGTGTAATGGATATAAATCCATTTTTCTTCAAAACCTAATTCAAGATTTTCGGTAACTCTGCCCAAGTATTTTGTAAACTTGTGCTTCATAAATTAAGCCCCCTTAAATTGGTCTTTTTGAGTAAAGGACCGAGAACGTGAAAGGAATGCTTCTTCTTTTGCTTCTTTAAGGATTTGTTTAGCTTTGTCTTTAGCTTCTTGAAGAATCAGCTTCGCCTCATTTTCACTATGCTTCCTAATTTCTCTCGAATCTGCCCGCGCTTGTTTAAGGATGATTTCACTTGTTTCAAGATTCTTTTCAGCATCGAATTTATATTTTTCCGTTAATTGGAGCTGATTTTCAATATGCTGTTTCCTATTATCAAGTATATTCACCAACTTTTTTAAAACCAACTTCTTTAAAATAAAAACAAGAACCGTAAAAATAATAGCCTGATAAATCATCGTACCAAATGAAATTGGGATACCGAATAATGTAATATCACCCAAAACAATTCAACTCCATTCAATTCTATATTATGTTAAACGGTGAGCAATGTAAACCATTGTAAGTGTTACAAAGATATAAGCCTGAATTGCTCCAATAAACACACAAAATGCCTGCCAGATCAACATAGGTACTGAAGCGAGGATAGCTGTTCCAAAACCATGGCTCACAGCACTTGCCAAAAGGGCAAGCATGACCTCTCCTGCATAAATATTTCCAAACAGCCGAAGTCCCAATGTCAATGTTGTGGCAAGCTGCTCTATTGCATTGATAGGAAATAGGACTTTAAATGGTTTGAAAAAACTCAGAACAAAATGTGTGAAACCATGCAGGCGAATATCAATGAAGTGTGTATAGACGATAATCATGATCGCGAGCGTCATGGTTACATGTGCATCAGCAGTAGGCGATTTCCACCAAGCAACTGAATTCACCTCAGCCGTAATAATCGAGAAGGGGACGCCCATAAGGTTTGCAATGAATAAATACATCAATAGAGAGACACCTGTTGACAAAATAAATAAATTGTTTGAAGCAACCATAGAATTGTTCATGATATCCTTCACAAATTCCACAATCCACTCCATAAAGTTTTGCCGCCTTTTTGGTGCACTTGTTGTCGGGTTTCTTGTAAATAGATAAGCGATGAGGAAAACGATGATAGCAGCAATGGTCGTTGTAATGATGACAGATAAATCAAACGTTAAATTAAACCAAACTACTTGAGGTCTAGAATGCTCTATGATGTCCAACCCCTTTCTGTTTAAGGTATGGAACCAATAATGGGAGGAAGAGATGAGAGATTACTTGGTCTTATCTTCATTATATACATATACTTTCATTATTGTAAGATAGTTCACAATTTATTGCTAATTTTCTGAATAATAATGTAAGCATGGTAGGAACTATTGATAGCATTGTTTTGATGATATCAATTATTATGTCAATAAAAGGAATTTCCTGAATATTATATTATATTAGCCTTTTAAAATTTGTTGGCAAAAATGCGAAAAAATTTTATTTTTTGAAACCTTTTATTACTTTTAACGTCTTATTAAATGTTGTACAATTAACAAGGCATAAATTTAAGAAATAGGGGGAAACAACAGTGAGAAAGTTTTTACTATTATTATCCGCATTAACGATGGCAATCGGTCTGACCGCCTGCTCAAGTAAAGATGATGCGAAAACGGAAAAGAACGATACACCAAAAGAAACAGCAAAAGAAGCAGAAGCACCTAAAGTTGATGTTAAGAAGGAATTAGTTAAATTCTATATAGAGCTTGGCAATAAAATCAACGCAAAAGATGCTGATTTAAACGCTTATGAAAAGAAGGCATCGAATCCTGATGCAAAGCCTGAAGAATTACCGACTGTAGAAGAAAAGGCGGCAGCCAGTGAATCAGCCGCTGCAGTGGCTTCGGAGCTTAATAGTACTCAAATTCCAGCTGGACTAAAGGATCAACAGGCCGATCTCGAAGCAATTGTGAAAGATTATGCAGCTTCTTATCAAGCAAAAGCAGATGAATTGAAAAAAGACACACCTAATTTTGAAGCGGCGGATACAACGTTTGCACAAGCTGAAGAAAAACTGGGAAAAGTTTTTGAAAGCGCAAAATTATTAGCACCAAGCTTAGGGAAGCAAGTAAACTAACTATCATAAAAACAAGCCAGATGAATTCATCTGGCTTGTTTTTATATCGTATTTTAATGAACTTTGATACCTGCCTCTTCTTTGTAAGTAACATGTAATTCATCCAGGAGTTCGTCGACAGATAAATATGTTTCCGTATCTTTAAAAAACCAAACATCGTTATCTTCAACAAAAAAGGTAATGCCATTTATCACTTTTGTAATTCCTGCATTTGCAGGATACTCTGCCGAAAAAGCGAGGCTGTAGCCTTTATGCTTCTCTCCAAATCCAGCGTATTGAGGAAACATTCGAATGCTGAACGGTTTAGTAATTTCGAATTCTTTTGAAAACCATAAACCTGCCTTTTCATCGATAGATATAAACATTTTATACACCAACCTTTTCCTAGTTGATAATGATTCATAAGGATAGAAATGGATGTACTAGTTCACCATTTCCTTATAGTAAAAGCTTAATTCTTTTTTCAAATTTTGCCTGTGATAAAATTCACGGACTTCAACAATATAGTAGGGTTTAAAAAATTGTTCATTTTTTTGATTTGAATCGTTCACAACTGCACAAAACAGCAATAATAAGATAATCCATTGTTGCTGTTTTTGTAACATGTTTATAGGGTAAACCGTGATAAAATATAAGAAAATAGAAAAGGGAGTTTTTGACTATGGAAAAGGAATTTGAAAAATTAACCGAAAATGTTATGGATATAAAAAGCTTAATCAATACATTTAATGAAACATTGGAGAATATTGAGAGGAGACTTTCAAGATTAGAAAAGATGGACAGCATCGAGCATAGGGTAGAGGTAAACCAAATCGACCTATCCGATATTAAAGAATCCCTTCAGCGGATTGAAGATAAACAGAGCGGCGATATTCAGCATATCAACCGCCGACTTGATTCCCATTTAATTAAAATAGCAAAAGCTGAAGAGGATCTAATCATTCTCAAATCAAAATAAATTTTATTAGGCAGAAAGCAAAAAAGATCAGATTTATCACAATCTGATCTTTTTTGGCCGAGTGAAGGTGCAACCACTTACAATTTGGTAAAAAGTGCTTTGATGCCTAGGTAGAGCAGGACAAAAGAAAAGACTAAAATTGCGAGAGCTCCGACAACGTGAAAAAATGATGTCATGCCAGCTAGAAATGAAATGACAGGCATATGAATAAGGGCAAACCCAGCTAAGATACAAACGAAAAATAAATTTGCTAAACGATCCATTTCTCATCCCTCCTTGCAAGCAGGATATGCGTTTAAAGGGCTTGTTGATTGGACGAATCTTCAATAAAAGGAGTTTTTAAGCAAAAAAAATAGACCGTTATCGATTAACACGGTCTTTAAAAAAGCTATGATAGTACTTCTGATTTTGACAGAGCGATTTGTTGGATATCGGTTCCACTATTTGCAGAATTTTTGGTTACTTCAATATATTTTATATGATGCTCTTCCATATCGAGGATTTTAAAGGAATACGTTTCATGATGAATGACGTCACCTTCTTTAGCTTCATAATTCTCAGTGAGAATCCAGCCGCCAATGGTATCAATGTCTTCGTCATTAATGTCAACTCCCAATAAATCATTGACTTCGCTTACTAAAACCTTCGAGTCAATAATATAATGGTTTTCTTTCATTTTACGAACCTCTGGAACTTCGTCCATATCAAATTCGTCACGTATCTCGCCAACAATTTCTTCAAGGATATCTTCTACGGTAACAAGCCCTGATGTACCACCATATTCATCCATTAATATTGCCATATGCATTCTTTCTTTTTGCATTTTTACCAGCAAATCATGGATGGGAATAGTTTCTATTACTCTAATAATCGGTCGGGTATAGGTTTCCAAGTTCCTTGTTGAAAGGTTTTCCTTTCCAATTAAATCAGTCATAATTTCCTTTATATTGATAAGCCCGATAATATGGTCCTTATCACCATCAATGATCGGATACCTTGTGAACTTTTCTTCACGTAAAACCTGAAGAAAAGTTTCTAATGAATCATCCTTGGATAATGAGACAATTTCCGTTCTTGGAACCATAATTTCTTTGGCAATGCGGTTATCAAATTCAAAAATTTTATTTACATACTTAAACTCCGATTGGTTAATTTCACCACTTTTATAGCTTTCAGACAGGATAATGCGAAGCTCTTCCTCCGTATGAGCAATTTCATTTTCAGACACTGGCTTTAACCCAAAAATGCCGGAAACAACCCGAGATGATCCATTCAAAACCCAAATAAATGGGTACATGAGCTTATAAAAAAAGATAAGCGGGCCGGACACAATCATAGTAATCCATTCAGCCTTTTGAATGGCTAGCGTTTTTGGTGCGAGCTCTCCGACCACAACGTGTAAAAACGTGATGGCAGCAAACGCAATTCCAACTGATAATAGGTGGGTTGCACTCTCAGGTATGTTGAGTTTAACAAAAAGTGGTGCAAGCAAACCTTTAATTGTCTTTTCCCCAATCCACCCAAGACCAAGAGCCGTTATCGTAATACCTAACTGACAGGCAGACAGGTATTCATCTAAATTTGAAATGACCTTTTTGACAGAAACAGCCTTCGAATTTCCTTCCTCAATTAACTGATCAATTCTTGAACTTCTAATTTTAACAATCGCAAATTCTGAAGCAACAAAAAATGCAGTTAAAGCTATTAAAATGGCTATTAAAACCAAGTTAAATATGTCCAAATAAGTTCCCTTATCCCGTTGTTACACGAGAAAGGAGTCACCTCCCAGTATTATACAAAACTTATTTTCTTCTAATCTCGTCTTATGGAAAGTATACCACCTCAACAATATATAAATTAACAATAATTATAAAGAATTTAACCTATTCAGTCAAACGTCCTCGTTGGAGTAAGAGTTGATAACAACATTTTATGGAGAATTTTCGCAAATATGAACAGAAAAGTTGAAATATTACAAAAAAATTTCAACAAAAAACGTCTCCTATATAGGAGACTTAGGAGACTTGAAAACCTCGATATATAAAATATGATGTCCTTCAATTTCCTCAATTTTAAAAACGAATCCCTCTTTTTCGATGGACTCTCCTTTATGTACATCAAATTTTTGCGTTAAGAACCAGCCGCCAATGGTATCGACATCATCCTCTTCAAGTGTTGTACCTAACAGGTCGTTTACTTCACTTATTAAGACCTTCCCATCCAGTACAAAGTGACCATCAGCTATTTTTTGTATTAATGGACGCTCATCCAAGTCGAATTCATCACGAATTTCACCAACAATTTCTTCGAGAATATCTTCGACAGTCACGATTCCTGCCGTACCGCCATATTCATCCGATAAAACAGCCATGTGAGAGCGGCTTTTTTGCAGCTTCACCAATAGTTGTTGAATAGGAATGCTCTCTATCACATGAATCACAGGCTTTAAATAATACATTAGCGGTTCTTCGCCATTACACTTCTGCAGAATACAATCGGTTAAAATTTCTTTAATATTAACAATTCCTAAAATCGTATCCTTGTCACCGTCAATAACGGGATAGCGTGTATACCCTTCTTCCTTCACTGTTTCGATGATTTCTTCAAGTTCAGCGTTCTTTGGCAGTGTAATGACCTCTGTTCGCGGAACCATAATTTCCTTCGCTATTCGATCGTCAAATTCAAAAATCTTATTCATATAGCTGTATTCTGAATGATTGATTTCTCCGCTTTCATAGCTTTGCGAGAGGATCATCCGCAGTTCTTCCTCTGAAAGTACGAGATCTTGTTCAGAAACCGGTTTAATGCCGAACAAACCTGTGATAAAACGGGCCGACCGATTAAGCACCCAAATAAACGGATACATTAGCTTATAAAAGAAAATCATTGGAGGCGCGAATAGCAGGATGATTTCTTCAGCCTTTTGTATCGCAATCGTTTTCGGGGCTAATTCACCAATAACGACATTGAAAAAGGTGATGATCGCAAAGGCTAATATAAACGAGAAAACTTGATTTATTGATATCGGTAACTGAATCCATTCCAAAAGAGGGTTTAAAAGCTCACGGATCGTGGACTCTCCACGCCATCCTAATAGTAAGGAAGTAATCGTAATACCTACCTGTGTAGCGGATAAGTATCCATCCATATTGGAAATGACTTTTTTGGCTGACTCGGCTTTTTTGTTTCCTTCGGACAGTAATTGGTCAATTCTCGTTGTCCGCACTCTTACAATTGCAAATTCCGATGCTACAAAAAATGCAGTAAACGCAATTAGGAGCGCTATTATAACAATATTCATCCAAATCATCGGTTCCCTTACACTAGTAAGGTATGCCACCTCACTTACAAAATAACTCTTTGTCTCATTATTACCTTACATTTCAATTTCTAATTGCGGGTTGGATAATTTTATTATTCAATAAAATAGTCAATAAGCGGATTATGCTCTAAAAGAAAAATGCCGCCAATTGGCAGCATCAAGAAATAATTTATCTTTGTTGGGTTGCTGCTCCTTTCCATTCACGAGCCAGCATGCTGTAAACGATAAGATTGTGAAAGCGGCCGTTTAATTGTTCTCCATCTCTTATGATTCCTTCCTTAACGAATCCGAGTCTATCCGGAATCGCCTGGCTTTTCTTGTTTTTAACCCCGCAGCGAATTTCGATACGGTTTAATCCTAATTGGAAAAAAGCGTAGTTTAACATGGCTTGAACAGTACGGGTGATTATACCGTGTCCTTCTGCCTTTTTAGCAAGGTAATAGCCAATACTTGCCGTGCTGTTATACCAATCCATTTGATGTAATCCAATCGACCCGACAAGTTCCCGGTTGTAAATAATTCCAACATTAAGGGCCGTATTCTCAGCAAATTGAGAAAGCCAAACCGGTATGATGGATTCGAAATGATAAGGGGCAGTCATACTGTCAACCCATGGCATCCACTCCCGTAAATGTTCGCGATTTTCTTCAACAAGCTGATACAGTTTTAATGCGTGTTGCCGTTCAAATAATTGAAGCTCAATTTCATGGTCAACTTTTAAGGTAAACATAGGCAATGCTCCCGAAAAAAATTTTAGTACATCATATGCTAAAAAGGCTTTTTCGGAAGGTGAATAGGGAAGAAAATAAAAAAATCCCCGCTCCGGATATGCAGGGCTTGTTTAGCTTAGTTTATTCACATATTTTGGAGTCTGTGGCAAGGGGGAGAGTAAGTGAAAAAGTGGTTTTCTCTGGTTTGGAATCACAAAACATCTCTCCTTTATGTTTTTCAATAATTTCTTTACAGACAAACAAACCAAGCCCTGTGCCAAGTTTTTTGGTCGTAAAAAATGGCTCGAAAATGGTTTCCTGTAATTCTGCCGGAATCATCGGTCCATTATTAGAAATATCGATTGTGATGTGCTGATTATCTTTTAAAAAGCTGACAATATTTATTGTTGGGTTCTCATGCACATGATGATTAAGGACATCAATGGCATTAAAAATGATATTAATAAAGACCTGTCTAATTTCATCGGCATAACCATTTAATGTAATATCTTCACATAAATCCTTGTTTATTTTAACTTTACCATCAAGAATACTAGGATAGAGAAAGTTTAGTACTTCATCAATAAGCTTATTCATATTGAAATCCGATTTTTCTTTGCCGATTAATTCTTTTTTAGATAAAAGCAGGAACTGTGAGATACGAAAATTTAGCTGATCCAACTCGCTCGAAATAATTTCTAAATACTTCATATTTGGATAATCTGCTTTCAGTAATTGAATAAATCCCTGAACAGATGTTAGCGGGTTCCTAAATTCATGAATGAAACTTGAGGTCATTTGTCCAAGAAGTGTTAACCGATCCTGATGGGTCGAGTCGATGAACATGGTCTTTTCCTCAATGATTTTGTTTTTGGCCTCTGTATAAAAGGAAACGGCAAAATAAAGAAATTTATCGAAGCAGAAATTAATTTTATTCATTGATTCCTGTAGATCTGGCCAAGGAATACCCGTTTTACTTAAATAGCTGTATAAAACCGTTCTTCCCAAATTGACATTATAAACAAAATCGCCAATGTTAATATTAGCCATTACTCTTTCATGTGAAATTTTTTTCGCAAGATGCTCAAGCATCGCTAAAATTTCCTCGTTAGTCATCTGGTGCATCGTTAATACTACGTTAAGAAGGGCCTTAGCATTTTCCTGAATTTCACCTAAATAAGGGTCCCCTTTAGAAATAACAGTTGAATTACCCCATTCGATTAATAAATTTTCTTTATTTTTATCAAAAAAGGCAATTAAATCGGTTTGTTCATCTGTAAACATATTAACCCCCTCTGTCCAAACATGATTACAAAGATAATTCGCTTATAATGAGTAAAATCCTTTATATATTTAAATAAAAAAAATTTCCCAATATCAGTCTAGATAAATCTCATTGGAGAAATAAAATCATAGGTATCAAAATGGATGGCATTTTTTCCTTGTCAAAGCGCTAAATCAATAGTATATTCGATAAGGAATCAATTGAATATTTCCACAGGGGGGGCTGCTTTAGGCGGCTGAGAGTGAACGTTGGAGTTCTGACCCTATGAACCTGTTAGTTAACACTAGCGTAGGGATGTGGTTTGCCGGACAAGTAAAGCAATGCAGACAATTCCTTATGTCTCATTGCTTTTTTTTCGTTTAAATTTAGTGGCACCATCTGGTTTATGGAAGATATCAGCCGAGTCCAAAAAGTTTAATAGGGGGAAACAGGAGTGAACAAAAAGAGAAGTAATACACTATTTATCGCCGAGGTGGCTGTTTTTTCAGCACTTGCCTTTTTATTGGATTTTGCTGCCGATCTGCTTTCATTAAAAATTTGGCCGCAGGGCGGGTCTATTTCGATTGCTATGGTGCCGATTTTTCTCATGGCATATCGCTGGGGAATACGTGGCGGATTATTAACGGGATTCTTACTTGGGCTTCTCCAAGTTGTCCTTGGATTTGCGAAATTTTATTTCATTGTTCAGGGGATTCTCGACTATTTTATTGCCTTTACAGTAGTTGGGTTAGCCGGACTATTGGCAGGGAAAATCCGGAAATCCCTTGACGAAGGAAATAAACGAACATGGATGACCTATACAGTCCTTGGAGCCTTTATAGGAAGTTTACTTCGCTATCTTTGTCATGTTGTTGCTGGGGCTGTATTTTTCGGAGAATATGCACCTAAAGGACAGCCGGTTATGATTTACTCACTAGGTTATAATGGAACATATATGCTCCCAAGTTTCGTAATTAGTGCCATTATCGTGATTCTTGTCATCGGTGCAGTACCAAAGAGAGTAATCCTTGGGAAAAATTAATTACCAATGCAAAAAAAAGGAAGAGAAATATCGCCTCTTCCTTTTTTTTTGAAAACTTTTCGAACAATTGTCAAATTTACTATGCTTATTACCCTAAAAAAGTGTTAAAATACATTTAGAAAGATAATCATTCTCAATTAACATAGATAAGGGTGATATACATGTTTGGATCGTTAAAAGCAGGAGATAAGGGAAAGATTATTGACATTTCTCATGTTGGTCACCTGGTACAAAGACGTTTACTTGATTTAGGGATAACAGAAGGCTCAGAAGTGTGCGTGAAATGTGTCATGCCATTTGGCGGCCCGATTATGATTGAATCCTGCGGACAATGTGTCGGCATCCGCCGCCGGGAAGCAGTACAGATTGAAGTGGAGAGAATATAATGGAAATCGCGCTTATCGGAAACCCCAATACTGGGAAAACTTCCTTGTTTAATAATCTAACAGGTTCCTATGAGTATGTCGGTAACTGGAGCGGTGTAACCGTTGAAAAGAAAGTTGGCGTTTTCAAAAATAATATAGGCCATTTAATCGATTTACCAGGTGTATACACTCTTAATCCGTTATCAAAAGATGAAGGGGTGGTTACTTCCTTTTTCTTGAATGAATCTGTTGACCGCCTGTTAAATATATTGGATGCTTCACAATTAGAACGAAATTTACATTTAACCCTGCAATTACTTGAATTTGAAAAGCCAGCTCTTATTGGTCTAAATATGATTGATGTCGCTAATAAGCGCGGAATTCATATTGACGCTTCTAAGTTATCGGAAGTTCTTGGTGTACCGGTCGTCCCAGTCGTGGCAAGAAGTGGAAAGGGCTGTGATAAGCTCGTCGATGTCATCGCCACAAAATCGATTCAGCCAACGAAAAAGAACCTCGTTTATTATGGAAAAGAGGTTGAGGAAGCAATCACTTTATTGACCGCTAAAATAAGCGGAAAAACTAATCATTCTGCGCGTTTTCTGGCGATTCAGTATTTTGAAGGAAATGACTATGTTAAAGACTATGTTAATAGTATTGCAGACGCCGAAAAGCTAGAGGCAATTACCGCAAATTTAGAATTACAACTTCAGAAACTTTATGAGAGTAAATCATTAGCAAACTTCATCTATTTAAAAAGAAAAGAAGTCATTGAGAGTATCGTTGCTGATGTTGCAAGAAAAAGTAATTCGGATATCCCGCTCTCAGAGAAAATTGACAGTATTGTAACCAATCGCTATGTTGGGATGCCGATCTTTTTGCTGCTGATGTATTTGATGTTCATGCTGACATTTGATTGGTTAGGAACACCATTATCCGATGGCTTGGATGCCCTTTTAACTGGTCCAGTTACGGTCGGATTCGAAAAGGTATTAACGGCGATAAATGCTTCTGAGTTTATTCATGCCTTAATAATTAATGGATTAGTAGCCGGGGTCGGCGGTGTTCTCGTGTTTGTGCCGCAAATCTTTATACTATTCTTCTTTATATCGTTATTGGAAGACTCCGGGTACATGGCTCGGGTTGCCCTAGTTATGGACCGAATTATGGAATCGGTAGGATTGAATGGGAAGGCCTTTATTCCGATGATGATTGGCTTTGGCTGTAATGTCCCTGGAATCATGGCGGCAAGAACGATTGAAACCCCAAGGGAACGGCTATTAACCATTTTACTTACGCCATTAATGTCCTGTTCCGCTCGTTTGCCTGTATATGCTTTATTTGTGGGCGCCTTTTTTGCCGGTAATAAAGCATTTGTTGTTCTAAGCCTTTATGTCCTTGGAATTGTTGTAGCGTTAATTTTGGCAAAAATCTTTTCTTCTACGATTTTAAAATCAGAAACTTCCTTGTTTGTGATTGAATTGCCGCCGTATCGTCTTCCTCAATTCCAATCATTATGGAGAAGTACTTGGGATAAAGGGAAAGGCTTCGTTAGAAAGGCAGGAACATTTATTTTTGCAGGTTCTGTCTTTATTTGGCTGTTATCATACGCTGGTCCCAATGGTTTAAACGTGGATATGGATCACAGTTATTTGGCTGCGATTGGAAATGCGATTGCGCCAATTTTCGCGCCAATTGGCTTTTCTACATGGCAGGCATCCGCGTCATTAATTACAGGATTTCTAGCCAAAGAAGCGATTATTTCAACAATGAATATAATCTATTTTGTACCAAATGATGCCAGTTTGCAGGGTTTATTAGCAGATTACTATACCCCGCTTGCGGCCTATAGTTTCATGGTTTTCATTTTGTTGTATATTCCGTGCCTAGCAACAGTAGCAACCATCTATAAAGAAACAACCTCGAAAAAGTGGACAGCTTTTTCGATGATCTATGCTTTCGCAATTGCCTATGTTTTATCCTTAATCATTTATCAAGGCGGCAGATTGTTGGGATTTGTATAATCTAAAAAAAGAGGTGGAGCAAATGATTGCCAGTGTTTTGATAGGTGCAGCTATCTTTGGATATGCGATTTGGCATTTTGTGAAATTCATAAATAAATCGAAAAAAGGAAAATGTGCCGCCTGTGAGTTGAAAAATTCATGCTCAAGCCAGTGCGGTATTCCGCCAAAAGTGAAATAAAAGCCTTGGAAAAAACTGCTATCTTAAGTCGATAGCAGTTTTTTTAATCGAATGATTTGAATGATGAATGGAAATTGTGTAAAATTACACTAGATGCTATTGAAGGAAGGGCTAAATGTGACCAGGGAAGAAATTATCATGCAGGTTTCTGAAAAGCTTCGATTAATCCGGACTGAAGCAGGTTATACGCAGGATAAAATGGCAGATATTATTGGTGTCTCAAAGAAAACGCTTGTGCAAATTGAGAAGGGAAGAGTTCTAGCCAATTGGTCTACCGTTGTTGCTATTTGCGCACTTTTTCGTGAAACAGAAACAGTTCAATTTTTATTTGGGAACGAGCCCTTGGAAGTATTGGAGACGGTTGCCAGGGAAGGTATTGATTATCGCAGAATGAAAACAATGGGCGGCCGCTTATGGTGGAAAGCGATTTCAAAGAAAAACGGATTTATTCTTCAGCAAAATATTCTCAGCAAACATTTTCGGATATTGGACGCGGCGAATTATCGAATCTACAGCAGTTTCGATGAAAAAATGACAAAGCAGCGCTTTAAAGAGTTAACCAAAAGTGAATAATGAAAAGACGGGTTGCGTACCTGTCTTTTTTTGTTAATCGATTATCTACCGGTAAACAGTCATAAAATCGACACATTCATCGAAAAGTATACCTGTTATAGAGATTACAGACAAAGGATGTCATCAAATTGGTATTTACAGAAAGGTTACGTGGCATTTTTAAGAACTGGAAAAAGTGGCATTTGCTCCAACTAATCGTGTTGGTTGCCTTGATTATGATTCTAGGTTTTTTTGGACTGCTTTTTTATTTTTCCAAGGATGCTGACATATCAGAACTGAAAAATGAACTTCCACAGCCAACGGTTTTTTATGATATTAATGGGAAAGTGGCTAGCAAGGTTTCGGCCAATAAAAATGAAGGAGTTCTAATCACGGAAGTCCCGGATTCCATGAAAAATGCAATTATTTCCATTGAGGACCACCGTTTTTATCAACATAGCGGTGTAGATTTAATAGGTACGTCCAGGGCTCTTTTCCGTGACTTAAAAGCTGGCGCGATGGTCGAGGGCGGCAGTACCATCACACAGCAATTAACGAAAAATACGATTCTCACTTCTGAAAAAACAGTGAAAAGAAAGATGGAGGAAGTATTTTTAGCATTGGCGGTTGAACGGGAATATACGAAACAGGAAATCCTGCAGATGTATTTAAACCAGATATATTTTGGCAACGGTGCTTATGGAATTAAACAAGCAGCCAGTAAATATTTTGCAAAAGAGGTTAAGGACCTTTCAATTAGCGAATCCGCCTTACTCGCGGGACTAATAAATGCTCCCTCTGCCTTAAATCCATACGAAAATATGGAAAAAGCAACCGAAAGGCGAAATCTTGTGCTCGCAAAAATGCAGGAGAAAGGCTATATCACAAAACAGCAGGCTGAAAAGGCAACGCATGAAAAGGTTGTTCTCGATGACAAGGGCGGCGACCCGTTCCGTGGGAAATTTCCTTATTATGTTGACCAGGTTTTGGATGAGGCGATAAAACAGTACGGCTTCACTCAAGATGAATTGTTGACAGGCGGGTATCAGATTTATACCGAGCTTGATCCTGCGATGCAAGCGGCGATGGAAAACACGTATCAAAATGCCGCCTTATTTCCAAAAGGAAAGGACAGGCTTGTCCAAAGCGGCGGCGTCTTAGTAGACCCGAAATCAGGCGGGATCAGGGCTCTTGTCGGCGGCAGAGGAGATCATGCGTTTAGAGGCTATAACCGCGCCTCGCAGTTAAAAGCACAACCAGGCTCTTCCTTTAAGCCATTGGTAGTTTATACCCCGGCACTTGAAGAAGGCTGGAAAATCACGGACATGTTAAAGGACGAACAGATGAAGTTCGGCACTTATGAACCTAGTAATTATGATCATCGATACGAAGGCGAAGTACCGATGTATGAGGCGGTAAAGGAATCAAAAAACGTCTCGGCTGTCTGGCTGTTAAATGAACTGGGAATCGAAAAGGGTTTAGATGCGATTAACCGCTTCGGCATTACCTTGGATAAGGCTGACCGTAATTTATCAATCGCCCTCGGAGGCCTGCATCAAGGCGTATCGCCAATCGAGATGGCAGAAGCCTTTTCTGTATTTCCTAATAACGGCGTGCGAGAGGAAGCACATGTGATCAATAAAATCATCGATGCAAAAGGTAATGTGGTCGCTGAGTGGAAAGGGAAAAATGAGCGTGTAACAACAAAAGCTGTTACCGATAATATGACAACGATGCTCCTTGGTGTTATCGAACTAGGAACCGGAAAGGCAGCACAAATCCCCGGCCGGGAAACGGCTGGTAAAACAGGATCCACCCAGGTTCCGATTAAAGGAATCAATGGGCTGAAGGATCAATGGTTTGTTGGTTATACGCCACAGCTAGTGGGTGCCATCTGGGTTGGTTATGATAAAACCGATGCCGACCACTATATCACCCCAACAAGCGGAACAGGTTCTGCTGTAATCTTCAATGAAGTGATGAAGGAAGCACTAAAAGGCTATCCAAACGAAAGCTTTAATGTGCCGCACATTTCCTCGTTGATTGAAAAGCGGAAAAAGGAAGAAGAAGAAAAGAATCTTGATAATTTTCAAAAGAAATTCAATAATGAAGTGCAAAAATGGGAAGAAAAATGGAATAAACAAAAGGATAAGTGGGATAAGAAGGAGAAGGACAAAGGTAAGGGAAAAGGCAAAGGCAAAGGTAAGGATAAAGGAAAAGGGCATTAATTTAGGAAGGTACGAAGAAATTCGTGCCTTTTCTTAATCAACAATATATATAAACAAACTGAGATTTGCAGGTAAAATTTATTTAAGGTGAACAAAATACTGAGTTGATCGTCTAATTAATAAAGACACAAATAGGGATGATGGGGGAAAGAGAGGATTATTGCCGAATGGATGCATTGATAAAAAATGCAAAAGAAGGGGACCATTTAGCATTCGCCATGTTGTTTAAAGAAAATTATCCATTTCTTGTAAAATATTTAATGAAAATAACAATGAATCCTGATACAGCTGAAGAATTGGCACAGGAAACGATGGCGAAATGTATACAAAAGTTTCATCTTTATAATGGTCAAAGTAAATTTTCCACCTGGCTGGTTTCGATTGCGACAAATACATACATTGACCAATGTAGAAAGAAAATGCGAGAGAAAAATTGGCAGGTACAAGAGGAAGTCTACCGCAAATTGAAGTGGAGTTTCGAAAGTAGAAATGAAGAATGGAATGATGCGTTAGAGGCACTGGCGCGATTACCGGAGGATGTCAGGATTCCGATCATTTTGAAGCACTATTACGGATATTCCTACGAAGAAATTGGCGATTGGATGAAAATATCTCCGGGAACAGTTAAATCAAGGGTGCATAATGGAATAAAGTCAATAAGAAGGGAGCTGAAAGTAAGTGAAGAAACAGAAAGTCATCATACTGGGCAACGAACAACTAGATAAACAGGACTCAGCTGCTATTCACGAACTGCAAGAGGGGTTACATCATATAGATCAATTCCCTGTTTATTCTCCAGACCTTTCATGGTTTGAACAAAGGGTGGCAGCAGAGAAGCAGCAAATACGAAAAAAGCTCATCAGGGATTTAGCTTTATTTTTAATCATCGCCTTTATTATTTTAACAGGAATTATTGTATCCTTATTTCAAATGCCAGTCTTGTTTATTTTTCTGCAATTAGTTACCACCATCTTTATTGTGTTATATACAAGTGTAAGTTTATTAAAGAAGGTGAGTAATGGATGAATGGCGATTATTCATTAACATTAATCATCGTTGTTGCTGCCATTTTATTCACGCAGAGTATCTTTTTATTTTTGGATGCACGGAAACGTAGTCATAACTATTGGTTTTGGGGGATTGCCGGACTAATCCAGGCACCAATGCCAACGCTATTTTACCTAATTTTTGTTAGGAAAATTTTTCATAAAAAAGTGGGGTATTCAAATGATGATAATCGTGACCACTGATTGCATTCCTGGTAAGGAAATCAAGGATTTTGTCGGCTTTGTTAAGGGGAGTACGGTCCAATCCAAACATATTGGTAAAGATCTATTAGCCGGTTTGAAGACGATTGTCGGCGGTGAGATTAAGGAATATACGGATATGTTAAATGAAGCGAGAAAAAAAGCCATCGACAGAATGGTGGATGAAGCGAGGGAATTAGGAGCAAATGCTATCATCGGGATGCGATTACAATCCAGTTCCGTTATGCAGGGGGCGTCAGAAATTATCGCCTACGGGACCGCAGTTCGGGCGGAATAATTATAGGATTAATGAGTAGGGACCGGCCATCATGGTCAGTCCCTATTTTTTCAATAAGTAAGGCCTACTCTTGAACGGATAAATTCATCTGAAAATAGCTGCCTGTAGGCGAAATCTCCGGTGTCAAAAATCGAGATGGAGGAAGGATTTTCAGGGAGAAAGTCCTTTTCATATCGATAGGTCCCAATTCTTTCACCCACTGGTAAATAGGTTGGACAGACAATTGTCCAATCTAGCCCGGAGTCCTTTAATAATAAAAAGGCCTTTAAATGTTCCTCGGCATCCTTGGTACTCTTTCGTCTAGACTCTGACGATTGGAATCGGTATAAATAGGGAGCGGAACGTGCTTGCAGGATACCTGCTGTACCAATTGTAATAATCCGGTTAATTTTATGCTTTTTCATATGTTTGATGATGAAGGGCATGGATTCTGAAAGAGTTGAGCTGCCGTCTGTATTTAAGGCACTGATGACCGCATCAGCCCCCGTGATTGAATGGATAATATCCTCTTCCTGTAAGACATTACCTTCTCTAACGGTAAGGCATGCAGCCTTTTGGTTCATTTTTTTCGCGTCTCGCACTAAGGCTTGGACAGAATGGTGATTGCTTAAAGCATTTTCCAAAATAACTGAACCAACTCTTCCAGTTGCCCCAAAAAGGCAAATGTTCACAAAAAATTCACTCCTTGGTCACTAAAGTGTAATTTCTATCACTTGTTAGCCCTGCCCATTATGATACCTTAAAAATGTTTAAGTAAAAACAATTCAAAATGGGGTGGGATGGATATGGGTGAGTATTCAATAGTACTGTTAATCGGTAGTTTTTTAATCCTTTCTTATTATATCGGATATACAATTTATAAAGCATAGGCTGCAGACAAATGTCTGCAGTTTTTTTAATAAAATGGTTAGAAATGGGTATATATATTGAAGTAGCGCGAATTAGTGAGGTGGAATGTACATGGAGAATTTTAGAATCGAAAAGGATACGCTTGGTGAGGTGCGTGTACCGGCAAATAAATATTGGGGAGCGCAAACACAGCGGAGCAAGGAAAATTTTAATATTGGCACCGAAAAAATGCCTTTAGAACTTATTTATGGATTAACTTTAATTAAAAAATCAGCTGCAATCGTCAATCAACAATTAGGGAAGCTAAGTGAATTAAAAATGGAGGCAATAAAAAAAGTATCCGATGAAATATTGAAGGGAGACTTCGATGAACATTTTCCATTAGTTGTCTGGCAAACCGGCAGCGGCACGCAGTCCAATATGAACGTCAATGAGGTGATAGCCAACCGGGCAAACGAATGGTTGAAGGAACAAGGCAGTACAGAAAATATCCATCCTAATGATGATGTCAATATGTCGCAAAGCTCCAATGATACCTTTCCAACAGCCATGCATATTGCTGCCTATATAAAAGTAATGGAATCACTGCTTCCAGCTATTCAAGAGCTAAAACAGACACTCCTTGAAAAAGAAAAGTCCTTTTCTGACATTGTAAAAATAGGAAGAACGCATTTGCAGGATGCTACGCCATTAACTCTCGGACAAGAAATAAGCGGCTGGCGGGCAATGTTGGAAAAGAACGAAAGAATGATTATGGAAGCTAGCGGTTATCTGCTGGATTTGGCAATAGGAGGGACGGCTGTCGGTACAGGAATCAATGCTGACCCTCAGTTTGGAGAAAAGGTTTCGGCGCAGCTTTCAACGCTGACAGGACATCCATTCCGATCTTCAGAAAATAAATTTCACTCCTTAACAAGTCATGATGAAATTGTCTATGTCCATGGTTCCATCAAAGCACTAGCAGCAGATTTAATGAAAATTGCCAATGATGTTCGTTGGCTTGCAAGCGGGCCGCGCAGCGGGATTGGTGAGCTAAGCATTCCAGCCAATGAGCCCGGTAGTTCAATCATGCCTGGAAAAGTAAATCCAACGCAATGTGAAGCGTTAACGATGGTGGTGTGCCAAGTCTTTGGTAATGACATGACAATTGGCTTCGCGGCAAGCCAAGGGAATTTTGAATTAAATGTATTTAAACCAGTGATTATTAATAACTTGATCCAATCCATAAGGCTTCTTTCTGATGGATTGCGGTCATTTAACAAAAATTGTGCCCTGGGACTTGAAGCTAACGAAAAAATAATTAAGGAACATGTGAAACAGTCTTTGATGCTGGTGACAGCATTAAACCCCCATATAGGCTATGAAAAAGCGGCACAAATAGCCAAATTGGCTTTTAAAGAAAATAGCACATTAAAAGAAGCGGCAATTAAAACCGGTTATGTCTCGGCGGATCAATTTGACCAATGGATTAAACCTGAAAATATGGTTTAAAACACTGAACATGAAAGCCCCCTCCAGTGTTGGAGGGGGCTAAGCCATATTATTTATTTGTTGTATAAATGGGTTTACTAAAAATTAGTGTTTGAACCCGCCAAGTTGGGATTCAGCCATTTGTACAAGACGCTTTGTAATTTCTCCTCCGACAGAACCATTGGCACGAGAAGTCGTATCTGCACCAAGGTTTACGCCAAATTCTGAAGCAATTTCATACTTCATTTGATCAAGTGCCTGTTGAACGCCTGGTACTACTAGTTGATTAGAGTTGTTGTTACTAGCCATAGATGAATAACACTCCTCTTAATAAGTTTGGGGTCAGTATGGAATTGAACCATAAGTGCCGCCTAGGGCCTAACCCATATTATTATTGTTCCTTTTAGTAAATGGTTGGATGACCCGGAGTTGCACCGGTTATTACCCTGGTTGGTTTCATCCATCGGTGTAAATGTTGCTTTGTAATCTTTATTATGATTAATTCTTGAAGACTTATTCGAAATATTGATTAGTAATTTATTCCATTACATAGGACAGATAATCTAACATAAACTAAAGTTAACTTACAATCAAAAGGGTGAAGTGTATGACAGTATGCCCAGTCTGCAACGGTTTCCGCGACGTCTATTTAATGTGTACCGATTGTGGTGAACCTATGCTGGAAAGCGGCCGGATTATGGATTTTTATGATGGTTACAGTCCATATATGGAAATTGATTTAATGAAAATGGAGGATGGCTATCATGACACAAATTCAGGACATAAATGTCCGCATTTATATCATTGCCCATCCTGCCTTCATGATGAAATCATACTAATAAAAGAATAAGCCCCCGTTCCTAGATACGGACGGAGGCTTAAGAAATAATTATTTTTCGATTTTATGGTCTGATTCTTAATTCTGTATCAACATCAAAGAAATGAGCCTTGTTTAAGTCAAATGCTAGGTCTAATTTATCACCTGGTTTAACATCGGCACGTGAATCAAGTCGTGCTACGAAGTCCTGGTCTCCAATGGATGAGTAAACCATTAACTCGGCACCGGTTAATTCGGCAACATCGATATTAGCGGTAATTTTTGTTCCAGTAGATGCCTCAATGAATACAGGTTCATCATGGATATCTTCTGGGCGAGTCCCTAGAATGATAGACTTTCCAACATAGCCTTGCTCACGAAGGAATTTCATCTTTCCTTCCGGAACAGCGATAGCCGTTTTGCCGATAACAAATTTGCCATCTTCAAGTTTTCCATTGAAGAAATTCATTGCTGGCGAACCAATAAAGCCGCCGACAAACACATTTTCCGGCTTTTCATAGACTTCTTTAGGCGAACCAACCTGTTGAATGACTCCGTCTTTCATAACAACTAAACGGGTAGCCATTGTCATTGCCTCTGTTTGGTCGTGAGTAACATAGATAGTTGTCGTATCTAAGCGGCGGTGCAGCTTGGCAATCTCAGCACGCATTTGTACACGAAGCTTGGCATCAAGATTGGATAACGGTTCATCCATTAAGAACACCTTGGCATCACGGACAATGGCACGGCCCAATGCAACACGTTGGCGCTGACCCCCTGAAAGAGCTTTTGGTTTACGAGTTAAATATGCTTCTAAGCCAAGAATTTTGGCTGCTTCTTGGACCCGGCGGTCAATTTCGGGTTTTGGAAATTTACGCAGTTTCAATCCGAATGCCATGTTATCATAAACCGTCATATGCGGATAAAGGGCGTAGTTTTGGAAGACCATCGCGATATCGCGGTCTTTCGGAGCAACATCGTTTACCCTTTTGCCATCAATGTAAAAATCACCTTTTGAAATATCTTCAAGTCCAGCAATCATTCGTAGTGTAGTTGACTTACCGCAGCCAGAAGGACCAACAAAGACAATAAACTCCTTATCCTCTATATGTAAATTGAAGTCCTGAACAGCGGTAACTTTATTATCATAAACTTTAAAGATATGATCTAATTTTAACTCTGCCATGTGAATTGCCTCCCTGTTTTATCTTGATAAGCTCAGTTTACAGGTTAAGGGGAAAAAAAGGTATGGACAGGTTGCACAAAAAATGAAAACGCTTTTTTGGGCACATTGTTAGTTGCGTTTCTGTTCAAACAGAAGGCAAGCTAAAAAGACGGTAAAGGCCCCGTGAAAATCCTTTAATCCAATTCCAGTTTTTTCGCAAAATTTATCAATCCGATATTGGAGGGTGTTTCGGTGGATATACAATCGTTTCGCAGTTAAACTTGCATTTAAATTGTTTTCTAAAAAAATCTTGACGGTCGAAAACATTTCCGGGTCATCATGGAATAGTTCGATTACTTCTTGGTTGACTTTTTGCTTTAATTCTTCTGGCAGATGATGTGCTAAAAAAGCAGGGAAAACCCGTTCAAATGTTAAGATATGCGGGTTGCCCAAATTGATAATCCCAAATGAAAAGTATTCTTGTTCCTGCCGGAATTTTTCGCGGAGCTCCAAGGAAAAAGGATGGAGTTTTCCAATATAAAATGAAACTTTTACATAAAAATCGCTTTCTAATGTTTCCGACATCGAAATTAGTTCTTCTTCGGAAAGAGAAATTTGTGTTTTCTCTTCTATAACAATACCCCGGCTTCCGTTTTCCCAAATGATTAGTACGTCCTCAGTAAAAAAGCCTTTTAAAGCGGATTCCATTTCAATTTGATTCGCATCATCGCTGCTCATTTGGAATTGAATCAACCGAAAAATGGCTTCTTCAGATGGGTAACTTGGAAGGGGACCGTTTAAAAGTAGAAATTCATACCAGCCATTTGAAGTGGAAGGATTGGCTGATGTTTCAACTTCAACTAGTTTGAAAATCGTTTTTAGAAGCTTTAGTTCTTTTTCACTTACGTCTGTTTTAGGAATGCTAATCCACTCATTCTCTGCATCGTTACATAAGATAAACATTTGGTCACTAGGGTTCTCAGGTTGATTGAGAAACAAAATTGAATTCTCATATATGGACAATAATTTTTTTAACATCTGTTATTTTCCCCATTATCTAAATTTTTTAAGAAATTCTACTTCTATTATACCAATAGAAGATGGACAATAAAAAAGGCTGAGCCGATAAAATTGCCGGCTAGCCTTTTTTGATACCTTAGTGTTTTAGTCACATTCATACGGTGGTTGTTCTTCAGTTAGGTCACGTGCTTCTTCAATATTTGTGGAATCGTGACGTGCATGGACGGAACCGCCTGACATTCCTTCATTGATCATCCGGTCAATATCTAGATAGACTTTATCTCTTCCTTCATAAACAGAACCTTGTTCGGCTAGCTTATCTTTATCTTTTTCCATGACAATCAATCCTTTCCGCTTTTCATGTTAGTTTGTGGAAAGGTTTATTGCACTATTCATAAACGTGATAAAGCATTAATTCATGGATTTGGCTTGTTAATGCGTCAATATCTTTTTGTTCCGGCGTATTTGTGGTGAATTCAATTTTTCCTGTTTGGTGATAGATTCCTGTAAATCTTTGCTTTTTGTAATAAAAGGAAAAGTTCCAGCCAGGAATATTTTTATTTTCAAATAATGGTTTGAACTGAAAATGCATCAACATTTACCTCATCCCCTTTGCATTTTACTGCTTCTAGCTTACCTTGTTTAGGGAATAATTTAAACAAAAAATTAAAGCTGGTTACCTGTTAACTGCAGGAATAAGCGGCAAAGCTGGACTATTTTCCTTTCTTCAATCTCCGTCTCATCAAAGCTCATTGGCTTGGAATTGGCTTCATAAATATAATACTGACCGGCTTTGCTTACGCCTGCGTCTATTGAAAACTCGCCGAAAAAGCCAAATTGTTCCGATAATGCTTCGCCGACAAACGGGACAATGGTTTGAATGAACTGATCATGTTCAGTTGATTGTAAAAGCTCGTATGGAAGCAATCTCCCACCGGTGGGAATATGGGTGGTAATCCCTTGTTCCTGGGCCTGCCTAATCCCAACCCCTGTAAGCTTATAACCGTTATCCTCAGCATGAGCAAGAATGCGAAAATCAAAGCGGTTTCCCTCGTATTCAGCTGAATTGATTTCTTCCTGGGCCAAATAGTTTTTCTCAAGTAGCTTTTCGTTCCAATTTCCCCAAAAATGATCAAAGGATTTGTAGGATTCACTGTATTCAACCGCTTCAAGTTGAATTTCTGAAGGGCTCATCAGCCTGAGGCGGAAAATCCCTTTGCCCTTTGCTGATTGCCTAGGTTTTAAATAAATTGTTGTATGTTTTTTTAAAAAAGTGAACAAGTCCTTTTTACGCTGGACAAGGATGGTTTGTGGTAAAAAGTGTTGCAGTACCGTATGATTTTTCAATAACTCATAGAGCTCATACTTATCGATAAAACATGGATTAAAAAAAGGAATATGTTTCTCTTTTAACCTGGAAATCAAAGCTTGGAAGGGTTCATTTTGTTCCGATTTCCGAAATGGAATTCGGTTATAAACAAGGTCTGGATAAGGGAATTTTTCCTTTATCCAGCGATTTTTATCAAGTGAAAACGTGTAGCCAATAATAAAATTCTTTGTCGTTCCTTCAGGAGTAAAGACAAAGCTTACTCCATTTAATGAAATAAGCTTTTTTTGCAATTCGATAAAAAGCGGACCGTTGCCAGCAATGGCGCCATTTGCTTTCTGTGCTGTTAATATCCCAATCAGTGGGCCTGTTGAATTGTTTTTCATTTGAATAGTTCCTCAGGATGTAATAATGCTTGCTCTGTTAGGAAAACAGCAAAGGCAATTGATAATTTGCGCGTTAGGAAATCAACTTCCTTCAATTCGGGATGACTAAAAATTGACCTGCCCGGTTTGGAATTTGCTTCAAAGAGCCATACATCCCCGTTACGGTCGATGCCTAAATCAAAACCAATCTCGCCAATAATTCCTTCAATATTTCTGTCCAACGATTTACTAAGCTGAAGCGCAGCATTGGTTAGCTTTTCGGTATATAAATCAGATTCTTCCTTTGGAAAAATTTCTGCAATTGTTTTGATATCACCACCGCTTCGTGCATGGGTAGTTACACTTCCGTGACCGGCAATCTTAGCGGCAATCGCTGATACTTGCCATTTCCCATAGTCATCCTTATTCGTATGGACACGAAAATCAATCGAGCGAGTCTCGTTTCTAAGCAAGGAAATTCCCTGCTGCACTAACATTTTTTCTAGTGATAGCTGTGCAAATACAGATTGAAACAATCGTTCTAAACTGACAAACTTTCGTAAGCGATTAATATAAGCCTCGTCCTGATAGCGACAATAAAAACCGCCAGATTGTTTGTCAAAAATCACTTGGTGAATACCTAACCCAAGACTGCCGTTTCTTGGCTTAATAAAAATATGGCCATATTTAGCCAGCATCGTTTCCATGGTTGAAAAGGAGGTAAACGGCTGGGTATCCGGGAGGTAAGCAGTAACCGAAGCATCCTCCAGCAGGAGATCATAAATATCAAGCTTATTGAAAAAACCGGGATTGTACCACGGAATAAGATATTCCTTTTGTAATCGGTGCCTTACTTTCATCAATTTTGGGTTGCTCTCGCTTTTTCGATTGGGCAGACGGTCGTAAATCACATTTGGAAAAGGAACCTCAAAAGTTTCCCAAGACTGATTATGAAAAAAGTAACCTTCTATCGTTCCTTGCTCCCAATCTATATGCTGCTCTCCGAAGACAAATGCGAGAGCGCCGACTGTTTTATTAACAGATAGCAGTTTCGAAAAAAACAATGTACGTTCGCCGATTGGCTGCAAGGGAATGGACGTAAATCCTGCCGTGAAAATACCAACGAGCGGACCCATATAAAGAATTTGCTTTTCGATAAAGGCATGGAGCGGGATAGTGAAATCGGGAAACTGGATGGCCTTCTGAATTTTCCTGCTGATCACAATTCGGTCATTTTCATCAGGGTGCGGGAAAAAGTCAACAGCAATTGATTTTGAGCCAAAAGCGATACGCTTTATTTTTTTCCCCTGAAGAATATCCTTGGGACAGAACACAACCATTTGATTATTTTGAGCAACCTCAATGAGATAATGTTGTCTCATAATAGCTCTTCCTTTCATGCGGTGCCGTTTCGGAAAGGTATTTGCCATAAAGCAGCGGATTTAGATGGATTGATTCCTTTAAATCTGGTCGTGTTTGCAATAGAACCTTTCTTCCAGGTTTGGAATTGATATCAAGGACCCAAATCGATCCATTTTTGGCGATGCCAATATCTACCCCAATCTCAAATAATGGCATAAATTCTTTTTCAAGCAAGGGAGGCAGGCTGGTCAGAATGTATTCTAATTCCTGGCGGATATATTCCCCTTTTGCGGGTGGAAGTGAAGTCAGCCAATCTGTAAACGTGATGACGGTTCCACCTGCACTTAAGTTTGAGAGGAGACCCCCTGTGCTTCCAATCCGAATCCCTCTGCCAAGTTCTCCCCAGGCTCCATGTGCGCTTTTTTGCAACAGAACACGAATGTCAAAGGGCTGTAGTTCATTGTTATAAAGTTCCAGATAGGGCTGGAGCATAAATTCATGCTGTTTAATTAACGGTTTTAACCATTGAAGGAGTTTTGCCTCATTTGGGAAAATCCGCGAAATGATTTTCTTCTGTTTTTCTGTTTTGACATTAAAGGATTTGTCGTTTTTCTTCAAGTAATAAATACCGTAGCCTTGAGAACCATTTATTGGCTTTAAAATCATCTTTTTCTGCGCCGCTAATTCTTTTAGAATGATTCCAGTATCTGAAACGGATTGCGTATCAGGTAAATAGGAGGCTAAACCAGAGTTTCTTAACGTTTTATAGATCTCAAGTTTATTAGGTAATCCATAGCCTAAAAAGGTTATATCATTTCTGCTCTTCAACCATGAAACAATCGGCAGGCATTGTTTTGAATGTTCATCCTCTCCGTAAAAACAGCGGTCGTAAATGATGGCCGGGATTGGCCGTTCATTCTCCAGCCAGCAATTTGCCATTGAATCAAACTTTTTCCCTTTTACCTGAAGTGTATGCGGATTGATATCGGAGGGTAGGAAACGGAATACCTCCATTTTGCATGATTCAGCAAGGCTAGCCATTTCATTTATATAAGCATGTTCACTTTCCATATTCAACGTCATAATGCCAAATGTAATCATTATAATGTCACTCCTTTAATGGCTTGGTTTCAAAGCCAAGCTCGGTACAAAATTGTATAATCGCCTTTGCGGACGGTCTTATTTTTCCAACATCATCCTCGAAGTTTTTAGATGGTTTGGAATTCACCTCTATTATCCAAATCCTGCCATCATGGTCGACGCCGATGTCGATGCCAAGTTCTCCCGTTATTCCTGCTGAGTGGCTGCTAATAACCGAGGCCGTTTCAAGCGCCAATTCCTTCATCACTTCGAGTATGGCTATAGATTTCTTTTTGCCGAGACAACTACCTAAAGCCAGCAACGGTCGTGTAATGGTTCCGCCCCTAGCAATATTAGAAACAAACTCTCCATCAGCAGCAATTCTTGCCACGGTTGATGTAATATTCCAATGGTTAGTAAGACTCTTATGACATAAAACCCTAAAATCCATGGCACAAGCCTGATGTGTAACTAAATCAAGGCCCTGCTGAATAATATAAATCTGATTATGAAGGATTGGTTTTACCTTTTGATAAATTTCGTCTAGGGTACCTCCCTCCCCAACGTTATCAATCTGACTTGTTAACGAGGATTGAAAAGTGTAGTGGTTTTCCCTTTCCTTTTTCACTTTAATAATGTTCCTGCCTTGACTGCCATGAATTGGTTTAAGAAAAACAGTTTCGTATTTTTGAAGAAAATCATTCAGGTGTTCCTTTGAGAAGAGTTTCGTCTCGGGAATATAAGCCAGGAGCTGTCTCTCATTGCTTAACTGCTCATACACTTCCCATTTTGAAAGAAAACGGTCATTAAAAATCGGAATCATAAGCTGTTCCAGCCGTTTGCGGAACTGTTTATAGGACTCCTTTTGTTCAAGCCTTCTGGAATGGATGCGATTGTAAATCACATCAGGCAGGGGAAGCTCAAATGGTATCCATTTGCCGTCCACAAGGTAATAAGCTTCGTTTAAAAATTGGTCATAAGCAAAGACGTAAAAAAAACCACCCTGCTCCGTTATACCGTGATGAAGCTCCTCACAAAAGGAATGGATAGAACGAAAGTGGGGCTCTTCCTGTTTTTTTGAGGTGAAATTTGTAAGTAAACCGACCACTGGACCAAGCTTCAGTGTATGGTCATCTGCCAAGTACATGGCCTGAAACTTAAAGCATTGAAGCGGCAGACAAAAATCTATTATCATGTTCTCCGGCAAAATAATCTCGTTAGCAGCTAAATCTACCGTTTTTACGGTTGCAGTGATTGTTTTTTGCCCTAACGTAATGTTCAAATCCCGGATTTCTTTTATTTTTAAAAGGATAAACAATTGGTTGGACATTTGTACAATGAAGTTATTTCTATCTGTTGGTTTCCCGGGCACAATCTTAATTGGGGTTAAAGATAATGACATAATCACTCCTCATTTGTGTAAAAATGGGCATCCGCTGATAGTATCGTATGTGAAAATAATTTAGATGGTGATTTGAACATTCTCGCATTTAAACGAATAGTTTGTTATAGTTGTGAAGAATTACCAAAAAAGGAGTGAACCTAATGGCAGTTAATTTATATGATTCCGCCTATGCCTTAGAAACCGCGATCCGACAAAGTGAAGAGTATGAACAATTAAAGCAGGCATACAGTGAAGTGAATGCCGATCCGGCCTCAAAGCAAATGTTTGACGGGTTCCGGCAAATCCAAATGAATCTGCAGCAAAAACAAATGATGGGTCAGGATATTTCTGAACAAGAGATACAACAGGCACAGTCAACAGTAGCGCTCGTGCAGCAGAATCCGAAAATTGCCCATCTTATGCAGGCTGAACAACGGATGAGCATGATTATTGGTGAATTAAATAAAGTCATTATGAAACCATTAGAAGACCTATATGGACAAATGTAAGACTTCAAGCTAAGCCCTCGGTGCCAAACCGGGGTTTTTTTCGATAGTATGGTCATCTCCTCTGTTCTATAAATGAGTGAAAAGTCATAAAAGTGATATAAGGGTAATTTCACCAAGAACAGGGGGCAACATAATGATTTATCGCTTGCTTGCGTTAAATATTGATGGCACGCTTCTTCAAACCAATGGAAAAATCCATAAGTCAACAAAGGAAGCAATTGAATATGTACAGCAAAAAGGAATTTATGTAACGCTTGTAACATCGCGCAGCTTTCCTTCAGCAAAAAAGGTCGCTAAGGCATTAAAAATAAAGTCTCCGCTGGTCACCCATCAAGGCGCCTATATTGCTAGTACCGCGGAAAAACCGATTTATGTGAAAAGGATCAATGAAGATATTACCTATGATACAGTAAGTTTTTTAGAGGCATTTCCGTGCCAAATCCGCTTAGTTCACGAACAATTTTCATTAGCGAATAAGTTAAAGCTAAACAATCATTTGTTAGCAAAAACGGTGTTTACTTCCGGAGACCCAGCTTTCTATTCCCAGCAATTTGTTTCTTCACTAAGTGAATATTTACATGACCAGCCGGTTACACCTCCCAAGATTGAGGTTTATTTTGAAGATAAGAATGACTTAAAAGATGCAAAAAGTGCTCTAGGCAACATGTTTACTGAGATTGAAATCATCGAGCTTGATTCCTTACGTTTGGATATTGTCACTGCCGGTGTTTCAAAGTTAACTGGATTAACTTACCTCGGGAAGCAGCTTGGGATTCGTAGGAGTGAAATGGTTTATATTGGTGATGGTCTCGATGATATTCCCTTAATTGAAGCAGCAGGTCTTGGTGTTTCGATGTGGAACGCAAATTACGATGTGAAAAGAGCCTCGGATTGGGTAACCAGATCCAAAAATGAACATGGTGTCGCCTATATGGTAAAGGAACATTTCCGTAAACAACAGCCAATTGAGTTTTTAAGAAAGATGAATATCATAAAAAAATAAATTTTGAAGATATCAACGGCAGCTGCAGCCGTTGATATTTTAATGTAAAAATATACCATACCATTGACCTTGTTTTTACGATTCGGTACACTTAAGGAAGTTTACTATTGAAAGGTGATATCATTGCGAATTTCGATAATAGGGTTAGAGGATGAAAGATTTAATCGTCCGCTCCAGCTGATTGCTAATTTGTTTTTTGAAGAATCAAAGATTATAACCGGAAATGCGGAAGAAGCGGACATCCGGATAGAATTCCATTTACAAGTTCAGGAAAACATTTCTGTTTCAGCTGAATTAAAGGAAAACTTCGATAAAATATTTGCCGCTGAATATCAAAGGGAAATGCTCCCGACCGGTTCAGAAAAGGAAAGATTCAAACAAATAAAAAATGCTGTTGCCCACGTCTATTTAACCGTCCTGCAGGATTTGACAGGCATTACGCAAAAGTGGGGCATTCTTACTGGGGTCAGACCAACGAAATTGCTTCACCGGAAAGTCCAGGAAGGTATTCCAATAGATGCTGCCCATCAGCAATTAAAGGCTGATTATTTAATCACAGATGAAAAGATTGAGTTGATGCAGCAAATTGTCAACCGCCAGCTCAGCGTTATCCCTGATCTATATTCCCTGCAAAAAGAAGTCAGTATTTATATTGGGATACCCTTTTGTCCGACGAAATGTGCGTATTGTACTTTTCCTGCTTACGCAATTAACGGGCGCCAAGGCTCGGTGGATTCCTTCCTTGGAGGCCTTCATTATGAAATGAAGAAAATCGGTGCCTGGCTGAAGGAAAAAGGTGTCCGGATTACAACGGTCTATTATGGTGGTGGAACCCCGACCAGCATAACGGCTGAAGAGATGGATATGCTTTATGAAGAAATGTACATGTCTTTTCCTGATGTTGAAAACATCCGTGAAATTACCGTTGAAGCAGGGCGTCCTGATACGATAACCCCTGAGAAATTAGAAGTTTTGAAAAAGTGGAATATCGACCGGATCAGTATTAATCCACAATCGTATACGCAAGAAACGTTAAAAGCGATTGGCAGGCATCATACGGTTACCGAAACGATTGAAAAGTATCACTTGGCCCGCGCAAGCGGCATGAACAATATCAATATGGACTTAATTATTGGCTTGCCTGGTGAGGGTGTCCCTGAATTTACACATTCCTTAGCTGAAACGGAAAAGCTGATGCCTGAATCCTTGACGGTTCATACTTTATCGTTCAAGCGGGCATCGGAAATGACCAAGAACAAGGAAAAATACAAAGTGGCCGACCGGGATGAAGTTGAAAAAATGATGGAGCTTGCTGAGGTCTGGACGGCGGATCATGGCTATGTGCCATATTACCTTTACCGGCAAAAGAACATTCTTGGTAATCTTGAGAATGTCGGCTACTCGCTGCCGAATCAAGAAAGTATCTATAATATTATGATTATGGAAGAACAGCAGACAATTATCGGTCTCGGCTGCGGGGCAGCAAGCAAGTTTATTGATCCGGTTACCGGAAAAATTACTCACTTTGCTAATCCAAAGGACCCGAAAACCTATAATGACAGCTTTGAAGCTTATACCGAAGAAAAAATGCAAATATTAAACGAGTTATTCTCGGAAAAAAATTCTCCTGCCTGAATTATGGCAGGATTTTTTCATATAATTCGTTCTTAATAAAGGGCTTTTCCGGATGGGTGTCGAATTATTATATGGATTGTCTCATTTGGGGCAATAAATGCTTTCATTAATGGAGGGGAATATAGCTATGATGCAAACGCCTTTAACGATGACGCAAATGATTGAAAGAGCTGAAAAGTATTTTCCAAAGAAACAGGTAGTATCAAGAACGGCAAGCGGCATTCAGCGATTCACCTACAAACAAATTGCCGAAAGAACGAGAAGACTGGCGGACAGTCTGACAAAATTAGGGGTTACAAAAAGCGATAGGGTAGGAACATTAGCGTGGAATCATCACCGTCACTTAGAAGCCTATTTTGCTATCCCTTGTATGGGTGCCGTACTGCACACAGTTAACATCCGACTATCACCTCAGCATATTTCCTACATTATCAATCACGCAGAAGACAAGGTGCTCCTTGTTGACCCTGACATCGTGCCACTCCTTGAAAGCTGTGCAGCTGAATTAAAAACAGTTAAGGCATATATCATTATGACCGATGAAAAAGATCTCCCGGAAACAACACTCTCCCCAGTCTATCATTATGAAAAACTATTAGCTGAAGCAAATCCGGACTATCACTATCTGGAAAATCTGAATGAAAATGATCCGGCAGGTATGTGCTATACATCGGCAACCACTGGAAATCCAAAGGGCGTTGTTTATTCCCACCGCGGGATTGTTCTCCACAGTATGGCACTTGGCCTTGCGGATAGTGCCGCATTAAGCGAAAAAGATATTGCGCTTCCAGTTGTGCCGATGTTCCATGCCAATGCATGGGGAATGCCATTTTCCGCCGTCTGGTTTGGAACCTCTCTAGTCCTGCCGGGGCCCTATTTTACACCAAAGTTGCTTGCAGAGCTGATTGAGCAGGAAAGCGTTACCGTAACGGCTGGAGTCCCGACCATCTGGCTCGGCTTGTTAAAGGAACTTGATGAAGGCTCCTATGACCTGAGTAGCTTAAGAGGGGTATTATGCGGCGGCTCTGCAGCACCGAAAGGGATGATTAAGGCATTTGAACAACGTCATAACATTCCATTCATGCATGCGTATGGCATGACGGAGACCAGTCCGCTCGTAGTCATTTCCACTCTAAAAAGCTACCAAGAAGAATTGGATTACGAGGAAAGATTAGAATTAAGGGCAAAGCAAGGAACCCTTGTCCCGGGATTAGAAATCAAAATCCTCGGAAAAGACGGTGAGGTTGCCTGGGATGGCAAAGAAATGGGCGAATTGTGCATTCGCGGCCCGTGGATTGCCTCTGAATATTATAAAGATGAACGGACCCAAGACGCCTTCCACGATGGCTGGCTCCACACCGGCGATGTTGTCACGATTGACGATGAAGGGTTTGTGAAAATAGTTGACCGGACAAAAGATTTAATTAAGAGCGGCGGCGAATGGATTTCTTCGGTTGATTTAGAAAATGCATTAATGGCACATGAAGCCGTTTTTGAAGCGGCGGTTGTGGCTGTTCCTCATGAACAATGGCAGGAGCGTCCAGTTGCCTGTGTGGTATTAAAAGAAGCGTATAAAGGAAAAACAATGAAGGAAGAGCTAATAGAATTCTTAAAACCACAGTTCGCTAAATGGTGGATACCAGATGATATCTTGTTCCTGGATGAAATTCCGAAGACTTCCGTAGGGAAATTTCTGAAGATGAAATTAAGGGATCAAGTGCAAAAAGAAGCACTAAGAAAAGGTTAGGAAATGGGGGCAAAGGGCTTTAAGTCTTTGGCCCTATTTCAATGGGAGGTAAAATTCATTATATTTGGAAAAATGTTTTTATTCCATTCAATCCCATTATATAATGGAATTGAATGAAGAAAATGGGGGGAGATTGTCGTGTCAATCAATTTTGTAACCGATAAGGTGAATTTGAAAGTAGATGGCCGTGTTGCAACAGTAGAGATGAACAGGCCGGAAGCTTTAAACGCAATGGATACAGATGTGATAAGGGGTCTTGTCTGTAAGCTAAAAGAAATTGGTGATTCTGACGATTTTGATATTGTTGTGTTGACTGGTAAAGGAAATGCCTTTTCGGCAGGCGGGGATATTAAAACGATGCTTTCAAACATGAATGAGAGCGATTTCTTTCCAGTGATGGACTGTATTAGTGAATTGATTATTACACTTTACAGCATTCCGAAACTAACAATCAGCGCCATCTCAGGTGCCGCGGCAGGATTGGGATTCAGTTTAGCATTAGCAACAGACTATATCATTGCTGACAAAACAAGCAAACTGGCAATGAATTTTATCGGCATCGGTCTGATTCCTGATGGTGGAGCCCATTTCTTTTTGGAAAAAAGAGTTGGTGAAACAAAAGCAAAGCAAATTATCTGGGATGGAAAAATGATGGGTGCCGAAGAAGCACTAAAGCTGGGGCTTATTCAGGAAGTAGCTGAAGATGTTATTCAAGAGTCGTTAGATGCAAGATTAACGGATTGGTTAAGCCGCCCTGTGCAGGCAATGATTAAAACGAAAAAAATAATGGCAGAAAAAAACCGCCCACAATTGCTGAAAATATTAGAATTAGAAAAATACGGTCAGCAAAAAATGCGGGAAACCCTTGATCATCAAGAAGGCATCAAGGCATTCATCGAAAAAAGAAAACCGAAATTCATCGGAAAATAAAACAACGAAGCCAATCGGCTTCGCTGTTTTTATGAATGAAAAAGCAGCAGTTTCCCGCTTGGTGAGGTGCAGCGGTGTGTATGCTCAAATAAGTTTTTCTCTGATAATAGTTTTTCCCCTAGCTTCTTCGCGGAATCATCATTTTCAGCTTGGAAGCTTTCGTCTAAAATCTTTTCACCATTCGCTTCAAAGGCAGTTAATTTATATGTTTTCATTTCAATATCCCCTTTATCAAAAGCATATTACTGCTATTTTCACATAATTCGTCCAATTGCGCAAAAGAAATTGAAACCATTATACGTTATACTCGTATTAATGTAAGAGAGGAGTGTGTGAAATGGTTCTTAAACTTGAACATGTCACAAAACGGTTTGGGAAATTTACCGCCGTAGATGATTTATCGTTAGAGATTCCTGAAAAAGAAATGTTTGGCTTTTTAGGGGCAAATGGTGCCGGGAAAACAACAACATTTCGAATGATTTTAGGCTTGCTTGATTCGAGTGGAGGACAGATTACCTGGGACGGAAAGCCAATCAATTATTCCACCAGCCATTTGGTCGGCTATCTTCCCGAGGAAAGAGGCTTGTACCCGAAGCTAAAAGTTCGTGATCAAATCGTCTATTTAGCGAGATTAAGAGGGATGACGAAAAGCAAGGCACTGATTGAATTGAAATCTTGGCTTGAGCGCTTTAAGATCCCAGAGTATGAGAATAAAAAGGTGGAAGAGCTTTCAAAGGGAAACCAACAGAAAATCCAATTCATTGCCGCGGTTGTACATAAGCCCAAATTATTAATCCTTGATGAGCCATTTAGCGGGCTAGACCCGATAAACGTTGAAATGCTAAAGGAAGCCGTATTAGCTTTGAAAGAAGATGGAGCGACCATCGTGTTTTCGAGTCACCAAATGCACCATGTGGAAGAAATGTGTGAACATCTTTGCATCATGCATAAAGGAAGTCCGGTTGTGCACGGCGGATTAAAGGAAATCAAGCGCTCATTTGGTAAAAAGAATCTCGTCATCCATGCAGATTTTCCATTAGAATCATTGGAGAATTATCCTGGTGTAGTCAAGGCGAAAACGACAATGGAAGGAATTCAACTTCAGATTGAAGGAGAATATATTGCCGAAAAGATCCTGAAAGAGATTGTCGGTAAAGGATTTATCAGAAAATTCTCCCTTGAAGAGCCTTCTTTAAATGATATTTTTATCGAGAAAGTAGGTAATTCTTATGAATAGTTTCTGGATTATCTTGTTTCATACTTATTTAAATAAACTGAAAAGTAAATCGTTTATTATCACAACCATTATTACGGTGGTAATTGTATTAGCCCTGACAAACATTAATAATATAATCGATATGTTTGATAAAAATGGCGGGAAAGACAAGGTGGCCGTACTAGATGAATCAGGCCAGCTTTATGAGCCTTTTAAGAAGCAGGTTAACACCATTAACAAAGATATTAACCTTACACTTTACCAAGGCAGTGAAAAAGAGGCGGAAAAAGCAGTAGAAAAAGGCGATTTTAAAGGGGTCATTCAATTACGGTATAATAACGAGAAATTACCGGAGGCAACCTTTAAAGCCATGGGTATCGCAGATTCCGCCCTGTTTACAGACCTGCAAACAGGGTTGCAGCAATTGAAAACGATGCTGGCCGCTTCGCAAATCAATTTAGCGCCTGCACAGCTGCAAAAGCTTTATGAACCGGTTTCGTTTGAAAAATTTGCCCTTGAGAAAAATGCAAAGACGGAAGAAGAACTTAATCAAGCTAGAGGTCTTGTCTATGTCTTGCTGTTTATCATTTATTTTTCCGTCATAATGTACGCTACGATGATTGCAATGGAAGTGGCGACGGAAAAGTCTTCACGGGTAATGGAAATATTAATCTCGAGTGTCTCACCGATTAAGCAAATGTTTGCCAAAATAATTGGGATAGGACTTTTAAGTCTAACCCAATTAGCTGCGTTTCTAATCGTAGGTTACATCTCGTTAACAAACAATTTAGAGTCAGTAAAAGAAGGCTTTTTTGGCGTATATGGATTCAGCGATATTCCGATCGGAACAATTGTCTATGCGGTGATTTTCTTTATTCTAGGCTATTTTCTTTATGCAACGCTTGCTGCCTTTTTGGGCTCGCTTGTCAGTCGGATTGAAGATGTGCAGCAAATGATTACCCCGATGACGTTCCTTGTGGTTGGCGGATTTATGATTGCCATGTTTGGTCTTGGGAAACCAGATGCAGCCTTTATTACCATCACCTCGTATATTCCTTTCTTCACACCGATGATTATGTTTTTGCGTGTGGGCATGTTGACACTCCCTGCTTGGGAAGCAATTTTAGGGATTGCCATCCTTTTAGCAACGATTATAGCTTTAGCCATATTCGGTGCTCGTGTCTACCGAGGCGGTGTTTTAATGTACGGGAAGTCCAACTCCTTTAAAGATATTAAAAAAGCGTTGCAATTAACTAAGAACGAGTAATACTTTATTGGGCTTCACTATTTTTAGTGGGGCTCTTTATTATTTTAAAAAGAGAACGTGCATTCGTTTTTCGGAAGTGCTACAATGGAGAAAAGACGATGAAAGGAATTTTTTATGAAAAAAATTTCGTTTATACATGCAGCGGACCTGCATTTGGACAGTCCAATGGTCGGATTAAGTCATTTGCCATCAAGCATCTTTACAAGAGTGAAAGAAAGCACCTTTACCGCATTTAGAAAACTTACGGAGGAAGCAATTGACCAACAAGTTGACTTTGTTATTTTAGCAGGTGATTTATTTGATGGAGAGGACCGCAGCTTACGCGCGCAATCACGCTTTCGGACGGAAATGCTGAAGCTGGCAGAAAAGGAAATCCCCGTTTATATCATCTTTGGTAATCACGATCATTTAAACGGTTCATGGGTCCATCTTGAAATGCCCCCGAATGTTCATGTTTTTCAAAGTGAGGTAGAAGCAAAGGTTCTGCAGACGAAGAGCGGCGAAATCGTTCATCTTTACGGCTTCAGCTATCCGACTCGGCATGTATTTGCTAGAAAAATAGATGATTATATGAAGAATTCAGGGGCTGATTTTCATATTGGCATCCTTCACGGCAATGAAAGTTCGGGGACGGAGCATGATAACTATGCCCCCTTTTCTGTTAGCGATCTACAGGAAAAAGATTATGATTATTGGGCCTTAGGCCATATCCATAAACGAGTAGTCTTGTCTGAAACCCCTCCAATTATTTATCCAGGCAATATTCAAGGTCGAAATAAGAAGGAAACTGGCAGTAAAGGGTTTTATCATGTCACGTTAACTGAACTTGAAGCAAAAAAAGACTTTGTAGAAACGTCAGATATCGTTTGGGAAAAAGTTGATGTTGATGCCGCTTCAGCTAGTAGTTTTCACGATGTTCTTCAATTATGTCAATCTACCATTGCACATTTTAGAAGGGACAAAACAGGAACACTATTAACACTTTTATTGAAAAATATACAATTGGAAGATGACCAAGAAAAAAGAAGCTTGAATAGTGAGCTTTTAGATCTCTTGTTAGAAGAGGAAAAAGAGGAAGAGTCATTTGTATGGGTAGTGGATTTAACCATCACGGAAAGTCAGCAAATTGACAAAGAGAAATTGAAAATGGAGGCAAATTTTTATGCGGAGCTTTTTGAAACCATAGATCATTTTGATGATGTAGATAACAGCTTGGCTCCTTTGTATGAGCACCAACTTGGGAGAAAATATTTATCTCATTTACTTGTGACAGAGCAGGAAGAGCTAATTGAAAAAGCGGAGAAATTGCTAATTGAATTACTTTATCAATCTTAAAAGAAAGGAGCAGAGGCCAATTGAAAATTCTTGAGATGCACATATACGGCTACGGCCAATTAGAGAATATAAAAATTACGAACCTTGCCGATTTTCAAGTGTTCTTTGGCGAAAACGAGGCTGGCAAGTCCACAATTATGGCCTTTATCCATGGCATATTATTCGGTTTTCCAACTAGACTGCAATCTGAGCTCCGCTATGAGCCAAAACATGGCAGCAAATATGGCGGAAAAATCAGAATTCATCATGAAGAGCGCGGTTACGCTGTTATCGAGCGTGTTAAAGGGAAAGCGGCAGGCGATGTTAAGGTAGTTATGGACAATGGAATTATTGGCGGCGAGGAACTGCTTAAGGAATTAGTAGCGAACTTTGATAAAAGCTTATTCCAGGCGATTTTTTCCTTTAATTTAAATGGACTACAAAACATCCATCAAATGAAAGGCGAAGATATTGGTAAATTCCTGTTTTCTGCGGGAACATTAGGAACAGAACGGTTGTCAAAAACCGAAACGGTCCTCCAGAAAGAGCTGGATTCCCGCTTCAAGCCTTCAGGAAAGAAACCACTATTGAATGAAAAATTACAAGCCCTTCATGAACTAAATGGAGAATTGAAAAAAGCAGCAGCAAAAAATAATGAATATGAAAACCTGATTGAAAAAGGAGAAAGCCTCCAGCAGGAAATGATAGCGATAAACAGGCTGCTTGAAGAAATTGGGGAAAAGGTCGAAAAACTAAATGAATGGAAAAGAATAGAATCGTTCGTAAGAGAAGAAAAATGGACAAGGAAAGAGCTTGACGAGCTGGGAGATTTCGAGTTCCCTGCACGCGGGATTGAAAGACTCGAAAAAATAAATCAGCTCATTCATCCGTATAATGCCGAGATCATCAGCATCTCCACAAGGATTGAAAACTTGAAAAAAGAATTAGCTGCGCTTCAGCCGGAGGAAGATTTCCTTGAAAACGAGCCCGCAATCGTAACACTACTTGATCAAGTTCCACTTTATGAACAAATGAAGCTTGAGAAGCAGCAATGCGAAACAAAACTAGTAGAGTTTGAAGAAAAGCTGTCCGTTACAAAAGAGAAGCTTCATCTACCACTAAATGAAGAAGATATCTTTGAAATTAATACAAATATTTATATGAAAAGTCAGGTAGAAATGGCTGCTAGGAAAAGACAAAAACTAGTTGAAGTAAAGGAAGAGTTAGAGGAGCGTTATCTTGAAGAAAAAAACCTGTTAGAAGAAGTGGAAAAGGGGGTTCGGGCGGCAGAGAGCCGAATTCTTGCTAAGCAGGATCGGTTACTGCTTGAGGAAGAAGTAAGTTACGGAAATGATAAGAAGGGCTTAGAAGGGGAATTAAAGGCCTTACAAGACAAAATTGAATTCTATCAACGGGCAAATGAACGGGACAAAGCCTCAAGGGCAAGCATTAATAAGCAAAAGAAGGTTCAGTTTTTTCTCTTTGAGTTGATATTAGTTGGGCTGACATTGTACGGCATACTAACAAAGCATTGGGCTGTGTTATTTTTAGGAGCTTTGGGCTTTATCGTCATTGCCATTTTTATGACGAAAAGCACGAAGCAGCCGATAGAAGAGGAAATGAATCAAACGCTTGCTGATCTGAGGGAACAAGAAAAGCAGTTAATCCAAAAACTCCAAGCAGCTGAATATAAGGATATCACAAAGCTTGAGGAACAATTAAAGCTCGATAATTACCGGAGGGAAGAGCTGAAAATCTTAAAAATCAAGCTTAAACAGCAGCAATCCCAATATGAAAAGGTCATTGCAAAATTTGAAGAATGGGAATTGGAGTCGGTTCAAAATAAAGAAAAGCTGTTATCCATAAGCAGTGAATTAAAGATACCTGAATATTTCGCTACAACCTTTTTGCTAGAGGCATTTGAACTGATTGAACAATATAAATCCGCTTGCAGGGAGAAAAAGCAATTACTTTCAAGGCTGGCGCAAATTAACCAGCAGCAAAACAAATTAGTGGAAGATCTTAATCACTATGAGAATCGCTTTTTACCAGAAAGAGGCTTAGATTTACAAAATTCCGCTTATTTATTGCGAAACAAGCTTAAAGAAGAGCATGAAAAGCAAATAAAGTGTCAAGAGAGACGGACAAAGCTTACCGACCTCGAAGCAGATTTAAAGCAAAAGTCACAAGAGCTAGATCATCTACAGTCAGAATATAACAAGCTATTAAATTCTGCAAAGGTGGAAACTGAGCAGCAATTCTATGAACTTGGTGTAATAGCTGAAAAGCGAGGTAAGCTTCTCGAAAGACTTGAAAACATCGAAAGTCAGCTTGCGTATTCGATACTTACCAAACAGGTTAGGGAAACATTTTTGCCCATTCATAATAGCGATCAATTAATAACTGAATGCCATCACGAAGCCCAATATTTACAATCAAAATTAAAAAAGCTCCAGGAGGAACAAGCATCAATTAAGTATGAAATTCAACTACTTGAAGATGGCGGTATTTATTCAGATATCCTTCATCACTACAAGCAGAAAAAATTTGAATTAGAAAAAGCAGCGAAAGAGTGGTCTGTTTATTGCTTAGCTCAGGAGATCTTGTCGAGTACGATTGAAAAATATAAAAGTGTCCATTTACCTAGGATGCTTGCAAAAGCGGAAGAATACATGTCATTTCTTACAAATGGCAGCTATCAAAGAATTCACCTTCAAAAGACTGGCCCTGGTTTCTTGATTGAACGCGAGGACCATACCCTATTTGAAGCGAATGAGCTAAGCCAAGCAACGACAGAACAGTTATATGTATCAATCCGTCTGGCCTTGGCGGCCACGCTTTATGAAAACTATCAGTTTCCAATTATTATCGATGATAGCTTTGTCAATTTTGATGCGAAAAGAACGCAAAAAGTGATTGAACTACTTAAAAAGATGAAGCGGAATCAAATCTTATTTTTCACTTGTCATGCACACTTACTTCAGCTTTTCCAGAGGGAAAATATTTTTTCATTAGAAAAGGGTGAGGTTCAGATAATTTCATAGAGTGTTAGTAGGATATGTTATACTCTTACTATGGGAAGGAGCGTGAATAGGTTGGGCAAAGGAATTTTAACTTATGATATAGGAGCACAGGTTGAATTATTTCTTCTAATAAAAAGTTCAACAAAAGGGACTGCGAGTAACGGAAAGCCGTTTTTGACGTTAATTCTGCAAGATCAAAGTGGTGAAATTGAGGCAAAACTCTGGGATGCGGGTGAAGAAGACGAAAAGAATTATGCAGCCCAGAATATTGTCAAAATAGTTGGGGATGTGCAAAGTTATCGCGGGAAAAGTCAGTTGAAAATTCGCCAAATACGGAGAACTGGACCTGCCGATGGTGTGAAGCTCGACGATTTCCTTGAGACTGCACCAATAAGCCAGGAAGAAATGGTCAGTAAGCTAACCCAGTATATTTTTGAAATGAAGAATCCTAACATCCAAAGGATTACCCGCCATTTAATTAAGAAACATCAAAAGGCCTTTTTGGAATATCCGGCAGCAACTAAAAATCATCATGAATTTGTTTCTGGGCTTGCTTATCACGTTGTGAGCATGCTTGATTTGGCCAAGGCGATTGCTTCCTTATATCCTAGCCTTGATAAGGACTTGCTATATGCCGGAGTTATTTTGCATGATATGGGTAAGGTAACGGAGTTATCGGGACCGATTTCAACGGTATATACGATTGAAGGGAATTTGCTCGGACATATTACCATTATGATTAATGAAATCGGCAAAGCTGCTGAAGAACTTGGCATTTCTGGGGAAGAGGTACTTATTCTCCAGCATCTTGTCCTTAGTCACCATGGAAAGGCTGAATGGGGAAGTCCGAAACCGCCACTGATAAAAGAGGCAGAAATTCTTCATTATATCGATAATCTAGATGCGAAAATGAACATGCTCGACCGTGCATTAGAAAGAGTGAAACCTGGTGAGTTTTCCGAGCGGATTTTTGCATTGGATAACCGTTCATTTTATAAGCCTGTTTTTTAAAGAAAACTCGCCGTTAGGCGAAGACAGAGGCGTAGTTGCACTTATGCCTAATAGGAAAGTTATACTTTCCTATCGGCAATAAATAACCCTAAATGGGTTATTTTTTTTATCAGAAAAGAATATTTTTGTGATAGCCGAATAAGTTGTAATAAAAAGTGGACAACCACTGTTGAAGGGAGCAAGAGAAATTGACTATACCAATTTGGATTTATGCAGTTGTGGTTGGAATTGCTGTAAGTGCACTAATGGCAATCAAAACAGGCAGAGAAGAGCGGCAGTTAGAGCTTGAAAACATTGAACAAGAAGGGGAAATCTATATTAAACGCTTGGAGCAAGAAAAGGAAATGCGCCGGGAAGGAGAAGAATAAAAAAAGGAGGGACTCTTTAGCGCAGAGTCTCTCCTTTTACATTATTGTTGTGCTGATGGTTGTGGCTTAAGTGCGTCTTTTAAGTCTTTGTCGCTTACTTTTACGTTTGCGTCTTTAAGTTCACGCTGCATTGCTTTATTAATGTCTTCGTTTGTTAATTTCTTTGATTTAACTTCCTTTTCAAGGTCTTTCTTCATTTCTGCAAATGGCTTTTTCTCTTTCTTTTCTGTTACTTGGATAATATGATATCCATGTTCTGACTTAACTGGTGCACTAATTTCATTAACCTTAAGAGCATATGCTGCCTTCTCAAATTCAGGAACCATTGCTTTAGGGCCAAACCAGCCTAAGTCACCGCCATTTTGTGCGGAACCTGTATCTGTTGAATATTCCTTTGCTACTTCGTCAAATTTAGCGCCGCCATCTAGCTTTTTCTTTACTTCATTTGCTGTAGCTTCATCCTTAACAAGTATATGGCGAGCTTTTATATCAGGATATGTATCGTAATAATCCTGTAATTCTTTTTCAGTTACCTTAACGTCTTTGAGTGCCGCCTGTTCTTGCATCATGCCAAGCTTCATCGTTTTCTTTAAATCATCTTCGCTCTTATAGCCATATTGGGCAAGGGTAGCTTCAAAATTTGCACCTAGGTCAGCTTTTAATTGGTCAATTTTTTCATTTAATTCTTTATCCGTTACTTTGTATTTCTTGGAAAGAACTTTTTCAAATACAAGCTGTTGTAGGGCTTGGTCTCCGTACTTCTCCTTCATCGTCTTGTATAACTCATCTTGTGTAACATTTCCCGCCTTACTTTCTGCAACTGTAGTAGAACCGCTTTGACCACATGCACCTAATGTAAGAACGCCGCCAGCTAATGTGAGGGCTAATATCCATTTCTTCATGATGAATCTCTCCTAAATAGTTAATTTCTTGTGAGTTAATTTGTCCACAATGTTAACTATAACATAAATGGGAACCACTGCAAAAATATTAGCAGTGTTAGTTTATTAAATTTTCGCAACAGTTGTAATACAAACTAAAAGCGATGAGGTATACCTCATCGCTTTGGTTTTTTAATCATCGTATGCTAAAGGCACAAAACCAACTATTTAGTCTTACCTTAATAATTGGATTATGTATATAAAATTTCCAGGTAGGAAGAGATCAGTAAAATCGTGATTAGAACATTAATCGTACGAAACACTTTATGCTGGTTTTCTTCCGGAATTTCCTTTTGAATACAAAGGGAATTGGTCAATTTATTTACATAAAACAAGATAAAAATGGCAAAGACAATAAAAACGGAGATCATCGATGATTCCCTCCCTGTTGTTCATATTATTCTTTATACAATATCAAATATTACGAAAAAAAGATAGTTATAAAGAATGGAAGAATATAGAGATTATTTAAATGAAAATTTGGATATTCAAAAAAAGGTTTACCTAAGCCTTTAAAAGGTTAATAATGAACATAGCGTATTGTATCGGTTTGAAAAGAGGGCTATTGTATGAATGAACATGAATTGCTATTGGGAAGAATTAATCTTCTTGAATATCATCAGAAACTGTTAATAAAGCTGCTAAAAAACCCTGAGCTTAAATTTTATCAATTAATAATTGAAAACGGGATAACCAAGCAGGAAAAAGAAAAGTTTTATTATTTATGTGACGAATTGAGCATGAAATTTGAAGAACAAAAAGCGGAAGGGTATGTCTACTTTCAACCGCTTTTCGATGAATTATCAGCATCTTTACCAGCAAAATTATCTATGAAAGAAGTAATAAATGCCTGCCTCGTTCAGAATCTCTATGAGCCCCTGTTTCAGGAGTTAGGAAAATACTTATAAATATTTCTTATGCAAGTTCTTGTTCAGTTTTTACTGCTTTTTTAAGTTTCCCGTTTTCTTCAATCAACTCATTTTCAATATTATGGAAGGATCTCTCGAAAATCCCCATAAAGTCGTCACCATAAATGTTGCGGACAATCGCCATCATTTCAATAATATCCGGAAATTTACCATACAAATCCCGCAGCGGCAAAGCGCCGGAAAAGACTGCATTTCCATCCGGTTCATAGGTTTCCAATAGTTGCAGTAAAATTTCTTCCCCCTGGTCAGTGAGCTTAATGTACGTATTCCGTTTGTCATTCTCTTTCTTCGAAAATTTCAATAAGCCTCTTTCTTCCAACTTTTTTGAAAAATTAAAAGCTGTTGAGACATGCATAACGCCGAACTTGGCAACATCTGATATGGAAGCGCCATTTAAATGGTAGGCAATCCAAAGGATATGATGTTCATTAATATTTAAGTCAAAGGGTTTAATCCATTGCTGCCAGTCTTTCTCAATCGATTTCCATAAGGCTTTACTTAATTGCGCAATTCTTTGACTAAAGAGAAGCGCTTCCTTCATTGAATATTGTTTCTCCGTCATCCCTATTTTCACCTACTTTTATATTTCTCTATTATCATTATGCCAATAAAATAAAAATTAATAAAGATATAAATTCACAAAATCTTTAGAAATTGAGAAAAATTATGTTGAAATTTAAATTTTCGGAAACTTTATCTGTTAAATTGTCCAATTCTCCTTATTTTTAGGAGATACCTTGTTCATAGGAATGGACGGAGAAACATATAAATAGGTACAACAGTTGTTCGAAATTTCTAATCTAGTAGGGGGATAAAAAATGAAGAGTATCACTGTGATGTTTTTTATCTTAAGTGTTGTTCTGTTTTTGGGAACATGCAAATATATTTTGGACTTAAAAAGACCTGGTGTTTATCCACCTAAACAAGTCTTAAAGAAACGCGCAGCAGCATTAGCGGGTGGCGGCGGAATCTTCTTGCTGGCTGCTTTCATGCTGTCATATTTTTTATAGAGATTTGAATTTAAGAAAAGAACCCAAGGGGGTTCTTTTCTTAAAAAGGATTCGTTGCATTATTTTTGAATGACGGAAGCTGTAGTTAATTTCGATCTTTTAAAGATAGATTGTGCGATTGGATACAAAATAACCATTATTACGGTATTGAGTGCGATAGCTGGTAACACACCGGCTGCAAATAGTACGGCGAAAGTTTTTGGCAATTCTGCAATGAAATAGGCAGATGTTAAGAATACTGTACCTGAAACTAATGTTCCCAATGCTGATAAGACACCAACACTAACAATTGAGTTACGGTATTTTTTTAAAGCTAAAAACAACCCGAAAAATACTAACGCAGTAATGGGCTTATCAATGATATTAGGAATTTGTCCGCCAGGGAACCCGGTCGTTAAGGCAGATAATACTCCGGTCACAATGGACAGAAGCAGGACGCTTTTAATCTCTGGAACAAGAATAATCCCTAAAAACATCATCGCCAGCATCATGTCCGGCTTAATACCAAAAAAGTTTGGTGTCACAGTGTGCAAGACTACCCCAATCCCGGCTAAAAGTGCTAAAATAACAAGGTTTTTCGTATTCATTTCTCATCTCTCCTCTGCTCTTCTAAGCAATTTTGTTCTTCCCGCAGTGCGCTCATTGCCTGCGGCGAAAAACTTACCACTATTATAACATATTAATATTATATTAATAAAGATATAGTTTTCAGATAATTACTTTTCTCCCCGAGAATTATAGTTGCTTATTAATAGTTGCAGCCATTTCCTGTAACATTTGGGTTGAATAATCACTTTGGTTATTCTTCCAAACTGCCCCGAAACCATCTCCTTTTCCATAGCGCGGTATCAAATGCATATGGTAATGAAAGACGGATTGCCCCGCATGTTCTCCGTTATTATTGATGGTGTTTAAGCCAATCGGTTCGAATTCTCTTTTTAATGCGTTAGCAATGGCAGGGACCACTTCAAATACATTTCTCGCCATTTCAGGAGTTAATTCAAATAAATTCTCTTTATGTACCTTCGGAATGATAAGAGTATGTCCTTTTGTCACCTGACTAATATCTAAAAAAGCCAAGACATGCTCGTTCTCAAATACCTTTGCTGCCGGAATATCCCCGTTAACAATTTTACAAAAAATACAATCGCTCATTAATAACACAGCCTTTCTGTAGGGTTTGTATTATTTTACCATAGTGGTTGAAGATAAAAAAGAAAAAAGCAGGATCCGCATGGAATCCTGCCCTCTCGAAGGGGAATTGCTTCAAAAAGTACGTTCATTTAGGAGTGTTCTTTGATAAACACCTCATTTTTCATAGAGTGTTTTTTATAAAGAGACATCATTGTTCAAGCTGACCATCCCCTATTAAAGTTTTTATATGTTTTCCCAACTTATAAAAACGGGTAGCGATCTGCGGTAAACACCTCATTTTTTGTTTACTTTTTTAGCCGATAGGAAAGTAAACTTTCCAATCAGGCATAAGTGCAACTACGCCTCTGTCTGCGCCCTTACGGGCTTGCCAATCGGCGAGTTTACTTTAAGATAAACAGTTGGTGTTATTTGAACTCAAAATGGTTACCATGCACATTGTACAATACAACCATCCCCTTATCTGAAACGATTGGAAGCTCACTTGTTTGAAATGTTATTGTCTTTAACAGACACCTCATTTCAAGTTTTGATGAATTTCTTCATCTTCGTCAGTTGTTTCCCCTTCGAATATTATGATGTCCGATAGCAAAAGAAATATACAAAAAAATAACGAAAAAGTGAATTCCTATTTTTATTAGTTGTATTTTGGTAAAATAAACAATAATCATGCTACGGAAGGACGTTGCCAATGTCTTTATTATCAATCGAAAATCTTGTTGGTGGATATACAAGAAACCCTGTATTAAAGGATGTTTCCTTTGAAGTTCAGGAGGGGGAGCTGGTCGGACTTATAGGCTTGAATGGGGCCGGGAAAAGTACAACTATCAAACATATCATCGGCTTAATGGAGCCGCACCAAGGCGCAATAAAAATAAAGGGACAAACTTTTACGGAAGACAAGGAAGCCTATCGACGATTGTTTACCTTTGTTCCGGAAACACCAGTTTTATATGAAGAACTAACACTGGACGAGCATTTGCGGCTTACCGCCATGGCTTACGGTTTAGATGAGCCCGCTTATAAGGAACGCGTTCCTAAGCTGTTATCAGAATTTCGAATGGAAAAACGATTAAAATGGTTTCCGGCCCATTTCTCCAAAGGGATGAAACAAAAGGTGATGATCATGTGTGCCTTCCTCGTTCAGCCATCACTTTATATTGTTGATGAACCATTTGTCGGTCTCGATCCGCTTGGAATTCAATCACTGCTAGATTTGATGAAAAAAATGAAAGATAACGGAGCCGGTATCTTAATGTCGACGCATATTCTGGCAACAGCGGAAAAGTATTGTGATCGTTTTATCATCCTGCATGAAGGGAAGATTCGTGCCAAAGGGACTTTGGTAGAGCTAAGGGAGCAATTCGCCATGCCTTCAGCTTCTCTAGATGATTTGTATATTCAATTGACGAAGGAAGAAAATTATGTTTGATGATAAAAAGCTTTGGAAGGAGCGGGCTGGCGGCCGCGTTAAAGATTTAGGAAGATATTTACGATACATATTTAATGGCCATCTTGTGATTGTGTTGTTGTTTCTGATTGGAGCAGGAGCCTTTTATTATCAAAAATGGATTGTAACACTCCCAGCCGGATTCCCTGCCGAACTCATTATCGCTATTCTAATCGGGTTATTGTTGACCTACAGTCCTGTTTATAATTTTCTCCTTGAAGCGGATCAGGTATTTTTAATCCCGCTGGAAAATAAATTAAAGGGATACTTCCTGCGTTCCGGGGTAATAAGTCTGGCATTTCAAGGGTATATTCTCTTAATGGTTCTAGCAGTACTTATGCCGATGTATGCCCATATTAACAGCACAGGCTTTCGTTTATTTGTCCCATTCCTGGCTGCATTGTTAATTGTCAAAGCCTGGAATATGGCAGTTGATTGGAGAATCCACTATTTCGTCCAGCCTTCTGTAAAGAGATGGGACATGGTTGTCCGTTATTTTTTAAATGCAGCTTTTACGTATTTGTTATTAAAACAAGCAAACCTGCTATTCCTGTTGCTGATGGTTGTGGTAATGGCGTTTTATTACCGTTCATTTTTTGTTCGAACAAGAAATATGGGGCTCAAATGGGATATCTTAATTGACGGAGAAGAGAAGCGAATGGCTTCCTTTTACCGCCTCGCCAATATGTTTACCGATGTGCCGCAGTTAAAAGCTACTGTCAAAAGGCGAAAATGGCTCGACATTTTGATTAATCGAATTGCTTTTGCAGAGGACAAGACCTATCTTTATTTGTTTTCACGGGCATTTTTGCGCGCATCGGATTATTTGGGGCTTTTTATCCGCTTAACGGTCATTGGCGCACTTGGTATCTATTTTATATCCTTTGGCTTGGGGCAACTGCTGCTTAGCGTGTTATTTTTATATTTAACGGGGTTTCAACTGCTGCCCCTTTGGAATCATCATCAAAACAAGCTTTGGGTTGACTTATATCCAGTTGCCCCAAAAAGCAAACTCGCAGCTTTCCATAAGCTAATGATGGTCATTTTATTCGTTCAAACGGCAATTTTTGCTTTATTTATCCTAATTAAAGGTGAAATATTGATTGCACTGCTAGTATTATTGGCAGGTGCTGTGTTTAGTCTTTTATTCGTTTATCTATACAGTAAAAAGCGGTTAAAAGTATAGTGAGAAATCTCCTTTCGCATCGAAGGGAGATTTTTTTTGAAACTTTTGTGCTGATGCCGTCGTAATGAAGGTTAAGTTAGCGGAGAAGGGTGTGGAATAACATGAACGAATATGAATTAAAGGTTTACGAAGAAGTAGAAGAATGGAAACGGAAATTATCGAGACGCTCAGGAATGATGAATCGCTTATCGAAAAAAGCCCAAGGGAAAATAAATGGCTGGATTCCCGAGAAGGTTCATGAGGTAATGACGGAGAGCATAAAGGCAATGGTAAAAGCCACCTTATTTGGTTCGCAGGCAACGACAGTGAAAGATCAGGCACACGGCTTAACACTTGCTGAAAGAGACGAATTGGCACTCAGGAAAATTGCTGCCTACCAGAAGACAGCAGTGGTAGAGGGAGCGGGAACCGGCGCGGGAGGAATCCTACTTGGTCTCGCAGACTTTCCCTTATTACTTACAATAAAGATGAAATTTCTGTTTGAAGCAGCTTCCGTTTACGGTTTTAATACAAAGGATTATGAAGAACGGTTATGTATTCTCCATGTTTTTCAGCTTGCGTTTTCAAGTAATGAAATTCGCAGAAAGACATTATCCGATATTGAAAATTGGGAAAGCCGCAAGCATGACCTGGTTGAAATGGATTGGCGAAAGTTTCAGCAGGAATATCGGGATTATATTGACCTTGCGAAGTTATTCCAGCTTGTTCCGGGTATTGGTGCGATTGTTGGTGCTTATGCCAATAACAATCTTTTAAAGCAGTTAGGTGAAACCGCAATGAACGCCTATCGCCTGAGGTTACTGCAAAAATCCCCTGAACTATGAGTGTTCAGGGGATTTACTATTATCCAGCTCCGTGAATTTTAATTGCTGCTGTTCCCAATGTTTTTGCAGCAATTAACATCGCGTTTTCATCGATATCAAATTTGGGATGGTGATGTGGATACCCTCCGGCGTTACCAAGCGGTTTGGCACCAGTGAAAAAGAATGTTCCCGGAACTTTTTCTAAATAATAGGCAAAATCCTCGCCGCCCATTTGCGGCTCAGTTTCCTCGATTGTTTTCACCTCAGCAACATCTTCTGTGCAGGCGATTAAAAACTCAGTTTCCTTTGCATGATTAACAACTGCTGGGTATCCTCTCACAAAATCATAGCTATAGGTGCAGTTGGACGTATAACATGTACCATGAATCATACGTTCAATTTCCTCCTCAATGAATGTTCGAACCTCTTCATTAAAGGTCCGGACGGTTCCAACAAGCTTGGCCTTGTCGGCAATCACATTGAAGGCATTTTGCGCCGTAAAGGAGGCGACCGTAACGACGGCAGATTCTACGGGATTGACTCTGCGGCTAACAATTTGCTGGAGATTTACTACAAGCTGTGAGGCGGTTACAATCGCATCTTTCGTTTTATGAGGCTGGGCCCCATGTCCGCCTTGGCCTTGAATTTCAATTTCAAAGCGATCAGCCGCCGCCATAATTGGGCCTGTTCGATATTGGATTGTCCCAGTCGGTTCTCCGGCCCATAAATGGGTGCCGAAAATGACATTGACACCATCTAAACAGCCGTCCTCAATCATTGGTTTCGCCCCGCCTGGTGCATATTCTTCCGCGTGTTGATGTATAAAGACGTAAGTTCCTTCAAGCTCGTCTTTAAGTTCATTTAATGCTTTAGCGAGCAGAAGAAGGGTTGCAGTATGTCCGTCATGCCCACAGGCATGCATAACGCCGGGCACTAATGATTTGTAGGGAACATCCTTTTCATCTTGGATGGGCAATGCATCAAAGTCTGCCCGCAATGCAACTGTTTTACCCGGCTTGCAGCCATACACCCGTGCAACTACGCCATTGCCGCCCACGTTCCCTTTTACTTCTATATTTAGCTTTTCGTAAAAGGATTGGATATATTTCGCCGTTTCATCTTCTTGAAAGGATAATTCCGGATGCTGGTGCAGGTATCTGCGGATAGCGACCATATCTTCATAGGAAGCTTCTAATTTAGAAAACAACTTGTCTAGCATTAATAATCCCCCCAACTGTTTAATAGTATATTCAAACTATTTTAACATTTTTCTTCAATTAAGACATTAGAAAACTCGCCGATTGGCGAGCCGTTATGCGGTTCATGAGGCGTAGTTGCACTTATGCCTGATGGGAAAGTTATACGTTCCTATCGTCTAAAAAAGGCTGACAAAGTCAGCCGCATTAAAAATTAGATTAAAACCATCGCTGCTATTGTGGTTACAATGAGGCCAATCATAACTGGCACAAGGTTTCGTCTTGCGAGTTCGAATGGGTCGACGTTACAGATTGCGGCTGCTGGGATTAACGCCCACGGGACGAGTGTACCGCCGCCTACCCAAATAGCGGCTATTTGCCCAAGCGCTGTCAGAGTGGCAGCACCTTTGCCAATCGCGACTGCAAATAAACTGGCAACCGATCCGGCAAGGGAAATTCCCGAAAATCCGGAACCATCTAGTCCGGTAATAGCACCAACCGTTGTCAAAGTAACAGCTCCAACAGCTTTGCTTAAAGGAACAACGCCTGCAAGGGCAACACCTAAATCATTGACGATTCCTTGCGAAGCTTTTGGTAAATACTCGCCAATAATTTTTCCGAATCCGGAATCACCTAAATAGAAAAAAGCGGCGATTGGAATGACGGGACCAAATACCTTAAATCCGAAGGTGAACCCTTCAATTAAATACTGAGTTGTTTTTTCAAGTCCTTTGTTTTTGTGACTTGTTAATGTGATCAATAAAAGAATCAGAATCGAGGTGCCGCCGATTAATGCAGTTGCATCCCCGCCTGCTAAATCGAGGATTGACATGGCAGCCACATCAGCAGCAAATAATAAGGGAACGAGGATAGCGAAGAATCGTCTTTGGATGGTGGATAAAAGTTCCGGCAGGTTGGAAACCTCTGTCGGTGACTTCGATTCAACTGCCGCTGTCGTTTTTAGAACACCGCGCTTCATATCCCTTTTTAAAAAGTAAAAGGCAGCAACGGTTGTCACAAGGCCCATAATAAATACTAATGGGATGCTGGCATTAATAACGTCTTGGATAGGAAGTCCAGCCGCATCAGCCGTCAGTTTTGGTGCCGCTTGGATTACAAAGTCTCCCGATAAGGCAATCCCGTGTCCGAACAAGTTCATCGCCATCGCTACACCAAGTGCTGGAAGTCCTGCCCTAATCGCAACCGGAAGAAGGACAGCTCCCAGTAACGCTACTGCGGGTGAAGGCCAGAAGAACCAGGAAATGACCATCATCAGAATCCCAATTGTCCAATAAGCAAGTGTAGGGTTACGGATTAATTTTCGAAAAGGGGAAATCATGACATCATTGATCCCGGTTGTTGTCAACGTGTTGCTCATGGCGACAATGATGGAAATCACGAGAATAGTAGATAATAACTCAGTAATGGCGTAGCTGAAACTATTGAAGATACTGCTAATGGCATGACTTAAACTCCCGGTGGCCGTAATGGCAATTAAGAATATCCCAGCAATACAAACAATCGTTGTGTCGCGTCGCATAATCATAACCCCGATAATAAGCGCAATAAAGACTACATATATCCAATGAAGAGCAGTAAGCTCGACAATCATGCATTTTCCTCCTCTCTACTATCCAAGGAACATGGGCATTCGCCCTGTTTGGATGTAATACAGAATATGAAAATTACAACAAGTGGTGAGGAGGGAGAAAGAAATATTTTTAGAAAAATATTAAAAAAATGGAGTAATTTACTCCATTCAGTGATAACAAAGCCTATTCGGTTATCGTATATTTGCTTACGTATGAGCCGCTTTCGAAAATCTTTGGCTGCAGGTTATTCACGAAAGCTTTAGTTTGGTGGGCTCCAAAAAAGGACTCAGAGCTTTGCCACTTTTGAAGAAAAAGTTCATTTTCCCAGACCGAAATGATGATATATGTATTGGAAGATAACGGGCGGAGCACTCGAAAAGAAATAAACCCTAACTGATTCTCCACTTTTCCGGCACTATTTTTCATTTGATGTTCAAATACTGGGCGTCCTTCTTCTGTTACAGGAATATGGTTCATGACCGCAAAGCCCTCTTTTTTTAATTCACCGCTTGCTTCCAGCACTTCATAGCGGCGCGGTTCTTTAAATAAGGTTTTCCCGTTTGTTTCATGAAGTAATAAGGCTCCATTCTGATTGATCATTGTCACCATTACTTCTTCTGGATATTTGTTTTCCATCTTTTTTAAAAAATCGAACGTTCCTGCGGTCAAAAAGATGTTCATTTGCATGTTCCCCCCTCTAAATTGATATTTTTATATTATACTCCCCATTGTGTTAAAAGTTGAAACTCTTGAAAGTTTTTTGACAGTTATTATCGTTAGCTATACACAAATAGGATTAATCGATATAGTGGAGAGAGTTTGTAACTAGCGAAAGTTTTTAAATTTACGCTTTATATATTAAAATGGTAAACAGACATGTCTTTGAAAGGTGGATTTTATTCATGACTAGAACAATTAATGAAACATTTTTAAAAGCAGCCAGAGGAGAGAAAACAGACCATGTACCTGTCTGGTATATGCGCCAAGCTGGGCGGTCACAGCCGGAGTATCGGGAAATTAAAGAAAAGTATTCATTATTTGAAATTACACATCAGCCTGAGCTATGTGCGTACGTAACACGCTTACCTGTTGAGCAGTATAACGTGGATGCAGCGATTCTTTACAAAGATATCATGACTCCACTGCCAGCGATGGGGATGAATGTGGAAATAAAGGGTGGAATTGGACCGGTAATTGACAATCCAATTCAATCACTAGCCGATGTTGAAAAGTTAACAGAACTACATCCGGAAGAAGATGTTCTGTATGTATTAGACACAATCAAGTTATTGACGAAAGAGCAATTGAATGTACCATTAATCGGTTTTTCAGGGGCGCCGTTTACCCTTGCCAGCTATATGATTGAAGGCGGCCCTTCAAAAAACTACAATAAGACAAAAGCCTTCATGTACACAGAGCCGAAAGCATGGTTTGCCTTAATGGATAAACTAGGCGACATGGTTATTACATACGTGAAGTCGCAAATAAAGGCTGGCGCAAAAGCAATCCAGATTTTTGATTCATGGGTTGGTGCCTTAAATGTCGAGGATTACCGTTATTTCATTAAGCCTATTATGAATCGAATCTTTGCGTCATTAAAAGAAGAAAATGTTCCTTTAATAATGTTCGGCGTTGGCGCAAGCCACTTGGCATTAGAATGGAATGACCTTCCTATCGATGTCGTCGGGTTAGATTGGCGCCTGCCAATTCACCAGGCAAGAGCACTTGGCATTCATAAAACTGTTCAAGGCAACCTTGATCCTGCTATTCTCTTAGCTCCTTGGGAGGTCATTGAGGAAAGAACAAAAGCAATCTTAGACCAAGGCATGGCACAAGACGGTTATATCTTTAATTTAGGTCACGGGGTATTCCCATCTGTTAAACCAGAAACGTTGAAAAGATTAGCTTCATTCATTCATGAGTATTCTGCCTCCAAATTAAGCCGCTAGGTGCTCGTCTGCAAGTGTTAAAATTGGTAAGCGGTCCAGTTTTTTGGCACAATAGAATGAGCTGCTTTTGAAGGGTCATTAGCATGGATAAGGAAAATGGCCCTTTTTTACCTAAAAAAGCAAACGCGAAGAGACTTAAAAATGAGGTGCAAGATAGATGACAAAAAAGAAAATAGGCCTGCTGGTAATGGCTTACGGAACTCCATATAAATTAGAGGATTTAGAGAGATATTATACGCATATTCGTCATGGTCGGAAACCAACTCCAGAGATGATTGACGAGCTTCGCAGTCGTTACGAAGCAATCGGCGGGATTTCTCCTCTTGCAAAAATCACCCTGGACCAGGCGGAGAAGCTTGAAGAGCACTTAAATAAAATTCAAGATCAAATCGAATTTAAAATGTATTTAGGGTTAAAACACATCGAACCATTCATTGAAGATGCTGTTAAACAAATGCACGAGGACGGGATTGAAGAGGCTGTAAGTATCGTCCTTGCGCCGCATTTTTCAACCTTTAGTGTAAAATCGTACAACGGCAGAGCTTTGGAAGAAGCAGAAAAATTGGGCGGCAGCTTAAAAATAAGAACAATTGAAAGCTGGTATCAGGAACCAAAATTTATTAGCTATTGGGCAGAAAAAGTGAAACATATCTTTGAACAGATGCCGGTAGAAGAAAAGGATGAAGCATTCCTTATTGTATCTGCACACAGCCTGCCCGAAAAGATCTTACAATTCCAAGACCCTTACCCAAAACAGCTTCAGGAAACGGCTGATTTAATTGCTGAACAGGCGGGGATAAAGAATTACCAAATTGGCTGGCAAAGTGCCGGAAATACTCCTGAGCCTTGGATCGGCCCAGACGTTCAGGATTTAACAAGGGATTTATTTAGAGAGCATCATTATAAGGCATTCGTTTATGCGCCTGTCGGGTTTGTCTGTGACCACCTTGAAGTGCTCTATGATAATGATTTTGAATGTAAAAATGTGACGGACGAAATAGGAGCAAGCTACTACCGTCCAGAAATGCCGAATGCAAAGGAAGAATTTATTGATTGCTTGGCAGCTGTCGTTCTTAAAATGGCAGTGGAATGAACTTTGTAGGAAATACATGAAAGAAGGTGACGTCCGTGACGGAAGAAAAACAAAAGGTTGTCATTATTGGAGGAGGAATAACAGGGCTCGCGTCGGCTTTCTATCTTCAAAAAACAATCCGGGAACATAAATTACCGATCGAAATTCAACTCATAGAAGCATCACACCGTCTCGGAGGAAAGATGCAGACCGTCGTTCGCGACGGATACACGATAGAAAGAGGCCCGGATTCATTTTTGGCGCGAAAAACAAGTATCATACGACTAGCAAAGGAAGTTGGGATGGATGACCAATTAATTCCTAATTCCACGGGTAAATCGTATGTTCTTGTTAATGAGAAACTGCATTCTATGCCCGGTGGTTCGATTATGGGCATTCCAACGGAAATAGGGCCATTTATCACCACAGGTCTTTTTTCCGTTCCCGGTAAACTAAGAGCTGCGGCTGATTTTATTCTACCCCGGTCAGAAAGTGGAAAAGACCAATCATTAGGCGAATTCTTTAGAAGAAGATTGGGCGATGAGGTGGTTGAAAATTTAATTGAACCGTTATTATCAGGTATTTATGCCGGTGATATTGACCAATTGAGCCTAATGTCCACGTTCCCGCAATTTTACGAGGTGGAACAGAAATACCGAAGCCTGATCATGGGAATGAAAAGATCCACCCCAACACAACCTAAAAAGCCTGAGACTAAGGAAAAAACAAAAGGTGCTTTTTTAACCTTTAAAAGCGGTCTTCAATCGTTCGCGGAAGCGATAGAAGCAAAGCTGGATGCTAAATCGATTTTAAAAGGGCACCGTGTTGACAAGATTACCAAGGTACAGCAAAAATATGAAATTTACCTTAATAATGGGGAAACGGTAAAGGCAGATTGTATAATTGCCGCCACCCCTCACAAGGTAACGCAAATGATGTTCTCTGAATATAGCCTTTTTGATCCATTTAAATCCGTTCCATCAACATCCGTTGCTACAGTAGCTTTAGCCTTTCCGAAGGAGGCAATAAAGAAAGATATTGACGGCACAGGATTTGTTGTTTCAAGAAACAGCGATTATTCCATCACTGCCTGTACTTGGACACATAAAAAGTGGGTTCATTCCACTCCAGAAGGGAAAGTATTACTCCGCTGTTATGTGGGGAGAGCAGGTGATGAAACGATTGTCGACCTTTCAGATGATCAAATCATTAAAATTGTGCTCGATGACTTAAAGAAAACCATGGATATCACGATGAATCCTGAATTTTCGCTTGTTTCTCGTTGGAATAATTCGATGCCGCAATATACCGTTGGACATAAACAACGGCTGACATCCATTTTAGGGCAAGTAAAAGCAGAGTTACCAGGGGTTTTCTTAGCTGGTTCTTCTTATGGAGGCGTCGGCATTCCCGATTGTATTGATCAAGGAGAGGCAGCCGTCCAGAACATACTCGATTACTTAAAAGTGAAGAATATTTCAAAAGAAGCTGTTCACTGATTACAGCTTCTTTTTTTCTTGCCAACTTATAAAAATGGATGTATACTCTTAAAGTATTAACTGACTGAAATGTCCATATGGTCATTTAAGGATGTTTTATGTCAAGCTAACTGCGTATGTTTTAAGGATTATCACTCAAGATAATCCCTATTTTTAGGGGAAGAATGACCGATTGAACAAAATAGTCAATAATATATGAGGAGGTATTTAGGGATGAAAAACATTTTATTAAAGGAAGAGCTATTGACGATTTTCAAAAATAAAAAAGTGCTTATTCCCATTATTGCCGTAATGTTTGTCCCAGTTATGTATGCCGGGATGTTTTTATGGGCATTTTGGGATCCGTATGACAAACTTGACGAACTGCCAGTTGCGATTGTGAATCAAGACACAGGTGCAACACTTGATGGCAATCACCTTAAATTGGGGGATGACTTAGTTGCAAAGCTAAAGAAAAGCAAGGACTTTGGTTTTGAATTTGTTAATAAAGAAGAAGGCTATAATAAGCTAAAAGACCAAAAATATTATATGGTCATTGAAATTCCAAAGGATTTTTCCAAGAACGCCACCACCTTATTGGATGAAAAGCCGAAAAAACTAGAACTGATTTATACGCCAAACGAGAGCTATAACTTCCTTTCAGCGCAAATTGGCGGGACAGCAGCAGAAAAGATTAAAACAGCTGTTGCTGAAAAGGTAACCGAGACATATGCTGAAACGATGTTTGATAAAATTACCGAGCTTGCTGACGGCGTTGTAAAAGCAAGCGATGGTGCAGGTCAATTAAGTGACGGCTCAGTTGATTTAAATAGAGGCTCCAAGGATTTAAATGAAGGTCTTACGACGCTGGCTAAGAAATCGATTGAATTTAACAATGGGATGAAAACAGCGGATGCAGGTTCAACTAAACTTGCTGCAGGCTCTAAGGAACTGCAAAACGGGTTAGCAATAGCAGATGCTAATCTGCCAGTGCTTATTGCTGGTACGAAAGAGGCATACTCGGGTGCCGAACAATTAAAACGTGACCTTCCAGCAGGGATTGCCGCTGGAATTGAAAAAGAATTAACCGGAAGTGTTGGGGAACTAAACATTGGCATTGATCAGTTTAAGTCACAAATATCCGGGATGTTAGCTGCACAAATTGCAGAACAAACGATAACAGAAGAAACAGAAAAAATGCAGAAATTAGCTCAAACCTTAATTGATAACAAGGTTGACCCGGCACTAGTAAAAGGAATAATGGCTAATGAGCAAAAAAATGCACCAACGAAAGAACAGTTGCAGCAACAAATTTTATCAGAATTAAGCCCTAAACTTGATGCAGGCTTTAATCAATTCAAAACAGGGGTTGATGAAAAATTAGCTGAATCATCGAATGGCTTGAAAGATAAAATTACAGCACAAACAAACCCTTATTTTGATCAATTGATTGACGGTATTGGTAAAATCAATGGTGGTCAGCAGGAACTACAAAAAGGTATCCATGATCTATATATAGGGTCAACCAAATTAAATAACGGTGTGGGCGATCTTTCATCCGGGATGAACCAATTAACAGCAGGTGCCTCAGCTATTACATCTGGAGCAGGGCAATTGGCTGATGGTTCGGACCAATTAAAAGACGGAACGACAAAACTTTCAGATGGTGCCAAAGAGTTGGCTGATAAGCTATCAGATGGGGCAAAAGAGGCTTCAAAGGTTCATTCTGATGATAAAACCTATAATATGATGGCAGATCCTGTAAAACTTGCTAACGAAAAAATAAATCATGTGCCAAACTATGGTACCGGATTTGCACCATACTTCCTTTCACTTGGCTTGTTTGTTGGTGCACTGCTGTTATCGATTGTCTTTCCGCTTCGTGATACGGCGGTCTTGCCTTCAAATGGATTTAACTGGTTTATTAGCAAGTTTTCGATAATGGCCGGTGTTGGGATTATCCAAGCGATCGTTGCCGACATTATTCTTCTTGCAGGGTTAGGTCTTGAGGTTCAAAGTATACCGAACTTTATTTTGTTCTCAATCATTACAAGTTTAACTTTTGTCGCGTTAATTCAACTTCTTGTATCGGTATTTGCTGATGCTGGGCGTTTTCTTGCCATTGTTATTCTAATTTTTCAATTAACAACAAGTGCAGGAACATTCCCGCTTGAATTAATTCCAAACTTCTTACAGCATTTTAACGCATTCCTGCCAATGACCTATTCTGTTCAGGGCTTTAAGGCGGTAATTTCAAGCGGCGATTTTAGCTTCATGTGGCAAAATTTTATGATTCTATCGAGCTTCCTGGTTGCATTCGCCATTGTTACCATCACGTATTTTACAATTAGATATAGACATCAAAATAACCATTTAGTAAGTGAATAAGTTTCTGAACCAGCCGTCATGATTCGGCTGGTTTTTACTGTTTTTTGATTAACCATGAAATGTAAACCATTTTTGAGTATATTAAAGAGAGCGTCTTTTGAGATGGAGGAGTATACATGGAACTTACAATAATTGGTTTTTGGGGTGGATACCCGAAACAGAATGCAGCAAGCTCTGGCTATTTACTAGAACATGAGGGCTTTCAATTACTAATTGATTGCGGCAGCGGAGTTCTCTCTAAATTGCAAAATATAACTCGGCCAGAAGAACTGGATGCCGTCATCATTTCCCACTACCATCCTGATCACATCGCAGATATCGGTGTTCTGCAGCATGCTAGACTGATTCAAGGCTTTTTAGGCAAGGAACTCCCAACATTACCGCTATATGGCCATGAATTTGACCAACATGAATTTGCCAAATTAACTTATAAAAATATCACAAAAGGGGTTGCCTATGATCCCACTAGTACACTTGCGATAGGCCCATTCCAAGTTTCGTTTTTAAAAACAAATCATCCTGTCCCATGTTATGCGATGAGAATTGAAGCAGGCGGGAAAGCGATTGTGTACACGGCCGATAGTTCCTTTAAAGAGGAGTTTATTGAATTCTGCCGGAACTCCGATGTTTTACTTTGTGAATGCAATTTCTACGGTTATCAAAACGGCAAGTCAGCTGGACATATGAACAGTGTAGAGGCAGGTCAATTGGCAGAAACAGCAGCTGTTAAACAGGTAATTCTCACCCATCTTCCCCATTACGGGAATTTATCTGATTTAATTAGTGAGGCCTCGGGCGAATATACTGGTATAATTAAACTTGCAGAAGAGTTTCTATCAATTTCACTATAAGAAGGGGCAGAATACAATGTTATTTATCGATAATAAAGGCATCACCGACCCACGTATTAATCTGGCAATTGAAGAATATGCGTTGAAAAATCTTGATATCAATGAAACGTATTTATTATTTTACATAAATGAACCATCGATCATCATTGGAAAAAATCAAAACACAATTGAAGAAATTAATACTGAGTATGTAGAGAGTAATGGGATTCACGTTGTTCGCAGGTTATCTGGCGGTGGAGCGGTATACCATGATCTTGGCAATTTGAATTTTAGTTTTATTACGAAGGATGATGGGGAAAGCTTTCATAATTTCCGTAAATTTACGGAGCCGGTGATTGCAGCACTGAATAAATTAGGCGTAAATGCAGAGCTCAGCGGCAGAAATGATATTGAGGTTGAAGGAAGAAAGATTTCTGGAAATGCGCAATTTTCAACAAAGGGAAGAATGTTCAGTCATGGCACCCTAATGCTCAATTCAGAAATAGAGAATGTTGTATCAGCGTTAAAAGTGAAAAAAGATAAGATTGAATCGAAAGGAATTAAATCAGTTCGCAGCCGAGTGGCTAACATTTCCGAGTTCCTAACTGAAAAAATCGAAATAGAAGAGTTCCGCACGCTGCTGCTAACATACATTTTCGATGGGCAAGAGCAAATATCAGAATACGTGCTGTCGGAAGAGGATTGGGAACAGATTCATCAGCTCTCTAAAGAACGCTACCGCAACTGGGAATGGAATTATGGGAAATCACCCAATTTCAATCTCCAGCACTCCCATCGTTTCCCAGTAGGCTCCATCGATGTTCGTCTAGAAGTAAATAAAGGAATTTTAGAGAATTGTAAAATTTACGGCGACTTTTTTGGTGTCGGCGATGTCAGTGAAATTGAAAACCGGTTAAAGGACATTCGCTATGAAAAAAGCGAAATCGAAAAGGCACTGTCAGAAATTGATACAAGCCATTATTTTGGGAAAATCACTAAGGAAGAATTTATTAACTTAATTTACTAAGTGACAAAAACACGGTGCATACACCGTGTTTTTTGCTGTAAATTTATTTATCATACTTGAAAACTTAAGATTCTAGCAATATAATATATTTAGAAAATTTTTACGAATTTATGAATGAGTATTCATTCACTAGGGGAGGGAGACCATGAATCTATCATCACAGCTTCATGAAACAGCTAAGAAATTTGCTGATAAACCGGCGTATTATTTTATGGGTCAAGCGAGTACGTATGCAGAATTAGATGGGGCGATTACAAAATTCGCTTCAGGCCTTGAAAAACTAGGGGTCAAAAAAGGGGATCATATTGCCTTATTATTGGGGAACTCACCGCATTTTGTGATTAGCTTATATGGGGCGCTGCGGCTAGGGGTAACCGTCATTCCCGTAAATCCCATTTACACACCAGATGAAATTGGCTATATTCTAAATAACGGCGATGTGAAAACGGTAGTAGCACTCGACTTAGCGATTCCATTGGCGGAAAAAGTGCATACGCTCCTGCCTAAAGTAGAGCATTATGTATTTTGTGAAACAACGCCAACCAGTATGGTCCAATTAGAAATTGAAAATCTTACAGTCTATCCAAAAATGAAATCGTTTTCAGAGGTTATTGCAGCAGGGGAATTATCTTTCCAAGGCCCAGATCTAAAGGAAGATGATACCGCGATTATTCTTTATACCTCCGGAACAACCGGAAAACCAAAGGGTGCGATGTTAACCCATAAGAATTTATTTAGCAATGCCAAGGATGTCAGCGAATATTTAAAAATGAATAATGGAGATAGGGTTGTTACGGCGCTGCCGATGTTCCACGTCTTTTGCTTAACGGTATCCCTAAATGCACCGTTATTAAGCGGTGCAACGATGTTAATTGTGCCGAAATTTAGTCCTAAGGAAATTTTTACGCTTATCAAAGACTATGAAGCTACAGTCTTTGCCGGCGTCCCGACGATGTATAATTTCCTTTATCAATATCCTGAAGGCGATCCTGATGACCTAAAATCTCTGCGTTTGTGCATTTCAGGAGGGGCTTCGATGCCTGTCGCTTTATTAAAGAATTTTGAACAGAAATTTAATGTGTTGGTTTCTGAAGGGTATGGGCTATCCGAGGCATCTCCTGTCACAAGCTTTAACCCGCTTGACCGTCCGCGCAAGCCTGGCTCAATTGGCACATCGATACTAAGAGTGGAGAATAAAGTGGTCGATGAATTAGGGGAAGAGGTTCCTGTCGGCGCAGTTGGTGAACTAATTGTCCGCGGTCCAAATGTGATGAAGGGTTATTATAAAATGCCGGAGGAAACTGCCGCAGCTATTCGCAATGGCTGGCTTCATACCGGTGATATGGCAAGAATGGATGAAGAAGGATATTTCTATATTGTCGATCGTAAAAAGGATTTAATTCTTGTTGGCGGCTATAATGTTTATCCACGTGAAGTTGAAGAAGTCATCTACAATCATCCAGATGTGGTTGAAGTCGCTGTTGTTGGTGTTCCAGACCCTAACCAAGGTGAAGCAGTAAATGCCTATGTTGTCAGAAAAAATCCGGAACTTAACAAGGAGCAAGTCCTCGAATATTGTAAGGAGCACCTTGCTAAGTATAAAGTTCCCACCACGATTGAGTTTTTAGAGGAACTTCCTAAGAACACGACAGGGAAAATCTTAAGACGTGCCCTTAAAGCACAGGTTACCCAAGCTGTAGGAAAATAATTATAAAAATTTTTAAAGTAAAAGGCAGGCATTTAGCCTGCCTTTTTAGAATTTAGTTACTGAAGGGGTGAAAAAAGTTGGAGCAAATTTTACTTGAAGTAGAAAATCATGCAGCGGTAGTTACCATTAATCGGGCCGAAGCACTAAATGCCTTTAATTATGAGACATTACTTGAATTACAAAGCAAAGTGGAGCAAATTCGCATCAATCCAGAAATTCGCGTTGTTCTCTTTATTGGAGCAGGCGAAAAGGCCTTTAGCGTTGGTGCCGATTTAAAAGAACGGAAAAACCTTACAGATGAGCAAGTGAAGCGAAACTTGTTTAAAATCAATGAGGTTTTCAATGCCATTGATCAGCTTCCGCAGCCAACGATTGCGGCCATTAATGGCTTTGCCTTCGGAGGCGGAATGGAGCTGGCCTTGGCCTGCGATTTTCGCTTTGCGGCAAAAGAAGCATTAATGGGTCTAACCGAAACGAGCCTTGCCATTATTCCAGGTGCCGGGGGAACGCAGCGGCTTCCGAGGCTAGTCGGTCAGGCTAGGGCGCTAGAGCTCATCCTGACCGCACGACGGCTGACAGCGGATGAGGCTTTCAACTATGGGCTTCTTACGAAAGTTGTAGAGCGAATAAATTTAGTAAATGAGAGCCTATCGTTTGGCAGACAATTGCTTGCAAATGGACCAATTGCGCTCCAGCAAGCAAAGTTTGCGATAAAAAGTGGGATGAATGCCGACTTAAATACAGGGCTTCAGATTGAACGCAAGGCTTACGAGGTAACGCTCCCGACTGAAGACCGCGTCGAGGCCTTACAAGCTTTTTCCGAAAAAAGAAAACCAGTTTTTAAAGGGAAATAAAACATGGCGGCTGCCATGTTTTTTTAATCCAGCTCCAGCGCCCTAGCGGCTAGTGTCCTTCGCTCTCCGCCCTACGATAAGTCAACATCGAATCGCTCCGCTCTTCGTGTTTCCTTTATCTCAGTTGGAGCGCTCCAGGCCATACGCCGCTGAACAGGGCGCTTGCACTTTTTGTAAATGGCTTGTTCTAATTTATCGCTTTTGTACTAAACTAAGTATAGAGAGGCTGTACAACAAAGGGGGACAAATCATGGTAAGAAAAATGGGGGTCTATGCGGTTTTGGCCTTTGTCCTATATGGATTATTTTTTTATTGGTACTTATTTTATTTCGCCGATACGAAACTGCCATTTGAATATGAGGGATCAAAAGCCGACCCATCAACTTTTCTTAATGGAAGAGAGCTAAGCTTGAGCGAGGATTATTCGAAAATCAGAAACCTATTGTTTTTCTTATCGACTCCATTCGAATGGCTTTTCTATTTTCTTATATTATTATTTGGATTCTCAAAGGCATTTAAACGCTGGGCTGAAGACACTTCTAAGTATAGGCTGCTGCAAACAGCTGTCTATCTGGCCTGGCTATCCTTTTTTGCCTTTGTAGCGACATTTCCTTTAAACTACATCAGTTATTCTTTATCGAAAACGTATCATATTTCAACGCAAACCTTTGGCTCATGGATGAAGGACGAGTTGATTGACTTTTGGATTAACTATGGGACGTGGTTAATTATCGTCCCAGTTTTATACTGGCTGATGAAGAAAAGTCAAAAGCGCTGGTGGCTTTATGGCTGGATTCTATCGATTCCTTTTACCTTATTTATTATGTTTCTGCAGCCGGTTGTCATCGACCCGTTACACAATGATTTTTATCCTTTAACAAATAAAGAGCTGGAAACGAAAATTCTAACACTTGCGGACAAGGCGGAGATTCCTGCGAAGCATGTGTTTGAAGTAAATATGGCCAATAAAACAAACGCTTTAAATGCCTATGTAACGGGGATTGGCTCTAACGCTCGAATTGTCCTTTGGGATACGACACTAAATAGGCTGTCAGATAACCAAATATTATTTATCATGGCCCATGAAATGTGCCATTATGTTGAGAAACATATTTATTTCGGGATTGGCGGCTACCTGCTGCTTTCGCTGCTCGGGCTTTATTTAACCTACAGGTTAATGAATTGGGCAGCCCGGCGTTTTGGCAAGGAACTGAAAATCGCCGATGTAAGGGATATTCGCTCACTCCCATTATTTTTCATGATACTGTCCATGCTCTTATTTGCGGCAAGCCCGTTGATGAATCTGGCTTCCCGTTATGAGGAAACACGGGCCGACAGGTATGCGATTGAAATGACCAAAAATCCGGAGGCAGCGATCACCTCGTTTCAAGAATTAACCCGCTCCGGATTGAGCCAGGTGAACCCGCCGCTATTAGTAAAACTTTTCCGTTATACGCATCCTTCCATGCTTGACCGTATTTCCAAGCTGGAGGAATACGAGGTAGAACATCGAAATGAACAATAAAAACAGGGCTAAAGACAGTCACGATGTCTTTAGCCTTATTTTTTCCCATATGAAAAACCGTCATATCGACGGTTCAGAGGGAGTGCGTTACGTTCCAAATCGTTTATTAATTTCCTTCAGCTGCCCAGATAAACGGAGAAATAATTTTTTGTCCCGACGGTCAATGGCCAAGTCAATTTTCCGCAATAATTTTTCTTTTTCAACCGTTAGCTGAATCTCGGATAGGAGCATGTCGATGTATAAATCTAGGACGAAGTTCTCTTTCATTCGATTGCGTTTCATGGCACCAAGCTTCATTAATTCGGTGTATGATTTTTCATTCATGAAAATCACCTCTGATGCTTTTTATAATTATATGGATTCTTTGGTTTAATATCAACAAATAATTATAATTTTCCGAAAAATATTTTCTTGACATAAAATTGTGACTAAATTCGCAACACTTCAAAATAAGGAGTGGAATCGGAAACCAGTAGTGGTAAGATATGGTGGATTACATTAAAAGGAGTTGAATGTGTTGCAGGAAAAACTAATAGAAGATTATGAGATTAATCCTCGTACAATGTTTATTATTCCGGTGAAATACGGAAGTAAAACTTATTCCAAAATTTACGAAGTAGATGATGTGTTTTTGTCTCCGTTAAGCCCATTGGAGATTATCAAAAGGAGCTGCAATTATTTTGGAGTCGATTATGAAAGCAGGAGAAAGGGTTCCCGAAATATAATTGGTAATAAACGAAAGCTTCCGATTGTAGTTGAATTATTTAACCATCTCCTCTTTTTCCCTACACTATCACCGTGTAGCAAGGAGTGTATTTGGATTGCCTATGAACAGGTGAAGGATTATCAGCGTATCGGGCCACTAGAGTCATTAATCATTTTCTATAATAAACAATCCCACCGCTTCCCAGTTCCGTACTCAACAATTGAGGCACAAATGTTTAAAACCTCGTTATTAAAAACACGACTTATGCAGAGAATAGAAAATAATGAGAAAAGGCTAAGTTATATATCGAGCAGAACTAAAATGCCGCAGGCATTAGAAACCACTCTTCAATACGATAGTGAGTTTCATGTGAAAAAATCAAAATAAGTGCTCTTATTTCTTACGCTAACGGGATAGGTGTTTTTTTAATAAATACGCCTCCATTAATTCTTGAACCTTGTTGCGAATTCTTGGGTTAAAGTAATTATGGTTTTCTTCATAACCTTTATAGATAAACAGGAACATTGTAAAGGCATCGTCCCGTTTAGTTTCAATGACTTGAAGATTATTCTTTTTAAGATACTGTTTTACCTCAGAAAGTTCCTTCTGCACATCCTTCATCGCTTCTTCGATTAAATCCAAATAAGGCTTCTTTAATTTAAATGGCGCATTTTCCACCACAGATAAATCTCGGTTTAAGACGATTAATACCATCGGTAAATAAATAGCCTTCTCCATAATGTCACGATCATCCTCAGGAATTCTGGTCATTTTACCACCCGCACCTTTCTATGGTATCGAACTAATGTTCCTATTTAATTTTACAAAAAAGAATCGTTAAAAGCAATAGAACTTTTCCTCTAGAAGCTCGTCGATAATTGACGAGCTTTCTTTGTTGCAAAATTTGACCAATATATGAGAAAGTTTTTATTAATAGAAGGATATTTGATAGGGGAAAATGAATTATATGAAGAATCCACGAAAAGGAAAAAACAGTCATATATAGGCGGAGTTCATATCAAGAGCGAATGGGTGGTAAATAATGAGGGCAGATAAACATAAACATACTAAGAAAAAGAGAAGATGGACGTCCATTTTGCTTGTATGCCTATTACTAATCGGTGCAGTTGCTGGCTATGCTTATTTTCAGTTTAAACAAGGGGTTAACCAATCATTAAAAAAAATAAATAATGATAATAAACAAGCAAATGAGGCCTACACTTTTGAAGGGAAGAAAGATCAGTATGGGGATACGAATATCCTCTTGCTTGGCAGTGACGCCCGGGGAAAAGAAAAGGCCAGAGCAGATACAATTATGATTGCTCATTATAACGAAGACAAAGGGACATTTAAGCTGACTTCTATTATGAGAGACAGTTACGTGGCAATTCCGGGACATGGCAAGCATAAAATTAATTCCGCCTTTGCCCGCGGTGGTCCGGAATTGATGAGGAAGACGATTAAACAGAATTTTGATATCGACCTGCAATATTATGCAATTGTCGATTTTGATGGCTTTGTCCAGTTGATTGACGAAGCTTTCCCGAATGGCGTCGAAATAAATGTGGAGAAAAAGATGGAGAAAAATATTTATATGACGATAGAGCCCGGTCTGCAAAGATTGAATGGTACACAAATGCTTGGCTATGTTCGCTTCCGGCATGATGCCATCGGTGATTTTGGAAGGGTAGAACGTCAGCAAAAGGCTGTCAAAGCGATTAGAGAGCAATTGAGCGGATTTCAAACGATTACTAAACTCCCCAAATTAATTGGTGTCCTCAGCCCATACGTAAATACAAATATGGATACTGCGGATGCGTTATTTATGGGGAAGGACTTCCTTTCTAGTAATAGAGGCACCATGGCTACACTTAGGATTCCGGTCGAAAATAGCTTTACGGAACCGCGAATACAAGGGGAGGGAGCCGTTTTGGATATTGATGTTGAAAAAAACAAAGAGGCACTTCATCAATTTATTACCCAGTAACATCGTTCAAACAAACTAAAGAAAAATGTAAGGAGATTCGGATGTACATTGAATCATTAAAAGCCTGGTTTACACTTGAAAATATTATGAGTCTCATACAGGAATATCGAGCCTTAGGTCCAATACCAGGTATTGTGCTTATCGTCATTGAAGCATTTTTACCGTTTCTCCCGTTGTTTTTATTTGTAATGGCCAATGCAAATGCCTTTGGACTTTGGCTCGGATTTTTATATTCATGGCTAGGAGCGTGTTTAGGCGCATTTTTGGTTTTTATGCTTATTAGGAAATATGGGCAAAAAAGGATATTTACTTTTTTATCCAAGCACCCGAAGGTCCGAAAGCTGATGGACTGGGTGGAACGCAATGGATTCGGGCCGCTCTTTTTACTGCTATGTTTTCCATTTACACCATCAGCAATCGTAAACATCGTGGCTGGTCTTTCGAAAATTAGAACGGCCCAATATATGCTGGCCGTGTGCATCGGCAAAATGGTGATGATTTTTACGATGAGCTTTATTGGTTATGATATTCGTTCATTGATTTTTCAGCCCTACCGAACCGTTTTGGTATTCATTATTATTCTCATTCTTTGGTTTGTTGGCAAAAGAATTGAAGGAAGAATGAATAAGGCTATGGAAAATGACCATAATGAAGAAATAGATAGAAACAAAGATAAGGAGAAACGGAGGAAATTCAATGAAAATTGAATGGAAAAAGGAAGGTATGGAATGGGTTAAAGCATTCGCAATTGGAATTATTATTTTTGCGTTTATTCGGGCCTTTTTCTTTTCCAACTATGTAGTAGAAGGCGAATCAATGATGCCGACCTTGCAGGATGGGAATAAGCTGGTTGTCAATAAGCTTGGTTACCAAGTTGGCGAGTTGAATCGCTTTGATGTCATTGTGTTTCACGCCAATGCGAAAGAAGATTTTGTCAAACGGATTATTGGACTTCCCGGGGATAAGATTGAATATCGAAACGATGAGTTATACATTAATGGGCATAAGTATGATGAGCCATTCTTACGTGTTTATAAACAAAAGGCACATGGGATGAAGATAACGGGTGATTTCAGCTTGAAGGAACTTACCGGAGAAAATAAGGTGCCTGATGGAAAATTATTTGTGCTTGGCGATAATCGATTAGGCAGCTGGGACAGCCGCCAATTCGGCTTCATCGCTACTGCTCAGGTTGTTGGAAAAGTGGACTTGCGTTACTGGCCGCTAAATGAAATGAATATTCATTTTTAACATTTCACTAAAGAAGCACGATTATTTAAATCGTGTTTTTTGCTTGTTATTTTCCAATTTTGGAGTGAATCTCTAAACCACATTCCAAACATCTGTGCTTATTTTATGGTAGAATGAGAGATACATAGTTTATCAGGAAAGAGGAAAGCGGGGTTAGTTGATGTCATTAAGAATGGTAATTGGGCGGTCAGGGAGCGGTAAAACAGCGATGTTTCTTGATGAAATAAAAAAAAGGCTAATCGAAAACCCAGAAGGAACACCGCTTATTTATCTCGTGCCTGAACAAATGACGTTTCTATCAGAATATCGCTTAGCAACAGACCCAAGCGTTGGCGGGATGATTCGAGCGCAGGTGTTTAGTTTTTCCCGGTTAGCATGGAGAATTCTGCAGGAAACAGGCGGGATTAGCCGCTTACATTTAAGCAGTGTCGGGATGAGTATGTTAATACGTAAAATAATTGACGAAAAGAAAGAACAGTTAAAGCTATTTCAGCGGGCGGCAGATAAAAATGGCTTTGTCCAGCAAATAGAACAAATGATCACCGAATTTAAACGGTATTGCATCACACCCGAAGAGCTGACATTGGGGTCAGTAAATTCTAAAGCGTTACAAGATAAATTAACTGATTTAGAAATTATTTACCAACGATTTGAAGATGAGATTTTTGGTAAATATATTGATTCAGAAGATTATTTTCGACTCTTAGCCGAGAAAATTACAGATTCTGAGTCCTTAAAAGAGGCAGAAATCTATATTGACGGTTTTTATCATTTTTCACCGCAGGAATATCGTGTGATGGTGGAATTAATGAAACATTGTAAAAGTGTGTCCGTCGCCATGACGACAGACCGTCTGGCCTTCGAGTCGGCACCGGACGAACTTGATTTGTTCCGTGCCGCAAGCGAAACGTGTTACACCATTTATGACTTGGCAAAATCCTCGGACATTGAAATCGATCAACCGGTAATCCTACAAGAGCAAAAAAAATGGAATCAGCCTTCTTTACGTTATTTAGAGGAAAGATTTGATGCGCGGCCAGTAGCTTCCTTTCATGGGGAGACAGCGATTCATTTTGCTCAAGCTGTCAATCGAAGAGCTGAGATTGAAGGGATTGCCCGCGAAATTCGTCAAATAGTCCGGACAAAGGGTTACCGCTACAGAGATATCGCCTTGTTAATTAGAAATGGCGGCGATTATCATGAAATCGTTGAGCCGGTTTTTGCCGATTATCAGATTCCCTATTTTATCGATCAAAAGCGAACGATGCTGAATCATCCTCTTATCGAATTGATTCGCTCAAGTCTTGAAGTAATTAATTCTTACTGGCGCTATGAACCTGTTTTTCGAGCAATCAAAACAGACCTGCTATATCCTTTGCAGGAAAATCCTAATAAAATGCGTGAGAAGATGGACAAGCTGGAAAACTTTTGTCTAGCTTACGGAATCAACGGGAGTAAATGGACAAAAAAGGATCGTTGGAATTATCGGCGCGTACGAGGGCTAGAATTAGGGGCGAATGTCCAAACAGATGCAGAAAAAGCGATTGAACAAGAATTAAATGAATTAAAGCTAATGATTACTGCACCGATTTTGCGGCTGTCGAGACGCTTGAAAAAGGCAGACTCCGGCCAAAAGCTGTGCGAAGCTGTTTATTTATATTTAGAAGACTTAGATATTCCGGAGAAGCTTGAAAACTGGAAAGCAGCTGCCGAAGAAAAGGGCAATCTTGTTCGGATGCGTGAGCACGAACAGGTCTGGAATGCTGTCATTGATCTGCTTGACCAATATGTCGAAATACTTGGTGAAGAGCAAATTACGTTAAAATCGTTTGCTACTATCTTAGAGGCAGGATTTGAATCATTACATTTTTCCCTCATCCCTCCAGCACTTGACCAGGTTCTGATTGGCGATTTAGAAAAATCAAAGCTAAATGAAATGAAAATTGTTTTCGTCGCTGGGGTCAATGAAGGGATATTGCCTGCAAAGATTTCCGATGAAGGAATATTGGCAGATGAAGACAGAGAAATGCTTTTAGCTGCCGGGATTCATGTCGCACCAAGCAGCCGCACCCGCCTGCTTGATGAAAACTTTCTGGCTTACAAAGCCTTTACAGCACCATCTGATAGACTTTATGTGAGTTATCCACTTGCAAATGACGAAGGAAAGGCGTTAATTCCTTCTTCGTATATTAAACGGTTAAAAGACATGTTCCCCGACGCAAGCGAGCTTTTCTATGTGACAGATCCTGCTGAACTGCCTGAAAAAGGTCAGCTAAGCTTTATATCCAATTTTACGACCGCATTGTCCTACCTTAATGCCCAGCTTCAATTGAAAAAGCGAAACTATCCAATTTCTGATTTGTGGTGGGATGTGTATAACTATTATCTTGAGGGTATGTGGAAAAACAAGGCTCAAAAGGTATTTTCCAGCCTGTTTTATGCCAACAGGACCATCCCTCTTTCAGAAGAAATTGCGAATGACTTATATGGGGAGACCATCCAAGCAAGTGTTTCTAGAATGGAATTGTATAACTCCTGTGCCTTCTCGCATTTTGCCCAGCACGGCCTGAAGCTTCGGGACCGGCAAATTTTCCGCTTAGAGGCACCTGATATTGGCGAGCTATTTCATGCAGCCTTAAAGCAGATTGCAGATACTGTAAATGAAGAAAAGATGTCCTGGGCAGGATTAACAAGGAAACAATGTGAAGACCTATCCAAGGAAGCAGTAAAGAAATTAGCACCCAAGCTGCAGCATGAAATATTACTGAGCTCAGAACGCCATCATTATATTAAACGCAAATTAGAGCAAATCATTACCCGTGCCTCCTTCGTCTTGAGTGAGCATGCAAAGGTAAGTGGATTCTCGCCAATTGGTTTGGAACTTGGATTTGGACCTAATGGAAAGCTGCCGCCGTTATCCTTCACATTGAAGAATGGCAAGAGAATGGAATTGGCCGGGAGGATTGACAGAGTCGATCAAGCGAAAGCTGAAGACGACAGTGTTTATTTACGGGTCATCGATTATAAATCAAGTGAAAAGGATGTCAATTTAAGTGAAGTGTATTATGGGCTTGCATTGCAAATGTTAACCTATCTTGATATTGTCGTCACTCATTCCAACGAATTAGTGGAAATGAAAGCAAGCCCGGCAGGAGTTCTTTATTTCCACGTCCATAATCCATTTATCAACGCGTCCAAAATGCTGACAAATGATGAAATTGAAAACGAAATGATGAAAAAGTTTAAAATGAATGGGCTGATACTAAGCGATCAAAATGTCATTCAGCTCATGGATCAATCGCTGGAATCCGGAGATTCGCACATTATTGCTGCCGGAATAAAGAAAGATGGAAATTTATCGAAGAAGTCAAAAGTCGCAAGTATGGATGAATTTGCTGATCTAAGACACTATGTCCGTAATTTATATCAAAAAACAGGTAATGCGATTATCGAGGGTCAAGTTGGCATTACACCTTATAAGCTGAAGGACAAAACACCATGTAAGTTTTGTGCCTATAAATCAGTATGTCAATTTGACGAATCACTTGAAAATAATCAATTCAGGATTCTCACTCCGCAATCGAAGGAAGTTGTTTTGGAGCGAATTAGAAGTGAGGTAAGCGAAAATGAGTAATTTCGTCATTCCGCCCATGCCGGAAGGTGTCAATTGGACAGACGACCAATGGAAAGCGATTATGGCAAGGGATAAAGATATCCTTGTCGCTGCGGCTGCAGGTTCGGGAAAAACGGCTGTCCTTGTAGAGCGGATCATCCAAAAGATTCTTTCAGTTGAAGCCCCGATTGATGTTGATGAACTGTTAGTCGTGACATTTACGAACGCTTCAGCAGCAGAAATGCGCCACCGAATTGGTGAAGCATTAGAAAAGGCCATTGATCAAGATCCTGGATCCCGGCATTTAAGAAAACAGCTTAGCTTATTGAATAAAGCAGCAATTTCAACGCTTCACTCCTTTTGTATGGAGGTCATTCGTAAATATTATTACTTAATCGACGTTGATCCCGGATTCCGCATCGCCGATGAAACAGAGGCGCAGTTAATCAGAGATGAAGTAATCGACGAGTTATTTGAAGAGGAATATGGAAAAAAAGATAATGAGTCATTTTTCAACTTAGTAGATTCGTTTACCAGTGATCGAAGCGATGCTGCCGTGCAAGATATCGTTCGTTCAATCTACGATTTTGCTCGTTCGAGCCCGCTGCCAGACCAGTATTTACATGAAGTTGTATCGATGTATGATGTGGGGGAAATGACAAAAGTAGAGGAACTTCCCTTTATTCAGTCGCTTCTATTTGATGTAAAATTACAGCTTGAAGCCGCTAAGGAAATGATTACTAGAGGTTTAGAGGTAACGAAGCTTCCAAACGGACCGGCACCAAGAGCGGAAAATTTTTTGGATGACATAGAAGTCATTGATACATTAATAATGGCACAGCGGGACTCTTGGGCGACGCTTTATCAAGCGATGCAAACCTGGTCTTTTTCAAGGGCGAAACCGCTGAAGAAGGATCAGTATGATAAAGAATTATCTGAGAAAGCTCAAAAGCTCCGCGATAAAGCAAAGAAAAAAATCCAAGACATTAAGGATGAACTCTTTACCCGAAAACCTGAAAGCTTTTTACGGGATTTGGCAGAGATGCGCCCATTAGTCGAAACACTTGTCCATCTTGTCAAAGAATTTTCCGTCCGTTTTGAAAAGGTAAAAAGAGAAAAAGGGCTTGTTGACTACTCAGATTTAGAGCATTACTGTTTGGACATATTGGCAGAAGAAATTTCTGCTGAAGGAGAATTTCTGCCATCGGAAGCAGCACTTGCATATAAAAAGCACTTTAACGAGGTATATTGTGATGAGTATCAGGACGTAAATATGGTGCAGGAAACGATTTTACGGTTGGTAACAAAAGAAGAAGAGCAGAATGGAAACCTGTTCATGGTTGGAGATGTCAAGCAATCTATCTATCGTTTCCGTTTAGCTGAGCCCAATCTTTTTTTAGGAAAGTATGGCCGCTTTAGGGTGGATGGCGAGGCAGCGGGACTCCGAATCGATTTAGCCCGTAATTTCAGAAGCCGCAAAGAAGTTCTCGATGGCACAAATTATTTATTCAAACAAATCATGGGGATCAAGGTCGGGGAAATTGACTACGATGAGGCGGCCGAATTACGAAATGGTGCACCATATCCAGAGGATGAGCAGTTTCCAGTAGAGCTCATCCTGATTGATCAAAAGGCTGAAATAAAGGAGACACAATCAGACAGTGAAACAGATTCGGAAGCGGAGCCGCATGGCGAGTTTGATGCAGCTGATCTTGAACAGTCTCAATTAGAAGCAAGAGTAATGGCGGCGAAAATTAAAGAACTGGCTGCAAAGGGAGCACCAATTTATAATGCGAAAACGAAGACCAGCAGGCCGATGATGTATCGGGATGTGGTGATTCTGCTTCGTTCGATGACGTGGGCGCCGCAAATCATGGAAGAGTTCAAGCAGCAAGGAATTCCGATATATGCGAACCTATCAACTGGTTATTTTGAAGCTACGGAAGTGGCAGTAATGATGGCGTTGCTTCGGGTTATTGATAATCCCTTCCAGGACATTCCGTTAGCGTCTGTACTACGTTCACCTATCGTTGGTTTGAACGAGGAGGAACTGGCAAAAATTCGCATCCATCAAAAACGAGGCTCGTTTTGGGAGGCGGTTTCTGCCTTTTGCAGGAGTAAGGAGGCCGAAACTACACAGGTTTTTTATGAAAAGGTCCGCCAGTTTTATGACTTACTTAAAGAGTGGCGGGGCATTGCACGTCAAGGGGCGCTGTCTGAGCTTATTTGGCAGCTTTACCGGGATACACAATTCTATGATTTTGCCGGCGGACTGCCAGGCGGGAAGCAGCGCCAGGCCAACTTAAGAGCCTTGTATGACCGGGCGCGGCAATATGAACAAACCTCATTCCGCGGACTGTTTCGATTTTTACGCTTTATTGAGCGGATGACCGAAAGAGGAGATGACCTCGGGGCAGCAAGGGCACTTGGCGAGCAGGAGGATGTAGTCCGGATTATGACCATTCATAGTAGTAAAGGACTTGAATTTCCGATTGTGTTTATCGCGGGAATGGCGAGGAACTTTAATATGGCTGATATTCGTAAACCATATATGCTCGATAAAGAGTACGGATTTGCGGCAAAGTATGTAAATGCAGAAAAGCGAATTTCCTATCCATCGCTGCCGCAGCTTGCTTTTAAGCGAAAGAAGAAAATGGAAATGCTTGCCGAGGAAATGCGCGTTTTATATGTGGCCATGACAAGGGCTAAAGAAAAGCTTTACATGATAGCAACACTAAAGGATGCAGGGAAAAAAATCGACCAGTGGAATGATGTTTCATCTAATACAGAATGGCTGTTAAAGGATCATGAGCGAGCGTCGGCAATGAGTTATAGCGATTGGGTTGGAAGAGCGCTTATTCGTCATCACGATTGCGCCGATTTAAGGGTGACAGGAGAGACCAATATGTTTGTTCCGGAAGAAATCACTAGACATCCATCCTCCTGGAAAATTTCCTTAATGAATGCAGAAGAAATCCAAAAACAAGAAATGGCGTTAAAAGAGGAAGACGATCAATTCTTGGAGCGGGTCGAAAAAGGACAATCAGTCCCAGCGGCATCTGTTTTCGCCGCTGAAATAAAGGATCGGCTGACATGGGACTATGCCTTTTCAAGTGCTGCAGTCCACCGCTCCAAACAATCGGTTTCTGAAATTAAGCGCCAAAGGGAAATGGCTGACGAGCAAAGTGGTACCGAGCTAGTTCGCAGCTTTAAAAAGTCAATCAGCAAACGGCCCAAGTTTATGCAGGAGAAATCTTTAAGCCCTGCTGAGCGGGGAACAGCCATGCATATGGTGATGCAGCATGTTGATTTGACAAAGAGAGTTAGTGCAGAAACGATTAACGCACAGGTAATTTGGATGGTCCAAAATGAATTGTTAACCCCTGAGCAGGCTGAAGTCATTGACAGCAAATTGATTGTTCAATTTTTCAACTCCCATTTAGGGCAAAGATATTTTCAAGCTAAAGCCATCCATCGGGAGATTCCGTTTACCCTTTCGTTACCTGCCCATGAAGTTTACCCAGATTGGAAAGGGGAAGACGAATCGGTTTTTGTCCAAGGGATAATTGACTGCATTCTTGAGGATGAAAAGGGTCTAGTATTGATTGATTATAAATCAGATGGAATAACAGGCCGTTACAAAGGCGGTGTTGACCAAGCCAAACCAATCCTTGAAGATAGGTACAGGCTCCAGATTAATTTATATACAAAGGCCATCCAACAAATTTGGAACCGAAAAGTTACGGAAAGATATTTATTTTTCTTTGATGGGGCCCATATTTTAAAAGTGGAGTAAAAATTAAAAAAATGACATAGACCAGTTAGGTTTATGTCATTTTTTAATTGTTCCCTGCAATTGGCTGGTCAATTAAATTCGTATCAAGCGTATTTGTACCACTTAACCCATTATTCGTGACAATTAAGCCGCCGGTATTAAATCCTCCAGAGCCGGCAAAGGTTTTTGTGCTGCTCTTTGGAGAGATATAAACGGTATCCCCGAATTGAATAATTCCTCCGCCCACATTAACAATTTGAACTGGACCAATTATCGCTGGCATGAAAAACATCCTTTACAATTTTGAACTACCTAGTAAATTAATTTACAGTAACATATGAGATTATCTCATGTCCTGTTCATGACCTTCTGGCAAAAGCTGGCGTATATGCTTTACTCTTACCTCCATCGATACTGTTTGACTGTTGCCAACATGTAAAATCGATGAAGAAGAAACGGCAATGACATTAATCTTATTAACTTTTATAATCGGATTTAGATTATGTCGTACGATAGAAATTTTTTCAGTGATTGGCGGCAATGGCAGTGGCTTTTTAAATACTGGATAGGAAGGAAAGTTTCCTTCGTCCCCGAAGAATATTTCTGCTTCCCTTTGCACTGCAAGTGCTCTCGAGAATCCATTAAGGATACATGAATCTCCTAACTGAATAACGGAGCAGAATGCTACCTGCTTTACTTGCAGGCTGTCGACACTAGATGTTCGGGTTAGCATAACCAGGGGTCACATCCCGTTCTAACGGGACAAATGGCCCAATTATTAATGACTCTGGCGGTGTGTCAAACGCAGATGTCAGTTGAATGGTTTCCGTATCTCCAATCATAAATACTGAGGAGCTCGCCACAGCTGTGATTTTAATATGATCGACATGGAGAACGCGGTTATAAACTTCAAAGTTCATTCCATCTTCATTCCTTTCACATTCTCAGGTAAATTATTTAAAAAGGCTAGGACACCATTTTGAATTTCCTGTTTTATTGCTTCAATGACTCTTTTCTCAATGGGTATGGTCTGATTAGCGGAATGTGCATTGGCTGTATTCGCTGTTAGATGATAGTTAATCCTGTTTGGAAGTTGTTTGATGATATCTTCCTTAATAAAGGATAAATAGGATTCATTTGGCGGTATGGCCAAGTTCCTTTGCGTATCAGCAATGATTAGTGGTAAGTCAGTTTCTAAATATTCATGAATGGTCTCTTCAATTTCCATTGATAATCGCATTTGATCTTTAGGGGAAAATGGGGTTTTTAATGATTGATTTTGGACGGAAAAGTCCTCTATTCCGGACATGTCGTTAGGATTTAAGCCAATATTTAGAGTACCTTCAAGGGTCTCGACCTTCAATTGATCAAATTTATATTCAATTGTATCTACATGAATGGTTGGCTTTTCCCTTACTTGTTTCAACTCACTCTGTAACTTTTGAATAGTTTGTTCTAAAACCGCAATCCTCTTTTCTTGTGCTTGAATACACATCTGCAGCCATTGAAGGTATTGGTAAACATCCTGATACACGTAAATCACCTCGTCTGCGAATCGCCTTTTCTGCTTGTGTTCTAACTATATGCAGCAACCCATTTTGATTTGCTGATTTTCCACAAGTTCATAAGACGGACAAGGTTTTCTAATTGTCTGGGAGAGGGGCTGACCAAGGCGCTTACGCTTTTTGTTCTTATCTGACTGGGGCTTGCAATGGTACTGAAGGTGCTAATAATTGCTCCTGAATTTCACCCACGATTTGTCCTCCTGGTTTTATTCCTGCTGGCGCCGGTTTTGTGAAGCCCCCCGTATTGTATAGATGGGCACTAGGCTTTATGATTCCAGCACTCCCGATTTGCAGGACAGAGGAATTGGTAATCCCGCCAATTTTTATGGAATGTATCTGAATGGACTGCTGGATATAAAAATTCATGAAAGACCACCCGTTCATTACATATTAAGGAAATTATTTTGATCAATAACATCCGGATCTGAAGTATTCGTTGAACTTAATCTATTGTTAACATCTACTTGATCACCTGTGTTAAAGGAACCAGCTCCTGAGAATGTTTTAGCCGTAGCAAATGGCATTATTTTATAGACATCGCCAATGTGAAAAACAGAACTATTCCCAAGAGTAATGACCTGTGCAACTCCAACAATCGCTGGCATGAACAACACCCTTTATGATTATTTCTCTTTACATTCTATGTATGGGCGATTGTAATGTGATAGGAAAGCCTAATTTAGTTGGAAATTCCCAGAAAAAATTACCATTACTATCTGGGAAAATACTTATATTCGCACCCATCACGAAATTTGTTAGGGTATGAATATAAAATAGACCTAATTACCTATTACTTTCGACGTAAAATGAGAAATTAGTAGGATATTCGATACGGTTAAAACGTACTATTATGTGAGTAAGAGATCAGTCGGAAAAATAAACACTGAATCTCGATAAAGGCAAAGCTGATGAAAATCAGTGACGCAAAGCTACAGGGGCTAAGGTGCGAAAGCACTACGCCAGCCAGTTACCGAAAGATCAGGGTGTTTCATATTAGATATTCTGTTGTCTGCATGGGTGTATGCCTATGTGTTCATTGATGTTCTATGTTTATTAACCCCCCTTTCGGTAAAGGCGGGGTTATTTCTATTTTCCGGGGGTGAAAATCAGTGAAAGTCGTGAATCTGTCAAACGGAGCGGAACTGGCCAGCCAGGTTACAGCAGCGGACACCTATTTTAAACGATTAAAAGGGCTGATGTTTTCGAAAAGCTTACCAGCAGGACACGGCTTGTTAATCCAACCCTGCCAATCCATTCATACCTACTTCATGAACTATTCCATCGATGTTATTTACTTAAGCAAAGAGTTTGAAATTGTCGGCTTGGACGAAACGGTAAAGCCTGCAAAAGTTGGGAAGTTTCACAGAAAAGCAAAGTCCGTATTGGAACTGCCTGCAGGAACGATACGCGAAACAGGAACGAAAATCGGAAATTATCTAACTACTAAATGAAAAGGGGTTTTTACAAATGATGAAAAAAATGAAAGCTTTATTAACGGAAGAACAAGGACAAGGGATGACTGAGTATGGGTTAGTGTTAGGTGTTATTGCCGTTGGGGTTGTAACAATACTTATTGCAATGCGTGGACAAATCACAGGATTGTTCACTAAAGCTCAGGAAGCATTAACTGAAGCAACAAAATAGAGGATATTTATTATCTATTCATGCTTCATAGCCTTGCGTTTTAGTGCAAACGTGAGGCTTTTTTCTTGCAAATAGTGCCGATTAAGCCATGAGAGCTTTTCTGGAAAGGAGAGAAATAGTTTGTGGAGTAATTACTTATTAATCCTGCTTTTAATTATCTGCGTTATTACGGATCTTAAAGAACGGAAAATCTATAATGCAGTATTATTTCCCTTTTTATTAGCGGCATGGATTCTTCACGCTGTTACCGGGGGGCTGCACGGAATGACAGGGGCATTGCTTGGTACAGCGGTTGGTTTAGGCGTTCTATTAATCCCCTATCTTCTTGGTGGCATGGGTGCTGGTGATGTAAAGCTTCTTGCGGTTATTGGCGGCATAAAAGGGATTGGCTTTGTATTAATGGCCTCCATTTATATGGCGTTAGCAGGTGGGATTATCGCTATTTTTGTCCTCCTATTTCGAAAAGGCTTCATGACACGAATCCTGTACTTTTTTCAAGGTCTCAGACATGGAGTTCGGCTTTCTCTTTTTGAAGATAAAACAACCTTTCCATACGGTGTGGCGATTGCAGCAGGTGCAGTATTACAAATCTTTTTTCCTGGGGTGCTTTCAGTATGAGACGGGATGAGCGCGGCCAATCGATGGTAGAAACAGCTCTGTTACTGCCAATTTTTTTATTGATTTTGATTGGTATTCTTGATTTTGGCAGGGTGACTTACTCCTATGCACATCTTCATATGGCTGCAGAGGAATCAGTCCGGCTTGGCGGGCTGGGTGAAAAGGATCCAGCGATTTCAACCTTTGCACGCAAATATGTTCACCTTGGCGACCCGGCAAAATTGCAGGTGGAAATCACGCCAAAGGATACATTACGGCACTCGGGCGACTATGTCACCGTGAAACTAAGCTATCCATTTCAATTTTATACACCTTTTATTTCTAAGTTATTTCCCTCCAAGTTTGCAATTGCTTCCGATTCCACGATTCGCGTCGAATAAGGGGTGAAGGAACATGCTTTATTTTTTCAAAAAATTATTCAATGAAGAGCGGGGAAATACGCTTATTCTAGGAGCTATCTCGCTGATGGTCATCCTAGTCATGGCTGGTCTCGCGATAGATGGAAGTCTGCTTTATATGAAAAAAAGCCAGCTGCAAAAGGAAGCAAATGCCGCAGTTCTTTCCGGGGCACAGGAGCTTACAACTACGGAGCAAAAGGTTAAAGACACAGTTCAATACATCTTAACCGCCCATAAAGATACTACATCAAACGCAAATATCGATATTAATATGGGGAATAAAGTGGCAGTTACATTAACAAAATCGGTCAACCTTACGTTCGCAAAAATATTTGGCTATGAGAAAGTGGATGTGAAGGCCCGTGCGGCAGCAGGTTTGGCCGCGATTGGAAGGGCAGTTGGTGCAGCACCATTAGGAATTGATGAAAGTGTTCCACTTGAATACTTAAGAACTTACCAATTGAAGGTGGATTCTTCAGACTCACAAACTGGTAATTTTGGAATCTTAGCGCTTGGGGGCCCGGGAGCAAAAACATATGAAGAAAATTTGCGTAACGGCTATCAAGCAGAGATAAAAGTCGGCGATGTAATCAATACTGAATCAGGAAATATCGCAGGGAAAACAAGAGATGCGATTCAAGACCGAGTGAATGGCTGTTCTCAGCCGCCTGGAGACTACAGCATGCGGGAATGTTCAAGAATTATCCTCGTGCTAGTCTATAAGCCATATGACTACAGCGGCGGTAAAATGAAACAAGTACAGGTGACGGGTTTTGCCTATTTTTATATTACCGACCCGATGAGTTCGAAAGATACTTCGATTAATGGAGTTTTTATAAAGAGAACAGGAACGGGTTCATATGTTGAGGGAAGTAAGGATAGAGGCGCTTACAGCATACGTTTAACGAAGTAGGTGGAGGAAATGAAGTCGAAAATGGTATTAATGCTATCACTGGTTATGGGGATGGTTACCACCATTTTGTTTTTTCAATATATGAAGCAAACGAATACCGAGAAGGCTGCTACTGTTGAAACGGTCAGCGTTGTCGTCGCAAAAGAAAAGATTGAAAAGAATGAAAAGATAAGTTCGGAAAAACTGGGAATTGTGCAAATGCCGAAAGAAAATGTCTTGCAGAATATGGTAACGGTGCAGGCAGAAGCGGAAGGTAAATTGGCGACAGCAATGATTGAAAAGGATGAACCGATTCTCAGCCACCGGCTTGGCTCTGAGAAGGAAGAAGGAGTTTACGTCTCAAGGAAGGTACGCGAAGGATATAGTGCCGTATCAATCGGTGTAAATATAAACCAATCCGTTTCAAATCTGATAGAACCAGAAGACGAAGTGGACGTCATTTTTACGAAAATAATTAAGGACGCGGCAAATCAGGACGTGGCCCAATCGGTGATGTTATTGAAAAAAGCTAGGGTACTGGCTGTTGGCAGAAAAATGCAAACGCCTGAAAACACAAAGGAGCCCTATACAGAATACAGCTCAGTGACGATAGAAATTAAACCCGATGAGGCCGTAAAGCTTGTGAATGCTTCTGAAGAAGGCAAGATTCACTTTATCCTTAATAAACGGCCCGTAATGAACGAGGAAAATAAATCAAAGCAAAACGATTAAGTAATGGAAGGTGACGATTCATGACAAGCCATGAAAATATGCAAACTGCAGAGGTTAATCTTCATCAGAAGCGCGGGAAATTAATAGCTGTTTGCAGTGCAAAGGGCGGGATTGGTCGTACCACACTAACGGTTAATTTAGCGGTGGCATTAATAAAGAAAAATTTCTCAGTAGCGATTTTGGACGGAGATTTTCAGTTTGGTGACGTAAATCTTGCAATGGATCTTAAAACCTCGCTGACAATTAAGGAAGTTGTAGAGGGGATGGGATCAATTGATGAACACAGCCTTGCCAATTATTTAGCTGTCCATGAAAGTGGAGTCAGAGTCTTGTCAGCACCGGAGAGGCCGGAATTTGCTGACTTAGTAACGAATGAGGCAGTGACCAAAATAGTAGATGTCATGGTCGCAGGCCATGATTATGTAGTCGTTGACACTCCGGTTGGCTTGAACGAGCAAGCGATTCAGTTCATCGAACGGGCCGACCAGATTTTAGTTGTGACGAATTTAGAAATGGCTTCCCTAAAAAATACAAAGCTCTTGCTTGAAACGTTGGACATTCTGGGGCTGCGGTCAAGAGCCAGAACTATCATCAACAGGGCGAATATGGAAAGCGTAATAAAAGCCACAGATGCAGCAAAAATTTTAGCGGTGGAAAATCCAATCTATATCGCAAATGATTTTCAGATTTGTTCGCAATCAATTAACCTTGGAGTTCCATTCGTGATAAAACATGGAAAATCCGAGGCGGCTAAAAGTGTTTTTAAAATGGCCGAATTAATTTCCAGTGAATCTGGGGCAATTACTGCGAAGAAAACAAAGAAAAGTCATTCCCCTTTTGGAAAATGGTTTTCAAAGAAATAATGATAAGGTGGGTTGAATGAATGAGTTTACTCGCGCGAATTCAAGAAAAAAACAATCAAATCGTTGGCGAACCGCAAAAACATAATTCTTCTCTTGAAAATCCAACTCCCTCACCCATGCTCGACATTGTGACGCCGTTTCGAGAACAGCGGCCAAAAGAAAAAAAGAAAGAACAGGTCAAGGAACGCAAAGTTGACAAAAACCAGGAACTAAAGAATGTTCTTCATAAAAAAATTCTATTCGAGCTTAAAGAACAAGAGATTGATCAGATTATTCCTAAACTCGATGGTATGGCCATTGAAATCATTAAAGAGGAAGAAGAGTTCCGCGGGCAAATTGATCGAAAAAAAGTGGTCGATGAACTCATTAATGATTTAACGGGCTTTGGACCAATTAATCCACTTCTGTTAGATGAGGATGTTTCCGAGGTCATGGTTAATGGTCCAGACCAAGTTTATTGTGAGCGGAAAGGGAAATTATTGTTAACGCCCATCCAATTTCGTGATAATGAGCATGTTATGAGTGTCATCGAAAAAATCGTCTCACCGCTTGGCCGAAGAATTGATGAAAGTTCACCAATGGTTGATGCCAGGCTCCCGGATGGCTCACGTGTAAATGCAATTATTCCACCGCTTGCCCTAAATGGTCCGACGATTACAATCAGGAAATTTGCTAAGGACCCTTTTCAGATTAACGATTTAATCAATTTTGGAACGGTCACAGAGGAAATGGCGATTTTCCTTGATGCCTGTGTCAAGGCAAGGTTAAATATGTTTGTAAGTGGCGGTACAGGTTCCGGGAAAACAACCACACTCAATGTCTTGTCCAATTTTATCCCAGATGATGAAAGAATTGTGACCATTGAGGATGCGGCAGAAATCCAACTGGGGCAGGAGCATGTTGTTTCATTAGAATCACGCCCGCCAAATATTGAAGGAAAAGGGGCAATTTCAATACGCGACCTTGTTAGAAATTCTCTAAGGATGAGACCTGACCGGGTGATCATTGGGGAAGTCCGCGGCGGAGAAGCCCTCGATATGCTTCAGGCAATGAACACGGGACATGATGGATCCTTAGCGACAGGGCATTCAAACAGTCCAAGGGATATGATTTCCCGGCTTGAAACAATGGTTCTGTTAGCCGGTGTCGATTTACCGGTAAAAGCAATCCGGGAACAAATTGCCGGTGCTATTGATGTGATTATTCAGCAGTCACGCCTAAAGGACGGGACAAGAAAAATTGTCAGCATTACCGAGGTACAGGGCATGGAAGGGGAAATAATCGTGTTACAAGATATCTTTACTTTTAAACAAGAAGGGCTTAATTCAGAAGGAAAAATAATTGGCCGTCTGGTTCCAACCGGTGTAAGGCCGAAGTTTTATGAGCGCCTCGAAGCCTCAGGAATTCATATTCCGGCATCGGTGTTTATTGAAAATTAGGAGTGGATCCAATGAAGTTCCTACTATTATTCTCCTTTTTCTTAACAGTTCTTTTTTTGTTCCTATCTCTATTTAAATTGATATTTCGGACAGAAAATAAACTGCAAAATCGGATGGAGCATTATTTATCGATGTCAGAGGAGCAGGCGGAAGGAAACAAACTGGCAGGACCGCGGTTTTCTTTTATTCAAAAGATGAAACAAAGAATCCAGAAAAAAGTATTAACGAAAGAAAAGAACACCAGACTTGAGATAAAGCTGGCACAAGCGGGACTGCCATTAATGCCGGAAGAATACATCCTCTTTCAGTGGATAGCGACAGCATTGTCAGGCGGGCTGAGCTTTTTATTAACGGGAAAATGGTTCTTTATTCTTGTTGGCGCCATTTTCGGATTTATCCTGCCAAAGTGGTATCTCCGTAAGAAACAACGGGAAAGGGTTACCAAGTTTAATGAAGGGCTTGCTGACATGATTACCACTATTGTTGGAAGCTTAAGGGCAGGCTTTAGCTTTCCACAAGCATTAAAATCAGTTGCTGAAGAAGCGACGTCACCCATAAAGGATGAAATGGAATCTGTATTGAAAGAAATGCAATACGGGAAAAGTATTGAAGAGGCGCTTCATGATTTATCAGAACGAATGCCAAGCGAGGATTTAGATTTAATGATCCAAGCCATTTTGATTCAACGGCAGGTAGGCGGAAATCTTGCTACAGTTCTTGATAAAATCGTTGAAACTATCCGTGATCGAACAAAAATCCATCGGCAAATTTCTACGCTGACTGCGCAGGGACGTTTATCCGGCTATGTTATTGCACTGCTGCCAGTATTTCTTGGATTATTCCTTTATCTTATCCAGCCAGATTATATTGGTACTCTTTTTCATAATCCAATTGGTTTAGCAATGCTTGCTGCTGGACTCATTTCAGGAATAATTGGCTTTATCCTAATCAAAAAAATTACCAATATCGAGGTGTAGCCCGTGGTATATCTATCATTATTTTTGACTGTCACCTTAGCTATTTATGGGATTTTGTCGATGATGTCTAAGAAAAAAAATCTAGTTCAGGATCGCTTAGATTTCTTCTTATTGAATGAACAAGGTAATAAGGACGAAATAGTTGAGGAAAAACAGCCATCATTTTTTAATAGATTTATCCAGCCATTGTTTGTAGATTTTAGAAAAAGCTTTAAAAAAAGGATGCCAGGGGAAAAGGAAGCTAAAATTGATTTGAAGCTCCAAATGGCGGGAAATCCATTTGGGATGACGGCAGTTGACTTTCGTTTAGTTCAGACTGTCGCAATTTTTATCCTTCCGCTGATTTTTTTCGGATATGGGGCCCTGTTAAATGCAGGTTCAGGTGTGGTTGTCGTCTTTGTATTGTTTGGCATCCTGATGGGTTTTTTTGTCCCACACTTTTATTTAAAGCAGAAGACGAAGGCGAGGAGCCGTCTTGCATTAAGAGAGTTTCCCGATATATTGGATCTGTTAACTGTAAGTCTTGAAGCAGGGCTAGGATTTGACGGTGCTGTAACGAAAGTTGTTGCCAAAAAGGATGGAGTTCTTTCTAGGGAATTCCACCGCTGCCTAGAAGAAATCCGGCTTGGAAAAACGCGCAGGGAGGCACTTTCGGGAATCAGGGAAAGACTTGAGGTAGATGAAATTAGGGCATTTATTAGCAGTGTTTTACAAGCAGAGAAACTCGGAATTGGCCTGGTTCAAGTGCTCCGGGTCCTTTCTAATGAAGTAAGAGAGCAAAGAAAACAGCGGGCAGAAGAAACGGCGATGAAAGCACCCATCAAAATGCTGTTTCCGTTAGTACTTTTCATCTTCCCAAGTTTATTTATTGTTTTGTTAGGGCCGGCGGTGATTCAATTTATTGAGACTTTTAAAAATGGTTAAACCCTTTGCACTATGTGTATAGGGCTTTATCGTGTTACTATATTTATTGATTGTTCTGTTTGTTTCCTCAATAAGTCGTAGTCAATAAAAACAGGGGTGAGTAACAATGAGATTTGTAACAGTCCAACATAATAATGAATCGTTTGTCGGTGTAGTCGATTCGAATGAATCAAAAATACTTTTACTTAATCCTGCGGAAGAAGCAAGAACAGGACAAAAAAGCTTCCCAGCTTCTTTGCTGGAATGTATCGCCATGGAGGAGCGTTTTATCAATCAAGTCAATGGTCTGTTAGCGTGGGTGGAAAGTAGGGAAAAGTCTGATTCGTTTTTCATTCCGCTAGAAGCGGCGACCTTACTTGCTCCGATTCCAAGGCCGAGCAAGAATATCTTTTGTGTGGGGAAAAATTATGCGGAGCATGCGATTGAAATGGGGAGCGCCGAAGGTATCCCTAAGCATGTTATGGTTTTTACCAAAGCGCCAACTACAGTTATTGGTCCTAATGGAACGATTTTACCCCATCATGCTGTAACGAGCCAGCTGGATTATGAAGGAGAACTAGCCGTTATTATTGGAAAAAAGGGCAGGGCGATAAAGAAGGAAGAGGCACTTGATTATGTGTTCGGTTATACCATTGTTAATGATGTAACAGCGCGTGATTTACAATCGAGGCACAACCAATTTTTCATCGGAAAAAGCTTGGATACGACATGCCCAATGGGGCCGTGGATTGTCCATAAAAGTATGATAGACAATCCAAATCATTTGGATATTCAAACAAAGGTAAATGGAGAAGTAAGGCAGAGCTCTAATACCAAGAATTTTATTTTTCCGATTGAAGAGGTCCTAGCCGTACTATCTGCAGGCATGACGCTTGAACCGGGTGATATTATTGCAACGGGCACTCCTGCTGGTGTAGGGAAAGGATTCAAGCCGCCCCAATTTTTGCAGCCTAGCGACCAAATAGATATTTCAATTGAAGGAATCGGTACTTTAATAAACAAGGTTGGGGATAATGAAGCCTACTAACGACTTATAAAGTAACAATTCTACGTTAATCATTATATCTGGGTTCATTTCTTCGTATTTTAAAATTGCCTATGGTATGATAAAGTCGAAAAAAATACATAAGGAGGCAATTTAAATGATTCACGGTCATGTAACAGCTTGGGCTTTAGCTCTAATATTATTTTTTGTAGCGATTTTTTTGAATAAGGGTGGTAAGGCAAAAGGATTTAAAATTGTCCAAATGATTTTAAGAGTACTATATTTGCTAATTATTGGAACCGGAATTGGGATGCTTATTAAGACAGGTTTGGACACTCAACATATTTTAAAAGCTGCGGCAGGACTCTGGATAGTCGGGTTATTTGAAATGATTCTCGGTCGAGTCGCAAATAACAGAAGGACGTCTGTTTTTTGGATCCAGTTTGTAGTTGCATGGGTAATTGTTCTTTATTTAGGTTTTCATGTTTTACATATTTATGATATTTAATACCTATAATGATATTAAACCAAGGCTGCTGAGAATTTAATCCTCGTCAGCCTTTTTATTTTGCGGAAGACGATAATCAAGGGTGACAACATTGGTCTTTGGTTTTAAAATTGGTAGTAGTAGAAAGGAGAGGATCCATATGCTCGTAAAGGTGTTTGCAAATCTTCGGCAAATTTGCGGCGGGGTAACAGTAGAGGTGCAGCCAGATGGGGACCGGGTTATCGATGTGCTTGATAAAATGGTTGTTATGTTCCCTGATTTAAAGGATGAAATTTTTACAGCAGAAAAAGAGCTGCTTCCATTTGTCCATGTGTACGTTAATGGGAGGAATATTATCCATCTTGACAACCTTCAGACTAAGGTCGAGGAAACGGATCAGTTTGCGCTTTTCCCTCCGGTTGCAGGCGGCTGATGTGATAATAAGAGATTTAGAGTTTCGCGGCATTAACCGGGAACACCTCGGTATGTATTTTGAAGAACTCGGAGCTGTACCGATATCGGACAGCTACCCGTACGTCTTTGCAGGGGATGGCTGGAGCGGAAAGATCTTATCCGAAAAGGAAATAGCATTTACTACAAGTTTTAAAGTTAATGCAGTACAAGTCCGTTTTGAAGCGGAGAATGAAGCTGCAATGTTAGAACTCATCAAACAATATCGGTACAAAACAACCAGAATAGGCGGTTAAAAGGCTCCTGCGAAATAAATAACGCAGGAGCCTTTTTTATGCTAATTGATTTTCAGGGTCAATTATACCTAGTTCACGAAGCTTTTCTTCAGGAACCAGTCCGTCTTTCCAGCCGCGGACTTGATAGTATTCTTCAAGCATGATATCCATTCGGCTGACAGCCCCGGCACTGTTTCCAGAAGCAGGTTCTTCAGTGAAACGTTTGGGGAGGAAGTCATCATCACGCTGATTAAAGCCTGCAAGGTTATTATAGTATCGCTCAAGATTATAAATTCTTTCCCCAGCTTTCATCACGTCATCCGCTGTCAATTGGACGCCAGTCATCGCACTATATTGCTCGGCATAATGCTCAGCGTTTTCAGAGAAAGAAGAGAACTTACAAATATTCATAGAATCTGAGAATGCTAACATATCTTGGAATACTTTTAATAATTCGCCCTTACCCTCTGGCTGCAGGCGGTCAGTTGGTTCCGGAATACCAGCAATTTCACTGGCTACGGTATAGCCGCGCAGGTGGCAGGCGCCGCGATTACTTGTTGCATAACCAAGGCCAATACCTTGGATTCCGCGTGGGTCGTAAGCTGGAATAGATTGACCTTTAACGGACATCGATAATTCAGGAGCCCCCCATAGTGCAGTTGCTCTGGCAGGACCTTCAGCAAGAACGCCGCCAAAGCCTTCGCGGAAAGCAATCTTTCTAGTTAATTCAATCATGGAGTCGGCGTCACCCCAGACTAGCTCTTCTGAAATGATCCCTTTTTCAAAAGCCTCCATCGTTACAGAGAAGGCGTGCCCCAGCTCAATCGTATCAAGACCATATTCATTGCAGCGGTCAATCATATAAGAAATTGCTTCCGCATCACTTAATAGACAGTTGGAACCGAGCGACCAGGCAGACTCAAACTCAATACTTTCGACACGTGTCTTATATTTACCATCTTTTACTTCAACCTCAATTTTACAGCCAACCGGGCAGGCATGGCAGGTGTTGTTAGCTACTCGTAAATGGGTGTTAACATATTCACCGCTGTGCTTTTCTGCCTCATCCCAGTGAGTAAGCTGTGAGTTTTTCGTTGGCAGTGCTCCGACTTCATTAATTAGGTTGGTTAACACGTTTGTACCATAAACAGATAGTCCACCTTTATTCGGCGCCGTTAAGCCGCCGTCAAGAATCGCTTTAACCGCTTTTTTGTTGGCTTCCTTATATTCACCATCTAACTTAGGCACCGGCATATTGCCTTTTTGGGCCGCCTTGATCACAATGGCCTTCAATTTTTTATAGCCGGCAACAGCAGCTGTACCGCCGCGGCCTGCTGCCCGGTCATGTTCATTAATAAAGGAGGCAAAGCGAACGGTATTTTCACCTGCTTGACCAATGGTCATGACACTAAGGTCTGACTCACCATATTGGTCTTTCATTGCCTTAATAAATGCTCTGGTACTAGTTCCCCAATAGTCCGAGGCATCACGGATTTCTGCTTTCCCATCTTCAATATAAAGGTAAACTGGCTTGTCGCTTTTTCCGGTGAAAATAATATTATCGATACCAGCCCATTTCAAACGTGCAGCTGTCCAGCCGCCGATATGGGAATCAGTAACAGTACCCGTTAGCGGCGATTTTGTAACCACACAAAGGCGTCCGCTCATCGATGAACGTGAACCGGTTACAGGGCCTGTCATGATACATAGAGCGTTCTCTGCCGACAATGGCTCGACTTCAGGACCGTTATCTAATACATATTTGACCCCAAGTCCCCGGCCGCCAATATACTTTATTGCATCCTCTTCGTTGATGGACCTGTATCCAACGGTCCCTTCCGTTAAATCAACTAGCACTTCTTTGTTTTTAAACCCGCCTAGATTCAAAGTTTTTCCCTCACTTTCAAATTATATTAATCTCTTATCAAATAGCTAAGAGATTTCGCCAAAAATTATCTATAAACCCAATATTTATTATACACTTTTTAGAATATTATTAAAATTAAAAATTATGTAAAGAAAGATAATTTGATATGATTATAGTATTAAGCATGTTTGGATGTAGGAGTTATTTAAAGTCTTTTGGAAAAGAGGAATAATTGATGGATGATTTAGAACGTTATTCAAGACAAATCCTTTTTCGGGCGATTGGGGAAGAGGGACAGCGTAAATTGCTGACAAGCAGAGTTGCTATTGTTGGAGCAGGAGCACTTGGCACCGTGATTGCTAACCATCTTGTTCGTTCCGGTGTTGGGCATATAAGGTTGATTGATCGCGATTTAGTGGAGTTATCCAATCTGCAGCGGCAAACGCTTTTTGATGAAGAAGATGCCAGATTAAATCTTCCTAAGGCAATTGCCGCCCAAAAAAGACTAAATAAAATTAATTCCACCATAACTGTAGAGGCAGTGATTGCAGACTTAAACCTCGATAATGCTGAAGAATTATTAAGCGGATTTGAAGTCATTGTCGATGGCACGGATAATTTCATGACCCGGTTCTTAATTAATGATGTCGCTATTAAAACCGGAACCCCGTGGGTACATGGTGCTGCGGTAAGTTCCAGAGGAATGTTTGCCGTAATAAAACCAGGGATTACTCCATGCTATCGCTGTCTGTTTCCACATGTGCCGTCCGGAACGGGTGAAACATGTGATACGGTTGGTGTCCTATCACCGTTAACGGATATTATCGGCTCCTATCAAGCAATGGAAACGATTAAATTATTGGTCGCTACAGATACCACTCCTAACCTAGAACAAATTGATATTTGGGATGTTACCACGATGCAAATGGATATTTCTAAGGGGAGGAATCCGAATTGTCCAGCATGTGCTCAAGGCCAATTTGATTTTCTAGACCGGTCTTCTAATCTTCAGGTGGCCTATACAACGCTATGTGGCCGCAATACCGTTCAAATCAATCCAAGGAATAAACGCGAGCTTGATTTAAAAAAATTGGCTGAGTATCTAAAGGTGAGTGGAAAAGTATCAGGGAATGAATTTCTATTGCGTTTTTACCCTGAAGCAGATATTTCAATTGTCGTATTTAAGGATGCCCGCGTCCTCATCCATGGAACAAATGATATCGTTAAAGCAAAAATGCTCTATGCGAAATATATAGGGAATTAAACTAATCCTGTAAATGAAGAAAAGGCATGGATTTTCCACGCCTTTTCTTTAGCCGATTGGAAAGTATAACTTTCCAATCAGGCATAAGTGCAACTACGCCTCTGTCTTCGCCCTAACGGGCTCGCCAGTCGGCGAGTTTTCTTTATGAAATCATTTTTTCGATTATTAATCTCTTTCCAGTGTTTAAGGTGAATTCGAACCGGTCATTAATCTTTTCAAAGTAGCAAAAATGATGCTGAACGTTACAAATTTGCTCCTGGTTATCGAACACCATAAAGTTCACACCATCTTTTCGCTGTTCATCTGCTAAAAACGATAAATGGTTGTAACAATAAATGCAATCGAAAATGGAGAAGTTTAATGAGTTTAATGTGGTTATGAACTGGAAAAACGCATCATCATTTATCCCGTCTAACAATCTTTCGAGCGAGTAGATTAAATGTTTCTTAATCCGCACTAAATCATGGTCACGGAGCATGATTACTTCATTCCCGATGCGGACTTTACCTGATTCAAACAATATCCCCTTTTTCCAGCGATTCATCCGAAAGATTTCAATCTCCTGCTGCAGATAATCTTCTAACATGGCAGCTTCTTCAGACTCCTCATCAAAAAATATCCATTGATCGTTAATTTGTTCAACAGTTCCTTCGGTATAGGCTCGCTTTTGAATATCGAATAGATGGATTCGTTGTTGTCGATTCATTGTTAACCTCCGTGCCAGATGCTTACATATTCCTTTTTAGACATCTTCCTGAAATTTTATAACCTGATTATTTTAAAAGAGTATGGATAATACTCCCGATAGTGAAAAAATTTGCTTAACGCAAATCCGAATTTCCTATTTCTGGACAATTAACCAAATATCATGGGCTGAATACAATAGACCATGTATTAAATGTCTAGTAGTGGTTAAGGAAGGAGACTAGTACATGTGTGGAATATCTGGATGGATTGATTTTAAGAAAATAATTAGCAAAGAAACTGAACCCCTTACGAAAATGGCCGAAACGCTGGCAAAGAGAGGCCCCGATGAAACGAACATCTGGACAGATACACATGTAGGTTTTGGGCATAAAAGATTAATTGTTGTCGACCCAGCAGGGGGAAGGCAGCCAATGTCCAAGCAAAAAATGGGTTATCATTACACAATTTGCTACAACGGGGAATTATATAACACGGAAGATATCCGCAAAATTCTCCTTACTAAAGGATATTCTTTTAAAGGTCATTCTGATACTGAAGTATTGTTATCCGCCTATATAGAATGGGCGGAAGAATGTGTAAATTATTTAAATGGCATCTATGCCTTTGCAATTTGGGATAGTAAGAGAGAACAACTCTTTATTGGACGAGACCGTCTCGGGGTAAAACCGTTATTTTTCAAAGAACACAAACAAGGACTTATCTTTGCATCGGAACTCAAGGCAATCCTTGCCCATCCTGAAATAAAAACCGAGATCAATCATGAGGGGCTAGCCGAAATTTTTGGAGCAGGACCATCCCGCCCGCCTGGTTCAGGGGTCTTTAAAGGAATAAAAGAACTTAGACCTGCCCATGCGCTAACATTTTCAAGAAATGGTCTGAAGATTTGGCGCTATTGGAATGTAAAAAGTGAGCAACACAAGGACAATGTTGAGGAAACCGCAGAAAAGGTCCGTTTTTTAGTAAGCGATGCGATTACAAGGCAGCTCGTTTCTGATGTACCGTTATGCACCTTCTTATCAGGCGGACTTGATTCAAGTATCATCACAGCCATTGCTGCTAAAGGCTTCTCTAAAGAAAATAAAGGGCAGCTCCATACGTATTCGATTGATTATGAAGGAAATGACCACTATTTTACTGCGAATGAATTCCAGCCGGATGCAGACGGGAAATTCATTCAAATGGTAAGGGATAAATTTGGTACTAAGCACTTTAACAAAACTATTTCACAGCAACAATTAGTAAACGATTTGTTAGAAGCCACACATGTTAGGGATCTTCCGGGTATGGCGGACGTGGATTCCTCGCTGCTCTGGTTTTGCCGGGAGATAAAAAAGGATTTTGTTGTCAGCCTGTCAGGAGAATGTGCCGATGAAATTTTCGGAGGCTACCCATGGTTCCATCGCAAGACCGACTTGGAGCGGCCGGGATTTCCCTGGATGCGCTCTGTTACAGAACGGCATAATTTGTTGAAGCTGCATTGGCAGGAAAGATTGATGTTGAATGAATATTGCCTGGAACAGTATCGCCAGGCAGTGGCTGAAACTCCTAGATTAGAAGGGGAAAGTGCAGAAGAATCAAAACGCAGAGAATTATTCTACATTAATATGATTTGGTTTATGACGACTCTGCTTGATCGAAAAGATCGAATGAGTATGGGGGCTAGCCTGGAGGTCAGAGTACCTTTTGCGGATCACCGTCTTGTCGAGTATGTTTGGAATATCCCCTGGGAGCTGAAAATGTATCAAGGGAGGGAAAAAGGAATCCTTCGTAAAGCCTTTGAGGGGATCCTCCCGGAGGAAGTTCTTTACCGGAAGAAGAGTCCTTATCCCAAAACACATAACCCGGAGTATGTTATGACAATCCAAAAATGGATGGTGGAGATTTTGCAAGATAAGACTTCAGCCTTACATGAATTCTTCGATAGGCAGCAGCTAGAAAGGATTGTCGAGTCCGGAGGGAGTTCCTTTCAAGAGCCTTGGTTTGGACAGCTGATGACTGGGCCGCAATTATTGGCCTACCTTGTGCAGTTACACACATGGTTCAAAGATTACAATATTAACATAGTGAATTAATTGGTCATTATTCTACAAAAAACGCCTGAAATGGTGGATTAAATTTGGAATAAAATCTTTATTAGCTTAAAATGAGTGTAGGGAAGAGGGGCCGCCTTCTTCCTTTTTTAGAGGAGGAAATTAAATGAAAAAAATGACACTCTTTTTGTTCGCATTATTACTATTCTCATCCACTCCTGCACATGCTGCAGTAAAAAAAGAAGGCAGCCTATGGCAGGATGAATCTGTTTATTCTATTATGATTGATCGTTTCAACAATGGCGATATAAAAAATGACACCGATGTTAATGCACAGGATCTGCTAAGCTTTAACGGGGGTGATTTTCGAGGAATTATTGAAAGATTAGATTACATACATGATATGGGATTCACTTCGATTCGCCTGACTCCTATCTTCGACAATGCCAAGAATGGCTACCATGGCTATTGGGTGGAGGACTTTTACAAAACGGACGAGCATTTTGGTACGATTAAGACCTTCCAAGAGCTTGTAAAAGAAGCACATAAACGGAAAATGAAGGTTATAATCGATTTTGTCACAAACAACGTAGCAGCCAGTCATCCGTGGGTAAGTGATGCCAGCAAGCAGGGCTGGTTTCATGAAAAACAGGAAATCAATGATTGGAATAATCAACAGGAGCTGGAAAATGGCTGGGTCGATGGTTTGCCTGACCTTAATCAGGATAATCCTGAGGTGAAAAAATACTTAATTGATGCGGCAAAATGGTGGATTAAGAAAACAGACGTCGATGGGTATAGTCTACCAGAGGTAAACAATGTTCCACTAAGCTTTTGGAATGATTTTTCAAAGGAAGTGAAGAAAGAGAAGAAGGATTTTTTTCTGTTAGGCATAATGTCAAAAAATACTTCCACTGGCTTGAAACAATATGAAACAGCAGGAATAGACAGCCTATTTGATTACAATTACAATGCCCAATTGAGAAAAACGCTGGCAACAACGGATCAATCCTTCAGTAACCTTTATCCAAATGTTGTTGACAGTCAGCCCTCCTTTTTGAGACCAAATTTTATGGATGATGAATATTCTGTAAGATTTACAAATGATATTGTAGAAAAGAGGCAATTCCCTGGCTCTCGCTGGAAAACGGCTTTGACCTATCTTTATACCACCCCAGGAATTCCTATTGTTTATTATGGGACTGAAATCGCCTTAAGCGGGGGAGAAATTCCCGATAACCGCCAGCAAATGAATTTCCGGACAGAGAAAGAACTAATTGATTATATTACCAAGATTGGCGGATTAAGAAATCAGCTGCCATCTTTGACAAGAGGAACGATGGAAATCCTTTATGACAAGCAAGGAATGGTGGTTTATAAAAGAGTCTATCAAGGTGAAACATCGGTTATTGCGATAAACAATACGAGCAAATCGCAGAAGGTCATCTTAACAGCTGAGCAGTTAGCGGAAGGCAAAGAGCTCCGCGGCTTACTCGACGGGGACATTGTCCGCAGTCATGGTAATCAATATATTCTGATAATCGATCGCGATAATTCTGAAATATATGTCCAAACAGAAAAAAGCGGCATTAATATCACACTTATTGCGTCGTTAATTTTTGTCTATATATTAGTCTTTATCTTCCTGTTCTTTATCATCAAAAGGAGAAAAAATAAAAAAATAGAATAAAACGCATCGGCGGAGAACCCGCCGGTGCGTTTTTTTACCCATTTACGATTGTCCCGCCATTGACGTGGATCATTTGACCACTGACAAAGGAAGAATCATCTGATGCCAGGAAAACATAGCTTGGTGCGAGCTCGGATGGCTGTCCGGCTCTTCCCATCGCAGTGGTTGAACCAAATGTCGCTACTTGGTCAGCGGTAAATGTCGATGGGATCAGCGGCGTCCAAATTGGCCCTGGAGCAACACCATTTACTCTGATTCCTTGTGGTGCCAATGATTTTGAAAGCGAGCGGGTAAAGGAGACAATTGCTCCTTTAGTCGCAGAGTAATCCAATAATTGTTCATTACCTTCATAGGCAGTGATGGAAGCAGTGTTTATGATTGATGCACCTTTCTTTAAATAGGGAAGGGCCATTTTTGTCATATAAAAATAGGAAAAAATATTTGTCCGGAATGTTTTTTCGAGCTGAGCAGATGTAATATTCAGCAGGCTTGGCTGTGGATGCTGTTCAGCGGCATTGTTTACAAGAATGTCAAGCTTGCCAAATTCAGTAATTGTATTATTAACAATCTCTTTACAAAATTCTTCATTGCCAATATCGCCAGCAATTAGCAGGCATTTTCGGCCCTCCGCTTCAATGAGCTGCTTTGTCTCTTCCGCATCCTGATGTTCTTCTAAGTAGACAATTACGATATCTGCGCCTTCTTTAGCAAAATAAATAGCGACAGATTTTCCAATACCACTGTCTGCTCCTGTGATGATGGCCGTTTTGCCTGCTAATTTTCCGCCAGCTTGATAATTGGCATCAACAGAGGTTGGCCTAGGTTCCATTTCACTTTCTAGTCCTGGCTGCGTGTTCTGATGCTGGGGTGGAAAGGTCGGCTTTTGATTATTTTGATTACTGCTCATTTACGAAAACCTCCACATGTTTATTCAATTGTTAGTGTTTGATAAATGAGCAAAAATATGAAGACAAAAAAACGGAAGGAATAATAACCCCTTCCGCCGTTTGTTTAGCGATAATTAATAAACTGCACATCCACCGTTAAATCAGCTTCGCGCACCAAAGAAATGATTTTTTGCAAATCGTCGCGGTTTTTACCGGTCACACGTACTTGATCGTCCTGCACCTGACTTTTCACCTTTACACCACTGTTTTTGATAATGGTATTAATCTTTTTGGCATTTTCTTTATCGATACCTTGGACAAGTTTGGCTCTTTGGCGAACGGTGCCGCCGGATGCCTTTTCGATTTTTCCGTAATCTAGGTTTCTAACTGGGATACCTCGTTTAATCATTTTGCTAAATAATACATCTTTTAGCTGGTCCATTTTATATTCATCATCTGAAATTAGGACTAGCTCTTCTTTATCAAGTGAGACTTCACTTTTGCTGCCTTTAAAATCGTAACGCGTACCAATTTCTTTCATTGTTTGTGTAATTGCATTTGTGACCTCAGAAAAGTCTACTTTGGATACAATATCAAATGAGCTGTCTTTAGACATAACCAAACCTCCATTTTATCAACAATAGATGGAAACATTACCTGCAAAAGTTTCCCTTTATGGCTACATTATAGTAAAATATAGCAGTTATAACAAGATTCAGGAAAAGCTCCATGAAAAGAAAAGGGGAGTAATGATGTCATTACAAGAACTTATTGGTCAATCCACTACCTTAACAGTTGCCCGTAAAGCAACTTTCGGCTATTTTTTAACTGATGGAAATGAAGATGTTTTGCTTCATATCAATCAGGCAGATCAAGAATTTCAAGAAGAGGACCAGGTAGAGGTTTTTCTTTATGTTGATTCGGAAGGACGAATTTCCGCTTCAACTACCATCCCGGAAATTGCCGTCGGACGCTATGGATGGGTTAAGGTAACAGATACAAATCCGAAAATTGGTGTTTTCTTAAATATTGGGCTACCAAAGGATATTTTGTTAGGAATAGACGATTTGCCGACACATAAGTCAGTCTGGCCGAAGCCAGGGGATTTAGTCTATATAACTTTAAAGCTGAGCCGCAATTATCTGCTTTATGCGAAGCTCGCCAGCGACCCAATTATAGAATCCATTTCTGTAAAAGCAACAAGAGAAAATTTCAACAAAAATGTTCAGGGACATATTTACCGAACAGCAAAGGTAGGAAGCTGGATTTATACAATTGAGGGATTTAAAGGATTCATTCATGAGTCACAAAGACCACAGGAGCCCCGCTTAGGCGAAATGGTAGAGGGACGGATTATTGATATAAAGGAAGACGGAACGGTAAACATTTCTTTACTCGCAAGGAAAGAGGAATCCCAAGATCAAGATGCAGAACGCATTTACGAATATTTACTGAGTAGAGATGGTTCTATGCCATTCAGCGATAAGAGTATGCCTGAAGAAATACAAGAACGTTTTAACTTAAGTAAGGGGGCGTTTAAGCGTGCCCTCGGAAAATTGATGAAAGAAGGCAAAGCGTATCAAGAAGGCAGCTGGACATATGTCAAGAAAGATTAACAAGATAAGTACATACTCTTTTTTAGATTGATTACACTAATAAGCGTAAGCAATTTGAAAGGGGTAAGGTTATGCCGCATACTTCCGATAATGACAAAAAAGCAAAAGATAATAATGCCCTAAAACACGAAAAGAATATGATGCGCGAGAAAAATCGTCAGGCAGGAAAAAATCAATACTCTAAACAGACAGATCATAAATAAAAAATGAGTGAGGGCGCACCTCACTCATTTTTTTATCGATTAGGTATTTTATTTAAAAAGAAAATTGAGATGGTTCCCGCACCTGTATGAGATCCAACAGCCGAACCAATCGAAGAAATATAGACTTCTTTCGGATGAAATGCTTCCTCAATCAGTGCTTTCATTTCTAATGCCCCTGCTTCATTATCGGCATGGCTAATGCCAATTACTTGTTCCTTCATACCATTTCCGCGCTCGGACATGATTTCGATAATCCGGCGAAACACCTTCTTCTTCCCGCGGATTTTTTCGATTGGAACAAGTTTGCCGTCTTCCACGTTTAATATCGGCTTGATGTTCAATAATCCGCCCAAAAAGGCTGACGCTTTCGAGACACGGCCGCCCTTTGCCAAATAATCTAAATCCTCTACCGTAAATAGATGCTCCATATGCCCGCTTCTAAATCGCACATCTTTTAAAATTTCTTCTTTAGCCACGTTATTTGCGGCTAGCCTTGCTGCTTCCATGACGACAAGACCAGAACCAAGTGATGCACATTTCGTATCAACAATCGTTAAATTAAAGTTTGGATATTTTTCCTTCACTTGGTCAAGAATCATAACAGCGGTTGAATAAGTACCGGATAATGCAGAAGAGAATGCTATGTATATACCGTCTTCATTTTTTTCCGCCATTTCGGTAAAGATTTCCTCAAAGGCAAGCGGAGAAGCTTGAGATGTTTTCGGAACAATTCCATTTCGGATTGCATCATAGACGGTTTTGGGATCAATCGTTTTTACATCTTCAAATTCTTCATCATTAATATGGACCTTCAAGGGGATTAAAGTGACATTATTTTCTTCATAAAAACTTTTTGGTAAATCGCATGCGCTGTCAGCGAGGATTTTTACCTCCATGAAGCTCACCTGCTTTCACATCATATATAGTTTCAGTGTATCGGTTTCACCATAAAAATACAATTATCAAATTGCAGATTATAAATTATAAAGGAGGACACACCATTGTTTTGGCTCCAAACGAAAAAGACAGTCATTGTGATATTCGGTGCTTTATTAAACGCAATTGCGATGAATCTATTTCTGATTCCAGCAAATGTTTATTCAAGCGGCTTTACTGGAATCGCCCAATTACTTTCTAAGGTGTTAAGTGATTATACACCAATCCATATTTCGATGGGTTTTTTATTACTTTTGTTAAATATTCCTGTCGCCATTTTAGGCTGGATAAAGGTAGGAAAATCTTTTACAGTTTATAGTTTTTTAAGTGTCGTCCTTTCCTCCTTATTTCTGACGATGATTCCAATTAAACAATTATCGCATGATATTTTATTAAATGCCGTATTTGGTGGTGTTATATTAGCCATAGGAGTCGGGATTACCTTGAAATGGGGGGCTTCTACAGGTGGTGTTGATATTATTGCCATGGTGTTATCAAGGATGAAGGACAAACCAATTGGACCGTATATGTTTGTATTAAATGGCATCATTATTATGACAGCAGGCCTTCTCTATGGTCCTGAGAAAGCTCTTTACACGCTTGTCGCTTTATACACCTCAACAAGGGTGATTGATTCCATCCATACAAGGCATGCCAAACTTACGGCGATGATTATTACGAAAAAGACGGATGAATTAAAAAAAGCGATTCATGCTTCACTTGTTAGAGGAATCACGATGATTCCGGCAAAAGGGGCATTCTCAAATGAAACAAGAGACATGCTGATGATCGTGATTACCCGCTACGAGCTCTATGATTTAGAAAGAATTATTCAAGAAGTGGACCCCAATGCTTTTACAAATATCATCCAGACAACGGGGGTTTATGGCTTTTTTCGTAGAGATTAACAAAAGCGCAAGCCTCATTTACGCCGCGTATCGACTAGTGCTTTCCAAGTAAATAGGAAAAGCGGAAGTGCCTCTATGGACACCTCCGCTTTTTCTAGGTAATCTGATCAAGCTCTTGCTGCATTTGTTGGAGCTGGGCTTGCTCTGCTACAGTCGAATTGGCATAAGCAGAACTAAGTGCATTCTTTGCCTTTAAGGCAGCAGAATCAAGGTCAGCTGGGTTAGCGGATTTCGCCATCTCAACAAATCTCCGTGCTTCCTGGAACAATTGGTTTCCCATGTTAAATTCCTCCAAGCGAGGATTCGTGCACATTGGCCATTTTCTGAGCTTCCGCTTCAGCGTAGGTCATGTGATAAGGAATACGTTCGGCATGCTTGTTAACGGTATCCTTTCCTTGCTGGACAAAGCGTTTTGATTTGTTTGATTTACCCATTCGAATCCCTCCAATATGCTAAGAAGCTCGTATTGAAACAGCAGCGCTGCCTCACAAAATAGTATGCTCCAAAATGTCTGTCTTCATTTAGGTAAACAATGCCTTGTAAGAACTATAATTTAATATTTAACAAGTCCGTCAAATATTGACCAACACCATCTTCTTCATTCGTTAATGTGACATCATTGGCAATATTTTTCACCTGATCGATCGCATTTCCCATGGCAATCCCATGACCGGCATATTCAAGCATTTCTAGGTCATTATCTTCATCACCAAACGCGACAATTCTTTCGGCTGGAATACCAAAATATTCAGAAGCCTTTTTCAGACCCACTGCCTTGTTTAAACCAACCTTAATAATTTCAATTACATGCCATGGAGCTGCCCAGCTGCGCTGGTCAATTACTTCGGCATGCACTGCGGATAAATGGTCACGAATCGTTTTTAACTGATCCTCCTCGGTATGGATTAGCATACTCGTTGGAGCATCCTGTAGAAAATCAGCTAAATCCCCTGTAGTAATTTTGGGGTTGCCATAGCTAAAAATATCTAAAAGTTTTTCATCGTGATAGTGGAAATAAACATCATCAATCACTTCGGCAATAATATTATGGAACTGAAAGCTTCTGCAAGCTTCGACGATATCTTTCGCTACCTTTACATCAAGAGGCTCGTGATAATAGCCCCAATTAGGATTTCGCGGATGGTGCATAAAGGCCCCGTTAAAATTGACAATGGGCGTGTCCAAATCGAGCTCGTGATAATACATTTCACTGGAACGATAAGGCCTTCCCGTGGCAATCATAACGATGTGTCCATCTTCTCTTGCTTTTTTTAAGATTTCCTTTGTTTTGGCGGAAATTGTTTTATCATCTTTTAATAATGTCCCATCAAGGTCTAATGCAATTAAATGTCTCTCTGTCATAAGGGGTCCCCTTCTTACTATTAATTTTTATCAATCAATGCGTCGCTTTAGGAAAATGTTTGTCTCCATGATACACTAACATTATGGGGAATTATTTTCTCTATACTTACCATGTTAACAATTTTATAGCTAACCTGTAAAAAAATTCACATCAAAAGCTTTAGAAAACAGATATACTAATTTTATTTATACTTGATAATATCAATATATAGGAGTGAATGGAAATGAATGAAGAATTAAAAGAAAATATTATGGGCGCAATGGAGTTAGTTATCGACCCTGAGCTTGGCGTAGATATTGTTAATTTAGGTTTGGTCTACGATGTTGAAATGGATGATGAAGGGCAAGTAACAGTTACGATGACATTAACCTCAATGGGCTGTCCGCTTGCTGGAACGATTGTCGATCAAGTAAAGAGAGCCTTGGCAGATATCCCTGAGGTCAAAGACACAGAAGTAAATATCGTTTGGAATCCGCCATGGAACAAAGAGATGATGTCGCGTTATGCGAAAATAGCCTTAGGAATTCGTTAAGGGGCAGTGAACCAATATGAAAAATAAAATCATATTAGTAAGCTCGAATCAGCTCGGCAGGGGAGACCAAGTACTTGGTGAAAATATCCTTGAAACATTTTTTACGATTTTGAAGCAAAAGGATGAGCTTCCTGTCGCTGTATTTTGTATGAACAGCGGCGTGCTGACGATGACCGAGGATTCGTTTGTTTCCGTACATTTGAAAGAATTAGAAGACAGGGGCACAGAAATTTTTGCCTGTAAAACATGTGCAGACCACTATGGAGTAAGTGAAAAATTGACAGTTGGCAAAATCAGCGGAATGGCTGATTTTATTGACCTAGCGGCTAAACATGAAGTATTAACCATTTCTTAAAACGGGTTCCGTTTCCTATCACAAACATTAAAAATGTAAGATAAAATGAGTGCCAATTTGCATATGAAATTGACACTCGTTTTTTATTGGGGTAAAGCAATTTGTGACGAAATTATATGGAAAATTTGCATAGGAAAATGCACCCCAAATTGTAGGGGTACAATGGCTGTTGCACCTCTACAATATTACCCTCAATTTGGTATACAATTTGTCTTACAAAAAATGCTACACAACACATAATAATTGGATATATATGTTGATGTGAAGTCTTATCCTTCATTGAGTATCCAGTGATATTAAAATACGAGGAGATTTTCCGGTTAGCCGCAGAATAGAGCCCGATTTGGGTGATATAAGCGGAGTTTTTCCGATTAAGCAAAGGAAAATTACCCATTTTCACGTTTTTTGAGTCAATAGTAGGAATCTTTCCGTCTATTTAAGCAATTTTCAGTGCCATTTCCCAATTAAGAGAAATTTCTCCGCTTATTTATCAAAACATGCTGATTCCTCCTCTGAGTCCGCTCTTTTATGGTTGGCGGGAGCAAAAATAGATATTAAAAATGGCTCAGTATAGGGAACTGAGCCATTTTATTTTTTTATGCAAAAACAGATACAAAAGGCAGTACAAATTGGATGCATTTTCGATTGCATTTTCGGGTTTTGCGACAGGAAACGGAACCTGTTAAGATTTTTTCTGCTGTTTTTTTTCCTTCACAAAACGGACATATATAGCCTGTAGGTTGTGAGATAGCTCACTTTTTTATAACTTTAACACCTTTATAATACAAGGTATTAAGGCTGTTTGAGTTTGAAATAGCCGTTTTTGGGAGGCGTTTCATATGGCTTTTAGCCGAGATTTTAATAAAGATCCATTTATCGTAATTTGGGAACTCACCAGGGCATGTCAATTAAAATGCCTGCACTGCCGAGCGGATGCCCAGTATAAAAGGGATCCTCGGGAACTATCGTTTGAAGAGGGTAAACATTTAATTGATCAAATATATGACATGAACAATCCAATGCTTGTATTTACGGGCGGAGATCCGCTCATGAGGGAAGATGTTTTTGAAATTGCGAAATATGCAGTTGAAAAAGGTGTACGTGTTTCAATGACACCAAGTGCGACACCAAATGTTACCAAAGAAGCAATTGAAAAGGCAAAAGAAGTGGGACTTGCACGTTGGGCATTTAGTATTGACGGACCTACAGCAGAGGTTCATGACCATTTCCGCGGCACGGCTGGTTCATTTGACCTCACCATGGAAAAAATTAAATATTTGCATGAAGTTGGATTACCGATTCAGATTAATACGGTTATTTCCAGATACAATATTGAATACCTTGAAGAAATGGCAAAAATGGTTGAAGATTTGAACTGTGTCTTATGGAGTGTCTTTTTCCTCGTTCCGACTGGAAGAGGCCAGGCATCTGATATGATTTCTCCAGTTGAACACGAAAAAGTTTTCAGATGGCTTTATGAACTAAGCAAGCGCGTATCCTTTGATATTAAAACAACAGAAGCCATGCATTACCGCCGTGTTGTGATTCAGCAAAAAATGCGTGAAGCGAAGGAAACGGCAGATGAAATTGATTATTTAAGTGCCTTAACGGAAAAAGGGCTAACAGGCTCAATCGACGGTCTTGGACGTGCACCGAAAGGCGTTAATGACGGAAATGGTTTTGTATTTATTTCGCATATTGGGGATGTGTACCCAAGTGGACTTTTACCTGTCAAGGCCGGTAATATTCGTGAAACTCCTTTAGCAGAAATATACCGTGAGTCGCCAATATTCCAATCGTTAAGAAATCCAGATCTTTATAAAGGGAAATGCGGCGTTTGCGAATTTCGCTATGTATGCGGCGGTTCAAGGTCACGGGCCTATGCGATGACAGGTGATTACCTTGAAAGCGAACCATTCTGTGTCTATATTCCAAAGTCATTAAGAGAAAAACAAGTGCAATAAAAAAACGAGGCTGCCTCACTAATTTGAGACAGCCTCGTAATAGATATTTATGTTATTCTATATTACAGTAAACCGCTGAACAATTTTCACAGCCAATTTCGTCCTTTAAGTATTGTAAATTCAATATCGATATTTTTCCTTTTTTAACAGCAATGATTTTATCACGCTTTAAATCACTAAGAATGCGGTTGGTACTTTCCCGGGAGGTGCCGCAGAAGTTTGCCAGTTCTTGATTCGTTAACGGTAAGTCGATTAAAATTTCGTTGTCTTTTGGAATGCCATAACTATTAGACATCCGAATAAGTGTTGAGAATAGGGCGCCGCGTTTTCCATTTAAGACTAAATCACGAAATTTCGTCTGTGTTTTACGAAAATGGTCACTCATCCATTTCATAAATTCAAACGCTAGCTTACTATTTTGAAAAATTTCACTTTCAATCACTTCTTTTTTAATCGCGACAATTTCACCTTCTTCAAGAACCTTGGCACTTAATAAATATCTTGGGTTGTCAGTAAAAAGGGTTAATTCGCCGCAAATATCGTTTTCCCCACAAATCCTTAAGGAAAGTTCACGGCCGTCTGATGTGATTTTGCTGATTTGAATTTTGCCGGAAACGATAATGTAGAGCTCTTCCGCCAGCATTCCCTCCTGAAAAAGGAAGGTTCCTCTTTCACTTCTAAATTTCCGATCTGCAAATTTAAGCAATTCTTTTATTTCAATTGAATGGGTTGGTTTCATAGTCATCGTCGTCAATTGATTCACCTCTAACTTCTTTTTTTAGCCAATCTATTTTTTTAATCAATTTTTAGGATTCATTAGTATTAGTTTAGCTCAAGACTGGTCAATAAAAAGAAGTAAACAATGACAATATAGTGAAAACTCATCAGATTTTTAAATTTAACTGTGATTATACTGATTTGGAGTGTAAGTCGAAACAATTTAGGGTAAAAAAGTTGATACCAAAAACAATCATTTAATCATTTGTGTACATCTGTTAAGATTAACATACGATTAAAAAGTATTATGATAGTGAATAAAGTAACAGCCATTTTTCTAATAAACTGGTACACTTATAAAAAATAGCTTCTTAAAATAATGGAGTTGATATTAATGGAAAAAACCATTATTAAAGATAAATTAAATAGACCTTTACGTGACTTAAGAATTTCGGTGATTGACCGCTGTAATTTTCGTTGTCAGTACTGTATGCCAGCCGATCAATTTGGGCCAGATTTTGAATTCCTGCCGCGAAGTGCGTTACTGACGTATGAAGAAATTGAACGGCTTGCCAAAATCTTTGTCAGCATAGGTGTGGAAAAAATTCGCTTAACCGGCGGCGAACCTCTATTACGAAAAGATATGCCCATTCTTGTTAAGAAGCTGTCTGCGATTGAAGGTTTAAGTGACATCGGCTTAACAACGAATGGTGTGCTGCTCCCAAAATTGGCAAAGGATTTAAAAGAGGCAGGGCTAAAAAGAGTAAATGTCAGCCTCGATACCTTAAATGATGATTTATTTGGGAAAATTAACGGGCGCGGGGTTGGTACGGGACCTGTACTTAAGGGGATTGATGCAGCGAAACAGGCGGGACTCGGAGTCAAAATCAATATGGTGGTAAAAAAGGGACTAAATGATTCGGAAATTATTCCAATGGCAGAATACTGCAAAAATCACGGCCTTGAGCTTCGCTATATTGAATTCATGGACGTCGGCTCGACAAATGGCTGGAAAATGGATGATGTCATTACAAAAAAGCAGATTTATCATTTATTAAAAGAACGATTTGAATTGGAGCCAGTTGATCCGGCATACTATGGTGAGGTGGCAAAGCTTTACCGCTATAAGGATGTAGACGTGAATGTAGGCTTTATTACTTCGGTCTCAGAATCGTTCTGCACCAGCTGTACCCGTTCTAGGCTTTCCGCAAATGGACAGATTTTTACTTGTTTATTTAATGGAAATGGCCACGATATTCGTAATTTCATGAGACATGGCGCCACTGATGAAGAAATTGTGGCACGCATTACAGCCATTTGGAATGGCCGTGATGATCGATATTCCGACGAAAGAACGGCTGAGACAAATAAAAACCGTAAGAAAATTGAAATGTCCTATATTGGTGGTTAAGACTCTCTACATTAAGAGAGTCTTTTTCTGTACAAAAAAACAGCCTGATTGCCAGGCTGTTTCTAAATTATGCAAGATACCTTGGGAATAAAATATTATTTTCAAGATGGACATGCATGAAGGTTAATCCTTCTAGTGCTTCTAAACGGGCATAGACTAAACGATATGTTCCGCAAGCGTCAAGTGGAAGTTCATAATCAGTTGTTACGGCACGGATTTGGCGTAAAATTTCACCCGCATGATCATGCTCTTTTTCAAGTTCAACAATCATGGCGATTGCTTCTTCACGGTTTTCAACTGTTCCGTCCGCAAGCTGCTTAATTAATGGGAAGACGACTGCTTCTTCTTTAGCCATATGCTCCATTAATTCCTTTTTGAATTCATAAAAGAGTTCATACACTTTAATCAGCTCTGGATGATTGTCTCCATGTACACGTGAAACTTTCGTAACGTATGGGCTAAGCGCGGCTAATTCTTCCTCAGATACGCGATGGTAATTTGTAATCACATGATCAATAATTGTATTTGAGTCTGAATCTGTCCAAACTTCTACATCTTTCTCAGCGTTTTGATATTTTTCAAAAACGACATTTAATTCAGTTATCAAAGTGTCCATATTAAGGCCGTTTTGAGCAACCGCTTCTGATAATGGGATATTGCCGCCGCAGCAAAAGTCGATGTGGTTCTTTTTGAATACGTCACTTGTTTTAGGTAACTCGTTTACAATATCTTTAACTAATGAATTCGAAGTAATTGGGAAAGTCATGATTAAAATCCTCCTTGAATTTTTAAAAGGTAGTTTTATTTCTAACTTAAGCATAATTGAAAACGAAAGTTAATTAGGTGACCTGCATCACACATTCGCTATGATTTTTAATTTTTTCCTTCATTTTTGTGACATTTGATATGTCAGCAAGTTTTCGGTAGGCTTATAATAAAGATTAGCTGTATATAAATTTAGTACATAACGAAAAAACTTACCCGTTTTAGGCAGGAGCTGATTAGTTTGTTAGAAAGAAGAAAAACGATTCCGATAGGAGAAGCCGTCCAAAAAATAATGGAATATCAATTACATGGTGTAACGGAACATGTTTCGATAAATGAAAGCTTTAGCCGTTTTTTATCTGAGGATTTAATAGCGACTAGTGATGTACCTCATTTTGACAGGGCTCCATACGATGGCTTTGCCGTCAGATCAATTGATACCACTGAAGCCTCACAGTCCAATCCAGTCGAATTCGAAGTGGTTGACCATATAGGTGCTGGAATGGTTTCAAAGAAAGTTGTCGGTCAAAATCAGGCCGTGAGAATTATGACCGGTGCGATGATGCCTGAAGGAACAGATGCAGTTGTCATGTTTGAAGTCGCACAGGACTACGAAAAAGATGGAAAGCCATTTATGTCCATTAAACGCAGCTTTAAAAAGGGTGATAATGTTTCCTTTATAGGTGAAGATGCCAAAGAAGGTGAAATTTTAGTTAAAAAAGGGACAGTAATTAATCCTGGTATTCAAGCAATGCTGGCTACATTTGGCTATAACGATGTCCCCGTAGCCAAAAAGCCGCTAGTAGGTCTGTTTGCGACCGGTACAGAGCTGTTAGAAGTATACGAGGAATTAGTTCCAGGGAAGATTCGTAACAGTAATTCTCATATGATTGCTGCCCAAATCGAGAGGGCTGGGGGAAATGTTCATTACTTTGGAAAGCTTCCGGATGAATTCGATACATGCTTTGAAGCAGTCAAAAACGCTTTAAAAGAGGTAGATATGTTAATTACCACTGGAGGTGTGTCGGTAGGTGACTTTGATTACCTTCCTGCAATTTACAAAAAACTAGGTGCCGAGGTATTCTTTAATAAAGTTGCGATGCGTCCCGGAAGTGTGACGACAGTGGCACAGTACAATAGAAAAATTCTATTCGGACTTTCAGGCAATCCTTCCGCCTGTTATGTTGGATTTGAATTGTTTGCCCGGCCAATAATTCGCAGAATGCTATTTTCGAAAAAACCGCACTTACGAAGAGAAAAAGCGATTCTTGAGGTCGACTTTCTTAAGGCAAATCCATTTACGAGATTTGTTCGCAGCTCTGTATTTATCAAAGATGGCAGGTTAAAAGTGGCGCCGAGCGGATTAGATAAGTCAAATATCATTATGAGCCTTTCGGGTGCAAATTCCTTAACGATTCTTCCAGGCGGTACGAGAGGATTTACTGCCGGCAGTGAGGTAGAGGTGTTATTACTTGAGGACCAAACTGGCAGTGAGTGGCCTTGGTAAGGCCTGTTATATTCCAGGTGGTAGGTTATCAAAATAGCGGTAAGACCACTGTAATGGTAAAGCTTATTCAGGCGTTAAGAGACCTGGGATTAACAACAGTTACAATCAAACATCACGGTCACGGCGGCAAACCAGAAGTAATAGAACAAAAGGATTCAACGAGACATCTTTCAGCAGGAGCATCCGCCTCTGTCGTTGAGGGTGATGGAAGACTGATCCTGCAGGCAGAAAATATCAATAGCAGCCTAGAGGACCAAATTAGACTTATGGAATATTTTCAACCTGATGTGCATTTGATTGAAGGTTATAAGTTTGAAAATTATCCGAAATTATTGCTGGTAAGGAATCATAAAGACCTTTCGCTGTTAGCCAAGGTGGACAATATTAAGGTAATAATGTATTGGGAAGAAACGCTGAGAGAACCCCTTAATGAGCAAACAAACATCCCTTGCTTTCCTATTCATGATCAAACAGCCATTCTTTTGTTAGCTCAGACAATAAAAAAGCTTTTTCTCGCAAATCTGTAAAAAAGAAGGCTTTCGCCTTCTTTTTTATTTTGCCTGTCTTAGTTTTTTTCTGAAGACTGCGACACACAGAAGCAGCATTGGAATGAGCAGCTGAATGGAAATAAAATAAAAAGGTGTGGTAGTCCCCATACTATGAATCATTTCTTGAAATGAGGACGCTGACCAAATAGAGAAAAGAATAATTAAAAAACCAAATGGTAAGATAATTGGCTTATAACTTGGCAATTTCAGCCATTGTGAGGTTCCGAGAACGAGCATATAAAAAAACGCCGATAGCTGTACAAAACCACCAAGAACCCAAACGGCTATGACAATTGACTCGACATGTTCAAAAAATGATCCAATGCTAATATATCTCGCCGCTTGAAACACTGGAAATTGAGTGTTGGTAATAATTCCTCCAAATAGAAATATATTTCCTAGATTGATATATACCATTGTCAGGACACTCACAATTACAGACAATATACTCCATTTCATCGCTTTTGTTTCGTCCGATAAAAGAGGAAGCAGGAAGGACAATAACGAAAATTGACTTAACCAAGCATGTGGTGCAAGAGATCCTTTAACAGAAGGTATCCAGCCATCCTCCATGATTGGAAAGATATTTTTTACGTTCAGATCGGGAATTAAGAATAAATAAATCATTACGTAAAGAACCAAGACAATTGGCAAGAAAACAGTAGCACTCCTCCCTAATACTTCTATGCCCCCATGGACAGCAAAAGCACAAGTTAGTGCTATACCTCCAGTAACAACAACTATCGGAGTTTTATGCAAAAAGGCACTTTCGACGAATTCCCCATATTCCCTAAAAGCTATGGCCGTATCATATAAAAGGAAGAATAAGAAGATGAACCCGATGATCTTTCCAAAGGTACGACCAAGAATGAGTTCACTATATTCGACAAGGGTCTTCTTCGGGTAAAGTTTATAGAGTTTAGTTATAATTAAAACAATCAAAAAACCGCTTAAAGCAGCCCAAAGGGGAGAAAGCCATAGATCACGTTTTGCCTGTTGTGCGGTAATAAATGGAATATAAAGAATGGCCGTGGCAACAACGACCGCGTACATAATTAGTGCCATTTGGAAGGAGGAAATTTTCCCTTTTTCAATCATTTTGCTTCATTCCTTTATAAGATACTAACTAATTTCCCAATATCTGCCGATTGGTTTGAAGATAAAGTCAATTAATTGGCTTGGTCCAGGCATGTTAGGGAATAAAATGAGTAAAATAGCAAGCACCCATCCAATCGTAATTACCGTAAAAAACACTACCTGCATTTTCCTTATATTTTTCTTCAGTTTCGGCCATTCATATAAAATGATAAGCATCAATAGAGCCGTTATTCCCAATATCCCTCCCCACTTCATTATTCTCCCCCACCTTTTTTGGCTTTCTCATTGGATAAACCTGTTCTTCTAATATTTACCTTTGTATCGAATGTAACGTCTACTTTTCGGAATATTTCGCTCCATTCGTTTTTCTTCCTTTTCCATGTACCTGGATAATCCCGATGGAACGCTCCTGCAAAGCCAAATATATCAGCATTCATTTTTTTCCGTGCTTTTGATAAAGTCAATCTCTCTCTTTCCTCAATTTCTTGAACAACCATCCGTTTTACTTTTTTTGACGACTTTAGATTTAACAAATTAAGATTTGTTGTATTTTGAATAACTTCTAGATCTGTATCCGTCTTAACCATGATGCTCCAGTTTCCGTTTGAAATCTTAGGAATCAACTGGTTATGGCTTCTTAACAAATTTAATGACACAAAGCCCTTTTCGTCTTTTAAAGAAATCGTAATAATACCTGATTTCATTTCATTTCTCGGCCAAAGTATCCCCCTAGATTCTTTATCGCTCAGTCTCCCGACCATCTTATCTCCTTTCAATACGGCTGACCCTTTAATGAATGGAATGTTCTTCCCCTCGTTAACTTCCAAATTGGACGGTGACATTTTTGCAACCCAAGGAATGACGGCTGCACTAGAATCCCCTGTTAACATTTCCGACAAATCTTTTACAGTTACTTTTACACCTATTTGTGAGTCGACCAATTTGCTCAGCTGTTTAGCAGCGTCCCGCTCCAACTCCGGCATCGACTCCAAAACTTCCTTTGCTGAGTCCATAGAAACAAAAACATCAGCACGTTCGCGTGGATCCGTATGCCCCATCCAAAAATCAATTTGATCCCCAATTCCTTTTTTTGCTAATTTCTCGCCGATAATTAGCACCTCGTTTTGTCCCCAGAAAATCCGCCTTGTAAGCTTCTCTTGGAGCCTAGACATCGCATCAGCAATTGTTACTCCTTCGGCTGATCTAACTAAAGTTTGACTACTAGTACTTCCGCTTGACACCCCTCCTTGTTGTCCGCCTTCTGCCGGTTTTGGTATAAATACTTGGACGGATAGTTCAATCTCCTTATTTTTACTTATATCAACCCCAGTTGCCAAAATGATTGCTAAGTCATTTACTTCTGTACGATCCCAGCATCCGGCAAGCAAAAGTATTATGAGGCAAAGAAGAAGGACTAGGGAAATATATTTATTCTTCCTTCGTCTGAAAAAGTCCATCATTAATCACCACCTTTACTTGGATCGGGTTTCTGATCATGAGGCTGCCGATGCAGGTTCCCTAATTCAGTAGACGAGGATTCCGGAAGAGTGTTCATTGCCCACCAAGGGGCACGAATGAGTACATCCTTTAAATTGTGAATCTTAAGTGGGGCCATTGAATTTAAATACGGAACACCGAAAGAACGTATGGTGCAAAGATGTACGACAATAGCGATAATCCCAAGCATAACCCCTAATAAACCTAATATTCCGGATAATATCATGATTGGAAAGCGCAGCATCCGAATCGCAATTCCTGCAGCATATCTTGGTAGTAAAAACGAGGCGACCCCCGTAATCGCCACCACCATTACCATCGCTGATGAAACAAGACCAGCCGTGGTTGCTGCTTGTCCAATGACAAGTGCGCCAACGATACTTACTGCAGCACCTACTTGTTTCGGCAGTCTTATACCCGCTTCGCGCAATGCCTCAAATGTGATTTCCATAATGAATGCTTCAATCAATGCCGGGAATGGGATTTGCTCACGGCTTTGGGCAATGGTTAAGAGGAGAGATGCTGGGACCATTTCTTGGTGGTACGTAAGAATAGCAACATAAGCTGATGGAGCGAGCAATGCGATAAAAAAGAATAAATAACGCAGCCAACGGATGAATGTACTGATTAAAAATCGGTTGTAGTAATCTTCTGGTGCTTGTAACAAACTTGCGAACGTACATGGAGCAATAAGGGTGAAGGGAGTTCCATCAATCAATATGACAACCCGTCCTTCTAAAAGGCTGGAGGCCGCAACATCCGGCCGTTCTGTTGATAATACTTGCGGGAAAGGCGAAAAAGGGTCATCCTCAATCATTTCCTCGATATACCCGCTTTCCAAAATACCATCGATTTCAATTCGTTCTAACCGATTTGTCACTTCTTTGATTAATGTGTTGCTTGCGATCCCATCAATATAAGCAATGATTACTTGCGTTTCTGTGAACTTACCGATTGTCATTTGTTTCATTTTTAATGCGGGATGGCGAATTTTTCTACGTAAAAGGGAAGTATTTACTCTTAATGTTTCAACAAAACCTTCCCTCGGACCGCGAATAACGGATTCGGCCACAGGATCCTCGATTCCCCGTTTCTCCCACTTTGGTAAACCTATAGAAATTCCTTTTATTTTATTGTTAATAAGAATCACGGGGTTTCCAATTGAAATTTGTTTAATAACATCAGTAATGGTGTGGATTACCAATACATCAGAAACAGCTAATTTCTTACTTACATTTTCAATCGATGTTCCTGGATCAAAGCTTTCCAACTGTACGAGTGGCATGAGAACCTGTTGATCAATTTCCTGAGTATTTGAAAGCCCATCGATATAAATGAGAGCAGCTTTTGTCCGAGCACCGATGGTAAATTCGCGAAATACGACATCGGAGCAATCGGTATAAGCTGATTTTAGTAATTCGATATTTTGATTCAAATCTAGATTGATCGGTATGTTGGGTAATTTAGATAGTGTTTCTGTTATTTGCTGGCTTGGAAAACGGTATCCTTTATTTTTTTTATGCTTAAAATAATTCATCAGCAGGATCCCCTTATTAATAATCAAGGTTATTCTTTCCAAAAAAAGCGGGATTATGAGAATTTTGTAGATGACTTAAAGAAAGAGATGAAATTTCTTCACAATTGTAGGTGTCATTATGTGATATGTTTCACTTTTTTTTCTGCTTCGCTACCTTATATTAAAGGCAGATAGGAATAAGGAGTGACGAAGATGAAATTATTTTTACCTAAACAACATGGTGCTTGGGCAATGCTGATCATCCCTTTTTGGCTTGGAGTCATCGATGGGGGGTTTTTATGGCAGCATATCCCGTTTTTTATTGGCTGGCTCTTATTGTATTTGGCAACCTATCCGATGCTCCTCTTATTTAAAAAGAAAAAAATCCCCTTTTATACAAAGTGGACGCTTATTTATATGGTACCCGCATTATTGCTATTAGGCGTCCCATTAGCAGCAAGACCAAGCCTTTTTTATTTTGGACTTTTGATGATGCCGTTTTTTATGATCAATGCTTACTATACTTCAAAAAATCAAGACCGTGCCTTTATGAATGATATTAGCGCTATCTTCGCTTTTTCGATAGCCGGCTTGGCCAGCAATTATTTATATGAGGGTAATGTGAACGCAACAGCGCTTATTTTTACCTTTATTACATCAGTACTATTTTTTATCGGCTGTACCTTTTATGTGAAATCCATGATTAGGGAAAAGAAGAATACAAAGTTCAAATGGATCTCATGGGGGTACCATTTCCTGCTCGTTCTTGTCTGGTTCATAGGTGGTTTTTGGATTGTAGCACTCGCCTTTATTCCGAGCTTGCTTAGAGCGATCCTTTTTTACGGAAAGAAATTATCTCCAAAGCAAATCGGCATTTACGAAATCATAAACTCATGTCTGTTCTTCATTATCATTGCTGTACAAATAATTTTACACAAATAAAAAAAGCCGATACCGGCTTTTTTTTCGTAGAAATTGCTAATCAACCTTACATATTTCTGTTGGACATTCTTCGCAATCGATTTCCCTTTTTAAGTACCCTAAATCATGAATCGTAATCGTGCCCTTATCTATCGAGATGGTGCCAGTTTTTCTTAGGTCGCTCAGTAAGCGGTTTACTACTTCACGGGAAGTGCCGCAGAAATTAGCCAATTCTTGATTGGTTAACGGTAAACCAATCAATATCCCTTTATTGGTTTTAATACCATAGCTATTGCTGATTCGAATCAGTGTGGAATACAAAGCGCCTTTTTTGCCGTGGAGAACCAAGTCACGAAATTTGGTTTGCGTTTTCCGATATTGCAGACTCATCCATTTTATGAATTCAAAGGAAAGTGAGAGATCTTGCGAAAGCTTTTCTTCCAGAATGTCCTTCATAATGACGGCCACTTCACCACTTTCAACAACCCGTGCGCTTAATAAATACCTGGAAGCAGGGGAGAATAAATTTAATTCACCGACAAAATCACCACTAGAGCACATTCTTAATGTAAGCTCCCTTCCGTCAGGAATAATTTTACTAATTTGGAGTATCCCGCTTTGGACTATATACAATTCATCGGCAACAGAACCTTCCTGAAAAAGAAAGGTGCCTTTTTTTATTTTTCTGACATGATGCACCGTATCAAATAGATGGGTAAATGTTACTGGTAATTCTTTAACTGACTGCATGCTCATAACCACCTTTAAAGGTGCGAAATTAATCGCAAATTTGATTTTTTAAAAAATGACAGTCATGATTGGGTTTGTAAGATATTACTATAATTATATTGTTAACCAGGAATAATTAGCAATAAATGTGGAATAAGTTCATATAATCGTCAAAAGTCCTACGACATTTTTATTATTCCTCAGGAAATAACGTCGATGTTTGTAGAAATTTGAAAGAAATTCCTATAATGACAACACCCGAAAAGGAGATAATAGTGAGTAGATGAAAAGGAGGGAAAAGAATGGGCCAAAACCGCCAGTTTAAATCAGGGAAAAAAGCACCAAATAACGGCATTTATATTGAAGAGGGTGAAACGGGAAGTAATGTACTCCATCCCAAACAAATAAAGCTTAAAGCAGGGGATCCATTTCCTGAGACATCGAATGATAACCGGGTTTGGACATATCAGCGCAAGCCTTAATACATGGTAAAAGACAAAGTCATCCAAGCGGGTGGCTTTTTCCCTGTCCAAAATTTTACTCCAGTAATGGATTGTTTTATAATAATGATAATAGGTCAAAAAAGGTCAAATGAGGAGTGTGACAATATGGACTTAAACCGAATGACTGAACGATTGCAACAAGGCTTAATGGTTGCACAGTCAATAGCAGTTAAGAAAAGTCATCAAGAGGTTGATGAACCTCACTTACTTTTGGCGTTAATGGAGCAGGAGGACAGCCTTATTGCTGCCATTCTTGAAAGGGCCGGTTTGCCTGCCGAAAAAATTAAAAACAGCCTTCTGGAATCATTGGCTAAAAAACCTCAAGTTACAGGAGGCGGAGTCCAGCAAGGGAAACTTTATATCACGGCGAAGCTGCAAAAACTACTGGTAAGTGCTGAGGAATTTGCGTCAAAGTTTTCCGATGAGTTTATCTCTGTTGAGCATATTCTCTTGGCTGCTTCGTTTGCAAACGATTCTGAGATGTGGAAGATTGTTAATGCCTTTGGGAAAACAGCGGAAGAAATAGTAAAAGCGATAAAGGAAATAAGGGGGAATCAACGAGTGACATCACAAAATCCGGAAGCTGGATATGATGCTCTAAAGAAATACGGCAGGGATCTCGTTGCCGAGGTAAAGGCCGGAAAAATGGACCCGGTCATTGGAAGGGACACAGAAATCCGCAATGTTATTCGGATTTTATCGAGGAAGACAAAGAACAATCCTGTCCTAATTGGTGAACCTGGTGTAGGGAAGACAGCAATTGTAGAAGGGCTTGCCGAGCGGATTGTCAGGAAGGATGTTCCTGAAGGTTTGAAGGATAAAACGATTTTTTCACTTGATATGAGCGCGCTTATTGCCGGGGCGAAATTCAGGGGCGAGTTTGAAGAAAGACTGAAAGCAGTCCTAAATGAAATCAAAAAAAGTGAAGGGCAGATATTGCTGTTCATTGATGAAATTCATACGATAGTAGGGGCAGGTAAGACAGAAGGAGCCATGGATGCCGGCAATATGTTAAAACCAATGCTTGCCCGCGGTGAGCTTCATTGTATTGGGGCTACAACACTTGATGAGCATCGAAAATATATTGAAAAAGACCCCGCACTTGAGCGGAGGTTTCAGCAGGTACTTGTCCAAGAACCGAATGTTGAAGACACCATTTCCATTTTACGAGGCCTAAAGGAAAGGTATGAGGTACACCACGGAGTGAAAATTCATGATCATGCCTTGGTTGCGGCAGCAACGCTTTCAGACCGTTATATTACTGATCGATTTTTACCGGATAAAGCTATAGACCTTGTTGACGAAGCCTGTGCCCTGATTCGTACCGAAATTGACTCAATGCCGACTGAATTGGATGAAGTAACCCGCAGGGTCATGCAGCTCGAAATTGAAGAAGCTGCTTTAAGAAAAGAGAGTGACGAAGGAAGTAAACTAAGGCTTGAAGTTCTGTTAAAGGAACTTGCTGATTTAAAAGAACAGCTGGATATAATGAAGGCAAAATGGCTGCAAGAGAAACAATGCATTCAGGAATTACAGGACAAACGGGGGAAGCTTGAAAAACTTCGCAGAGAGCTTCAGCAGGCAGAGGATAAATATGATTTAAATAGGGCAGCGGAACTTCGCCATGGACAAATTCCATTAGCGGAAAAGGAACTTAAGGAATTGGAAGCGGAGGCAAGAAAGGGGGAGCGGTTACTTCGTGAGGAGGTGACCGGGGAAGAAATCTCGAATATTGTATCTAGATGGACAGGAATTCCCCTCTCTAAGCTAGTCGAAGGGGAACGAGAAAAGCTGCTCAAATTAGATTCAATTCTGCATGAGCGGGTAATCGGCCAAAATGAAGCCGTCCGATTGGTAACTGATGCAGTCCTCCGGGCAAGGGCGGGAATCAAGGATCCTAACCGGCCGATTGGTTCATTTTTATTTCTTGGGCCGACAGGCGTGGGGAAAACGGAGCTAGCGAAAGCATTGGCAGAGTCGCTATTTGACAGTGAAGAACAGATTATTCGTATTGATATGTCCGAATATATGGAGAAGCATGCCGTCTCTCGCTTAATTGGTGCACCTCCGGGTTATGTCGGCTATGAAGAAGGCGGACAGCTGACTGAAGCGGTACGAAGAAGGCCATATTCGGTTATTTTAATGGACGAAATCGAAAAGGCCCATCCGGAAGTGTTCAATATTCTCCTCCAAGCACTTGATGATGGGCGAATAACGGATTCACAAGGCCGGGTTGTCGACTTTAAGAATACCGTTATTATCATGACCTCCAATATTGGCTCGCATTTTTTATTAGAACGAAGTGAAAATGAGATTGAAATATCTGAAGTGACTAGAGATAGGGTGATGAGTCAGCTAAGGGCCCATTTCCGTCCCGAATTTTTAAATCGAATTGATGAAACCATTCTCTTTAAGCCGCTGTCACTAAGTGAGATAAAAAACATTGTTGTGAAGATGATGAGGGAGCTCGAAAATAGGTTAAAGCAGCAGCAAATTGATATTTCCATTCGTGAGGATGCAAAAGAATTTATCGCTGAAAATGGCTTTGACCCAATCTATGGCGCAAGACCGTTGAAACGTTATATTCAACGGAATATTGAAACCAAACTGGCTCGTGAAATCATTGCAGGGAGAGTAACTGACCAGTCAAAGGTTGAAATCACAATCGAAGATGGAGAAGTGGCATTAACGGTGAATTAAAGCAAGATCATCCTAAGAAAAAAGGTCATCCATATGTATGGAAGACCTTTTTTGTTCAACGATTAATGATTTTCAACTGGCTCATTTGGAATCACAGCGGCAGCAATGAATATCAATACGGTTACCCCAACAGAAACAATAGCACCGGGGATAAAATCAAATTCCGCACCAGGGGTCATTGAACTAACTACATAAGAAAGCATTTGCACTAAAAGAAAGGACCAGAGAAATGTCCAAAAGAATCGCACTATTTTTCACCTCTAACCTATTTTACATCTTTACTCATATTATCATATGTTTTCGAAATAATAAATGGTTTATCAACAATTCTAAAAAAACGCCGAGACCTTTTCAAATATACACAGGAAATAGGCAAACTCCCATTCATCTTTTGTGAAATGACATACAATATTTTGAGGAACTATGTAAAAGGAGATTTATCTATGGAAAATCGCAATTTTCAAATGGATACCCAATGGAATATTATTCATTACCCAGAAAAGCCTGCCGGATTTGGGGTCTTAATCATAGGAGATGAAAGGCATTTTGTCGATGAGAGTAAATGCTTTTGGACACAAAATGAAGGAAAGCTGGCCTTTATCGACCAATTAAAAGAAAAAGGGTACACCATTTTTTCCTCAAATCTATATGGGCGAAACTGGGGAAGCGAAAAAGCTGTTGAGCTTGCGCAAAGATTATACCAGTACGTCATTCGAAGCGAGATCCTTAATAATCAAATTCATATATTGGCTGAAGGAATGGGAGCTCTCGTTGCCGTAAAATTAATGGAAAAGATGGAGGGGTGTATTAGGTCTGTGATCCTTCTAAATCCAATTCTTTCCTTAAAGCACCATATTGAACAGGAAAAGGAGCATAAATTTTTTTATAAAAAATTGATGAGGGAACTATCAGCTGCCCATAAAATGGGCCAAAGGGCGCTAGAAGGCAAAATATCCAGCATGGAGGATACCATTAATCTTGAGTTCGACGTTCCCGTTAAGATTATTCATGTCCTATCTGGTGGAAAATCGTATGCTCAATCAAAACTGTATCAACAAATCATTCGTACTCGAGAAATCCATCCTACTTATATTCTTCCTGAAAAAAAACCACAGCTCGGCAAAATATTTATTAAGTTTTTTAATAGTCATGAAACAGTCCTGTAAGACACCTTCCTCTCCACTAAGAAATATTTCCTTCATGAACCGCATAGGATTCTATAAGGGCTAGATTTGGGGAGGAAGATTTTAATGGACAAGGCCGTTATTTTTGGTGTGTACGAATTTATCAGTTTTCATGCTTGCAAAACGCTGCTTAATAAGGGTGTTGAAGTTGTAGGCATCCACATAGATGAGATAGAAAGTAATTTATTTCGTGAGGAAAAAAGACTTGAGATAGGCAGGAATGCTAACTATAGCGAACAAACATTAGCAGAGTTGGAAAATTGCCGTGAGGAAGCCAACGTAAAAACGGCTTTTATTCTTTCGATATACGATTTATATATCCTTAACAAGGAAGCAATTTTACGAAAAGAAAAGATAATAGAATCGATATTTCACTATTTGCAACGGAATCAAAAAAATATTGAATTAATATTTCTTCTGCCAATTCAAATGCTTGGCGCTAAAAGGGACATAGAATTAACAGATTTCTTAAATAAAACGAAGGGCCAGGTGAAAAATAGCCAATTATTTTATTTACCTGCCATCTACGGACCCTGGCAGCCTGAAGCATTTTTATTTCAACAGGCGATTATTGCAAAATTTCAGAAGCAGGAACTTAAGCTTGCAGACAGGGAATGGACTGGGGATGTTCTATTTGTAGATGATGCAGCGGCATCCATTTTTGAAATTCTGGAAACGAGAAAATACGAGGATCCTCCAAGAAGTTATCTGCTAAAAAGTGGGGAGAAGAGTTATTGGACCAGGTGTGCCGCATTTCTTCATATAAAAGAAGGTTTGGTAAAATCCAATACTCTTGAACCAATGAAAGTGGATCATGAAGTTATCAAGGTTTCCGTAAAGGTAACTTCCATAGCAGATTCTATCACTAAACAAGTAGAACATGTAAATCGTTTATTCCCAACCGGTTTGTAAAGACACCTGGATTTTTATAATCTTAACTCCTGTTAAAAATCCCTAAAACTTAGTGTGTCGGAAATTTATCTTTCCATTTGATTACGCTAAGGTTAGAATAAAAGGAAAAAAGAGTTTCTTTCTATAAATTCGATGGGAAGGAACAGATGTGTAATGGAATGCCTGCCGTTTTAAAGGAGTTGCATGGAATGCTGAACCGTTTCGGAATTATTCTTTTTTGTCTTTTTTTACTTGGAGCCTGCGGGGAAACAAAGTCTTCAGGTAAATTACAGAAAGCGGGCTTGTTAGTTCCTGAAACTGTCAATGACCAGGTATGGGGTACGAAAGGCTTTAAAGGAATGTTGAAGGTACAATCAAAATTTAATATAGATGTCTTTTATAAAGAAGGAATGAATTCAGAAACCGTCGTCGCACGAGCGGTAGAAGAATTCAATCAAAAAGGAGTAAATCTAATTTTTGGCCACGGTTCTGAGTACGCTGAATATTTCAATAATATTTCCAAAAACTATCCCAATATACATTTTGTCAGCTTTAACGGTGATGCAAAAAACTCAAATACAACCAGTTTAAACTTTAAGGCACATGCAATGGGTTTTTTTGGCGGGATGGTTGCAGCCCATATGTCCTCACAGCAAAAGGTGGGTGTGATAGCCGCCTATGAATGGCAGCCGGAGATTGAAGGCTTTTATCAAGGAGCGAAGGCCGAAAATAAACAAATCAATGTCAGTATCGAATACGTTGGCAATTGGGACGATGGAAAAAAGGCGGTTCAATTAGTTGATTCAATGTTGGAAGATGGTGTCGATGTGGTCTATCCAGCTGGTGACGGATTTAATGTTCCGGTTATTGAACGGCTTAAGGAACGCGGATTATTTGCTATTGGCTATGTTTCAGATCAGTCTGACCTCGGGGAATCGACCGTTTTAACAAGCACTATTCAGCAGGTTGATACATTATATGAAAAAGTTGCTGACCAATACAACAATGGAAAGCTAAAATCGGGTAACCTTTCCTTTGATTTTCAAGATGATGTTATCTCCCTTGGTAAATACAGTCCATTAGTTGATAAAAAATTTATTCAGAGTATGAATGAACAAATAATAACCTATCAGAAAACAGGAAAATTGCCGAAATAAAGTGATTATGAAATACATAATAAAAATAAGCTGCCGCCATAATAAGCAGCTTATTTCTTTTTCCAAATTTGTTCAATAAATGGATAAACCTGTTGGAATAATGGCTTTAACCCTTGGACAGATTCCACTAGGGTATCGATATGCCTCATGAGTTCCTCATAATTAATAGTGGATTGGTTATAAGCTTGCTCTTGATATTGTTCACGATGAGGATGCCCTCTTCTACGGCCAAACATGAAAGCAGTGAACGGATCTTGTTCCACTTTTTCTTCTGATTTATGTTCTTCCAAGTTATCTATTTCCAGTTCATCATCTCTTTCTAAACTTTCCCCTTCCTGCGCTTCCATTTTCCATACTTCCCCTTTCCGCATATGTCTTTTTATTAGAATATGATCAAACGAATAAAAGGAATGTACATTAGCGGAGTATAAAAGGAAGAAATAGTTGCCTAACATAGGGTTCATTTGCTAAAATTAGTACCAAGTCTTAATAATTGATATAAAATAAAAAGATGAGCCAAATAAAGAAGGAGCTGGAACTTGTGAGAGCTGGCATTGTTGGAATTGGCAGGTATTTACCAGAGAAAATTGTCACTAATCATGACTTAGAAAAAATCATGGATACCTCGGATGAATGGATTCGTACTAGAACAGGAATCGAGCAAAGACGAATTGCAGCGGATGATGTTGATACATCGGATATGGCATTTTCTGCCGCTCAAAAGGCAATTGAAGATGCAGGAATTACCGCAGGCGAGATTGATTTGATTTTGGTTGCTACGGTTACCCCTGATACGCCGTTTCCCTCTGTTGCCTGCAGGATTCAAGAAAGGTTAGGGGCAGTGAAAGCGGCAGCAATGGATGTTAGCGCGGCATGTGCAGGGTTTATGTATGGAATCGTCACAGCCAAACAATTTATTGAGTCAGAGGTATATAAAAATGTACTTGTAGTGGGTGTTGAAAAGCTTTCTAAAATCACGGATTGGAATGACCGCAATACCGCCGTTTTATTTGGGGACGGAGCTGGAGCCGCTATTATCGGTCCTGTTTCAGGAAACCGAGGGATTTTATCCTTTGAGCTCGGTGCCGACGGAACAGGCGCTAAACACCTGTACCAAGACGAGTATATCATTATGAACGGCCGAGAAGTATTCAAGTTTGCTGTTCGCCAAATGGGCGAGAGCTGTCTCCATGTTTTAGAAAAGGCGGGCTTAACAAAAGAGGATGTTGATTTCCTTATCCCACATCAAGCCAATATACGAATCATGGAAGCATCTCGACAAAGATTAGAACTGCCTGCCGAGAAAATGTCGAAAACAGTGCATAAATATGGCAATACCTCATCGGCGTCGATACCGATTTCGATTGTCGAAGAAGTAGAAGCTGGAAAGATTAAAGATGATGACGTTATCGTCATGGTTGGCTTTGGCGGCGGTCTAACCTGGGGCGCTATTGCGATAAGATGGGGAAAATAGTTTCTGATATTATTAAAATAGGGTAAGTTATAGAGAAAAGGAGATGTACAAATGGAAAAGCGAAGGGTTGTTGTAACTGGCATCGGGGCGGTAACACCGCTGGGACTCGATGCTGATACAACTTGGAAAGGTATATTAGAAGGAAAATCAGGTGTGGGGCCGCTGACAAGAGTCAATGCCGATGAGTATCCGGCAAAGGTAGCAGCGGAAGTAACAGACTTTAATCCGGAAACGTTTATGGATAGAAAAGATGCCAGAAAAATGGACCGTTTTACCCAGTTTGCTGTAGCATCCGCAATAATGGCAGTTAAAGATGCTGATTTAACGATTAATGAAGAAAACTCTCATCGTGTCGGTGTCTGGATTGGTTCTGGAATCGGCGGGATGGAAACCTTTGAACAACAATATGAAATTTTTCAAAAAAGAGGGTACAAACGTGTCAGCCCATTCTTTGTCCCAATGTTAATTCCGGATATGGCCACAGGTCAAGTTTCAATTACACTAGGGGCTAGGGGCTTCAATTCTTGTACCGTTACAGCCTGTGCAACGGGAACGAATTCGATTGGCGATGCCTTTAAAGTAATTCAGCGCGGCGATGCCGATGCTATGGTATCGGGTGGTGCTGAAGCTCCTATTACAAAGATGTCTGTTGCCGGTTTTTGTGCCAATACCGCCCTTTCTACAAATCCAGACCCGCAAACAGCAAGCAGACCATTTGATAAAAATAGGGATGGCTTTGTTATAGGAGAAGGTGCAGGGATTGTTGTTTTGGAAGAATTAGACCATGCCTTAGCACGTGGTGCAAAAATATATGCCGAAATTGTTGGCTACGGGGCAACAGGAGATGCTTACCATATCACCGCACCGGCGCCTGGCGGTGAAGGCGGTGCCAGGGCAATGAAAATGGCGATTAATGATGGCGGGTTGAAGCCTGAGGATATTGATTATGTAAATGCCCATGGTACAAGCACCGAATATAACGATAAATTCGAAACGCTTGCCGTGAAAGAAGTATTTGGCGACCATGCCTACAAACTGGCGATGAGTTCAACAAAATCAATGACCGGTCATCTTCTCGGCGCAGCTGGCGGGATTGAAGCCATCTTTACGGTGCTGGCAATGAGAGACAGTATGCTCCCGCCAACCATTAATTATGAAACACCAGACCCGGATTGTGACCTGGATTACGTCGTAAATACAGCACGTCCAAAAGAAATTAAGGCAGCTATGAGCAATTCACTAGGCTTTGGCGGCCATAACGCCACAATTGTCTTTAAAAAATACGAATAAAAATTAGGCTCGGCCAGAGAGATTTCTGGCCGGGCTTTTTATATTACTAATTCCTAGTAACCAATGAACCTCTTCAGATAACATTCATAAAATGTTCAAGAGGGAGAACTTGCGGTAAATGGGGTGAAGTAATGGGAATCATTCGAACGGATCAATGGCTGCAGGAGGAATTTGCCCTTCCTGTGAAAGTATGCAAAAAGCTGCAGCCATATTTTAAAGACCAAACAGCGAACGTAATATATGACCAATTAGTGAGTTTTGGAATGTACCGGCCATCACGGTCCGCGTTGAACAATTTTAATTGGATGGTGAAACATAAAGCATGGGATAAGGTGGGGCAGTTTTTTCAAAAATATAAAAAAAAATGGAATGGTCCAGACATACCGGTATTTTTGTTTCCGTTAGCGCAGAATAGAGGGTTATTTATTAGAGAAGAAAAAAGTAAAGCAGGAGTATCATTCCCAGATAAAATGTTTCTCTTTCTTTCGCAATATGAAGACCCAAAAGAAATTGAAGCCCTTTTGGTTCACGAATACCACCATGTCTGCAGGCTCAGGATGCTCAATAAAAAAATGCAAGACTACACCCTGCTCGACTCTATCGTCATTGAAGGGCTGGCCGAATATGCCGTATTAAAAAACTGCGGGCAGGAATATTTAGCTAGCTGGTGCAATATGTATTCAGAAAAGGAGATTTCAAGATTTTGGGACCAGTATTTAAAAAAACAGTTAGGCAAGAAAAAAAATGAAAGAGCACATGACGAACTTTTATATGGAGGCGGAAGGGTACCAAAATTACTTGGCTATGCTGTTGGGTATAATATTATTGGAAAATTTTATGAAAAGCATAATTATTCTACAAAACTATCTTTTAAAATTCCAGCGGATAAATACCTATAATCGAAATGAATTCAACCATGAAAAGCCTATTATATCGGGCTTTTTTTATTTCTAATAGTACGAAAGTTAACAATACTATAAAAAAGTCTTGCAATTGTAACAATTCTGTAATAGAATTCTATTTAAATATAACAAATAAACAGAATAATTCAAAAAAGTAAGAAGGTGTATTATGAGCACGAAAAAAATGCTGCGTAATGAGGCACCATTGCTCGAGGTGAAAAATTTAGAGACTGCCTTTGATATTGAAGGAACTGATTATAATGCAGTAGATAATGTTTCGTTTCAAGTTAAGCCGCGGCAAATTGTCGGAATCGTTGGTGAGTCTGGCTGCGGTAAATCTGTTATGAGTTTATCGATTATGAAGCTGCTGCCAAAGGGAATTGGCAAGGTAAAGTCCGGTGAAATCATTTTTGATGGCAAAAATCTTGAAAAAATGTCCGAATCGCAAATCAATAAAATCCGCGGGAAAGATGTTTCGATGATATTCCAAGAGCCAATGACCTCTTTAAATCCAGTATTCACCATTGGCTATCAATTGCAGGAAGTACTTTTTAATCATATGAAGATCTCAAAACAGGAGGCACGGCAGAAAGCCATTGCACTTTTAAAAAGTGTTGGAATTTCCCGGCCGGAAAAACTTGTCGATGAGTATCCGCATCAATTATCTGGCGGAATGAGACAGCGGGTAATGATTGCGATTGCGATTGCTTGCCAGCCAAAATTATTAATCGCTGACGAGCCGACAACAGCTCTTGATGTAACGGTTCAGGCACAAATTCTCGAGCTATTAAAAGAGATTCAAGCCGTAAATGATATGTCCGTCATCCTAATTACTCATGATTTAGGGGTAGTAGCTGAAATGTGTGACGAAGTCATCGTGATGTATGCGGGTAGGATTGTCGAACGTGCTGATGTCGATACTCTTTTCCATAACCCGAAACATCCATATACCACGTTACTCTTGGGAGCTATCCCAAAAATGGATGAACAGGAAGAACGATTAAGCTCGATTCAGGGGATTGTTCCGTCGCTTACGAATATGCCAAAAGTCGGATGCCGATTTGCCCACCGTTGTCCAAAGGCAATGCCCAAATGCTTTACAGTAACCCCTGTACTAGGAGATATCGAACAGGACCATGAAGTTGCCTGTTTGCTCTATGAAACTAGTATACCAAGAGAAGGGGTGAAATAATGAGTGCAATTTCTGTACATAAAGGGAAGGAAAAAACCTCCCGGGAAACTGATAATCTATTAGAAATCAAAAATCTTAAAACCTATTACCCTGTCAAAGGGGGATTTTTCAAACGCACCGTTGGCAATGTAAAGGCGGTTGATAACATCTCTTTTGAAATAAAGAAAGGGGAAACGCTTGGATTAGTAGGCGAATCTGGCTGCGGTAAGTCAACTGCCGGCCGAACGATTTTACGGTTATTAAGACCAACTGATGGAAAGATTATCTTTGATGGTAAAGATATTACCAAAGTTTCTGGTAAATCACTGAGGGATATTCGTAAAGATATGCAAATGGTCTTCCAGGATCCATACGCTTCCTTGAACCCGATGCAAATGGTAGGAGATATTATCGCCGAGCCGATTTACAACTTTACTAGGAAAAGCAAGGCTGAACTAAAGAAAGAAGTCATGGATTTATTAGATAAAGTTGGGTTGCCGCCAGACGCTTATTACAAATATGCACATGAATTTTCCGGCGGTCAGCGTCAAAGAATCGGGATAGCAAGGTCTCTGGCGTTACGTCCGAAATTAATCATTGCCGATGAACCGGTTTCGGCACTCGATGTTTCGGTTCAATCGCAGGTTTTAAACCTATTGAAAGATTTACAAAAGGAATTTGATTTAACCTTTCTATTTATCGCACATGACTTAAGCGTTGTTAAACATATGAGTGATCGTATAGGTGTTATGTACTTAGGTAACATGGTAGAGGTTGCGGATAAAGACCTCCTTTATGCCGAACCTCTCCACCCATATACACAGGCATTAATTTCGGCGATTCCATCTCCAGACCCAAGGATTAAGAAGGAAAGAATCATTTTAAAAGGTGATGTGCCGAGCCCAATCAATCCGCCATCTGGATGCCCATTCCATCCACGCTGTCCAATGGCAATGGAAGAATGTTCGAAGACAAAACCTGTATTAAAGGAGGTGAAGCCATCTCATCGAGTAGCTTGCCACCTTTATTAGAAAAGTGAAAGCGTATAGTCGCTTCCGCTAGTCAGTAATCAAATTTTACCCAAACAAAATTTTTAGGGGGGAAACAAATGAAAAAGAGAAGTATGTTAATGCTTGCTGCATTAATGCTTGTCCTGTCAGCATTTTTGGCAGCATGCAGCGGCGGCGGTGAAAAAGCAGGTACGAAGGACAAAGAAAAAGAGAAAGATAAACCAGCTAGTGGTGAAACAGCTGATAAACCACAGGATGGCGGTACATTAGTGTATGCTTTGGACTCTGCTCCAGAAGGTAAATTTAACTTTTCATTTTATGGAACAGCTACTGATGCAGAAGTAATGGACTTCTTTGATGAAAACTTAATTAAATTTGATGACAAATTACAAGCACAGCCTCATATTGCATCATGGAAAACTGAAGATAATAAGGTTTATGATTTCGAAATTAAAAAAGGTGTAAAATGGCACAATGGCGATGAGTTATCTGTTAAAGACTGGGAATTTGCATTAAAAGTTGTTGCTGACAAGGACTATGAAGGTCCGCGTTTTGAAAACGTTGTAAATATTGTCGGTGCTCAAGATTATCATGATGGAAAAGCACAAGAAATCTCGGGTATTAAAGTAGTAGATGATTACAACATCCAAATTACATTTGATAAAGCACGTGTAAACAACTTGGAAAATCTTTGGACATATCCAATGAACCGTTCTGAATTTAAAGGTTTGGCTGTTAAAGACATGATGTCTTCTGAACAAGTTCGTACTAAGCCTGTAGGATTAGGACCATTTAAAGTGGCAAAAATTGTTCCAGGAGAATCTGTTGAAATGGAACGTTTCGATGATTATTTCGGCGGAAAGCCACATATGGATAAAGTTGTCTTAAAAGTTATCGATCCTTCATTATCTGTTGGTGAACTTAAAAACGGTACACTTGATATGACTTCTTTCCACCCAAGTATTATTGATGAGGTAAAAAAGCTTGATAATGTAGATGCAGTAACATACCCTGGTCTAAGCTACTACTATGTTGGCTTCAGACTTGGTACATGGGATGGCAGTAAAAACGTAATGAATGAACAAAAATATCAAAACATTAAATTACGTGAAGCAATGTACTATGCAATTAACCGTGAAGAGTGGGTTAAAGCGTTCTTCTTCGGTGTAGGTAAACCAGTTAACCGTCCTGTACCAACAAATCACTGGATTGCTGCTGACAATAATGATCTTGAGCAATTCGAGTACAATCCAGAAAAAGCGAAACAATTGTTAGACGAAGCTGGTTATAAAGATGTTGACGGCGATGGCTTCCGTGAAGATCCGAATGGCAAGAAATTTGTTGTAAACTTCGCGCACTACGCAACACAAAACCCAACATTTGAATCTCGTGCAAAAGCGTTGACTCAATATTGGGAAGAAGTTGGCTTAAAATCAAAGCTTACTATGACTGATGCAAACCTTTACTATGACATGCTTGAAAAAGCAGATAAGTCAATGGAAGTATTCTTTGGCGGCTGGTCAACTGGTACTGATCCAGATCCAACTCCACTTTGGAGCTCTAAAGCAGTTTGGAACTATCCTCGCTGGGTAAATGCTGACAGTGACAAATTGCTTGATCAAGCAATTGATATGAGCGTTGTTGGAACAGATGCTGATAAACGTAAAGGCCTTTATGTAGACTGGCAAAAACTATTCATGAAAGAACTTCCTGCTCTACCGATTGCTGAGCTTGAAGAAACAATGGCAGTCAGCAAACGTGTTCAAGATGTTAAATTCTCAGTAGCTGGTATGAACCGTCCAAATGAATGGTGGATTAAAAAATAACCGAAGCAGACTAATATGTAATAGACTTGTGTTAAATGCTTAATATGATTTTATTCAAAACTCATGGAAGTTCAATTGGGTGAGCTTGAAGGAGGTATTCTTTCACTGCTTCTCCCAATTGGACAGCTTGGGTTACATACACCGCTGTGAAACATAAGTTTATAGACAAGGAGAATGCACATGCTGAAGTATGCATTTCGAAGAATTTTGGGCATGATTCCGATGTTATTTCTAATCTCCATTGTAGTCTTTACCTTGGCCAAGCTAATGCCGGGGGATTCTTTTTCAGGAGAAATCGACCCAACAAAAACAAACCCACAATATATCGCTGAAATGCGTGAAAAATTAGGCTATAACGACCCATTACCACAACAGTATTTCCGCTGGATTGGCAATTTCGTTGAAGGTGATTTTGGCAAATCAGCACGATATAAAATAAAAGTATCAGATGTAATTAGTGAAAAACTGCCAAATACATTATTACTAGGCTTTTCTTCTTTATTAATTACCTATATCCTTGCCTTCTTTATGGGATTGTATTCTGGCCGAAAACCATATACAGTTGCAGATAACCTAATCGGAGGTTTAAATTATTTAGGTTTATCAATCCCCTCATTTATCGCTGGGGTATTTGCCATCTTCCTTTTTTCATTTACGCTCGGATGGTTCCCGTCCAATGGTTCAATTGATATCGGCATGACAGAGGGCACACTTGAATATTGGTTAAGCCGCCTTCACCATGTATTTTTACCAGCCGTCGTCTTAGGATTACTAAGTACGGCAAGTTACACGCAATTTTTACGAAATGATATTATTGAAAATAGCCGGAAAGATTTTGTCCGCACAGCCCGTGCAAAAGGGACAGCAGAGAAAAAGATCTACAATGTTCATATTTTAAGGAATTCAATTATTCCGCTTATTACCTTTTTAGGGTTTGATCTAGTTGCCATTATCAGTGGTGCCATCATCACTGAAACGATATTTACTTATCCAGGTTTAGGACAACTATTCTTACAATCTGTCGGAACAAGGGATTACCCAGTTTTAATGACGTTGACAATGTTATTCTCCTTCTTAACACTAATTGGCAACCTTGTTGCTGATATTTTATATGGTGTTGTAGATCCGAGAATTAGGCTAGATTAGGGGGAATAGAGATGGAAATTGTGACACAGAAGGATACAAATATTAGTGCAGCACCCCCGAAAAAAAGTTCATCACAATGGGCAATTGCCCGAAAAAAATTCTTAAAGAATAAACTTGCTTTGACTAGTCTCATTTTTTTATTATTTGTTGCGATTATTTCATTCCTGGCACCGTATATTACCACCGCAGACATTACAAGAATTAATATTGGCGAAATGTCACTTGAGCCATCGAGTAAGCATTGGCTTGGAACAGACAAAGCAGGCCGCGATGTCTTTACAAGATTATTGTATGGCGGCCGAATCTCATTATTAATAGGAATGAGCTGTACGCTATTTGTTATTTTTCTTGGGACATTAATTGGCTCTGTTGCTGGGTATTTTGGTGGTACAGTTGATAGTTTATTAATGAGATTTACTGATTTTATCTTGAACTTCCCTTTTCTAGTGTTTGTAATTGTCTTAAATGCAATCCTTTTTGGGAAAGTGAATGGACTATGGGTTTTAATTGGTGTCATCAGCTTGCTTAGCTGGGGTGGTATCGCAAGGATTGTCCGCAGTAAAATTCTTGCTGAGAAAGAAAATGAATATATTATCGCTGCCATTTCAATTGGCTGTTCACCAGCAAAAATAATAGTCAAACATCTGTTACCTAATGTTTTATCGACAATTATTGTCCAAGCTACGATTACCTTTGCATCAATGATTGTAATTGAATCAGCATTAAGCTTTCTTGGCTTTGGTGTACCGCAAGAGATTCCAAGTTGGGGGAACATGCTTGATTCGGCGATTGAACCAGACGTATTGCAATTTAAACTATGGATTTGGATGCCGCCAGCTATTCTTATCACTATCACCATTTTATCAATTAACTTCATCGGTGAAGGTTTAAAGGATGCCTTTAATCCTAAATCAAGAAGATAAAAATCTACCATGACAAAATGGTAGATTTTTTTTTGCCTAAAAACATACATATTAAATCATCATTAACTACTGGAGCAAAATATATATTAAGGAATAATTTAACTTCCCACTGCCCATACTGATTGACAAACAGTTTCTTGAAGTGAGGGGTTGTATAATGTTGTATCTTCATGATGTTTGGGTAAATTGGTTTGAAGGGGAAGAAAACGGTTATAATGTCTGTCACTTTCATGAATGGCGGAAGGACGATGGGGTGGAGCTGTTAGATCAAGTACCGCTGGTAAAAATCGAGCCGATTTTATTTAGCTATATTGAGAATGATTTGGCAGAGTTACCGGAGCAGCTTCTAGCTGATATTTATCAGAAAGCGTATTTAAGAAAAAACCATGAAAGAGTCCAGCTTGACTATTGCTTTGTTGTAACAGATGGAATTGGAATTTTAGCAATTGATACGATCGGCTATACCATTCCTATTCGAAAAAGCAGAATAATCCCAAGACAAGAGCAGCTTGTTTATGAAATGATTAGTCAGCATGAAGCTAAAAAGTACCTTTATTACGACCAGCCAAAAATGAAAAATTTTCATATTCTGTCGCCTGAGCCGGAACTTATGAGAGGATTAACAAGGAAGGAACGGCAATTAAAACAACTGCTATTTATGGCCCTTGATCAATTGCTCTCATCAAATAATCAAGCAGAAGTGCGGTATTGGTATACCGAGTGGTGTCCAGAGCAATATTCAACAATCCAAGAAATGGACTTTGAAGATGCGAGAGAACAGTTGTTTGAGGAAATCAAATATGGCTGGTCGCACCGGCATGAGTCATTCTGTGAGAATCTAATTAAAGGGCAGCCATTTTTTGAAAAGCTTTGGGAAATGGAGCATGGACCTAAAGTAAACTAAAAGCCTGAACCCAAAAGGTATGTACAAGATACCTTTTGTGGACAGGCTTTTTATTTGGAATAAGCTTATCGTCTTTTTCTCCCAAGCCCCATTGCATTTTCCATTTTTTTAAGGGTCTTGTTTGCCACCTTGTTTGCTTTTTCAGCTCCACGGTCCAAAATGTCGTCAAGTTCACTTGATTCCATTAAACTATAGTATTTGTCTTGAATTGGCTTAAAGAAGTCCACAACCACTTCAGCTAAATCACCTTTAAAATCTCCGTACCCTTTACCTGCATACATTTGCTCTAAATCGGCAATCGATTTTCCTGCCAATATGGAGTAGATGGAGAGCAGATTGGAAACACCTGGTTTATTCTCTTTATCAAATTTAACAATGCCCTCTGAGTCGGTAACTGCAGCTTTAATCTTCTTGATGATTTGATTTGGTTCATCTAATGGTGTGATAAAGGCCTTTTTGTTCGGATCAGACTTACTCATTTTTTTCGTCGGTTCTTGGAGTGACATGACGCGTGCACCAACCTTAGGGATACTGATTTCTGGAACGGTAAGAATGTCATTATATTTTTTGTTAAATCTCTCAGCTAAATCCCTTGTCAATTCCATATGTTGTTTTTGATCTTCACCGACAGGTACGAGGTCAGTGTTATACAATAAAATATCAGCGGCCATTAATGGCGGATAAGTCAATAAACTAGCAGAAACCGCTTCTTTTCCGGCTGATTTATCTTTAAATTGGGTCATACGTTCAAGCTCTCCGATATAGGAAATACACTGCATCATCCATCCGGCCTGAGCATGTGCGGGAACCTCTGATTGAATAAAAAGTGTAGCTTTTTCCGGATCAAGGCCGACTGCTAGATAAAGGGCAGCTAAACTTCTAATGTTTTTACGAAGCGTCCCGGGGTCTTGCGGAACGGTAATCGCATGCTGGTCTACTATACAAAAAAAGCAATTATATTCATTTTGCATATCGACAAACTGCTTTAAGGCCCCAATATAGTTGCCAAGCGTAATCGTACCACTCGGCTGAATACCTGAAAAAATCGTTTTCATAGCAATTTCCTCCTAAATAAAAATAAAAAAAACCATTCATCCCCAAAAAAAGGCTAGGGACGAATGGTTCGCGGTACCACCCTAAATTACTCGAAATTGAGTCACTTTAGCTCCATGATTGTCTTGTTAGACATTCCGGAATCCTTTTAACGCAAGGAAACGTCTACTCCTACTATTTCAATCCTTTTGATAAAAGGTTCAGAAAGAAGCTCAAAAGTCCATTCCGTATTTTTTCGTGTTTGTTTTCACCAGCCACAAACTCTCTGAATCGATTAAGAATACGTACTACTCTTTATCATAGCTTTTTAACTTTATTTGGATTATTCACATTATATATGAATTACCTAATTAATTTCAAGTCAGTTAAAAATAATATGCAAGGAGGGCAATCATCATGAGCAATCCACTGAATAAACCATAAAACAACAAAGGCTTTTGATTAACCGTTATAAGTTGAGATAATCCAGGGACTTCATCGAATCTCCTTTTATCCTTCCCTCTTGAAAAGGCATAATTTAAGGATCGAGAGAAAACATCATAGAACCCACTTTGGATGGTATAAATTAATAATGCTAATAAAAGAAAAACTGCCGTAAAGTAAAAAGATATATTGATATAGCTAACTAGCGAAATATTTCGATAAAAGATAAAAGATAGGATTATAATTGCAACTTGTGTAAGCGTTGCCACGAATAATCTTTTCTTGAAAGCATTTTTCACAAAAAAACCTCCAAAACATTGATGTATTAAGGATTATCATATATATATTATACCCAAAAATCTGTATAAGTCTAAATTATATCACAGGAAAATGTAATGATAACGTAAGAATTGTATCTTTTCTGTAAATTAAATTTGAAAAAGTAATGTACAATTTCTAAAAAATATGTATAATAGGAAATGTAGTAATTTTTCAGAATAATAGAAAAGGGAGGTCTACAAGTGAAGAAATCAAAACTTTCACTACTTTTAGTATTATCACTAGTTCTTAGCATGTTCCTAGCAGCATGTTCAGGCGGAGATAAGAACCAAGGCACAGACACTAGTAAAAATGAAGGCAAAGATAAGCCTGTTACAGAAGAAAGCAAATTAGCTGATAAACAAGAACTTAATGTTTTTGAATCTGCTGAAATTCCTACAATGGACAGCGTTTTAGGAACAGACGTTATGAGTTTCACAACGTTGAATGCTGTAAACGAAGGTATGTATCGTTTAGACCAAGATCAAAAGGTAGTACCTGCTGGTGCTGAAGCAATGCCAGAATACAATGCTGACAAAACAGAATTAACTGTTAAATTAAGAAAAGATGCAAAATGGGCTAATGGGGATCCTGTAACTGCTCATGACTATGTTTATGCATGGCAGCGTGCTATCAACCCTGAGACAAAATCAGAATACGGTCCATATTTCATGGGCGGAAAAGTAAAAAATGCTGATGCAATTGCTGAAGGAAAAGCGAAAGTAGAAGACCTTGGAATTAAAGCTGAAGATGACTATACTTTAAAAATCACTTTAGAAAGAGCAATTCCATACATTGAATCTTTCATTACATTCCAATTGTTCTATCCACAAAATCAAAAGTTTGTTGAAGCACAAGGCGCTGACTATGCTAAAGATGCTGAACACTTACTTTCCAATGGTCCATTTAAGATGACAAAATGGCAAGGCCCTACAGCAACTGAATGGGTTTTAGAGAAAAACGATACTTATCATGGGGCTAAAGATGTAACGTTAACAAAAATCAACATTAACGTTTCTAAAGATCCACAAGCATCTGCGAACGCATTTAATGCAGGTGAAGTTGATATTACACCAAAGCTTGCACAAGCTGCGATTATTCAACAATTTGAAGGATCAAAAGATCTAATCCGTTATCAAGAACCATCTCTTTTCTGGATTAAAATGAACGAGAAGAATAAAGCATTGAAAAACATTAATATCCGTAAAGCAATTGCTTTATCTATTGATAAAAAAGCCTTAGTGGATGATGTATTAGCTAACGGATCTATTGCTGCTGATTTCTTAGTACCTAAAGAATTTGCTTTCCTTGATGGTAAAGATTTCCGCGAAGGTACAAAACCATACCTTGAGATGAATAAAGAAGAAGCTAAAAAACTTTGGGAAAAAGGCTTATCTGAGTTAGGCGTTAAAGAATTAGCTCTTAACTATGTAGGCGGCGATACTGAAACGTCTAAAGTTTCTGATTCATTTATCAAAAATCAGTTAGAAACGAACCTTCCTGGATTAAAGCTGACAATTCAGCCTGTACCATTCAAAATCCGTATCGACCGTGAACAAAAAATGGATTATGATCTATTATTCACTGGTTGGGGTCCTGACTATGCTGACCCAATGACATTTATGGATTTAATGCTTACTGGCGGAGATCACAATAAAATGGATTACAGCAGTGCTGAATATGATAAGCTAGTTAAAGCTGCGCAAACAGATTTAGCTGCGAAAGACCAAGAACGCTGGAAAGCTCTTCAAGACGCTGAAAAAATCTTAATCGAAGATGATGCAGCAATTGTTCCAGTGTATCAACGTTCAGTTAACCTTTTAATTAATCAAAAGGTTCAAGGCTTTGCTCACCATGCATTTGGTCCTGATTATAGTTACCAGTGGATTAAAATCCTTAAATAGTAGCTATACTAATCAAATAGGAAGAGAGTATATTAAATAAAATATACTCTCTTTTTACCTGTATCGGAATTGTCGAAAAATGTCGAAAATTAAACCAATTAGGAGGTGTAGGCATGGCGAAATACTTATTGCAACGTTTTATCTATATGATTATTACGCTGTTCATTGTTGCATCGATAACTTTTTTCCTCATGAAGCTAATTCCTGGAAGTCCATTTAATACTTTCCAAAAACTCTCAGTAGTCCAACAGAACCTTCTATTGGAAAAGTATGGATTGAAGGATCCATTGCCTGTTCAATATTTTAATTATATGAAGAGCCTGGTAATGGGTGATTTAGGAGTCTCCTTCCAATTCAATAATACCCCTGTAACAGAACTGCTTGGAAATCGAATTGGACCATCGGCAATCTTAGGTTTACAGGCAATGGTTTTGGGTGCAATAGTTGGTATCTTTTTAGGTACTATTTCCGCGCTTAAGCAAAATACTTGGATAGACTATGGCTCTACTTTTATTGCTGTAATTGGTAAATCAATTCCTTCATTTATTTTTGCAGGATTGCTGCAGTTTTACATTGCTGTTAAATTAGGCTGGTTTCCTGTTATGTTGTGGAAGGGACCGGAATACACTGTCCTTCCTACAATTGCCTTAGCGATGTTCCCAATATCAATTGCGGCCCGTTTTATGCGAACAGAAATGATTGACGTATTAGGGTCTGATTATATTACTTTGGCAAAGGCAAAGGGTGCAAGCTTTTGGCAAATAAGCGTTAAGCACGCATTAAGAAATGCATTAATTCCTGTAGTTACAGTCATGGGACCATTGGCCGTGAGCTTAATGACAGGTTCATTAGTAATTGAGAAGATTTTTGGAATTCCGGGAATCGGAGAGCAGTTTGTTAAATCAATCAGTACTAATGATTATCCAGTCATTATGGGAACCAATCTTTTATTTGCTGCATTATTCGTAGTCATTATTTTAGTTGTTGATATTCTTTATGGAATTATCGACCCACGTATTCGTATTTCGGGGGGGAAAGCAAAATGATCAACAAAGAAAATACCATTTCTAAGGATATGTTTGCTCCCGCTCATGTTGACCCATCAAAAAGCGAAAAAATTGCTAAGCCAAGTTTGAATTTCTGGCAGGATTCTTGGTTCCGGGTACGGAAAAATAAGGCTGCAGTCGTCAGTATGGTGATACTCGTTATTCTCATTATTATGGCGTTTGTCGGCCCATTACTTTCACCGTATGCTTCCGATACCCAAAATACTAAGCACAATAACCTGCCACCGAGGATCCAAGGTTTAGAGGATGTTCACTGGCTTCCTTTTGACGGTACATTAACCAGAAGAGACGGTGCTGTATATAACGCTTATGAAGTGCGCAAAATTGATGCTTATTATTGGTTTGGCACCGATAATTTAGGACGGGACCTTTTCGCACGGACTTGGGAAGGTACACAGGTTTCATTATTTATTGCGTTCATGGCGGCATTGATTGATATGCTGATAGGGGTATCATATGGAGCCATTTCTGGTTATTTAGGCGGTAGAACAGATAGTATCATGCAGCGGATTATCGAGGTTATTGTCGGTATACCGAACTTGATTGTTGTTGTATTAATGATCATTGTCTTAAAGCCGGGGATAATGCCGATTATCATCGCACTGTCCATAACTGGTTGGACAAGCATGGCGCGTGTTGTCCGCGGGCAAGTATTAAAATTTAAAGGCCAGGAATTTGTCTTGGCGGCTAAAACATTAGGGGCATCGGATACATCGATTATTTTCAAACATATGATTCCAAACATGTTTGGAGTTATTATCATAAATACGATGTTTTCAATTCCGAGTGCCATTTTCTTCGAAGCATTTTTGAGTTTTATTGGATTAGGTCTCCAAGATCCACACTCATCTTTAGGAACATTGGTTAATGATGGATTTGTTTCGATGATTGCTTTCCCATATCAAATGATTATTCCTTCCGTTATGATAGCGCTAATTATGGTATGCTTTAACTTAGTAGCTGACGGATTACGAGATGCATTAGATCCAAAAATGCGAGATTAAAGGCAGGTGAATAGTAGTGGAGAAAGTTTTACAAGTAAAAGATTTAAATATTTCGTTCCATACATTTTCCGGTGAAGTAAAAGCCATCCGCGGTGTTAACTTTGATTTATATAAAGGGGAAACGTTAGCGATTGTTGGTGAATCAGGCTCCGGTAAATCGGTAACAACTAAATCAATTATGCGCTTACTTCCTGAGCACAATTCGGAAATTAAAAGCGGGGAAATTCTTTTTAATGGAAAAGATTTAACGAAATTAAAAGATAGAGAAATGCAAAAAATTAGGGGTCATGATATTTCGATGATCTTTCAAGATCCGATGACATCGCTTAATCCAACCATGAAAATTGGCGGCCAGATTACCGAACCATTAATTAAGCATCAAAACATGAGTAGACATGATGCAAAGGAAAGAGCACTTGACTTATTAAAGCTTGTGGGAATTCCAAAACCGGAGATTCGGATTAACCAATATCCGCACCAATTTTCCGGAGGGATGAGACAAAGGGTTGTCATTGCCATTGCCTTGGCATGTAATCCCAAAATTCTAATCGCTGATGAGCCAACAACGGCACTTGATGTGACGATTCAAGCGCAAATCCTTGAATTAATGAAGGATCTGCAAAAGAAAATTGACACATCGATTATTTTCATCACTCATGACCTTGGTGTTGTAGCCAATGTAGCAGATCGTGTCGCCGTCATGTATGGCGGTAAGATTGTTGAAATTGGAACGGCTGATGAAATTTTCTATAATCCGAAACATCCATACACATGGGGATTAATTAGCTCTATGCCGGATATGGATACAGAAGATGAAGAGTTATTCTCGATTCCAGGCACACCGCCGGATTTATTGGATCCGCCAAAAGGCGATGCGTTTGCACCGCGTAATCCATTTGTTATGAAAATCGATTTAGAGCAAGAGCCACCGTTCTTTAAAGTATCTGAAACGCATTTTGCAGCTACATGGTTATTACATCCAGATGCGCCGCCAGTTGATCCGCCTGTTGCCGTTAAGAGACGTCAAAGTCAATTCTTAGAGATGTCAGGTGTAAACTCTGGGGCTGTTGAATTAGAAAAAAGAAAAAGTCAATTCCCTGGAAAAAAGGAGGGGAAATAAATGGCTGAAAGAAAAAAGTTACTTGAAATAAAAAATTTAAAGCAATATTTTAATGAAGGAAGACCTAATGAAGTTAAAGCAGTTGATGACGTTTCATTTGATATTTATCAAGGTGAAGTCATGGGGCTTGTGGGTGAGTCAGGCTGTGGCAAGTCGACAACAGGACGGACAATCATCCGTTTGTATGATGCTACAGGCGGCGAGGTGCTGTATGACGGAATCAACGTCCATGGCAATAAATCCAAAAAGCAATTAAAAGCTTTTAACCGGAAAATGCAAATGATTTTCCAAGATCCATACGCGTCTCTTAATCCAAGATTAAAAATTGCCGATGTTATTGCTGAGGGCATTGACATTCATGGCTTGGCAAAATCAAAGCAAGAACGGATGGAAAGAGTTTATGAGCTTTTAGAAACAGTGGGATTGAACAGAGAGCACGCTAACCGATACCCGCATGAATTTAGCGGCGGTCAGCGTCAGCGGATTGGAATTGCTCGAGCACTAGCTGTTGAGCCTGAATTTATCATTGCGGATGAACCGATTTCTGCCTTGGATGTTTCCATTCAAGCTCAGGTTGTTAACTTGATGAAAAAGCTGCAAAAAGATAAAGGGCTAACGTATCTTTTCATTGCGCACGACCTTTCAATGGTTAAATATATTAGTGATCGGATTGGTGTAATGTATTTCGGCAGGATGGTTGAGCTGGCATCTGCGGATGATCTTTATCGAAATCCACTTCACCCATATACGCAATCACTTTTATCAGCGATTCCTGCTCCTGATCCAATCAGTGAACGGACACGCAAACGTAAATCCTATGATCCTGCGAGTCATAACTACGGGGACAATGAACCAGTTGAATTTAGAGAAGTTACTCCTGGTCATTTCGTACTTTGTTCAGAAAAGGAATTTAAGCAATACCAAGCACAATCAAAAAATTAATAAAAAAAACGATCTCAAAAAATTGAGATCGTTTTTTAATTATTTTTTATTACCGCCAACTGTTTTCCAGCCAGTCTGGTATTTAGCGCTCTCATCGACAAATTCACTGCGATGTTTGCCACCAAATACTTTTTCACCAATACTGTTTGTGATAACACCCATTAAGGCTGTAATTCCAACGATTAATAAAGCAACAATGGTTAAATCTGTTATGTAAGCACCCATGATAAAAACCCTCCATTATAAGCTTATCAGAATATTCATCATGCCATATTAAATATCCCCTACTTTATATTTTATAAGAACTTGCCTGTTATTGAAAGAGGAAAGTAAATAAACAAGTATTATATTTAGTCGGGAATGAATGCGTTTTCATTTTGAATTGTTAATTGAGAATCAAACTTAATAAAATAGTAAGGTTGGCACATTATAATTTGAATAGAGGGACTTTATTACCAGGATTTTGAACAACCCTCATAAAATACAGGATAGGAGGCGAACATTCTAATAAAAAATATTAAAAGGTTTGAAAAAAATCAATTTGATTCAGTATTATTTTGAAACTTTTGCGTGAATTATTCGTCTAATATAATGTATCAAGGGATTTAGGGTTTATTTTTGTCCGTTTAATTATTTTTGAAAAAAGGATACCTTTATTAGAAACAGTGGTGTATAATTAATGATATAAATTACTTATTTATAATCATTTTAATTACGGATACGTAATATTTCCACATTAAAGAGTTTTAATCTCACAATAGAGGGTATTATTTAAAATGAATCGTAAATAAAAGAGGAGTGTGAACACGGATGGTAACATTATACACTTCACCAAGTTGTACATCATGTAGAAAAGCAAAATCATGGTTGGAAGAGCATGAAATCCCATATACTGAAAGAAATATTTTCTCTGAACCATTATCAATGGAAGAGATTAAAGAAATCCTTCGCATGACCGAAGATGGCACTGATGAAATAATTTCTACGAGATCCAAAACATTTCAAAAATTAGATGTAAACTTAGATGCTATGCCGCTTCAGGCGTTATTTGGATTAATTAAAGAGAATCCAGGCCTGCTGCGCCGGCCAATTATTATCGATGAGAAACGATTGCAGGTTGGTTATAATGAAGATGAGATTAGAAGGTTCTTGCCAAGAAGAGTTAGAACGTTCCACTTGCGTGAAGCACAACGGATGGTAAACTAATAAAAAGGCCTTCATATTCGAAGGCCTTTTTTTTGTAATGTGGCCCCAAAGTTTGAGGTTTTGCCTACATTTTGCTACAATAAATGAAATCATCTAATTTATAGGAAATAGGCGTTATAATGGATTTTTTGATTTTCGTTTTTTTTATTTCCCTTATTAGTACTTTTGTCATAAAATGAGAGTACAGGAGTATTTACTTTTTTAATGGCATGATCTGCTGGGGGTATTTAGTCCCTTCAATATGGAAAATGGAAGGGAGAGGTTATGATGGAGATCGAACGCATTAATGAAAATACAGTTAAATTCTATATTTCCTATGGTGATATAGAAGAAAGAGGATTTGATCGCGAAGAAATTTGGTACAATCGCGAACGCAGTGAAGAACTTTTCTGGGAAATGATGGATGAAGTTCACGGTGCTGAAGAATTCGTCGTTGAAGGTCCACTTTGGATACAAGTCCAAGCTCTTGATAAAGGGTTAGAGGTCCTGGTGACGAAAGCACAGCTTTCCAAGGATGGACAAAAATTTGAGCTCCCTATTCCAAATGATAAAATAAAAGACATACCTGTTGATGAAAAAATAGAAGAGCTCTTGGATCATCATTTTAATCCAAATCATTCTGATGAAGATGATATTTTGCTTGAGGAAGAAACATTAGAATTTCTTCTTGCCTTTAAGGATTTTGAAGATGTCATCAGCTTATCACATCGCACAGGATTAGATGATTTAGTGACAATGCTTTATCACTTTGAAGGAAAGTACTATCTATATACTGAATTTCCCGAGGATTTATTTGAGGAAGACGAAATTGATGATATCTTAAGTGTCTTACTTGAATACGGCTATGAGACACAGCTGACAATCCATCGGATCCAAGAATATGGAAAAGAAATAATTTCTCAAAATGTTTTTGTGGAGTTACGAAAACATTTTAGCTGATAACAGTACCGATTTCAAATTGAAATCGGTATTTTTTGAAACGAAGCTTGGTAGGTGAGTATTCTGAAAAACACAGTAAGGGTTGTCATATTTTTAGCGGTATTATCCGTACTATTGTTTTTCTTTAAGGATCGATTGGAAAGCGGGATATTTGGGTTCTTAAGTGTATTAATATCGCTGTCAGTCATTTTTATTGGATTTGTCATTTTCCTTGAAAACCGCCACCCAACCCAAACTATTACGTGGTTAGTGGTGTTAGGAAGCTTTCCGCTTGTTGGTTTTATTTTTTATCTTCTATTTGGACGAAATTATCGGAAAGAGAAGATGTTTAGAAAGAAATACTTTCTTGATAAACAGGCATTTCTAACGGTTGAAGGCGAAGATGATCCAAGAAATGAGGAAAAGCTTAGCTTAATGGGGGAACACCAGGGGAAATTATTTACCCTCGCGCAAAAACTAGGCAACAGTCCAATTTCTTTTGATACATCTACCAAGGTATTATCCAATGGAGATGAAACGTTTCAGCATATTATTGAACAATTAAAAAGGGCAAGGCACCATATTCACCTTGAATATTATATTGTCCGGGATGATCATATTGGCAGGGAAATCAAAGATATTCTAATAGAAAAAGCAAATCAGGGGGTTAAGATCCGCTTTCTATTTGATGCCGTCGGTTCATGGCAGCTTTCAAAGGCTTATATTCATGACCTGAAAAATGCCGGCATAGAAACGGTTCCCTTTGGTCCAGTAAAATTGCCGTTTTTAAATAATAAATTTAATTTCCGGAATCATCGTAAAATCATTGTGATTGATGGAACGATTGGTTTTGTGGGCGGTTTAAACATTGGCGATGAATATTTAGGGAGAGACAAGTCGATAGGCTATTGGCGTGATACTCATTTAATGCTTAAAGGGGAAGCTGTCCGGACACTGCAGCTTATTTTTTTGCAAGATTGGTATTATATGACAAATCATAGTTTTTTAACAGCGGAATATTTATCACCGCAAATTGATCATGAAAGTCACGGTGGTGTGCAGCTGATTGCCGGTGGACCCGATACTGAATGGAGCGTCATTAAAAATATTTTTTTCTCGATGATTGGTTCTGCAAAAAAATCAGTTTGGATTGCATCTCCGTATTTTATACCCGATGAAGATATTTTTTCGGCAATTAAGGTGGCAGCCCTAAGCGGCATTGATGTCAGGCTGCTCGTACCGAACCGGCCTGATAAACGAATCGTTTTTCATGCATCGAGATCTTATTTTCCTGAACTTTTAGAAGCTGGGGTAAAGGTGTACGAATATGAGCGGGGCTTTATGCATAGCAAGATTGTCATTGTTGATGAAGAACTTGCCTCGATTGGAACATCGAATATGGATATGAGAAGCTTTCATTTAAATTTCGAAGTAAATGCGTTCTTGTTCCGGACGAAAAGCACAGAGAAGCTCGTAGCCGAATATTTAAATGACCTTAAATTTACCAAGCAACTAGATTTTTCAACTTTTCAAAAACGGCATTTGGGACTTAGACTACTTGAATCAACAGCGCGGTTACTTTCGCCGCTTTTATAAGAAAAGCGGAAGCGCCCTGTTCAGCGGCGTATGGCCTGGAGCGCTCCAACCGAGATAAAGGAAACACGAAGAGCGCTCTTCGATT
>NZ_BCVP01000003.1 GCF_001591805.1 Neobacillus novalis NBRC 102450 | reverse complement strand
TCAAAAATTTATACTTTCTTATTCTAAGGAAATTCGTCGAATCGGCGAGTTTTCTTTTTTTTTTTGTAAAGGATTACAAAGAAATTTGTCGAATTATTAATCTTGAAAGGTGGAGATAATGAAATGTTAAGCGCACAAACCAAATCTGGAAAAAGGATTTGTCTTGGGTATGATTACAAAAAGGAAACTCTTTTGTATCTGAGAAACAAAGAAGAATTTATTTGTCCGATTTGTGGTGAAGATGTATTGCTTAAATTGGGTGAACAGCGGATTTTTCACTTTGCCCATAAGCAGGGTGGCACTTGCCGCGATTTTTATGAAAATGAAACGCAGTATCACATGGAAGGGAAAAAACAGCTGTATCAATGGCTGATCCGGCAAAAAATCCCTTCAGTTCTAGAGTATTATGATAAGGAAATTGGGCAGCGGCCCGACATTATGTTCGAGCATAAGGGGAAGAAATATGCCTTAGAGTATCAATGCTCCACGTTACCGGAAAAAGTTTTTATTAAAAGGACACAAAGGTATCTTGAGAAAAAGTATATTCCATTATGGATTATCTCAAGCAGCCATATTCATTCAAAAAAGAGAAATATCACCGCATTATCTAACTTTCATTATTACTTTTTGCGAAGTACTTCTACCGGTTATCTTTATATTCCTTCATACTGCCCCGAAAAACAACTATTTCAATTGGTAGAACCGATTACATCTTACTCGATAAAAAACGTATTCGCACACTTTTCCTTCTATCTTCCAAATGATTTGAAACTTGATGGTTTATTGGAGCCTAGTAGAAAACATCAGCTTAATCTATCAAGCTGGAATAGAGAAATAGAAAAATTTAATTTGCATTTGACTTTGCATCCAGGGAAAGCACTTCAACCTTTTCTTCACGAAATATATAACAAAAATCTTAACCTGTTTCTATTGCCGCCTGAAATTGGTCTTCCCGTTCCTCACTCGATATCCATCCATACTGCTCCAATGATTTGGCAAACGTATGTATTTCTTGATGTTTTAGCCAGCAAAAATCCCAACGATTTGATCACACTTCAGGAAATTAAAACTCACTTAAAAAAAAGACTGAATAGGAACGATATTATCCTGCGAAAATTACCCCAGCTAGAAGCAATCAATCCCCTATGCGCCGTAATTGAATATTTGCAACATCTAGTACGATTGGGTATTTTAAGCCGGAAAGGGGAAAATCTCTTTCAATTGAAGAAGAAAATTATCATTCCAAGGTCCAATCGAGAGAAGGAAGAGGCAAAAATCCTTTTTTATCAAAAAAACAACCGAATACTCTCAGAAATATAAATGAAACTGGGCATAATATGGGGGGATAGCAAACATTTTAAAAGGAAATCAGAACATTTAGGAGAATACTTATATAGGGGTATACCCGCAATTCGAATTTGAATGGAGGATGGATGATGACAAATGAAACAGCAGTAAAGTCATTGCCGGCTAGAAGTGAGATTTCTGTGGATGACACGTGGAAATTAGAGGATATTTTTGCGCGGGATGAGGAGTGGGAAAAAGAGTTTCAAGAGGTAAAAAAGCAAATCCCTGGCATTAAGGAGTTTGAAGGGAAATTAGCAGAAAGTGCAGAGACGCTTTATAAAGCTCTTCAGTTCCAGGATCAACTGTTGGAGCGAATTGGGAAGCTTTATACATATTCGCATATGCGCTACGACCAGGATACAACAAACTCCTTTTACCAAGGCTTAGATGACAGGATGAAGAATTTGTATTCGCAGGCAGCCAGTCAATTGGCCTTTATCGTGCCTGAAATCCTTTCGATTGATGAAAGTAAGGTCACAAGCTTTTTAAATGAAAAACCAGAATTAAAGCTATACAAACAGGCTATTGAAGAAATTAATCTGCAAAGGCCGCATGTGCTGACTGCTGAGCAGGAAGCTTTATTAGCGGAAGCAAGCGAAGTAATGGATGCTTCCAGCAATACATTTGGAATGTTAAATAATGCTGATTTGGAGTTCCCCGCCATTAAAGATGAAAACGGGGAAGAGGTTGAAATTACTCATGGCCGCTATAGTCGTTTCTTAGAAAGCGGAGACCAGCGGGTAAGACGGGATGCCTTTAAAGCAGTCTATAAAACATATGGCGCTTTTAAAAATACATTCTCGAGCACATTAAGCGGCAACGTGAAAAAGGATAATTTTAATGCAAGAGTAAGAAAGTATGACTCAGCAAGGCATGCAGCCCTTGCAGCCAACAATATTCCGGAGAGTGTGTACGATAACCTTGTTAATACGGTTACGGAAAATCTTCCTTTATTACATCGCTACGTGAAGCTCCGAAAAAAGGTGCTGGGTCTCGATGAACTTCATATGTATGATTTGTACACACCACTTGTAAAAGATGTGAAAATGGAAGTTAAATATGAGGAAGCAAAGGATTTAGTCATCAAAGGACTGGCCCCGTTGGGTGAAGAATATGCGAGAATCCTAAAAGAGGGCTTTGATAATCGCTGGGTCGATGTCCATGAGAATAAAGGGAAGCGGAGCGGCGCTTACTCTTCTGGAGCATATGGAACACATCCGTATATTCTTATGAACTGGCAGGATAATGTGAATAATTTATTTACCTTGGCCCATGAATTCGGTCACTCTGTGCATAGCTACTATACACGGAAATCACAGCCATATCCGTATGGTAACTATTCGATTTTTGTTGCTGAAGTGGCTTCCACCTGTAATGAAGCATTGCTAAACGATTATTTATTAAAAACGATTGATGATGAACAGAAACGTATCTACCTCCTTAATCACTATTTAGAAGGGTTTAGAGGAACGGTGTTCAGGCAGACGATGTTTGCGGAGTTTGAGCATGTAATTCATCAAAAAGCCCAAAATAATGAGGCGTTAACCGCTGATGCTTTAACAGAGGCCTATTATGAATTGAATAAGAAGTATTTTGGTGAAGAGGATATTGTAATCGATGAGGAAATCGGCTTAGAGTGGGCGAGAATTCCGCATTTTTATTACAATTATTATGTGTACCAGTATGCTACTGGCTTCAGTGCTGCAACTGCGTTAAGCAAGCAGATTTTAGAAGAAGGCGAGCCAGCGGTAAAACGTTATATTGAGGAGTTCTTAAGTGCCGGAAGCTCTGACTATCCAATTGAAGTGCTAAAGAAAGCAGGCGTCGACATGACGAGTGCAGACCCTGTTAAGAATGCTTGTAAGGTATTTGAAGAAAAACTGAATGAATTAGAACAATTATTATCATAAGTGCAGCAAAAAGGATGGTTTCTTTCATGAAGCCATCCTTTTTAAAAGCCTTTAAATCGTTTTCGATTATTTAGATAAAAGATGAAGATTAATAAAGAAATAAACAGAATTGGTGTACTTAGTAATAATGGGAATATCTTCATTAATGCAAGGATATGAAGAAAAAAAGCAATCAGGATGAAGAGAATCATGCAGATAAGAGGTAATTTGCTCAAAGTAAAATCCCACCTTTTCAGGGTTACTTACTACTATGTTTATTGTCCCATTCATGAAATTATGACTTTTCCCCGCATTAACGGGCAGTAAGAATCCATACTTAAAAATGGTTAGGCGGGGTATCAACTGCCCGTAAAAGCCCGATTGGTTCAACTAACCATCAGTGGAAAAGAACCTCCACTGATGGAAGTTTCACTTTATGACAATTATGTGAAACTAAGCACATACTCATTGTCATGTATTGAAAGTCATGTTATATTATAAATGTGAAGTTAATCACAACAAACATATACCCCTTTGTTTGACCGTGAAAAATTTCTCCCATCCCCTTTGTTCGTATAAATAGAAAAATGCCTTGCACCCTTAAAAGCTGCAAGGCATTTTCGTTTTTCAGGAACGAATGCAGACCGAACGCTTTAGCAGCAAAAAAAAGACAAATGGCCGGAGTATTTAATTCCAGACATTTGCCTATTCATCGATATAGCGCCAAAATGTTCCATATTTCGCGGGTATCTGTTCCACGACCTGTTTTAGAAGCAGCTTTTTCATTTCCCGTTCAATTTGCGCAATGGGCATATCATAAACAACGGCAATCTCCTTTGAGGCGACAAATTTAAAAAACTTCACAAACGCCTCTAATGGTGGCGGCGCTGATTTCACCGGTTTTTCTGGAAGCATTTCTTCCAAAATTTGTACATAGACCTCATAGGGATAGGTTCCGGTAATTTTGATACCTTCATCCTCGGCATTTTCATTAAAAAATACCAATGTTGGAATTTCGATAACTTCCATTTCAGCTGTTATTTTCAAATCACATTGGAAGGCCTTTGCAGCACTCTCAGAATGAATATCAATCATAAATTCTTCTATATCCAATCCGGAACGGCCTGCACAATCCTTTAGCACCTCTAGATTAGAAATGTTTTGCTTTTCTAAAAATAACATCTCTTGAATTCTCCGTAGAAAACGCAGTCCTGCACGTCTCCCTTGTAATTCAGCAGCTTTAAGCGCAATTGAAACGGTAGATGGAGTATCGACCGGATTCTCCAACCAAAGACTCCCATCGCATGACATTCCTGATTTGCTTGCTATTTTCTCCCATGATTGAGCGATATTCTCATAGTTTTTCTTTTTACTCAAATTTAAATTGGCCAGCCGTCCGCTTAAAACATTTTTAATAGAAAAATACTGTCCATATTCAATTTTTAGTTTTTTTAGAATCGGTTCAAGTGCCCAACATTCAGGACATAAAGGATCAATAAACATGTAAATCTCAATGGGTTTTTTATCAATCCCGCTGCACCTAGAGCCACGTAATTTAAAATTATTCACGATTTTCACCTGACAACTCATCGCCATCTGGGGTATTAATCATATGTTGCGCCGTAAGGTACAGTCGTGAGAAAAATTTCTCTCGTATTGGGCCTTCCAGTTGAACCTTGTCCATTGCTTGTTTCATGCAAGATAACCAGGCTTTCGAACGTGTTGGTGTAACAGGGAAGGGCAAATGGCGTGCACGCATCATTGGATGACCATGCTCTTCTGTATAAATGGGTGGCCCGCCTAAATATTGAGTCAAAAATTGCTTTTGTTTTCGGGCAATTTCTGTGAATTGATTTGGAAATATTGGAGCAAGATCAGGATGTTGTGCAACAAGGCCATAAAAGGTGTCCACAAGCCGGTTTAATTTATCTTCACCAATGGCCTCGAATGGTGTAAGCTTTTTCTCAATCATGTTGACAACTCCTTAAATGTCTTTCGTTGTTCTTATTTTAACAATGACCCTTTTATATCTCAAATTAATTGCCTTGGATAGCCGATGTAATCATTAGAATACAGTATTAATGTATACAAAGGTGTCATTTTTTAGTAAAAACAGAATGGAATTGGCAGATGAGAGCCTTTCAGGGAATGGTTAAATACCGTTTGGATTCTGCTGTTTATATTTTTGATCATAAAAGCGGCGGATTTTGTTGTCTGTTTTCCGCTCTGGTATTTGAAGTTGACTAAGAAGTTCCAGGAAAGCCCGTTTTCCTTCCTGATAATTTTCAACCTCATATTCTAATTCATAATCTTCCTTATTTAAATAGAAACTTTGATCGAGAACTAGTAATCCATTTTTGTATGCTATTTCTACCCTGTTTGTTGATAGAGAGCCGAAATACTCGATGGTTGAAAAATGGACATTGTCTTTTTCTAATAGGGTTTGGATTAACCCAACAGGAAGCTTCCCAGACTGGATTGCTTGTGCTGCCTCTTCATAACTTAACGTCTGATTCGTTTCGAGGATTCCAACCGCTGCCGGCTGCTTTAATGTCATCTCATATGACCGCTGTTTTTTGCGGATTCTTAGTGCAGAGCCTAGCTCTTTTAAGGTGAAATCAGGAGTATCAAAGTAGTGGTTTTCTTGACTGAAAATTTGCCTTTTATCTATATTGAATTCCAAAAGAAACCTTTCATATTCCTCTTTTGTAAGCATATTCTTGAATTCAATCTCAATATTTTGTGACATTGATCGTCTTCCTTTCAGGAGCGTGATTATAATTTTTACTTATGTTTTTCTCCAACCTCAAACCTTGGGAGAACTGGGTGAATTATGCTAAAATAGAAAGGTGAAGATGGAGGTATGAAAATGAAGAAAAGAATAACAATTCTAAAGGCAAGCATAACAGAAAATAGACTATTGCTAGAAACAAATGAACCTATCAGCAGATTAGTTCCTTCAGAACAAATTCTTGTCGACTCTAAACAATACTCATTTATTTACTTAATGGAGGATAAAGAAGATTATACATATATCGCTTTACCTGAACAAATCTGGCCTTTTCTAAAGGCCGCTCAAGTGCAAAAGTTTCCTGTTTGGCTTAGCTTTAAGGATCAACAATTAGAACTTTTAAATTTCCATGAGGAATTAGAATATGTCATTAGCAATATTGGCGGGAATAGTAACTATGGGAATGAAATGGTCACAAAAGTAGAGGGTATTTTCTAGAAATAAAGAGGTGGAATCATGAAACATTGGGACCTATTTTTAGCACCCTATAAACAGGCTGTGGCAGAGCTGAAAATAAAATTAAAGGGGATGAGGGGGCAATTTGACCTTGATTCAACCCATTCTCCTATAGAGTTTGTTACCGGCCGAGTAAAACCTATTGCCAGCATTCTCGACAAGGCCAATCAAAAAGGAATTCCGCTCGAGAATTTGGAAGAGGAAATGCAGGATATTGCGGGAATGCGGATTATGTGTCAGTTTGTCGATGATATACATACGGTTGTTGAGTTATTAAGAAATCGTAATGACTTTGAAATTGTTGAGGATCGAGATTATATATCTCATAAAAAGACAAGCGGATACAGGTCGTATCATATTGTCATTTGTTATCCAGTTCAAACAATCCACGGGGAAAAGAAAATTCTTGCCGAGATTCAAATCAGGACGCTGTCGATGAATTTTTGGGCAACGATAGAGCATTCGCTAAATTATAAGTACAAGGGTATCTTTCCAAATGATATAAAAATGAGGCTGCAAAGAGCCGCTGAAGCTTCCTTTCGGCTGGACGAGGAAATGTCATTAATTCGCGGTGAAATCCAGGAAGCACAGGCTTTTTTTACAAGGAAAAAGGAGTTTAAGCAGGAAGAGAAGAACTAATGACCGGACGCCCTTTGATAAGTATTAAAGTACAAGGAGTATAAAACTTATGAAATTTGCGATTACATCAAAAGGAGATCAAAAATCAAATATTTTGATGCACAAAATGAGGACCTATTTATTGGATTTTGATCTTAAATACGATGAGGACCAGCCGGATATCGTTGTATCCATTGGCGGTGATGGGACACTTCTTTACGCCTTTCACCGCTACAGCAGCCGTTTAAGTAAAACTGCCTTCGTCGGAATTCACACCGGGCATCTTGGTTTTTATGCTGATTGGACCCCTGATGAAATTGAAAAGCTTGTAATTGCGATTGCCAAAACTCCGTTTCAGGTCGTGGAATACCCGTTGCTTGAGGTGATCATCCGTTACTCGCATGCCGGAAAGGAATCTAGATATTTAGCCTTAAACGAGTCCACGGTAAAAAGTGTAGAGGGAACGCTCGTCATGGATGTAGAAATCCGCGGTCAGCACTTCGAACGATTTCGTGGCGATGGTCTTTGTGTTTCTACTCCATCAGGAAGTACAGCTTATAACAAAGCACTTGGCGGCGCGATTATCCATCCATCCATTTCTGCGATTCAAGTGGCGGAAATGGCATCAATTAATAACAAAGTTTTTCGAACAGTGGGTTCGCCGCTCATCCTTCCGGCACATCATACGTGTATGTTAAAACCTGTGAACAGGACCGATTTTCAGATTACAGTCGATCACCTGACACTGCTGCACAAGGATGTAAAATCGATTCAATTCAGAGTGCCGGAAGAAAAAATTCGGTTTGCCCGGTTCCGGCCGTTTCCTTTTTGGAAAAGAGTCCATGATTCGTTTATTTCGGATTGAGAGAGGGGATCTTTATGACGGCTTCTCGTTTTCAAATGAATTGGGTTATTTCACAGGATGATGCCGGAAAACTGATAAAGGAATTTTTAAAAAAGGAAGAAATCTCGCGAACGGCCTTAACTGATATTAAGTTTAAGGGCGGCAGTATCCAAGTAAATGGTAAAGAGGTAAATGTTCGTTATAAGCTGGCAGCCGGCGATGTATTGAGAGTTGTTTTTCCTGATGAGATTCCAAGCGAGGGGGTTAGCGGAGAAGATATTCCGTTAAGAATTCTTTTTGAAGATGAGCACATAATTGTTGTTAACAAGCCTTCTGGTATGAATACGATACCCTCACGCGAACATCCTACCGGCAGTCTAGCGAATGCGCTTGTCGGCTATTATCAGCGTATCGGTCTTCGGGCTGCGCCGCATATCGTTACCCGGCTTGACCGGGATACTTCAGGAATTGTGTTGATTGCCAAGCATCGCCATGTCCATCATTTGTTTAGTATGATGCAGCAAGGGGGGCAAGTTAAGCGCACATATGAGGCTTTTGCGGGTGGAGTGATTTCGCAGGATTGCGGTACTATTCGGGAGCCGATTGGACGTAAACAGGAAAGCATTATTGAGAGGGAAGTTCGTGACGACGGTCAATATGCCTGCACCCATTTTCAGGTGATTGAAAGGCATTGTCTATTTACATATACTGAGCTGCAGCTTGAAACGGGTCGAACCCATCAAATAAGAGTTCATATGTCCTTCTTGAGGCACCCGCTGCTTGGTGATGATTTGTATGGGGGCGATGTATCTTTAATTGATAGACAGGCCCTCCATTGTAAAAAAATCAAATTTACGCACCCATTTTTGGGAGAGGAAATGACTTTTTCGGCACCACTCCCTACGGATATGCGTAAAATATTAGAGGCTGACCCGCTTTTATAGGGATCAGCCTCATTCATTTTTTTTAGTCAAATTGTTTAAATTTCCCCTCAATATATGGCATAGTAGAAACAACAGAAACCAAGTCCATTTCCGGGTATCTTAATGCGGTCAGCTTGCCGCCGAAAACAGCACCGGTATCTATGTTATAGGTATTGTTGATGATCCGTGGCTCTTTCACGGGGGTATGTCCGTAAACAATACAGGCAGCACCGTGATACTCCTTGGCCCAATCCCTTCTGACCGGCGAACCGTCTGGATGCTTTTCACCTGTAATATCACCGTAAAGAACAAACTTTTTAACTTTACCATCGGTTTGCCCGATAAATTCCTGTTTAATTCCAGCGTGGGCCATAACTAGCTTTTGTTTGTCTAATACTAAATAAAGAGGCGCTTTTTCATAAAGCTCGATAAATTTTTTACGAATGGATTGCTGCTCTTTTTTATATAATGATTCATATTCTGCAACCGTTGTTTCAAGCCCATGGGCAATTTGGACCTTGTTGCCCATGAAGAAACGGTATAACTTATTACAGTGATTACCTGGCGTGTAGAGAGCCATTTTATCCCTTATAACAAGCTGCCAAACAAACTCAATGACCTTAATCGATTCTGGCCCGCGGTCAGTTAAATCGCCGACAAAACCAAGCATTCTGCCGTTGGGATGGGTTGGAACACCATGCGTCCAACTATAGCCCAGTTTTAACGTGAGTTCCTTAAATTCGGTGAAACATCCGTGGACATCGCCGATAATATCAATCTTCATAGGATGAAGCCCCCTTTTCGTTTATTTTTTGTGAAATAGTCAGATTTTATAAACAGAATCCCTGTTTTGAGAGGTGGAACAATAATGGAACAGCATTTATCAGTTATCTCTTTACTAATTGTTGTCACAATGGCATTTTTAACGCCGATTATCCTCCATCGGTTAAAATTAAATTTTATACCGGTTGTCGTTGCCGAAATTATTATCGGACTTATTATTGGAAAAAGCGGCTTCGATATCGTTCACCAAGACATGTGGCTCTCAACACTTTCGACGCTCGGCTTTATCTTCCTCATGTTTTTAAGCGGTTTGGAGATTGATTTCACTGCCTTTACTGGAGGGAAAAAGCGAAAGCAACTTCCAAATGGGAAAATGGAGCCGAATTCATTTGCCGTTGCAACCATGATCTTTGCCGGAATTTTTATTTTTTCATTAGGATTATCCTACCTGTTTGTCATCGCTGGCTTTATTGATAATGCCTTCTTAATGACACTGATTATCTCGACTATTTCTCTAGGGGTTGTAGTGCCTACCCTGAAAGAAGCGCAGCTAATGAAAACAGTTATTGGACAAATCATTTTATTGGTTGCCGTCATCGCTGACTTAGTGACGATGATCTTACTTGCGGTCTTTGTCTCGCTAAATGAACCGAAGCATGGGAATACATGGCTGCTATTAATTTTGTTTGCTGCCGGTATTGTGCTTTATTTTGTCGGAAAACGATTTAAAAATAGGACTTTTATTGAGACGTTGTCAACAGGTACGGTACAAATCGGAACTCGAGCAGTGTTTACACTGATCATTGTTCTCGTTGGATTGTCAGAAACCCTCGGTGCGGAAAATATTCTCGGTGCCTTTCTTGCCGGTGTGCTCGTATCGTTATTATCGCCGAATCAGGAGCTAGTCCATAAGCTTGACTCCTTCGGCTATGGGTTTTTAATTCCAATATTTTTCGTGATGGTCGGGGTGAATCTCGATGTCTGGTCACTTTTTAGTGAAAAAAAGCTACTGGTACTAATCCCGCTCTTACTAATCGGTCTCCTCTTATCAAAGCTTGTGCCTGTGTATCTCTTAAAAATTTGGTACGATAAAAAAACAGTTTTTGCATCGGGATTCCTGTTAACTTCAACCCTTTCACTTGTGATTGCCGCTGCAACAATTGGTGAGAGAATCGGGGTTATATCAGAACAGATGAAGGGGACATTAATATTGGTTGCCGTTATCACCTCTATTTTTACGCCGATTTTATTTAAACGGCTATTTCCGCAAGAAGTGGCTGCAAACAAGAAGGTACCTGTGTCGTTCTTAGGTGCCAACCAAGTTACCCTTTCTTTATCCCGGGAATTAAAATCCGGTCTGTATGACCCGGTCCTTTATCATCTGCAAATGGATAAATCAGAGAAGCAGATTGCAGACTCGCTTTTTGAAATTGTCGAAATTCCGGATTATTCTGTTGATACAATTATGAAAACCAAGGTTTACCAAGCAGAGATTGTCGTCATTTCAACTGGTGATGAGGAGCAGAATGCGGCCCTGTCGATTAAAGCCAAAGAAAATGGGGTTCCAAGAGTAATTGCCCGAATTGAAAGTCCAGATATAGAGCAGCGCTTACGTGAACATCATATCGAAGTGTTTTCTGCCTTTATGTCGACGAAGATGCTGCTCCGGGCGTTAATTGAATCGCCAACCGTCATAAACATCCTTACGAACCAAGAGACAGGACTTTATGAAATTGTCATGCTGAACAGGCAATTTGATGGCATGACGTTACGTAAATTCCCTTTTACTGGCGATATCATTTTTGTGCGGATATTTAGAGGTAAGGATTCCATCGTACCACACGGTGATACGGAGCTTCAGCTGCATGACCGCTTGATTGTTACAGGGACAAAGGAGTATGTGGATGAACTGAAAAGAGAGCTGGAATTCTGTGAAAGCTGATAAATTTTTTTATTAAATACGCCGCTCTTTTCATTTTTCAAATAGTAGTGTAAAATTAGTACCAAGTACTAATAACTTGTTGTTATTATTGTGGGAGGAATTATTTAATGGGTCTTTCTTTAGATGGAAAAACATATGTTGTTATGGGTGTGGCCAATAAACGCAGTATTGCATGGGGGATTGCCCGTTCACTGCACAATGCAGGAGCAAGATTGATATTTACCTATGCTGGTGAAAGACTAGAGAGTAGTGTCCGTGAATTAGCCAATTCATTAGAGGCCGAAGGAACACTTGTACTTCCATGTGATGTTACAAGTGACGAGGCTATAGCCACTTGTTTTACTGAGATTAAAGAGGCAGTTGGAACCATTCATGGGATTGCACATTGCATTGCATTTGCAAAAACAGATGAGTTAAAAGGTGAATTTGTGAACACGTCTAGAGATGGATTCCTGCTAGCACAAAATATAAGCTCCTTTTCTTTAACTGCTGTTGCAAAAGAAGCACGAGGCTTGATGGCAGAAGGCGGAAGTATTGTGACATTAACCTATTTAGGCGGCGAGCGTGCCATTCCGAACTATAATGTCATGGGTGTAGCGAAAGCATCTCTAGATGCAAGCGTCCGTTATTTAGCAGCTGATCTCGGAAAAGACCGCATTCGGGTTAACTCGATTTCCGCGGGTCCAATCCGTACCTTATCAGCTAAAGCCATTGGTGAGTTTAATTCTATTTTAAATGAGATTGAAGAAAGAGCACCTTTACGTAGAACAACCACTCCGGAAGAGGTCGGGGATACAGCCCTATTCCTTTTCAGTGACCTTTCCCGAGGAATTACTGGCGAAAATATTCATGTTGATTCAGGATATCATATTTTGTAATTTCAAGAGCCCGCAGCCATGCGGGTTTTTCTATGCAAAAATATGAATTTGCTGTTAACGGAGATGGGCATTTCGCATACATATAAAGTGTAGGGTTACGTAATTAGGAGGTGCTTTGCATGTCTAATAAAAAGAGTCATCGCCCGCGGCTCTATGTTGATCAGTCATTTTCAAGGGGGCCTTCCAATAGCAACATGCAGGAAGTATATACAAATAAGCGGGAACAAGAGCAAGGAGGTGACACTAGAAGGAAAATTTCACTTGCGAAAAAGGAGCTCATCGAACCGATACCAATCGAACCCTACAACTCAGAGGATTCGCAACCTGCATCAACTACTCAACATCATGAAAGACATAAATCTTCATTTAAGCGGGTAAAACCCTTCAAAGATATGAACTTAAATGAGCGCTTAGACTATTTAATTAACTTTCCAAAAGTCCTTCCCCCTGTCCCGTGTGTCTTTTATACAGCTGAAAAAAATTATCAGGGTTACTTAAAGGAATACACCGGCAGTCAGGTAACCATCCAATTCCATGATCAAACGTCAAAAGCCTTCCCTCTCGATGAATTAAAGGACATCATTATGATAGGAATAAAAAAATAACAAGAAAAGCATAAAAAAAGCCAGCCGATTTACCGACTGGCTCATTTTATTACTCGCATATTCCCAAGTGAACATCGGCGATACACTGAACTGCACAAAAGCATTTTAGGTCAACTGTAATGCAATCGTGACTTGCGCGGAATCTGTCAACCTGACAAACTTTAGAAAGGTCAATACAGCATTTGTCCCCGCCGGAAACAAGGTTTACCGGAATAAAGTGACCATCTTTCCGTTGTCCTGGTACTAACACTCGAAGTGTAGCACAGCAGTTGTCAAATACATCTTCGACGCGGAAGAAGATGGAGACACAAGCATTGTGAGCATGGTGTTCGTGAGTGAAGAACGCATGGAACGGAGAACCGTCCTCCGTACTTAAAACAAATACACGAGTGTCAACCCGCTCTTTTTCTGGTGATGCTAATGATCCCAGCGGTTCTGTAAAACAACTGGAACACTCTCTGCATTCTTCTTCTACAGCATTGTCTTGGATATCTTTAATGGCACGTACTACTTCGCAGACACAGTTACCACTGTGAAAATCGTTATTATCATTTCCACAACCCATTTATTTTTCCTCCTTAATCCGTGATATATATCTTACATTACTAACATATTTCACAGAGCCCTTTTGGGTTACGGACAATTGCCTTATTTGGCAAAATTAGGCGTGTAAAATCCGAAAATAATGAAGAGAGGATTAATAGGTGATGAAAATAACTTTTTTAAACTTGCTTCTTTTATCGCTGGCAAGCTTCAGACTGACAAGGTTATTTGTTTATGACAAAATTACTGAATTTCTCCGTGTTCCCTTTTTCGATGAACTAACGGATGAAAATGAAGATGGAGAAATGGAAGTTTATTATCTCCCGAAGAAAACAGGGGTAAGAAGATTTTTTGGTGAACTTCTAAGCTGCTATTGGTGTACAGGTATTTGGGCTGCCGCAATAATAGTTGGGCTGTTTTATCTATACCCGGGCTTTTCCACACCGGTTATCCTCATTTTAGCGGTTGCAGGAATAGCCGCAGTGCTTGAATTAATCGTGCAGTATTTGCTGGAAATTTAATGGATTCGCTGAGACAAGACTTGCATCTGGCTCATATTCTAACTAGTAGAATTATTTAATACTGAAGGAGAGAATAGCGTGAATAAGAAAAAGAAGGGCAAGGAAACAACGCAAACTTATCAAACAATAAAATCGGTAAAGAAAAAAGGCTGTGGCTGCGGCAAAAAAAAGACATCAAGGTAACAGATGGAACTGCTAGTTAACTGGCAGTTTTTTTATTGTTTATCTTGTCATAATTTTTACCGAACTCGAAAAAACTAGAGGTAATAGTTATTATAAAAATGGAATAAGGAAAGGGAAGAAAATGCTCATAATTCAGCGAATGATATTATTCACTTGTATATTTTTTTTGGCCGCCTGTAATCATAATCAACCGGCCAAGGATAGTCAATTAGCCCTGATGAAAACGACCAATCCTAAACCAGTTGTTACGGATAAAAGTAAAAATCGTAATCGTATTGAAGAAATAAAAAAAGAAGTAAGCTCATTTCCACAAATTTATGATGTTGCCGTAGTGAAAGGGAAAAAAGATATACTCGTTGCCTATAAGGTCAAGCATTTGCACCGATTTAGCATGAAAAAAATTGAAAAGAATCTAACCAAAATGCTTGAAGAAAAATATCCGAAAGAAAAGTTTACTGTTTCAAGTGATTATAAAATTTTTCTTGAAACGATTAGGTTGGATGAGCGAATGAAATCCCCTAAATTTTCTCACCGGGAAGCTGAAAAACGCTTTAAAGAAATTGTTAAGATGACAGAAGCTACGAAGTAAGAAAGGGCGAATGAGAATGGAGAGCAAGCAAAAAAAGCAAAACACGACGCTCCAGCAGCGGAACTATCAACAGCTTCAGCAAAAGCATGAAATAAAAAGACCAGTACTGAAGAATTGTATCAAAGCCTTTTTTGTTGGCGGCTTCATTTGTCTTATTGGCCAAGCTGTCAGTTATTTTTACATATATTTTTTTAATTTTACCGAACAAAGTGTCGGTAATCCGACGGTGGCGACAATGGTCTTCTTCTCCATGCTATTAACCGGTTTCGGGGTTTACGATCGGATTGGGCAATTTGGAGGGGCAGGAAGTGCCGTGCCTGTCACCGGTTTTGGTAACGCTGTAATCTCCGCTGCAATCGAACACAGGACAGAAGGGTTTGTTCTAGGTGTTGGCGGAAATATGTTTAAGCTTGCCGGATCGGTGATACTCTTCGGTGTGTTCTCAGCGTTTGTTGTCGCATTGGTTAAAACGCTACTCGTGATTTGGGGGGTTTTGTAATTGTTAAAGGGACATCAATCATGGGTATTCGCCAACCGGCCAATGATTTCAGCAACGGGGGTAACGGGCGGGCCATTTGAAGCAAATGGAAAATTGGCAAATGATTTTGATCTGTTATATGAAGATTTATGGATGGGCAAGGAGTCTTACGAAAAGGCCCATCGTTTATTGCTCGAAGAGGCGATTAAAATGGCCTTGAAAAAAGGAGCCGTCCAAAAAGAACAGGTACAATTTTTATTTGCCGGAGATCTAATTAATCAGATTACGCCTACAAGCTTTGCAGCTAGAACCATGCAGGTTCCTTATTTCGGCCTTTTCGGGGCTTGCTCTACTTCTATGGAAGGCTTGGCACTCTCTTCTTTTGTAGTTAATTACCAAGGAGCGAAATATGTGCTGACAGGTGCCTCAAGCCATAATGCCGCGGTAGAAAAGCAGTTTCGCTACCCGACTGAATATGGCGGTCAAAAACCGCCAACAGCACAATGGACTATTACCGGTGCGGGGGTTGCCCTTGTGCAGCCTAATGAGCCTAGAAAGGAGCTGCCTGTGACAACCTCAGCAACAATAGGAAAAGTCATTGATATGGGGTTAACAGATCCGTTTAATATGGGTGGAGCAATGGCACCGGCGGCAGCCGATACTATCATGGCCCATTTTCGAGACCTGCAACTAGACCCTTCACACTATGATTTAATTGTTACCGGTGACCTGGGGAGAGTCGGTCACGATACGGCCTTCGAATTGCTCAATAAAAGCGGTCTTAAATTGGAACGAAAACAATTTCAGGATTGTGGCTTATTAATGTATAAGGATGATCAGCCGGTGCAATCGGGGGGAAGCGGTGCGGGGTGCTCAGCGACTGTCCTTTATGGACATCTACTGAACCAACTAAAGAAGGGTACATATCAACGGATGTTAGTGGTTGCGACCGGGGCATTGTTATCGCCGCTCAGTTTTCAGCAAAGCGAATCAATCCCCTGTATTGCACATGCTGTTGCCATTGAGATGAATGGAGAAAAGGGGTGAACCAATGCTAGCGATGTTTTTCTGGGCCTTTGTGATTGGCGGCTTGATTTGTGTCATCGGGCAGTTATTATTTGATGTCGCCAAACTGACACCAGGGCACACATTAAGTTTACTCGTAGTCGCAGGTGCGGTGTTGGATGGGTTCGGATTATATGAACCACTGGTTGATTTTGCAGGTGCGGGAGCGACAATTCCGATTACCAGCTTTGGAAGTTCCTTAGTTCATGGGGCACTCCAGGATGCAGAGGCACATGGAATCATTGGCGTGCTGACCGGCATGTTTCAAGTAACAAGTTCTGGAATTTCAGCCGCGATTGTTTTCGGGTTTATTGGCGCTCTGATTTTTAAACCTAAAGGGTAAAATGCACATTTTTCACGCCGGCTTTTGAATAGGTGGTCATGCCTGCACACACTAATAAGTAATTTCATATGTTATTAATGAGATTACTTAAGTGAGGTGACTATTCTATGTGCTTTGGTGGATATGGAGGCGGCTACGGCTACGGTGGTGGCTATGGCTACGGCGGAGGTTCAACATTTGTATTAATCGTCGTATTGTTCATCCTTTTAATCATTGTTGGTGCAAGCTTCTTTTAATAAATAATGAGCTTGTTTCAGGTGGAAGGGGTTGGCCCAAAAAAGTGGCCAGCCCCTTTCTTGTTCCTGCAATCACCTTTTTCTCCTTCCTTCATACAATAAAGTAGTTTATGAAGGAGCGTGATTTTTGAATATGGATAATGGATTCTTTAAAAACATAGAAAAGAAAACAGGCGTTAATATGAAAGATATCTTTGATTTAGCAAATTCGTTGCAAAATGCCAATTTTAAAGATGAAAAAACGGTCCGTAATGTGATTAGGAGAGTTTCGCAAATCGCTAATAAACCGGTAAGTAAAGAAATGGAAGAGCAAATTGTTAAATCGATCATTAATGACGGAAAGCAGCTTGACTTCAATACAATTGCAAAAATGATGAATAAAAAGTAAAAAAAGAAGACCAACTCCTGCATTAGGAATCGGTCTTCTTCTTTTTATTTAGTGGAACTAAAAACCGTGACTGATTTGCCTTTTTACCTCGCCTCTGTTGCGGTACTGAGATAAAAAGCTGATCCCGCGCGCGCGTCATCGCAACGTAAAATAATCTTCGCTCTTCTTCAAGAGCAGTGAAATCACCGTTTCGATGCGCTTCTAAGGCAAAGTCATGGGGCAGGCTGCCATCGACAGTCCCAATTATATAAACCGTTTTATATTCAAGTCCTTTAGCCCGGTGGATGGTACTTAGACTGATTGCATCCAGAAAATGCTTACTTAAATTCTTTATTTCTTTGTTCATTGCTGACATATGCTCGGAATGTGCCAACAATGCCTCGATGGTATCAAAGCTCTTTGCGGCCACTTTTAAGTCCTTAAGGTCGTCCGATCCTTTTTCGAGCTTGCTTGATTCGTTCCCTCGCTTCTTAAGAAAATCAAGAAAACCAAGGTCTTTTTCAATCTTCTCAATCGCTGTTAGTGGGGACAAATGCTTTAATCCCCTAATTAGCGTCACAGCCTTTTTTAATTTTTTTTCTTGAAAGGCATGTGCCGTTTTTAAGTGTGATAATGCCTCAAGAAAACTGCAGTCTTTCAGGATACTCTGCGCTTTTAATTCTTTCAATACCGCTTGCTTTAAAAATAAGAATGGCAGGATATCGGATAATGCTTGCGGGTCATCTTCATTCAAGCTTACCTTTAGAAAAGAGAGAGCACTTCTAACAATATACCGCTGATAAAAGCTTTCGGCATCTTGATCGATTTTAAAAGGAAGATTTGAACTGGCTAAGCGCTCAAAAATGGCACGGGAGCCAGCGTTAGTCCGATAAAGAATTGCAAAGTCGGAAGGATTTTCCCCGTTTGAAATTCGTTCCTGAATATCTGTGACAATCATCGTTGCTTCTTCCTCTTCATCATAGGGAAAGAATAAGACCGGAGGCGAGGCCGATGAAAATTGTGCTTTCATTCGCTTCATTCTTCTGACTTTATTTGCAGCAATCATTTGATTAGATGCGGCGACAATTTCATGTGAGGAACGGTAATTTTGTTCAAGAATGACCAATTTGGCAGCCGGGAAGTCTTTTTCAAATTCCAGCAAATAACTCGGGTCACTGCCTCGGAACGAATAAATCGCTTGGTCATCATCACCGACAGCACAAACGTTTTTATGCTTTCCTGATAGGAGCTTGATGAGCTCATATTGAACTTTGTTTACATCCTGAAATTCATCAATTAAAAAATAGTGAAAGCGGTCCTGATAGTGTGCAAGCAGGTCAGGGGATGAGTTCAATAGCCTATAACAGCCAAGCAGCATGTCATCAAAGTCAAAAAGACCTTCTTGATGCTTATATTCCTCATATTTTTTATATAAAAATACTGCTTTTTCTTCCCACTCAGATGTGGGTCTCACTTCGTTTGGCATCTGGAGTGAGTTTTTCCAAAAACCAATTTGCTGCAGCGCCAGATCAAAGGCAAATTCTTTTTCAGATAGGTCGAGCTCTTTACCAGCTTCTTTGAGGATTTTATCCCGCTGCCATTCCTTTTTCAATAATTTGTTAGCAGACCAATTGGCACCATCATGAAACATGAGAATCCGATAAAAAATACTATGAAACGTACCCGTAACAAGTTGTTGGATCTTTTCTCGTTTCATTTGTGGATAGGAGAGCAAACGATCCTTCATTTCAGCAGCAGCTTTTGACGTGAAGGTAACAAGCATAATCGAACGAGGATCAATCTGATTAACATTGATCATAACGGCTGTTCGTACAGTTAACACTCTTGTTTTACCGCTCCCCGCACCGGCAAGGACTAATACTGATCCTTCTGTATCCAGGACAGCAGTTGATTGGCTTCCATCGAGGACAACTCCACTATCCGCTAGTTCTATGAGATAGGGCGGTCGTTTTTGCTGACTGCCTACTGTTACCTGTTTAAATGGAATCGTGTATTCAATCGTTTTTGATGGTCTGAATGGTTCAACACTTTTGAGGCTCTCTGTAATCGTTCTGCCTTTTGGCAGTTTAAATCCGTTCTGCATGCTAAAGGTTGCTGACTCCTCGATAATTATAGGTACAGCAGGCTCAGGGCAATATTTTTCAGGTGCATGGGTATGAAAAAAATAGGGGCGCTCGTTAATTCCCAGAAACAAACGAACCTTCTCGGCGCACACAGTGCAGTGGAGTTCACCATTTTTCCCTGCAAGAAAGATTTTTTGATACTGTGCCCGAGTTAAGTTGTCAAGAACAATATTTTGATGTTGAAAGAAAGCTGTTTTCATATTATTAAACCTCTATTTCGCTAATAAGACATGTTCAATCATAACAAAACAAGCCGGTATCCGAAAGTTTTTTTAACCGGAAAGATAAAGAAGCACTTGCCGGGTCAACGGCAAGTGCTTCTTTTAAGTTTTAATTTCTTTTATCATTGTTTTATGAGGAATTCCTGCATCCAGAAACTCCTCTGAGACGACCTCGTAACCAAGTCCTGCATAGAAGGGAATAGCATGGGTCTGGGCATTAAGCTTTAATTTTTGTAACGCTAGTGTCTGGGCGTAGTTCTCAATTGCATTCATAATCGACTTCCCGGCACCCGTCTTTCTTGCTTCTTTTAATACACAGATGCGTTCAACTTTCCCGTAACCATCGACTACACGGAATCTGCCAGCACCGATAGGAGCATTTTCTAGATATAGGACAAAATGGGCGGCTTCATTTTCGTATTGATCGATTTCCTCTTCAAGCGGGACGTTTTGCTCCCCCACGAAAACTATTTTTCTTATAGAATAAGCATCTTCAAGCTGTTTTTGATTTTCTACAACCTTTACTATCACGTAATCCTATTCCTTTCCAAGGCGAAATGTTTCATAAACGGTCCAAGAACCATTTTCTAATTGATATAGAAGGTGGAAGCGGTCAATTGTTTCTTCATGATCAAGTTTAGTCATACTTAGTGAACCAAAGACATCTGAGTGCTCGTCATTGGAAAGCTTTTGACCAATCGTAATATGCGGAACAAAGGCATAATCTGGGTTTTGTTCGCTAAATTCTTGATTAACTTGGGAATTTAGGGCTGCAAGTTCTTCCGTTTTGTCTACTTTGAAATAGATGACATTATTTACAGGTTGAAACGAGCTGATTTTAGAAGTCTTTAATGAGAATGGATTCGTATTTCTAGCGATTTGCCGTAATTTGTCTGCTAAATCCTTCGCATCCTCTTCTGTTGCTTCAAAGGCATTCTTTAACGTGAGGTGTGGAGGAATTAGGGCATAATGCGGATCATAGCGTTTGCGATAAGAATTCACCAAGTCTTGAAGCTTTTTTGACGGGAAAATAACAACTCCAAATTTCATAGGTTTACCTCCGTTTATATTAAATTATTTTCTTGGAAAACAATACTCATAAAAAGCCTTCCTGCTATTATAGCAAATTTTCAAAATATATTAAATAACTTAAATCACTCTTATGTAACTTGTGACTATAGTTGTAAGCCTAAAATAACATTTTAAGTGCTCGTCTTAAATCTGGCTGCCAGTATGTCCAAGTATGATTTCCGTTAAATTCTTCATAAAAATAGGTAAAAGGTTTTTCTGAAATCGCTTTTGATAGTTCGCGGTTTGGGTTAAGGAAATCACTCACTTTTCCGTTAGTCATGCGTACTTCCGTTTCTTGATTGCCAATGACATGATAAATTTCTAAAAGCTGTGCTTCAGAAAAGCATCTTATTAACTCCATTACTTGGCCGTCGATATAAGGCGACTGCAGCAGCACTTTTCCAAATGTGTGCGGGTATTGAATCGCCGTCATTAATGAGACGGTTGCGGCCAGAGAGTCGCCAATAAGTGCCCTCGTCGAACCCATTTGATAAGTGGGATACTCTCTATCAAGAAAAGGAACTAATTCATGGGCAAGGAAACGAATGTATTTTGGGTTCTGTGCTCCATTAGGATGGTATTTCCTGCGACGGTCCTCCACATCCTTATAGGGTACCCCAACAATGATTAAATTTTCAATTTCCCTTTCAGAAAGAAACTCATCTGCTACACGACCAATTCGGCCAAGCTGGAAATAATCGCGGCCATCCTGTGCGATTAACAGCGAGTATTTATATAACGGCGAAAAGTTTGCAGGCAGATACACAAGGAGCTGCATTTCTTCCCCAAGCTCAACGCTTTGAAAGGTAAGTTCTTTAATTGTGCCTTTTGGAAACTCCATACGACAAAACCCCCAATATTTCGATTAATACAACTGCATTTTATCATATCTTAATTAGAAATGCTTTTACCAATAGGAAGTAAGGTTGGGGGAATTAAGAAAAAAGGAGCTTAGTGAAGGTATCGCCTTTTTGAACGGGTTTCGGGCATGATTGATAAAATGTTCTTCCGCTTAAAGGTGCGGATCTGTTTTCGAAGCAGACAAAAGGCACGAATATATTCCTCATTCGCTTCCATCACAATCAATTTCCTCTGTGATAACTCCTGGTTTTCGGCAAGATAAATCATTTCTAATGGAATATTTTCTTCAATCGAACGGATAAATAGCCCATCCATGCTAATTCCTCCTTTCTTTTTTATAATATTATTATATCCGAACATTCGTTCTTTATTCGATGAAAGTAAAATATATGTTCTGGTTATTTTTCTTGCTTATACTTTAACACTTCAACTATGCAAGATAATAAAACTATTGACATTCATGTGAATTTAAATATAATAAGATATGTAGTTAATTTAAATTCGACTTGTTAGCTCAGTGGGAGAGCACTTCCTTGACAGGGAAGGGGTCGTGGGTTCGAATCCCTCACAGGTCATCGAAAATCCTAACATCTTAGCGATGTTAGGATTTTTTCTTTGTATAGGAAACTATTGATTCACTATTAATGCAAATTATATTTTTTGATCTTTAGATATAATGTATTGCGGCTAATTTTTAGAATATCTGCTGCTTTACTTATGTTCCATTCTACAGAATATAAAGCTCGTTTGATTACATCTATCTCTGCGTTAATAAGTGTAATGGGTGTTTTCTCTTCTGAATCGGTCTGCTGTTCATACTCACTTACAAAGTGTAAATCTTCAGCCTTTATTTCATTTCCTTCTGCAAAAAAAGAGGCTTGCATTAGAATGCTATTAAGTTCCCGGATGTTTCCCGGCCAACGATAGGAAACAAGCTTCTGCTTTGCTTCTTCAGATAAACGAACAGTTGGATTATCCAATTTTGTTATCAAATGTTCCGATAATTCGATTATGTCGGATCTATTACGAAGTGCTGGAGGTGTAATAATAATGCCTTTCAATCGGTAGTATAAATCCTCTCTAAATCGTCCTGATTGGACTTCCTCGCGCAAATTTTTATTCGTTGCAGCGATCACTCTAGTGTCGATGCGTTTGACTTCAACTCCACCAATACGTGTCACTGTTTTCTCCTGCAAAACGCGGAGCAAAGCCGCTTGAGCCTTCAAAGGCATATCCCCGATTTCATCAAGGAATATTGTTCCGCCGTCTGCCGCCTCAAATTTTCCGGGTGCCCCATCCCGATTTGCACCTGTAAAGGCACCTCGTTCGTAGCCAAATAATTCACTTTCAATCAAATTTTCAGGTATTGCACTACAATTTACCGCGATAAATGGTTTCCTTTTACGTGACCCGGCAGTATGTAACGATTGTGCTATTAATTCCTTGCCGGTTCCACTTTCTCCATAAATGATGATCGGGTAGTCAGTTAAGGCCGCTTTATTAACCATTTTTCTTATCCATACTATTTTTTCACAGGAACCGATGATATCAGAGATTGTGTAAAGATTATTGACTTGAGGACCTTTTTTATTAGTTGTATGCAAGGAAATAACGGACCGAAATACTTTTTTTGATTGATCGGATAGGATATCAATCGAATGACCCTGCTTAGCTTGAAACTCCTTTCCAATACAATCCTCCCCTAAGAGATGGCGTGCATGTTGATTTGCACGAAGGATTCTTTTTTCGTGATCAAGGGTTAGAAGCGGAAAAGTGTACAAGTTAGCAGTATGATTAATTTCTTTTAATGCTAAGACCTTTTCATGGTTTGCTTGTTCCAAAAGCAGCCGATTCTGCACAGCTTCAGCAATGATACTCGTTAAGGAAATCATAAATGGATGAAATAGTTCTTTTCTTGCACTAATATTAACGGCACCGATAACCTCTCTAGTTGGAGAATAGATGGGACTTGCTGCACATGTAAGAAAGTGATTTTTAACATAGAAGTGGTGTTCAGCGTGGGTTATTATAGGTTTTTTTTCATGAATTGCCAGCCCAATGGCATTTGTTCCCTTTATTTCTTCGGACCAATTTGAGCCAACAGACATATAGTCAAGGGATTCTTCAATTTCCAATTTACCTATTTTATGTACGATTGTTCCATTTCGGTCAACTATTACTGTAACAAGCTCACTAGAATGAATGGAAGGATAGAGCTTTTCTAAAATGGAGGTGGTATGTTTAATCAAATACTCATTCTCCTTTAGTACAGTTTGCAAATCCTTTCCTGTTAAAAGGAGATTGTTAATAGGGCCAGTGGGTGAAAGTCCTAAACTATGACAACGTTTCCAAGAGGAATCAATTACCTTTATTTGATCTGATAGATTTACAGATGACATCAAATTCTTTACCTCCTTTAAAAAACACACATATTCATATCTATTATACTATTATTCCGGATTTATCCAACTGTTTAGAATATTTTCTACTTTGTATTAAAATAGGACATCTTCTGCTCATGTTTGAAACAAAACACGATTGTTCTAAATCATGAAAGCCGATTACCAAGGGATTTGTGAATGGCACAAATATTGCATATTAATTAGATTGAAACACCTATACGTATTTTTTAATATGGGGAGGAATTGAAAGATGGCAGGTAACAGAGCAGTGGCTTATATGGGGCCAGGTGTAGTTGAGGTACAGGACATTGGTTTTCCGGATTTAGTGTTAAGAGATGGGCCAGGGGTAAATCCACTCAACGTTGGCCGTAAATGCAATCACGGTGTTATCTTAAAGGTTGTGACTACGAACATTTGTGGAAGCGACCAGCATATGGTAAGGGGTCGAACAACCGCTCCATCAGGACTAGTATTGGGGCATGAAATAACTGGAGAAGTAATTGAAGTTGGACGTGACGTAGAGTTTATTAAGAAGGGCGATCTTGTATCTGTCCCGTTTAATATTGCTTGTGGACGCTGCCGCAGTTGTAAAGAGCGGGACACTCATATTTGTGAAAATGTAAATCCGGACCGTCCTGGCTCAGCGTATGGCTATGTAGATATGGGAGGCTGGGTTGGAGGTCAATCGGAATATGTTATGGTGCCTTACGCTGATTTTCAATTATTAAAATTCCCAGATAAAGATCAAGCAATGGAAAAAATTAAGGACTTAACGATGCTCTCTGATATATTTCCAACAGGCTATCACGGGGCAGTAAGTGCAGGTGTTAAACCAGGTTCGACTGTATATATTGCTGGAGCAGGTCCTGTGGGGCTGGCGGCAGCACATTCAGCCCAGTTATTAGGCGCGGCTGTGGTTATTGTTGGCGACTTAAATGGCGAGCGCCTTGCACAAGCTAGAAGTTTTGGCTGTGAAACGGTAAATCTTCGCGAGCACCCTGATCTTGGGGAACAAATTGAACAAATCCTAGGTGTTCCAGAAGTGGATTGTGCAGTTGACTGTGTAGGGTTTGAAGCATCTGGCCATGGAGCTAATGCAGGGGAAGCACCAGCAACTGTATTAAATTCTATTATGCAGGTTACGCGCGCTGGAGGACGTCTCGGTATCCCGGGGCTATATGTAACAGGTGATCCAGGCGGAATCGATGAGGATGCGAAGATTGGTACATTGAAAGTACGACTAGGATTAGGATGGGCAAAGGCGCACACTTTTGTAACCGGACAAACACCGGTCATGAAATACCATCGTGATTTAATGACGGCGATTTTAAGTGGAAGGGCGCAGATTGCCAAGGCTGTAAATGCAACCGTCATTTCCTTAGATGAAGCACCAAGGGGCTACCATGAATTTGATAAAGGAGCAGCAAGAAAGTATGTAATTGATCCCCATGGACTTGTTAAATAATGGAGGTTAACGATGGAAGCTCCCGGTTTGTTAAAACGATGTGCTGCTGAATGCATCGGTACTGCATTACTAGTACTTATTGGTGCTGGAACAGCAGCTTTTAATGGGATTATTACGGCTGGTAATAATGAGTCTACAACATTGGCTGATATTGGAGTAATAGGTTTTGCTTTTGCTATTGTTGTGATTGCTATGATTTATACAATAGGAAAAGTTTCCGGGGCACATATTAACCCGGCGGTGACAGTGGGTTTAGCTTCAACTGGGAATTTCCCATGGAAAGAGGTACCCTCGTATCTGATTGCACAGTGTATCGGGGGTGTTATTGGTGCCTTTGGAATCGTAGTCGTACTCGGTATGGACGGAGTATTTTTAGGGAATTTGGGTGCGACTGTACTTGCACCCACGACCGGTTATATGCAAGGGATAGCGATTGAAGCAATTGAGGCGTTTATTCTTATGTTTGTTATTATGGGGATCGCCGTTGACTCAAGAGCACCTAGGGAATGGGGAGGGCTCGTTATTGGTTTAACGGTTGGGGGGATTATCATGATGACTGCGGGCTCAACTGGTTCATCATTTAACCCTGCTAGAACCTTCGGACCTTATTTAGCAGATAGTTTATTGGGTGGTAAGATAAACTGGGCGCAATTCCCTGTCTACGTTATAGGACCCATAATTGGAGCAATCGCAGCTGCATTTGCCTATAAAATAATCACGAGTTCAAGGCAATTGCCGCTTTCGAATGAAATATCTCATAAAGAAGTAGTTAAATAGAAAAATAATCCTTTATTTTGGATTGGGGCAGAACCGGCTGCCCTTTCCAGAATAAAGGATTTTATTTTGTAATACACATAGTAACAGGAACTGTCCATTTGATTTATCTTCTATAAACCATACATGGAATTATATAATGAAACATAAAGGAAGGAGTTGAATAACCATGATGAAAAGTGAATCAATGCTTTCGATTGACCCATCAAAGAATACTGCTACTGAAAATTATAAATTGATGATTGGGAGTGTTATCCCAAGGCCAATTGCATTTGTAACCTCTTTAGCGAGTGACGGTACCTTAAATGCTGCTCCGTTTAGCTACTTCAATATTGCCTCATCCAAACCGCCGATGATTTCTATAGCGGTATTAAGAAAGGAAACGGGGCAAAAGGATACAGCACGCAACATTGTCGATCTTAAGGAATTTATCGTTCATATTGTCGATGAAGGGATTATCGCACAAGTGAACGAAACAGCGGCAAGCCTCCCGCCTGACCAAAGTGAAATGGAACTAACAAATTTCACAGAAGTTGAGAGTACAAAGATTTCCGTACCAGGAATAAAAGAGGCAAAGATTCGGATGGAGTGTATATTAGAGCATCACGTAATTTTGGGCGATGAAGATGCGCCCAGCAGTGATCTAATCATCGGAAGAGTAGTTCAATTTCATTTTGATAAGGAAATTTATGAGAATGGAAAAATCAATCAAACTGGTTTAGCTGCCGTCAGCCGGCTTGCAGGTCATAATTATGCAAAAATTGGTGAGGTTTTTGAAATTGTCAGACCCAAATAAGTGCCCGCACGGTAAATGAAAGGACTTTTCATTGCCCGAAATAAGAAAAACAGCTTCCCCACGGTCAATGAAAAATTCTTAGAGATAAAATGGAGAAATATATCCTAGTCCAGTCTCCGATCACATATACCAAATAACGGGCAACCATCACATATAGGTGTTGCTTTACAATGCTCCTTCGCATGCTCAACGAGAAGGGCGTGGAATTCATTATATAGCACCAAGTCTACAGGCAATTCTTTTTCAACTTGATTTCTAAAGGTTTCATATGATGCTGGCATATCATAGCCTAGACGATAGAAAATCCGCCGCGCATAGGCATCAACAACAAAAATTGGTGTATCCAAGGCATAAAGCAGGATCACATCGGCCGTTTCAGGACCGATGCCCTTGATGCTTAATAGCTCAGTACGCAGTTTATGCCTGTCCCTTTTTTTAATCAAATTGATATCATACTCATAGATTTTAAACCATTCCATATAGGACTTGATCCGACTAGCCTTTATATTGAAAAATCCGCTTGCCCTGATGAGCTGCGCAAGCTCATCAATCGATAACTTGTCTATTGCTTCAGGTTTCAAAAACGGCTTTAGATTATCAAGGGCCTTGTCGACATTGCGCCAGCTTGTATTTTGAACAAGTATGGAGCCCATCATCATTTCAAACGGTGTCTCCGCTGGCCACCAGCCTTGAGGGCCGTAGTGTTCGTATAATTTGTTGTAAATTAATTGATAATCGTGCTTCATTTTATCACCGATTCACTTTTTATTTCGTTTTCTGTACCAAGAGCGACCTAAAAGATTCTAGAATTATTCTACTTGGAGGTTTCCGTGGATTTTGGCCCCAAGCGTTGATGCAGATAGGTTCTAATGGACAAAACTTCATGAATCCGGATAGAAACGTCCAATAGAAGGGTTCTAATGGACAAAACTCCACGAATCCGGATGAAAACGTCCAATAGAAAGGTTCTAATGGACAAAGCTTCATGAATCTGGATAGAAACGTCCAATAGAAGCCTTCTATATAGTGGTTTTTTGAATATTAATTGGAATTTCGCCAAACTGGAGTGATTTTATTACGCAATTTCCTCTACTTACGACATAAGTTCGTCCACTTACTACCTATTTTTCAAAACTTACGACATTTACTGGATAATAATTGGTAATTTGTCGGACTTAAGTGACTTTATTCGCAAATTCCTCACTATCCGTCTGAAATTTTTAAGTTTCCTATTTTTAGTAAAGGACCCGCCATAAATAAAACGTGGCATATGCTTGCCAGCCCTCCCATCGTACTGAAAGCTTTAAGAGTTCTTCCTTCGCAGGCTTTTTCGCTGAACCAGTTATATGTTTGATGGCGTTATGCAGTCCAACATCATCAATCGGATAAGCCGAGGTAAATCGCAAGCAGCGCATTAGCACGTAATTCGCTGTCCATGGACCAATCCCGCGAATCTTGATTAAACTCTTTTCAGCTTCTTTAAGGCTATCCATCCTCAATAATTTTTCCTTCGATAATTCCCCGCTGGCCATCAGTTGGGCAATGCCAATAATATATTCACTTTTTTTCAAGGTCATTTTAATATCTGCTAGATCTGCAGGTGTTAATTGGGCAATTTGTTCGTAGGTTGGAAAAACCCAATAGTTCCTGCCATTCCAATTGATAGAATCACCAAACTTTTCAACAAATTGTCTTTTTAACCTGTAGGCGAACGCTAAGTTTATCTGCTGCCCCAAGACTCCCCAGCAGAGGGCCTCAAATAAATCGGGCACACCGATCACACGTAATCCGAAAAATTCCTCGACTGGCCCCTTAAGGAGCGGGTCTGCTTTTGCCATTTTGTAAAACGGCGTTAAATCACGGTCAAGATCAAACCATTCACGAATGTACTGGGCAACCTCAGCGCGCTCCGACTGATTATTCGGTCTAGAGTCTTTTAAAAATTGCACGATTATCTGATTAAATTTATTTACGTGTATTTTTACTAAGGTCCGCGTTTCGCCAATGACAATCACCCTGGTAATGATTTCGTTTTCGACTTCAAACATACATTCATTTTTGTTCCGTTCTAAATAGCCTAGATTTGCTTTAATATTAAAATCGACTGGCAGTTCAATGATAATATTCCCATTGATTTCCTGCCAACAGTCCATTATGTTTTGTTGATTAGCCACATCCAAACCTCCGCATCTTAATAATCATTATCACAAAAAAATTATTTCATTATCTTGCTTTTCTATTCGTAAAAAACTTATTTTCAGAAGAAATTGGGCTATATTGATAATAACAAAAATTGGAGGAGATAACGATGGTTCATGATATTCAATCCCGTGTACAAAGCTTAGACTGGGAGGCCATTCAACAAGAATTAGATGAACAAGGTTTTGCAAAGCTGCCCCCGATTTTAACTAAGGCAGAATGTGAATCGTTCATGGAGTTATATAGTGATGAACAGTTGTACAGAACAACGATTAATATGACAAGATACCGCTTTGGGAGCGGAGAGTACAAATATTTTTCCTACCCAATGCCTGAACTAATTCAAGGGTTACGAGAATCGTTTTATGCAGAGCTGACCAAAACCGCAAATCGCTGGTTGGGTTATTTGAAAAAACTGGAACAGTATCCGAATACGCTGGAGGATTTTTTAAAGACTTGTGAAGAAAAGGAGCAAACGAGACCAACACCATTAATCTTAAAATATGAAAAAGGCGGATTCAACTGTATGCATCAGGATCTATACGGAGACGTATTTTTTCCATTTCAAGTTGTCTTTATCCTGAATCAGCGTGATCAAGATTATACTGGTGGGGAATTCCTCCTTGTAGAGCAAATACCAAGGGCCCAAAGCAGGGGACATGTTCTTACAGTTGAACAAGGCGGGGCGATTATTTTTCCAACAAACTATCGGCCTGCCCAAGGAAAAAAGGGTTATTACAAAAATACACTTCGCCACGGTGTCAGCACGATTACATCTGGAGAGCGTTATGGTTTAGGGATTATCTTCCATGATTCTAAGTAACCCTAAATTTCAATATCTTGCTTTTTTATTCCCAATAACTTACCTATCGTTTGTGACGGAGCTATAATAATAAGAGAGGTGGTCTAAATGAGAATAGTGTTTCAAGAGGATTCTAGTGATGAAGTCATGACAGATGAAAAATGGCAGGCCATTATCGGTAACGATGCAGCGTACAATAATCAATTTTTCTATGCTGTTAAGACAACGGGAATTTTCTGTAAGCCATCATGCAAATCTCGCGTTCCCAAAAAAGAAAATGTACGGATTTTTCAAAACGCAGAAGAAGCCATATCTGCTGATTTCCGTCCTTGTAAACGATGCAAACCCACGAATGAGCGCTTACCTGATAACGAATGGGTTGCGCTTATTACAGAATACATTGATAAAAATTATACCGAAAAGCTGACTCTTGAAACGCTGGCTGAAATAAGTCATGGAAGCCCCTTTCATTTGCACCGGACATTTAAAAAGATTACCGGTATCACGCCTGTTGAATATATACAACAAGTTAGAATAAATACGGCCAAAAAATATTTGCTTCAGTCTGATCGTGCGGTTGGCGACATAGCAAAAATGGTTGGTATCGCTAATATACCCTATTTTATTACCTTATTTAAAAAGATGACGGGCGTTACACCCGCCCATTTCCGTCAATTACATGAATCGGAGGGAACAAAATGAAGTCACAAAATAATAAGACACCTGTTTATTGGTCACTGCTTAATTTTAAATTTTGGAATCTATATATCGCTGCGACAGAGAAGGGACTTTGTTACGTCGGGTCACAGAACAAGCCGTTTGAGGAATTTTCGATATGGGCAGAAAAACGGTTTCCAGGAAGCCCTCTAGAGGAGGACAGGGAGAAGCTAAACCCTTATGCAGCCGAACTAATAGAGTATTTTGATGGAAATCGGAAGAATTTTACTATCCCGTTTGATTATCATGGGACAGAGTTCCAAGTTGCTGTTTGGAACGTACTTTGTGAGATTCCGTTTGGAGAGACAAAATCCTATTCTGACATTGCAAACTATATCAATAAACCTGCTGCTGTTCGTGCAGTTGGGGCGGCTATTGGTGCTAATCCGGTGTTAATATCAGTGCCTTGCCACCGTGTTGTCGGAAAAAATGGCTCGCTGACTGGCTATCGCGGCGGATTAGAGATGAAGACACAACTCCTTAATTTGGAGCGGAAAGGTTTAGAAACTTGGGCGAATCTCTTAGATTAAAGTATAATGAAGTTGATGAATTATAAAAAAGGGAGGTAAAAAAATGAAGTATATTAACATTGCAAACACTGATTTACAGGTTTCTAACATGATTATGGGTAATATGCGTTTAACACAGTTGTCTTTGCCTGAAGCGGAAAATTTAATCCGGACGGCAATGGATGAGGGCATTAATTTCTTTGATCATGCGGATATCTATGGAAAAGGGAAGTGTGAGGAGATTTTTTCCGAAGCAATTCAAATGAATTCAAGCATCCGTGAAAAAATGATCTTGCAAAGTAAATGCGGTATTATCTCCCCGGAAGGCTATTTTGATTTTTCTAAGGAGCATATCATTGAGTCAGTAAATGGGATTTTAAAGCGATTAAATACTGAATATCTTGATATTTTGCTGCTTCATCGTCCCGATCCATTAATGGAACCTTCTGAAGTGGCAGAGGCCTTTGAAGAACTACATAACAGTGGTAAGGTAAAATATTTTGGGGTATCGAACCATAATCCGGCCCAGATTGAACTGTTACAGAAATACATACCACATAAATTGGTGGTAAACCAATTGCAATTTAGCATTGCACACACACCAATGATTGACTCAGGAATTACTTTGAATATGAAGGTTGATCAAGCCATTAATCGAGATAGCAGCATTTTGGAATATTGCCGTCTGCATGATATCACGATGCAAGCCTGGTCACCTTACCAGCAAGGTTTCTTTGAAGGGTCATTTTTAGGAGATTTGGAGCGTTTTCCAAAGTTGAACGAGGTAGTAGACAATATTGCTGAAAAATATGGCGTTACGAATACTGGTATAGCTACAGCGTGGATTACACGCCATCCTGCTAACATTCAGGTGGTGCTTGGAACTACCAAGGCCGAGCGGATGAAAGAGGCATGTAAGGGTGCCGAAATCACATTAACAAGAGAAGAATGGTATCAAATTTATAAGGCTGCCGGGAATATGGTTCCTTAATTGTAACCTTTAGGAAACATTGGGAGTTGAATTATTTTGCAGGAATTATCTTTTGTGAAAAATTATAAAGAAAACTTTTCTTTAAGGACCAGCTTTAACCAGCTGGCTGCCAGCACCTTTGGCATTCAGTTTGAAACCTGGTATCAGCATGGCTTCTGGACAGAAAAGTATCAGCCGTATTCATTTGTCGATAATGGCAATGTGGTTGCGAATGTATCGGTTAATCTTTTAACCTTGGTGATTAACAATGAGGAAAAACAAGCTGTGCAAATTGGTACGGTTATGACACATCCCGATTATCGAAATCAAGGGCTCGCGAGAAAGCTGATGGATAGAGTCTTAGAAGATTTCAGTCAAGTTGATCTTATCTATTTGTTTGCCAACGAAACAGTATTAGACTTTTATCCGAAATTTGGTTTTGCTGCTGTTGAGGAAGTAAAGTATTCCATGGACTATAGTCACATACCATCGGAGCAATCAGAGGTGAGAAAATTAGATGGAAGTAAGCCGGATGATTTAGCTTTTGTCTATACTTTAGCAGCTGAACGGATTTCAGGTTCGAAGTATTTTGGAACAAAGGGCACTGAGGAATTGCTGATGTTTTACTGTATAATGGTTTTCAGTCAGGAACTCTACTACCTTGAAGAGGAAAAGTGTTTGGTTATCTACCAGCGTGAAAATAATGTTTTACATCTTTATGATGTAATAAGTGAAGAGAAAGTTGCATTGAAGGATATTATACCTAAGATTGCTGATGATAGGATTACTAAAATTGTTTATCATTTTCATCCTGACGATAATGAGGTTAAGTTTGACATACAGCCTTACCAATCAAATTTATTTGTGAAAAATATGACAGATGTTGTACTGCCAAATGAATTTAAACATCCGCTTACTTCTCAGGCTTAACATGCTTGCAATTAAAAGCCCCGCCTATTTTTGAATAGGGCGGGGTTGTTTTAGGTTAAGATTCAGTTTCACCTGAACCAGCAGGTTGACTGTCGCGTTTAATCCGTCCCTTGCCTACAGATAAAGCAACAAGGATACCAATTGAAATAAAAATAAGGCCGGTTAAAAAGACGGTTGAAAAGGATTCGGTCCAAGCAGTTTGAATGCCATGAATGACGATTTTTTGTATTTCTTCAGGCATTTTTAACAGACTTGGATGAAGAAGAAGACTAAATAGTGAATCTGTTTTTTCAGAAAGAGTCTTTAGTGCTGCATGTGCAATTGGATTTTCAGTCTCTTTCGCCGTATTCAACATTTTTGTTCCAAGCGAATGGTTCATGACAGAATTTAAAACAGTAATCCCAATGGTACCTCCGATTGAACGGAAAAAGGTTGATGCAGCGGTAACAGTCCCGAGTTGTGACTTTGGAAATTCATTTTGAATGGCAATCATTAAGGTCGGCATGACTAATCCCATTCCCAGCCCTAAAACCACCATATAGGCATAAGCGTTTAACACACTTGATTCCAATCCCATTGTACTCATTAGGTAAAAGCCAAGTGATGCAAGGACCATTCCTGTTGTTAACACAGTACGGAACTTAAACCGGAGTAACAGCTGCCCACCTACAACACTAGCGACAATCATGGCAATCATCATCGGTGTCATGGTAGATCCGGCTTTGGTTGGTGAAACCCCGAGAATACCCTGCATAAACATTGGTACGAACATAATCGCTCCAAACATTCCAAGACCCAATAAGAATCCTAATCCATTCATCGTTGCAAAAATGCGATTTTTAAATAAGGATAGATCCAAAATGGGCTCAGCAGCTTTCTTTTCAATAAATCCAAATACAATGAATAACAGCAAGGATCCGCCGAAAATTAAGAAAGATGTGATGGATGCCCATGCAAATTTATCGCCGCCAAAGGTAAGGCCGAGTAATAGTAATACGATGGAGGGAATTAAGGTAATAATGCCTAAATAATCGATATTCACTTTGTCTGTTTTCGCAACTGTTTCATGCCTCAATCCGGTAAAGATTAACAGAGCGGATAGCAGTCCAAATGGTACATTAATCAGGAAAACCCAGTGCCAGCTGATATGGTCGACAATCAGGCCGCCCAAAAAAGGGCCGATAACAGAACTTAATCCAAACAGTGCGCCAAAAATTCCCTGCCATTTAGCTCGTTGTTCAGCCGTAAAGATGTCCCCAATGATTGTTTGCGAGAGCGGCATAATCATCCCGCCGCCGATTCCTTGAATGCCCCTGTAAATGACCAACTGTTCCATTGAAGATGCAGTCGCACACAAACCCGAAGCAATAATAAAGATAATTGTTCCTAATAGGTAAAGAAACCGTCTGCCGTATAGGTCTGATAATTTCCCAACAATCGGTACAACCGTGGTTGAGGTAATCATATAGGCAGTTGTAACCCAGGCGAAAATGGTAAAGCCATTTAATTCCGAAATTATCGTCGGCATCGCTGTTCCGACAATGGTTTGTTCCAGCGCACTAAAGAACATCCCAATAATAAGGCCAGTTAAGACTAGTTTTGTATTTATTCTTTGCTCTTGTATTCCCATATTTTATATTCTCCTATCTAGGTTTTTAATTGTTTATAAACGCTTCCTGCTAGATGTGCAGAGAAGAGGAGTAGGAATATTTTGCCCTAATTCCTGCTGAATCATTTTATAATTGAGTGACCAGGTAGTCAATCATTTTTTTGAAAAAAATGGTGGTGGCTAGGCATCGTTGCAAAAAATGAAACTTTCTGTAATCTTTATCGTATAATTAATAGGAATCATTTACATAAATGGATAGGGGTGTGCTTTTTGATGGAAATGGAGAAAGATTTGAACACGGTGAAAGAGAGTCCGAAGTTATTGGGCATGTTTACAAGTCCGGGGTTACAGTTTGAGAGGATCAAGCAAAATCCGAAAATCTGGGTGCCGCTAATTATTATTAGTATCATCTATGCTATTGGAATGACGTTAATGGCACTATCAATGGACGCGGAAACTTTGGTTGGTTCTGAACTGCCGGAAGATCAGGCAGAAATAATTTTAGTTGTTACTAAGGTAATTTTTGCGATTACGGGTATCTTTGCACCAATTATTACTATTCTTATCAGCAGTGCTATTCATTTGATCATTGCAAAGATTGCCAATTCAGCTGTTTCCTTTAAACAGTTATTTTCCATGAATACCTATATTATGATTATTGGGGCGGTAGGACTGATCATCAATATGGCGGTTAGGTATGTCATCGGCGGAAGCTCTGAAATATATATTACTAGCTTAGCAGGTTTTCTAAATCTAGATAAAGCTGGTGTTTTAAGTTCCGTTGAGGTGTTTGGAATATGGGGAGTTATCCTGACAGCACTTGGGCTTCATAAAACAGCACAATTTTCTAAAGGGCTGGCCTGGACAATTGCGATTGCCTTCTTCTTAATTGGGATGGGCTTTGGCTTGGTTGGGACTCTATTTCAAGGAGCGCCGAAATTATAATGAAAAAGAAAACATGGATTGCGCTTGGTGTTATCAGCTTAGTTATCATCATGATTTCTGTCAGTGTATACCGGCAGGTTTTGGCCAAAGGGCCTACGGTTAAAACAACAGAAATCCAGCAGGAAGAAATATCCTCACTGTTGATGGTACCGGGTACAGTAAAACTTCAAGACGAACAAATCGTTTATGCCGCACCGGACAAAGGCGAGTTGAAGGAACTGCTAGTCGATGAGGGGCAGACAGTTAAGAAAGGGGCCGTGTTGGCTAAACTGCAAAATCCTCAGCTGGAATTAGAAATGGAGCAAAATAAAATCGCAATTGAATCAGCTAATTTAAAGATTAATCAAATCGATAAGAAAATAAAGCAGCTAAAGGACAAAGAAAAGACGCTCTCTGACCAGGTTGGAAAAGAGGAAGCGAAGAAACAGCTTGCCCCGGAACTTGAACAGCTGGAAATGGAAAAGAAATTAGCCAATTTGGATTTGAAGCAAACTGGACTTCAAAAGGATATAATCATTAAGCGCCAAGCTGAATTAGAGATAAAGAGTACGATAGACGGTGTTGTTTTGGCTGCGAAAAAGCCAGACTCAGCTTCTAGCACAGGAGCAATGGCTGATCCGATTTTACATATTGGCAAGCTTGAAGGCATGACAGCATCGGGACTGTTATCTGAATACGACACATTAAAGGTGTCTAGCGGGCAGAAGGTTATTATAAAATCAGATGCTATACAGGGGCAGGAATGGCAGGGAGAAATCACAAAGATTGCGATTATTCCGGAGCAAAGTCAAGCTGGCTTACAAAGCGGCAGCCAGGCAGTACAGTACCCTGTTACCGTGAAAATATCCGGAGATACGAAGACTCTAAAACCAGGTTTTCAGGTGATAATGGAAATTGAAACAGATAAAAAGTCTGCCATGGTGCTGCCAATCGATGCGGTGCATGATGATGGGGACAAGCCTTATGTGTTTATCGTAATGGATGGAAAAGCCCAGAAGCAAAGCGTGAAAACGGGCATTACCTCCGGAGAGAAGATTGAAATCCTGGAAGGGGTCTCAAAAGGAGAGAAAGTGATTGTGAATGGGCCCGACAACCTTAAGAATGGGCTGGAAGTGACAGTTAAATGATTAAGCTAGATTCGATTACTAAATCGTTTTTACTTGGAAAAGAAAGTGTGCATGTGTTAAACGGAATAAGCCTTGAAATTGAGCAAGGTGAATTTGTTGCGATCATGGGTCCTTCAGGCTCAGGGAAATCGACCTTGATGAATATTATCGGCTGTTTGGACAAACCAACTGAGGGAGAATACTACCTGGGCGGTGAAAATGTATCGCATTATCATGACAAGGAATTGGCGCGGGTTCGAAATCAATCTATCGGCTTTGTTTTTCAACAATTCCACTTATTGCCGCGACTTACAGCGTTGAAGAATGTTGAACTGCCGATGATTTATGCGGGTATATCCAAAAAAGAGCGGCAGGCCCGGGCAGAAGAGGCATTATTGAAAGTGGGGCTTGGAGACCGGATGGATCACCTTCCCAATGCCCTATCAGGCGGACAGAAGCAGCGGGTGGCCATCGCCCGGTCGATTGTGAATAAGCCGAAACTTATTTTAGCAGATGAACCGACAGGGGCACTTGATTCGAAAACAAGTATGGATATCATGGAACAATTTCGTGGGCTTAATGGAGAAGGCGTTACGGTTATTGTCGTTACTCATGAGTCTGAAGTGGCGGAATATGCAAATCGGACGATTATGGTAAGGGATGGATTGCTCCAGTCCCCTGCTGCGATGGATAGGGGGCGGCAGCGATGAGTTTTATCGAAAACCTTGGCATGGCATTAAGTTCCCTTAAAGCCCATAAGATGCGCAGTATTTTGACAATGCTGGGAATCATTATTGGTGTCGGCGCCGTTATTATCGTTGTGGCAATCGGGCAGGGCGGTGAAGCCATGCTGAAGGCGCAAATTACCGGTCCCGGCAATACGATTGAAATGTTTTATCAGCCGTCAGACGAAGAAATGCGGGCAAATCCCAATGTCTTCCAGCAGGCCCCGTTTAAGCAAGAGGACATCCGTGCCCTTGAACAAGTACCTGGAATTAAGCGGGTTGTCGCCTCAAGTACGAAATTTTCGTCTGCTCGATTTCAAACGGATTCAACCGATGTGTCGACAACGGGAATTAATCAGGCCTACCTGCAATTGAATGAGTTGAAAATAGAAAAGGGAAGAGGCTTCTCTTCTGCTGATTTTCTCGGCGGTCGGCGTGCGGGGATTATTAGCAGTAAATTGCAAGAGAAGTTATTTAAAGAGGAGAATCCTGTTGGGAAAGTCATCATGGTTTCCAATCAGCCGATTGAAATTATCGGTGTCTTAGAAAAGCCGACTGGTCTGCTTGCATTTGGCTCCATGGAGGTTTATCTTCCTTTCCAAACATGGAGAAATATTTTTGGAAGCAGTGACTTTACCCAGGTAACTCTTCAAGCAGCCTCCCCTGAACAGCTCCAAGTGGCGGGTAAAAAGGCGGCTAAGCTTTTAAATAATTTGCATAATACGGAGAAGTCCTATCAAGTTATTAATATGGAAGAAATCGCTCAAGGAGTCGGTCAGGTTACTAAAATAATGACGCTGATTATTGGAAGTATTGCTGGTATTTCCTTATTTGTTGGCGGGATTGGTGTCATGAATATTATGCTGGTTTCTGTGACGGAGCGGACAAGGGAAATCGGGATCCGTATGGCACTAGGGGCAACTCGCGGACAGGTGTTGACACAATTTTTAATTGAATCGATGACCTTAACCTTAATAGGCGGTATCCTTGGAATTTTTCTTGGTTGGGGAACGTCCACGATTGTGAGCTACTTTGCCGGCTGGCCATCATTGGTATCCTGGCAGGTTGTAGTAGGCGGCGTGTTGTTTTCGATGATTATTGGAGTCTTGTTTGGACTCCTTCCAGCCAATAAGGCAGCCAAGCTGGATCCGATTGATTCACTAAGATACGAATAACGAAAACAAAATCTAGCAGGAAGGAGTGTGGCATATGCTTTTTATGCCACACTTTTAATTTTTTGTTTAAAAAGTTTGCTGAAATCGAATAAGGTGATAAAATTAATTTTAATATTCAGTCAACCATTCAGAGATTGACTGAATCAAAATAATAGCTTAGAAGGAGTCGAGATGAGGATGGAAAGAGTGAGCGTAGAGAGTAAAGGATATTTTGGAGAGTTTGGCGGCAGTTTTATTCCTCCGGACCTGCAGCAGGTAATGAACGAGTTGGAGAGGCAATTTTTAAAGTATAAAGACGACCCGGAGTTCATTGAAGAATTCAACTATTATTTAAAAGAATATATTGGCCGGGAAAACCCGTTAACGTTTGCTGAAAATTTAACAAAGCAGATGGGCGGGGCGAAAATTTATTTGAAACGGGAAGATTTAAACCATACAGGTGCGCATAAAATTAATAATGCCATTGGGCAAATATTATTAGCGAAACGGATGGGTGTGAAGCGGATTATTGCCGAAACCGGTGCCGGTCAGCACGGTGTTGCAACGGCAACGGCCTGTGCGATGTTTGGGATGGAATGTATTATTTATATGGGCAAACTGGATACCGAACGCCAAGCGCTGAATGTCTTTCGAATGGAGTTATTAGGGGCCAAGGTTGTTCCTGTCACAAAGGGGCAGGGCCGCTTAAAGGATGCTGTCGATGAAGCATTAGGTGATCTGATTCAAAACTATAAAAGCACCTTTTACCTGCTCGGATCTGCGGTTGGTCCGCATCCATATCCAACAATGGTTAAGCATTTTCAAGCAATCATTAGTAAAGAATCCAAACGCCAAGTGCTTGAAAAAGAAGGAAAGCTGCCCACAGCGGTAATCGCCTGTACAGGCGGCGGCAGTAATGCTATCGGTGCGTTTGCCCACTATATTGATGAAAAAAATGTCCGCTTAATTGGGGTGGAACCGGCGGAAGCACCCACATTGACAGAAGGTGTTCCCGCAGTTATCCACGGGTTCAAATGTTTAACATTGTTGGATGAGGCGGGTGAACCTAAACCAACTTATTCGATTGCTGCCGGGTTGGATTATCCCGGTGTAGGACCGGAGCACAGCTACCTGAAAACAAGCGGAAGAGCGGAGTATGTGACAATTACCGGACAAGAAGCATTAGAGGCGTTTCAACTATTAAGCAAAACAGAGGGCATCATCCCTGCGCTTGAGAGCTCCCATGCCGTAGCCTATGCTCTGAAGCTGGCAAAAGAACTATCTACTGATGATGTACTAATCGTAAATCTATCAGGACGGGGCGATAAGGACGTCGAGCAAGTCTTTCATATGTTAAAGGAAAAGTAGACATTGGTGTCTTAAACTATGGGTGTCAGGCACCGAAATCCATAAAATGTAAAATGGTGCTAAAGGGGACAGGAATGTATAGAAGAAGAGTTAAATACTATATTGATTATAGTAGAACAAGTGATATGTCTTTTTATAGGCGAGGTTGTTTTGTTTTTTTCGGCTCCTCGCTTGTCGCTTTGTCCCTGCAGCTATTTTTGGTGAAAAACTTTGTGATTGATGGCGGGATTATCGGGATTAGCATTATTCTTTCCCATGTTACTAGTCAGGAAGTGGGCCTGTTTCTTTTGCTATTGAATGCTCCGTTTTTCTTAATCGCTTATTCTTTCTTAGGAAGAAGGTTCCTAATCCTAAGCGTTTTCGCCATTCTTGTTTTATCGCTGGAAACGTATTTATTAGAACCCTTTCCTGTTTTAACAAATAATCCAATATTAGTGATAATCCTCGGCGGCATTGCTTTAGGCTTAGGGGTAGGAATAACGATTCGATTTGGTGGCTGCTTAGATGGGACAGAGGTTTTAGCGATCCTGTTTAGTAAACGTTCCCCTTTTTCCATTGGACAATATGTTCTATTATTTAATATCTTTATTTTCGGAAGTTCGATTTTCATATTTGGTTTAAATGAGGCCATCTATTCATTGGCAACCTTTTTGGTAGCCTATAAAACGATTGACTTCTCTATTCAGGCTCACCAATGATTGTCTTTAAAGAAGCTTGGATAACACGGCTAGCCAAGGTTCCTTTTGAAAAAGTGAATAAGAAATGCCCGGTCAACTATTTAAGACCGGGCATTTCCTATTAAGTTATAAATTTTTCAAAAAATCCAGGACTCTTTTATTCACTAAATCATTTGCTTCCGTTACATAGATGTGCCCTGCACCTTGGATGGTCATAAATTCAGCATTTGGAATTTTATCTGCTAAGTTCACCCCATTTTCATATGGTACAAGTTTATCTTCGTCACCGTGAATGACGAGGGTCGAAGCCTTAATCTGTTCAATCTCATTATAGGTATCATGGGCTAAGCATGCTTGAAGCTGGAGCATGTATGCATATGGAAGAATAGGCAGCTCAATTCGTTTTTGAATATCCTCCGCAACTAATTCGCGTTGATTTTCTATAAAAGCTTGGCTGTAAAGGATTGGTGCGGTCGCCCAGGCCATTTCTTCCGGTGTTGCGATAGAAGAGGCCCTTGAAAGCATGAGCATGGAGACGTCGGCACTAGGTTGGACATGATTCTCACCACCGGAGGTTGTACATCCTAGGATCAGGGAACGGATCCTTTCAGGGTATTTAAGTGCCAGCCTCTGGGCAATCATGCCGCCCATTGAAATACCATAAACATGGGCTGTTTCAACTCCAGCCGCATCCAAGACGGCCCGGGCATCTTCCGCCATAAGCTCAATGGAATATGGGGTATTGGGTTTACCGCTTAAACCTACTCCCCGGTTATCAAAAATAATTACTTTGTAGTGTTCACTAAGCGCAGGCAGGGTTCTGAACCAAGACTTTGAATTGAGCGACAATCCCATAATTAATAAAAGCGGCTCTCCCTCACCGTGAACCTCATAATAGAGATCAATACCATTTGCATTGGTAGATGGCATGTAAGACACTCCTTTTCATCTGATAATAGTAGATTATATGATGATGTACACGTGCAAAGAACAATTAAGGGAGGATATCGCCTAACCATTAACATGCATTTGAATGCCTATTCAAAAAGCTGCGAAGGACCTTGTTAAACGCTTCTTTTGCTTCTAACTTGGTTATATGGCCGGAATTTCTGAAAATAACAAACTCTGAGTGCCGAATTTTTTTATGCATCAATAATTGTATCCAAACAGGGATGACCGAATCATATTGTCCACCAATAATTAAGGTTGGAACTTTAATTTTAGGAAGCAGATTAAGGTTATTTACTTGAAAACATGCCTTTGCCGATTTTAAAAAAAATTCGCGATTAGGTTTGTAAGATTTATAGAATTCCTTGGAAATTTTGTAGTTCCAAGAATTAAGAGACATACGGGCAGCTGTATCTTTTGGAATAATGGGGGAAGTAGAAAGCGCTCGTGCCTTACGATAGGTTAATAATAGCTTTGCAAGACTTCTTGGAACAAAATGAAAAGTACTCACGAGCATTAAGGAACGGCACATTTCTGGAGCCTGACGATACATTTCTTGGGCAACCATCCCGCCCATAGATAAACCACAAATGTGAGCGCTTTCAATTCCAAGCTCCTTTAACAAGTTGATAACATCTTTGGCGAAGTTTGGAATGGTAATTTTTTTGGTGGTAATATGCTCTCCATGACCGCGTAAATCGGGAATAATTAAATCATACTGATCCGCAAACTCAAATTGATTGTTCCAGCCCTCCTTCACTTCTCCAAGCCCATGAATAAAGACCAAAGGCTCACCTGCACCCAAACGTAAAAAAGGAATTCCAGAGTAACGATTAGATTCTTGTCCCAAATTTAATCCCTCCTATTGCTATATATAATAAATGCAATTGACACTTTTTGTAAAGTGTGGACATTCATAATATTAAAACAATAAAACCGAAAAGGAATATTCCAGTGTCCACCCCACGTGGACAAATGTCTTTTTGTGGTGCCTGACACCCTTTCATGACACCCTTTCAACACCCATTCATAATTGGCATTTTTGAAACTTTTCTGACTTTCACTGTAATTGTCTTGATGGCTTCCAGTTATTGTGTTTTGATGAACGTACCACCCAGTCAGTTAAGAGGAGTTTGTATGGAATTTATGCGCGATGACCCAGGTACCTACTACAAAGAACTTGAAGCGGAAATCAATAAGAGAATCCATGCCCCTACTAACTGTCGGAGCTTTATAGTGGCTCTTGGGAGGGCGCTTGAGGTGCATTTGAAACAAGTTAGGATTCATAGAAGTGTAACAACTAGATGGTTAAAACGTTTAGACCTTCCGAATAAGGATGATATAGCTGCTATTTCTGTCAGAATCGTAGATTGTGAGGAAAAATTAGATCTTCTGGATGACACAATCTATACCATTAACCAAAGGCAGCAAGAAAATCAACAACAGATACGTGTACTTCGAGAATCCTCGGAAGAATTGTTAGCTGTTTTGGCAAATGAAGTAAGGAGGGAAATAAAAGGAGCAAAGATTAAATCATTGGTAAAAGACCTGTGGGAATTAAAGCAATTATTTTATGAAGAATCTAAAGACGGAGGAGATTTACAATGACAGAAAAAAAGGTACTAGAAGTTGAAAAGCAAGAATCTGAGTTAAATGAAGAAAAACAGCTTTCAAGTCTTGACCTTATTTGGAAGCTGGGATTTGATGAATTAGATGCCTGGGCTGAGCGTTATAACAAGCGGGATGAACTTTTCTTGGAAGCAGCAAAGAGCTATGTGGATCGGATTAAACAAAATCAAGAAAGCATCCTGACGATTGTCGGGCAATTTACGATGGAACTAAAAGATTGGGAGCAAGCTGCCCGGGAGGAATTATTGGCGACAACGACAACACTGCAGCATTTTTTCCCTATTAAATCGTATGAAGAAATCAATCAAGTAGTAGAAGATTTCCAAAATAAAACCGCTTCCCTGTTAGTTACTCCTATTAGTAAGGTAACTATTGGTCAAATAGAAGCATTGGATAAATATTTGGCCGCAGTCAATCAATATATTTCTTTACGAAAAAAGGGCAGAGAGAAATATATAAACAGTGTCAAGAAAACGACCAATGTACTTTACGAAAATCAAAAATTGTTTTTGAATTTATTTTCAAAGCAAGTAAAAACAGCGATGCTGCCATTTCAAAAATACATGCAACATGTAACAGAAGTAACGAAATCATAATGAGGTGAAGGCAGATGTCGGATAAAATATCATTCGATCCATATGAAACTCTTCATAAGTTTAGTTTGTTGTGGGAAAAGCAGGTAAATGATTTCATCTATCTCTGGACAAATAACAAAGAATTTGTCAAAATGACCAATTTAGGCACAGACATCCATGCCCGCTATCTTGAAACTTTTAAAAAGAATCAAGAGGCACTTGCTAGTGTGCTAAATTTGCCAACGAAAAGTGACGTAATCAATGTGGCAAACTTAACCATACAAACAGAAGAAAAAATTGAAGTACTTGAAGAGCAAATGTGGAACCTTCAGGATTCCATGAAATTGCAAGGTAAGGATATTGAAAGTGTTGTCGAAGTATCGAAGGAAATTATTAAACTTACGAAACAGTTAAAATCAGAGTTAGTAAAAACGAAAAAAGAACTGACCGATTCAAAGAATTTACAATTAGAGCTTCAAGAAATGAAATTTGAGCTAGTAAAGCTAAATAATTTTAAAGCTGAATTTGAATCGTTAAGAGGCTTAATAGAAAAAGGCAATGATGCAGACCGTGAATTGACAGAGGCAGGTTCGCGTAAATAAGGATGGAAGGAGGGAAAAAGATGGCGACAGAAACACCATTAAAAGAGTTCATTCCTGAATTGGATTATGAAAAGGAAATGAAACGCTGGACTCACCTGTTTAAAGCCTTAAATGACCCGGAGCCATGGGTGGGTCATTCCCCAAGAAATGAAGTATGGCAGAAAAATAAATCAATATTATGGTATTACCCTGCCAAGCAGAAAAAATACAAGATACCATTATTTTTTGTTTACTCCCTATTTAATAAACCTTACATTTTAGATATCGCTCCAAAGACAAGTGTCATAGAGGGTCTAACTAACATGGGCTATGAAGTGTATTTATTAGATTGGGGTTCCCCAGGCTATGAAGACAAAAAGATTGGTCTTGATACCTACATCGAGAAATATTTAACGACAGCTGTTAAGCGGGCACTGCGCCATTCGGGAGCAGATGAAATTACCCTTGTAGGCTATTGTTTAGGTGGGACAATTGCCTCCATCTACGCCTCGATTGCCGAAGAGCCAATCAAAAATTTAATCGTTGCGACTGTTCCAATTGACTTCCAACCTTTTATGGGACCGGATAAATGGGCAGTAGGTATGCGCGAAGGCGATATGAACATTGACCACTTTATTGATGTGTATGGGGTTGTCCCGCCACAATTAGTCGATGGAATGTTCAGGGCAATAGGAGCTCCGGTTTATTTCACTAACTATACGATGCTACTTAGCCGTGCTCATGACCAGCGCTACGTCGATAAGTGGCGTAGAATGAATAAATGGACACTGGATCAAGTTCCTTTTGCCGGAGAGGCATATAAGCAATTAGCTAATGATCTTTTTAAAGAGAATAAGCTCATTAAAGGGGAATTAATGATAGGCAATAAAAAGGCAGATTTGACCAATATTAAGGCAAATCTATTTGTTGTTTCAGGGTCTAAGGATAATTTAATTTTAGAAGAGCAAAGTAAGCCCATTATGGAATTAGTTTCAAGTGTGGATAAAACATATATTGTAGTAGAAACGGGCCATGTCGGACTAGCATTATCTGGTTTGTTCGCAAAAATTGTCGACCAATGGGTTTCAAGCCGGTCAAATTAGCTTTTAAATAATTGAGTAAAAAAAGCAGTAAGTTTCTCTGTTTATTATGGCTTGGATATGATGAAGAGGAAGGAATCGCCCCTTCCTCTCTAACTAGCCTTCTTGTGTTTATTTAAAAAGTTGCGAAGGACTTTATTAAAGGCGTCTTTTGCCTCGAGTTTGGCAATGTGGCCAGTATTCCTGAAGATAACAAACTCGGAGTGAGGAATTTGTTTATGCATCATGAATTGAACCCATACCGGTATCACTGAATCATATTGCCCGCCAATAATTAAGGTCGGTATATTAATCTTAGGGAGCAACCGTAAATTATTGACGTTAAGGCATGCTTCCATAGATTTGCCATAATATTTATGGTTTGGCTGGTAAAACCGATAGAATTTTTCAAAATTTTCCTTTGACCAAGAATAAAGACAAACCTTCGCTGCTGTTTCCCGCAACATATCTGGTGATTTGTTTTCCATTCGGGATTGATGGTGTTTTAAAAATAATTTTCCCAGCCGTTTTGGAGCATAATGAAAAGTGCTTACGAGCATTAGCGAGCGGCACATTTCAGGAGCCTGGCGGTAGATTTCCTGCGCGACCATACCACCCATAGACAAACCGCAGATGTGGGCGCTATCAAATCCAAGGCCTTTCAATAGGCTTATGACATCCAGGGCAAAGTTTTTAATCGAAATCTCACCTGGTGATTGATACTCACCATGTCCTCGTAAATCAGGGATAATCAATTCATATTGGTCGGCAAATTCAAATTGGTTTGCCCAGCCCTCCTTTATTTCCCCAAGGCCGTGGATAAAAACCAAAGGCTCACCAGCACCAAGACGTAAATAAGGAATTCCAGAGCAATTATGGAATATTTCACTCATGATTCATTCCTCCAATCGGTTTTTTATAAACGTTGTTCCCATTATCTGTATGGTATAATCATGTATTAGATATAAATTAATTGTATTTTCCTCGCTGACAAAACATTACATATTAAGGTAAATCACGTGTATTGTGGAAGTTGAAATGTTTGGCTTAAAAAGTTTGTCGCGGTATAAGAAGAGAAACTTTTTAGATAAAATGAATTGTGCAAAGGAGAAAACCAATGGTACTTTAAGGTATGATAGAAGAGTAAATGATTTTGTGAAAAAGAGGTTTCGTTAATGATAAAAAGGTATATGACCTTCCAAAAAAACAATGGGATTGCTCCTTATATTTGGACAGTTCTTTGCATCTTGCCGTTTTACTTTATTTTTCAATCCCCCTCAACGATTCAAATCATTGTCGGGATTTTACTTACACTGGTGTTCTTTATCCTTTACCGGATTGCCTTTATATCAAAAGGCTGGCCGGTCTATCTTTGGACGCTGATCCTGATAGGGATATCAATCACAGCGACCAGCCTTTTCAGCTATGTTTATTTTGCCTTTTTTCTAGCTTATTTTATTGGCAATATTAAAGATCGGATCGCCTTTCTTACTTTGTATTTTATTCATTTAATTAGTACATCTGCTTCGATTAACTATAACATTGTCACCCATGAGAAATTATTTCTTCAGCAATTACCGTTTGTTATCATCATTTGGATTAGTGTCATCCTTCTTCCGTTCAGTATTCACAATCGGAAGGAAAGGGGCCAGCTTGAAGAAAAACTTGAGGATGCAAACAAGCGTATTTCTGAGCTCGTCAAAGCAGAGGAGCGGCAGCGGATTGCCCGAGACCTTCATGATACCCTTGGACAAAAGCTTTCCCTAATTGGCTTGAAGTCGGATTTGGCACGGAAACTCATTTCGAAAGATCCTGAGCAGGCACGGAGTGAATTGAAGGATGTTCAGCAAACAGCTCGAACCGCATTAAGCGAAGTGCGAAAAATGGTATCCTCGATGCGCGGAATTCGCTTAAAGGATGAGATTCTTCGCGTTAATCAAATTATTGATGCCGCCCAAATAAAGTTTGAAAGTGAAGGCGAATTCACGCTGACAAATGTTTCTCTGTTAACCGAGAATATTTTAAGTATGTGTTTGAAAGAGGCCGTAAACAATGTGGTTAAACACAGCGGGGCAACGTCCTGTTTTATTTCTATTGAGCAATCATGGAAAGAAACGGTGCTGACGATTTGCGATAACGGCTTCTTTAAAGGTAAAATGGAAATTTTGGCTGAGGGACACGGGTTGATTGGCATGAAAGAACGGCTGGAATTTATTAATGGCAGTCTTGAGTTATTGACAAATGAAGGAACAACTTTAAATATTAGAGTACCGAATGACGCTAAGCTGAGTTTGGAGGAGGATTCAAAATGATTAAAATCGTTATAGCCGAAGATCAGCAAATGCTTTTAGGAGCCTTTGGTTCGCTGCTTAATTTGGAAGAGGATATGGAGGTAGTTGGCAAGGCTTCAAACGGAGATGAGGCGGTAGCACTTGTCAAAAAGTTTAAACCAGATGTCTGTATCATGGATATTGAAATGCCTGGAAAGAGCGGTCTTGAAGCAGCAGAAGAGCTTAAAGGTCTTGGCTGTAAAGTGATTATTTTAACGACTTTCGCCCGAACTGGCTATTTTCAACGTGCACTAAAGGCTGGTGTAAGCGGCTATTTACTAAAAGATAGTCCTAGTGAAGAACTGGCAAGTTCCATCCGAAATGTTATGGGAGGCAGACGAATTTATGCTCCAGAACTGATGGACGATGTCTACGGCGAAGAAAATCCGTTGACTGACAGGGAAAAAGAAGTGTTAGAACTTGTCGCAGATGGTAAGAACACGAAAGAAATCGCTGAAGAGCTCAGTATCAAAACTGGAACCGTCCGGAACTACATTTCCATCATCTTAGACAAACTCGAAGTAAAAAACCGCATTGAAGCCATTACCCAATCAAAAGAAAAGGGTTGGTTTAAATAATTCAAGGAGTTTACAAAAAAAAATCGGGCTTTCCGTCCTGTCTTTCCTTTTTTTGTTTAAGCCACTAAACTTGTTGTTCTGAATGACAAGCTTAGTGGTTTTTTATTAAGTTAAGGGAACCAAGTACTAACTAATCGGCCGCCAATTGAAAATTTCCTGAAAAGTTTTTTATATATTCATACACCTCGTTAGGACGTTCTTCTGGGAGGGCATGGCCCGTCTCTTTTAAAACAATCAGCTCAGAGTTAACCAAGTCCTTGTTAAGCTTTTCGCCGACTTTAAGCGGCATCGAATTATCATGGTCACCCCATAATAAAAGACACGGTGTTTTGATTTGGTGAAGGACTTCGGCCGGAAGATCACCCTCGCGGTGTCGAATCATTCTCGTCAGGGCCACGAAAATTTCATCCTCCAAAAAGGGCTGCAGGTAGCCGTTAATCATTTCATCATTAATAATCGAGTGGTTATAGAGGGCGTCCTGGAGATTTTTTTTCACGCCTGTTCGAGCAAACCAGTATTTCACAAAAAGATGAAAATACGGAATATAACTGGTAAGGATTAACGGCAATTTTGACCGTTTTAGGTAAGCGGAGCTGCAAAGTAAGATTGCTTTGTCAGCGAGCTCAGGCATCATGTGAAGAATATTTAAAACAATTTGTCCACCCATTGAGTGACCGATAAAAGTCATTTTCTTTAAGCCGAAAGATTCAGTTAGTTTGATGACGGTTTGGGCAAGGTTTTTATAAGAATAGACATATTGATTGCATTTCGCACTTTTCCCGAAAGGGGGAAGATCAACAGATAATACTTGGTACTCCTTTTTCAAAAGTGAGATTAAATGGCGAAATGTAAAAGTGGAAGACAGAAACCCATGCAATAAAACAAACGTCTTATCCGATGCTTGATTAGGATAAAATTCATAATAAACATTAATGTTATTTACTGGCAGATAACCAATTGATTCAGTTTGTTCCATTAGATTTTTCCTCCTGCCCCTATCTAAAATAGTTGAATATAATATTCCCCATTTTCAGGTCCTTACACTAAAAATGTTGGTATTGTAAAAGCGAAAATAGAAAAAATGATGTTCTTATTACCAATTTTTTTTTGAATTTCCAAAATAAAATATTTGAATTTTTAGAAAACTCCTTGTATAATGAAAAAAAGCTTAAGGAGTTGATTTCCATGGAAAAGAAATTATTAAATTCACCACAACATTCCGATGAGAACGCAGATTCTGTAGTAGCAGAAATGTTCCTTAAAAATGCCCTCCTTGAATTCAAACGGGAGAAAATCCGCAAGGAAATCGACCAAACATTACAAGACGGAAATAAGGAGCTATTCCTTAAACTAACAGAGGAATTAAAGAAAATTTCCTGAATTAGTTACTGACGCACTTACTACTAAATAATGAAGCCTGATTGAAAAAGATCATTAACCCGAAAAATGGACACGATGAAAATCTTGTCTATTTTTCGGGTTTTTCTATGTATTCTAAGATTTATTATTATTGAAATAAAATTTAATTTTTTGAAAACTGAGTATATAATGAATTCAAATGAAAAAAAGTTAGGGCTAATAAATAATATAAAGGATAAATGCAAGGAGTGAATTTTATGTTAGCAATAGGTAAGGAAGAGGTACAAGAGTTATTGACCATTAAATCCTGTGTGGAAGTGCTGGAAACAGTATTGGCAGATTTAACAAGGAACGAAGCAATCCAAGAATTACGGTCTGTTTTCCCGATTGAACAGGGAAATGTTTTAGGGCAAATGCCGGGATATTGGAAGAGAGAAAAAGTAGTGGGCACAAAAATTATAACGGTTTATCCGGAAAATAATAAGGACGGGCTGCCTTCACATCAGGGAGCTGTATTAATTTTTGACTCAACTAACGGCAGGTTAAAAGCGATTGTGGATGGGGAAAAAATAACCGCGATAAGAACGGCAGCGGTAAGTGCCATTGCCACTAATCATTTAGCTAGGGAAGATTCAGAGATTGTAAGTATTTTAGGAACAGGTGAGCAGGCTAGGAGTCATCTCGAAGCAATGTTTTTAGTTCGGCAGATTAAACAAGTAAAAGTTTGGGGCCCCACGAAAGAAAAATCGCTATTGTTTCAAGAAGAAATGGTTCAAAAATTCAAGGTGCCAATTCAAGTTTGTGATTCAGTAAAAGAGGCGGTTTATGATGCCGATATCATCTGTACTGTAACCGCTTCGAAAGTACCAATACTAAAGGGTGATTGGGTTAAAGCTGGTTCACATGTGAATGCAGTCGGAGCTTGTCAGCCAAATGATAGAGAACTAGATACTGATTTAGTTAAAAAATCAAAGTTCTATGTTGATCGGCTAGAATCAGCAATCAATGAATCGGGAGATTATCTTATCCCATTAAAAGAGGGAGTGATTGATCAAACTCATATTATTGGAGAAATTGGAGAGCTGTTAACCAAACAAATTGAGGGGAGAAAATCGGAGAACAGTATTACCATTTTTGAATCGCTGGGGCTGGCAATTGAAGACTTGGCAGCAGCTAATTTTATTTATCAAGAGGCAGTAAGGTTAAATAAAGGCACGAAAATTTCGATATAAGGCGGTATGAATGATGATTAATTGTAAACAAGGATTGTTCAAATTTGACTTAACAAATGAGGAAGAAGAACGTGCATTACTGCTCCATGAAAATTCGATTATTATCGATATGCTATTTCAAGGCCCGTTATCACCAAGTGCAATTCCAGAAGAAATTTCAAACAAACTAAAGGATCGCTGCGAACCCTTTAAAGACGACATGATGACATATAGTGGAATGTCAAGTAAGTTGATTTCAAGGATGTCTGTGAATGACGAGATTCCTGAATTTAAAGATGAATGGTACCAGTCAGGAATTACCGCTGGAAATAGACAATTAAATTTATCAAGTCTTGAAAGTATCATTATGAGTATGGCAGAAGTACAACAACAGTTTGATTCAATTGCTTGGTTAAGCAAAGCGGTATCTGCTGATGAGATTAGAGCAGCTAAACAGCAAAATCTTAAAGCTGGTATTATTACCGCTCAAGAAACACATGGGTTAGGAACAAATTTAGAATTACTCGAGTCACTCTATGACTTTGGTTTGAGGGTCCTCCAACTAACTTATAATACACAAAATTACATAGGAGCGGGTTGTGCTGAAAAATCAAATGCCGGCATTACCAATTTCGGAATTAACTTTATCGAACGGCTTAACGAGCTCGGAATCATTGTAGACACAAGTCATTGCGGAAAACAAACGACTCTTGATGCATGTCGCTATTCCAAGAAACCAGTGATTGCCTCGCATACCGGGGTTGAAAATATTTTCAATCATATGCGCTGTAAAAGCGATGAGGAGATTAAGGCGATTGCAAATACGGGTGGTGTGATTGGTGTCTTTGCGATGCCGTGGTTTATACACGATGATCCTAATCAAACGACAATTAACCATGTGTTAGATCATATTGATTACATCATTAATTTGGTAGGTGTTGACCATGTTGGGATAGGTACGGATTGGCCGATGAGTGATGTGACATGGTCATTGATTTATTTTAAGGAAAACATTGCTCCTAAATTAGGGTTTGCCAAGGGCAATGGTCCGTCAACCGAAAGCATCATTGGACTAGAAAAATACAGCTATTTTATCAATTTTACTAGAGGGTTAATTGCTAGAGGTTATGCAGATTCAGAAATCCAAAAAATTATCGGCGGTAATTGGTTGAGGGTATTTGAAGAAGTCTGTGGATAAAACATGGAAAACAGGAGGGGTTGGAAAAATGAGCAGTTATTTAAATACAACGATTTTTAATTATTATTGTGCAGGTGTGTACGAGGGGAAAATTCACTTTACTGAAAAAAACATCATGCATGCAAAAGTAGACAGGCGTCAAAGAACACAAATGCAGGAAGAGAAAAAAGCAGCAAACCTTAAAGCAATTTTTCCTTTTCAAAAAGTCTATGAAAATATCAAGCATTATCTAAAGGAGCAATGGATAGAGGATGAAGTTGTCTTAGAAAATGGTGATTTATATAAAAAACATCTTACATATCAATCAGCTATAGGAGGGCAACAGCTTACATCACAGGTTTGGGCATTTAGAAATGATACAGCCTTAGATATCGTTACTGTTGAAGGAGAAATCATTGCCTTTGTCTGTCCAAATCGAAATGGAATGGAAATCATCGTAAAAGACGGGTTTGAAAAACTGACACCGCTAGTTGTCTACGATGACCCGTTATTATCAAAACCTGATTATGGAATTAATGATTGTGGAACCTATTTGATACCAATGAGAGATGGGATTAAATTAGCAACTGATGTCTATCTGCCGGAAGGGATTGAAAAGGGTCAAAAGGTACCGACCATTCTAATAAGATCGTGTTATGACAGGAATGGGAAAAAAGAATTTTTAATGAGATGGGTTAACAAAGGTTATGCCGTAGTGAACCAGGATGTAAGGGGACGTGCTGATTCGGAGGGAGAATTGGTGCCATTTTATCATGAACGAGATGATGGCAGTGACACAATCGATTGGATCATCAATCAAGATTGGTCGGACAGAAATGTTGGGATGTGGGGAGCATCTTATTTGGGCTATGTCGCTGTGTCAGCGGCAACAAGCGGTCATCCAAATTTAAAAGCGGTGGTTGATGAAGTAAATGTTGGTTCCCCCTTCATTGATACAGTAAGAAGAGGTGGAACCGTTTGTTCCTGGCCATTGTTAAGTTGGACATTAGCGCAATCAGTTGGCACTAGAACGGATTTTGAAATATTTGCGGGGCAAACAGTGAGTGTTGAGGAAGCAGTCGATGCTAGGCCGATTAAGGAAATTCCGCAAAAAATCATTGGGAAGAATTCAGGTCCATGGGATATTTGGAGTGAACACCCTGAGTATGACGAATTTTGGGAGAATTGTACGTTTTCCAAACGAGGTGACCAAGTAAAAGTTCCCATGTTTGTTATCTCGGGTTGGTATGATGGCGATAGCCCGGGCGTTTCTGAAACGTGGAGAATGTTAACCGAACACAATGTTGCTAATCGAAAAATTTGGCTGGGACCTTGGGAACACAATCCAAACAGGGCGAGGGATTATCAAGGTGCTAGTTTTAGCAATGATGCCGTTGTTTATGATTATGATGTCATGGTGCTTAGATGGTTTGATCGCTTTTTAAAAGGGATTGAAAATGGGATTGATCACGAACCAAGAGCAACCTACTATGTTGTAGGAGATAATGAATGGAGGACGTCCAACAATTGGACACCTGAAGAGGCGACTGTAACAAAATTTTATTTAGCAAGTAATGGGCAGGCCAATTCCAGCAATGGCGATGGTGTGTTACGGACTTCACCGCCAGATGCGTCACCAGAAGATTCATTTATTTATAATCCCAATCATCCGTTTGAATTCAGCGGTGAAAGAGAGCCGGAAATTCTCAATAAATTTGAAATTAGAAATGATATTCTCGTTTATACAAGTGAGGTTCTAAAGGAAGACGTGGCGATTGCCGGGGAACTATCTGCTGAAATCTATGCTTCCAGTACGGGGCTCGATACCGATTGGGTTGTGACCTTAGGCGAGGTTGATGAAACCGGAAATTCGATTCGGCTCTCCGACTACATTGTCAGGGCAAAATATCGTAATGGCTACGATGCTCCGGAACTGCTCACTCCAGGGAAGATTGAGAAATACACTATTTTTCTGCAAAACATTGCTCATACTTTTAAAAAAGGTCGTAGAATTCGGTTTTCAATTACCTCATCTAATAAATTTGTTGCTTTTCCGAATACCAATACAGGAAAAAATCCATATGAAGATTCTGAAACCATGATTGTTAAGCAATCTATTTTCCATAATGAACAATACCAAAGTTATATAAACTTACCTGTATTACATGGCTTGTTATAAGCGCAATATCTTTTAAGGGGTGAATGGACTTGAATGAAAAGAAGGGTAATGAGAATTCCGCAGTTGATGCTGAAAAAAATATTCATACTGATTTTTTAAACACGATGACCTACGGGGAATATTTATCTTTAGACAAAATTTTGTCTAGTCAGGTAAGATTATCAGATCATCATGATGAATTGCTTTTTATTATTATCCACCAGGTGAACGAGCTTTGGATGAAGCTGATTCTCCATGAGGTAAATTCTGCAATCGAATGCATACAACGGGATGAATTATCAACTGCCTTTAAGCGATTAGCGCGAGTATCCAAAATTCAAGCCCAAATCATATCTGCCTGGGATGTCCTTTCCACGCTGACACCAGCAGAATATATGGAGTTTAGGGATTCCTTGGGTCAGGCTTCTGGTTTTCAATCCTATCAATATCGAATGATTGAATTTGCCCTTGGCTATAAAACAAGCCATATTTTAAAGATATATAAAAAGGATCCCAGTCTTCACAGTCAATTAGAAAAAGCCTTTCATGCGCCAAGTATCTATGATGTATCCATTAAAGCGCTTGCGAAAGCAGGATTCGATATTAATCCAGAGGTCCTTAATCGAGACTATTCGATTCCTTACAAAAACGATGCGTCTGTTAAAAAGGCGTGGCTGGAAGTATACAAAAATGTTGATCAATATTGGGATTTGTATCAATTGGCTGAAAAGCTTGTGGACATTGAAGACTGGTTACAGCAATGGCGTTTTCGACATATGAAGACGGTCGAGCGCATCATCGGATTCAAGCCGGGAACTGGCGGATCTTCCGGAGTAAATTATTTGAAAAAGGTACTTGAACATCGGTTCTTCTCGGAATTATGGGATATCCGAACTGAATTATAAATACTCATGCCACTTAAAGAAGTCCATCGTTGAGATGGGCTTCTTTCCGGTTTGATAAAGAATGTTGAATTTGCTTTCATTCAAAAAATCGATTGATTTCCATTGAAATAATAGATTAATTGAATTTATAATAACTGGATATTTCTATATAATTTAAACCGCAAAGGTCTTTATATTTATATTTTCCACAATTAGGGAGAGAAGCTATATGAAGAAAAAATCAGCTCACATATTTAAATTTCTAATTCTTGCTGCGTTAGCCATGGTTGTTTTATCGGCATGCAGTTCGAAATCTACCTCAGACAGCAAGGATTCGCCGACAAATACGGAAAATAAAGAGGGACAGAATGCGGAACAAGTTGTTACGAAAGAACATCCCATCTATATTGACAAAGAAAAGAAAGTCGTAAAAGTTTATGCTACTGTTAATGGGAAATACCTTGTTACACCTACTCGTCACGGTCTTAACTGGGTTGAGGGTAAATACGGCAATCAATCTGTATTGTCAGCCTATGCAAATCCTCTAAAATTTAACGAAGCATTAAAAGAAATTGACGGGACCCCTGCAGTTGAAAAGGGTGGAGACGCAAGCAAAGAGTTTGAGGAAAAAGATGGCGGCAAATATATATTAGGCGACCAAGTTTTGGTTACAGTTACTTGGGCGGATGCCAAAAAAGAGTATGATATTAATGATGTCATGGTTGATTCCACCGGGAAAAAAATTGTTTATCGTTTTGGCGGCAATTACGATGTCCAAGCGGCCAAAATGACAGGCTGCTATATGTGCTTTGATAGCTGTCCTGCAGGAATCACCAGTAATTCCAATCAGCCTGTTGGTACGTTTGATGGCGGCCATGCGGAATTCCATGGTAATGCAAAAGTGCTTCCTAAGGATGGAACACCTGTTATTCTAACGTATTCAATAGAAAAGTAATAAGGGGAAGAAGATGACAAACATTATTCGCGCCTTCATTCAATTAGTCGCAGCGGTATTTTTATTCTTTTTAATTGGATTGGCTATTGCTATCCTGTTGATTCAAAATTCTTGGCTCGATATGCGTTTTGACAGTGAATATATGGTTACAATTTCGCTGCTTACTGGCTTATGGTTTTATTTTTTAACAACGTTTATGAACGCAAAAAAATTTGCTATTTGGGAGTCGGCTCGTATCTCAGTGGTGATTAGTATTCTTTGTATGGCCGTTACCGCAGTTATCACGATTACCGGGGGCAGTTTTTCAATCCTCCCTTCTTATGTAGTAAGGAAATCACTGTTTTTAGAAGAAATGTTAACACTTGATGGGATGAACATCCTTCTCATCATCCTAATTCCAATCGGAATTGCCATCATGGCATTTGCTGTATGGTCCAGTAAAAAAACAAAAACAAAAACGGCTTCCAAAACGGGATGGAACCAATTATCACGTTTCCAAAAGTTTGGCATGATGTCTTTGTATGGCTTAATTGCCCTCTTCTTGTTAGTATATTTGGGACAGGGTGATATCCGCGATTTATTTAATCAAGCCTCTGGATATTTGAAAGATGCGGATGTAGAGGGATTTCGAGATTATCTACTTTCATTTGGGCCGCTTGCCGCCGTTGTCTCAGGATTATTAATGGTGTTTCAAGCGATTATTGCACCGCTTCCGGCATTTGTCATCACATTTACGAATGGGTTATTATTCGGCTGGGTATGGGGAGCAGTCCTCTCCTGGAGCAGTGCCATGGCAGGGGCAGTCCTTTGTTTTTATTTGGCCAAAATGTTAGGCCGACCTGTTGTTGAAAAAATGGTAACGAAGAAAGCCTTAAATTGGTGGGATCAATTTTTTGAAAAGTATGGAAAACACGCAGTCTTTATTGCCAGACTTGTTCCGATTGTATCATTTGACCTTGTCAGCTATGCTGCTGGTGTGACCTCGATATCTTTTTGGCAATTTTTCTGGGCAACGGGAATAGGACAGTTACCAGCGACAATTCTCTATTCCTATCTTGGCCAAAACGCCACGAGCACAGTGAAAATATTGTTTTTCATCTTTACCATTGTCATTGCTCTTGCCGTCATCGGTATGATTCTTCGTCCCAAATTACAGGCCAGAGGTAAAGGGAAACAAGGAGCAAATGGGTAATGGCTGCTAAATTGGATAAAAAAGGGTTAATCATAAGAATTTTAGGAAGCACTATTTTAATCTATTGGATTCTCACTAAAATGGAGTGGAGCAAAGTGATTGAGACAGTAAAGGAAGGGTCTTCCGTTTATTTCATTGCCGCCTTTATTGCTATCCAACTAACAGTGCTCTCAAGTATTTTGAAATGGAAATTGCTCGTTGACTCTTCATTAAATCAAGATCAAAAGCAAGACGCCTCAGTATTAAAATTGGGGCGTTTCTATTATATTGGCTTATTTTTCAATAATTTTTTGCCAGGAAGTGTCGGTGGGGATGTCGTCCGTGTTTATTATTTAGGCAGAACCACAGGAATTCCGATAGCAACAGCCTCTGTGGCATTTGAACGTATCACAAGCGGGACTGCGCTTGTTGCTATCGCTATCTTTTCTTCGTTTTTTATCGAATCAGCAAGATCCTTTCTCTTGCCAATCATACTAGTATTAGGGGCGATTTTGTTAGTTTCCTTCCTAATCAGTGTTTGGATTAAGGGAAAGAGGAAAAATACTAGCGTGGCTACTCAAACTCCTAAATCAAAAATAAAAGAATGGGTCACAAAGATAAAAACGGAGCTTGCTAAAATTGCCGAAATTGCTTTAAATTATCGGAAGGAAGGTATCAAGTGGTGGTTATCCATTGCCATTCTCTCCATCCTTTTTCAGGTTGGCCTTGCATGGATTAATGATTTATTGTTTTTATCACTGGGTATCGATATACCATGGCTAGAATTGTTGATGATCATAACACTTATTTCGGTCATCACTATGCTCCCTATCAGTGTAAATGGTTTAGGAGTTCGCGAAGGCTGTTATGTACTATTTTTTAAAGAGCTGGGTGTTTCAGAAGAAATCGCCGTTACGGTTTCACTTTTATTCTTTATCCTTGTATCGATATCAAGTGTAGCTGGAGGGTTATTTTGGATGGCAGAAAGGTGGGGGAAAGGTGAAATTATCCGGAAATCGGTTGATTGAATCAATTGTCAGTAAAAAGGCCAAACATATGGTTCAGCCTATTAAAGGGGATATCCCGATTACCAGGTTTACTAAACCAGCCAATGAGGCTGTGTTTGCCCTAATCACAACGGCAGGTGTTCATTTGAAAACACAGCCCGTTTTTGATGTCGAGGCCGGAGATCCTTCCGTCCGGTTCATACCTCAGGCGGCAGCAGAAGAAGATTTGATGATCAGCCATACCCATTTTGACCGAACGGATGCCGACCGGGATGTGAATTGTGTCTTTCCGTTATTCCGCTTAAAAGAATTGGCTTCGAATGGAATCATTGGCGATGCTGCCGCAACACACTACGGCTTAATGGGCTATATCCCTAATACAACACCACTGGTAGAAGAAACGATTCCGGTCATTCTTAAACAGCTGAGAGAAGATAAGGTAGATGCGGTTATCTTGAATCCCGGCTGATATATTTGCCATCAATCCGTGGGATTGATTCAATTTGCTCTTGAAAAAGCGGGGATACCAACCATCTCGATTACGCATTTAGCGGAATTAACCAAGAAAGTAAGGGTTCCGAGGTCATTGCATTTACGGTTTCCATTAGGGAGGAGCTTTGGCAGAGCGGGTGAACAGCATATGCAAACGCAAATCCTTCTCGATGCAATCCATTTTTTAAAGGAGATTGATATTCCGGAAACGATGATTAAGCTGCCTTATAAATGGAAAGGAAAAGCAAGGAATGAAAATTAAAACGGCAAAAACGGTTCAAAGACTTCTCTGGCATTTACGCTGGCTGTTGTTAGCTGGTCTAATGGGCTACAATCTTTATAGTTTGATTGTTTCCTTTAACCTGTCATCATTTCTTCCTGTTAATGGCTTTATTTTTGCCATATCCTTATTTATTGGAATGTGGGAAGACTATTTTGACTGTAAATCAAAATGTATGCTCTAGAAAGGAATAGATATGAAAAAATTAAGCATGTGTTTAGCGATCTTTTTGCTATTTTTATCAGGGTGCAGCGCTGGAACGAAGAATAACTCCCAACGAGTAGGAGAAAATAGTTTAAAAAGTGATTGGAAGGAAATTACCGCATCGGCGAAAGGATCTAAGGTAAATTTCTTTATGTGGGGCGGTGATGAAGGAATCAATCGCTATATTGATGAATGGGTTGCTCCTCAATTAAAGGATCAATATAATATTGAATTGAAACGCTATCCAATGGATGCAGTGGAATTTATCAATAAGTTGAAAACGGAAAAACGGGCAAATAAGAAATCTGGAGAAATGGATGTTATCTGGATTAACGGGGAAAATTTCAAAACTGCTAAGCAGGAGAAGTTGCTATTAGGGCCATTTACATCGAAGCTGCCGAACTTTCAGCAATACGTTGATACCCAAAGTGATGATATAAACTATGACTTTGGATTTCCAACAGAAGGGTATGAAGCCCCTTGGGGAAAGGTACAGTTTGTGTTTGCATATGATTCAAACAAGATCTCTAATCCGCCAAAATCAATTGATGAATTACAAGCTTGGGTAAAGCAAAACCCGGGAAAATTTACATACCCTGCGCCGCCTGATTTCACCGGGAGTGCCTTTATTCGTCATGTACTCCATGAAAAAAGCAAGGATTACAATGCCTATTTATCCAAGTATGATGAAGCATTGCTAAAAGGGGAAGCGGACCAGGTATGGAACGTATTAAACGAAATGAAACCATCCTTATGGCGGGAAGGGAAATCTTATCCACAATCGCTTTCCCAGTTAGAGCAATTATATAAAAATGGTGAAGTATGGATGACGATGGGCTATGATGAAGCGAATGCTTCTAACTTAATAAAAACAGGTGAATTCCCTGCCTCGACAAAAACGTTTGTCCTAGATAAGGGGACGTTATCCAATACGCACTTCCTTGGGATTCCTTATAATGCGCCGAACCCGGATGGTGCCATGACACTGATTAATTTCCTGCTGTCACCTAGTACGCAAATGAAAAAAATGGAGATTGAGTATTGGGGGGAAAATATGTCCCTTTCCGTTGAACGATTATCTGATAAAGACCGAGATATAGTGGAATCCATTGACAGGGGTTCTGCAACCATATCACAGGAAGAGTTGTCCAGTCATCGAATCCCGGAGATAGGCGCTGAATATGTCCAATGGTTAGAACGAGGATGGATGGAAAATGTGGCGAATAAATAAAAAAGGCTATCAAATAAATAACTATAAGGGGCTGTTGGGAATCCTGCCAGCCCTTTTGTTTATGCTTATCTTTTTTATTGGAGGATTATTCCATTCCTTGACACTTAGTTTGGAAAGACAGCCACTGGCTGGTCAAGAAAATCGCTTTTGGGCCTATAAGGAATTAATGAACCAATCCTTTCTTCACTCCATAATGGTAACAGTAGGGATTGCGGCAGCAGTAGCTATTTTATCAGGAATTTCGGGTCTCCTTGCTGCTTTATTTTTGGCAGAGCGCTCCCGGAAATGGAAGTGGCTCCAGATTATTTTCCAATTACCAATTGGAATCCCTCATTTATTATCTGCTTACCTATTAATGCAGGTTTTCATGCAAAGCGGCTGGTATTCGCGGCTTGCCTTTCGCCTTGGCTTGGTGGATTCAATGGAAACATTTCCAGTCCTCATCCATGATGACTGGGGTATCGGTATTATATTAGCGTATATGTGGAAGGAAGTCCCCTTCATAGTTTTATTAATCTATCCTTTTATTGTAAAACTTATCGCGGATTGGAAGGAAACCGCAGAGGTGCTCGGAGGTTCATTTTCCCAGACAGTACGATTGGTCATTGTTCCGATTTTACTGCCAATGTGGGTCGGCGGTATGTGGGTGGTCTTTGCCTTTACATTAGGTGCGTATGAAATTCCTGCCTTGCTGGCAAAGACTTCTTTTGGTTCCATCCCAGTATTGGCTTTTCAAGAGTATTCACAATTCGGATTAGAACGCCAGCCGTTTGCGATTGCAATGAATCTCGTCTTAGCTGTTATCTCGTTCCTCATAGGTTGTTTATTAATTTATTTTCAAATGGATTGGTTTAAAAAAGGGAGAAGAATATGGTGAAGAGGATTAAATCTCCGGGAATTATAACTGTTTTTTTTGTCATGTTGTTTAGTCTTTTTCTCCTTCTGCCCTTCGTTCCTTTAATCATTTGGAGTTTTACCAAGTATTGGCCGTGGCCATTGCTCCTGCCGGAAAAATGGAGCATGGATTCTTGGAGGTACCTTTTTTCCGCTTCAGGAAGGGCAGGAGAAGGATTATTTAATAGTTTGATTGTTGCAGTTCTAACTCTTGTGGGGAATATGGTATTAGGGATTCCGGCAGCGCGGGTATTAGCTCAAAATGAATTTAGAGGGAAAATGATCGTGTTTTCTATTCTGCTCGCCCCTCTATTTATTCCCTACACAGTTTCCATCATGGGTATGTATGATTTTGCGATTCGATTGGATTTTATTAATGATTATTTAAGTGTAGCATTTGCTCATTTAATTATCACCCTACCTTATTTTGTCGCGACGATTTGGTTTCAGTTTCGCTTAATTGGAGCGAAGTACCAGGAAGCGGCCGCCAGTTTAGGGGCTAGTGTTTCGAAAATCTTTTTCTGGATTGAATGGCCTCTGCTGCTTCCAGCCGTTTTATTAGGGAGCTTTTTGGTGATGGTTATTTCTTTCAGCCAGTATTTACCGACTTGGATTATGAGCGGTGGGACAATGCTTACGATTCCTGTAGTTATTTTTCCGTTTGCCAGCAGTGGAAACTCATCAATTGTCTCAGCCTATAGTCTGTTATTCTTTGTCCCCATTCTGGTGCTTATGTTGGTGTATTTTCTCCTTATGAGAATAAATTCAAGGAAACAGTTTATCAACCGAGGTGAAGATATTGCAATTAGAACAAATAAACATTCAAATCAATAATGAAAGCATTATTCATTCAATAGATTTAAAAATAAATTCAGGCGAGATTTTTGTATTAATGGGCCCGTCCGGCAGTGGAAAAACAACCTTGTTAAAGGGGATTGCAGGGCTGCTGCCATTTACCTCGGGAAAGCAGACATGGGAAAATGGGACAGGAACAACTGGACTTGTATTTCAAGAACCAAGACTTTTCCCTCACTTGACTGTTTTGGAGAATATTTCATTTGGATTGAAAGTGAGGGGAATACCAGCCAAAGAGAGAAAGAAAGCGGCGCGTGAATTTTTAAAAAATCTGCAGCTTGATGGTTTGGAAAAACGTTATCCTCATCAGCTTTCAGGCGGTCAACAGCAGCGGGTTTCATTGGGGAGGGCACTCATTTTAAACCCGGATTTACTTTTGTTAGATGAACCGTTTGCTTCCTTAGATACCACGCTAAGACAGGATTTGATTGAATGGCTTTACGACCTTCAAAGAAAACTTAGTTTTTCAATTTTATGGGTAACCCATTATCTAGATGAAGCACTGTCTGTTGCCGATCGAATCGGGATTATATTGGAGGGGAGATTACAGCAGATAGGTACACCCTCCAAGATTTTTCAAAATCCTGACTCTGAAAAAATTGCCCAGTTTTTATCATTGCCAAATCGATTCTCCAAAGAGCAATGGAGCAATTGGTTTCAAGGTGAATTAAATGTGCTGCCAACACTGAATAGGGGATGGATTGATCCCAACCATTTGCAATTATTTGCTGGGGAATACAATCAAGACGAAGACATTCGAGAAGAGTTTACCTGTATGATTCCCGCTATCGTCACAAAAGTAAGACCGAGTAGAGAGGGATACTCGATTTCAGTATTAGCAGGTAACCAATCACTGGATGTAAATACGACGGGGTGGAAAAGAGTCCCTACTGTCAAAGAAAAGATAAGAATCAGGGTACCGTTCGCGCAAATACATTGGTATTCTGAGTAATATGAGAAGGAGAGAGCACTGTGCTTGATACTCACGGACGTGCTGTTGTGCAGCCAATCATTTCAAAAACAGCAGATTATTTATTAAAGATGGGTTTAAGTGCCAATCAGGTAACCTATATTGCTTTCTTTATCGGTATTATCGCAAGTGTCCTTGTATATTTTGGACAGCCCATTGCTGGAGTCGCTGTTCTATGGCTTTCGGGCTTTTTGGATGCAGTGGATGGGAGCATGGCAAGGAAAAGTAAATCATCTTCATCTTGGGGAACGGTTTTGGATGTTACCTTTGATCGAGTGGTTGAAGCAGGCATCATCGTTGCTTTGGCGCTTCGCCATCCTGAACCAAAAATATTGCTGCTGTTTCTCCTATTAGCGATTTCAATTATATTTACAATGACCATTTTCCTAACTGTAGGGGCGTTATCCGAAAAAGAGAGCTACAAATCCTTTTATTATCAGCCCGGACTAGCCGAAAGAACAGAAGGCTTCATTTTATTTTCTTTGCTGGTCATATTTCAATCCCACTTAGTACTCTGGACAACCATTTTTATCGGCGTTGAAATAACAACCGGATTACAACGGCTATTGGAAGCACGAAGAATCCTGAAATCTTAAAACAAAAAATAAAAACCGCTTGGATGCCCAGGCGGTTTTTTATTTTTTCCCATTGGACAAGCAATACAGAAAATTTGACAATTTTTTTAAATTTTTTGTTTACATGAAAGGAAACCGCTGTTAAGATAAAAATACATTCAATAAATGAATATATATAACTACTTATTATTCATAAATTGAAAGGAGTGGTCGAAATTGGGTGTTCCTGCTGCAAAACTAAAGCCAAATAAGCAGTTATTAGCAATAAAGAGATCGAAAAGAAAACTATCCCTCACACCTTTACTCTTTATTCTGCCAGCAATCGTTCCACTCATCATATTCTGGATTTATCCAATGGGTAAATCTTTGTACATTAGCTTTACTGATTGGGACTACGTCAGCCCGGAATATGAATTTGTTGGTTTCAGTAATTATACTGACTTGCTAACTGACCCGGGGTTTTATTCGGTGCTTGTAAATACCGTGGTTTTTTCGATGGGAGTGGTCATTCCCTGTGTAGGAGGCGGACTTTTGCTCGCTTTATTAGTCAGTGGAAATGGAAAGGGAATGGGGATATACCGGACATTAATCTTTTCACCTTGGGTTACCCCGACTGTTGCCGTTTCAATTGTTTGGTCGTGGATTTATGAGCCGAATGTGGGCTTGGCGAATTGGATCCTGACCATGCTAAATCTTCCGGCACTTGGATGGACATCAAGCTCGACCTGGGCAATGCCAGCGGTCATTATCGTGAGTATCTGGAAAGGTGTCGGCTGGGCAATGATTTTTTATTTGAATGCCTTGAAAAAGGTCCCTGTCAGCCTTTATGAAGCAGCCTCATTGGATGGGGCAAGCAAATGGCGCCAATTTCTACATATTACGATCCCATTTATTTCACCAACCACGCTGTTTTTGATTGTGATTACGTCCATTGATGCGCTCCAGGCCTATGACCAGATTCAGGTTTTAACGCAGGGAGGTCCAGCAGGAAGTACAAGAACAATGCTTTATTTCTACTATCAGACGGCATTTGAGCAATTTAATATGGGTAAAGCCACTGCGACCGCCATCTTGTTAGTAGTGATTACAGCAGCATTTTCATTGTTACAGTTTATATTTTCAAAACGATGGGTTCACTACCAATAGCAAAAAGGGGGCTAGGAATTGAAAAAGGCACCTATTATATGGGTCAAGCACTTAGTGTTAATTTTCTTCAGCTTTTCGATGGTCTTTCCATTTTTGTGGATGGTGATTAGTGCCCTGAAAACGAAGGATGAAATTTGGCAATTTCCGCCCACGTTATGGCCGAATAAGCCAATGTGGCACCATTTTGCCGATGCGTGGGCTATGGCACCATTTGATCAGTATATTTTTAATAGCATTTTTACAGCAAGTGCAATTGTTTTGATCCAAGTTATTAATTCCGCCTTAATTGCTTATGCCTTTACACAATTAAGATTTAAAGGGAGAAACCTGCTATTTTCGATTATTCTGATTACCTATATGCTGCCAGTAGCTGCAACATATGTACCAAGTTATGTCATTTTAGCAGACTTCAATTTACTAGATACGTATTCAGGCTTGATTTTATCCAATGCCGCCAGCGTATTCGGGATCTTTCTGTTTAGGCAGGCGTTCCTGCAAGTTCCGAAAGAATTGATCGAGGCAGCACGGGTTGACGGTGCAAGGCACTGGACCATCATTTGGAAAATTATTTTTCCAACCACAAAAGCAACATTTATAACTTTTTCGTTAATTAGCTTTGTGCAAAACTACAATAATTACCTTTGGCCAACCTTGATTACCAGAAGTGAAAGTAAGTATTTGATTACCACTGGGCTGAGACAGTTTTTTATTCAAGAGGGTGCCTATGGAATGCAATGGCCGCTCATCATGGCTGCAAGCGCTTTTACAGTGTTGCCGCTGTTAATTTTGTTCGTATTTGTTCAAAAATGGATTATCTCTGGCATTAGTGACCAGGGACTAAAAGGATAAAAGGGGGAAAAATGATATGTTAACAAAAAAGCTTTTCTCATTTACTGCAATTATTATTTTACTAGTGTCTATGATTTCCGGCTGTTCCTCCGCGAAATCGTCCGCAGATGGACCCGTTGAAATTGAGTTTTGGTATGGCCTGGGCGGGAAACTTGGCGAAAGTGTGGAAAAACGAATAAAAGACTTTAACAAAAGCCAGAATGAAGTGAAAGTTATCGGTGTAGCGCAAGGGTCATATGATGAAACACTGCAGAAGCTGCAAGCGGCCATTGCTGCGAAAAAAGTCCCGGCAGCTGTTCTAATTAAAAACGACCCAATGAATGCCTTTGCGAAAAAAGGAACTTTAGCTTCGATGACAGAATACATCAAAGACGATGCCGATTTCAAACCAGATGATTTTATTGATGCTTTTTATCAGCAGGGAACGATTAATGGTGAACAGTACGCATTGCCACTTTACGGAACCACACAAGTACTTTATTACCGAAAGGATATGTTCGAACAAGCAGGCATTTCAGAGGATAAGCTGAAAACATGGGAATCGCTTGCGGAAGCAGCAAAACAGTTAACAAAGAATAATGGAGGCAAGACAGATGTTTATGGATGGGAGCCAATGTGGGGACCAGATAATCTGATTGATGCCGCGCTTAGTAATGGGGCGAAATATTTAAGCGAAGATGGTAAGAAAGTGTTAATTGATTCTCCAGAATGGATTGATTCATGGGAATACTTCAGAAAAGGAATTCATGATGATAAAACAATGGCGATTCACCACGATGGCCAGGGCTGGGAATATTGGTACAAAACGATTGATGACGTTATCCAAGGTCGCGCTGCCGGTTATACTGGATCTAGTGGCGACCAGGGAGATTTAGACTTCTCCATCCTTGCGGCAACACCACAGCCAAGCTGGGAAGGAAAACAGGCAGCCCCGCACGCGGCGGCACATTTGGGAGCCATTCCGGCCCTAGCTTCAGAAAAAGAAAAGAAGGCAGCATTTAAATGGTTGAAGTTTTTCACTAATGCCGAAAACATGGCCGACTGGTCCATTAATTCCGGGTATATTCCAGTGAGAAAGTCTGCAGAGGAAGTTCCAGCATATAAAGAATTTGCTGAAAAGAATCCGCAAATTAAAGTACCGCTCCTGCAGGCACAGATGGCAACTCCGCCGTTTGTTGACCCTACAGGCGGAAAAATATACGATGCCCTCGTAAAGGCTGCGGACAAAGTAGAAATCGAAGGGATTTCCGCTGAAAAGGCATTGAAAGAGGCACAAAAAGAGGCCCAGCGCGCTCTAGATAAAGTCAAGAAATAAAGAGAAAAACGGTGTCTTATAGGCGCCGTCTTTCTCTTTATTCGTTTAAAAAGTTATAAAATGGTAAATGATAATAGAAAACTGTTATTTAATGTTTGAAAATGTGATTGTTCATCAAAAATTCACAAAATACTCATGTTTTCATATTGTGTATGTTAATAATGTTGATTAAACTAAAAACAAAGGGGGAGTAATTTAGAGAGAAAGGGGATAAAAATGTTACCGATTGAACGAAGGCAGCAAATTATAAAATGGTTGGATAAAGAAGGTTCATTAGCAATTTCAGAAATTAGCACTCGACTACAAGTATCTGAAATGACGGTGTATCGAGATATAAAGCCATTATTAGAAGAAAATATGATTAGCAAAACTTCCGGCGGAATTTCTTTAGCACCTATCGTGAATTCTCCTTCGAATGTCTGCAGTTATTGTTTGAAGGAATTACATAACCGTCACCCGATTCAAATTATTACCAATGATTCAAGAGTCGAGCAGCTATGCTGCCCTCATTGCGGGTTACTAAGATACAAGAATATTGAAAAGGATGTTTCGCAAATTATTTGCCGTGATTTCCTTCAGAATTCAACGATTAGTGCAAAAATGGCCTATTACTTAATGGATACTGATTTTAACTTGAATTGTTGCCAGCCACAAGTATTAACATTTGGATCTCTTAAACAAACGGAACAATTTCAAAGGGGATTTGGCGGCATTATTTTACGTTTTGATGAGGCAATCGTAGAAATTGAAAAACGTATGAATGGCAGCAAGGGCTGTTCTTGTAATCATGAACGCCTAAATTAAAGGGGATTGATAGATTGAATTTAAAAATAAAATTCGGTACATTCATTATGATCATTTCTCTTTTTCTATTTTTATTCCCGACTATTTTTTCTGCACACGCGTATATTAAAAAATCGACACCATTAGAAGATGAGATTCTTGAAAAAGCACCTAGCGAGGTAATGATTCAATTTAATGAAACGATTCAGCCAGCTTTTAATTCAATCAAGGTGTTTGATTCACAAGGAAATCGAGTAGATAAAGAAAATGGCGGGGTTGATCCCAGTCAACCTGCAATCCTAAAGAGCGGATTAAAGCCGAATCTTCCAGATGGAACCTATCGAATCAAGTGGAAGGCTGTTTCAAGTGACGGCCATCCTGTTCAGGGAGTGATTGGTTTTCAAATTGGTACTGAAGGCAAAGATTCCAATGTTGGACTGAATGAAACGACAGGCTATACACCTAAGGCAGACCTTATCATTATTCGTTGGCTGCAATACATAAGTAACGCTTGCTATCTCGGGCTCTTGTTTTTTTACATGTTAATAGTGCCAAAAGCGATCCATGATAACAGATTAGTTAATAAAACATTCCTTGAGGGCATCATTACGAGCTTCGTCGCACTTTTTCTCAGTATTTTGTTAAGCCTACCATTAGAAGCAACAATAGAATCTGGTTTACCTTGGAATGAAGTGCTTAGTATTCAATTCTTAGAAAATATCATCGTGAACACAACCTTTGGTCAAACTTGGATTTTTCAAGCAGCAATCCTTCTAACGCTTGGTTTAATAACGTCATTTATCTGGATGGCAGAAGCTACTAAACGAATTATTTTGTGGGTCTGCTTTTGTTTAGGGGCAGGGTTACTGTTAACAAAGGCGTTAACAAGTCATGCTGCCACACAAACCAATCCGCTGCTATCGATATCGATGGACTTTTTCCATTTACTAGCTGCGTCCGTTTGGGTAGGAAGTTTAATCGGCTTTGTGGCCTTACTGGCATTGCGAAAGAACACGGAAACAAAAGAATATTATTTCCTAATGATAAAAAGATTCTCCAAATGGGGAATCATCCTAGTTCTTCTGTTAACCTTGACGGGGGTTTTTGGCAGCCTGCTCCATGTTCCAAATGCTTCAACCCTTATTCAAACGGACTATGGAAAGGTTTTATCTAGTAAAGTTATTTTGTTTCTATTGATGCTTATCCTTGCAGCAGTGAATTTTATAAAAGGAAAAAGGGATAAGAATAAAGGGCTGAAAGTATCATTATGGGGTGAACTTTCTGTTGGTTTGGTTATCCTTGTTCTTTCCGTCGTTTTAACCAATTTACCAACAGCGATGCAATCCCCCGGGCCATTTAAAGAAACAAAAACGCTGAATAATGGTAATCAAGTGACATTAAGGGCAACCCCTAATATTGCTGGTGAAAATTTATTTGAGGTTTCCTTAAAAGACCGTCAAGGACGGGCCATCAAGGACGTTGAGCAAATTCACTTAACCTTTACGATGCTTGATATGGACATGGGGGAAGAAACGGTTGATTTAAAAAAAGTTGCTGAAGGCAAATACAAAGTACAAGGTTTGCATTTCAGCATGGCTGGTGATTGGAACATTCATGTTCACGTTCTAACAAATTCATTGGAGAGCATTGATACCGATTTCCGCTGTTTGGTGGGAAGTCAATAAAAAAAACATTCGAGGAGAATAGAAATGAAAAAAATGATAGGTAAGGTTTCAAAAGTATTTATCCCAGCAGTAATTAGTTTGTTTTTCTTTTCAAGTATGGCTAGTGCACATGTGACGGTTGCTCCGAAAACCTCAGCAACCGGTGCCTGGGAAACCTACACGTTGAAGGTTCCCGTTGAAAAAGATATCGCTACAACGAAAGTAACAGTAAAGGCACCTGAGGGAGTTGAGGTAATGTCTTATCAACCGGTTCCTGGCTGGACTTATACTTCTGAAAAGGATGCCGCTGGGAAAGTAAAAACCTTCACATTTGAAGCAACAGGAGAAGGGATTTTACCAGGGCAATTCCAACAATTTGTGTTTGTGGCAAAAAATCCTGATAAAGCAGCAAAAGCTTCCTGGGATGCATTTCAATATTACAAAGATGGCAGTATCGTAGAGTGGACAGGCGAAGAAGGTTCTGATTCTCCACATTCGGTTACAGATATTGTGACTTCGACATCAAGCGACCATCATGATACGGCGACAACGGAACATGCTGAAAAAACAGATAAGGCACAAACAACTGAGGCTGAGAAAGAGGATGAAACGTCCGATTCTCTTCCTCTGATATTATCAGGTGCAGCAGCATTACTCTCACTAGTGGCACTTGTTCTTGCCTTCCGTAAAAAATAATTTCTATAATCACATTATTTATCATATATCTTATTAAAAGACCTTCAGCTATTGAGGGTCTTTTATATCGAAAACGGAAGAGGGATACAAATGCCAAGCGAGTTACAACATCTAGAATTAGATATCCCCATTGAAGTAATCTGGAACTTTGTTAGGAACGAAGATAATTGGGCACCACTTGTACCTGGTTATATTCATCATGAAAAACTAAATGAGCGTCAAATTACTTGGGAGTTTAAGAGCAGCCTCGGCATTATGAAAAAAAAGGTTCGTTTATTGATTGATATTAAAGAGTGGAATGAACCAGTTAGGGTAAGTTTTGATTTAAAAAGGTCGAATGAAAAGTATATTGGTGAGGGGTATTTTGAAGCAAAAGCAATTAACAAAAATAAAACACGGATAACAGGCTTCATCGACATCAATGCCAGCGGGACCCTAGGGACGCTAGCCAACTCACTTTTTAAAACAGCAATTCCTAAAACTACAGAAGAAGTGGCTGCAGCCATCTCTTCAAAGTTAGAAGAATTTAAAAGAAGAACATGAAGGGACAGATAGTAAAAGTAAGATGAAAACTTGCTGGACGCGCAGGTTTTTCTTTTTTGGCCGATAGGAAAGTAAGACTTTCCCATGAGGCATAAGTGCAACTATGCCTCATGAACCGCCTAAAGGCTAGTTTTCTTTATCCTAAAATGATAAAGTAAGTTAACTATTGAACATGTTTCATAAGATATGTTATATTAATAGTTAAAAATTAAGCGAATCTTTTGATAAAGAGAAGGTGAAAGATATGGCAGCAGATTTGAAATTGAATGACAGCAGTCTTCCGTTGCGTCGCGATGTAAAATTACTTGGAAAAATACTCGGCGAAATCCTTGTCAATCATGGCGGTTCAGAACTATTTGACAAGGTCGAGAAAATACGACTGATGTGTAAAACACTAAGGGCTGATTTTGATCAAGAAATTTATGATGCCTTAAAAGAAGAAATTTCTGGCATAAGTTCTCCTATGAGGAAACAAGTCATTCGAGCGTTTTCAATGTATTTCCATTTAATTAACGCCGCAGAGCAGAACCACCGAATTCGCAGGAGGAGACATTACCATCTACAAGACGATTCTGTTGTGCAGCCAGCCTCAATTGAGAGTGCGGTAGTTGCACTTAAAGAAAACAATATTAAAGAAGATAGGATTCAAAATATCCTACATACATTGTCTCTTGAATTAGTCATTACAGCTCACCCCACAGAGGCAACAAAGCGTTCCATTCTTGAAATACAACAGCGAATTGCTGTTATTTTAAAAAATCTAGACCATCCCTTACTAACGAACAGAGAACAAAAAAAGCTTGAAGAAAGTTTGTTTAATGAAGTGACTATTCTTTGGCAGACGGATGAATTACGGCACCATAAGCCAACCGTTTTGGACGAGGTCCGCAACGGACTGTATTATTTTGACCAAACCCTTTTTGATGTGCTTCCGGAAATTCATCAGGAAGTAGCCAATTGTCTTGAAAAAAATTATTCGCACTCTTCGTGGGAGGTTCCTAATTTCCTTCGTTTTGGTTCATGGATTGGCGGTGATCGTGATGGAAATCCCAACGTTACCCATGATGTGACATGGGAAACATTAGAACGGCAAAGAAGGCTCGTTCTAAAAAAATATAAAAATGTTTTAGTTGATTTAATGAAACGATATAGCCATTCGACAACAAGGGTTGAGGTTAGTGAGGTGCTTCTTTCATACCTTGAGAGCCAAGAGGATTTATTTTTAAGCGAAGAGAAAAAATGGCCAGTAAAAACAGAAGTCTATCGCCGTGCCTTTGCCGTGATGATTGAACGGGTAAAACAAGTTGGAAAATCAGACCTAGGCTATCAATCTGCCGAAGAATTATTAGAGGATTTATCCATCATTAACAGAAGTCTGAATCAACATCACCCGGCTGCCCATGAATTAAAAACGATTCAAAAGCTGATTCGTCAAGTACAGTTATTTGGCTTCCATTTAGCAACGCTTGATATCCGCAACCATAGCGGCGAGCATGAGGCAGCAATCACAGAAATACTGCGCAAAGTCCGCATTTCTGATAATTATGCGCTGCTATCTGAAGAGGAAAAAATGGAGATTTTGCAAAAAATCCTCTTGGACCCTCGTCCGCTCCTATTGTTAAATGAGGATTACTCGGCGGAAACACAGGAAATGATTAAAGTGTTCCAAATGATAAAGAAGGCTCATGATGAATTCGGAAAACGGTCGATTTCCGTTTATCTTGTCAGTATGACAAAGTCGCCAAGCGACCTGTTAGAGGTGCTCGTTTTAGCAAAAGAAGCTGGCATCTATCGGCTCCATGCAGATGGAATATTGGAAAGTCATTTACATGTTGCGCCATTACTGGAAACAATTGATGATTTAAGCGCGGGTCCAAAAATCATGGAAACTCTTTTCGAGATGCCGGTTTACCGCAAACATTTACAAGTACTGGGCGATCAGCAGGAAATTATGCTTGGTTATTCGGACGGAAGTAAAGACGGCGGGACGTTAACTGCTAACTGGAAGTTGTATAAAGCGCAAATTGAAATTCACGAAATGGCGAAGAGGTATCAGATTGGTTTGAAGTTCTTCCATGGCCGGGGCGGTTCATTGGGACGCGGCGGCGGTCCATTAAACAAAAGTATCTTATCCCAACCAGCGGAAACAATTGGAGATGGGGTCAAAATTACCGAACAGGGCGAAGTGTTATCTTCCCGTTACTTGCTTGAGGATATCGCTTATCGCAGCTTGGAGCAGGCCACATCAACCTTGCTCCTGGCGGCAGCACATGTCTCTAAAGAACGAGCACATGGGCAGCTGCGTGAACCGGATTGGGAAAAGGCAATTGAGGAAATTTCCAGTGTTGCGTTGGCTAAATACCAGTCGCTAGTGTTTGGAGACTCGGATTTCCTTACCTACTTTACGGAAGCAACCCCATTAAGGGAATTAGGTGACTTAAACATTGGCTCACGACCGATGAGCCGGAAAAATCGCGGCCGATTTGAAGACTTAAGAGCAATTCCATGGGTATTTGCGTGGACACAAAGCCGCCAGCTGCTTCCTGCTTGGTATGCTGCTGGTACAGGACTGGCCAGTTTTGCATCGAAAGGGGAACAACATTTGCAGCTTCTGCAGCAAATGTATGTGAAGTGGCCGTTCTTTCAATCGACAATTGATAATCTTCAGATGGCATTAATGAAGGCAGATATAACAACTGCTAAAGAATATTTAACACTTGTTGAGGATGCCGCAATCGCTGAAAGAATATTTAATAATATTCTTGAAGAGTATGAAAAAACAAAAGCTATTTTACTTAAGATTACAGGCGATAATGAATTACTTGATCATACTCCGAATATCAAAGAATCCGTGTATCGCCGAAATCCGTATGTTGACCCGTTAAACTTTTTACAGGTAGAGCTAATTAAAGAATTGCGTAAACAAGATGTGCCAAACGATGAACTTCTTACCGAAGTATTGCTTACAATTAGCGGCATATCCGCAGGATTACGCAATACCGGCTGATAAAGCTTTAAAAACCCACAATCTCTTAATCAATAGAGGTTGTGGGTTTTTGTTGTGAATGGAAATTATGAACATTTGATGAACTTTCGGAAAATGAATGGTTATTCATTCATTTATGCGCAGAATTCGACAATTTCTGGAATAGTTTACATGATATATTTTATCCAGAAGTGGAAAAGGAGTGAAGGAAAAAAGTTTAGTGGGCTTTTAATAAAAGATTGATGATCCTGGAGGGATGTTCGATGGCAGTTAAGGAAAGCGTCTTACAAGAGAACCTTAATATCGCTGCGATGATTGATGTATTAGCGAAAAACGGCGCAATGGCTTTGGGGGAATTCCGTTGCTACAACCAGGAAATGGTTGACGAAATTGTTAAGCAAGTCGCATTATCCGCTCTTGAAAATCATAGGGAGCTGGCGAAGCTTGCAGTTGAAGAAACAAAAAGAGGCGTTTATGAGGATAAAGTTTTCAAAAATATGTTTGCTACAGAGTGTATTTATAACAACATCAGGGATATGAAAACGGTTGGAGTAATAAGTGAAAATGAGAATGAGGGTATGGTTGAAATGGCCGAGCCAGTAGGTGTCATTGCCGGAGTCATCCCAATTACCAACCCAACTTCCACCGTCATCTTTAAATCTTTGATTTCACTTAAAACGAGAAATCCAATCATCTTTGCCTTTCCTAAATATGCTCAAAAATGCTGCGTGATTACAGCCAAGCTGCTTAGAGAAGCTGCTGTTAAGGCTGGTGCTCCTGAGAACTGCATCCAGTGGATTGAAATTCCATCCCATGAAGCTTTTCAAGCCTTGATGAAACATCCGAAGATTTCGCTCATACTTGCAACTGGCGGGCCGAACCTGGTAACGGCCGCCTACAGTTCCGGGAAACCTGCACTTGGCGTTGGCGCCGGAAACGTGCCTTGTTATTTCGAAAAAACGGCCAATATTAAACGCGCGGTCAACGACCTTATATTATCGAAAACCTTTGATAACGGTATGATCTGTGCTTCGGAACAAGCTCTTATTATTGATCACGAGATTTATCAGGAAGTAAGACATGAATTAGTAACGAACAACTGTTATTTCCTTAATGAAGAAGAGCGGAAAATGCTAGAGAGAATTGCGATAGACCCAAAAACGTCTTCCCTCAATCCAATGATTGTCGGCTTACCGGCGTTTATAATTGCAAAAATGGCTGGGATAAATGTGCCTGTTAATACGAAGATTTTAATCGCAGAAATAGAAGGAGTAGGACCGAAATACCCGTTATCGTGTGAAAAGTTAAGCCCAATTTTAGCGTGTTACAAGGTTAATAGTTTTGCTGAAGGTCTCCTCATTGCTGAAGAAACGTTGGAATATGGAGGTCTTGGTCACTCTGCCGCAATCCATACGACTGACCAGGATGTGATTGAAAGTTTCGCTGCACGGATGAAAGCGGGAAGAATTATTGTCAATACACCATCGACCCATGGAGCAATTGGGGATATATATAACACATCTTTACCGTCCTTAACAATTGGGTGCGGCACATATGGAGGGAACTCGGTGTCACAGAATGTTGGAGCAGCAAATTTAATTAATATCAAAAAAGTAGCAAAACGCAGAACGGTAACTCAGTGGTTTAAAGTCCCTTCACAAGTATTCTTTGAGAAAAACTCGGTTCAGACGCTTGCTGCAATTCCTGGAATTTCGCGGGCGTTTATTGTTACAAGCGGAAGCTCGATGAAAAACGGCTACGTAGATAAGGTCCAATATTATTTAAAAAAGAATCCAAAACACATCCAATCGGAGGTTTTCTTTGATATTGAGCCTGAACCTTGCATCGAAACCGTTATGAATGGGGCGGAACGGATGATAAAGTTTCAGCCTGACTTTATCATTGCCCTTGGCGGGGGTTCGGTCATGGATGCCGCAAAAGCGATGTGGCTGTTTTACGAACACCCTGATACCGACTTTAAAAGCTTAACGCAAAAATTCTTTGACCCCAGTAAGAGAGTAGTAAAATTCCCTGCTCTAAGGAATAAGGCAAATTTCATTGCCATTCCCACGACTTCAGGAACAGGATCAGAGGTTACTGCCTTCTCGGTTATATCGGATAAAAAGGCAAATAGGAAGTATCCGCTTGCTGACTTTCAACTGACACCAGATGTAGCAATCATCGATCCGCAGTTTGTGATGACAGTTCCCAAATCTGTAACTGCTGACACTGGGATGGATGTTTTAACCCATGCAATTGAAGCGTACGTTTCCGTGTTGGCGAATGACTATACAGATGGTCTGGCTTTAAAAGCGATTCAGCTTGTATTTGAATATTTGCCAAGGGCATATCAGGATGGCAGCGATGAGCTTGCACGTGAAAAAATGCACAATGCATCGACGATTGCGGGAATGGCATTTGCTAATTCCTTCTTAGGGATAAACCATAGCCTTGCCCATGTTCTAGGTGCTGAGTTTAATATTCCGCACGGACGTGCAAATTCAATCCTGCTACCGCATGTTATCCGCTTTAACTCAATGAAACCAAATAAATTTATGACCTTCCCTAAATATGAGCACTTCATTGCTGATAAACGCTATGCAGAAATCGCCAAAATGCTAGGTTTGCCCGCAAGTACGACAGAGGAGGGAATAGAAAGCCTAATCGATAAGATTGGTGAACTTGCCAAGGAACTGAATATTTCTATGAGCATCAAAGCGAATGGTGTCGATGAAAAAGAATTCGAAAGTAAGGTCGAAACCCTTGCGGAACATGCCTTTGACGACCAAGATACGATTGCCAATCCGAAAATGCCGCTGGTAGCTGAACTTGTGGAAATTTACCGACAGGCATATAAAGGGGTTTAATAAAAAAACAAAAATCTTTTTTAATCTTCAACTTAAAAATGGTGCCGCTTTCATTGATTGAATTTGAAGGGAAAATAAGGAGGGGAAAAATATGGATTATCAGAAAAAACCATGGTTAAAATTTTATGATCCGAGAATTAGTACAGATGTTTCAATTGAGTATGACTCGTTATTTGATCTTTTGAAACAGGCGGCAAATATTCATCATGAAAAGGCTGCATTGACTTTTTTCGGGAGGTCATGGAGCTATAAAGAAACAAAAATGATTTCTGAATGGCTCGCTGCTTCGTTATATCGGATTGGATTTAAAAAGGGTGACAGGATGGCGATCATGCTTCCGAACTGCCCACATTATATTTTTAGTTTATTTGCCTCATTCCGATTAGGTGGAATTGCCGTGCAAGTAAATCCGATGTATGTGGAACGAGAAATTGAATATGTCCTAAATGATTCCGAGGCGGAATATATGGTTGTATTTGAAGCTCTTTATCCTAGGGTAAAGCAAGTTCAGCCAAGTACTTCATTGAAAAAGGTAATTGTCGTGGGCTTTGGCGGTAAAAAGGTTGAACTTGCCGACGGAGACCTGTATTTTGAAGACTTTCTGACACATGACAATGTAATACCTGAAATTCCGATAGATATAAATGAAGATGTTGCCATTTTACAATACACCGGCGGCACAACGGGGGTTTCAAAAGGAGTCATGCTGACACATCATAACCTTTTGGCCAATATTATTCAGGTATGTGACTTCACCTATAATGCTGTCGATGAAAAACCAGAAAACTTTAAAATTGTCAGTGTCCTGCCAATGTTTCATGTTTACGGGCTTTCTTGTAATGCTTTATCGGGAATAAGAATTGGCGGTAATCAGCTCATCTTGCCTCGCTTTGATGTTAATGAGGTACTAGAACTGATCAAACGGGAAAAGCCATTCCAAATGACGGCTGTTCCAACGATGATATTTGCTCTCAATAGCCACCCTGATTTAGAAGAGAGCAATATTGGCGATATTTATTATTTGAGCAGCGGTGGTGCACCACTTCCTGTCGAACATGTAAAATCCTTTGAAAAGAGAGTAGGTAAACAATTAGCAGATGGCTATGGACTTTCAGAGACGGCTCCATCCGCTATCTCTACTCCTCCATTTTTACCGCGCAAATTAGGAAGTGTAGGGATTCCATTACCTGGAACAGAAGCGAGAATTGTAACAGAAACGGCTGAAGGCATTGTCGATGTTCCTGTCGGGGAAGCAGGTGAGTTAATCTTACGCGGACCTCAGGTTATGAAGGGGTATTGGAAACGCCCAGGGGATACCGAGATAGTGTTAAAAGATGGCTGGCTCTTTACCGGTGATATCGCCAAAATGGATGAAGATGGATATTTTTATATTTTGGATCGCAAGAAAGATATTATCATTGCCAGCGGCTATAATGTTTACCCTCGCGAGATTGAAGAAGTATTATACCAGCATGAAGGGGTTGAAGAGGCTATTGTTGTTGGAATTCCTGACACTTATCGCGGAGAAACCGTAAAAGCATTTGTGAAGATTAAGGCAGGTATCTCGATTGCACCAGACAAACTAATCGCTTTTGCGAAAATTAATCTTGCTCCCTATAAAGTACCTAGAGAAATTGAAATTCTGGATGATCTCCCTAAATCCTCAGTTGGTAAATTGTTAAGGAGAATGCTCAGGAAAGAGGAAGAGAAAATTAAAGCTTAAATTCAGAATCTATTCCAACCACACCACTAGAAGCAGCTCGAGAAGTTGTTTACATCCACTACAGAAAAACTTCATAGAAAATTACCAGGATACCATCAAAGCTTACTATGAGACAATGATTGGCTTAAATTACCTTTGAAGGGATGCGTATAATATGGAAGACAAAAATGAAAAAGAAGTAGTTGAAAACATAGTAGTTGAAAATGAAAAGGAAGAACAGCTTACCAGCTTAGATATTCTATGGGTGCATGTTTTCGGCGAGTTAGACCAATGGGCAAAACACTCTGATTACCGCGATGAGGTTTTTCTGAACGAAGCGAAGTCCTTTGCTGAAAGTGTAAAGAGAAATCAGGGAAATATGAAAGAAATCGCTGAGCAATTTAATAAGGAATTTGCTGAATGGGAACGAACAGCCAGAGAGGAATTTTTAATGTCAACTACCAGCCTGCAGCATTTCTTCCCGATTAAATCCTATGAGGAAATAAATGCCCAGATTGATCACATCCAAAAGAAAACAATGTCGATTCTTACTGCACCATGTCAAACTATATCAAAAAACCTGACAATGGATAAGTATCTTGAAATCATCGATCAATATATTGCGCTTCGGAAAAAAAGCAGGTTGCAATATATCAAAACCGTTAAGCAGGCTGGAAATCTAGTTTATGAAAATCAAAAAGGATTCGTCAATCTGTTTGCAAGACAAATCAAAACGTTGATGTTCCCGCTTAATAAATATTTAGAAAAAGCTGAAGAACATACAAAATCATAAAACCAAGGGGGGCTTACATCATGTCTACAGGAAAAACATATGATCCATTCGTGGGCTTACAGCTTGTTAGTGAGATGTGGGAGAAACAATTAAATGGTCTATTATACAAGTTGACTGATAATAAGGAATTTGTTCAAACCGCCAATATCGGACTTGATGTCTATTCCCGTTACCTGGAGAGATTTAGGAAAAACCAAGAGCTTATTGCGGCTTTAATGAATATTCCTACGAAAAAGGATATTGCAAATGCAGCAAAAATGTCGATACAGGCAGAAGAAAAAATCGACAATCTAGAAGAGCAAATTTGGAGTTTACAAGATGGTCTTAACTTGGCGAATAAAGGGAATTTAGAAATGTTTCAAGAAATGGTGCGCATTGTCAAGCAGCTGCAGACTGAATTTCAAACGATTGCACAAGAGGTTTCGGAAACCAAAATAATGAAAGCTGACCTTCAGGAAATACGCCAAGGTCTTTTCAATATGAAGATCATTCAAGTGAACCTTCAGGAATTACGCAAGGAAATAGACGGACTTAAAAGCCTTAAGTCAGATAGTCAGACAGTGCCTGCCGCTGCTATGAAGACCGTTATCGAAAAAGAGAAACCAAAGCAGAAGAAAGAACAGGAAAAAAAGCAGAATAAAGAACTAGTGCTCACCGGAGCTGAACCATCTAAAAAACTTTGAAAGGAGCAAAAGTAAATGAGCACTAATGCATTAGGAATTAACATGAGTCCACAGATAAAAAGAGAAGCTAAACGGTGGAATCAGCTTTATAAAATTATGACTGAACCAAAGCCCGATATCGTGCCCACACCAAGAGAGTGTGTTTGGAAAAGGAATAAAACAACCTTGTGGTTTCACCCTGCGAAAGAGAAAAGATATGAAACTCCAATATTTTTAGTCTATTCGCTATTGAATAAAGTCTACATTCTAGACGTCGGTGAAGGGAGTAGTGTGGTTGGGGGTCTTACAGAACTTGGCTACGATGTCTATCTTTTAGATTGGGGTTCCCCAGGGCTTGAAGATAGGGAACTTACACTAGATAATTATATAGTTGATTATTTAGAAAATGCGGTTAAACGGGCATTAAGGCATTCCCGGGCAAACGATATAACAATGGCCGGATATTGTTTAGGAGGTACGACTGCGGCCATTATAACTTCAATTACCAAACTGCCTATAAAGAATTTAGTTCTTGCGGCTGTTCCAATTGATTTTAGTATCGGTATCGTGCCTGATAAGTGGCTAGAAGGAATTCAAAAGGGCCAGCTTAGTTTTGATCGGTTTGCTGAGGCACATGAGACTCTTCCATCAGAATTTCTGTATTTGATGTTTAGGATGCTTTCACCTATTTATGGAAGCCCGAAAATCAATCTGTTTACACGGGCACATGATGAAAAATATGTAGAAAAGTGGCGCAGGATGGACAAGTGGACAAAGGATACGGCCTCGTTTGCAGGAGCGGCCTTTAAACAATTGTTTAATGACTTTTATAAAGATAACAAACTACTAAAGGGAGAATTATTGATTGGCGGCAGGAAAGTAGAATTGAAAAATATTAAGTGTCCGCTTTTCGTCTTTTCTTGTTCGCGTGACAATCTTATTTTAGAGCAGCAAAGTCTTCCTGTCATGGAGCTGGTTTCAAGTGAAGATAAGACATATAAGGTTTTTGAAGGGGGCCATGTATCGCTGGCATTGACCGGAGCTTTCGCTGGAATTATGGACCCATGGCTTTCCGCCCATTCAAAAGAAATTCTTAAAGTACAGCATAATTAGTGTGTTTAAGATAGAATTTTTAACGGGAAGGACCGCCTTCCCGTTAAAAATTTATTATGAAGCTATTTTTTGCTGATTGAGGAATTTGCGCAGCAGCTGGTTAAACCGGTCTTTTGCTTCCAATTTGGCAATATGGCCGGTATTCCTCAAAATAATAAATTCTGAGTGGGGAATCAGCTTGTGCATACGAGCTTGAATCCAGACAGGCAATACGGAGTCATACTGTGAACCGATAATAAGGGTTGGGACATTTACCCTTGGTAATAATGATAAATTATTGACCTCTAGGCATGCTTCAAAGGATTTAATAAAAATTTGCTGCTTAGGTTTGAAAATGTCAGCAAACTTTTCGACGGTGTCTTTTTTCCAAGAGTATAGTGCCATTCGCGATATATATTCAATTTGGTTGCCTTTTGCAGAAAGAGCTTCAAACTTTGCCTTATGTTTTTTAAATAATAAAGCCTTGATTATATTTGGCAAATAGTGAAAAGAACTAATCAACATAAGAGAACGGCATCGATCGGGTGCCTGTCGGTAAATTTCCTGGGCAACGGCTCCGCCCATTGAAAGGCCAAGGATGTGAGCGTTTTCAATTTCTAACTCTTTCAACAAACTGATCACGTCAACAGCAAAATTTTGAATAGAGATTCCTTCCGTTTTCGTACATGCACCGTGACCTCGTAAATCAGGAATAATCAACTCATATTGATCAGCTAATTCAAATTGATTTTGCCATCCTTCTTTTACCTCGCCTAATCCATGAATCAATACCACTGGTTCCCCAGTACCAAAATGCAAATATGGGATGCCTGCATTACTTATTTTCGCCTTTTCCATTTTACACCACCTTTGACTTTTATATAGTTTATTACCAATTTTTTAAAATTGTAAACTCTAAAGTATTGCTTAAAAGGATATTTATTTAATTTCTTGACAAAATATTACTCATAGGTGTAAAATACATATAGGTGAGGTGATAAAGATATGGTAAACCAAGATAATCAATCAATCAATCCATCCAAAAATTTTGTTCTGCCATTTATTTTATTGCTTCTTAGCAAGCTTTCTCTTCATGGGTATGAACTCAGCCAAAGATTAGAGGCATTCGGGTTTAAGACACTTGATCAGGGGAATTTGTACAGATTATTAAGACAGTTGGAAAAGGACGAACTTCTTTCATCAGAATGGGATACAACTGGAAGTGGTCCTGCAAAAAGAAGATATTCCATAACAAAAGCTGGTATTACATACTTAAAAGGCTATGCCAATCAACTAGAAACCTACCAATCACTATTAGATCAATTCTTCAAGATGTATACCAGTTTCTTTGAGCTCTATATTCCTTCATTTCAGAAGAAGGATCCAATAGAGAAAGTAAATAATAGTAGGAGGAGGAAAGACGATGGCACAGAAGAAAATGGAAACGGCTCCAGCCGCTGATGAAAAAGTGATTCCAGCAGCGGTGGAACCAATTGCTGCTGGTTCATTTGTAAACACATTTTGGGATCAGTTTGAGCAATCGCGCGAACGTGCACTCAAGATTCGGGAAAATCGGGAGGAAGCCTATATTAATGCATTAAGGGAGGTCATCAAGTTCAATAAGCAATATCGAAAATCGATTGGCAAATTGTATGAGCAGACCAAAAAGACAAATAAAGATATGGTTACAGAACTGATGAATCAATTTAATGGCGGTAAAGAAGATTTAATAGAAGAAGACATTCCGGTTAATGACAGAGAGGAACTAAAACAACAGTTGAAAGAGGTTTCTGGTCAACTTGAAAAGTTAGCACTTACACCAATAAAATCAATTTTTCATATTGTCGACCAGCTAGAGGATAATATAGAAAGGAATGCAGAATCTAGTGCAGCCTATGCGCGTGAACGAAGAAACGCATGGTTTCTGGTTAGAAAAGAATATGTTAAATTAGCGAGAAACACTCATTTAAATCTTGTTGATCGCGGTCGAAAGAGTTTTAAAGAGCTAATAAAAACACAATAACTTTTATTGTTTAAAAAGGGGAATTAACAGCATTGATTGACAATAGAATCCTTGAAAAAAGTTAGAACCACAATTTTCTTTTCAATTAAAGAGATTGTGGTTTTTTTATTATTATTGAATTCTTTGTATAAATCCCACTAAAAAACCTTTTGAAATATAACTGTAATCTAAAAATAACTTGTTTGACAACTACAGATGATATACTTTTGTTGAGATCAAAACAGGATGATATTGGGTATTATTTGTGAAATTTGTCTTACATAGAATAAATGTATAGCTGACCATTGGACCATGATAAATAGAATATTGTCATTTTCTGTGAAGAAAGCAGGGGAACTAGAATGAAAAAGAAGCTTACCGCACTTAGTATGACTATTATCCTGGGAATTGGAAGCGTATTCTCACTTCCCCCTGTAAAGGCAGAGGCTACAAGCATCAAAAGCGTTCAGGAGCAGCGATTAGGTATTCAATCAGATATTTCAAAAGCGAATCAGGAAATTTCTCAGGTTCAAGATGAATTAGCTAAATTAACGGAACAGATTAATAGAGTTGAACAGGCTATTCATGATAATAATAACGTGATTGTTCAGACAGAAGAAAATGTAAAAGCTTCTCAGGCAGAAGTGGCAGGGCTTCAGCAGGAAGTGACTATGATTCAAGCTAGGATCGATAAACGGAATGAAATACTAAAAAAACGTGCTTTGTCCCTCCAAGAAAGTGGAGGAAAGGTGAACTATATAGATGTTCTCCTCGGAGCTTCAAGCTTTAGTGATTTTGTTGAAAGATTAGGTGCGGTTGTAACAATGGTAGAAGCGGATCAAGATTTAGTGAAACAGCATCAAGAAGATCAGAAAGCGGTCGTAAAGAAACAAACGGCAGTTGAAAAAAAGCTTGATAATTTAAAAGACATGATGACGGAGCTTGAAGGGATGCAGGCTCAGATTTTAGAACAAAAAGAGCAAAATGACGCCTTAAAAGAAGAACTTAAGGTGAAAGAACAAGCAAAACTTGCTAATAAGGCTGAGTTACAAGAGCAAGATAGTACACTCGCATTAAAGGAAGTGGAGCTTAATACCTCGGCTCAAACTACTGTTGTCTCGTATACAGCTGATCTGAATGTTTCGATACCAACAACAACAAATGAAGCGATAAACATTGTAATCCATGCAGGAGAAAGGTATATTGGGAACTCCGTTTATGTATTTGGCGGCGGCAGAAATGCCTACGATGTTGCCCATGGAAGATTTGACTGTTCAGGATTTGTTGCCTGGGCATTCGCGCAGGCAGGCATTAATGTCGGGGCTCACACGGATATCTTGAAGAATACCGGAACGAGGGTGCCGATGAGCGAAGCACGTCCAGGGGACCTAGTATTCTTTGATACTTATAAAATCGACGGCCATGTGGGGATTTACCTCGGCGGCGGGAAATTCATCGGTTCACAAAGTTCAACTGGAATTGCCATTGCCGATATGACGTCAAGGTACTACGCAGAACATTTTAATGGACGTGTTATGAGAATTATTAACGACTAGGACTAGCAGAAGCCTTAGTCAATGGCGACTATAGTAAAAATTGAAAGAAGCGATGCTTTTATTGGCATCGCTTCTTTTTATTGCTGTTGAACACTATTAATTAGCTTTTCTAAGACTGCTTTCATATAAAGGAGTTCTTTCTCGCTTTTCGGTTCCATTTCGACCTTACCGCCCTCATTGAAACTTAAATTGAATTGAGGGAGATTTAAGTTATCAGCTGTTACCTGGTGGGCCAATAGTTTAACATTTTTCAAGCCGATATTACCTGCCGATGGTAAATAATGTTCACTGAATTCAGCGTTGGTAACATGTAAGCTTAAGTGGTTAAAAAGAGCAGAATCTTTATGGCTGATTTCAATCGTAATAAGATCATTTGGAGTTTCGACTAACTTCTTAATAATTAAGTTCTTAGCTGAAAGATTATCAAACTTTAATTCCAGCATCGGCCGATCTTTTTGTTCTGCCGTATCACCTGTAATCATAACAGGATTTTTCATCGTACCTTCCATTTGGTTAGCCTCAATAATAAATCCAATGATTGTCGGATTACTAGCAAAACTATCCTTGGTAAGTAAGAACAGCCCGCTAAAGGGAAGAACCAATACAATAATTATCTTAATTTCTGCGTATCAATACGATCACCATTTCTATGAATGCTATAGGTACTAATTATTCCGGTAAAACTTCCTTCCCCGAAGCGATTTCCTTTTCTGCAATAAGATCGCTATTTGACTGTTTCTTCGAATCAAGAGCGGCAAGCTCCGGTTTCCAGGCAATTAGCATTGAACCTCCAACAATTCCAAGAAGTGTGCCGATTAGGAAACCGCCTAATGCCCCCATAATCGATAAAACAGATGAAAAAATTCCTAGAACTCCAAACAGGGTAGAAAGCTTAGGCATGATATATGCTAGGACGCCCATTATTAAGGTAAGACCTCCTAATAGGAAGCCAACAACAATGATGCTCCCCGGGGCAGCTGCAATTTCATAAAGCTGTGCAGGAACCATTAAAATGATTAATCCTGATAAAATAGACAAGGTCGCCCCCCAAAAAGGGCGCCTTGCTCTCCAATTCTTAAACCTTTTACGTTTTGAAAAAGTAGAGCTCATTTTTATCATCCTTACTTGTTAGTCCTTTGATGTTCTAGATTATTTTAGTGTTATTGTTTTTCAAAAGAAACTTTCATGCCATTCAGAGATACTGTTTTTTGGAAAAGATAGACTGTTTCAAGTATTCCGTTTTTGATGGTAATGGTATTTGCCGTTTGCGTAAAATGCTCGGCTGCTGCCCCGGCAAGTACCTTAGGGTCGCTAAGGTCTCTATCCCCGACATATTTCTCTGCCATGGTTAGTTCATTAAACGTAGCATCACCTGTTACTAAGGTTGCTTTCTGTTGTAGCCCAGTTATTGTAACTGGTTTTTCAGCAGTAATAACTGCATTAATCCCTAAAAATGGAATAGGTTTTGAGATTTTTAAATTTTTTATTGTCGCACTATCAATTTCGTTAACAGCAACGGGATTGTTCTGTTTCATGGCACTATCAGCAAGGCTGCCATAAAGTTTAAATCCTGTACCTGTCATCTCATCGAAGCTGACGGTGAACCCGCCCACTAATGGTATTGCTGCGGCCATACCGGTTAGTCCAAAGGTACCTAGAAGTGCCCCTAAAAATAAAAACCCTCCTACTAATGCAATGATGAGTTTCTTCTTGACTGTTTGCCCTCCGATAATAATTGTTTCAGCTGTCATACACTCTTTCCTCCCTTTTTGTTTTAAAAAGTGAAAGCGCTTAAACAAAAAATAAATGCTTACACCATTCGTCACAATTTTATGACAAGTAAATAAATTAAGAAATCCCTACATTTGTAGGAAGTTTATCCTATATTTGAACAAGAAAGGACAAGCGCCTACAAAATAACCAAAATGATTGATAAAAAGGAGGAATTTTGACAGCTTTAGCTGAATTATCTATAGAAATAAACGAATTGATAAATAGGATAAACAACAGCTTAGATTCTTCCGTGAAGGAGAGTGATGAAATTGTCGAAGTCATTAAATCACCATTTGGATCACCTTTTAAATGATGCTGTTAAAATGTTATCTTCTTATCAAGAGGACCTATTACAGGAATGGAGATTCATGCTCCAATCTCTTAAAAATACGAATAAGAAATCAGTGGTGGTTTTTGAATTTATAAGCGAATTTCTAGAAAGGTTTTTACGGTCGGTAAATGAAGGGAATGTTGATATATATCGGATGTTAAATGAACTTCAGGAGGATTGGTTCGCCTATTTCCAAAGGAGCCCGGAACCGGAGGCGCTTATCTTTCATATCAATCTGTTGGAGAATGCTGCGCATAAGGTTCTGAAATCAAGAATTGCTTATTCCTCGAAATTACATCCTTCGGTCCATTACTTATTTTCGAAAATTAGTGAAGTCATGCTTTTTCAATCGGAAAAAGAGAATCATAGTATTTGGAAGGATGCTGTTATCTTATTTAATGAATGGATTATCCGCTCGCAAAATTTTCAGGAGTCAATCAAAAATATTTGCTATGGATTTGGCTATTTCCTTCCCTTTGAACGATGTGCCCTTTTTAAGTTTGCCAATAAGGAAAGTGTAGGGGTTGGCTTATTTGGACATCATTTAAACAATACAGAGATCCAAGCAATTGCCGAAAAAATCGCCAATATACCAGTGCTCAATCAAAGTCTCGTGAAGTTAAAATCACAAGGTCACGAGATGAAAAATTTTCAGCCAATTTATATTCCTTCGGCGGCAATTGACCTTCCAGAAAAGTATGTAGAAAATTTTGAACTTACTTCCTTAGTTATTGTACCGATTTATGTTCCAGAGGAGGGGAAAATAATAGGAGGGGTTGTTTTAGATCAAGGCCCGGGGAAGCAGTTTACTGTCGATACTAGTCTTTTTCCTGCATTGATGAAATTTGGCCAAAGTTCTGGGGAATTGCTATCAAAATTTATTGAAGCAGATATTAAAAAGGACAACCTGCCCAAAAAGGATTCCATCTCCTTATCACCAAGGGAAACAGAAATTATTAAGCTGTTGGCGGACGGTGCTTCAACAGCAGAGGCAGCATTAAAGCTCTATTTAAGTGAATTTACGGTTAGAGATTACATATCAAGTATTATGAAAAGACTGAACGCGCAAAACAGGACAGAAGTTGCAGTTAAAGCCATCCGAATGGGAATAATTGACTAAAATAATGGAGAACAGAAATAAATGTGGCTGGGTTATTAGGCCGCATTTTTTTAATTAGTAGATGATAAGAATGGGCTTAGTCTTTTTTTGTAAACATATTAATTTGGATATGCGTCTATCGCACATTTTTATTTAGGTGAATAGGATATAAAGAAATCAAAAAAGGAGGTAATGTAAATGTCAGGTGTAGCAGCTGGCTACGGCGGCGGATTTGCCCTACTAGTCGTTTTGTTCATTTTGTTAATCATTATCGGGGCAGCTTGGGTTTACTGAGTCTAATATAGAGAAAAAGGAGGTAATAAATATGTATGGATATGGTGGCTTTGGCGGCTGCGGTTATGGCGGCTGTGGGTACGGGGGCGGAGTTGGCTTTGGCGGCGGCTTTGCTTTAATCGTGGTGTTGTTTATTCTTCTAATTATTGTAGGTGCAGCTTGCTTTAGATTTTAATCCATGAACCCGCTTGAAAACTCAAGCGGGTTTTCTGGGTTAATACCTACCGGACATTTTCCAAACACTAAATGCATCAATTTCCGTTGATATCTTTTTAAGAGCATAGCCAATCACGGCGGCATCATCGATGAAACCAATGCCGAGGAGAAAGTCAGGGATTAAATCAAGTGGTGAAACGAAATACAAAAGGGCCCCAATGACGGTTATAATGGTCTTGGTGGAGACATTTCGATATTCACCTTTTGAATATGCTTTTACTAAATCAATAAATAATTGCAGTTTATTCCAAGCATCCCCTAAGTTTCCCTTTTTTCGCTGTGCTTTTTTTCTTGCTTTATTTAGCAGTTGTTGCGTTTTTTGCTGATTGCCAAGATAATCCTTCGCTTCATCATCATATTTATCCTGCTCTCTTTCAAAGAAAACATTTTTCCTAAACAAACTGCTCACTTCCTTTTTATTAGTTTACCACGAAGGCGGAAATCCATTAGATTTTTGAATAATTTATACGAAAAATCCAGATGCCAATTGCGGCACCTGGATTTCATTTTACACAAGGACGAGGTCATCGACATTCAGATTGGATTTACCTGAGACAATTTCTTCAATTTCAGATCCTTCTAATGTTTCTTTCTTTAATAAAGCCATGACTAATTGGTGATACTGAGATTGATTGCTTTTTATTAGAACTTCTGCTTTCTCAATCCCTTTTGCAAAGAGTTCCTGCATCTTAGTTTCTTGATCTTGTTTATTAAAAGTTAGTGTAAAACCATCTTGAAGCATTCCGGTATCCACCATTTGCTCGATGATGTGCTTTGCCTGCTGTACGTCGCCGCTAACACCGATACTGTGTTCACCGAGAAACATTCTTTCCGCTACACCACCTGCAAGCACCATAGAGACCCGGTCTAATAGGTCACTAGTAGTCGACAAATGGAGTTCTTTTGGGATTGGAGCTACATAGCCGAGTGCTTCTCCCCGTGGGATAATGGTTGCTTTTCGAACTGAACCAGGTTTGGTTAGCGATGCGACAATTGCATGACCGGCTTCATGAATAGCAACTCTACGTTTTGTATCATAATCCTGCAAAGTCCGTGAAGTGCTTCCAAGGATTGTCCGATCAAGGGCATAATCAAGGTCGTGTCTTTGAATCATGTCCTGGCCGCTTTGAACGGCGCGCCTGCTTGCTGTCTCAAACAGGGATTGCAGTTCGGCACCTGAAAATCCTGATGTGCTTTCCGCAAGCTCATCTAATGAAGCATAGACATCTTTAGCAAGTGACTTTCCTTTTGAATGAATATCAATGATTTCTCTTCTTCCTTTCGTATCAGGGAGTGGTACGTGGAAGGAGAAGTCGATTCTTCCCGGACGGAGGAATGCTTCATCAAGCATGTCTTTTCTATTTGTTGCGGCGATAAATAAAATTCCGTCATTAGAATGGCCGCCATCAAGCTGGACAAGCAGTTCGGTTAAGGTTTTTTCTGCTTCCTCGCCGCCATGTGCCTTTCGTCTTCCAGCTAAGGCATCGACTTCATCGATGAAAATAACCGCAGGCCCTTGTTTTCTTGCAGAATGGAATAAAGACCGGACACGACTTGCTCCAACACCAACAAATAGTTCATTGAAAGCGGATCCGCTCGCAGAGAAGTAGTCGGCATTTAATTCCCGTGCGATTGCCTGGGCTAACAAGGTTTTACCTGTTCCAGGAGGTCCGTATAATAGAATTCCTTTTGGCGGTTTTATTCCTAATTTTGCTGCGCGTTCCGGTTCTTTTAAGGTTGAGAGTGTTTGTAGAATTTCTTCTTTCATTTCTTCCCCAAGTCCGCCTACATCCCTTAAGGTGATAGAAGGCAGCGGGCGCGGCTTGGCAACGCTGTTCTTCATCGAGTTATGAAGACCGAATCCGCCTTTCTTCTTTTGCAGGACAAATCCAGCACCTAAGAGGAGCAGAACAATTCCTCCCATAATCCATTTTCCATAACGGCTGTTGGTGGAATAGGAATAGTCGATATTATATTTTTCTACCAGTTTGTCAACCATTTGACTGTTTGGTGGAACATGGGAAATGTATTCTGAATTTCCGGCTTTCAGATAAAGGCTGCCATTAGCTTCTTCCATAAGTGTGACTGATTTCCCATTTTGCTCTTGAATGGTTTTTTCGACAGAAGAAAATGGGATACCCACCTGATTATTCGTTGTTTGGATAAACCAAATGATTCCCGCAATAATTAATATTAACGCTGCAAACAGCGGAATAAACTTAGAAACTATTTTTTTGCTTTGATTCACTTTATTCATCTCCTTAAATAAGGTCATAATCTATTATACTGGAATTTCCAGAAAAATGGATGTGGAAATCAGTGGAAGGAAGAAAAGCGAAAATGAAATTGAAAACCACACACCAGCCTTTTACTAGGCAGGTGTGTTTTTGAAATTTACGATAATAATCGAAGATGCGGGATGATGGGCATTAGCACACTTTGCGCTAGAACCCCAAAACTTACTCCGACACTGGATGCTTTACTCCATTTGAAAACATGAACTTTTTCATCACGATCTTCATACAAAAATAATAGCTGTTCTCCTTCTTCGGCAATCCCAATTTTATTAAAAGTAACGTTGTTTTGCTTTAGGACAATTTCGAACGCTTTATGCAATAATGCAAGGGTTTGTTGATCAAAATGCTTAATTTCCATTTTTCCTCCTAGGGGAATCGTATTTATATCTTTATTATATAATTTTAACATAGGGGATGATAGAAAAAATCGTTGTCAATCAATTGAAATATTGCAAAGTTATTGTTTGCTCTGATATGATTGAAGGTATGGTAAAAATTTATTCGGTCAAAAAGAGAGGAAGACATGATGGGTAAGAATTTTAAAGAAGAAGTATTATCACGCCGTACATTTGCAATCATCTCCCATCCGGATGCAGGGAAAACCACGCTAACGGAGAAATTATTATTATTTGGCGGAGCTATTCGCGATGCTGGTACGGTAAAAGCGAAAAAGACAGGAAAATTTGCAACAAGTGACTGGATGGAAATTGAAAAGCAACGGGGAATTTCTGTAACTTCCAGTGTGATGCAGTTTGATTATGATGGATTCCGGGTTAATATTTTGGATACTCCTGGACACCAGGATTTCAGTGAAGATACGTACAGAACCCTAATGGCTGTAGATAGTGCGGTAATGATTATTGATTCAGCAAAAGGGATTGAGGAACAAACACTCAAACTTTTTAAAGTGTGCCGGATGCGCGGTATCCCGATTTTTACGTTTATTAATAAGCTGGACCGCCAAGGAAAATCCCCGCTTGAGCTTTTGGCTGAATTGGAAGAAGTTCTCGGAATCGAATCTTATCCGATGAACTGGCCGATTGGGATGGGAAAAGAATTTCTTGGCATCTATGACCGCTTTAATAACCGGGTCGAGCAATTTCGTGTAAGCGACACAGAACGATATATTCCGGTAACCGATGATGGTGAAATTGCCGGTGACCATCCGTTAAAATCATCAGGCCTATATGAGCAAACACTTGATGAAATTTTGCTTCTAAATGAAGCTGGAAACGAGTTTTCTGCAGAAAGAATAGCAGCGGGTTCATTGACGCCTGTTTTCTTTGGAAGTGCATTAACAAACTTTGGTGTTCAGACATTCCTTGAGTCATATCTGAAATTTGCCCCTGCGCCAATGGCACGCAATTCATCGATTGGAGAAATTGATCCATTAGGAGATCAATTTTCAGGCTTTGTCTTTAAAATTCAAGCCAATATGAATCCTGCACACCGTGACCGGATTGCCTTTGTACGGATATGTTCGGGGAAATTTGAACGGGGAATGACGGTTAATGTTCCACGGTTGGCCAAACAAATTAAGCTTTCACAATCGACCTCATTTATGGCTGAAGAACGCAATACGGTGGATGAGGCCGTCAGTGGGGACATAATTGGACTTTATGACACGGGCACCTATCAAATAGGTGATACACTGACGACAGGTAAAGATAATTTTCAATATGAAAGATTGCCGCAGTTTACACCAGAATTATATGTCAGGGTATCCGCGAAAAACGTTATGAAACAAAAGTCCTTTTATAAAGGAATCCAGCAGCTTGTTCAAGAAGGAGCCATCCAGCTTTACAAAACGATTAAAACGGATGATTATTTATTGGGTGCTGTTGGGCAGCTGCAGTTTGAAGTATTTGAGCATCGAATGAGAAATGAGTATAACTCAGAGGTTATAATGGAGCGGATGGGTTCGAAGATAGCACGCTGGATTGATGGCGATACTGTTGATGAGAATCTTTCTAGTTCCCGGAGTCTGCTCGTAAAGGACCGTTATGGTCATTATGTGTTTTTATTTGAGAACGACTTTGCCCTTAGATGGTTCCAAGAAAAAAATCCAAACGTTAAACTGTATAATCCAATGGATCAGCATGATTAACAATAAAGCAGCGGGAAATAATCCCGCTGCTTTATTGTATATTTATGCAAATTAGGTTGGGAAAATAATTGGTAAAGTGCCCGTTGGTTTGGTAAAAAACTGGATAAACTAAAGTGAAGGACTTTAGCTATTTAAAAAATTGTCAAATAGAAACGGGATAGTACTATGAAAAAGATGTCCAGGTTGGAAGCGGTGTTATGGAATATTGCCTTTCCGGGTTTCAGTCAATTGTTAGCAGGGCATTATCTCAAAGGGGTACTGTTGGTAGCCTTAGAGTTCCTTATGAATGTTAATAGCCATTTTAACCAAGCAATCATGTATAGTTTCCTAGGCGAAATTGAAAAGGCTGAAGCGGTTTTAAACTATCAGTGGCTCATGTTTTATCCATGTGTTTATCTGTTTTCCTTGTGGGATGGTTATCGTACGGCGATGCCAAAAGAAGAAAAATACTCCTTTTTGCCGTTTGTTTTTGGTGCCTATTTTGTCACTGTCGGTTTAATGCTATCTCCGAAAGTTACCATTTTCCAAATTCACCCTGGTCCTGTATTTTTGCCAATGTTGTTTTTAATTCCAGGATTACTCATCGGGTTTTTAATCAAATATACATTGTCACGAAAAAATCACAATGAATAATTCTACAAAAGCTTCAATCCAGGTTATTACGGATTGAAGTTTTTCTTGTTGGGAAAATATTTTTTGTTAACCCCCACAAATTGTTTTAGGGTAAACGTAACTATGTAGTGAAAAAGTAACACCCTCTTAAAGTCCAAAATATCAATCATATGGTATAATTGGTCGAATAGAGGTGAGCAAATGCTGAGTTTATTGTTTATGGCTAAAAGGAAAAAAAGAACTTTGGAAGAAACGGTCCTGTTAATTCAGGAAGGGGACCGCAATTTACTTAATGAACTAATTGACGCCTATAAACCTTTTATTGCAAAAACTGTGTCATCCGTATGCAAACGGTACATTTATGAAACTGATGATGAATTTAGCATTGGTCTCATCGCGTTTAATGAAGCGATTGAAAAATATTCTCCAGAGCGGGGAAGTTCGTTGTTGAGTTTTTCTGAAATCATTATTAAGCGAAGAGTGATTGACTATATCCGTAAACAGACTAAAAATCAATATATTAGTATTGATTTGACCGATGCATCGTCTGAGGAAGAATCAGCGGGTACAGTCATCGTAAATGAACTATCCCTTGATGATTATCATAAAAAAAGGGACGAACAATTAAGGAAAGATGAAATTCATCACTTTCAAGCATTATTAACTACCTTTGATTTATCCTTTAGTGACTTAGTTGAGAATTCGCCTAAGCATGCTGATGCACGGAAAAATGCTATTATAGCTGCTAAAATGTTAGTGGAAGACCAAGAATTGAAAAAATTATTATTGGAGAAAAAACGACTTCCCATTAAGCAACTAGAAAAAATGGTAAATGTCAGTCGAAAGACAATTGAACGGAACCGAAAATATATTATTGCGATTGCACTTATTTTATCAAGTGATTATGTATATATGAAGGATTATATAAAGGGGGTGCTAGACACATGAAAAAGGGAATTATAATGGGAATTGATGATGCATTTCTAACGCTTTTAACCCCCGAAGGTGAATTTTTGCGCGCAAACAAACGAGACCAACCCTATGCTATCGGTGAAGAAATTCACTTTTTTCCGATTGAAAGCAAACCTGATTATCAATCAAACCGTTTTTTAACTATTTTTAAACGTAAAACCGTTTGGGCTGTTATGGCTGCACTGATTATTTTTATTGGCTCCTATATTCCGATGTATCAAAATAATAAAGCTTATGCCTATATGTCGATTGATGTAAACCCTAGTATTGAGCTTGGTGTAAATAAAAAAATGCAGGTTGTCGAGTTAAATGGGTACAACCAATCCGGTAAGAAGATAATTTCTCAATTAAGCAGTTGGAAAAATATGGATGTATCGGAATTAACTGCGCTTATTTTTACTGAAATGAAAAAAGCAGGTTTAATTATCGATAATCAACAGGTGATTATTTCTACTGTCAGGACCAAACAACCAGAAGAAAGTGTAGAAAAAGAGTTCCAAAAGAATATGGATAAAATTAAAGCGACAGTAAACAATCAGCATTTAGAACTGACAGTGGTAACAGCTACAGAAAAAGACTTGGATAAAGCACATGAACTAGGGATTACTGCAGGAAAGTATCAAGAAAACAAAATTGAACCAGCTAATAACGTGAAAAACAAAGAGAAAGAAAGAACCATTGAGAAAAGGCAGGAAAAAAATGCTGTTTCATCCGAGCCTAGTAAAACGGTTCCACCGGGACAATTGAAGAAACAGATAGATGACAATAACGGCTCCAATCAAAGCGATAGAAATAAATTGCAGGGAGAACCCAATCGTTGGGGAGGAAAGTCAATGCCCCCTGGACAGTTGAAGAAAATGGAAGAAGAGCAAGTGAAACAAAACAATGGGCAGCAAAACAAACAATTTTACCAAAAGGAAAAATCAAACGAGAATCAGAAACCCAAAAGTAACGGAAAAGATAACGGCAAGCACAACGAAAAAAATAACGGCAGACACAACGAAAAAAATAAAGAAAAACAAAACGGAAATAATCACGAAAAACAGAACGGAAATAATAAAGAAAAACACAACGGAAATAATAAAGAAAAACAAAACGGAAATAATCACGAAAAACAAAGGAATAAGTAAAAGTCCGGTAAAATACCGGACTTTTTTCCATGTATATTAAATTATTGTTTGTTAAATTGTCCAGACATTTGGGCTTGAGCTTGCTGTACAAGTCTTTTGGTTATTTCGCCGCCTACAGATCCGTTGGCTCGAGAAACTGTATCTGAACCTAAGTGAACACCAAATTCTTGGGCAATTTCGTATTTAACTTGATCTAAATATTGTTCAATTCCTGGCACTAGTAATTTGTTGCTGCTATTAGCCATTAAGTTCCACTCCTTATAATCATTACAGCGGTTTTAATCCCCTGTATAAATATTATTTAGCTGCAAACCTTTTTTCATAAGTGGTAATGTTTTTCGGAATTGGATATTTCATATTAATCTGTCCCCTTACCTGCATCTTTTGTTGGGTGCATAAAGGGAGATGCTTGTGGTTTGCGTTTGCTTTCAAGCAGCTCCCGGTTCTCGGTTGTGTTCCAGCCAATATCATTAGTAGGATGAACCCATTCATCACCTGCCATAATCTCAGGGTCAGTATCCTCAGTCCAGTTTTCTAAGGGGGAATTGTTAGAGGCATATAGACTGTCGCCGATAGTCACGCCATATTTATTGACAAATGGATCCATCATTTTGATGTCGGTACCCTTAAAGGTTGGAGCATTCATTTGATGTGGCATTGTTTCGTCGATGGTTACCTGCTCGCTAGTCTCTTTCTTAGTTTTCTTAGTCAAACTGCTCACTCCTTTTTTTTCTTTATTTTCTGCTTGCGGGGTAATTTTATTTATGAAAAATAAGGAAAGGAATGATTGCAGTCAAAATGATTAAAACTATAGATGTACGATTACATTTTAGGAGGACTACTTTATGGCGAAGCGGAAAGCGGAATTTGATGCAGTGGAAAAATATACGAAAACACCTCACAAAAATATTCAGGAAAGTGAATTTTCAGCAGAATTTACCGATAATAACAATGCTATTAGGTTTGCAAACCGCAATTCAAAATTAGGGGAAAAAGGAAGAAGTGAATAAAAAATAAGCCGGAATATCCGGCTTATTTCAATTCCTTAAATGGAAAAATAAGAGTCCGATCGTTTGTCGGGTCAAAATAGGCTAATAAGTAGGCAGGATGCTTATCGATTTCTCCTGTTGCTAAATACTTTGTTAAATCAAAGGAAAATTCTTCGAGCATGGTATGCTTATATAAATCCTTTTCTTCCAGTTTAAGCTTGCTAAATTCTTGACCGAGAAGTTGCCTATTCTCAAGGATTTGTTTATAAAGCTGTGAGCGCGCGCTTTTATCAAGTGTTGGACCCCACCAAGGCTTTCTCGGTTTGTATTTATGATTTTTTAAATAATCATACTTCATGAGACCGAGGATGATTTCAAGATTACCTGCCGATTTCTGTTCAAGGAAGGAATATAAGCGCCGGAATAAGTCCTCAAGCTGATGACCGATTCTAGACCAGCCCCGCACGTCCCAATAGGAACCAAATTCCTGAAAGAAATCAAATGGGGAAGGGAAAATATTCGTTACTAAGTATTCAACGCTGGTATCCATTCTATGATCATTCCAATATTTTTCTAACACGTCTTCCACTTGTTTAATCCGAACAATATCATCGAAAGACAGAACATTATTAGACAAGATTTCATATGGAGAATGATCCATATAGACATATTGATGCTGCTCAGCCCGAAGTCGTAACCCTGTTCCCCGGAGCATTTTCAAAAATCCCAATTGTAATTCTTCAGGTCGCATTTCAAAAACATCATTAAATGTTTTGCGAAAAGACGAATAATCTTCCTCCGGAAGTCCCGCAATCAAATCAAGGTGCTGATCAATTTTCTTGCCTTCTTTTACCATCGTGACAGTTCTAGTTAACTTTGAAAAATTTTGCTTACGCATCACGAGCTCATTCGTATAATCATTGGTTGACTGAACGCCTATTTCAAAGCGGAAGAGTCCTTTTGGAGCCTCTTGATTAAGAAATTCAATAACCTCTGGACGCATGATATCAGCGGTAATTTCGAATTGAAATACGGTGCCGGGAAGATGTTCATCAATCAGAAAGCGGAACATTTCCATTGCATAGCTTCTGCTGATATTAAATGTCCGGTCTACGAACTTAATTGTCTTGGCTCCATTGGCCATTAAATAGCGAATATCTTCCTTAATTTTTTCCCGATCAAAATAACGAACCCCGACTTCTATCGAAGAGAGGCAGAATTGACAGCTAAACGGACAGCCGCGGCTTGTTTCGATATATGTGACACGTTTACCAAGACCTGCCGTATCCCCAGGGAATCGATACGGTGAGGGAAGTTCTTTAAGATCAAGTTTATTCATTTGCAATGTTACCTTGACTTGACCTTTATCCCGATAAGCGATTCCAGGGACATTTTGATAATTTTTGTCCGTTTCTATTTCAGTGAGCAGTTGTTTAAACGTTTGTTCACCCTCGCCGATGACAATAAAATCGACTTCAGTATGTGTTTCCATCCATTCAGTCGTATCATAGGTTACTTCAGGACCCCCTAAGACAATCAAGATGGACGGGTCGATTTTCTTGAGCATATTTACAACTTTAAGGGTTTCTTCGATATTCCAGATATAGCAGCTAAATCCAATCACCGTTGGTTTTGCTTGATAAAGGTCGGAAACGATGTTCATGATTGGATCCTTAATCGTGTACTCTTTCATTTGTATGTTATATTCGGGTTCGGCGTAAGCTTTTAAATAACGAATCGCAAGGTTTGTATGGATGTACTTTGCGTTCAGGGTAGAACAGATAACATTCATAAAAAATCTCCTTTTTAAAAATGAAACAATGAATAATTATAACTTATTCTAGTCTAAAAAGATAGGAGCGAATGTGTATAATTGGGATATGATCTCTAACAATGGTTTAGGAGAGGAAGAGAAAAATGAAGGTTACACTTTTTTCCACTTGTTTAGTAGATATGTTTCAAAGTAATGTAGGAAAATCTTCGGTTGAATTGCTTGAGAGGCTCGGTTGTGAGATTGAGTTTCCTGAATCACAAGTATGCTGCGGTCAGCCCGCTTACAATAGCGGTTATGTTAAAGATTCAAAAGAGGCCATGAAACGGATGATTAATACTTTTAGTGATGCAGAATATGTTGTTTCACCGTCCGGGTCATGTGCTTATATGTTTCGGGAATATCCACATATTTTTAAGGGAGATCCGATTTGGGAGCCGAAAGCTAAACAATTGGCAGAGAAAACATTTGAACTAACGCAATTTATTGTCGATGTTTTAAAAGTAGAGGATGTGGGTGCCAGGTTTGAGGGAAGTGTTACCTATCATACATCCTGCCATATGACAAGATTACTAGGGGTTAAAGAGGCTCCGACGATTCTGTTGAAAAATGTAAAGGGTCTTACGTTCACAGAATTACCAGGAAAGGAACAATGCTGTGGTTTTGGAGGAACCTTTTCCGTGAAAATGGCCCAAATTTCAGAACAAATGGTGGACGAAAAAGTTCTCCACGTGGAAGAAACAGAAGCAGAATACCTTATTGGAGCAGATGCAGCCTGCCTTATGAATATCGGCGGCCGGATTGAGAGAAGGGGTAAGCCAATTAAAGTTATGCATATTGCTGAGGTTTTGAATAGCCTGTAATGATCTAATGCGTGCAAGAGATTTCAATTCGGGAAAAAAGCGGTGCTGGAGATATATTTTTTAGGGTGGGGGAATAGACGAATGGCAATGAAGATTGGTGCGGATCAATTTAAAGAACGTGTTGACAAAGGGATTCATGATTCCTTTATGCGCGGCGCTGTTGCCGGGGCGCAGGACGGTATGAGCACAAAAAGACGCAATGCTACTGAGGAGCTTGGCAACTGGGAGGATTGGCGTTCACATGGTGAAGAAATCCGCCAGCATGTCCTCGAAAACTTGGATTATTATTTGGAACAATTAAGTGAAAATGTCGCGAAACGTGGCGGCCATGTCTTTTTCGCCCAAACGAAGGAAGAAGCAAATGAGTATATCAGGGGTGTTGTTCAAAAGAAAAATGCTAAGAAAATTGTTAAATCAAAATCAATGGTTACAGAGGAAATCAGCCTAAATACTGTGTTAGAACAGGAAGGCTGTGAGGTCATTGAAACAGACCTTGGCGAGTTTATTCTTCAAATTGATGATCATGACCCGCCATCACATATCGTTGTGCCTGCTTTACATAAAAATAAAGAGCAAATCCGTGACGTCTTTGCTGAAAAGCTTGGCTATGAAAAGACATCCAAGCCTGAAGAATTGGCTTGGCATGCACGTGAGATGCTCCGTAAGGAATACCTTTCGGCGGACATCGGCATAACAGGCTGCAATTTTGCTGTTGCTGAAACGGGCTCCTTTAGCTTAGTAACAAATGAAGGGAACGCAGACTTAGTAACGGCACTGCCAAAAACTCAAATTACCGTCATGGGAATGGAACGTCTTGTACCTACATTTGAAGAAATGGAAGTCCTCGTCAGCCTGCTGACAAGAAGTGCCGTTGGGCAAAAATTAACAAGCTATATTACCGTTCTAACGGGACCAAGGGAAGAACTAGATGTTGATGGTCCGGAAGAATTTCATCTTGTTATTATTGATAATGGCCGCTCGAACATACTGGGAGGGGAATTCCAATCGGTCTTGCAGTGTATCCGCTGCGCAGCTTGTATAAATGTCTGCCCTGTATATCGCCATGTCGGCGGTCATTCCTATGGGTCGATTTATTCCGGTCCAATTGGAGCAGTCCTTTCTCCACTGCTTGGCGGCTATGACGAATACAAAGAACTTCCTTATGCATCCACACTTTGCGGGGCATGTACAGAGGTTTGTCCAGTAAAAATACCATTACACAATCTCCTGCATAAACATCGCGAAATCATTGTTGAAAAAGAAGGAAAAGCACCTATTTCTGAAAAATTAGCCATGAAGGCATTTGGATTGGGAGCTGCTTCTCCGACCTTATATAAGATTGGTTCTAAAATTGCTCCAGCGGCAATGAATCCCTTCACGGTGGGAGATAAAATTTCTAAAGGACCGGGTCCGTTAAAAGCCTGGACGGATATTCGCGAGTTTCCGGCACCGAATAAAGAGAGATTTAGAGATTGGTTTAAAAACCGCGAAAAAGGAGACAAAAAATGATGACAGGAACCATACAAAATCGCGATAAGTTTCTAAATCAACTAGCTAATCGTCTTGACCGTCCCCGAAAATCCACATCGGTTGAAAGACCAAAGTGGAAATTTCAGCCTCAATTAGAGGTATTGAAGGGGGCATCACAAGATGAATTGTTAGCTGTTTTGAAAGAGCAATGCAAGGTTATCCATACTAGCATAACAGTAACAGACAGCAAAAACTTAAGCTCAACAATTAATGAAGTAGTTTCTAACTATGGCGGCGGCCCGGTGGTTACTTGGAAAGATGAGCGATTTTCCAAATGGGGTCTTGATTCCCTGTTCAAACAAGAGTGGCCAGATCAAAAGATTGATCTATTTGAATGGGATCTGAGCAAAGGAGAAGAAAACATCACGAAGGCTGAAAAGGCGAATGTTGCCATCACGATTAGTGAAATAACACTTGCTGAATCTGGTACTGTGGTTTTATTCAGCGATCAAAACAAGGGGAGGACGGTTAGTTTCTTACCGGCAACCTTTATTGCACTTGTACCGAAAAGTACCCTGGTTCCCCGGATGACCCAAGCAGCCCAGAAAATGCGGGAAATTCATCAGACAACCGGACATGTTGCCTCCTGCATCAATTTTATTACCGGGCCAAGTAATTCAGCCGACATCGAATTGAATCTTGTTGTCGGTGTCCACGGTCCCGTTAAAGCTTCCTATATTGTCATAAACGATCTTTAATTCAATATAAAAACAAAGACCTGCCACGCTTTCAATTGTGTCAGGTCTTTGCTTTTTTAAATCTGTTATACTACAGTAAATTTGTTGTTATATAATTGTAAGGGTGCTGTAAAACCATATAAATTGGTGTATTTTTCACTCTAAAATATTGTGTTATAGAATTTTTTTTGCAATGTTTAACATTTGTCACAGCCTAAACAGATATTAAGTCCTACAATTGCTTTGGGGAAGTTAATTTCTTATGGAATTTTGCATGAACTTTTGAACGAAAAAGTGGGAGGGGAATTATGTCTATTTTACCGAAAAAAAATGAACTGGGATTCTTTGAAATCCGATTAGAATCAATCGGAGGGCTTGGAGCAAACCTAGCCGGAAAAATGTTAGCTGAAGCAGGCGTTTTCAGCCTTGGTTTAAAGGGGTCAAACTTTTCATCCTATGGATCCGAGAAAAAAGGATCTCCTGTAAAAAGCTTCGTCCGATTTTGTGACCCTGATGTGGAAATTAGAGATCATAGTCCAATTGAACAGCCGCATATTGTCGGTGTTTTCCATGAAGCACTATATAAGACAGTTAATGTCGTCAGCGGCCTAAATGCTGATGGGATTGTCTTGGTAAATACAGCAAGAGATTTTGATGATGTTAGACATGATTTACAGTTAGAATATGGCGCACTTGCGATTGTCGATGCCTTGACCATTGCTGTTGAGGAAAAAACAAAAGTAAATACCGCGATGCTTGGCGCCTTATATCGTATTTGTGATTTCTTGGATCCAGAATCAATGAGAGATGTGATTCGAAAGACTTTCACAAAGAAATATCCTCATTTGGTTGAACCGAATATTCGCACCTTTGACCGCGGATATAATGAAGTTCAATTTAAGACATATGATGTTCCAGAAGGAGCTGAAGGGAAAAAATTCACCAGGGCACTTCCACAGCTTGGCTATATGACGCAAGAAATTGGCGGGGTTATTGTAGCCCAGGCAAATAGTATTTTTAAAGATCTAGGCGGTTCTCGCCAAGGATTCCTGCCAGAGTTTCAACAAGAAAAATGTATTCATTGTGCAGCATGTGATAATGTTTGTCCGGATTTTTGTTTTGTTTGGGAAGAGGGAGAAGATAAGCGCGGCCGGAAACAAATGTTCCTCCAAGGAATTGATTACCAATATTGCAAAGGCTGTCTCAAATGTGTAGAAGCATGTCCAACCGATGCACTTGGCAATCTTCGTGAACTGATCGGTTATGCAGATGAACATCGCGTGAAGCAAAACTTTCCTTATTTGTCAGGAGGCAGTTACTAATGGCAATTTTAGAAGATAAATTAACAACTCAGGGTATCGCTGAACAAGTATCTACCTTTGAGTCAGGGAATGAAATGGCAGCAATGGCAGCTGCGCAAATCAATTATCATATTATGGGCTATTTCCCAATTACACCATCAACAGAAGTAGCGCAATTTCTAGATCAAATGAAAACACGCGGGGAACACGATATTAAACTGATTCCAGCAGACGGCGAACATGGTTCAGCAGGAATTTGTTATGGTGCCGCTGCGACAGGGGCGCGGGTAATCAATGCCACAAGTGCCAATGGGTTCTTATATATGATTGAACAAATGCCTGTACAATCGGGAACACGTTTTCCAATGGTCATGAACCTTGTAACTCGTTCGGTTAGCGGCCCGCTTGATATTAGGGGAGATCATTCCGATCTTTATTATGCCTTGAATACGGGATGGGTTATTTTAACAGCAAAAACACCTCAAGCCGTTTATGATATGAATATTATGGCATTGAAAATTGCCGAGCATTCCAAAGTAAGACTGCCAGTTATTGTTGCCTATGACGGTTTCTTTACGTCTCACCAAAAAAGGAGGGTGGAATATTTTAATGACCGCAGGGTGGTACAGCAATTTGTTGGCGAGTGCCCAACTGATTACAATTTTATCAGGGATCCGCAAAAACCAGTAACGATTGGTGCACATATGAGCGGCGATGATTTCATCAATAATCATTTCCAACAGTCAGAAGCAATTTACAATGCCGGTGAGGTATTTAGAGAAGTTGCTGCCGAATATGCAAAGCTTTCCGGCCGAGAATATCCTGTTCTTGATTTATATAAAATGGAAGATGCTGATGTCGCTCTATTTTTATTAAACTCTGCCGCTGAATCGGCTAAGGATGTAGTGGATCAGCTTCGTGCAAAAGGGATAAAAGCAGGTATTATCAGCCCGAATATCATCCGTCCATTCCCGGCGAAGGAAATTCGTGAGGCCCTAAAAAATGTGAAAGCATTGTTAGTGGGGGAACGTGCGGATTCTTACGGTGCCAATGGTCCTAACTTAACCCATGAAGTGAAATCTGCACTTCAAGATGATAAAGAAAACCAAACCATTGTCTTAAGCCGTGTCTTTGGCCTCGGCGGTAAGGATTTTTATGCAACCGATGCGCAGGCTTTGTTTGATATGGCCATTGACGCAATGGATAAAGGAAGAGCTGATAAGCCGTTTGATTACTACGGTCATGTTCCAGGTGATCCGGAGAAAATCCTGAAACCCGTGATTATGCCACAGCATGGGGATGCATTTAAAACAGGCTTAATTGATGTGAAAATGGATGAGGAAACGAATAAATTAAAGGTGAAAATCCCGCCGCTTCGGGCACTTACAGGCAAACCGAAACGGATTGCCTCAGGTCATGGGGCCTGTCCTGGATGTGGCATATTCGCTGGATTGGAATTATTCTTTAAAGGCATCGAAGGCGATGTCGTTACCCTATTCCAAACGGGCTGTGCCTATGTTACCACGACTGGTTATCCAAACACATCACATAAGCAAACGATGATTCACAATCTGTTCCAAAATGGTGCTGCCACATTATCCGGTACGCTTGAAGCCTTTATGGAACTGAAGCGCCGTGGTGAAATTGAGGTAGCTGACGATGCTACATTTGTCATGATAACTGGTGACGGCGGAATGGATATCGGAATGGGTTCGGCCATTGGGACGGCTCTTCGCGGACATAAATTAATTATGCTGGAATATGATAACGAAGGCTATATGAATACAGGTTCACAAATGTCCTATTCGACGCCGCTTGGGCATATGACTAGTACATCTGGTGTTGGAAAAACACAGCGAGGTAAAGCCTTCCACCATAAGGATACAGCGCAAATCATGGCTGCAACCAATATACCGTATGTGTTTACTGGTTCGGAAGCCTTTCCGCAAGACTTGGTGAAAAAGGGTGCTAAAGCACAGTGGTATGCCCAAAATGTAGGAACTGTGTACGGGAAGCTCTTAATCGCTTGTCCTTTAAACTGGAAATCGGACGACCGATTCGGTACCACAATTGTTGAAGCTGCTGTAAATTCCTGCTTCTTCCCGCTTTATGAAGTAGAACAAGGGGAAACAACGATTACCTACAATCCAGAAGAAAAGAACAAACGGATTCCACTTTCTGATTGGTTAAAATATATGGGTAAAACAAAACATCTCTTAAAAGATGAAAACAAACCTATTTTACAAGAGTTCGAAGCAGAAGTAGAAAAAAGATGGCAGCGTCTAAAAGCGAAGCATGAAAACCCTATGTTATAGGTAAGGAAAAAACGTAAAGCACACAAGTGCTTTGCGTTTTTTTTACGATCTTGGTCATTAAAAATTTGCTTAACATGCGAAAAGGATTTTTCTTGTTCGATGTAGAATATATGACTTATAATACTATTTATTGGACGATTATTTATGTTCGCGGGGTGGCTACGGTTGGAGAAGCAGATCAAACAAGAAAGCGCTTTACCTCTTGAAAATAGTGAAATGCAGAAAGTGGAATTTGATTTACAGAAGAGCGAACAAAGATACAGACGGATTTTTGAAGATTCCATCGATGGCCTTATTTTATGGGATAATCAGCATCGTATTGTTGATATTAATTTGGCCGGTGAAAAAATGCTTTGCCTCCCAAAGGAAAGATTAATCGGATTTCGGTTATACGATTTATATACCCATCATGAAAGCAATACACAGGAAATAATACAACATATTGAACAGGTACTCAATAATGGGCATTGTACTCCTATAACCATTGTTGAAACAGTGGATGGCAAGAAGAAATATTTTGAATATTCCTCAAAAGCGGAAATCGTTGAGGGGTTGAATTTTACCGTTTTTAAGGATATATCGGAAATGATGGAAATGCAAGAGCATCTGCGAAAATCAGATACCTTAAATGTGATTGGCGAACTGGCGGCAGGAATCGCTCATGAAATTCGTAATCCGATGACAGCATTAAAAGGTTTCATCCAATTACTTGAAGGCAGTATCATGAAAGAGCATTCGATGTATTATCAGGTTATTACCTCGGAGCTTCAGCGAATTGATTCGATTATCAATGAATTTTTGATTCTTGCTAAACCGCAGGCAACTAGGTATGAAGAGAAGGAAATAACTCAAATCATGAAGGAGACTGTCGACCTGCTGACTGCACAAGCGGTCCTTCACAATGTTCAATTTGTTACGAACTATAATGAACAGCTTCCACCAATTTTTTGCGAACCAAATCAGTTGAAAAAAGTTTTTATCAATTTAATCAAAAATGCCATCGAAGTTATGCAAGAAGGCGGCAATATAACCATTACCATTAAGAAAATAGCCAATCGAATGAGTATTTCGATTGAGGATGAAGGGATAGGAATACCGAAAGAAATCATAAATAAGCTTGGCGAACCATTTTATACAACTAAGGACCAGGGAACCGGCCTTGGCTTAATGGTTAGCTTTCGCATCATTGCAGAGCATAAAGGAACTATCAATGTTGAAAGTGAAGAAGGGAAAGGGACGATTTTTCGGATCACCCTTCCAATTGAAGATAACAATGTTGCGATACCTAAGTAAAAGCAATCCGAATAACATCGGATTGCTTTTACGATTAAAGTACGCCTTTAACCGTACCAATAAAAGCTCCAAGATCCTTGATTTCTTTCCTTTGTTTGATAAGGATTCCCCCAAGTTCTAACGATTTACGTTTGGCAGCTAATCTAGTTTGCTCCTCTACAATACTATCTAAATCGGCAACATGTGCGAGTCCAATGGTTCTCCGGATTAGCTCACAGCCGGCAAATCCAAGAGCATCCTCGAAAAATTTAGCTAAATTGTAGTGTAAGAATGCAGAGGATTGTGCTAAATTTTCCTTATTTTCAGTATTCCAAAGGTGTGTGAATTGATCTTCAAATACATTCCACACTGTTTCAAGATGTTTGATAAAGAGAGCTTGGTTTTGCTCGTTCACTATGACTTGGAAAAGGAGATTCGCAAATACCTGGCCAATATCAAATCCTGCTGGGCCATAAAACGCGAATTCAGGGTCAATAACTTTTGTTGCTGAATTATCGGCAAAAATACTTCCAGTATGCAAATCTCCATGAAGGAGAACCTCTGCTTCAGTTAAAAAGCTTTTTTTCAAAACGTTCACATGAAATTTCAGCTCACCATCTTTCCAAAGATCCTCGACCGCAGCTCGCAAGCCAGCCTCAAACTCGTTGGTCTCTGCATCATAGAATGGATCGGTGAAAATTAAATCCTCGGTGATTTTGCAAAGCTCTGGATTGATAAATTGCTGAACCTGTTCTTTTTTTACAGACGGACTTAATCCATAATCGGATGTAAAAAATAGTGTTCTCGCCAGATATTCACCCAGATGTTGGGACAAAAGCGGGTAGGTTTCCCCTTTAATGAATCCCTTTCTCGCAATCAAAAGATGGGAGAGGTCTTCCATGACAGTCACGGCCAGCACGTCGTTGGTATAGTAAACCTCTGGAACATAATTTGGAGCAATAGAACCGAATATTTTCAAGGCATCTGCTTCAATCTTTGCCCTTTTAAGTGTCAATGGCCAGCTTTCGCCTACAACTTTGGCATATGGAAGAGCTTGTTTGATGATTACGCCTTTTCCGTTCTTTTCGTCGACAATATGAAATACTAAATTAAGATTCCCATCACCAATCTCCTTACAGGAAAGTTCAGGGTTATCAGAAAAAAGATTTAATGCTAGGGCTAACTCTTTGGCGGTAGTTTCGGTAAATGACTGATAGGTTGTTTGCTTTAATAGACTCATTTCTAAAAATCCTCCTAATTAGTGGAGGCTTATCCGTGCTTATTTCTGCACTAAAAAAGCCTCTTTCTCATCTGAAAGAGGCTAGAAGACGGTTACTCTTCGAACCTCTTATCTCTCAGAAAGACAAACATCTGTTGGAATTAGCACCGTGCCTGTTAGGGGACCCCTCCCCGGCGCAAATAGGCGCCCCATTTCATAATGGTTTTCCGGTCGGTTGCTGGGCTTCAAAGGGCCAATCCCTCAGCCAGCTCATGATAAGAGTAAATAAAATTTTCAGTTTTTTTCAATCTGATAAAAACTATACCAAGATTAAGTAATGGGTGTCAATATTTTTTATTATATCAGCAAGCCAATCCATCCAAAAGATAAGAACAGGAAATCTTTAATTTCAAGAATCTTCACCTCTTTTGAAATTTTCCCTTTACAAGCTAGTATAAAAGTTATAACATTTGTCACTAGAAATTCAACAATAATTTGAAAATAAAAAAGCAGGTGAGAACGATGAAGCAGTTTCCGTCATCGGAACTATTGAAAAGACTACCAAAACAATTTTTTGCAGGTCTTGTTAAAAAAGTGGGGGAATATATAGCCGCGGGCCATGATGTGATTAACTTAGGACAAGGCAATCCAGATCAGCCAACACCGCCCCATATTGTGGCAAGGCTTCAGGAAGCCGCGGCCAATCCGCTCAACCATAAATATTCGCCCTTTCAAGGATTTGGTTACTTAAAACAAGCTGCTGCAGATTTTTATTTAAGAGAATATGGTGTGACCATTGATGCAAACAAAGAGGTGGCGATTTTATTTGGCGGTAAAGCGGGGCTGGTCGAGATTCCTCAGTGTTTATTAAACCCAGGCGATACCATCCTCGTTCCCGACCCGGGTTACCCTGATTATTGGTCAGGCGTTGCCCTTGCACAGGCGGAAATGGTTACGATGCCTTTAAGAGCGGAAAATGATTTCTTACCGGATTATCAAGAACTGGATTCGGCTGCTTTATCAAAAGCAAAATTAATGTTTCTCAATTACCCAAATAATCCTACCGGTGCCACCGCAAGTGAGGAGTTTTTTGCGAAAACTATCAAACTGGCCAATGAAAATGATATTTGCGTCGTTCATGATTTTGCTTACGGTGCAATTGGCTTTGACGGTGTAAAGCCGGTTAGCTTTTTACAAGTAGATGGAGCGAAGGAAGTGGGAATTGAAATCTACACGCTGTCGAAAACCTATAATATGGCAGGCTGGCGGGTGGGATTTGCCGTGGGGAATGAAAGTGTTATTTCCGCGATTGAACTATTGCAGGATCATCAATATGTCAGTTTATTTGGAGCGGTACAGGAGGCAGCTGCCGTTGCATTAACGGGTCCCCAGGATTGTGTGAACGAACTTAATGATCTGTATGAACGGAGGCGAAATGTTTTAATTACTGGCCTTCTATCGCTCGGTTGGAATGTCACCGCACCAAAAGGCTCATTTTTTGCCTGGCTTAAGGTTCCCGATGGGTATTCATCTGAGGAATTTTCGACCATTCTTCTTGAACAAGCCCATATAATGGTCGCACCGGGGATTGGGTTTGGAGAATTTGGCGAGGGCTTTGTCCGTGTTGGTTTATTATCATCCGAGGAACGGTTAACGGAAGCTGTCAGAAGAATAAGTCGTTTAGAAATTTTTCGAAAATAGGGTTGACATTTTATTCTTTTCTTGGGATAATCCAAAATAAAGTTAAACATTGTGAAAAAATGAATAAATACGAATCGTTTTCTTATCAAGAGCAGGCGGAGGGAAAAGCCCGATGAAGCCCGGCAACCGACTTAAACCTTGTGGTTAAGCACGGTGCTAAATCTTGCAGCGACAAGCTGAAAGATGAGAAGATGGTTAGTTTGTGACGCTAACCTCTTCTTTTTGAAGGGGTTTTTTATGTTTTATCAAAGAGGAGTTTGAAATATGTCTGAATTAATTGCTACTTATCTCATACATGATGAGAAAAATCCCGAAAAAAAAGCCGAGGAAATTGCTCTTGGTTTAACGGTAGGGTCATGGACCAATCTGCCTGAATTAGAGCAAAGCCAATTGCGCAAGCATAAAGGCAGAGTAGTTTCGATTGAGGGATTACCTTCTGACAATGCGGATCAATCCCTTATTCGGATTGCCTATCCAACAATTAATTTTTCCAACGATCTTCCTGCTATCCTAACAACGGTATTCGGAAAGCTTTCTTTGGATGGAAAAATCAAACTGCTAGATTTGCAGTTTGATAACGGATTAAAAAGTTTGTTCCCTGGGCCAAGGTTTGGTATGGATGGCCTTCGTGAAAAATTAAATGTGTTTGATCGACCGCTGTTAATGAGCATTTTTAAAGGCGTGCTCGGTAAAGACCTTTCCTTTTTGGCTATGCAGCTCAAACAGCAAGCCCTAGGGGGAGTTGATTTAGTAAAGGATGATGAAATCCTTTTTGAAAATGAGCTGACGCCGTTTGAAAAAAGAATTACTGCCGGGAAACAGGTGCTTCGAGAAGTACAAGAACAAACAGGGCATCGTACCCTGTACGCGGTAAACTTAACCGGAAGAACATCACAGTTAAGAGATAAAGCAAGAAAGGCTGCAGAACTTGGTGCCGACCTCTTATTGTTTAATGTGTTTGCCTATGGTCTCGATGTCCTGCAGGAGTTACGAGAGGACGATGAAATAGCCTTACCGCTGATGGCACATCCTGCAGTAAGCGGTGCACTCACTTCCTCCCGCGAATATGGATTGTCACACTCCCTGCTCCTTGGCAAGCTGCTCCGTTACGCAGGTGCAGATTTATCATTGTTCCCATCACCTTATGGAACAGTAGCCTTGGAACAAACTTCGGCACTATCAATCGCAAGTGAGTTGACGAAGGAAGACGTGTTTAAAAAGGCATTTCCTGTTCCTTCAGCGGGCATTCATCCGGGATTAGTACCGTTGTTAATCCGTGATTTCGGGAATGATTCTGTGATTAACGCAGGTGGAGGAGTCCATGGTCATCCAGACGGTGCCCGCGGCGGCGGCCTTGCATTCCGGCAGGCGATTGAAACCAATCTCCAAGGCAAGCTACTGGTTGAGGGGGCTGAACAGTGCCCTGAGCTAAAAAAGGCACTCCAGCTATGGGGAAATGCCGAGGTGACTTCTTAAATGACAAAGCCGGTAATTTATTGTGACTTTGACGGAACAGTAACCGAAAGTGATAACATCATTGCCATTATGAAAAAATTTGCGCCCCCTGAATGGGTGCAGATCAAAGATCAAATCCTTTCCCGCCAGATATCGATTAATGAGGGCGTAGGAAAATTATTTTCACTTTTACCTAGTCACTTAAAGGAGGAAATTACCGCGTTTGCGATTAAGAATGCTAGGATTCGACCAGGCTTCAACGAGTTTGTTGAATTTGCACGCCAGGAAGGTATCCCTTTTTATATTGTTAGTGGCGGTATTGACTTTTTTGTTCATCCGGTTTTAGCAGATTATTCCCCGTTAGCTGGAATTTACTGTAATGAATCTGATTTTTCAGGTGAGACCATTAAGATTCTTTGGCCTTATGAATGCGATTCATTATGTAAAAATGATTGCGGCTGCTGTAAACCGAGTATCATTCGTAAACTGAACCACAATGAAGACAGCTTCAAAATCGTTATTGGCGATTCTGTTACCGATCTCGAGGCTGCCAAGCATGCTGACTTTGTGCTGGCCCGCGATTTACTGCTGGAAAAATGCGGGGAATGGGGGATTAATCATGAAGGGTTTACTACATTCTTTGATTGTATCGATGAAATAAAAAAAAGAATTGGGGCGGGTGAGCTGACATGTTAAGGGAAAGATGGACTGAACTGGCTGATGTAAAGGATGAGCTGGCAAAGCGGGACTGGTTTATGGGAACAAGCGGAAACCTTGCGATTAAAGTAAGTGATCATCCGCTGCGATTTTTGGTGACGGCAAGTGGGAAGGACAAACGCAAGCGTACAGCCGAGGATTTTCTCCTTGTGGACGAATTCGGTCGTGCAGTTGAAGAAACGCATCTTAAGCCATCAGCTGAAACGCTTCTACATGTTGAGATTTACCGCAAGACGAATGCAGGCTGCAGTCTACATGTCCATACGATTGATAATAACGTCATTTCGGAAGTTTATGGTGACAATGGCGAGGTAACATTTAAGGGGCAAGAGCTGATAAAGGCCTTTGATAAGTGGGAAGAAGAGGCTGTCCTGAAAATCCCAATCATTCGCAACTATGCCCATATTCCGACACTTGCACATGCCTTTTCTGAACAGGTTTCAGGGGATACTGGTGCCGTATTGATTCGAAACCATGGAATCACCGTTTGGGGAAGAAACGCATTTGAAGCAAAAAAAATCCTTGAAGCATCGGAATTTTTATTTCGCTACCAATTACGTTTGCTAGAGCATAAACCATATCAATTATTTAAGGTTGTATAATTAAAAGGGAGAGTTGATAAACATGGCATATATTACATTTCAAAGTAATGAAGAGCAAATCCACGGACAAGAGGAAGTCGCAAGCTTCCTAGAATCACAGGAAGTTATTTATGAAAATTGGGATATTAGCAAACTTCCGGCATCGCTCGTTGAAAAGTATCTTTTGAGTGATGTGGAGAAGGAAGAAATTCTTAGTACCTTTGCGGAAGAAATTGCAGATGTTTCCGCTAGAAGAGGCTATAAGGCTCAAGATGTCATCTCATTATCTGATAATACGCCCAATCTAGACGTCCTGCTTACCAACTTTAAAAATGAGCATCATCACACAGATGATGAAGTTCGCTTTATTGTGAGCGGCCATGGTGTATTCGTCATCCAAGGGAAAGATAGTGAGTTTTTTGAAGTCCATCTAAATCCGGGAGATTTGATTTCGGTTCCTGAAAATACAAGGCATTACTTCACACTTGAAGAGGACAGGAAAGTGGTAGCCGTTAGAATTTTTGTCACCACGGAAGGCTGGGTGCCGATTTACGAACATGAAGAAGTACATTAATAAGAAAAAACTGGCTGCCGCTTCTGTGGGCCAGTTTTTTCAATTATCAGTAAATAACCCAAATGGAATTTGTCGTAAATACAAGAAAAAACAAAAGTAATTTGTCGAAAAACAAAAGAAATAGAATGTTTTGTCTACTTTTGCGAAAGTGTTTACATTTACCTAAATTCTTGGCATAATTCTTCAAGTAGTCTACTTTTCTAAATGGTAGACAGTAAGAGTGTAATGGGTAGGAGGATCACATTGTATACGTATAGTAATAGTCAATCTGAAATGATTGAAGAGATAAAAGTCAAAAGAGAATTAATGATTAATAGCGCAACAACATTGGGCTATACGAGTGAAGAAACGATAAAATTTAGCCAAGAATTAGACGAATTAATCAATATGTACCAAAGGTTTATGGGACAAGCTTCAAGACCCAATGAAGAAGTAAAAATTGCCTTTAAACAAATGATGATGGTGTGGCCTAAATTATTAGTTTAAAGATAAAGAAAAGGTTATAACAATTGCACCTGTTCCTATTAAAGTTACATCATGAAGGCCTTCAATTTTTCCGATACCGAATTAAAATTAAACTATTAGGAAGGCCTTCCGGCACCTTTTGAAAACAAATTATTTTCAATTGGGAAATATTCATTCTCCATCTCCTCAGAGGCTAGCAAACGCCATCAAATTTTCCCGCAACTAATCATGTAATTCTACAATATTAGACAACTGTGATTTTTATCATTGTTTAAATCTCAATATTTCTTATAGTTATATTAGTACTATTTTCCTGTAATTTAACATTGCGATGAACTTTATATTTTTTCACTTCAAAAAAGAAAACGATCATTGTTTGGTACTATGCTTATGTGACGATTCATATATCGTTAATAAAGGCATTTTTTATAACCAAAGGAAGCAAACGCTTTCAACAATCTAGAGAATAAATGGAGGAGGGAAAGTCCTACATGCACATTGTCGTATGTGTCAAACAAGTACCCGATACAAAAATCATTAAAATTAATCCTAAAACCAACACACTCGACCGCCGAAGTGCGCCAGCCATCTTGAACCCTTACGATGCCCATGCCGTTCAAGAGGCCGTTAAAATCAAGGAAAAGACAGGCGGCACAATTTCGGTTTTGTCAATGGGACCGCCGCAAGCAACTGCTGTTATAAAAAAGAGCATTGAAATAGGTGCAGACTTAGGCTATTTAATTTCTGACCGTGCTTTTGCAGGTGCGGATACACTGGCAACAAGTTATGCCCTATCTAAAGCACTGGAAAGAATCAGCAAAGATCTTCCTGTCGATATGGTTATTTGCGGGAAACATGCCATTGATGGAGATACAGGACAGGTTGGACCAGGTATCGCAAGGAGGATGGATATTCCCCCTATTACCAATGTAATCGAGGTTTCGGAAGTCAATCAGCAGGAAAAAACCGTTTTAATTAAACGGAAATTAACCAGCGGCTATGAATTAATTCAGTCCGAATTGCCTTGCTTATTAACAGTTGAAAAAGAAATTAATGATATTGAATATTCACCAATGCCAAACATGATTAAAGCAGCAAGATATGAGCCAATAATCTGGGCGGTTAGTGATCTTGAAAATGTAGAACGCACGCAGCTTGGACTAAAAGGTTCACCAACTATCGTTGGTAAAATGTTTACACCTCCACGGCCAGAAGGCGGCATCCGGCTTGAGGGTTCTGCTGATGAGCAAGTTAGCAAGCTAATGGAAGTTTTGATGGAGAAAAAGGACCTGTTAACAATCCAGTCATCTAAATAAATTAAGATTAATCTTGTCTCGCAGGGAGGGGTTTACATGAATCTAGACGATTATCGTGGAGTCTGGATATTCATCGAACAAAACGATGGGAAAATCGAAGGTGTTTCCCTAGAATTACTTGGAGCTGGCAGGAAGCTGGCTGATAAATTACAAGTTCCGCTATCGGGATTTTTATTAGGCAGTGAAATTAAATCATTAGCAAATCAAGTGATTACTTATGGTGCTGATCAAGTATACATGGTCGACCATCCAGTATTAAAGAATTATCGGACAGAGTCCTATATGAAAGGCGTTATGCTCCTAGCGGAAAAATACAAACCAGAAATTATCCTTTACGGGGCAACACCAAACGGGAAAGACCTAGCAAGTGCCGTCGCTACGGATTTAAATACCGGGTTAACAGCAGATACAACGATGTTGGACGTGGATGTAGATAATCGATTACTAGAGGCAAGCCGTCCAGCTTTTGGCGGTAATATTATGGCAACCATTCTTTGTAAGAAGCATCGTCCGCAAATGGCCACTGTCAGACCAAAGGTCATGAAGGCATTAGAACCAGATACTGCAAGACTAGGCAAAATCATTGAAGAGAAAATATCACTTAAAGAAGAAGATATGCGCACAAAAGTGCTCCGAATTGTGAATGATGTAACAAAAAAGGCTAATTTGGCTGATGCCCATGTGATTGTCTGTGGCGGTAAGGGAATGGGAGATTTGCAAAACTTCCAGCTCATTCATGAATTAGCAGATACAATTGGAGCGAGTGTGGGCGGTACCCGTGATGTTGTCGAAGCAGGCTGGCTGCCGCATGAGCAGCAGGTTGGTCAAACTGGGGAAACGGTAACACCAAAAATCTATTTTGCGATTGGGTTATCAGGCGCAATCCAGCATGTCGTCGGCATGAAAAACTCTGAGTTTATCATTGCCATTAATAAAGATCCGAACGCACCCATCTTTGATGTCGCCACATATGGAATTGTAGGAGACGCTATGGAAATCATCCCTAAACTAATCGAGCAGTTTAAGCAGCTAAGGACAGAAAAAGGCGGTGAAATAAGCTATGCCTGAAAAATTTGATGTGATTGTTGTTGGAGCGGGCCCAGCAGGTACGGCTTGTGCCTTAACTTGTGCGAAGAGCGACCTTAACGTTTTGCTTATTGAAAGAGGGGAATATCCTGGAGCTAAAAACGTAATGGGCGGGGTATTATACCGCAAGCAAATGGAAGAATTAGTTCCTGAATTTTGGAAGGAAGCACCGCTTGAGAGACCGGTCATTGAACAGCGCTTTTGGATGATGGATAAAGAATCTGTCGTTCAATTCGGCTACAAAGGTCTTGAATGGGCCACTGAACCATATAATAACTTTACCGTGCTACGGGCGCAGTTTGACCAATGGTTTGCGAAAAAGGCAGTCGATGCTGGAGCCCTTTTGATTAACGAAACGGTTGTCACTGAATGTATTGTTGAAAACGGAAAGGTAGTGGGTGTCCGCACCGACCGCCCGGACGGAGAGGTTTATGCGGATGTTGTGGTACTTGCCGACGGGGTTAACTCACTCCTCTCGAAACAATTGGGCTTCCATAAAGAATTCCGTCCAGATGAAGTAGCCTTAACGGTTATGGAAGTTATTAATCTGCCAAAAGAAAAGATTAATGACCGCTTTAACGTTGAAGATAACCAAGGTTGTACGATTGAGATTTTTGGAGATTCAACAAAAGGAAATCTTGGTACCGCCTTCCTGTATACGAATAAGGAAAGCTTGAATATCGGCGTAGGAACAACCCTTTCAAGTATGATTAAAGCGAAAATAAAGCCATATGAGCTTCTTGATTACTTGAAAAATCACCCTATGGTCAAACCGTTGATTGCGGGCGGAGAATCAGCAGAGTATCTTGCCCACTTGATTCCAGAAGGCGGTTACCGTTCGGTTCCGAAGGTGGCTGGCAATGGCGTCATTATTATTGGTGATGCTGCCCAGCTTGTTAACGCCATTCATCGTGAAGGTTCGAACATGGCGATGTACTCTGGCAAATTGGCTGCTGAGACAATCGTTCAGGCAAAGAGCCGCGAGGATTACAGTGAGTCTAGTTTAAATAGCTACCGTGAAGCTCTTTATGGCAGCTTTATCATGAAAGATTTAGAGAAATACAAAGATGCGGCCCATACTTTTGAGAAGTATCCACAATACTTTAACGACTATGTGCCGATGATGAATAAAGCAATGAGTAAATTCTTTACCGTTGATGGGACGCCAAAACGCGAAAAGCAAAAACAAATCATGAAGAGTGTAACTGCAGAAAAAGGAACGCTTCGAGTATTGCAAGATTTATATCGTGCTTGGAAGGCGGTGAAATAATGTCAACGAAGAATATCGAGGAAAAACAGTATCTTCTCCGGTTTAAGTGTGATACAAAGTCCCATTTGACCGTGCTTGATCATGATGTTTGCATGACACAATGTCCCGATAAAATTTGTACAGTATTTTGCCCAGCGGAGGTTTATAAGTGGGAAGGAACACGGATGCAGGTAGGATATGAAGGCTGCCACGAATGCGGCAGCTGCCGGATTGGCTGCCCATATCAAAACATCAAGTGGGAATATCCAAAAGGCGGACATGGAATTGTCTTCCGGTTAGCTTAAATAAAAAAGTGCTGCTTGCCATACGCGAGCAGCACTTTTTTAGCCGATTGGAGAGTATAACTTTCCCATCAGGCATAAGTGCAACTACGCCTCATGAACCGCCTAACGGCTCGCCAATCGACGAGTTTTCTAAAAAAGAATAAATACCACTATATGTAGGTTTTTTCACAAGTGAGGGTAAAAAGAAGGTGAAGCAGTGGGTAAGTATTTTAGGAGTTTAGCTTATTTTCTCTAATAGGGCTGCTGAGGTAAGTTCATCTTTTATGCTTGATGCTGCTAATGACGAAGCAAGTGTGATGGCATGATCGATTAATTTCATCGGTGCTGAACAATAATATGGCTTTTGCCAATTAAAATCGCCTTCACTGTTAGCGGGATAAACACTCACTTTCCAGTGATAATAAATTTTTGGCTGTGGGAGTTGTACCCCTTCAACAGCGATGAGCCAGTGGGTAGAAGGTGAATATGGATTGTAAGTATCGGATTCTTTTAGTGTTATTAAATCATCTACACCAATTGCAATTAATTCCTTCGGATAAAAGTCATGATAATTTGGGGTTTTCATGTTTTTGCCCTCCCTTAAATGGTTTATCTATATTATATGAAACTTTTAAACATTTTTGAGTGATAAATGTTAAAATTTTTCAAAAAGTTTAAGCGTTTTCATAAAATGGACAAATTAGAAGCACTTTTTTAACATGTATCAATGAATGTGACCTATGTCACTACATTAAATGATGGTTCCTTTTATACTTGAGGCATTAAATGATGTATGAGGTGAATGATGATGAGTGGCTGTATGAGTGGTTTTGGGGGCATGCCTCAAGCTGAATTAAGTGAAGGGCTAAAACAATTAAAAAGTGAACATCCTCCATTATTAGGACAATTAGAAGAATTATATGGTTTAACACAACAAATTGATCAAGAAATCGATTTAGAAAATAATTTTAACGAATTAATTACCAAGGTCAAAGCATTTAAGGCAGCTCTTGACCCGCATTCAGAAAGAGAAGAAGGAGTTCTTTTCCCGATGATGGGTGTCTATATCGGCACAACTTCTGGACCGATTGCGGTTATGGAATATGAACATGATCAAGCGAAAGCAAATATTGGTGCTTTCTTATCAGCAGCGGAGGTTGGCCAAGGGTCGACTGTTGAAAAAAAGAAATTAGCTGAATTCATTCAAAATGCCTACTTTATCTTAACCGAGCATTTCTCTAAAGAGGAAAATGTGTTATTCCCAATGGCTGAACGAATGCTTACAGATGAAGAAAAAGTGGAATTATTGCGTAAAATCCAAGATATAAAATAAGGATGGACCCCCCGGGGGCCATCCTTATTTTATTTGATTCCACTCCCAAACCTTGTGATCAGAAGGAAGGAGGAAGGCGATTAGACCGAGCAGCGGCAGCACTCCGAGCCAGGTGATCATCGACTGTAAACCAATCCAATCGGCAATATACCCCAGACCAACAGAGCCAATTGCTCCCATGCCAAACGCAAGCCCTACTGTCAAACCAGACATCGTCCCAATTTTACCCGGAACTAATTCTTGTGCGTACACGACGGTAACAGAAAAACTGGTCATTAAGATAAATCCGGTAAGAATAAGGAAGATAAAGGCTATCGTTGGCGGAACATAAGGAATAAGAATCGAAAAAGGAACGGTTGCCAACATCGAAAAGGAAATAATGTTTTTCTTACCAAATCGGTCTGCCAGTGGACCTCCGAAAAATGTCCCGATGGCCCCGGAGACTAAAAATGCAAACAAAAAAACTTGAGATTCTTTAATTGAAAGTGCATATTCTTTAATGGCATAAAAGGTGTAAAAGTTGGTCATTCCCGAGGTGTACCAAGTTCTTGCAAAGATTAATAATAAAATCAAGGCTAATGTATTTTTTACCTCTCTAGACAAACCAGTCTTCTTGTCAACTCCAGCTTTCTTTTTCTTTGTTAAGTTTGGAGAAGCTATCAATCTCTGATTATACCAATTGGCGATATAAATTAATAAAATAACGGCGAGGGCGGCGACAATCGTAAACCAGGATGCGCCAATTTGGCCAAGAGGAACCAATACCAGGGCAGTAATCACTGGGGCTAACGCCTGGCCCGTATTTCCGCCAACTTGGTAAATCGATTGAGCGAGTCCTCTTCGCTTCCCGGCAGCCATATAAGCCACCCTTGAGCCTTCAGGGTGAAATACAGCGGAACCGAGCCCAATGAATAGAACAGACAAGACAATCATCCCAAAGCTTGAAGCAAACCCTAATCCAAGAATACCGACTAAGGTAAACGAGAGACCGATTGGCAGTGCATAGGGCATTGGCTTTTTGTCAGTAATGTATCCAACCATTGGCTGCATGACAGATGAGACCATATTTAACGAGAAAGCAATAATTCCGAGCTGTGTGAAGCTTAAACCCATTGATTTAGCTAAAATAGGAAACATTGCCGGTACAACAGCCTGAATAGCATCATTCAATAAATGGCAAAGTCCAATAATAAAAAGAATTTTATATATGGTCGATTCGGAGGCATTGGAATTATTCGCGGGCAATACTGCTTGTTGACTCATGGTATCCCTTCTTTAATAAAAGTATCTAAATATTTTCTATCCTATCTTACTACTTAATGGAGAAAATAAGAAATATTTATTTTCACATCCCACTAGTAATTCCATTACCTCCCGCCCCGTTTTCATTTAAGAGGCAGGGTGATTGTCACTGTTGTGCCTATTGTTTCCTTACTGTCAATTTGGATCGTGCCTCCAAAAGAGATAATAATCCGCTTGCAAATAACTAGGCCAAGCCCTGTTCCGGTCTCTTTTGAGGTATAGAAAGGGTGAAAGATTTTATCAAGTACTTCCTTTGACATACCTATTCCATTATCATTAATTTCTAACCTGCAAAAATCGGCAAAATGATCAAGCTTTATTTCCAAAGCTCCAGCGCTTTCAAATGATTCGAAGGCATTTTTGGTGAGGTTAAGCAGCACTTGTTTAATTTGGTCTTTCACGCATTTAACAATCACAGGTTCATCAGGAAGATGCCAAAAACACTCCACATTGTGAGAATTTGCTTCCGATATGATCAGAGGTTTCAGTTCATGAAGTGTTTTAGTAATATTAACATCTTCTGTCATTTGCGCAGTTGGTTTACCCAGGATTAAAAACTCACTGACAATTTCATTAATACGTTTCAATTCGGAGTTAATAACCTCGAAATAATAGCGGTCTTCGGGAGCTGTATACTTTTCACCAAGAAGCTGGATGAGCCCCTTTACACCAGTTAATGGATTACGGATTTCATGGGCTGTACTGGCGGCCAATGTCCCAACTAATTCCAACTTCTGTAATTCATTCTGCTTTCGCTCATTAACTGTATGCCTTTTTAGCAGGATGTACTCAATCAACAAGAAGAGGACGTGCAGGACGACAAGGATGATGAATAATACTTGCGCAAAGTTTTTTCCAATCCCTTTCAGATCTCGATCAGCCATTTTTACTTTAATACTCCATGGTAAACGGTCTAATGTTGTTGTGACCCAATGCGTATCATCATTCCAATCATTCTCACTGACATTCATTTCAAGAATCGTCTTTTTTTCTCCATTTACTACATAAAGCTTGGTTTCAGGAGTAAGTACCTTTATGAGATTTCTCATATAATCAATCCGCAAATCCGCAACAAGAATCGCTTTTAAATTTTCTTTACCGTCAAGAACAGGTTTGGCTAAGCCGATAATCCGTTGGTTATTCCTTAGAATTTCTTCTTGACCAGAAATAATCGTATCCTTCGTTTTGATTACGTCTTGAATAAACAATAAATTTGAAAAATCAGCTTCGGCTTCATTTCTCAGTGAAACGGTGCCCGCTGCCAATTTTCCCTTGTCGTTAAGGAAATAGAGCCCCCCGTATCGAGGGTCGTTTTGGTTTACCTGATTGAGTAGCGGCTCGACTTTTTCTGGAGCGTTTAAATTCTCTTTGACTGAAAAAGAAAGAATTTCTAAACTGGTCATGGTTTCACTGATAAATTGATCCCAGTTCTTTTGATAAATCGATGCAACCCAGAGTGCCTCCTTTTTTCTTCCGTTGTCATTTTCTTTTAAAATATCATAAAAATAATATAAACCTAAAAGGAAAGCAGGTATGATAACAATAACTAAATAGATAAATAAATTGCCTTTATGTATTTTCATTTATATACCTCGATAAAATTCGCTTAATTATAAATGTAACTATTATACCATCTGGTCCGCATGTTAATGAAATATTCCTGTTTTTTTAAGATAATTTGACAGAAATACATTTTTTTTTTATAATAACTTTGAAATCGAGATAATTTAGCGTAAACTAGATTATGATTATATAAACTTAAAAGGATGAGTTTTGTATGGAAAATGATGCAATTGCTAAATCATTGAAGCTATATATTGTCCTTTCAAGAGCTTATAAAGCCATTAATGAACACGTGAATAAGGTTATTCAGGCAAGTGGGTTAAATCCTACTGAATTTGCTGTTTTAGAACTGCTTTATCATAAAGGCGATCAGCCGATGCAGCAAATTGGCGGAAAAATATTGCTTGCGAGCGGAAGCATTACTTACGTGGTCGATAAGCTCGAACAAAAGGGATTGTTGATAAGAGTCGCCTGTCCAAGCGACCGAAGGGTAACGTACGCTCAAATAACGGACGAGGGAAAAAAGTTTATTCAGGATATTTTTCCGGAGCATGCAGCGCAAATCGATAGGTTAATGTCGAGCCTCACAGATTCTGAGAAAACAGAAGCAATTGACCTGTTGAAAAAACTAGGTCTGCCTGCGGGAAAATTTTAATACGGCCAATGGTCGTATTTTTTTTGTAATGAATAGTAGTCGATAGTGTATAATAAAAGGGGTTGGAATATTAAAAAAATTTTTACTATAGGAGAGAGATAAATGAACTTTGAAAATTATACATATGAACGGCCAAATCTTACTGACATCACAACAAAGTTTAACGCGGCGATTGAAGAATTCAAGAATTCTGCCACCGTTGAGGAACAAAGTAAGGCAATGAATTTGGTAAATGAGCTTAGAAATGATCTTGGCACTATGTTTAACCTTTGCTATATCCGTCATTCGATTGATACGAACGACGAGTTTTATAAAGCAGAACAAGATTATATGGATGAACTCCAGCCTGAGGTTGAAGGGTTAGTGACCAACTATTATCAAGCCTTGGTTGATTCAAAATTCCGCAATGAGTTAGAAGAAAAGTGGGGCAATCAGCTTTTCGCACTAGCCGAAGGACAGCTTAAGACGTTTAAACCGGAAATCGTTCCGTTATTGCAAAAGGAAAATCGGTTATCAACAGAATATACGAAGCTGATTGCTGCAGCGAAAATTGACTTTGAAGGAGAAGAACGGACACTTGCACAAATCGATCCGTTCATCGAATCGACTGACAGAGAAATGCGCAAGCGGGCAAGTGAGGCGAAATTTGGTTTCTTCGCTGAACATGAAGCAGAGCTTGACCGAATTTATGATGAGCTTGTCAAAGTAAGAACTGAAATAGCCGAAAAATTAGGGTTTGAAAATTTTGTTGAACTTGGATACTACCGAATGATGCGAACCGATTATAACGCAGAAATGGTCGCTAATTTCCGCCAGCAGGTGAAAGATTTTATTGTCCCAATTGCGACAAAACTTAAAGAGCGTCAACGCGAACGATTAGGCCTTGAACAATTAAATTATTATGATGAAGGCTTCGTTTTTCAAACTGGGAATGCAATTCCAAAGGGAAGTCCGGATTGGATTATTGAAAACGGACAAAAAATGTATGAAGACCTATCAAAGGAAACGGGCGACTTTTTCCGTTTTATGCAGGAAAATAACCTTATGGACCTCGTCGCCAAGAAAGGGAAAGCCGGCGGTGGATATTGTTCGTTTATTGAGAACTATAAAGCGCCGTTTATTTTCTCTAATTTCAATGGAACTTCAGGGGATATTGATGTACTGACACATGAAGCAGGCCATGCCTTCCAGGTTTATTCCAGCCGTCAGTTTGAAATTCCGGAATATTATTGGCCGACCTTTGAGGCTTGTGAAATTCATTCCATGAGTATGGAGTTTTTTACTTGGCCATGGATGGAGCTTTTCTTTCAAGAGGATACAGATAAATATAAGTTTTCCCACTTAAGTGGTGCGCTTCTATTCTTGCCATATGGGGTTTCAGTTGATGAATTCCAGCATTGGGTATATGAAAATCCAACCGCTTCTCCAGCAGAACGCAAACGGCAATGGCGTGAAATTGAGAAAAAATATATGCCGCATAAAGACTATGATGGCAATGAATATTTAGAAAATGGCGGCTTCTGGCAGCGCCAGGGACATATATATAATTCACCGTTTTATTATATTGATTACACGCTTGCGCAAATTTGCGCCTTCCAATTCTGGAAACGGTCAAGAGAGAATCAAGAAGAAGCTTGGGCAGATTACGTCAAGCTGTGTAAGCTTGGCGGCAGCATGTCGTTTACCAAACTTGCCGAAGCGGCAAACTTAATTTCACCTTTTGAAGATGGCTGTGTCGAATCAGTTGTCGGTGTAATTGAGAATTGGCTAAATTCTGTAGATGATAAAAAACTATAAAAAAATAAAGCGAAGCCGCTTCATTAGTGGCTTCGCTTTATTATCACTTAACAGTTACTGCAATTTCTGAAACAACTTTTAATTCCCCGTCTTCAACTACAGCGGCTAATTTTTTTGTATCCGGCTGATCTAAGATGAAGTCAGCGATTTTATCTTCAAGCTGTTCTTGGATTACCCTGCGAAGAGGACGTGCGCCAAAAGCAGGGTGGTAACCAAGCTCAGCTAGTTTTTCTTTTGCATCCGCTGTGATGGTTAATTCAATGTTTTGTTCTGCTAATGTTTCATTTAAAACAGCTAACATTAAATCAACAATATACAAAATATGATCTTTAGCGAGTGAGTTAAACTCAATAATACTATCAAAACGATTTAAAAATTCTGGCTTAAAGAAGCTGCCGAGCGAATCGAGAATACTTGCTTCCTCAACTGCTTCACTTATTCCGAAGCCAACGTGAACTGGTTTGTGGGCAATGCTGGCATTGCTGGTCATTATGATGACCGTATCCTTAAAGCTTACAATTCTTCCCTGACTATCCGTGAGACGGCCGTCTTCAAGGATTTGCAGGAACATATGCTGGACGTCAGGATGCGCCTTTTCAATTTCGTCCAGTAAAATAATGCTATAAGGGTTCCGACGAACTTTTTCAGTAAGTTGACCTGCCTCATCATGACCAATATAGCCGGGAGGAGAACCAATTAATTTAGCGACACTGTGCTTTTCCATGTATTCGCTCATATCAAGGCGAATCATCGAATTCTTTGTCCCAAATAATTCTTCCGCAAGTGTTTTCGATAACTCGGTTTTTCCGACACCTGTCGGGCCGACAAATAAGAATGAGCCGATTGGACGATTCTTTGCTTTTAAGCCGGCACGGCTGCGGCGGATCGCTTTTGAAATTTTTTGGACAGCTTTTTCTTGCCCGATGACCTTTTTGTTTAAGTTTTCTTCTAAATTTTTCATTTTTAGCTGTTCGTCTTGCTGTAGCTTACCAACCGGAATTCCGGTTTTTTGTTCAATGATTTCTTGAATATGATTTATCGTTACAATTGGTCTCTCCGAACTTGGAACATGATTTAAAGACTTCTCAAGTTTTGCTTCTTCATCACGCAGCTTTGCTGCCTTTTCATACTCTTCATTTTTAAGTACTTCTTCCTTAGCAGCTACAATTTCCTTTAGGCGTGCTTCAATCTGCTCATTACTAATGTTATCAGCAGTAAGATTCAATTTTGAACCTGCTTCATCAAGTAAGTCAATCGCTTTGTCCGGCAGGAAACGGTCTTGAATATAGCGCTGTGATAGGTTTACACAAGCCAGGATTGCTTCATCTGTATAAATGACATCGTGATAATCCTCGTATTTCTTCTGAATGCCTTTTAAGATTTCAATCGCAGCGCCGGCAGTTGGTTCTTGGACGTGTACTGGCTGGAAGCGGCGTTCTAAGGCGGCATCCTTTTCAATTTGCCTGTATTCCTTTAAGGTTGTGGCACCGACTAACTGCAATTCACCGCGGGCAAGTGCAGGCTTTAAGATGTTGCCGGCATCCATGGAACCTTCTGCAGAGCCTGCTCCAACAAGCAGATGAATTTCATCAATGAACAGGATCACATTCTTGCGCTCCTGTACCTCTGTGATTAATTGTTTCATGCGTTCCTCAAATTGCCCGCGGATTCCGGTATTGGCAACAAGTGATGCAACATCTAATAAATAAACTTCTTTATTTCGCAGTTTGCCAGGGACATCTCCGTCAGCAATTTTTTGGGCAAGCCCTTCGGCAATAGCTGTTTTCCCGACACCGGGTTCACCGATTAGTACTGGATTATTTTTGTTTCGTCGATTTAGGATTTCAATGACGCGATTGACTTCCTCGTCGCGTCCAATTACCGGGTCAATTAAGCCTGCATTAGCTAGATGGGTTAAGTTCCGGCCGAATTGATCAATAAAACCTCCGTGTGCAGTTTTACGCTGAGTTTGCGGTGCAAATTGATTAGTCGGGTTTTGACCGTCTGAATAGTTTTTATTCATAAAGAAATCTTCAAGTGGAAATCCTTGAAAAGGATTCATTTTCATTCCAAAGCCCGCGCCTAATGCTTGCTTTTCTTTTGTATAACAATCATGGCAGAGTTTCATATCATTTCGCTGCCCGTTCACTTTCACAGATAATTGAATATGTGCTTGATTTTGATTGCATCGTTGACAAAGCATTAAAAACCCTCCCTGTTATTTGTTAATTTGACTTTGACTATATTTGACCTTATGAACATAGTATACTCTGACCTTTTTTGACTTTCAAGTATTTTGACTATGGGAATGCTTACTAATTAGAAAAAAAGCTCGTCTTTGTTTGTCCCCATGGTCATATATTTATGATAAGGGGGAGATGGAGTGAAAAGGAACTGGAATCAAGCCTTTCAAATTGCGGCAGTTTATGTAGGAACTGTTGTGGGAGCAGGATTCGCCACAGGAAAAGAAATCGTTGAATTTTTTTCGCGATTCGGTTTCTTTGGCTTTATTAGTATATTAATGAGCGGTTATCTCTTTGTCATGATTGGGTCGAAAATGATGAGAATGGCGGCTCAAATCGAGGCAAAATCCTATCAAGAGTTTAATGAGTACCTGTTTGGAAAATGGGCAGGCAGTGTCATTAATATATTTATGCTTTTAATGCTTCTTGGGGTTAGCGCAGTAATGCTTGCCGGAGCAGGAGCGGTTTTTGATGAACAGTTAGGGCTTCCAAGAAATATTGGCGTTTTTCTAACAATATTTCTTTCCTATCTTGTGATGCTTGTCGGAACAAAAGGTCTGTTTGCTGTTAATACATTTGTTGTTCCATTGATGATCACCTTCAGCTTAATCTTGATGTTTTTATCCGTGCAAATGCCGAACTTTTTAGAACAATTTTTGTATATTCCTCATGCTCCGGATGGCTGGAAGAGTGTGATTGCTCCTTTTTCTTATGCAGCATTGAATCTTGGCTTAGCCCAGGCAGTATTAGTACCGGTTGCCACCGAGGTTAAGGATGACTGGACAATCAAATGGGGGGGAATCCTTGGCGGACTGGCATTAACACTGATTTTAATCGGTAGTCATTTTACGTTAATTATGCTGCCGAATTTAGAATTATATGATATTCCAATGGCCATTATTATGAAAAACCTGGCTCCATTTTTTTATTGGATTTTTGTCCTGGTTATTTATGGGGAGATTTTTACTTCTGTGATTGGAAATGTCTTTGGTCTTGATAGGCAGCTGCAGCAGCTTGTTCCGGTTTCGACAATGGTATCGGTTACTGCTATTTTTGCCGTCTCGTACTTAATTAGCCTTGTGAATTATAGTACGCTCCTTTCCTATCTATATCCTTTGTTCGGCTATATTTGTATGTCGTTTTTTATTTTATTATGGATGAAACCATTTACACCAAGTAAGAGAAATTAAGAAAGCAGCTGAAGAGGTATCAGCTGCTTTCTCTATTTTAACGGTAAGATGATAAAAATCATAATATCAAAGATGATATGTGAAACAATGACAAGCGGCATACTCTTTTTCCAATAATAAAGTAAACCCCAGAAAAAACCTGAAATTAAGGCAGCAAAGACTAGTAAAAATGAGCCTGAATAGATATGTACTGAAGCGAATAATACCGCGGCTATTCCAATGCTGACAATCGGTTTAAAGTTAGCTAATAGACTTTTTTGGATAAACCCCCGCCAAAAAAGTTCTTCTCCAGGCGCAGCAACCAAAACTAGTGCAATATACTGCCAAAACAGTTTTGGTTCATACCAGCGGTACAGTTTTTTGATGTCTTTCTCAAACGGAAGATGAAGATTGTGGATGGCTTGAAATCCCATCCAAAAGACAAAATATAACAAGAGTCCGCTGATTGCTCCCAGGAAAATATATTGGAAAAAGGGTGCCTCATCATCAACATCACCTTGAAACATCGCAAACGCTATTAGCACGAGCAATGATCCAGTAAAGATATACCAAAAGATTGCTTTATCATGAAAGGAAAAGAACATCAGTGCATGTGCAATCATCAATCCGGCAATAAAGCGGATGTTTAGGAAGTGTTTTTTCATTTTAGCGAACCCCTTTAAGAATCAATAAAGTATACTTTAACAAAAAAAATGCCGGAAAGGAAATGATTACATTAAACATTTTAGCCAAATACATTGATAAGATTATCAAAAGAAGAAAAAAATAATCGGGAAAGGAGTGAATGTGATGAGTAAATCGCAGAGTCAGCATGAAAGGGAATGGACTGTCAGGAAACAGGATCAAAATCCCCATGGTAAGGTAAAATCATTAAAGCAGATCGCAAAAGAAACTGGGCAAGGAAAGTAAGACATAAGGGAAAAGGCAGCCTGGGCTGCCTTTTCTACGATTCTATTAATAAGCGCTTTCTTTTACCACCTTATAGTTTTTATGGTTGACAACTGTACGCTGATCCAATTCTAAATCGCGGTAATTATCCATAAATGTTAGGTCGACTATGACAGAATTTTCATTTACCTTTTCTACAATCCCCTGCAAGCCGCCGCGGAATTCGATGATATTACCTACTTCTGCTTTTTTCATTAGTCTCTCTCCTCTACATTACAAAACTATAAAATCATTTAAATAACAGTTTGCACTACTTTTTTGAATTCGTAAAGGCTTTTATTTGACAATTTTGTTAATTCCTCTTGAATAATTGATTATATGTAACAAATCCTACAAAAAGAATAGAAAACGCTTACAAAAATAGAGTGTAAGAATATGAAGGTTGACTTTGAGAAAGGTCTTTACGGTAAAATATATTTAGGTAAAGGTGGTGCAGCTATGAAGGAAGAAATAACGGAAATATTGGATCGACTGATGACGGGGGAGCTTTCAGAGTATTACGTCAAGAATGAAGATTTTATGGAATTTCGCGAGGTTCTCGTAAAGAGAGAGGATTTTAAGTATTTTCGCGGCATCGGTCAGCGGGGCGGAGATGTTTTGTATCAATATTTGAAAGAACCTAGAAGTTAATAGCTTTTTAAGAGGAGATCTCAGTAATTCGGGTTCTCCTCTTTTTCTTTATATTAGTTAAAAGTTTGGAAGAGTATAAAAATTTGCTAAAATATAAAAGGACATATACATACAAATAGCTTCTAAGGGGATGAAACAATGGGATTTACAGAGAAAATCGACCAATTAAAGCAGGAGATCGGCAAGGTAATCGTTGGAAAGGATATGGAAGTGGAGTTAATGGCCATTTCCGTTTTATTTAATGGACATATTCTATTAGAAAGTGTCCCAGGAACAGGAAAAACAATGCTCGCAAAAAGCTTTGCCGCCGCAATCGGCGGGGAGTTTTCGAGAATCCAGTTTACCCCGGATGTTCTTCCTAGCGATGTAACCGGGATTCAGTTTTTTAATCCAAAGGTGCAGGAGTTTGTGCACCGGCCGGGGCCCATCATGGCAAACATCGTTCTGGCGGATGAAATTAACCGGGCAACACCTAGAACCCAGTCCAGTCTATTGGAGGTAATGGAAGAAAGGCAAGTAACCATCGATGGAATAACAGTGCCGTTAGAAGAGCCCTTTATGGTGATAGCGACTCAAAATCCCGTGGAATCCCAGCAAGGAACCTTTTCACTGCCTGTTGCGCAAATGGATCGTTTTTTTATCAAAATAAAAGTAGGTTATCCAGATTACGAGGATGAAAAAAGAATTATGCAAATTCATCGCGGCAATAAAAAAATTGACCCTATTGCCCAAGTATTCTCCATTCAAGAAATAGAGCAATTAAAAACAGCGATAAATAGCACACAAATTTCAGCGGATATCGAAGAATACCTTTTAACGATTGTAAGAAAGACCCGTGAGCACAATAGCATCGAACTAGGTGTGAGCCCTAGAGGAACATTGGCGCTTATGAAAGCGGCGCAAGGAAAAGCCTTTTTAAATGGAAGGACATATGTTACACCAGATGATGTGAAAACAGTCGCCCCCTTTGTGCTGGGACACCGAATTTTTCTTTCAATTGAAGGGTCACTGACGAAAACGGCAGAAACAATTATCGCAGAAATTCTTGATTCGATACCTGTCCCGGTAGAAGCAGGTACAAATGGATGAGTTGGAAAAAGTATTCGGTAGAAGATCGGAAAATTCCGGGTATTAGCGGCTTTGCCATCATCCTTATTATTGTAAGTCTATATATTCAATCAAAATTAGTGCTGTTCCTTGCTGTTTTTTTCCTGATTGTCGCTTTCTGTAATCAGCATTATTTAAAAAGGGCAGGCGAAAAGCTCTATTTTGAAAATCTGAATGTAAAAAATCACTTTTTTATTGGCGATAAAGGCGAATGGTTCTTAACGTTTCGGAACGAAGGGTTTCCGATTCTAAAAGCTGAATTGAAGATTTATTTTGATTATTTTGTGTCGCCAAATGAAGAACAGCAGGAAACAAGTCTTTCTTCCATGTATGAGATGTCGTTTCCTTTTTCGTTATTCACCAATCAAGCAAAACAGATAAAAATTCCCTTTACAGCGAAACAGCGGGGCATTGCTCGCATTCGCTCCATCGAGTTTCGTGTTCCCAGCCTGTTAGGTTTTGGGGAAACCATTCTAGAATCCAAATATTTCGTGAAACAACAAGCAGTGGTCTATCCGTTGCCCATTCCTGTAAAGGGTATAAAGGAACAAATCTCTGTCCTTCAAGGAATCCATGTTGTCCCCGTTTCTGTTTATGAGGATTTGCTTGGACCCGTTGGAACAAGAGACTATGTACCCTCCGACAGCTTTAATCGAATTCATTGGAAAGCCAGTGCCAGGAAACAGGAGCTCCAAACAAAAGTATATGAACGAATCGCGGAAAAGGGCTGGAATATCGCCCTTAATGTTTCCGATGGACATTCGATTACAGGGAATCTTGAAAAATTAATTAGCAGCATCACGGAATTTGCCTACTATGCTTTCCATAAGCAAATTCCCTACTCGCTTTGCATTAACGTTCGTACGGCTGCGAGCACTCCATTCCTTTATCTTCCAATAGGAGAAGGGAAAGAGCATTTACAAAAGGTATTAGAGACACTCGCTTCAGTTAGTACACAAAATACAAGTCTGCCTTATGATTATATGCTTTCCTTTTATAGCAGGCATTTAACCGCCCAGCCCTATTTCATCCATGCCGGGATTAAGACAGACGACACCAAGAGAATGCTGCTAGGGATATCGAAAAAAGGAGCAAAATTATTTGAATTGAAAATTGAACAGGAGTTTGGCTTATTAAGTGAAATGGTCATTCATCAGGAAAGAAGGATGCTGCTTTGATGAACCGTGTGGCGGCTGTTACCTATCAATTTATTTTAGAATTAATCTTAGGGATGCTTTTTCTATTTTTAATCTATATCAATAAAAACGAGTTTCCACCGATCCTTTTATTAACAGTATTATGTATCAGCAGTATCATTCTTTTTTCGTTTCTCCTTGCAAAATTTCGCAATAATGGAAAGTGGCTGTATTTTGTAACCATTTTACCATTAATATTATTGATCGGGTTTCAAACCGGGCTGCCACTTTATGGCGGATTAGGACTGGGATTTCTTATTTATTGGCGGGGTATTTCCTTGTTTGATGATGTTTCAGAACGTTCTGAAGCCATCTTGCTGCTGCTTTCATTCATAATTGGTTTGGTTGCGATCATTTATTCAGCCATGAGTAAGTATCCTTTCCAAAGTGAAATGATCTTATTGCTAATAACACAGCTAGTAATAGTGCTTCTTGGCGGGTTTTTAAGAAAATGGAATTCGATTCAAACAGATAAAGCCAAGTTTGCCGTTTACTTTTTAAAAGTGATTGCAGCAGTTTTGGCGATTGGGGTAATACCGGCTTTTTTACTAAAATACATTCAAATGATTTTATTTGCTATTTTACATTTCTTTGTCATCCTTTTATCGACAGTTTCGGCACCTCTATTTGGGTTTCTGGAATATCTGTTACGTTTAAACGGGAATGAAGGACGAAAAACAACTATAAATGCCGACACCGGCTTGCCTGATGAATATCAACCTCCAGCGTACGAAAAGACAGAAACTACTTTGTATATTCTACTAATCGTGGCCGCAGTTGCATTTATCATCTTTCTGTATAAAAAGAAATTCACAAAGCAGGATTTTTCTGTCGTTAATTCAGCTGTTGTTTCTGTTTCAGAAGGTGCGTATGGATCAACTCAATCAAACCTTTTCCGACGCAGGATGAAGCCGCCGGAGGACATCATTAGGCGAGAAATATTTGAATTGGAGAAATATGCTAGCAAACTAAAATTAGGCCGGCTTCCGTTTGAAACACTTGAAGAATGGTGGCAGCGTATTGGTTTATCAGGATCGTCTGAATCGATTGCCATCTATGAAAAGGTCCGTTACGGCGAGGGAAGATCCTCAATTGAGGAACAAACCATAATGAAAACGGAAATCCACCAGTTTAAACAGCAATTAAAAGAAATCTATAAAAGTCTAAAAGATAAGAAGAAAAAATCGAAACCAAATTGAGTACTGATAGTGGTCAGGCACGAATCGCAAATTGCTTTTTAAAATAATAACCATTTTCAAATCGGTTTTCATGTAGTAAAATAGGCTTTAAGTTAATAAATTGGCTGGAGATATGGAGAGACCACGAAAACATTACCGAATTTAGGTGATGTCTTTGTGGTCTTTTTTTATTTCCGATTAATCAATCTACGCATATTAAATAAAAGGGCTTCATAATCGGGAGGAAAACACATTGAATTTTTCAAATTTAAATCGTAAAGAAATTATTAATAAATTGAAAAGTGAAACATATGACGTCCTGGTGATTGGCGGTGGAATCACAGGTGCTGGCATTGCCCTGGATGCTCAGTCTAGAGGAATGAACACTGCACTTGTTGAGATGCAGGATTTTGCCGCGGGGACATCGAGCAGGTCAACGAAGCTTGTCCATGGCGGGCTTCGTTATTTAAAACAATTGGAAGTAAAAATGGTTGCCGAGGTCGGGAAGGAAAGAGCAATCGTCTATGAAAACGGGCCACACGTGACCACACCTGAATGGATGCTGCTTCCATTGCACAAGGGCGGGACCTTCGGTAAAATCAGTACTTCGATTGGATTACTTGTTTATGATTTCCTAGCCGGAGTAAAAAGATCCGAACGGCGAAAGATGTTATCTATTGGGGAGACTTTGGCGAAGGAACCGCTTGTAAAAAGGGCTGGCTTAAAGGGCGGAGGCTATTATGTTGAATACCGTACAGATGATGCAAGGCTGACGATTGAAGTGATTAAGGCTGCGGTTGAAAAAGGAACAATTGCCTGTAATTATACAAAGGTATTGAAGCTCATCTACGAAAATACAAAAGTGGCCGGTGTCCTTATCGAAGATCAGTTAACCGGTGAGAGATATGAGATACATGCGAAAAAGGTTGTCAATGCCGCCGGGCCATGGGTTGATTCCATTCGTGAACTGGATCAATCCAAGAAAGGAAAAACAATTCAATTGTCTAAAGGTGTCCATCTTGTCATTGACCAGTCCCGTTTTCCCTTAAAACAAGCCATTTATTTTGATACAGCAGATGGCAGAATGGTCTTTGCCATTCCAAGAGATGGAAAGGCGTACGTAGGTACAACTGACACATTTTATAATGAAGATACGCTAAATCCTGGCATGACGATTAGTGACCGAAGCTATATAATCAATGCTATCAATTACATGTTCCCTGAAGTGAAAATCAGCGAAAAAGATATTGAATCCAGCTGGGCTGGAGTGCGTCCGCTTATTTATGAGGAAGGGAAAAAGGCATCTGAAATTTCACGGAAGGATGAAATTTGGGAGTCCAATTCCGAGTTACTAACAATTGCAGGCGGTAAACTAACTGGTTATCGAAAAATGGCTGAAACGATCGTAAATTTAGTAGCTGCAAAATTTCAGGCAGAGGAAGCAAGAAGCTTCTCAGCTTGCCAAACAAAGAATATGCCGATTTCAGGCGGTAATGTCGGTGGATCAGCAAATTTCCATGCCTATGTTGCGAAACAAATTAATAACGGTTCAGCAGCGGGCTTAACAAAAGCGGAAGCGGAACGGTTAGCAGCCATCTACGGCTCAAATGTTGAGATTGTTTACGGTCTAGTTAAGCAGAATATAGATGCCGCTGCTAAAGCCAATTTACCGCTCGATTTATTTGCACAATTAGTTTATGGAATAGAGTACGAGATGATTGCCACACCGATTGACTTCTTCAATCGCCGGACTGGTGATATTTTGTTTCGTATTCAATTAGTTGAAAAGTGGAAGAAACAAGTGATTGCTTACATGGCGGAAAGACTGGAATGGACCGAACAGGAAATGGAAAGATATAGTATATCTTTAGACGAAGCCCTTCTTGCTACAGTAATCCCTGTTGATCCAGAAAACGAATATCCTCGTGTTCTGAACGGGAATGAATAAAGAAAGCTGTCGACTGTGATAGCTTTCTTTTCTTCTAAAGGGGAATTGCAGGAATGAAAATGAATGTTCTTGACGGTTTTGTGAACATTGGCGAATCCTGAGTATTTAAGTTGTTTGAAAATGATGAAAATGCTATTCTAGCATTTGGGTGAAAAATCGATACATGATTGTTTTCCTTTAGGTCAAAATACGAAATGGATTAACCTTTTACATCATTAACCAAATAGTGATTTAGTTGACTAAATGAGGAGAAATGTTTATTTTTAAATGAAGCAAGTAAAATTTTTAGATAACTATTAAAGGAGTTTGATTTAACATGGCAGAAAAGCAATTTAAAGTAATCGCAGATACTGGAATTCACGCAAGACCGGCAACTTTATTGGTACAAACAGCAAGCAAATTCGATTCCGAAATTACCTTAGAATATAAAGGGAAAAAAGTGAATTTAAAATCAATTATGGGTGTTATGTCACTTGGGATTGGCCAAGGAGCAGACATTAAGATTGCTGCTGAAGGCAGCGATGCAGACCTTGCACTAAGCAGCCTTGAAGAAACATTGAAAAAAGAAGGTTTGGCTGAATAATGACTTTTTTATCTGGAATAGCCGCTTCAAATGGGATTGCGATTGCGAAAGCATACCGTTTAGTTGAACCGGATCTCTCTTTTGAACAAACAAAAATCGATGATGCTGCTGAAGAGGTTGAACGTTTCCGTCAAGCAATGAACAAATCCAAAGCTGAGCTAGAAGTGATTCGTGACCGGGCCAAGATCGACCTTGGCGAGGACAAGGCCGCAATTTTTGAAGCACATCTCCTTGTACTTAGTGATCCGGAATTAAACACACCGATTGAAGATAAGATCACATCTGAACATGTGAATGCAGAATCAGCCCTTAAAGAAACGGCTGACATGTTCGTCATGATGTTTGAACAAATGGATAATGAGTATATGAAAGAACGGGCAGCAGATATCCGTGATGTCACCAAGCGGGTTCTTTCTCATTTATTAGGAGTTCAAGTAGTGAATCCAAGCATGATTGCCGAAGAAGTCATTATTGTCGCAGAAGATTTAACCCCTTCTGATACCGCGCAATTGAACCGGCAATTTGTTAAAGGCTTTACGACGAACATCGGTGGACGGACATCCCATTCAGCGATTATGGCGCGTTCTTTGGAAATTCCCGCTGTTGTCGGCACCAAGACGGCGACTGAAGCCATTAATAATGGGGATTTAGTGATTGTTGATGGTTTAAAAGGTGAAGTCCATATTAATCCGACATCTGAACTTGTTGAACAATATCGAAATATTCACGAAGAATACGAAGCGCAAAAAGCGGAATGGGCGAAACTCGTCAATGAACCTACTGTATCTGCTGATAACCACCATGTGGAATTGGTCGCCAATATCGGTACACCGAATGACTTAAAAGGGGTTACCGCAAACGGCGGGGAAGGTGTCGGACTTTATAGGACTGAATTCCTTTACATGGGCCGAGACCAGCTTCCAACCGAGGAAGAACAGTTTGAAGCCTATAAAGCCGTCCTAGAAGGAATGGCAGGCAAACCAGTTGTGGTTCGGACCTTGGATATTGGCGGCGATAAAGAGCTGCCATACCTGGAATTGCCGAAGGAAATGAATCCATTCCTAGGCTTCCGGGCGATTCGCTTGTGTTTAGAAGAGCAAGGGATTTTCCGTACCCAGCTTCGTGCCTTATTACGGGCAAGCTCCTATGGCAATCTAAAAATCATGTTCCCGATGATTGCAACGTTGGATGAATTCCGAGCAGCTAAAGCGATTCTTGAGGAAGAAAAGCAAAAGCTTCTTACTGAAGGGCAGAAGGTGGCCGACAAGATTGAACTGGGGATCATGGTGGAAATTCCATCAACCGCGGTTTTGGCTGACCAATTTGCAAAAGAGGTTGACTTCTTTAGTATCGGAACAAATGATTTAATCCAATATACAATGGCTGCAGACCGGATGAACCAGCGTGTCTCTTATCTATACCAGCCATATAGCCCATCTATTTTACGCTTAGTGAAAATGGTCATTGACGCATCACATGCGGAAGGAAAATGGACAGGTATGTGCGGGGAAATGGCCGGTGATGAAACAGCGATTCCTATTCTTCTTGGCCTAGGCCTTGACGAATTTTCGATGAGCGCCACTTCGATTCTAAAGGCTCGCTCTTTAATCCGGAACTTGAAAAAGTCTGACATGGAAAAACTTGCACAAGAAGTGCTAAATATGCAAACAACTTCACAGGTTATCGAAGCAGTTAATTTAGCAACGACAAAATAAATTGTTAAAAGGATCAACATTATGTTATGTTGGTCCTTTTTCTTTGCCTATTTCCAAGTGTTTCCTTAATAAATCTTGTATAATATAGCTATGGACTAAAATGGAGGAATAGAAACTTTCGATACTTTTTCCTTCATTAACCTTTCTTTACGTTTATCACCAATGTATTTTGGCCATGGTAAAAATATAAGGGAGTGTTATCAATGCGAAGTAAAAGTAGAATCGTAAAGGTTTTTGTCTTAGGTTTTTTGTGTTTCTTCTTTCTGAGCGGATGTGGAATGCTATTTTCTAATGAATTAATTGTTAATCGTTATGCAGATGCCCTGCTCACAAAAAATAATGAGCTCCAATTCCGCTTTCGCATTAACAATGAAATCCTTGATGGGGATCAATTATATAAAGTGAAAGTCAGCATCCACGATGATAGGCTTGCTGCGGCAATTGGGAAACGGGAAATTGTCTATGGCGAGGACCAAGTATTGAACGGTGAATATTTAGAAGTAAAAGGAAAAAGCGAGAAATATATTTTTATGGACCCCATCCCCTTAAAGGAAGATTTACATATTGATGAGCTCAAAAGCATGATTGAGCAAGATCAGGCCGTTTCTATCGAAGTGTTTAATAATGAGGAAGTATTTGGCCGTGTCTTTTTAACAAACTTTTCATCCGAACTATAATTACGGTTTATCTTTGAATATTTTGGGCAAGATTAAAATGTGCATAAATTTGGAGATGGAGCACGAAAGCCGGAACGACTGGGACGTTTCGGCTTTTTCTATTCCTAAAAAAAAATGATAGTGCTAAAATAAAAGAAAATACCAATGAGGGGATAGATTCAATTGTTTACTCCAGAAAATGCGGTAATTGGCTTTATTGGAATTGGTGTGATGGGGAAAAGTATGGCGGGGCATTTGCTAAATGCCGGCTATCCTTTAGTTGTTTATTCACGAACAAAAGAAAAAGCAGCAGAATTGTTGGATAAAGGTGCCGAATGGGTAGAAACGCCAAAGGAAGTGGCGAAAAAGGCTTCGGTTATTTTTACGATGGTCGGTTACCCGAAGGATGTAGAAGAAATCTATTTAGGTGAAAACGGGTTAATTCAAAATGGGAGTGAGGGGAGTTATTTAATTGATATGACCACCTCTGCGCCATCACTCGCTGTAAAAATCTACGAACAGGCCAAAAAGAGAGGAATTCAAGCGATTGATGCGCCGGTTTCTGGAGGAGACGTGGGGGCGAGAGAAGCAAAGCTCTCCATCATGGTAGGCGGCGAAGAAGCTGCCTTTGCAGCGGTTCATCGTCTACTTGAGTTGCTAGGAACAAATATCGTTTATCAAGGTGCGCCGGGAGCAGGGCAACATACGAAAATGTCTAATCAAATCGCGATTGCCTCCAACATGATCGGTGTCTGTGAAGCCATCATTTATGCCGAAAAAGCAGGGCTAAATCCGGAAAATGTCTTGAAAAGTATTACAACGGGAGCAGCCGGAAGCTGGTCATTAAACAATCTCGCTCCAAGGATGCTCCATGGGAATTTTGAACCGGGCTTCTACATAAAGCATTTTATTAAGGATATGAAAATTGCCTTAGATGAGGCTGAACAAATGGATATGGAGGTTCCCGGGTTAGCATTGGCAAAGTCGCTTTATGATCAATTAGTTGAACGAGGGGAAGAAAACAGCGGCACCCAAGCCCTTTATAAATATTGGAAATACTAAATTGAGAATGAATAATTTCCGCCTGCCTTCAAGAAACTATGATGGAATCTTGAAAATAGGAGGAATGGTTAATGGCAAAACGGACAAAGAAGAATGATGCAAAACAAAAGAATAAAAAGGGTTTTGATTCTGCTGTTTTAAATGAAGAGTTTGCCCATGAAATGGGATCGGCCGCCGCCAATCAACTTCATAAGGTAAAGGCTAAAAAGGAAAAGGCATCAAAAAATGATGGAAAATATAAAGGGCAATAAAGATAACCCTCACTTTTTAAGTGAGGGTTATCTTTTTCTCATCTTGTAAAAACTGCTCAATCCGATCTAGGCCGAGCTTTAATGTTTCCATGGAACAGGCAAAGGATAAACGAAAATAGCCTTCGCCATAATCGGAAAATGCACTGCCTGGAACAACCGCTACCTTTGATTTCTTCACAAGCAGAAGGGCAAAGTCAAAACTGTTTAAAGGAATGAAATCTGGAATTTTAATAAAGAAATAAAACGCCCCATCAGGTTTGACGACTGCTAATCCCATTGAAATTAACCGTCGATAAACATATTCTCTTCTGGCCAGATATTCCTTTCTCATAGTAATAGCGTCATCCATTCCTGTCGTTAACGCCTCATATGCTGCCTTTTGGGCAATGGAATTGGCACAGGACACATTGTATTGGTGAACCTTTAAAATGTGCCTAGTAATGTTTTCCGGCGCAAATAAAAAACCAATTCTCCAGCCTGTCATGGAATGGGACTTGGATAACCCGTTAATTACAATTGTCTTTTCTTTAATAAAGCTCGCGATTGATTTATGGGGCTGGTCAAAGGTAAGCTCGCTGTAGATTTCATCGGCTAAGATAAAAATATCCTTTTCCCTAAAAAACGCGGCCATTTCTCTCAGTTCTTCTTCAGAGAGACTTACTCCAGTCGGATTCGATGGGTATGGAAGGACAATACAGCGGGTTTTGTCAGTGATATATGGTTTTATCAACTCTAAAGTAAAGCGAAAATGATTTTCTTGTGTATCAACATGGACTGGGACGGCGCCCATCATCCGGATAATCGGTTCATATCCAGGATAAATCGGTCCGGGCAGGATGACTTCTGCCCCCTCTGATAAAATCGTACGAAAGGCAATATCAATTGCTTCGCTTGCCCCCATGGTCACAATCACTTCTGATTCAGGTTTATAGTGTAAATCATATTTTTTTTCAACAAAATCACAGGCTGCCTTCCTTAATTCAATTGTACCGGCATTATGGGTATAGGAGGTAAAGTCCTTCTTAATTGCCTCAATTCCCGCCATTTTTACATGCTCCGGGGTTGGGAAATCAGGCTGCCCTATGGTAAAGGAAATCAAGTCATCCATATGGGAAACCAGATTAAAAAATTTCCTAATTCCTGAGATTTCGATATTTTTTACGCGCTGATTAATCAAATGCTCCAATAGTGTTCATCCTTCCGTACCAGGAATAATCTAGATGTAGAATATATTGATTATAGACTATTTACCACTAAAGGTTCTACATTTCTAGCAACGATTAACAGAAATTATCACATCATTTATTAAATATTTTAATAAAAGAATAAATAAGCCGCTTCTAATGATATACTTACATTGGAATTTTCAATATGATTATCTTGGAGGAATTCAATGGAACCCTATTCTTTAGAAAAACAGCCAGCAAAGCAAGTGAAGTACGGAGGATTTTGGATGCGTTTTGCGGCCTATTTGCTAGACTCAGTCATTATTTCAATCCCACTAACTATCCTTATGATTGTGATTATGGTTTTTGGGTTAGGCACAATGGATGTATTTACGGATCCGGCAGCGGTGGAAAACGGAGATATTACCAATCAGCAAGCAATCTCGTTACTATTATTGACCCTGCTGATGGTTCTAATAGGAGTGGTTGTCAGCACCGTCTATTATGCGGGCATGCACGCATCAAAATGGCAGGCAACAGTTGGGAAAAAACTATTAAAGTTGAAAGTAACAGACCTGCAAGGGAACCGAATTTCTTTTTGGCGCGCATTTGGACGGCTACTGGCAATGAGTTTTTTATCGGGAATATTTTATATTGGCTATATCATGGCTGCTTTTACCGAAAAGAAACAATCATTACATGATTTAATTGCCGGAACAGTCGTTGTCGAAGATAATTAACGAACAAAAAGCCAGGTGCATCCTGGCTTTTTTGCATTTTTTAGGAATATCTTTCGCCTAATTTTTTGAAAATCGGTTTTTGGTAGGGCTGCTGGTTTTTTCGCGGATTTGAAGGCGGCTGTTCGAAATCTGAGATACCAGTATAGGTTTGTAATAATGCTTTCGCTGTATTTAGTGAAAGGGTTGCTTTTGGGTTTCTTACATGGCCGTCCAATTTACCAAGGTGGGGGAGCTCATGAAAGTCCGTTTTAGTTGGAGGAATATGAAAGGTATATTTTCCACATTCAACAAGTACATCTGATTGCTGTTGACTATTTCTTGGATTCTCAGAAAAATGAAGACCTACCTTTTTTGCTTTACCTTCTTCAATCAATTTTTTTAATGATTCTTGTTTTAATTTGTACAAAAATTTGGGGTTTGGTGCTGTTTTTGCATGGCGATTCACAATAAAAACTGCTTGAGCGAGGTTTTCGATGGTTAGGTTTACACTTTTAAGGGGGTATTTCTGATCGGGATTCAAAATATGTTCTCCTTTCTATCTTTTAAAGCAATTATATTATACCTTTATTTCAGGAAAATAGAAATACAACAAAGGATTTTATTTTCTGAAAAGACTAGTTGATTTTTTTTGTATTGAAATATAATCAAGGTAGTATTAGGATTACTAAATCCATTCCATACTATGAAAGAATATAAAACTTTAGTGAAATAATCCTTATTTTCAATAAATTACTTTCTTTCAGGTAATTTCATTGTAAAATAGAAATACTAGAATGTAAAAACATTATTGTAAAAACAGGGAACTTTTTCTTTTGAAGGATGATGATATGGAATATTTAAATAGATTATTAGCCAACGAATTAGAATTAGAAAATACAAGTAATCTCATTCAGAAAATCATGTTTGATATTATTTTTCAACATGTTCAAGACATGGTTTTTGTTATGAAGGTGGAAAAGGGACCAAAATTTCGTTATTTGTTTGTCAATGAATCAGGGATGCAGAAAGCAAAACTCTCAATTGATGCACTGGGAAAAACCCTGCAAGAGGTTCTTCCGATGGAAATTGCCCAATCTCTACAGAAAAACTATGAGAAATTATTAAGGAAAAAAGAAATTTTCTTGTTTGAAGATCAATTCTTTGTTGATGGAGGAAGGAAAATTTACGGGGAAACCATTTTAACCCCAGTATATAACGATGAAAAATCGATTAGTTACATCGTCGCTATTACGAGGGATATTACCCAATGGTCAATTGAAAAAAATAAAATCATAGAAAGCGAACAAAAATATCGTTCTATTGTTAATAACAACTTAGACGCGATATTTAGGATTAGCCCTGAAGGGAAAATTCTCGAAGCTAATCCTGCAGCAACTTTGCTGACTGGATATTCGGAAAAACAAATGACCAATCGAAACATTTATGATTGGATTATTGACCAAGATTTAGAAAAATTTAAAACTTTATTAGAAAAGACTTGTTTCGGATATGCACTAGAGTCACTGGATTGCAAAATCATGCATCGCAAGGGGGCTCAGCTAATCGTCCATATTAAGACGGTGCCCATTGTGGTCCATGAAGAAATAAGCGGGCTATATGTCATATTAAAGGATTTATCAGACCAGGCTAAAAATATGGAAATGATTAAATTTATGGCTTTTCATGACCAGTTAACGGGATTGCTTAATAGAAGAGCTCTTCATGAACATTTAAATGAACATATTTTTTCTCCATCTTCCAAAACAAACGAGTTTGCTTTAATCACCATTGATTTGGATCGGTTTAAATATTTAAATGATACACTTGGGCATTTAGCAGGCGACCAAATATTAAAACGGGTTGCAGAACGATTATTGCGGTTTCAAAATGAGCGTTGCTATGTTTATCGTGTTGGTGGAGATGAGTTCAATATTTTACTTTTACATAGCGGACGCAAGAAGGCCGATATAATTGTACGAAAGGTATTTTCGGCCTTTTCACAATCCTTTTATTTAAATTCCCAAGAATATTTTATTTCACCAAGTATCGGGATTAGTATGTATCCAAACGATGGCAAGGATGCTGAAATGCTAATCAAGAATGCAGATGAGGCGCTTTATCGTGTGAAGGAAAGAGGGAAGGCACATTATCAATTTTACCGGACAGAGATGAATTCTGTCTTTACCAATGTTGTTACACTAGAGACACATTTAAGGAAGGCAATTGATAAATCTGAACTTAGCTTATATTATCAGCCCCAAGTAAACACTGCAACCGGAGAGGTGAAAAACTTTGAAGCCCTCCTTCGCTGGAAGGACAGGGAGTTCGGCGATATTTCACCTAGTAATTTCATTCCTTTGGCTGAAGATACAGGACTGATTATTTCAATTGGCTATTGGGTTATTGAAAATGCGTGCAGGCAAATAAAAACCTGGAATGCATTGGGGTATAATGATATCCATGTTGCTATTAATATTTCACCCAAGCAATTCCAGCATCCAAACCTTGTTCAGTTTATACAGTCGATGATTAAAAAATATACTATTCAAGCCTCATCTTTAGGAATTGAAATTACAGAAAGTGCCATGAATGATACGAAGGAAACGATTCCAATCCTAAGGAAAGTGAAGGAACTGGGTATTTCAATTTCTGTAGACGATTTTGGGACGGGATACTCATCCTTAAATTATATTAAGCGGTTTCCAATTGATATCCTAAAAATTGATCAGTCCTTTATTAGGGATATCCTTGTTGATGAAAAGGATGCGGCGATTACATCGACAATCATCCACTTGGGAAAAAGCCTCGGGCTAGAAGTAGTCGCTGAAGGCGTCGAGAATCTGAAACAAGTAGAGTTCCTTTCCAAGGCCCAGTGTTATAAAATTCAGGGGTTTTATTATTCTAAACCGCTTCCGGCCGATGAAATAGAACAGCAATTTTTGGCGAAAAATATGCTAAAGCAATAACGGCATTTATAAATATAAAAAATCCTTATCAACAGTAGATAAGGATTTTTTTAACCAGACTTTAAGGTAAAGATAGTTAATTCCGGTACAGCCATAAAGCGAAACGGAAGCCGGGTTGTGCCAATGCCTCTGTTTACATAAAGGGTTAATTGGTCGTTAACCCCAATCGTAAAAAGCCCTTCTGGATAATTTTTTGCAAATGGCGGCTTGACAAGTGCTCCGATAAAAGGAATTTTAACCTGTCCGCCGTGACTATGTCCGCTGATTTGCCAGTGGATTGGATAATTGGCAGCATCATCTGCAAGGTCAGGGGCATGTGATAATAAAATGGTAAATCGATTTTCAGGGACATTTTTCAGTGCCAAAGGCAAATCAGGGTTTCCTAACATCGCATCATCAATTCCCAGCAGGTAGATGCTGCCGCCGTCCTTTCGTTTTATTGCTGTCGATTCATTCAGAAGAACAGTAAAATTCGTGGTTTCCATAATATTTCGGTAGATTTCGGAACCGTAGCCTCCATGGTCATGGTTGCCAAAAATGCAGAATTTACCGTGCGGGGCATGTAATTGTTCCAACATTGGTACCAATTGATTCATTTCCCTATATTTATTCGGCTCGTCCATTAAATCACCAGTAAATAAAATCATATCAGGTTGAAGCTTATTGATTTTATTAATTAACTTTTTGAATTGGGTAAGATTGTATTGAAACCCTAGATGGGTATCGCTAAATTGAACTATTTTCATTCCATCAAAGCTTTTAGGGATTAATGGATGTTTGATTTGCTGCTCCTTTATATCGAGTAGTGTGGGCTCAATTCGATTGGCATAAAGGTAGCCCCCCGAACCCAATCCGAGAACAGTAAGAAAGGATCCAAATGTTCTTTTCAGAAACGTTCTCCTCGTCAGTTTATTTGCCATTTTTTTCCCCAGCCTTATCTTTTTTCTATCTATAAAATAAAAGAATCCATAAGTATTTTCGTTAAAAACAGACTATATTGCAAGAGAAAAGTTCACTAATAGTTTATTATTCGAAAAAATTAAAAACATGCTAAAAAATAGCCCAATAATATTTGGGCTAGTATGTGATTGTATCCTTTCAGCTATAATGGTATCCTTTTGGAAAAGAACGAGAAGCCAGATTGAAGCGTATCGTATAAAGAGAATAAAATTTTTGGAGGTACTTGGATGGATGCATTGGAAATCCTATCGGATCTTGAAAATTGTTTTCCGTATTTTCAACCGATTTTTAGTGCCGATGAACAACGTGTGATTGCCTATGAGGTACTGGGAAGGTATCAATCAGAAGGCAATATTATAAGCTTGGGTCCCTTTTTTCAGGATGACCAAATTCCTGATGAATACAAGTTTGAAGTGGATTTACTGTTAGTTAATAAGGCTCTGGAAAAAGCCCTTGAGCTCGATGAGGAAATTACTATATTTTTAAATCGAAATGCCGAGTTATTAATGTATCGGAACGGCGAACCATTTTTACAGGAGCTTCTAGCATTTGAAAAAAGAGGATTGAGTTTAAAACGGATTGTTCTTGAAATTTCCGACCGGAACTACGAAGGTGATTTAGATCAATTTGATCATCTGCTGCAATATTACCGGACGTATGGTATTAAAATTGCCATAGCAGGTATTAATAACGAAAGTCTCTATTTTGAACGAATCGGACAGCTCGAACCTGATATTTTGAAAATTAATCTTCAGGCATTGAAATCCACGGCAACCGGTATTAATTTTAATGATGTCCTATTTTCTTTGTCACTTTTGGCAAGGAAAATTGGGGCGGCGCTTTTGTTTGAAAATATTGAAATGAGTTATCAGCTTCAGTTTGCGTGGAAAAACGGCGGCCGCTATTATCAGGGCTTTTACTTACATCCTCCTTCTAGTGAGTTCGTTGATCGGGATCTGTTAAGACATCGCTTAAAAGAAAAATTTCATGACTTTATTTCCTATGAAAAGAGAAAATTAGAGGCTGTCTTTACTACAACAGAATATTTTCATGCTAGTGTTCAGGAAATGGTTGTCAAAAATAAAAAGGGCGGCTACGAAGAATTATTTCTCATTTTAATAAAGGAAATGGATCAAATTGCTTTTCGCATGTATGTTTGCGACGGGGATGGATTTCAAAAGTCAGCCAATATTTTTAAGTCTAAAAATGGCTGGATCACTCAGTCTGAATATTTGAATAAAAATTGGAGCTGGCGTCCTTATTTTTTGGAAAATATCATCAAAATGCGTCACGAACAAAAGGGAATCCTGTCTGATTTGTATTGTGATATTGAAACGGGAGAGACAATCCGAACTTTTTCATTTCCAATGAACGGTAATGAATATTTATTTATCGATTTAAGCTATCAGTATTTATTCGAACACGACCAATTACTGTAGAGTTGGGGTAATAACTTTTTTAAAAATAGGCCTAATGACTTCTGAGGCCTATTTTTTATGATCTTTTAAGAAAAAAAAGCTAATTTTTTCATTTTTACTTGGACAAATGGGGAGTGTTATTTTATTCTTTTAATATTGGCATAAAAAAATCCAATGTAAAATTCTAAAAAAGAATCCATTAGGATAGAAACATGCCAAATGAGAAACATAAATATAGATAGTTTGTTTGTGTTTAAAAGGAGGAAAAGTCTATGTCACAGCTTCAAGGCATATTAACAAGATTAAAAAACCTGCAGGAACAATCAAATAGTGGTGAGCCGGCACAACGCTATTTCGAGGTAAATGGAGAAAGAAAGTGTCAAGTAACATTTCATCCGAAAACAGAAACATTTGAATTAGAAATATACAATGAGAAGGAAAAGCCTAAAAAATATCAATTTGATAATATTGATATGATTACCATCGAAATTTTTGACTTGATTCAATAGGAACCTTATGGGTTCCTTTCTTTTTAACTAAAGAGGTGTGAAATTTACCCCAGCTCCCAGAAAACTATGTTAGAATATGTCTGAAGGAAAACAAATATTAGGGAGTTTTCGGCGATGATCAGTCTTCCCAGTGGAGAATTTTTGGAATTAACGATAAAAGAATTAATGATACCATCAGAGCGGGTTGCACATGTACAAATTGGAAACAGTCTTGAGCATGCCTTATTAGTGCTAACGAAAAGCGGATATACAGCAATTCCCGTCTTAGATCCACAATACAAGCTGCACGGGTTAATTAGTACGCCTATTATCATGGATTCTATACTAGGTCTTGAAAGAATTGAATTTGAACAGCTTGAAAACAAGCGAGTGGAAGAGGTTATGAAAGGGTCGATTCCACGAATAAAAATTTCAGCTTCAATTACTACATGTCTAGAATTACTTGTTAGCCAACCGTTCCTTTGTGTAGAAACTGAAGATGGATTTTTTGCAGGAATTTTGCCGAGGAGCACAGTATTAAATCAATTAAATAAAATTGTAAAAAGGTTTAAAAAATAGTAAAAGACTTTAGCTCCCGAAAAGGGAGCTGTATTTATTTAACAAGATAAGAAACGGCTTTTTGAAGGAGGTTTCCCTTGTCTTCGTTATCAGAATTTCAATTATTATCCGTTTTAGCCCAGGAAATGAATATGCGCAAAGCCTCGGAACGGCTGTTTGTCTCACAGCCAGCCCTGTCTCAGCGCTTACAAACTATCGAAAAAGAATGGGGTACAAAGCTATTTATCCGCTCGCAAAAAGGTCTGGCACTTACCCCTGCAGGTGAACATGTAATTGAATTTGTGGACGACGTCCTAAAAAAACAGGAGAAGGTTCATGAAACCATTTATTCCCTGCAATCCGGGGTGTCAGGCACCTTAAAAATTGCGGTAGCTTCTATTGTTGGTCAGAATTGGCTTCCACAGGTCCTCAAGAAGTTTATTGATAAATATCCGCAGGCGAAAATTTCTCTTGTGACGGGGTGGAGCAGCGAAATTCTTAAATGCTTATACGATGACCAGGTCCATATCGGAATTATTCGTGGAACCCCTGACTGGAAAGGCGTAAAGGTGCATCTCTTTCATGACCCGCTTTATTTAGTCGACCGGGAAATCACCAAGCCTGAAGAGGTTTTGAATACTGACCGTCCTTTTATTCAATTTAAGAGTGATTCGACATATTACCAGGAGATTCAGGATTGGTGGATGCGGAACTTTAAAACATCACCAAAGAGAACGGTTGTAGTTGATCAAATTGAGACGTGTAAACAGATGGCCTTTAATGGAATTGGGTATGCTATTTTACCTGCGATAACTTTAACCAAAACGGAAAGGGATATTTTTAAAATACCGCTTGTGGATGAGAATAACGAACCGCTAAAACGTGATACATGGCTGTTGGGATATGAATCTGCCTTTCAATTAAAGCAGGTTCAGGCATTTGTGGAATTAATCAAGGAACATATCGCCGAATCTTCAGATAGCTAGTGCTGTTTTTCTTGTTTTCAGCTCTTTTGTTTGTTAAAGTATTTTCTAGTACATATTTATAGGGGGACAAATCTAATGAAAATGATGGATGCAAATGAAATTATTTCTTTTATTCAAAATAGTAAAAAGTCTACACCAGTGAAGGTTTATTTAAAAGGCGAGCTAGAAGGAATTGACTTTGGAAGCAGTGCCAAAGCCTTTATTAATGGAAATACGGGTGTTGTCTTTGGCGAATGGTCTGAAATTAATGCGGCGTTAGAAGCTAATAAGTCAAAGATTGAAGATTTTGTTGTTGAAAATGACCGCCGAAATTCAGCAATTCCATTATTAGATACTAAACATATTAATGCCCGGATTGAGCCAGGCGTGACTATCCGTGATCAAGTAGAAATCGGTGACAATGCCGTCATTATGATGGGCGCTGTGATCAATATTGGTGCAGTGATCGGTGAGAAAACAATGATTGATATGGGCGCTGTCCTCGGCGGCAGAGCTACAGTCGGTAAGAATTGCCATATCGGTGCAGGAACCGTTTTAGCAGGCGTAATTGAACCGCCATCCGCACAGCCAGTAATCATTGAAGATGACGTCCTAATTGGTGCCAACGCGGTCGTTCTTGAAGGAGTAAGGGTAGGAACCGGTTCTGTTGTTGCTGCAGGGGCAGTTGTTACAAAAGACGTAGAGCCATATACAGTCGTTGCAGGAACTCCTGCTAGAAAAATTAAAGATATCGACGAAAAAACAAAGTCAAAAACAGAAATTATGCAGGAACTTAGACAATTATAAGCTAGTGAGCAAAAGCGTGGAGGTATTTCCACGCTTCTTTTATAGAAAGGGAGGGTAAAGATGAACCCTTTGATCAAAATTCGCCGTGACCTTCACCAAATTCCCGAAATCGGATTTCAAGAATTTAAGACACAAGCCTACTTATTGTCTTACTTAAAATCATTACCGCAACAGCGGATTTCGATTAAAAAATGGAAGACAGGCTTGCTGGTTAAGGTTTCTGGTCTAAATCCAAGAAAAACGATTGGCTACAGGACAGATATAGATGGACTGCCAATTAGTGAACAAACCGGATTGCCTTTTTCGTCTGTACATGAGGCAAGGATGCATGCCTGCGGCCATGATTTTCACATGAGCATTGCTCTTGGGGTCTTGACCTTTTTTGTGGAAAATCCTATCGTTGACGATGTTGTCTTTGTTTTCCAGCCTGCTGAGGAAGGACCAGGCGGAGCGGAAGCTATGTTGGAATCGGCTGAAATGCGGGAATGGATGCCGGATATGATTTTCGCCCTCCATATTGCCCCGGAGTATCCTGTGGGAACTATAGCTGTAAAAGAAGGTTTATTATTTGCTAACACATCTGAATTGTTCATTGATCTGAAAGGCAAGGGAGGGCATGCCGCTTACCCGCACCAAACGAATGATATGGTGATTGCTGCCTGCTCGCTCGTTAATCAGCTCCAAACCGTTATTTCAAGGAATGTCGACCCATTAGATAGCGCGGTGATTACCATCGGGAAAATTACCGGGGGCACAGTCCAAAATATTATCGCTGAAAAAGCCAGGCTGGAAGGAACGATTCGGACATTATCACCCGAATCAATGGGTAAGGTTAAGCACCGGATTGAAGCATTAGTTAAAGGTATCGAGACTGGTTATGAATGTGAAGCTGTCATCGACTATGGTTCGATGTACCACCAAGTATTTAACACAGAATCAATTACAAAAGATTTTATCAATTATTTGCAGCAGGGGACAGATGTTAAGGTAATTGAATGCAGGGAAGCGATGACCGGAGAAGATTTTGGTTATATGCTTAAGGAAATTCCCGGACTGATGTTTTGGCTTGGTGTTGAATCACCATTCGGGCTGCATCATGCTAAATTAACTCCAAATGAAGCCGCGATTGATGTGGCTGTAAAAGTAATGACAAGCTATATTTCATTTAAAGGGAATCAAGCGTAAGTAAGGCGTTTTATTTTGTTCTGTTGGTTAATTATGCTAAAATGATAGAGAATTAACCGAAGATTGTTACATATTGTCGTTTATTCTTAAGTTAAATAGGCAAAACTTATGAAGGGACAATGTCAAACTCATTTAAATAATTATCTGGAGGGATTCGTAATGCCTGAACGTATGGTAGGTAAACAAGCACCGCGCTTTGAAATGGACGCGGTTATGCCAAACAAAGAATTCAAAAAAGTTAGTCTTGAAGAAAACATGAAAAATGATAAATGGACAGTATTGTTCTTCTATCCAATGGACTTTACATTTGTATGTCCAACTGAAATAACTGCCATGTCTGACCGTTTTGAAGAATTTGACGATTTAGATGCAGTTGTAATTGGTGCATCAACTGACACGATTCACACACACCTTGCTTGGATCAAAACAGACCGCAAGGAAAACGGACTTGGTGATTTAAACTACCCATTAGCTGCTGATACAAACCATGTTGTCGCTCGTGACTATGGCGTGCTAATTGAAGAAGAAGGTATTGCCCTGCGAGGCCTATTCATCATCAACCCAGAAGGTGAAATGATGTATTCTGTTGTTAACCACAATAATATTGGCCGTGACGTTGATGAAACATTACGTGTACTTCAAGCATTACAAACTGGCGGTCTTTGCCCTGCAAACTGGAAGCCTGGACAAGCAACATTGAACGTGTAATTCTTTATTAACAAAGAGATAGACCTAACCTTTTAGTGTTAGGTCTTTTTTAAAATAGGGGGTTTTAAAATGAAATTGCGTGAACCAATGCCAGAATTAATCGATGCAACGGAATGGCTGAACGGCGAAGTGACTAGAGAGGAGTTAATCGGCGACAAACCAACCCTAATTCATTTTTGGTCGATTAGCTGTCACTTATGTAAAGAGGCGATGCCACAGGTCAATCAATTCCGTGATAATTTCAAGGATAAATTAAATGTTGTTGCTGTTCATATGCCGCGCTCTGAAAACGATTTGAACTTGGAAGAAATTAAGCAAACAGCTGCTGAACATGGAATCAGTCAGCCGATTTTTGTCGACAGCGATCATAAATTAACGGAAGCCTTTGAAAATCAATATGTGCCTGCCTACTATGTATTTGATCGTGAAGGAAAGCTCCGCCATTTCCAAGCCGGCGGAAGCGGGATGAAGATGCTCGAGAAACGGGTCAATCGAGTTTTAGATGAGGTAGAAAAAACAGAATAGGCATGATAAAAGATAGACTGCTCGTTGCTGCCAACGGGCAGTTTTTTTTTTCAATAAATAAAGGAAAAAGGGTAGAAAAATATTTCGAAAACCGATATATTAAGTAATGCGTGTTAATTCTAAAAATTTTAAATAGTAAGGAAAGGGGAATATGAAGTGGAAATATTCAAAAAACTAAAGCCTTACTACTGGCCTTTTAAGAAATATTTTATTTGCTCGATGATCTTTCTATTATTGGTAACGGCGATAACAGTTGTCTATCCAATGATCCTGCAGCTCACCATAGACGAAGTGGTGATGAAGGGAAAATACAATTGGATTCCGTATTTGACAATCGGATTCATTGCGTTGATGGCTGTTAAGGGGGCAGCCACCTATATTAACCAGTATACGGGAGATTTATTTGGCATTACCTCTGTTTATAAAATGCGGAACTCCTTATATGAAAAACTGCAGTATTTGCCCTTCAAGTATTATGATAATGCAAAAACGGGTGACTTAATGTCGCGATTAACAGCGGATGTGGAAGGGTTTCGCTTTTTTCTATCCTTTGGTTTTTCGGAATTATTAAGGTTTTTGCTGCTGATTGCGATTAGCATTACTGTCATGGTTTATTATTCGGCTTCATTAACTATTGTGACCCTCCTGACATTGCCATTCTTAGCAATTGTCGTATATAAATTTGACCGCGCTGTCCATCCCGCCTTTAGGGGTATCCGTCAATCGTTTGGCCGCTTAAATACGAAGGTACAGGAGAGTATCAGCGGTATTAACACGGTGAAATCATTATCAAGGGAAAACCACGAAATTGGCAAATTTAATCATTCAAATGGAGACTACAAGGAGCAAAATATTTTTACTTCCACTATATGGGCCAAGTATTTTCCTTTAATGGAGCTGTTAGGGAATATCAGTGTCGTGTTACTGTTGGCCTATGGCGGCAATCTGGTTATGAAAGGTTCATTAAAGCCCGGGGAGCTTGTCGCCTTTTATAGCTTGGTTTGGTATATCATTTGGCCAATCGTAAACCTAGGCTTCGTCATTAATCTATTCTCACAGGCAAAGGCATCAGGTGAACGATTATTAGAGGTATTGGAAGCCGATAATGAAATTGAGGATTTACAGGCTTCCATTAAAACGGAGCGTCTTAACGGTGAAGTGGAATTTAAACAGGTGACGCTCAGATATGAAAAGGATTTACATGAGGCGCTCTTTGACATTTCCTTTAAAGCTTTACCTGGGGAAGTCATCGGCTTAATCGGCTCAACTGGTTCAGGTAAAACAAGTATCACCCAATTAATGACGCGATTCTATGAACAAAGTAGTGGTGAAATCTTTATTGATGGGAAACAAGTGAACCGATATTCACTCCGTTCTTTACGGAGCAGCATTGGCTTTGTATTACAAGAGTCTTTCTTATTTTCAACGACAATTAAAGAAAACATCTCATACGGACGGCCGGAGGCGACCATGGAACAAATCATTGCCGCTGCGAAACGTGCCCAGGCACACGATTTTATCATGGAATTGCCGAAGGGCTATGAAACGGTTCTTGGTGATCGGGGTATGGGCTTATCGGGCGGTCAGAAGCAAAGAATTGCTATTGCCAGGGCTATTTGCGTCGATCCCAGTATTTTAATATTGGATGATGCCACTAGCGCTGTTGATATGGAAACTGAATTAAACATCCAGAGGGCGTTAAAGGAGGTAATGAAAGGACGGACCACCTTTATTATCGCCCACCGTATTTCCTCACTAAAGCATGCGGATGAAATTCTGGTTCTTGAGGATGGCAGGATTGTCGAACGGGGAACCCACGATAAATTAATCAGAAACAGCGGTCCTTATCAACGAATCTATTCAATTCAATATCAAGACCAACAAGCAATTCTATCATCACAGACTGGTTAAGGGGGGCTGTACATGAACGGAAAAAAGGCTCATGCGAATGCGTTAAAACGATTCCACTATTCAACAGATCAAGTCATTGATAAGCCCTTTAACTGGGTACAAATGTCGAGACTGTTCAGTTATTTAAAGCCTTATCAGAAAAAGTTATTGCCGAGATCCATCTTAATGGTTATCATCACAACCGCGGTAAGGCTGGTCATCCCGATTTTAATCGGGGTCTATACCCTTGATAAGGCAATCGTTAACAAGGATCAAAAGATGTTGGTTATGCTTGTTACGATTATTGGCTTATTATATTTCATCTCCTATCTGGCAAATATTTATAGAATCCGCTGGATGAATGAACTTGGTCAAGGCGTGATTTACGATATCAGAAAGCACCTGTTTACCCATGTGCAAAATCTTTCTCATCGCTTTTTCGATCAACGTTCAGCTGGTTCAATCCTGGTACGGATCATGAATGACATTAATTCGTTACAGGAATTGTTCACAAATGGTGTAATCAATTCATTGATGGATTCTTTATTGCTTATTGGAGTTATGGCGGTTTTATTCTCTTTAAGTCCATCGCTTACCATTGCGATTATGATTATGCTCCCAATTATGTTCTTTATTTCAACTAGTTTAAGGCGCAATATTCGGCGCTCTTGGCAAATGGTGCGCTTAAAGCAATCAAAATTAAATTCGCATTTAAACGAAAGTATTCAAGGAATTCGCATCACACAATCCTTCACCCAAGAGCAAGAAAATATGGCCTACTTTGAAGGGGTTAACCACGAAAACTTTGAAAGCTGGAGAGTGGCGTCAAAGAAGAACGCTATGTTTAGGCCGCTTGTTGAAATAACGAATGCTGTTGGTACCGCCGTGCTCATCTGGTATGGTGCCCATCTCATTCAAACGGACTCGATTACCATTGGGGTATTTGTCTCCGTCGCCTTTTATCTTGGGATGTTTTGGGAGCCGATTTCAAGGCTGGGGCAGGTTTATAATCAACTTTTAATGGGGATGGCCTCCTCGGAACGGATATTTGAATTTTTAGATGAAAAACCGATTGTTGCGGAACAAGAATATGCAAACGATATTGGTGAGGTTAAGGGCCATATTCTTTTTGATAAAGTGGCTTTCTCCTATGATGACAGCCGCATTGCCTTAAAAGGGATTGATCTAGAAATTAAAGCAGGACAGACAGCGGCCCTCGTCGGTCATACAGGCTCTGGAAAAACGACGATTGCAAATCTCATTTCTCGTTTCTATGACCCAACGGCTGGTGCTATCAAGATTGATGGTCATGATTTACGGGATATTTCTTTAAAAAGCTTAAGACAGCAAATAAGTGTGGTCCTGCAGGAAACCTTCATTTTTTCGGGAACGATTATCGAAAATATTCGCTTTGGCCGACCAGATGCGACCGATGAGGAGGTGGTGCTGGCAGCTAAATCAGTGGGGGCACACCACTTTATCGAAGGATTACCGAATGGGTATCATACAGAAGTGGAAGAGCGCGGGAATATTTTATCTGTCGGAGAAAGACAGCTGCTTTCTTTTGCAAGGGCAATGCTTTCAAACCCAAGAATCTTGATTTTGGATGAAGCAACTGCAAGTATTGATACTGAAACTGAAATGCAAATCCAAACAGCGTTAAAGACATTATTAAAAGATCGAACGGCCATCATCATAGCCCATCGTCTTTCAACAATACGCGAGGCTGAACAAATTATCGTCCTTAGGTCTGGAGCTATCATGGAAAAAGGTAACCATCAAGAGTTAATGGAAAGTAAAGGTGAATATTTCCAATTAGTGAAAACACAATTTCAAATGTTAAATGCCGAGTAAAAACAGCCTTCTGGCTGTTTTTTTTCGATGGAGCTTTTGTTTTCTGTAACCTTGTGTCCGTTTAATCGTCGGTATTAGTAAAGAGGAATGTTAGCACGGTTTACAATAGAGAAAAAGGGGTGTCGTGAGTTGAAAAAACTAAAAAAATGGGTACCAATTTATCTTATTGCCTTGTTGGTTTTTTTGGCTGGGTGCAGTGCGAGTAGTGAGGAAAAGAGCGGAAAGATGAATGATGTAGCGATGGATTCAGCAAAGTCCAGTTCAAACGAGTATGACTCGGTATCCGCGGGAGAGAAAGCCACAGAAAATAAAACCACAATGGAAACGGGAAAAATAACAGTATCAAACAAGATGGTGATCTATCAAGCAGATTTACAGCTGAGAGTGAAAAAATTTAATCAAACTGTTCGAAATTTGGAAGATAGTGCGCTAAAATATGGCGGTTATATTGCCGAATCGAATGTTACAAAAGAAGGCAAAGAACAGGTTAGCGGCAGCATCAAAATTAGAATTCCACAAAAGCACTTTCAGGACTTTTTGCATGAAGCAGAAGGGCAGGCTGCAGAGGTTCTCCAAAGGACCATTACGGGGCAGGATGTAACTGAGGAATATGTTGACCTTGAATCACGTTTAAAATCAAAGAGGGTCGTCGAGGAACGGCTTCTGACCTTTATGAAAGGTGCAGCCAAAACAGAGGACTTATTAAAAATTTCTGCTGATTTAGCGGCTGTTCAAGAGGAAATTGAGAGCATCGAAGGGAAAATGAAATTTTTAGAAAATCAAACATCGCTTTCGACTGTCCATATTGCCCTTTACGAGAATAAGGTTGTCGTTCCGAATATTGACAAGGATAAACTAAATACATGGGAAAAAACGAAAAAACAATTTATGAAAAGTACAAACATATTATTGGCCGGAATTTCTGGTTTAGTTGTTTTTCTTCTTGGAAATCTGCCGATTTTATTAATTTTGGCAATTATTTGCTTCCTCGTCTTGCTTTTCTATAAAAAAAGGAAAAACCAAAATAGGCGGGAGTAACTGTGAAATCTCACTATATAAAAAATAGAACAAGGATGCTAAAATGGTACCATATTAGATAATTTATCTTCCTGGGGGAGTTATTTGTGAAAAAAAGTTTTGCTGTCATTGGGCTTGGCCGATTTGGCGGGAGTATCTGCCGTACGCTGACCGATGAAGGAATGGAAGTTCTGGGGATTGATGTGAATGAAGAACGTGTCAATGAATTTGCGATGATAGCTTCCCACGCTGTTGTAGGTGATACAACGGATGAGAATGTCCTAAAAAGTCTTGGAATTCGAAATTTTGACCATGTGATTGTAGCAATTGGCGATGATATTCAATCAAGTATCTTAACTACACTCATTCTCAAAGAATTAGGGGTGAAACGTGTTACCGCAAAGGCACAAAATGATTATCATGAAAAAGTGCTTCGTAAAATTGGTGCGGATCAGGTCGTGCACCCGGAACGAGATATGGGTAAACGAATTGCCCATAACATGGCGTCGGGTAATGTAGTTGACTATTTAGAACTTTCTGATGAACATAGTATCGTAGAAATAGTTGCAAACGAAAAACTTAGCGGTCATACCATTATGGGGATGGATATTCGCAAGAAATATGGTTTAAATATTGTTGCGATTAAAAGGGGAGAAGAAATCATTGTTTCCCCGCAAGCAAAAGAAACGATTAACCTCAATGATGTATTAATAGTAATCGGAAACGATAATGATATAGCCCGATTCGAAAGAAAAGTTTTAGAATAAAGAAAAGCGGAAGCGCCTTGCTCAGCCCCGACAAGCACAAGACGAGCCGGCCGAAAGGTTGTTTTTTAACCTTTTGGACGGATTGGCTTGTGACCTCGAGGGGCTAGGCGCTGGAGCTAGACAATAAAAGAAAAGCGGAAGCGCCTGGTTAGGCGCTTCCGCTTTTTCTTTTACACTTCCATAATGATTGGTAAAATCATCGGTCTGCGTTTTGTTTTTTCGTAAAGGAATGGTGCTAATGTATCGGTAATTTCATTTTTGATTTCAGACCATTGACTTGTCTTACGCTCCATTACCTTATTTAAGTGTTTTGTAATTAGATTTTGGGCGTCATTGATTAAATCGCCTGATTCTCTCATATAGACAAATCCTCGTGAAATAAGATCTGGACCTGAAGCAATTTTAAATTCCTTCATATTGATACTGACAACCACAACGACCAAGCCTTCTTCTGAAAGAATTCTCCGGTCGCGTAAGACAATATTTCCAATGTCTCCTACGCCGCTTCCATCGATATATACAGAACCGGATGGAATCTTTCCAGCCACTTGTGCCGTATCTTCCGAAAGTGCCAGCACTTCACCATTATCCATAATAAAGCAATTTTCGTTTTCGACACCGCAATCGACAGCAAGTTTAGCATGCATAATCTGCATCCGATATTCACCATGGATCGGCATAAAGAATTTCGGTTTAATTAACCGGAGCATTAATTTTTGTTCTTCTTGTCCGCCGTGCCCGGATGTATGGACATTACTTAATTTGCCGTGAATGACTTCTGCACCAGCACGATACAGCAAATTAATCGTTCTGCTGACACTTATTGTGTTCCCCGGAATAGGTGATGATGAAAATACAACCGTATCTCCAGGGATGATTTGAATTTGTCTGTGTGTTCCGTTGGCAATTCTTGAAAGTGCCGCCATCGGTTCACCCTGGCTGCCTGTACAAAGAATAGTCACTTTATCGGCAGGAATGCGATTAATTTGATTTGCTTCAATAAACGTTTCTTTTGGTGCGTTAATATACCCTAAGTCAAGGCCGATATTAATCGCTGCTTCCATGCTTCTGCCAAAAACGGCTACTTTTCTTCCGTTGACCACTGCTGCCTCTACGACCTGCTGTAATCTGTGGATATTAGAAGCGAAAGTAGCAAAGATGATTCGTCCATCTACTTTACGGAATATATCGTGGATACTATCACCAACCCGGCGTTCTGACATTGTAAAATCTGGAATTTCACTATTTGTACTATCAGAAAGTAAACACAATACACCTTCTTTACCGATCTCCGCCATTTTTGTGATATTGGCAGGTTCACCTACAGGGGTAAAATCAAATTTAAAATCCCCTGTATGGACGATTTGTCCGGGAGGGGTTTTCACAACAATTCCATAGGAATCCGGAATGCTGTGGGTTGTTCGGAAAAACGTAACCGATGTTTTGCGGAATTTAATGACATCATCTTCTTTTATTTCAATCAATTTAGCATTCCGTAATAGACCGTGTTCTTCCAGTTTATTCTTGATTAATCCAAGGGCAAGCTTTCCGCCGTAAATGGGAATATTGACTTCACGCAATAAATAGGGAATACCGCCAATGTGATCTTCATGTCCGTGGGTCACAAATAACCCTTTAATTTTATCTTCATTTTTAACAAGGTAGGTATAATCTGGTATTACATAATCAATACCTAAAAGTTCATCTTCCGGAAACTTTATTCCGGCATCGATTAATATGATTTCATCCTGGAACTGAACTGCATACGTGTTCTTGCCGATTTCACCTAAACCGCCAAGCGCAAAAACTGCAGTTTGATCATTTTTTACAAATTTCATAAATTATCAAATCTCCAATACTTTATAGTCTTCATTTTGTTTTTCATATTCTAAATATGCTCCTTTAACTCCTTGTACAAATTCAACATTAAAGCCGCGATCGGCAATTTTCGAGCGGACATCTCTTACCGATTCTCCCTCAATAAATAGAGATTTGGTGTTCTCTCTAACTGGAACTTCTTTAATGCTTGTTTGAAAATATACTTTAAATATCATGACATTTCGCTCCTAACTTTGGTCATAACTTTTTCTATTATATAAAACATTTTCATCTTTTTCATTTATTTTCTATAAAAGTCTAGGACTTAGTATGAAAAGTATGTAAAAAGTGCCGCTGTTTTACAACAATAACGAAGGAGCCCTTCTTCATTTTGAAGGGCCCTTAAAAAATTAGGCAATGGATTTCTTTCGCAGTAAATCATTCCACTGTTTTAAAAGCTTCTTCCTTAGCTTCTTTAACATAGTGGATCATCTCCTTACTTCTTATTTTATACGATCCTTGTCCAATGTAAAGCAAGCAATGGCAGATAATTGAATTATTTTATAAAAAGAGCGGTTTTTTACTATTATTATATGGTGTAATAGCTGATTATTTCATGGATAATCATGGAATATAGATGACAATTTAAGAAATTGACATTTATTATTCGAAGGGTTAGTCTTTTTAAATGGAAAGGCAGCGTTGGTTTGCGGAAAGGAAATTGATAAAGAATGAAAAAGATAGTATTTTTTGATATAGATGGTACCCTGCTTGATCATGAAAAGACTCTTCCGGCAAGCACGAAAAAAGCAATCGAATTATTAAAGGAGAACGGAACCTTTGTCGCCATTGCCACAGGCAGAGCACCATTTATGTTTGAAGGCTTGCGCGAAGAACTTGGAATTGACTCCTATGTAAGCTTTAATGGCCAATTCGTTGTCTTTGAAAATGAAGTGGTTTACGAAAATCCTTTGAATGAAGTTGAACTAAAAAGTCTTTTTCAGCGTGCTGAAACAAACAATCATCCCATTGTTTTTATGAACGAAAAAACAATGAAGGCAAGCGTACAGCATCACCCTTTCATCGAAAAAAGTTTGGGGAGCCTAAATTTTTCACATCCAGAGAAAGACATTTCTTTTTATGTTAATCGAAATATTTATCAGTCCTTGCTCTTTTGTGAAGAGGGCGAGGAAGAAAAATATCTTGCGGACTTCCCTGGTTTTAATTACATTAGGTGGCATTCATATTCTGTAGATGTGTTGCCAAAAGGCGGCTCGAAAGCAGAAGGTATCAAAAAAATGATTGCACGATTAGGTTTCGACTTAAAGGATGTCTATGCCTTTGGGGATGGCTTAAATGATTTAGAAATGCTAAAGGCTGTTGGGACCGGTGTTTCAATGGGAAATGGTGTTCCTGAGGCTAAGAAGCTTGCTGATTTGATTACAACTGATGTAGGTAACGACGGTATTTGGAATGGCTTAAAGGAATTACAACTCATATAAAGAAACACCGGCCGATTATCGGCCGGTGTTTTTATCGTTCAATCGCTATTGCTCCTTCGATTGTCTTAAAAGGATCATGTTTATCAATGTAATCATAAAACATGATACCGTTTAAATGGTCAATTTCATGTTGAAAGCAAATAGCGGTCAGTCCTTTTAAGCGGAGCTTTACTTCTTCGCCCTCTAGATTAACCCCCTTGATAGTAACCCTAGCATGTCTATGAACATAACCCGGAAAGGGTTCATCAACAGAAAGACAGCCCTCACCTGATTGTAAATATGACTTTTCAACGGAATGGCTGACAATTTTAGGGTTAAATAAAGCATAGCTATAAAGTGCTCCATTCTCGTCAGTGATATGAACGGCAATCATCCGTTTGGAAACATTAATTTGCGGGGCTGCAAGCCCGATTCCTGGCCGTAATCCATATTTGGCAGCGACTTCGCTATTTTGGCTATTTATTACGTATTCTAAAAGGCTGGATAGAATTTGCTTATCCACATCTGATGGCGGCATGGCGACCTCTGCAGCCACTTTTCTTAGTGTGGGATGGCCATCTCTAATGATATCCTCCATCGTTATCATGAACCTTCACTCCTGTGTTCAAAAAAGTTATTTGCAACCATTAGTCTATCAAACAATGGATAAAATGTTAATAATGAATGATGAATACCTCAAATATTTTGCGCGTTTTTTTCTTGAGGATATTGTCAAATAATCCAAGTATCGATATAGTTGGTATTAGTTAGGGGGTAGCAAATTGTCTTGTAAGAATAAAGGCCGATATTTATATTTTATGATAGCTATTTGTTTAATTTTATCAGGATGTGTTAATAAAACGACACCCGTTGAAAAGATGTATGATGTTTTAGAGAAGGTTGTTTCCAAAGAAAAGGTATTTGAAGAGCAGCAAGATCCGCTCGTAACATTGGAAAAGGAAGAAAAACAAAAATATGACCAGATTATCGGGCTTGGAATGAAAGAATATGACCAGATAGTCAAGCTTTCGGACGAAGCAATTGCTTTGACCGATAAAAGAAAAGAACATATGGAAAAAGAAACAGATAGTCTAAAGGAATCTGAACAGGAATTTAAGAAAGTGGCTGACATTAAGGATGAACTGGATAATCCAGAACTGAAGAAATTAACAAATGAATTATATGATATCATGATGCAGAGGTATCGGACACATGAAGAATTGTACAGAGAATATACAGAAGTTTTAAAAAGTGATAAAGAATTGTATGGGATGTTTAAGAATAAAAACCTCGCCATGGAAGACCTCGAGGCACAAGTAACTAAACTAAACGAAACGTATAAAAAGGTTCTTGAGGTAAATGAAAATTTTAATAAGCTTACTGAACAATACAATGATAAGAAACTGTTATTTTATAAGAAAGCAGGACTAAAATTGAATAAATAATTTTTTTCCTATTGAAATCGGCTGATAACGGCCGATTTTTGCTATATTATAACAAATAGCGAAAATGTGAAATTCTATATAACAGTATTGGAAGTAAAGTAATACAGATAGGAAGTTGAGATTAAGTATTATTAATATGTTCATGTTGAAAAATTATGATGCTTAGTATTTGACGGGTAAAAATGAATGGTGTACACTCATTAAGGAGTTAAAAAGTTGTATCAATGATGTTACATAAAATAGTAATACAGAATAAGATGTTGATAGAATGAAGCGAATCATAGTCCTATGTAATATCAGAAGCTTTTCCGAAAAACAGTGAGAAAAATAAATGGCTGCTTTCAAGGTGCTTTTATTCAACTGTTTTTGGGGTAATCTAACAAGGTGTATTTATATTTTTAAAATTATGCTCCGAATAGAAAGGAAGAGGTGACCAAAATGGCTTCTAAAACTCAAAACGCCCAGCTGGATGCGAAAAAAGTACTCCAGGCTGTAGAAGATCAATTTCAAACACTTCAAATTCTTAATGAAGAAGGCGAAGTTGTAAACGAGTCAGCAATGCCTGACCTAACAGACGAGCAACTGCAGGAATTAATGCGCCGCATGGTGTATACAAGAATTCTGGATCAACGCTCAATTTCTTTAAACCGTCAAGGAAGACTAGGTTTCTATGCTCCGACTGCAGGACAAGAAGCTTCTCAATTAGCTTCACAGTTTGCCCTTGAAAAAGAGGATTTCATTTTACCGGGTTACCGTGATGTACCACAAATTATTTGGCATGGTTTGCCTTTATACCAAGCGTTTTTATGGTCAAGAGGACATCTTCAAGGTGGACAGATTCCTGAGGGAGTCAATATTGCTATCCCACAAATCATTATTGGCGCTCAGTACGTTCAAACTGCTGGTGTGGCGCTTGGAATGAAAAAACGTGGAGCGAAAGCAGTTGCGATTACCTATACAGGAGACGGTGGAACCTCACAAGGGGATTTCTATGAAGGAATCAACTTTGCGGGTGCATTTAATGCTCCAGCTATCTTTATTGTTCAAAACAACCGTTTTGCGATATCAACTCCTGTTGACAAACAATCTGCTGCCAAGACACTTGCGCAAAAGGCAGTTGCAGCGGGTATCCCTGGTATCCAAGTGGATGGTATGGATCCATTAGCAGTTTATGCGGCGACTCATGATGCCCGCGTACGTGCAATTAATGGTGAGGGACCAACACTGATTGAAACATTAACGTACCGTTATGGCCCACATACAATGGCTGGTGATGACCCGACCCGTTATCGTACATCTGACCTTGACAATGAGTGGGAAAAGAAAGATCCACTCGTTCGTTTCCGTAAATTCCTTGAAAACAAAGGGATTTGGAGCGAGGAAAAAGAAAATGAAGTAATCGAAAAAGCAAAAGAAGACATTAAAGATGCGATTAAAAAGGCTGACGCAGCACCAAAACAAAAAGTTACTGATCTCATCTCTATCATGCATGAAGAAATGCCTTTCAACTTAAAAGAACAATATGAAATATATAAAGAAAAGGAGTCGAAGTAAGCCATGGCTCAAATGACAATGATTCAAGCAATTACTGATGCATTGCGGACGGAATTACGTAATGACCCGAATGTATTGGTTTTCGGTGAAGACGTAGGCGTAAACGGCGGTGTATTCCGGGCAACAGAAGGATTGCAAAAAGAATTTGGCGAAGATCGTGTATTTGACACTCCATTAGCTGAATCAGGAATCGGTGGTTTAGCGGTTGGTCTTAGTTTACAAGGCTTCCGTCCAGTTCCGGAAATCCAATTCTTTGGCTTCGTTTATGAAGTAATGGACTCTATTTCCGGTCAGGCTGCACGGCTTCGGTATCGAACAGGAGGCAAATTTAATGCACCGGTAACCTTCCGTTCGCCATTTGGCGGCGGTGTTCATACTCCTGATATGCACGCTGACAGCTTAGAAGGTCTAATGGCACAGCAGCCTGGGGTAAAAGTGGTTATTCCATCAACGCCATATGATGCTAAAGGGCTTCTTATCTCATCCATCCGTGATAATGACCCGGTTATCTTCCTTGAGCATATGAAGTTATACCGTTCTTTCCGTCAAGAAGTTCCTGAGGGCGAATATACAATTCCACTAGGGAAAGCGGAAGTGAAACGTGAAGGAACTGATGTATCAATCATTACTTATGGTGCAATGGTTCACGAGTCATTAAAAGCTGCTGAAGAACTAGAGAAAGAGGGTCATTCTGCTGAAGTGATTGACCTCAGAACTGTAAGCCCAATTGATATTGAAACTATTATTGCATCTGTTGAAAAAACAGGTCGTGCCATTGTTGTTCAAGAAGCACAAAAACAAGCAGGTATCGCTGCCAATGTTGTTGCTGAAATTAACGATAGAGCGATTTTAAGTTTAGAAGCACCTGTATTGCGTGTGGCAGCACCCGATACTATTTTTGCATTCCCACAGGCAGAATCTGCTTGGCTGCCGAATTATAAAGATGTAATTGAAACAGCGAAAAAGGTATTATCGTTTTAATAAATATACTCAAATACACTTGTTATAGGAGATGAATCTCAGTGTCATTTCAATTTAAAATGCCTGACATCGGTGAAGGTATTCACGAAGGGGAAATTGTCAAATGGTTCATCAAGCCAGGCGATAAAGTCCAAGAAGATGATGTACTTTGTGAAATACAAAATGATAAAGCAGTCGTTGAAATTCCTTCCCCTGTAGAAGGAACTGTTATTGATGTATTAATTGGAGAAGGAACGGTTGCAACAGTCGGACAGGTTCTTGTAACATTTGATGCGCCTGGATATGAAGACTTGCAATTTAAGGGTGACCATGGTGATGAAGAGCCGAAACAAGAAGAAAAAGCAGCGGCACCAACACCATCTCCAGCAGTTCAAGAGACTAAGCCAGCAGCAGTAGCTCCACAACAGGCAGCAGCTGTACAGCCGCAAGCAGAAGTTGATCCTAATCGCCGCGTCATTGCAATGCCATCTGTTCGTAAATATGCCCGTGATAAAGGGGTAGAAATTGCTTTAGTTGCCGGTTCAGGTAAAAACGGACGGATTGTGAAAGCGGACATTGATACATTCTTAACTGGGGGAGCGCAAACAACTGCAGCGCCACAGGCAGCAACAGAACCAGCTCCTGAAGTGGTTAACAATGCAGCACCTAAGGCAGCGCCAATTCCACAAGGCGAATATCCTGAAACACGTGAGAAAATGAGCGGTATTCGCAAAGCAATAGCAAAAGCGATGGTGAATTCGAAACATACAGCGCCACACGTAACACTCATGGATGAAATCGATGTAACCAAACTTGTTACTCATCGTAAAAAATTCAAAGAAGTGGCAGCAGCTAAAGGCATTAAGCTTACTTTCTTACCATATATCGTAAAAGCATTAACAAGTGCATTACGTGAATTCCCTGCACTTAATACATCGCTTGATGACGCAACGAGTGAGATTATCCATAAACATTACTATAATATTGGAATTGCAGCTGATACGGAAAAGGGCTTATTAGTTCCAGTCGTTAAAGATGCTGACCGTAAGTCTGTTTTCTCAATTTCTAATGAAATTAATGAATTGGCAGGTAAAGCACGTGAAGGCAAACTTGCTCCTAACGAAATGAAGGGTGCCTCATGCACGATTTCAAATATTGGTTCAGCAGGCGGACAATGGTTTACTCCTGTAATTAACCACCCTGAAGTAGCGATTTTGGGTGTAGGCAGAATTGCCGAAAAACCAATTGTTAGAGACGGTGAGATTGTCGCTGCTCCTGTTTTAGCTCTTTCATTAAGCTTTGATCACCGCATGATTGACGGTGCAACAGCACAAAATGCATTAAATCACATCAAACGATTATTAAACGATCCAGAACTTTTGTTAATGGAGGCGTAAAAAATGGTAGTAGGAGATTTCCCTATTGAAACAGATACAATCGTCATCGGTGCAGGCCCTGGGGGTTATGTAGCGGCAATACGGGCTGCGCAGCTGGGGCAAAAAGTAACGATTGTTGAAAAGGAATATGTTGGCGGCGTATGTTTAAATGTTGGCTGTATTCCTTCAAAAGCATTGATTGCAGCGGGACATCGTTACGAAACAGCGATGCATTCTGAGGCATTCGGGATTACAGCTGAAAATGTAAAGGTTGACTTTTCCAAGGTTCAAGAATTTAAAGCGAGTATCGTGAACAAATTAACCGGCGGTGTTGAAGGATTATTAAAAGGAAATAAGGTTAATATTGTCCGCGGTGAAGCATATTTTGTTGATGAAAATACACTTCGTGTAATGGATGAAAATTCAGCGCAGACGTATACCTTTAAAAATGCTATCATTGCAACCGGGTCTCGTCCAATTGAACTCCCAGCCTTTAAATATTCAAAACGTGTACTTAACTCTACGGGTGCACTTGACTTAGCGGAAATTCCAGAAAAAATCGTTGTTATCGGCGGCGGGGTAATCGGGATTGAACTTGGCGGTGCCTACGCAAACTTTGGTTCCCAAGTAACGGTCTTGGAGGGCGCGGATGAAATTTTAGGTCTTGGCGTTTTTGATAAGCAAATGGCAGCTCTTGTTAAGCGCAACATGAAGAAAAAAGGTGCGGAATTCTATACAAAAGCATTAGCAAAAGGTGTAGAAGAAACTGAAAACGGTGTGGTTGTAACCTTCGAATCAAAAGGCGAAGAGAAGAAAATCGAAGCTGATTACGTATTTGTAATGGTTGGACGCCGTCCGAACACTGATGAAATGGGACTTGAACAAGTTGGTGTGAAATTGAGTGACCGCGGCCTGATTGAAATCGACAAACAATGCCGTACCAATATTAAAAATATTTATGCCATTGGTGATATTGTTAAAGGTCCTCAACTAGCACATAAGGCGTCATATGAAGCTAAAATTGCAGCCGAGGCTATTGCTGGTCATCCGTCTGTTATTGATTACTTAGGCATTCCAGCAGTTGTCTTCTCTGAACCTGAATTAGCTTCAGTTGGATATACAGAAACACAAGCGAAAGAAGAAGGGATTGCAGTGAATGCTTCTAAATTCCCATTTGCTGCAAATGGCCGTGCTTTATCACTGGACAGCGGTGATGGCTTCTTAAAATTAATCACACGTAAAGAAGACGGTCTTGTGATTGGAGCGCAGATTGCCGGCGCGAGTGCATCGGATATGATTGCAGAACTGGGTCTTGCAATTGAAGCTGGAATGACAGCGGAAGATCTTGCGATGACCATTCATGCCCATCCAACACTAGGTGAAATTACAATGGAAGCAGCCGAAGTAGCCATTGGCAGCCCTATCCATATAATGAAATAAAGAAAAAATAAAGTCCTTTTCGTATAACCGGAAAGGACTTTATTTTTTTTCAGCGAATTGTATTAATTGATGATAATAAAAAGTAATCTAATTATCCGGGTTAATGCATATAATTACAACACGAAATGTCTTTGTTTTTTTAAGAACAATGTATTTTGAGTGGTGATAAATATGAGGGTTTATATTGTCATAATATTGCAATTTATCATTTGGAGCGGCTATACCTTAATAGTATGGCTATCAAATCACGATCAACTCATTTATAAAGTCATCATGTTTTTTGTGTTTTTCTATTTGGCATTGATATTAGGAAATCAAACGACAAAATCAGTGCGGAAAACACTCTTTATTACTACATTTAGCCTAGTTATTTATACGTCTATACATTATACATTAGCATCGCTTTTCCATTAAAAAAAGCTCCCTAAAGGAGCAATTATTTTCTTGGGTAGTAATACATGATACGTTCGTTAAAAAGGTGAAGCTCCCCTTGCAGCTTTTTAGCAAGGAATTTACAAAATTCATTTGCCTTCCCTTTGTCACCAAAGGTGGACTGTTCAGGTAATGTGACCTGTATGTATGTTTGCTCGCTCGGAGTGCCATCCTCACTTCTGACCTTTTCCGAATCAACACCTATTAATATCGCATTGTAGCGTTCGTGGTCAGATTGTAGGTAAAACCATTTTCCTTTTCCGTCTTCGGTTTCTTTCATTTCATATGGAAAAGCGGTTTCCCCGTATTGCCAATTCAATTGGTTTCCTGTTTTTGTGGTAATGTTTTTATAATAATGAAATAAATCCTTTACCTCTTCAATTGCTACTGTTTGCTTTGCGGATGAAGGCACAAGTTTAATGAATGCGTTTTCAGCCATCATCATTCCCCCCCTATTGCTAATGATATATGCTCTTCTATTCTAGCATTGAATAAAAAGTGATGACAACTCTTATAGAAATAAATAGCCAAGTTTCTTGTGTTTCTTCTGAGTATCAATTATAATAATATTCAAAATATTAAAAGAATAGGAGGAACAAAATGGAACTTTTCGATAAGCTCTATGATGAGCATGAAAACACCAAAGTGAGGTTTATTGGATTTACCACCGAAGATACCCGTTATGACTTTGGCATTGTTTATACCAATATGTTTTTTGGTAAACCGCTTGTAATTTGTATGCAAACTGGGCGTTCAACCCTCCTCGATCCAAAGGAAATCGAAGACATAGATTACCTTCAAACTGTATTCCGTATCCCTGATAAACAACAGGCAGTCGATTTAGCTGAGTTTTTCCGCGAAACACTTCCGTCCATCCCTTTTGTCACTCAATATGAATAAAAGTTACAAAAAGGGCCAGAAAAGGGCCTTTTTTTAACGGATTTTTTCAATTGTGACATACAATTTAGACTTGATATTTCTAATGTGATATATTATTATTGCATTAAGGATATTTAAACGCTTTCAAAAATCATGATCATTCACTTAAGAAAAGGGGATTGAACAGATGGGTACACTTGTATGCCAAACATGTAACTCTACAATTGATCATTTTGAAGATGAAAAAGTAACAGTTCTTTACTCGAAATGTAACTGCTGCGACGACCATCACACCGCTGAAGAAGTATAAAAAAGCTATTGAATAAATAAAAACAGGATTCCGCAGCCCGGAATCCTGTATTTTTTGTTTATTTAATTGCTTTATACTCTTTAATGACATGAATGGTTTTGATTTCATCGTCTTCTGGTCCTTGGACAGGCAAGCCGGCTTCAAGGTTTTTGCGGATATAATGAAGATTTTCCTGTGTAATGATTTCACCAGGAATAAAAATCGGAATTCCAGGCGGGTAAACCATAATAAATTCAGCAATGATTCTACCTTCAGATTCTTCAAAAGGAATGACTTCTGTTTCGGCATAAAAAGCATCTCTAGGTGTTAAGGCAAGTATAGGAATCTCTGGAAGGAGAACCTCTACTGGTTCAAACTTTCCTGGACGATGTTGACATTCGTCTGCCAGTTCTTTTAAGGCAGTTACTAAAAGGTCTGCCTCAGCTTCTGTGTCACCTAGTGTGATAATACAAAGGATATTGTATAGGTCGGATAATTCCACTTCGATGTTATGTCTTTCTCTAAGCCACTTCTCTACATCATACCCGGTTAAGCCTAGTTCTTTGACGGAAATAATTAGTTTAGTCGGGTCATAATCAAAAGTTGCCTTAGAACCTAAGATTTCTTCGCCAATACAATGGAGTTGGTCAATCTCATTGATTCTTTTGCGAATAGACTGAGCTAATCGAATCGTTTTATCAATTAAATCCTTCCCTTTTGTCGCGAGCTGCTTGCGGGCAACATCAAGAGAAGCAAGCAATATATACGAGGTTGAAGTTGTAGTCAGCATGCTTAATATCGATTGGACATGCTTAGCTGAAACAAGACCCTCTTTTACATTTAGAATGGAGCTTTGTGTCATGGAACCGCCAAGTTTATGGACACTTGTAGCCGCCATATCAGCCCCGGCCTGCATCGCAGAAAGCGGCAGCTCATCATGAAAATGAATATGAACTCCATGAGCTTCATCAACAAGGACAGGAACATTATAGGAATGAGCGATTTCGACAATTTTCTTTAAATCGGCAGAAATACCAAAATAAGTAGGATTAATGACTAAAACACCTTTGGCATCAGGGTGCTGCTGTAGTGCTCTTTCCACTGATTCAGTGGTAATCCCATGGGATATTCCTAAATCGATATCAATTTCTGGGTGAATGAAGACTGGAATCGAACCGGAAAAGACAATTGCCGACATAACCGATTTATGAACATTTCTTGGCACAATGATTTTTTCTCCAGGTCCACAAACAGCCATCACCATTGCAATAATGGCACCGCTTGTTCCTTGTACGGAAAAGAATGTCCTGTCAGCGCCAAAAGCCTCAGCCGCTAAATCCTGTGCTTGTTTAATAATTCCCTTCGGTTGGTGGAGGTCGTCAAGGGGCCCGATATTAATTAAGTCGATAGATAGGGCATTATCGCCAATAAAATCGCGGAATTCTGGGTCCATCCCAGCGCCTTTTTTGTGTCCGGGAATATGGAATTGAATCGGATTTCGTTTTGCATGCGCTAATAAGCCGCTAAATAACGGTGTTTGATTTTGTGACAAAGATAATTACACCTCTTTATAAAAAAATACTCTAATTTAGTCTGAAAAAAATAAAACAAATCGAATTATAGCACTATTCCTTTGGCTTGCAAAGAGTTAATAGAAAAAATGCAGCAGTTTGTATCTTCAAGTTAGTTTCTCAAAATAAAGGAAAAATAACCTTTTAAGCAGAATATAAAAAAATAGGAGGGATTAAATTGAATTGGGGAACACGAGTTACTGAAATTCTTAATATCCAATATCCAATTATTCAGGGAGGTCTAGCATACCTAGCCTATTCTAACTTGGCTGCAGCTGTTTCAAACGCGGGTGGACTTGGTCAAATTACGGCCATGTCCTTAGCACATCCGGATGAGCTTAGAGAAGAAATACGGAAAGTGAAACAACTGACTAATAGGCCGTTTGGCGTTAATTTTGCCATTGGACAGCATGGCCGGCCGTTTTCAGACTTTCTACAGGCTGCTATTGATGAAAAGGTTCCGGTTGTCTCAATGACAGGCGGGAATCCGGCACCGATTTTTGAGCAGTTAAAAGGAACAGGGATAAAAACACTTGTCCTTGTAGCGGCTCGAAGACAGGCAGTGAAGGCAGAAGAGCTTGGGGCTGATGCGGTAATGGTTGTCGGGCAGGAGGGCGGCGGTCATCTTGGCAGGGATGATATTGGGACGATGGTGTTAATTCCACAAGTCGTTGATGCCGTTTCCATTCCCGTGATTGCTTCTGGGGGTATCGGCGATGGCAGGGGACTAATGGCAGCTCTTAGTTTGGGTGCTGAAGGGATCGAAATGGGAACGAGATTTATTGCAACTAAGGAATGTGTTCATGCAAATGAATTATACAAAAGGAGTTTAGTGGAAGGAACGGAAACAGACACTGTTGTTATTAAAAGGACTTTGGGATCTCCAGCCCGGGCCCTTGCAAACAGTTGGACAGAAAAAATCCTGGAGATAGAGAAGAATAACGGTGATTACGAACAATTAAAAGATTTAATTAGCGGTATGGCGAACAAACGATACATATATGATGGTTCTGCGAGTGAAGGCTTTGCCTGGGCAGGTCAGGTGATGGGACTAATTAAAGATGTACCTACTGTTGCTGAACTGTTTGAAAGGATGATTAAAGATGCGGAACATATTCGTGCAAAATGGGGAAAATAACGATATCATTAGGTGAAAAAGTAAGAAGGTGAAATAATGGAGTACCAATACCCGATTAATTATAGCTGGACTACCGACGAAATTGTCGATGTGATTAAATTCTTTGAAGCAATTGAGAAAGCTTATGAAAAAGGAATTGACCGCGATGAAGTTATGAACGTGTATCGGCGTTTTAAAGAAATTGTTCCCAGTAAAGCGGAGGAAAAGACTTTGTGCGGTGAATTTGAAGAAATGAGCGGCTATTCGTCTTACCGGACCGTCAAAAAGGCAAAAGAAGCTTCTATTGGAGACAGAATAAAAATGAAATAAACAAAAAGCTCCCGAACAAATTTGTTTTGGGAGCTTTTCCTTTTATTTTATATTCTGTGCGATTTTATATAGTGGTGCAACTTTTTTAAATACATCATCAATTTGTTGTAATAACCCTTCGGTACCTAATTGTACAGCCTCGTCTTTATCAATTGTATAGCCGCATAATAATTCTGCTTTTTTAACGTTTTGCAGGCGGTCGAAATAGGTAAGTAAATCGTTTTTGGAAAGTTGTCCATGTGAAATTGTTTCGGGCTTTGTATGATCTAGAGACCAAACAAAATCTTTTGGAATTTCTTTATATATTTTGGCTGCCTTTTTTCTTAATCTCGCTCCGATTTCCGCTTTTTGCGGTGCTTCATAAATCACAGCAAACCAAATGAATAAATGGGTGTTCCATAAGCCGATTTGAAAATGAGGCAACATTTTATAACCGCGGGGATTACTCGCGAATGCGACCCAAGTATCCTTTGGCGGATTTATCGTTCGCCGTGCATGCTTGGCCACATGGACAAATAATTCATCACCTGTAATAGCTGATAATGTTGGAGCAAAATATTGTCCTAATCCTTCTAATTTTGGTCGAATTGTATTTTTAAGAGCCTCCATTCTTGGCTCCAAACCATTTATTAAAAACACATCAAAATCTTCAGTTGTAAATCCAGTGAAATTCATAGTAAAACCTCCAACAAACCATCATTCTTGCAATGATTGTAGCATATTGCCGAGTATACAAGAAGTATGTTGCTTATCTAGGTTAAAGCACATATTTGTTCCAACATTCTAAAATGCCTCATATTATACAGTAAAAAAATTATCTGAAAAGTTAGTAATATTAACAAGGAAGGGGAGGAAAAAGGTGAAACAATTGATGAATACATCACTAAAAAAAGCTGGAGAAAAAGAAAGAACGGCTGTATTAAGATTGGAAATGGACTATGAATTAGCTGTATTATTTGAGGCGATTGAGGAAAAGAATGAAAAAAAGATGAAGGAATGTAAGCAAAAGTTAGAAAAAATCCGCCAAGAATTATTACGATTAAAAGCACTTTGACTGCTAGCTTGATTTTTATTAGCTAAGGGGAAACAAAATAGAATGAAACGAAAAGGAATAATTCGTAGACTTATCTAAAAACGAACTCCAAAAAAGCGGGGGAGTTCGTTTATTATTGTGTACAAGGCTAAAAGTTGCTGTTTACGGTTCATTTTATTAAGCTATAGGTACATCAAATTATTTGTCATGATTCATACTACATACATTGAAATCAATTTTTTAAATACGTTGGCTGGAGGAGAAAAATGAATTGGGAAGACATTTATGCCCATGCGCAAGAATGGGTAAATGAAGCAGGAAAAAGAATCCGAGCATCCTTTGATCAGACGCTAAATATTCAAACGAAATCAGACCCTAATGATCTTGTAACGAATATTGACAAAGAAATAGAGCAATTTTTTATAAAAAAAATTAGAGGAGTTTATCCAAATCATCAAATAATGGGTGAAGAAGGGTTTGGTGACGAACTAAAGAGCCTTGAGGGAATTGTCTGGCTGATTGATCCAATTGATGGAACAATGAATTTTATTCATCAACAGAGAAACTTTGCGATATCCCTTGCGGTGTATGAAAATGGAATAGGCAAAATCGGACTCATTTATGATGTCGTTCATGATGAATTGTACCATGCAATCCGTGGCAATGGTGCGTATCTTAATCAAAAGGCAATTCCTGTCCTTAAAGACACAAGTGTAAAGGAATCAATCATTGCCCTGAATGCTACATGGGTTATGGAGAATCATCGTATAGATCACAATTTAATGATTCCACTTGTAAAGGACGCTAGGGGCACAAGGTCGTACGGAACGGCAGCACTAGAGCTGGTGTTTGTTGCCACTGGAAGGGTGGACGCTTATCTGTCGATGCGATTATCGCCATGGGATTTTGCGGCAGGGTCTGTCATTATTGAAGAACTAGGTGGAGTGGTAACAAATTTACGGGGAGAAAAGCTGGATTTTCTTTCCCAAGATTCCTTATTTGCCGCAAATCCCGGTTTACATCATTCGATATTGAAGGATTATTTAAAAGAGGGAAAATGGTAAAGAAAAGAAGCCCATTAGGCTTCTTTTTAAATTTCCCCATTCTCGCGCATTCTTCTTTTTGTCTTAAATCCCAATCCCATAACAATGACAACTGCCAGGATGGAGACAATTGCCCCGAAGATGCTCTTTGCACTAATGGCAATGCCTATCCCAATAATACTTGCTGCAGCTAAAATCGCATAAATGAGTAATGGCCATTTCACTTGATTCATTAATAAATCCCCTTAAAGTTTTCTTTTATTTTTATAATACATTAAAATGCTTAGTGGTTTCCACTTTAAGTATGGTATAATATTTTAGTTGTATTTGGGAAACTAAAAATAGCTGTTATTTTTATAAAATAGGTAGGAGTGGAATTTTGAAACTAAGAGAAGATGTACGAAATATAGCGATCATTGCCCACGTAGATCACGGAAAAACAACTTTGGTGGACCAATTGTTAAAACAATCTGGAACATTTCGTTCGAATGAGCACGTGGAAGAACGTGCGATGGACTCAGGTGATATAGAAAGAGAACGCGGAATAACTATCCTTGCGAAGAATACCGCGATTCAATATAAAGATACAAGAATCAACATTTTGGATACACCAGGACACGCAGACTTTGGCGGTGAAGTAGAACGAATCATGAAAATGGTTGATGGTGTTCTGCTTGTAGTCGACGCTTATGAAGGCTGTATGCCGCAAACTCGTTTTGTGCTTAAGAAGGCTTTGGAGCAAAAAATCACACCGATTGTCGTTGTCAATAAAATTGACCGTGATTTTGCCAGACCTGCTGAAGTAGTGGATGAAGTCATTGATTTATTTATTGAACTTGATGCATCAGAAGATCAGCTTGAATTTCCAGTAATCTACGCTTCAGGTATTAACGGTACAGCAAGTACAGATCCTGAAAAGCAAGATGAAAACATGAAATCATTGTATGATGCAATTGTGGAATACATCCCTGCACCTATTGATAATCACGAAGAACCATTGCAATTCCAGGTAGCTCTCCTTGATTATAACGATTATGTGGGCAGAATTGGGATTGGACGTGTTTTCCGCGGAACGATGCATGTAGGTCAACAAGTCGCATTAATGAAATTGGATGGCAGTGTAAAACAATTCCGCGTCACCAAGATCTTTGGTTTCTTTGGTCTAAAACGGCAGGAAGTTCAAGAAGCAAAAGCAGGCGACTTAATTGCTGTTTCCGGTATGGAAGATATCAATGTCGGCGAAACAGTATGCCCAACAGAACATCAAGAAGCATTACCAGTTTTACGAATCGACGAACCAACATTACAAATGACTTTTGTCGTAAACAACAGTCCTTTTGCTGGCAGAGAGGGTAAATATTTAACCTCAAGAAAGATTGAAGAAAGATTGCGTTCCCAATTGCAAACCGATGTAAGCTTACGAGTCGATAACACTGATTCACCGGATGCCTGGATCGTTTCCGGCCGTGGTGAACTTCATTTATCGATTTTGATTGAAAATATGCGCCGTGAAGGCTATGAGCTTCAAGTTTCAAAACCTGAAGTTATTGTTAAAGTAATTGATGGCGTCCGTCACGAACCCGTTGAAAGAGTGCAAATTGATGTTCCAGAAGAACATACAGGTTCTGTAATGGAATCAATTGGCGCACGTAAAGGCGAAATGCTTGATATGATTAATAATGGAACAGGTCAAGTTCGCTTAATCTTTAATGTACCAGCACGCGGCTTAATTGGTTACACAACCGAATTTCTTACGATGACACGCGGTTATGGTATTATTAATCACACCTTTGATACCTATCAGCCAATGCTGCCAGGTCAGGTCGGCGGAAGACACCAAGGTGTACTTGTCTCAATGGAATCAGGAAAAGCCTCCACTTATGGTATAATGCAGGTAGAAGACCGTGGAACGATTTTCGTTGAACCGGGTACGGAAATTTACGAGGGGATGATTGTTGGCGAAAACACTCGTGAAAATGACATCACCGTTAATATTACCAAAATGAAGCAGGCAACGAATGTTCGGTCCGCCAACAAAGACCAAACATCGGTTATTAAAAAGCCGCGCATTATGACATTGGAAGAGTCATTAGAATATTTAAATGATGACGAATATTGTGAGGTTACGCCGGTATCGATTCGTCTACGTAAGAAAATTCTTGATAAAAATGAACGTGAAAAATCAGCTAAAAAGAAAAAATATGCTGAATTGAGTTAAGTACAAAGGAGTGCAAGAAGGATATGGAAGGATTTTCCCCTAGTCTAAGATTTTTCATTGAACTAACAGATGTAAAAACGGCTGTATGGTTACAGTATTTATATATTGTAATCCTATCGGCTATTGTATATAAGTTAGGCTTTGCAAAAAAACTGCCTCTTTTGAAAAATATAGTGATTTATTTCTGCCTCTTAATTGGCTGTTTAGTGATGCTGATTTTTTCTTACGCACTGCCAATTGCAGAAGGTCTAGCGGGTGCTGCGCTGTTATTAATTATTTATAAAATCCGCTTACACCAAACGAAAAAGCAGCAGTCAGAAGCAAAATAACGGGGGATACCTAAATGAAATCCTTACAAGATGCACTTTATAATTGGCTTACGATAAAGGTTGTTTGTGATGCTCGTCCAGAAGATTCGGCAGCAAAAGAAACACTTGAATTCTTTGATGATATGTTAACAAATCAACACCATGTTTCGAATATCGAAACGACTACAGATGAAATGATGTATTATCTTTCATACCAGCAAGGCGAAGAAATAAAAAAAGCACGCTATCCGCGTGAGTTAATTGAAATCATGCTCGACCAAATTAATAATGAGCCTGAAAAGTATGAGAATTATCCAACAGAGGAATAAGAAAAAAACCCGCTTGCAAATCCGTAAAGGTTATTGCAAGCGGGTTTTTCTTTACCAATCATCTTTATCAGTTTTTGCACGATATAACTTGAAATTACCTGTATCGATTCGAGCGTTTGTTTTTTCAGTTATTCTCGAGCTGCATTCATTGCACATATATGTATGGATTGGACGATTCCGCAGGCGCTTGGCTGCTAACGATTCATCTTCTATCGTTTCGATTTTATCGCAGATCACACACTTTACTCTCATTAAGGCACCTCTTTTAATTCTTTCTAAATCAGAATATTTATAGTATAACATGGCAGCACATTGCCAAGTAAATCAATTGCGTTTATATTGATGAAAAAATGGGATAGTAGTAATATGAGAATATCTGTTTTAAACAGAATGAAGCAATAATTAAAGGGGTGTAAAGATGGCAAATCAAGTAGAGCCAAAGCTCATTAGTCCATTATATGAAGGGCTGCAAAAAGAACGGTTCGTAACCTTAGCAACAATTGACCATGAAACAGGAGGACCAAACGTTAGCGCTATTTCCTGGGTTTTAGCAAAAGATGACGGTACAATCTATTTTGCTGTCGATAATCGTTCCAGAATACTGGAAAATATTAATAAAAATGATAAAGTGGTTATCAATTTAATCGCTAACGAATCTACATATTCAATTCAAGGGGATGCCCTTGTTAAAGAAGAAAGACTGCAAGATGTACCACTAAAGCTTGCCTTGGTTGAAGTTACAATTAGAGAAGTACGGGACGTTATGTTTTACGGTTCGAAAATTATCACAGAAGTTCAGTATGATAAAACATATGATAAAAATGCGGCTGAAAAGTTAGATAGACAAGTTATGGATGCAATGAAAAAAGCTTAGGATTCCTAAGCTTTTTCCATGCCCTTATTTATGATTATTTGATTGGTCTTTTTGTTCCTTTTTTAGTTTATCTTCTTCATTTGCTGGGAGATTTTTGTCTGGTTTTTCAGTTGCATTTTTCGGGCTTGGGGTAATTAAATCCCCTGGTATTTCCGGCATTAATCGACCGGCCACATCTGCAAGCTCCTCCATGATGCCTCTTATTGGTTTTCCTTTTTTAATATCTGCTTGGATTTCCTTTAACCGCTCTGTTGTGTCAGCATCGGCTACAACAACAGCGTTGGCGCCATAAGGGTCTTTTTTCAAGCTTTCTGCAACAGAATACTTGATTGTCCCGACCTGGGAACGGTCAAGTTTAGCATTTACGTCGATACCGACAATCGCATATCTTCCTAATACCACTGCAGTTGCATCATTCACATCAGGAATACTTGTTGCAAGATGAACCAGGCGCTTGGATATTTGTTGACCCGACTTTCTGTCAGCACTTTCAATATAACTGTTTTTTACATTCACTAACGAATGGTTTTCACTTTTGGCATTTTCCTTATGTCTATCGGTATTACATCCGCCTAAAAGCAAACATAGTGCAGCCATCGTAAAGATTTTCTTCATTTAAAACCCTCCAAGATGCATGATTAAAAGGTTAAATAATTACTAACGCTAGAATTTAACCATCCTTGAGTGCTTACTTACATTTATTGTGCGGAAATCCTTCTATCTTTATTCTGATTCACATATATTTTACCAAAGTCCTATAAGCGCAAATAGGTTGTTGAAACATTTTTACGATCTAGACAACAAGTGAAGCGGGAGGCGTCTCTTTGAGTAAAATATACGTGTTAGATACAAATGTCTTACTGCAGGACCCGTATTCCCTTTTTTCCTTTGAAGATAATGAAGTGGTTATTCCAGCAGTAGTTCTCGAAGAAGTGGACTCAAAGAAAAGATACATGGATGAAATCGGGAGAAATGCACGGCACGTATCGAGGTTAATTGATGGTCTTAGAGCTTCAGGAAAGCTTCATGAAAAAATCCCTCTTGAGAACGGGGGAACGATTAGAATTGAATTAAACCATCGGGCCTTTCACGAGCTACAGGATATCTTTGTTGAGAAAACAAACGATAATCGCATCCTTGCGGTGGCTAAAAATTTATACTTAGAAGAACAAGCGAAAGAAAATGGCAAACCAGTAATTATCGTAAGTAAGGATGCCCTGGTTAGAGTAAAAGCAGATGCCATTGGATTAGCGGCCGAAGATTTTTTAAATGACCGAGTGGTTGAAATAGATCATATATATACAGGTTTTTTCGAGGTTCTCTTGCCAATTGAATTATTAGGCCGTTTCTATGAAAAGGGGGAATTATTCCTTTCTGAGTTTGCCAACCATCCGTTTTATCCCAATCAATTTCTTCTGATGAAGGATGCCCTTGGCAGTTCTACATCAGCAATTGGGATGGTGGATAAAACAAGTAAGAAGGTAAAAAAATTAGCCTTAAATCAAGAGCATGTTTGGGGAATCCACTCCAGGAATGTGCAGCAGACGATGGCGATTGAATTATTGCTGCGTAAGGATATCCCGCTCGTTACCTTAACAGGAAAAGCTGGGACTGGGAAAACACTACTTGCGCTTGCTTCTGGATTAATGCAAACAGAGGATTTCAGAGAATATAAAAAGCTATTAGTGGCAAGGCCGATTGTACCCGTCGGAAAAGACTTAGGGTTCTTGCCAGGTGAAAAACAAGAAAAGCTTAGACCGTGGATGCAGCCAATTTTTGATAACCTAGAATATCTCTTTAATACAAAAAAGCCAGGCGAGCTGGATGCTATTTTAGCCGGAATGGGTTCGATTGAGGTGGAGGCATTAACGTATATTCGCGGCAGAAGCTTACCTAAACAATTTATCATCATTGATGAAGCGCAAAACTTAACGAAGCATGAAGTAAAAACAATCTTAACCCGGGTGGGAGAGGGCAGTAAGATTGTGTTGATGGGAGACCCAGAACAGATTGATCATCCATATCTCGATGCCTATAATAACGGTCTTACCTTTGTTGTTGAAAGGTTTAAGGACCAAGATATTTCAGGACATGTTAAACTATTAAAAGGAGAACGGTCAGGCTTAGCAAGGCTGGCGGCGGATTTACTATAAGAAAGACGGGCGCCGTAATGGCACCCGTCTTATTTTACTGTAAAACCACTTACATTTTTAATTGGATCCTGCTGATTAGAGCCATCACCGAAGTAGACATGAACCGGTCCATCGGCAATTAACGGTTTGCCAGTATCCGAAAACGCCAATATTAAATCAAATGCACTTTCAAAAGGTACTTCGTATTCACCATCTGTACTATGAATGACCAATGTATGTGCATCATCAGCCGGCTCGGAATTTGCCAAAAAAGGCTTGAAAGGAATTCCGAAAGTCCCTGTTAATACTTTTTCTTTTTCAAATTTCTTTTCAGTTTTTAACGTCGGAGGATAAATGGCTCCCTCCATAATTTCGCGATCCCAATGTTTTGAAACAGACTTCGTATAATCTTCCAATGAATCATAGTTTCCTTTTTTGGTTAAAAAATAAGTAGTCAAATCAATGCGCCTGTCATCAAAAATCCAGACACTTGGTTCAAGCGTAATCGTATACTTTACTTTCCCTGATATGGTCATGATAGTTTCCATCTTTCCTACCTCCTAAAGGCTAACATGAATAAGTATAACTTTTTTTAGAGTGAATGTCATAAAAGTAACTCCTGTTAGGCAATATCCTTCATTGTTCTTGCAATTTTCACTTGTAAACGGTAAAATTTATAGATAAGTTGAATTATCGCTCTGAATTGGGGGGATTAATGTTGGCGTCTGAAATGATCGTGAATCACCAGGAAAAAGCCTATGCCTTATTGCAGGCTGACGCTGAAAAGATATTAAAGCTTATCAAAGTGCAAATGGACAATCTCACGATGCCTCAATGCCCTCTTTATGAAGAGGTATTGGATACACAAATGTTTGGCCTGTCGAGAGAAATAGACTTTGCTGTCCGATTAGGCTTAATAGATGGTAGGGATGGAAAAGCGATTTTAGATCAATTAGAGAGTGAATTATCTGCGCTTCATGATGCATCCTTAAGAAAATAGGAGAAATGAACTCAAACAATAACGATGAATTGTTTGAGTTTTTTATTTGCTAACGTATATGTCAGAATATTCTTTATTAAATTTTTATAACAAATAAGCTTTCCTTAAGTCATATCATTCGTTTTCTATTATAATAGAGTAGAGTTTATCAATTTTGAAAATGAGGACAACCTAAATGATTAAAAAAATAGTGAAGTCATATGATTATACCTTAATTATAGCTATTATCCTTTTGTGTGCTTTTGGTTTAGTTATGATTTACAGTGCCAGCATGGCCTGGACTGTTCAATATTATAAAAAGCCAAGTGATTTCTATTATCAAAGGCAAAAATTGTTTTTATTAGCTTCTTCTTTTGTCTTTATTTTTTGTGCAATTGTTCCATATAAATTGATGCAATATACAAAATGGTTTCTCGCACCAATGGTTTGTTTATCGATTTTTGGTCTTTTAGGCTTGGATGTTTTTGGACATGTTGCCGGCGGTGCACAAAGCTGGTATCAAATTGGTCCGTTTAAAATCCAGCCATCTGAGTTTGTAAAGCTTATTGTCATCATCTATTTGGCCGCTGTTTACGCAAAAAAGCAGGCCTATATTAATCAATTTAATAAAGGAGTCCTGCCGCCATTAGTATTTCTGTTTATCGTTTGCGGTTTAATTATATTACAGCCTGATTACGGTACCGCCTTTATTATCGCCGTAATTGCGGTTACCATTATTTTTGCATCCGGAATGAATTTTAAAAGTATTTCGAAACTAATCATCATGGCTCTTATTGTCCTCCTGCCGATTGTTTTTGTTGCTAAAGATAAAATACTTTCTGAGAAGCGTGCAAACCGATTTGCTGTCTTAGATAATCCTTTTGCTCCGGAACTCGTAAATGATGCAGGCTTTCACTTAGCCAACTCCTACATCGCTATTGGTTCAGGTGGTGTCAATGGTCTTGGTTTAGGAAAAAGCATCCAAAAGCTCGGTTATTTGCCTGAAGCACATACAGATTTCATTATGGCAATCATTGCCGAAGAATTAGGTATTTGGGGAGTAAGCTTCGTTATTATTCTTTTGGCTTATATCGTCTTAAGAGGAATTTATATTGGTTTACAATGTAAGGATCCTTTTGGGAGTCTGCTTGCGATAGGGATTTCTAGTATGCTTGGTATTCAATCCTTTATCAATTTGGGGGGGATATCAGGAGTTATTCCGCTTACAGGTGTACCGCTGCCATTTATCAGCTATGGTGGTTCCTCGGTGTTAATGCTTGCTGCAGCGGCTGGAATTCTCGTAAATGTGTCGATGTTTACGAAATATGAAAAAACATATAAAACTAAACAGGTACAAGTGGACAAAAAGAAACAACAGCGAGACGGAAAGGTTTTCTATATTTAATGTTAAATGAAAAAAATTAGCTGCCGGGTGTAACCCGGCAGCTAATTTTTAGTGATGATTTCTTTTTGACCTTGAGTATAACAAGAGAAAATAACTTAATACCCCAAACAAGCAAGTAATAAAGAAGGCATGCATTAGTGCGATGTACAGATTTAAACTGCTGAAAATAATGAAAGCACCTGCAATAACCTGTAATGAAACGAGAATGAAAGAAATGATCCATCCCCAATATAAAACCTTTTGTTCTTTGTAACGGCGAATGGTCAAAATAAAAATGTAAGTTATCCAGATAAAGATTAAACCCGCAGCGGCCCGATGTCCCATTTGCACCCATTCATACATGTTAGCAGGTAATGAGGGGGCGTCATTTAAGCATAAAGGCCAATCAGGGCAAACGAGGCTTGCCTTTGTGTGCCGGACCAATGCCCCCGTGTAAATGACCAGATAACTATAGATGGAAACACCGATAATATGAAAGCCCATTCTCTTATCAATATAAAGTTTTTCTGCATCAAACTTTTTATCGATTTCAAAAATAAGCAATGTCAACAAAAATACAGCTGCAAATGAAATCAGCGAAATGCCAAAATGCAGGGCAAGGACAAACCCTGATTGTCCCCATTTTACTGCTGCAGCCCCAATTAAACCTTGTAAAAGTAAAAAGAAAAAGGAGAGAAAGGAAAGAAATTTTGTTTCTCTAATATGTCCAATCGCCTTCCAGGACCAAATCGAAAGGATGAGAACCAAGACTCCTACTACCCCTGAAACTAGTCTGTGCGCAAGCTCAATGACTAACTCCGGGGTTATTTCTAATGGAAGAAATTTACCATTGCATAAAGGCCATGATCTCCCACAGCCCATCCCTGATCCAGTTTTTGTAACTAATGCCCCGCCAAGTAAAACTATTATCATTCCGATGGTGGTCGCAACCGCCAGCCACTTCAAAGAACGTCGCAAAAAATTCACCTCTTATAAAAGTTCGATAATTTGTCAAAAAAAAATCTTGACAGTATAATGGAGTAAAAAAGTAGAAAGATAAAAAGTACCTATTCATCATAACGAATTCCCTAGGAAAAGAACAGAAATTCAGCTTATTTTTTAAAAGGGAAATTTGAACGGTGATAGACTACTCGATAATTTTTATTTTCCACTATTATTATAGTGGAAAATGTTGAAACTTCCATCATAGTCTGTTAGAAATATTAATAGAAGGAATATTATTTGTAAGATTGCTTATATTTTTCCAAATAAGCCGGTCTAAAATCCGATTATGAAAGATAAGATTTCTTCAGACATAATTTAGTCAAAAATTATTCAAAAAAAGTTCACAAAAATATCGGAAAGTGTGATTTAATATACAGAGAAAGTGTTTTATGAATCAATACATATTTAAAAAACGGACAATTAAGAATCGATAACCCTCAAATGGTGAATATTTGTTAATAAGGATTAGGAGGAGAAATAAATGTCCAACTCTAAGGCTTATGGAGAAGCAGCCATAGAAAATGGTGCTGGAAGCCTGAATACTACAATAGAAAAAACCTCTTTATTGAAAGACTTTACGGCCTTAATCAAAATTGGGATTGTTAATTCAAATCTAATTACCACTTTTACTGGATTATGGCTTGCACTTCATTTTACTGGTCAAAGCTTCCTTAATAATTTAGATATCGTGTTTTTTACGGTTGCAGGTTCTTCCCTGATCATAGCAGGGTCATGTGCCATTAATAATTATGTTGATCGTGATATTGATCATTTAATGGAAAGAACGAAATCAAGACCAACAGTTACTGGAAAGGTGCTTCCTGTGAAAGTTCTCCTCTTGGGTATTATCTTGATTGGACTGGGAACACTGTTTTTATTCTTTACAACGATGACTGCAACAGTAATTGGACTGCTTGGAGTTTTTAGTTATGTTTTCTTGTACACGTTATGGTCTAAACGGCAGTTGGTTTCTAACACGATTATTGGAAGCATCTCAGGCGCCGTGCCGCCGCTAATCGGCTGGGCTGCTGTAGATGCAAACCTTGATATAATGGCATGGGCGTTGTTTGTCCTCATGTTTGTTTGGCAGCCTCCGCATTTTTACGCTCTCGCCATGAGGAGAGTAAAAGAATACAGAGCAGCTGGAGTTCCAATGCTGCCTGTAGTGAAGGGGTTTAAAACAACCAAAATTCACATTGTAGTCTGGGTTGCGGCACTACTGCCAATCCCATTTTTTCTAACCAAATTAGGAATCCCATTTCTAATTCTCGCAACCGTATTAAATATCGGCTGGCTTGCATTAGGGATTTATGGATATAAGATCAAAGATGACATTAAGTGGGCAAAACTAATGTTTGTTTACTCATTGCAATATTTAACTATTATTTTTGTGGCGATGGTCATTGTTACATTAATTTAGTTTTGTTTCACGATTCTTTTCTGAACCAGGAAAGAATGTTCTACATACTTCTTTGATCAACCAAAAAAATTAACAATTTTAAAATGAAAGAGGGGTTTGATTTAGCTATGAAAAGGCTTGCAAATTGGCGCCTATTATCGTTATTCGCGGTTTTAGCGCTTGTGCTTTCCGGATGCCGCGGTGAAAATTTTGTTTCGGCGTTAAGGCCTGCCGGTGAAGTTGCAGATATGCAATTTGATTTAATGAAGCTAAGTACGTATGTTATGGTCGGGGTTATCCTTGTCGTAATGATTATTTTTGTGATCATCTTTTTCCGCTTTAGACGAAAAGATGATAAAGATGAAACAATTCCTAAACAGGTGGAAGGAAGTCATAAACTAGAAATTCTATGGACCTCTATTCCGATTCTTTTACTCTTAATCCTGGCTGTTCCAACTGTTTCTGCTACATTTAATCTTGCAGATGTTTCACCAATGGATAAGAAAAATTCAAAAGCTCTTGTTATTAATGTTCGTTCCCATTTATATTGGTGGGATTTTGAATATCCAGGTCAGAAGCTGGTAACAAGCCAGGAACTGGTTGTTCCAACGAATGAAAGAGTTTATTTTAACCTTAAATCATTAGATGTAAAACATTCATTCTGGATTCCAGCCGCTGGTGGTAAATTAGATACCAATACGGATAATATCAATAAATTTTGGTTAGAGTTTGATGACAAGCGGTCAAATGAAGCTGGAAACCTTTTCTATGGGAAATGTGCTGAGCTTTGCGGTCCGTCCCATGCATTAATGGACTTTAAAGTAAAAGCAATCAGCCGTGATAAGTTCGATGCGTGGGTTACGGCGATGCAGGATATAAAAGAACCGCAAAAAGCACAAAGTGATTTGGCTGTTCAAGGTCAAGATATTTTTAATAAAAGCTGTATCGGCTGTCATGCTGTGACACCAGAAAACAAATTGCCAGATACTGCGCGACAAGCGCCAAACTTAACCAACTTTGGTGACCGCTCTCGGATTGCCGGTATTTTAAAACACGATAAAGAAAAATTAAAACAGTGGATCAGTAATCCTGAACCCTATAAACCAGGCAACTTGATGACTGGAAAATATGATGAGATGTCTCCTCAAGAGCTCGACGCATTAGCAGAGTATTTAATGGGCTTGAAGGTTCAGGAATAATAGGGGAATTGGTTGAAAGGGAGGTAAAATTGTGAGTACCATTGCTCAAAAAAAGGGATTTGGCGGAACTTTATGGGACTTTTTAACAACAGTTGACCATAAAAAAATTGCCATCCTATATCTTATTGCAGGTGGATTTTTCTTCGTTGTCGGCGGACTTGAGGCTGTATTCATCCGTATTCAACTTGCAGTGCCAAACAATGATTTTGTAAGTGCCGGAGCATTTAATCAAATTATTACGATGCACGGAACAACGATGATTTTCTTAGCAGCCATGCCGCTTTTATTTGCCTTTATGAATGCGGTCATGCCGCTTCAGATTGGTGCTCGTGACGTAGCATTTCCGTTTGTAAATGCACTTGGATTTTGGTTATTCTTTTTCGGTGGAATATTCCTTAACCTTTCATGGTTTCTAGGCGGAGCCCCAGATGCAGGCTGGACATCATATGCTTCCCTTGCGATTCATTCCAAAGGTCATGGCGTTGACTTCTATGTCCTCGGGTTGCAGATAGCCGGTCTTGGAACGCTGATAGGTGGAATAAACTTCCTAGTAACGATTATTAATATGCGTGCACCTGGTATGACGTATATGAGGATGCCGTTATTTACCTGGTCTACCTTTGTTGCTTCGGCGATGATTTTATTTGCTTTCCCGCCATTAACTGTCGGCTTGACATTAATGATGTTTGATCGTTTATTCGGCGCTAATTTCTTCGAAGTGGCAATGGGTGGTAATACTGTAATTTGGGAACATCTTTTCTGGATCTTCGGTCACCCTGAAGTTTACATTTTGATACTGCCGGCTTTCGGTATTTTCTCGGAAATTTTCGCTATCTTCTCCAGAAAACGTCTATTTGGTTATTCATCCATGGTCTTTGCAACCGTGTTAATTGGTTTCTTAGGGTTCATGGTATGGGCTCACCATATGTTCACAACTGGTTTAGGGCCGGTTGCAAATGCTATATTCGCAGTTGCTACAATGGCGATTGGTGTACCAACTGGTATTAAAATATTTAACTGGCTATTTACGATGTGGGGCGGCAGTGTTAAGTTTACGACGCCAATGTATTATGCCTTCGGCTTTATCCCATCCTTTGTCTGCGGCGGGGTAACAGGGATTATGGTTGCGACGGCAGCTGCCGACTACCAGTATCATGATACGTATTTTGTCGTTGCTCACTTCCATTATGTTATTGTTGGTGGTGTTGTGCTCGCGATTCTTGCAGCTACCCATCTTTGGTGGCCGAAAATGTTTGGTACGATGTTGAATGAGACATTAGGAAAGATTACCTTCTGGTTCTTCTTTATTGGTTTCCATTTAACATTCTTTATCCAGCATTTCTTAGGTCTTTGGGGAATGCCGCGTCGTGTATTTACTTACCTTCCAGGGCAAGGGTTCGATGCCTCCAACATGGTAAGTTCAATTGGTGCTGCGTTTATGTCAATCGGTGTTCTTGTACTGCTCTATAACATCATAATGACACAAGTGAAAAATGTTAAAGTCGGCAACGATCCATGGGGCGATGGAAGAACACTTGAATGGGCCATTCCATCACCACCCCCATTTTACAACTTCAAGCAGCTGCCGCTTGTTCGTGGGTTAGATGCTTTATGGTTAGAGAAAATGGCTGGTAAAAAAGGCATGACACCGGCTGAACCGCTAGGCGATATTCATATGCCGAATGCGTCATTCATTCCATTTATGATTTCGTTTGGATTATTTATTGCCGCTTTCGGTGCGATGTATCATAAAGATTATTCATGGGGACTCCCAGTCATCATTTTGGGCTTACTCGTGACCTTTGGATCAATGTTCTTACGTTCTATTAAAGATGATCATGGCTTCCATATCCACAAGGAAGACTTAGTTGATGATACTGAGAAGGGGGCTAAGGCATAATGCACGCTGAAGAAAAAATGACGTATGAAAAATGGCCTGCTGCGCCGGAGAAAACAACCCTTGAGGCAAAAAATAAATTCATAGGATTTTGGTTATTCTTAGGGGGAGAGACAACCCTGTTTGCCTCTCTCTTCGCTACCTACCTTGCATTAAAGGATAAGGTTCCAAGCACCGAAGCGGCTTTAGCAAAGGATTTATTTGATTTACCATTAACATTTGTCGCGACAATGCTTCTTTTAACGAGTTCGTTAACAAGTGTTTATGCAATGTATCATATGAAAAACTTTGCGTTTAAAAAGATGATGGTTTGGCTCGGGCTAACGGTATTATTAGGTTTCGGTTTCCTTGGGACTGAGGTTTATGAGTTTAGCCATTATGTGCACACATATAAACATACCTTTACAAGCAGCGCATTCGGGTCTGCCTTCTATACATTAGTTGGTTTTCACGGTGCACACGTAGCCTTTGGTTTATGCTGGATTTTATCGTTAATGATCCGCAACTCTAAACGCGGCTTAAGTCTTTACAATGCACCAAAGTTTTATGTGGCTAGTCTTTACTGGCACTTTATCGACGTAGTCTGGGTGTTTATCTTTACAGTAGTTTATTTAATGGGAATGGTGGGATGAACTGATGACAAATCAACAGTTAAATTCAGGTAACCCAAGTGTTGACATTGAATATCGCCGCCGCAAGAATGCGGAGGAAATGAGATATCAAGTTGTTTCGTTTTCGTTAATGATTTTCCTAACCTTAATTGCGTTTGCGTCAGTGGCAATGAAAGGTTTTACCTCATGGTTTACCGTGCCGTTTATCTTGCTTTTAGCGGTCGTACAGGTAGTGTTTCAGTTGTTTTATTTCATGCATATGAGCCATAAAGGTCATGAAGCTCCACAATTGTTTCTGTTTTCTGGTGTGTTAGTTGCCATGCTTACGGTTTTGACATTTGTTACCATCATTTGGTGGTAAGTCCAAAAGAAAATCGGCGTTATGCCGATTTTCTTTGTTAAGAAGGTATATATCATATCTTTGCTTACTGTTTTTTTAATGGGTATAATGAAGACAGGATTCTTTTACTATATATCGAGGTGAGAGTAAGGTGCTTACATTAAATATTTTTGGTTTTAAAGCCCTTTGGAGCCCGTATTTTTTATTATTTTTACTTGCAGTAATAGCTGCCTATTTTCTCATTACCATTAAATTAAGAACAAAATTTCAGGGGAGTGAGCCGTTAACGGTAAAGCAAGCCTCATTGTTTTTAACTTCGATGGCTATTCTTTATGCTATTAAAGGCTCACCGCTGGATTTAATGGGACATTTAATGTTTTGGGTCCATGGGATTACCATGGTTATTCTAGTATTACTGCTGCCGCCATTGTTCATTAAAGGGATTCCAGCATGGCTTTGGAGAAGCATATTAAAAATTAACGTTCTTAATGCTTTATTCAACTTATTTACGAAACCAGTTATCGCAGTTCTGTTATTTAATGGTCTGTTTTCTTTCTACCATATACCGCTAATTTTTGATCATATCATGCAAAACCGCTTTTACCATGGAGGCTATTCTTTCCTTTTATTCGTGGCGGCAATTTGTATGTGGTGGTCATTAATCAGCCCTCTTCCAGAATATAAGCCATTAAGCGGGATTAAAAAAGTAGCTTTTTTATTCGCTAACAGTATGTTAATCACACCTGCTTGTGCACTGATTATTTTTTCGGATTCTTCATTATATGCGACCTATCATGACCCGGAAGTTTGGGGTCAGGTTATGAGTTTATGTGTTGGATCTTCTACATTTTCAAATTTGAATCTAAGTGGACCGGAGTTGTTTAGCTCGATGTCATTGGTCGATGACCAACGGCTTGGCGGTGTAGTGATGAAAATTATTCAGGAAATCATTTATGCTGTTGTGTTAGCCCAAGTATTTTTTGAATGGTATCGTAAAGATCAGGAAGACTCAGAACGAGAAATGAACCATTTCTTAAATCCAACACCTGCTGAATAACCTCCATTTGTGTGGAGGTTTTTTAATCTGATTAAGGGTATTAATTGATAAAGATAGGGAACTGCATTAATATTAAGGGAGAATATATTAAAGTGAGGAAATTTGAATGAATTCTTTACCAATTTTACCAACGATAAGTACCACTTTCATTGTTTTAAGTGCCATTACGGTAGCGATTGGCTGGCGGCAAATAAAACAAAGAAAAATTGAAGCGCACAAAAAGACGATGTTTTTTGCGGCTGTTTTTGCTCTTATCTTTTTTATTATTTATGCATCGCGGACTATTTTTATCGGCAATACTGCTTTTGGCGGCCCGGACAATATCAAAATCTATTACACCATCTTTTTAGTTTTTCATATCACGTTAGCAACGATTGGAGCGGTATTCGGGATTATTTCGTTACTGACAGGATATAAAAATAAACTGTCTATCCACCGCAAGCTTGGCCCGATAACGAGTTTTATTTGGTTCTTTACAGCAATTACAGGGGTGGCTGTTTATTTATTATTATATGTGTTCTATAAAGGCGGAGAGACCACATCAATGATAAAGGCGATTCTTGGACTATAATTGAAAAGACGCATGAAAATATTCATGCGTCTTTTCTGTAATATCAGAATTGATATCATTGAACTTTGAGAATTGTCCAGCTTCAGCGCCCTAGCGGCTAGTGTCCTTCGCTCTCCGCCCTACGATAAGTCAACATCGAATCGCTCCGCTCTTCGTGTTTCCTTTATCTCAGTTGGAGCGCTCCAGGCCATACGCCGCTGACCAGGGCGCTTCCGCTTTTCTGTGTTTATAAAGCAAATTGGCTAACTTCTTCTTTCACTGTCTCGAGAATCTTTTTGCAAGAGTTCACAAGGGAAGTCGGGAAGTTTTCACCTTCACCATATTCGACGCCATGTGGATAATAATGCTTTCCTAGGAATGGTGTCATTAATTGAATTGTTGCCTTGAAAGTATCAACGTCCCCTTCAAGCGCATAACCTTGAACCCGTAGGTAAAATACACCTTCTTTTAATTCAAACTTGCGATCATATGTAACACGTTCGTAGTCCCATTGACCTGCACGTACTAAACCGTGTTTATCCATTACTTCATCTAAACGGTTTAAATCTGCCTTTAACTTTTCAATACCAGTATTCTCGAATTTCATCAAAAATCCCTCCTAAAACGATTGCCATTACCCCTATGTTACCCAACTCGGTATTAGAGCAAGTATAATTCATTTTAATAATAGTTGAAAATGTTACAACTTGCAATGGATACATGCAGCGAATAAAACATTCATCCTTGGAAACCCTATAAATTGTTAATAGCGATAAATAAAAAGGGGCGACACAATGGGAAAAATTCGTGATATTATGACTGCTGAGATTGAGTGCTGTACATTATTAGATAATGTTTTTGAAGTTGCCGTGAAAATGAAGGAACTAAATGTAGGTGCCATCCCAATAGTTGATCAAGATAAACTAGTTGGAATGATTACAGACCGAGATATTGTTATAAGAGGCGTTGCAGAAAAACACCCCGGTTCATCAAAAGTAGAAGCGATCATGAGTAATGACCTGATAACTGTTACGCCAGATACCTCTAGTAAAGAAGCGGCAAAGGTAATGGCAGAGCATCAAATCCGAAGATTACCTGTTGTTGACGATGGTAGGTTAATTGGAATCGTTTCACTTGGTGATTTTGCCATTAATGAATTAACCGACGACCAGGCAAAGCAAGCGCTGTCGGAAATTTCCGAACAAAATTATAATGGTGTTCAACATTGAAAAACAGATTGACTTAATAACCTTTTAAAATAAAACAGGTACATACAGTACCTGTTTTATTTATCAGACATTTTTGTTATTGACTATTACTAATCATGATATTGATGATATAATTATTTTATCATCTATAAAATGATAGAAAAGTAATAGAGAGGGTGTAGACCTCTGCGAACTCTTAGTCGAATTCTGATACTTTCGGTAATTTTCTTAACAATTGGTTTTTATGTTAACATAAATGAAAAAGATGAAAATAAAGTACTGATTAAGGAAGATCATACTTCAGAAATGAAGCCATCTTTACCAGTGCCCTACAATAATCCAAACAAAAAAACTGTTTCTGAAAAACCAAAAGAGGGATTAGCATTATTAATCGGACAAGATATCACTGCCTTAGAAGAACAACTCGGCACACCAGCACGTATTGATGAATCTTTGTATGGTTTTCAATGGTATATATATAATCAGGACTACAGCCATTATTTTCAGGTAGGCGTTGAAAATAAGCAGGTTGTTACGATTTATGCTGTTGGAGAAAACCTAGATGTTGCTCCATTTGAAATCGGACAGCCTGTGGAGGAAATTTTTAATACCCAATATATCGATACAAATATAAATCTTGATATAAACGGAAATTCCTATCGTTTTGAACTGAACGATAACGATCTAAACCTTCGGCCAATGGTTCAATTAGGTGATATTTATGTCCAGCTCTATATTGATAAGTTTACTGGGAACCTTTCGAGTGTGCGTTTTTTGAACACACAAACATTAGTTAAACAACGGCCTTATGAGCTTGTCTATAGCGGTGAATTAATTGAGCCTCCTGCACCAAGTGAGGATACGTGGAAAATTATTGAATACGGTACCGCAAAAGAGATTTTTGATATTACCAATGTTTTACGAATGAGGCATAACCTAAAACCACTGATATGGGACGAGATTACGGCCGAAGTCGCATTTGGACATAGCAAGGATATGTATGAAAACAATGATTTTTCCCATACATCCAAGAAATTCGGCGACCTCGCCACACGATTAAAGACAGCGCAAGTTGACTTCGTGGCTGCTGGTGAAAATATCGCAGCAAATTATACGGATGGACCGGCTGTCGTTGAAGGCTGGCTAAATAGTACAAGTCACCGGGAATCACTATTTAATAAGGATTATTCGCATCTTGGAGTAGGGGTATATCAAAAGTACTACACACAAAACTTTATTCAAAAAGTGGAGCAATAAAAAAGGTGACAATCCTGTCACCTTTTTTCCATCTCAAAATGATTAAAAATAAATATGCTTCCTTCCCAGCTGCCATAGACGCGAATTACTTCCCCGACAGTAAACGACTCCATTTTTATTTCCTTAAGAAGTGGCGTTATCTTTTTGACGGTGATTAATTTTGTGTCTGTTTGGAGGTTAAGTGTCTGAACATATATGTAACGATGGTAATAAAAGCGCTGCTTTTCCGCAACAATACTTTTAATTTCCCCTGTTAAAACGGCTTCTTCCCTTACATTACCAGCAGCAAGCCATTTCACGTCCTGTTCTTTCATTTCTTTCTTTGTAAGCCAGAAAAAGTATAAACAAATGATGGGAATAACAATGGCGGTGACCATTATTGATCAAACTCCTCCATTTATTATTTATTAATTATAAAAAAAGTGCCTGTGGCATAGGCGATTTTTTTTCCGTCACTACGAAAGGCTTCACCTGAAATAACCAGAGTTTTGCTACCTTGATGAACGACCTCAGCTTTACAGCGGAGTGATTCGCCTATTCCCGGAGCGATATAATGGATATTTAACTGATTCGTTACAGCACCAAAACCCTCGGGAAGCAGGGAATTAGCTAAGCTTCCCATCGCAGTGTCCAGAACCGTCGCTGTAATCCCGCCATGAACAATATTTAGGTTATTATTTATAATCGGATTAATGGGAATTGTAATTTCACAGGATTCTTGGTCCATCGTTCTTTTCATCTGAAGAATCCCATCAATAAAAGTGCTCCGCTTTTGATTGATTTTTTTTTGGACTGCTTCTAAAAGGCAGGTGAGAGCATCTAAATCTGTCTCGGACCCATTTTCGATACATGATTCTAATAATTGACGTAATTCGTCTTTCATTCCATTTACCTCTTTCATTTCGTTTTCTCTTGCTATCTTACCATTCACAAGGATTATTATAAATATTTTCATATCAATTTGAGTTTTCACCTTTCTCCATTTCCTACATATTGTATTATTGGCGATGAATATGGGCAGAGGTGAAAAGTATGACACAAAAAAAATTGCACCCTTCCGTGCTGAAATTCAAAGAATTCGTAAAGAATAATCCGAAAGTAATCCAAGAGGTTCGGAAAGGGAAGGCGACCTGGCAAGAATTATATGAGGATTGGTACCTATTAGGTGAGGAAGATAAGCGCTGGGAATCAATTGGAACAGAAACTGAATCAGAACCTGAAACCAACACCAACACCGAGGCCAAGGGTGATTGGATGTCCAATATCATGGGAATGGTCAAGAAAATGGATCCAAATCAAATGCAAAATCATATTACTAACTTAAGTCAGGCCTTAGGAGCTATTCAGGGTGTTATCGCACAATTTCAAGGGGGTAATCCAACGGCGGGTGCCGTAAAGCCGCCAGAAGGGCCAAAGAATCCCTTTGTATTTAGAAAAGATTAATGGAGGGGAATCTTAACTGATGCGAAGAGAAGTACTAGAGTATATAGAACAACAGAAGGAACTAAAGCAATTTTTGCGGGAACAGCCTCACTGGTATCGGAAGCTGTCAAGAAATCCATATGATATACAGTCTCTTGAAGTTGCATCATTACATTATTATAAAAAAACGATTCCTGATCGGGTCGAGAAATTCTCAAGCGGCGTCCAAATGGCGAATATGATGTATCAAATGTTTCAGGTAATGAAGACTCAAAATTAACAAAGGACCACATTTAAGCAGATGTGGCCTTTTTTTATTGATGTAACAAGACTAAAAAATAAAAAGGAGGCGAACAATACAGGAAAGAAGGAGTGATTGGTTTGAAAGGGGTAATTCCTAAAGCTCTAATTTTACTGTTAACGGGAATCACAATAGGATGTCAAAAAGATTTGCCAAAGCCTGAAACGAAACCAAAAATCGTGATAATGGAACCAACATATAAGAATCAGTTCGAGATTTTACCGGTTTATAATCAAAATTCTAAAGAAATACCGTCTTTAATCGTGAACCATAAAACAAGAGGAAGTCAAGTGATGGTCGAGTGTATCGTTACCGGAATTAGCTTCCGTGAATCTGACCGCACTAAGGATAAGGTTGGCAAAATGGTTATTTGGATCGATGGGAAAAGAACATCTGAAGCCTCCTCAGCAGCCTTTATTATTAAAGGACTATCACCGGGAAGCCACAAATTAAAGCTCGAAGTTGTCAAATTAAATTATGAACCATACGGATTAGCAAAAGAGTTTATGGTAAATATCCCTAAGTAAAAATTTTCGCTTTCTCCAAATATTAATGTTAAAATGTCTTTGGAGGTGGGCGTACATGCTTGCTACGTTAGAGAGAATCGAACTATTGGAAAATGCTGAAAACTTAGCTAGGATGGTCCTAGAATCTGATATAGCAGAACAATACCAAATTTGTTTATATAAAATGCAAAATAACAAGGAAACACAGCGGAAGATAAACCAATTTGTCAACCTAAAGGAACTTTACGAAGAGGTTCAGCGCTTTGGCAAATACCATCCTGATTATAAACGGGTTATGATGCAAATTCGCGAATTTAAACGTGAAATGGATTTAGATCCCCTTGTTGCCGAGTTTAAGATAGCTGAAAATGATTTGCAGGGCCTCTTGGATGAAATCAGCATGTTGGTTGGCGGCGCAGTTTCCAGCCATATTAAGGTACCAACAGGCAACCCATTTTTCGATACAAAGTCTAGTCACGGCAGCGGCTGCGGCGGCGGAGGAAGCTGCGGTTGCGGGTGAAGAAGCGGAGTAGCAAAAAAGTTTGAATTGATAAAGTTTGTTTTAATATGCTAAACTTATGTAAAATGATGGTTTTGCTGAAGGGGAAAAAAGTATGTTTGTTCAAAGGCAAGGATTGGTTATATGGCTTTATTCATTAAAACAAGCTAAAATGCTAAGGCGCTTCGGAAATGTACATTACGTGTCAAAAAAGCTGAAATATGTCGTCTTATATTGCAATCAAGAAGAATTAGCGGGAATTATGGAAAAGTTGAATTCCTTTTCATTTGTAAAAAAAGTAGAACCCTCCTATAAACCATTCTTAAGAATGGATTATGAGAATTCAGCACCAGATAAAGCGAAGGAATATGATTATAAAATGGGTATTTAAAAGGTGGGGCTCTCCTGAGCCTCACCTTTTTGCTGTGACGAAATATTTATTTGAGCGGGAAAATTTATTAAAAGTACGTATAAGCTTTTGGGTTGTGGAAATAATGTTAGTAACAACATCAATTCGAGGATGTTGTTGCCAACCGCGGAGAAGACTTACGTTTCCCCATAAGTTCTTCCTCCGGTTTCTCCTCTCCCTTTGCCTTCTATCCTTTATGAGGATGTGGAAGGACCCTGCAGAATTTTTCTGCAGGGTTTTTTTTTAGCCGAAAGGAAAGTATAATTGTGTACTTTTTGTAAATTATGATAGGATGGATAAAGAAATTGGATTTTAATTAAAAAATGTGGTGATATGTTTGTGAGAGTGGTGTCAGGAGTTTGTAAAGGAAGACCTCTTAAGGCGGTACCTGGAAATTCAACCAGGCCAACTACGGATAAAGTAAAGGAAGCATTATTTAATATGATTGGACCATATTTTGACGGGGGAATAGGCTTAGATTTATTTGCCGGCAGCGGAGGCTTAGGTCTCGAGGGATTAAGCCGTGGAATGGAAAAGGTTATTTTTGTTGATCGTGATGCAAAAGCGATTCAAGTGATCCATGAAAATATTCAGGCCTGTAGATTTGAAGAGCAAACAGAGGTCTATCGTAATGATGCAGGACTAGCACTGAAGGCGCTTATTAAACGAGAAATAAGCTTTGATTACATATTTTTGGACCCGCCCTATAAAAAACAACAGCTGGTCAGTTTGATGGAAAAAGTCGATAACCGGGATTTAGTAAAACCTAACGGAATGATTATCTGTGAGCATGGTTTTGACGTCGAATTACCACTCAGGGCGGGGCGATTTACGCAAATGAAACATGAAAGGTATGGAGTTATTGCTTTGACGATTTATATGCGAAACAATGGAGAGTAAGGGGGAGACATTTTGTCAAGCATTGCTGTTTGTCCAGGGAGTTTTGATCCAATTACCTATGGCCATGTAGATATCATTCGCAGAGGGGCCAAGGTTTTCGATAAGGTATATGTTGTTGTTCTGAATAATTCAGCCAAAAATCCGCTGTTTACAGTTGAGGAAAGAATTAGTTTGATTAAAGAGGTGACAAAGGATATTCCAAACGTAATGGTGGATGAATTTTCAGGCTTGCTAGTCGAATATGCAAAAAGTGTCAAGGCAAATGCCATTATTCGGGGATTACGCGCAGTTTCCGACTTTGAGTACGAAATGCAAATTACTTCGATGAACAGGGTGCTTAATGATGACATTGAAACCTTTTTCATTATGACTAATAACCAGTATTCCTTTTTAAGCTCCAGTATAGTGAAAGAGGTTGCGAAGTACAACGGGAACATATCAACGCTCGTCCCGCCGATTGTTGAAAAGGAATTACAGAAAAAGTTTCTGTTCAAATAAATGGAAAGAGCTAGCAACCCAATTGCTTAGCTCTTTTTTAATCGTTGAAACAAAATAAACACATAGATTAACAGGGAAAAGATGGTGATAAGTGGGCCCGTTTCTACCATCTTTTGGTATAAATGATTCACCCATGACCCATCCTCAAAAAAACCAACTGGAATGGCATTGGATGGATGCCCATTGCTGCTAAAGCGCAAATATATTGGTTTCCAAAGGATGAGAGCAAACAAGCTGGCAAAAATACCATGTATGATTCTTGCAATAAAAAAGGGCTGAAACCTGATATCAGTTTGTGCAAGGATGCTGGCAACCTGTGCTTGGACACTAAAACCACTGAAGGCCAAGATGAAACTTGTAATCATTGCTTGTTGCAGAAGTGTCGCAGCTTCTACACGACTTGTCAGGTCGCTACCTAAGGTAATTTCAAATAATCCCGAAATAAATGGAATGCTTAACATTTCCGGAAATGATAAAAAGGAGAGACCCATTTCAACCGATTTTCCAAGTGCAGCAGTTATATGTAAGTGATAAAGAAGTTTGTTCACCACTGAGAAAAGAATAATGAATCCACCGACCATTAACAAGGTTTGAATGGATGAATTGACAGCATCACCTAGAAGTTTACCAATAGGCCGATTATCTTTTAATCTAGTTTGATGCAGTGCAGAAACAGCAGCTCTAAGTTTAAATCTTTTTCTACTTTCCCTAGTTTCGACAGGTGACTCATTCCCATAAAACCGCATGATAATGCCAACGCATATATTCCCTAAATAATGGGCTAATCCGAGGAGAAGACCTAAACGGGGATTATGGAAGAATCCTACTGAAACAGCTCCGAAGATAAATAAAGGATTTGAAGAATTTGTGAAAGAAACGAGCCTTTCAGCCTCAATTTGTGTTAATTGGCCTTCCTGGCGTAACCTCGCTGTAAATTTGGCGCCGGCTGGGAACCCTGAGGCCATCCCCATTGCCCATACAAATCCTCCCACACCAGGCACCTTAAACAGTGGTCTCATGAGGGGTTCCAGCAAAACGCCAATGAACCTAACAACCCCAAAGCCAATTAACATTTCAGAAACAATAAAAAAAGGTAACAGAGAAGGGAAAACGATTTCCCACCACATATCGAGACCGCGTATAGAGGCTTTTAATGACTCTTGCGGGAAAGAAATAAGTGATACTGCCAAAATAGTGACAGATGTGGATAAAAGAATAGTTTTTAGTTTTGAGCGAAACAATGAAGGGGACCTCCTTCCAAGGGGATAAACTAGTTCAAACTGTGCAAATCAAATATTTGAATGGTAAAATAGAAAATATTCTTTTAACGATTTTGGAAAACACTGTCTCGCTGAAACGTATGGCCGTTTCCGGATTTCGCCTTGTCCCATATAACACAAATATACTCATAGAAGGTTATTTTAGACCATAAGATTGAATGAGTAAGCTAAGATTCTATGGATGAATAAATTGGAGGTAGCGATTATGGAGCACCCTAGAATAGGTTTAGCACTTGGTTCGGGTGGTGCACGAGGGTTTGCTCATTTAGGAGTCATTATCGCCTTGAAAGATGCGGGAATTCCAATTCATCTAATTGCTGGCAGCAGCATGGGGGCACTTGTTGCCAGTTTTTATGGGGCGGGCATCGACTTGAACCGGCTATATAAATTTTCAACCGCCTTTAAAAGGAAATACTTTTTGGATTTTACCGTTCCAAAAATGGGCTTTATCTCAGGAAAGAAAGTGAAGGATTTTATCAAGGTTTTTACTCATGGAAAAAATATTGAGGACTTATCGATACCAATTGGCATTGTCGCAACCGATTTACTAACAGGAGAAAAGGTTGTTTTCAAAGACGGGCCTGTCGCTGAAGCTGTAAGAGCAAGCATCTCTATCCCTGGGATTTTTGTACCGGAAAAATACAAGGGGAGGCTCTTGGTGGATGGCGGTGTTGCTGATCGTGTCCCTATCTCTGTTGCGAAAGAAATGGGTGCAGATATTGTTATTGCCGTAGATGTTTCCATGGTGAAACGTAACGCCGAAATTACCTCGATTTACGATGTCATTATGCAGAGTATTGACATAATGCAAATGGAAATCGTCAACAGCAGAGAGAATACGGCAGACGTGATGATCCGTCCCCCTGTCGATGTTTATAGCTCGCGAGCCTTCACCAATATTGAGGAAATTATCAACCTTGGTCAGGAAGAAACTAAAAAATATCTAAAGCAAATAGAAACTGTCATTGAAGAGTGGAAGGGGTAAACGTCCAATGCGCAAAAAAATATATATAGGATCCTTCGTATTGCTTGCCATCATCTTAATAGGGGCGATGAATTATTCATTGCCCTATTATGTATCAAAACCGGGAATGGCGAAGGAGCTTGGGCCGATTATAACAGTGGAAAACGGCTATAAGGATGAAGGAAACTTTATGCTTACAACAGTAAGAATGGGAAGGGCTAATATTTACTCCTATTTAGAAGCAAAGATGCAAAAATATGAGGAAATTTATCCACTGGATTTGGTGTTAAATAAAAAAGAGACTGAAGAAGAGTACAATGTCAGGCAGCTCCATCTGATGGCCGCCTCGAAGTTGAATGCGATAGAGGTCGCCTACCGGAAAGCCGGTGTGCCTGTAGACTATAATTATAAAGGAATTTACGTTATGCAGGTGATGAACGATATGCCCGCCGCTGGGAAGCTTCAAGCAGGTGATCGGATTTTCAAAGTGGATGGGCATCCATTCCCGTCCTCAGAAGAATTCATTAACTATGTGGGCAAAAAACAAGCCGGGGATAAGATTGAATTAACCTTTTCTCGAAATAAGGCAACAAAAAATGTTACCTTGAGTCTTCAGCCGTTTAAAGAAGACCCTAAAAGGGTTGGAATTGGCATTTCATTAGTGGATGATAAGGAAATTGTTGTCGACCCAAAGGTTACGGTAAAGACCGATACAATTGGCGGCCCATCTGCAGGACTGATGTTTTCTTTGGAAATCTATAACCAGTTAACGAAAGATGATTTAACGAAAGGCTACCAAATTGCTGGAACAGGCACGATTGATGTTGACGGGACTGTGGGACCTATTGGCGGGATTGAACAAAAAATTGTCGCCGCTGACAAGGCAGGAGCGGAATTCTTTTTAGCTCCGAATGAAAAAGGGGTCAAGAATTCTAACTACCAGGCTGCCGTAAAGACCGCTCGTGATATTAAAACAAAAATGAAGATTGTTCCAATCGATAGTTTCGATGAAGCAGTTCAATATTTAGAGAAGCTTCCAGAGAAGTAAAAAAGATGGTGCCTATCGCATCATCTTTTTTACTCAACCAATATTGGCGGCTGCTTGTATTCTTGTTTAATCATTTCATTTTTTAACTGATTCGGGATGACTAGGGAATAAACTCGTGCTGCTTTTACATCCAGTAAAATTTCTTTTTCCTTAAAGGAAGATAGTTTAGAAACGAGGGGGAGGCTGAACTCCTTTTTTCTCTTATTCAAGTATGCTTTTCCTATTGTTGTCATTCCTAATAGTCTTAAATAAGAGGCTTTTTCACTATTTCCATCCATTTCTGCCTTTTTTGTATTTGTCAAAATATGAACGCATAATCTTTGAAGTCTTGTCCATGTATAACGTTTTGTTTTTATTTTTTTCATAAATTCTTGAAAGTTATTGGACACTAGAGCTGCGGATAGTAATCTGTGCTCAAGTCCTTCCTCCACTTCATAAATTTCTCTTAGTTCTTCTGGACTGCTATGAATGAGCCGGAATTGAAGGAAGCTCCAATAATTTTCCCATTGGTGAAACGCTTGATTTTCGTGTAAATATTGTTGTAACAATTGATTGGTTGGCTCCGGTACATATTGGTCAATTTCCGATTTACCATCCTCATTTGAAAAGATCGCTTTTCGGATACTCGTTGCGCTCGCTATCGTTTCCGAAGCAAAATTTTCATCGTGATAGTCAGCGTTTTTGCGAGGAACCGTCAATGCTTTTATTGAGCTTTTTTGCTGGTTGATTGCTTTTATGTATTGAAAGCCTAGGATATTATTTGGTTTTGCTAAATCCAAATATCGTTCCGAATCTGGTAATTGTCTAAATGAAAGTGATACGGCCTTAGGGTAACTGACACCTGTATCGATAAATCGTTTGATATGATCATCAAATCGTGTTTGCTGTCCTTCTAAAAAATCAATTGTTTGATAAAAGGCGGAAAGATCCCCGCTTTCACTTCCAAAGCATAAAGATTCGCAGCCAACTGCATCAAGAATCGAGACGGCCCCATTTGCAAAGGTTTCTGCCTTTTGTACAGCGAAGCGGTAGGGAAGTTCAATAACAATATCTACACCATTTAATAGCGCCATCCTCGTGCGATACCATTTGGAAACAAGTGCAGGTTCCCCACGCTGCAAAAAATTCCCACTCATGACCGCAATCACAACATCGGCCTTTGCTGCTTCCTTCGATGCCTTCAAATGGTGGGCGTGTCCGTTATGAAAGGGGTTATATTCGACAATTAAGCCAACAGCTCTCATACTAATCTCCTTCATTAAAAATTATTATCATTATAGCAAATTTTTAAAGAAACCAATCAATTTTTATGATAAGATGTTGTAGATGTTTGTAAAAAGTGGTTCTGGATAAACTAATATAGGATAACGTTTGTTCAAATTGCCTTTTTAAAAAATCACCTGACGAGGTGTAAAGAAAAAACATTGACAAAAATTTTAACGAAGGCTATAATTACTTTTGTTGCCTTGAGGTGATTCAATTGAAATGGACATTAAGTCAATTACAAAAATATCGAAACAAGGATTTTTTGCTTGATGAAACGATTCGGGTAGATGAGATTATTGAAATCGATCCATCCATTCGGGAAGTCTCTCCGATTCACATTACGGGTCGTGGAGATATTGATTCAACGAAAGTGACATTCCATTTAAAAATCGAAGGTCATTTAATTCTTCCTTGTTCTCGTACTTTAGTGGATGTTAAACTTCCAATTAATGTCGAAACAACTGAAACGTTCCTCTTACAAGGTTCAGTTTATGAAACTGAAGAGGAAGCGCATCAAGTAAAAGGTGACGTGATTGATGTAATGCCAATCATCCGTGAAATTCTTTTACTTGAGGTTCCGATGCAAGTGTTTTGCGAAGACGTCGATTCTGAAGGAGCTGCACCGCAATCCGGTAAGGATTGGGAAGTGGTTCATGAAGAGGATCAAGTAAAAAAGGTTGATCCGAGACTAGCAGGCCTTGCTAAGTTTTTTGACGAAAACAATTCTTCTTCGTAAATCTAATCGGCAAAAACTAAGAAGCAAAGTGAAGAACCAGTATCCCTGGCCTTCATTCCTTTCTTAATACTCTTTAAGGAGGTGGGAAGAATGGCTGTACCTTTTAGAAGAACTTCTAAAACTGTAAAGAGAAAACGTCGTACTCATTTTAAATTAAACGTACCTGGTATGGTAAGCTGCCCAAACTGTGGTGAAATGAAACTTAGCCACCGCGTATGTAAAGCTTGCGGAACATACAAAGGAAAAGACGTTGTAAACGACTAATTTCTGTTAGGATAGAAAGCACAAGGGTTTTTATGCCCTTGTGCTTTTGTCGTTTACAAAAGTTGTTAATAAATAATCATCTATATGAATGGAAGTGGGAATTTGTCATATACCATTGAAAAACGGGATAAGGGTTATCTGTTATTTACAATTACAAGAAATGAAAAAAGAAATGCTATTAATTATGATGTGATGAACGGAATAGGAGCGGCGATAAAAAGAGCTTCTGAGGATGATAGTAAGGCGCTGATTATTACTGGAGAAGGGGACCAGGCCTTTTGTTCCGGAGGAGATTTATCCGTTTTTCATCTACTGCACACTAAAGAGGAAGCCTACTCTATGCTTTCAAAGATGGCTGCGATTCTTTATTCGCTGCTTACGTTACCGATTCCGACCATAGCGCTCATAAATGGATCCTCGATTGGGGGCGGCTGTGAACTTGCTGCAGCCTGCGATTTTCGTCTTGCGCGAAATGGAATTAAAGCAGGTTTTGTCCAAGGAAAGCAGGCGATAACCACTGGCTGGGGCGGAGGGGCTATCCTTGCAGAAAAACTCCCGGCAGCAAACGCAATGAAAATGCTAATGGATGCTGAACTGCAAACAGCAGAAGAATTAAAAGCTTCCGGTTTTATTGATAATCTTTTCGAAAAAGATGCGTTAAAGTCGTGTGAAGCATATCTTGAAAAAATCTTAGCCAAGGATTTAAGAGTCCTGAAGTCCTATAAAAGAATATGGACTCGAAAGTGGGAGGAATCGAAGCTGCGCGAAAGAATAGAGGAAGAGGTAAGAAATTGTGCATTGCTATGGGAAAGTGATGCCCATCATGATTATGTTAACCGATTTATGAATAAAGATTAAAAAGACAACCCTTGTTTGAGTCTATCTTTTCTAGTAGATGCATATGTATTATAAAAACACTAGGAGGGATGAACTGATGTCACCAACCCGACAAGATGCGTGGTCCCAAGACGAAGATTTGCTGCTTGCTGAAGTGGTGCTCCGCTATATCCGTGAAGGCGGAACACAGCTGCAAGCATTTGAGGAAGTAGGCAAACAGCTATCAAGAACCTCGGCAGCCTGCGGATTCCGTTGGAACTCATATGTTAGAAAGCAATATAAATCAGGAATTGAGCTTGCAAAGAAACAGCGTAAAGAGTTGAAGAAGCAAGAAAACCCAGTGGAAGCGGAGCCTTTTCAAGAAGAGCATCAAGTGGAAACGATATCGGCGCCGCCTGGATGTGAGCAGGGCAGTACAATTACCTTCCCCGCAGTCGTTCATTTTTTAGAAGGACTTCAAAAACGAGCGGAAAACTCATCCAGCATTGAAGAGGTTAGGAAGAAATCTTCGGAAAAAATCAAAGAGTTGGAGAAGAAAACTTTTTATTTGGCTGCGGAAAATGAAAGACTGGCAAAAAATTTAAAGGCAATTGAAGAGGATTACCGCTCTTTAATTGAAATTATGGAAAGAGCTCGGAAGATGGTTGTCCTCCAAGATGAGGACAGACAGCAAAAGGTAAAATTCCAAATGGACAAAAACGGCAATCTTGAAAGAGTAGAGAAATAGTAAAAAGCGGACACTTCTTTGTCCGCTTTTTACTTCGTTCCTCTATTAATGATGCTGTGCTTCGACACCATCTGGATACCAGACAAGTGGATTTTCTCCACGGTCACGCTCCATGTCATATTCTACATTAGCAAACTCCATCTTTTCCCAAAAGCTGCTTGACTTCACTCTCGGGTTTGTTTTGATTGGCAGACCAAAGCTTTTCGCAAACTCGACAAGCTGTTTGCCATACCCCTTACCTTGATAATCAGGTAACACTTCAAGCTTCCATAATTCTAAATAGTTTTGCGGTGGATAGAAATAGCGGTCAAATTTAGCGTTAATTTGATATAGACTCATGCGTGCTACTAGTTTGTCCCCGAAATAAACTCCGTAAAATGGTGATTCACTATCATTATCAATCATATTTGCTTCAAGATCTTCAAGCATGGATAACTCTTGAATCCCATATTCTTTAAATTTTTTAAACTCTTCCAGTGTTTTAAAATTTACTTTTAGTTTTTCCACTTTTACTCCCATAGCCATCCTCCTAAAATAATAACCTCATATTTTTGTCTATATGCGATTGTTTCTGAATAACGTGAGGTGAATAATTTTTGCATTTTTCAAAACGAATTAATATCATTATATAACAAAAATAGAAAAAATTCTTCCTATAAACTCTGATAGCGTTTTCAAATTTTGCAGGAAATTCGGGGAATGATGTAGAAACATATTAATGATGGAACAAAAGGGGTATGAAAGGGGAAAAAATGTGCAAAAAATTTTAATTGCCAATCGAGGAGAAATTGCGCTGCGGATCATTAAGACTTGTCAGGAGATGGGAATTGAAACGATTGCGATTTATTCCGAAGCTGACAAGGAAATGCCGTTTGTGAAAGCGGCTTCTAAGGCGGTTTGTGTGGGGGAACCGCCTGTCAATAAATCCTATTTGCAGGCAGAAAAAATTTTAGAAATTGCAAGAAGCGAAAACGTGGATGCCATCCATCCAGGATATGGCTTTTTATCTGAAAATGCCGCATTTGCGAAACAAGCGCTCAAAGATGGAATTATTTTTATCGGACCAAATCCCGAAACGATCGAATTAATGGGAGATAAAATCGTTTCGCGCCAAACAATGGAGCTGGCGGGAATACCAGTAGTGCCCGGAAGCGAATCCGGGTTAAAGACGATTGAGGAGGCTTGCGGCCTTGCAGCATCAATCGGTTATCCTGTCATGCTGAAGGCAAGCGGCGGCGGCGGCGGGATTGGAATGGTGCTTTGTGAAAATGAGCAAGCGCTCGTTAAGTCTTATGATTCGACAAAGTCGCGAGCAATGGCCTATTTCGGTTCTGATGAAGTTTTTATTGAGAAATATATTGCTGATGCCAGGCATGTTGAAGTTCAGGTATTTGGCGACAATCACGGAAATATCGTTCACCTGTTTGAGCGGGACTGTTCGATTCAAAGAAGACATCAAAAGGTTGTCGAAGAATCACCATCGCCATTTCTTTCGGAAGCTGTAAGACAAAAGATGTTCGAAACGGCAGTAAAAGCAGCGCGTGCCGTAGATTACACGAATGCAGGAACGATTGAATTCATTGTCGATGAAAATGAAAATTTTTATTTTTTAGAAATGAATACACGACTGCAGGTAGAGCATCCCGTAACCGAAATGATTACGAATCTTGATTTAGTCAAATGGCAAATTCTCGCAGCAAGAGGGGAGAAATTACCTTTGCCGCAATCAGCGATTGTTTCATCAGGCAATGCGATTGAGTTTCGTCTTTATGCGGAAGACCCTGTCCGCTTTTTACCATCACCAGGGAAAATTACTTCGCTTAACTGGAATCAAAGCGGCGAAGTAAGGATTGATGCGGGTTACGAGGAGGGGGGAACTGTTACCCCATTTTATGACCCAATGATTGCCAAATGTATCGTTCATGGTCAAACACGGAAAGAAGCATTGGCAGCAGCAGAAAACTTCTTTAACGGTGTGAAAATTGAAGGAATAAAAACAAATGCACCACTTTTTTTAAAGATTCTAGCCAATGAAGACTTCCAAAATGGATCGTATACGACAAGTTTTTTAACAAAAAAATTAGTGAAATAAGGGGAGAGAAGCATGAAAGAAATTACAGCATCGATGGCAGGAACGGTTTTGAATATTTTTACAGAAAACGGTAACCCCGTTAGTGCAGGTCAGGAAGTATTAATGCTTGAATCGATGAAAATGGAAATTCCGATTGAAAGCACGACAGAAGGCATTGTACTAGAAGTGAAGGTTACGATCGGTGATTTTGTCAATGAAGGCGACGTTCTCATTGTCTTAGAATAGCATTTTTCGAGGGGGAGCATTAATGGCAGCAACAAACACATTAACTGAGCAATTAAATGAAAACAGAAAAAAAATTGAGACTGGCGGTCAACCAAAATATCATGAGAAAGCCAAGGAACAAAAAAAACTCTTTGTTCGTGACCGGCTTGCCTTATTGTTTGATGAAGGTAAATACGAAGAAGACGGTAAATTTGCCAATTTTAAGGCTGGAGATTTGCCGGCAGATGGCGTCATAACGGCCATTGGTAAAATTAATGGCCAGACAGTCTGTGTCATGGCAAATGATTCGACCATCAAAGCTGGTTCTTGGGGAGCTCGGACAGTTGAAAAGATAATCCGGATTCAGGAAACAGCGGAGAAATTGCAGGTTCCTTTATTTTATCTAGTCGATTCAGCCGGAGCACGAATTACTGACCAATTAGAGATGTTTCCAAACCGCCGCGGAGCAGGAAAAATCTTCTATAATCAAGTGAAGCTTTCCGGGATGATTCCGCAGGTTTGTATTCTATTTGGCCCTTCAGCAGCTGGAGGTGCATACATTCCAGCGTTTTGCGATATCGTCATCATGGTTGACCAAAATGCCTCGATGTATCTTGGCTCACCACGGATGGCTGAAAAGGTTATTGGTGAAAAGGTTTCCTTAGAAGAAATGGGCGGCGCCAGAATGCACTGTTCAGTCAGCGGCTGCGGTGATGTCCTTGCCTTCAGTGAGGAAGAAGCGATTGAATCAGCGAAACAGTATATCAGCTATTTTCCTGCCAGCTTTAAAGAAAGAACAAAAATCACGGATGGTGTGGCCGCGAAAGAAGGCCGCGAATTAGAAGCAATCATTCCAGAAAACCAAAACGCTCCGTTTGATATGTATGAATGTATCGATAGACTGGTTGACAATGCTAGTTTTTATGAAGTGAAAAGATTGTTTGCACCGGAATTAATTACCGGATTAGCTAGAATCGATGGAAGGGCTGTTGGTATCATTGCGAATCAGCCTAAAGTAAAAGGCGGCGTATTATTCGTTGATTCTGCTGATAAGGCGGCAAAATTTATCCAGCTCTGCGACGCCTTTCACATTCCATTATTATTCCTTGCCGATGTACCTGGTTTTATGATTGGGACAAAGGTAGAACGCGCCGGAATTATTCGTCATGGGGCAAAATTAATTGCGGCGATGAGCTCGGCAACGGTACCGAAAATTTCTGTTGTTGTTAGGAAGGCTTATGGTGCTGGTCTTTATGCGATGGCTGGTCCGGCGTTTGAACCTGATTGCTGTATCGCACTGCCAACTGCACAAATTGCCGTTATGGGTCCTGAAGCGGCTGTCAATGCTGTCTATTCCAACAAGATTAATGAAATTGAGGATCCAAAAGAAAGAATCGCCTTCGTCCAAGCAAAGCAAAAAGAGTATAAAGAACATATCGATATTTATAAGTTAGCATCTGATCTCATTGTTGACGAAATTGTTGCACCAGCTGAATTGAGAGATGTGCTCATTCAGCGCTTTGCTTACTATGAAACGAAAGAATTAACCTTTAGTGTTCGCAAACACCCAGTTTATCCAGTATAGTCCAAAAATCCCTGGTCGTTCTATTGACGATAAGGGATTTTTTTCATTAATCTCATTCACAAGAAACCGCTATTATCTGATAAAATAGGAGGAAAGACTACCAAATGAGGGATTACCATGAAGGTTGGAATAATCGGAGCCGGTTCAATTGGATTATTATTTGCTGCGTATATTAGCAGAGTTTTCGAGGTAACGATTTACACAAGAACAGAGGAGCAAGCAGCCCAGATAAATAAATATGGAATCTTATTGCAAAAAGAATCAGAACAAACGATATCCATGGTTAGTGCGTTACCAATTACCGAATGGCAGGGAACAGAGGCTTTAACGATTATTGCTGTTAAGCAATACCAGCTTCAAGCGATTATTGAAAAAATAAATCATTTACCCGTGATGCCTGAAAATCTATTATTTCTACAGAATGGGATGGGCCATTTAAAGCTTCTTAAGAAAATCCGGGCCAAGAATATCTTTCTGGGTTCAGTCGAACATGGAGCATTAAAGGAAAATCCATATCGAGTAAACCATAATGGTGAAGGTAAAACTAACGTTGCGGTTTTCAACGGAGATGGCTTATTGCTGCATCAATTTTCTGCCAGCTTTTCAAAGGAATTTCCGATTGTATTCCAGGAAGACTACTACAAAATGCTGGAAAATAAATTAATTGTCAATGCGGTCATTAATCCCTTGACTGCCATCCTACAGGTGCAAAATGGGGAATTGGTAAACAATCGCGCTTATTATCATGTATTAAAGAGTCTTTTTTGTGAAATCTCTTTTATTTTGAATTTGGAAAAACAGGAGGAGCATCTACAGCAAATTATTGCTATTTGTAAAAACACTGCAGAAAATCGCTCTTCGATGCTAAAAGATATTGAAGCAAACAGACTGACGGAAATAAACGCTATTTTGGGATTTTTATTGGAAGAGGCTGTTAGACAGGAAAAGAAAGCTCCTCAACTAGAAATTTTTTATTATTTGATTAAAGGAAAAGAAGGAGAGAGGGGGCGGAGGTCCTGACTACTATCTTTTCCTCTATATTAACTGTGGTCTTTACACTGCCGTTTATCGGTTCTATATTAGTGTATTTACTAATAAAATTAATGACAAAAAACAAGCGCAAATCTATTCATAAAGCGTTAGATTATACAACCATTTTATATATTATTTCTGTTCACTTTTTAATTATCACCCTATCGGGGAAATCATTATCGTGGCTAATCATTTTATTTATGATTTTAATTGCAATGGTGTTTGTTGTCGTTCATTGGAAGGTGAAGCAGGAAATCATCTTAAAAAAGGTGGTCAAGGGTTTTTGGCGCTTTAATTTTATTATTTTTTTTCTTGCCTATATTACCTTAACCCTTTATGGTTTAATTTATCGTGCGATAACCTTTACCTTTGTATCTTAAGCAAAAATTTTTTTAAAATGGGTGGGTAGTGGTATACTCGTAAAAGAATGAATTTGGATGAACAGAAAGGAAGTACATGAATGGAGATTTTAAATCTCTCTTTACCAGCAGCCAATCGGTTTGCGTCAAGTTATTTGGAACAATCTGCTGATATTCAGCCTTTTTTTCATTATCGGTTTAATGATCGACACGATGATATGAAAAGAATAGCTGAATTAGCTGGTAGACCGTTTCCGCGCATGGAGGTTGCTGCCCATATTGAGACTTTTATGAAGCGTTTTCCTTCTTCAGATGCTGTTGAGAGGTCTATAGATAAATTAAAACAAAGTAATAGCGTCGTTGTGATAGGCGGACAGCAAGCTGGAATCCTAACTGGACCGCTTTACTCGATACATAAAGTTATTTCGATTATTAAATTGGCAATACAAAAAGAAAGTCAGCTTGGGATTCCTGTTATTCCTGTTTTTTGGATAGCGGGAGAAGATCATGATTTCCAAGAAGTTAATCATTTGTTTGTGCCGGTTGAGCAAAAAACAGACAAATGGACCTATCCGGAAAAAGTTTACCAAAAGAAAATGGTATCAGATATTCATTTAAACAAAGACCTTTGTTATTCATGGGTAAAAAATTTAATTGAAAACTTTGGAGAGACGGAACACACGAAAGAATTATTAGCATTTGCTGAAGCTCAGCTTGTAAAATCGTCCACCTTCGTCGATTTTTTTGCTAATATTATCATGGAATTGTTTAAGGATTATGGGCTTTTAATCGTTGATTCCGGGAACAAGGAATTCCGCCAGTTACAGAAGGAATTCTTAACGGCGCAAATTACTCATCATGATTCGATAACATACTCATTGTTAGAGCAGCAAAAGCAAATAGGTAAAAAGGGTTTTCCCCTTACAATTGAAGCAAGCGAGCAAGCGGCAAACCTGTTCTATTATGATGAAAAAAGAAATGAGCGAATTTTACTTGAATATGATCGCACAATAGATTGTTTTGTGGGTAAAAGTGGCGCTATCTCCTTTTCTAAGGAAGAGTTAGTGGGGCTGGCTGCTGAAAATCCAGCGAAACTAAGCAATAATGTGGTGACGAGGCCGCTAATGCAGGAATGGCTTTTTCCAACCATTGCGTTTATTGCAGGTCCTGGGGAAATTTCGTACTGGGCGGAGCTGAAACTTGTTTTTGAACATTTTAAAATAAGTATGCCTCCAATTGTCCCGCGTTTGAATATTACCTTCCTAGACCGTTCGGTTGAAACAGATATTTCGGAGTTAAATTTGGATTTAGCGGATGTTTTAAGCAGGGGAACGGAAATAGAAAGAGCCAAGTTTCTAGAAGTAATCAAAGATAAAGAATTAGAAGAATTATTTTCAAGGACAAAAGACCTGTTATTAAAGCAGTATCAGCTGATTGAAGCCAAAACAGAGGAGCTAAACCAAGCACTGGTGCCGATGCTTAAGAAGAACGAAAATTACCTGTTAAAGGAAATCAGTTTCATGGAAGCCAAGCTTGAAGGCGCCGTTAAACTGAAACACAATACCCAATTAAGGAAATTTGCCCGGGTCGATCTTGCATTAAGGCCAGATGGCTTTCCGCAAGAAAGAGTTTGGAATATTTTTTACTATTTAAATCAATATGGTCTTAACTTTATTAACGAGATAATGATGCTTTCTTTTGATTTTGATGGCCGCCATAAGGTAATCGCCATTTAGAAAAACTTCACTTTACAAGTGAAGTTTTTTTGTTTTTTAAAAGGATTTTAAACAATTCGGGGCGAATAGTTTAAAAATAGGTGGTGGAAAGTGGGGGAATGTGGTACATTTTTAATAGAAAGTGGGGGTAATGGGTATGTTCATGGGTGAATACCATCACAGCATTGATAATAAAGGCAGGCTTATCGTGCCCTCCAAGTTCCGCGAAGAGCTTGGCGAGATGTTTATCATCACGCGCGGATTGGATCAATGTTTATTTGGTTACCCAGTATCAGAGTGGGGGCTTATTGAAGAGAAGTTAAAAGGCCTTCCGCTGACAAAAAAAGATGCCCGAGCTTTTACCAGATTCTTCTTTTCAGGGGCAACAGAGAGTGAACTTGATAAGCAAGGAAGAATTAATATCCCTGCACCGCTTTTTCAATATGCAAAGTTGGATAAAGAATGTGTCATTTTAGGTGTTTCCAATCGAATTGAAATTTGGAGTAAACAGATTTGGGAAGATTATTTTACACAGTCAGAAGAATCTTTTACGGAAATTGCAGAAAATATGATTGGCTTTGATATATAATGGGAAAGTTATATTAATATATTTTCTCATTATGATCGTTCGATTGGAAAAGGAAGGTACGTAAATGTTTGAACATACAACTGTGTTATTAAAGGAAGCTGTTGACGGATTAAATATTAAGTCAGATGGTATTTACGTTGATTGTACGCTGGGAGGGGCCGGACATAGTGCTCTCATCCTTTCAAAGCTTGGTACGGACGGAAAATTGTTTGCATTTGACCAGGACGAAACAGCTATAGCCCATGCTAAAGAGAGATTATCCGAATACGGAGATCGTTTAATTATTATTAAAAGTAATTTCCTATATTTACAAGAAGAACTTGCGAATCGCGGGATTGAAAAAGTTGATGGTGTTCTTTATGACCTAGGCGTGTCCTCACCGCAATTGGATACACCGGAAAGAGGCTTTAGCTACCATCACGATGCACCACTCGATATGAGAATGGACAATGAAGCAGAGATTTCTGCTTATGATGTCATTAATCATTGGTCATATGAGGATTTAGTACGAATCTTTTTCCGCTACGGCGAGGAGAAGTTCTCTAAGCAAATTACCCGCAAGATAGAAGCTGCCAGAGAGAAAAAACCGATTCAAACAACAGCTGAATTAGTTGAAATTATTAAGGATGCAATCCCTGCACCTGCGAGGAGAAAGGGCGGACATCCCGCCAAACGAATTTTTCAAGCGGTCAGAATTGCAGTCAATGATGAATTAGCTGTGTTTGAACAATCATTAAATCAAGCAATAGATTTGTTAAATCCAGAAGGTCGAATAAGTGTGATTACTTTTCACTCATTAGAGGATCGAATTTGTAAGGCTGCCTTTAAAAAGGCGAGTGAAACCCCTAATTTGCTTCGTGGTTTACCAACCATTCCGGATGAGTATAAACCGCTTTTAAAGTTAATATCTCGAAAACCAATTGTCCCGTCGGAAGAAGAATTAGAGGCAAATAATCGTGCTCGATCAGCTAAATTGCGAGTTGCAGAAAAAAACAAATAAAAAAATCCGGAGGGGAAATGTTTGAGTAATCTTGCCAGGAATTTAGAACGACAACAGAAAGTCGAACACAAAGTCGAAAAACAGAGTCAAATAAAGATTAAAAAATCCTGGCTCACTCCAGGAGAAAAAATTATTGGGATTGCATTTGCCGGTTTGGTTTGTTTTGGCTCTGTCCAGCTCATTTCAAATCAAGCAAAAATTTACAAGGTTAACACTGATATTCAAACAGTCGAGTCACAGGTAAATGAACAGCAGAAGGTAAATAGTGATTTGCAGGTTCAGGTACGTGAGATGAGCACATACGAACGGATTCGCGATAAGGCTAAAAAAATGGGTCTTGAATTAAATCATGATAACGTCAAGGTCGTGCTGGAGAAATGAACAAGAAACAGCCATATATGAATGTGGGAGCAGCGATATTGTTTGTAATATTCGGCCTGCTCTTTTTTGTATTACTATACAGATTCTATTCGATTCAAATCACTGGAGAAGTAGGCGGTCAACCGCTTACTGCTAAAGCGCAGCAGAAATACAGCAAGGAAGGAATGATTCAAGCTGCCAGGGGAGACATCCTTGACCGAAATGGTGAGATTGTCGCTGAGGATGCAGCCGCTTATACCCTTATTGCCATTCTTGATAAGAAAATGACGACGAATTCCAAAAAACCAAAACATGTGAAAGATCCAAGCAAGACAGCGAAACAACTCTCACAAGTCATTGACATGGATGAATCAGAGATTTATAGAATTTTAACGGCAGGGATCAAAAAAGGCAGATTTCAGGTTGAGTTAGGCAAAGCGGGGAAAGATATCAGCCATCAAACAAAGAAAAAAATTGAAGCCTTAGGGCTTCCTGGAATTACGTTTATCCGAGATTCAAAACGTTTCTATCCAAATGGAATTTTTGCTTCCCATTTAGTGGGGTATAAAGAAAGTTTAAAGCAGGATGATGGTACCTATAAAACAGTAAGCATGGGAATCGAAAAACAGATGGATGATGAACTGACAGGGAAAAATGGCAAAATCAATTATGAGAGTGATTTGTGGGGCTATTTACTTCCCGATGGAGAAGAAAAGATTACTCCAGCCCAAAATGGAAATGATATTTATTTAACACTAGATAAGAAGATTCAAACCTTTTTGGAAGACGCCATGGATCAAGCAGTAAAGCAATATAAACCGAAAAAAATAATTGCGATTGTGGCGGATCCAAAAACAGGGCAAATATTAGCGATGGGGCAGCGGCCGACGTTTCATCCGAAGACAAAAGAAGGTATTGATAAAAGCTGGTATAATGAAGCGATTGAAACCTCGTTTGAACCAGGTTCGACGATGAAAATCTTTACCCTTGCAGCCGCCATCCAGGAAAACAAGTTTGATCTAAATGAAAAGTACCCTTCCGGTTCCTATCAGGTGACACCAAAAGACCAAGCCATTCATGACCATAATGGTTCAGGGTGGGGATCAATCACCTATCTTGAAGGTGTACAGCGTTCTTCCAATGTCGCATTTGCCAAAATTGCCAAGGAGAAGTTAGGGTTTGATAAATTTAGAGAGTATTTATCCAAATTCGGCTTTGATAAACCGACAGGGATTGAACTTCCAGGAGAAACATCAGGAAAAATTCAATACACGTATCCGATTGAAAAAATCACTACTGCCTATGGACAGGGAACGGCCATTACGGCGATTCAGCAAATCCAGGCGGCAACAGCGATTGCGAATGATGGGAAGATGTTAAAGCCGCATGTAGTCGAAAAAATTGTTAATCATGATACTGGTAAAACAATTAAGGAAGTAACACCGGAAGTCGTTTCGACACCTATTTCTGCTGCAACTGCCCGCAAGGTTCGGGATATTCTTGAAACGGTTGTGACGTCTCCTAAAGGCACTGGCGGCCGTTACAAAATTGACGGTTACAGTGTAGCAGGTAAAACGGGGACTGCTAATATTCCTGGATCAGGTGGAAGATACTTACAAGGTCCGAATAGTTATATGTTTTCCTTTTTAGGAATGGCCCCGAAGGATAACCCTAAGTTAATTGTTTATGTTGCGGTTCAAGAACCAGAGCTGAAAGGGGAGGAAACGGGTCAAGGAGCGATTCCCGTTTCAGCGATTTTTAATCCCGTTATGCAAAACAGCCTGCATTATTTAAATATCCAGCCATCCACAGTAGTAAAAGCAGCCGTTAATAAATTACCAAAGCTAAAGGGTCAGTCAGTGGAGGAAACGGTCAAAAGTCTTAATGCAAGCGGCTATGATACCGTGGTGCTTGGCAGCGGTACAAAAATAACCGGGCAGCTTCCAGAGGCTGGGACAGCTGTCTTAGAGGGTGAAAAGGTCATCATTCAAACCGATGGTGATTTAATAGCACCTGATATGACAGGATGGTCACTCCGTGATGTGATGAAAATAGCTAATCTCGCCGGGCTTAAGCTCAATCCCAAGGGGAAAGGATATGTTGTCCAGCAAAATCTAAAACCAAAAGCAGTATTACGTGACGGGGATATCCTGATTGTAGATTTAAAAACTCCTGAAGAACAGTGGGAAGAAGCAAAGAAAGCAAACAAAGATGAACAAGGAAAGACAGAGGAAAACTCGGAAGATAAGGTCCAAGATTAACCGTAGATCCCGCTTAATAAAGCGGGATATTTGCATGTCTTGACCTTGAGGCTCCGTTCTAATTAAAAAAGTACAAGCATATAAATGAACGATAATGTTAAGTGAATGCTGAGAAAGGAGAATCATTCATTATATGCGTGTATCTAATGTTACTGTCCGTAAACGGCTAATGATTGCACTATTCATTGGTATATTAACCTTCTTGGTTATTGATGTCCGGCTTGGCTATGTACAATTTGTCCTGGGTGATATGTTAACGGATCGGGCCAAGGGTTCTTGGAGCCGGAACATCCCCTTTGAACCTGAGCGCGGTGAAATTGTCGACCGGAACGGTGTAGCATTGGCAACGAATGTTAGTGCGCCGACCGTTTATGTTATTCCAAGGCAGGTAAAAGACCCGGCAGCCACTGCTGAAAAGCTGGCAGCTGTGTTAAATATGCCAAAAGACAAAGCCTATCGAGAAATAACGAAAAAAGCATCGTCCGTCCGGATAAAGGAAGGCAGAAAAATTTCTCATGAAAAAGCAAAAGAAATCAGAGCACTCGGTCTTGAAGGGGTCTATATAGGTGAAGACTCTAAGCGGCATTATCCAATGGGGAGTTATCTTTCCCATGTCCTTGGATTTGCAGGTGTCGACAACCAAGGTTTAATGGGACTCGAGAAGTACTATGATAAAGAGTTAAGTGGTGAACGCGGGGCTGTTAAATTTTACGCCAATGCTAAAGGTGAAAGAATGAATGATATGGCTGACGATTATGAACATCCAATTAACGGCCTTAATTTGAAACTGACGATTGATTCCAAGATTCAGACCGTTATTGAAAGAGAACTGGACATAGCCCAGGCAAAATATAATCCAGATGGAATTGTCGCAATTGCAATGAACCCAAACAACGGTGAAATATTAGGGATGTCAAGCAGACCGACATTTGATCCAGCAAATTTCCGAAATGTTCCCCAAGAGGTTTATAATCGAAACCTGCCTGTCTGGTCCACTTATGAGCCAGGGTCAACGTTTAAAATCATTACCCTAGCGGCCGCGCTTAATGAAGGGAAAGTGGATCTAGAAAAGGAGCATTTTCATGACTCAGGTTCCGTTCAGATAGCCGGAGCAAGGTTAAAATGCTGGAAAAGGGGCGGTCATGGCGATCAAACCTTTTTGGAAGTAGTCCAAAACTCCTGTAACCCGGGGTTCGTTGCATTAGGTGAGCGTTTAGGAAAAGACAAGCTATTTAAATATATTAAGGATTTTGGATTTGGACAGAAGACTGGAATTGATTTGCAGGGGGAAGGAACCGGGATTTTATTTAATTTAAACCGGGTTGGTCCTGTTGAACAAGCAACCACAGCGTTTGGACAAGGTGTATCTGTCACGCCGATTCAGCAAGTAACAGCAGTAGCTGCAGCCGTAAATGGCGGAATATTATACAAGCCGTTTATTGCCAAAGAATTAATCGATCCGCTGACAAAAGAAGTTGTCATGCGAAATTCTCCCGTTGAAAAAAGAAGAGTCATTACGGAGGAAACGTCCAAAGAAATCAGACATGCCCTCGAAAGTGTTGTTGCTCAAGGAACAGGTGGAAGGGCGTTTGTTGACGGCTATCGGGTGGGCGGAAAGACAGGAACAGCACAAAAAGCACAGGGCGGGCGATATTTAGAAAATAACTTCATCGTTTCTTTTATTGGATTTGCTCCTGCGGATGACCCGCAAATTGTTGTCTATGTTGCGGTTGACAATCCTAAAGGAGTTACTGCCTTCGGGGGTACAATTAGTGCGCCAATCGTTGGCAATATAATGAAAGATAGTCTAACTGCGATGGGGATAGAACCGAGAAAAGAGCAAATTGAAAAGAAAATAAAATGGCCGGATTCTCCTTTAATTAAGCTGCCTGATTTCGAGGGATTATCGAAAGAAGAGCTCCAAGAACAAATTATTAATCTAAGAATTGATGCCAGCGGTGAAGGGGATATTGTTGTGCGGCAATCGCCTGAAGCTGGTACCAAAGTAAAAGAAGGTTCTAAGATTTGGCTTTATTTCGGTAAAGGCGATTAACCTGAATTAGATGTAAGTCATTGAAAGGGCGGCTGGAATCGATTCCGCCGCCGATTTTTTTATTTATCCTGCATAACTAAATAGCAAAATAAAAAGATTTAATGTAAAATAAGATGGAACTTTTGCTAGGAGTTCCTTTAGGTAATGATTAGCAAGAATGAATGTAAGGTCATGAGAGGATTTGAGTTAAAATGAAGCTGCAAGAGCTACTTAAGTCTTTGCATCCAATTGTTCCTTTTACGGGCGAAAACCCGGTTATTACATCGATTGAAAATGATAATCGGAAGGTGCAAAAAGGGAGCTTATTTATTTGTATTAAAGGCTACACCGTGGACGGCCACGATTTTGCGGAATCTGCAGTTGAAAAAGGGGCTGCCGCGATACTTGCAGAGCGCCCGTTATCTTTAGAAGTGCCTGTTTTTGTTGTTAAGGATACAACAAGAGCAATGGCAGTGCTCGCTGATACCTTTTACGAGCAGCCAACGAGAAAACTGCAGTTAATCGGCATCACCGGTACAAACGGAAAAACGACTACCAGTCATTTAATTGAAAAAATATTTGCGGATGCAGGAGAAAAAACAGGCCTGATTGGTACGATGTATACGAAAATTGCTGACAAGACATTGGAGACCAAAAACACAACACCAGAGAGCCTGACACTGCAAAAGACGTTTCGGGAAATGGTGGGAGCCGGCGTCAGTTTAGCAGTCATGGAGGTTTCCTCTCACGCTCTCGACCAAGGTAGAGTCCATAGATGTGATTATGATGTGGCGGTATTTACTAACCTAACGCAGGATCATCTTGATTACCATAAAACAATGGCGGAATATCAGCGGGCCAAGAGCTTATTATTTGCCCAACTTGGCAATACCTTTGATAATGGTAAACCTAAATATGCTATCATAAATGCTGATGACCCTGCTTCAGAAATGTTAACAAGGTCAACGGCGGCAAATGTTATTACATATGGAATTGATGAAAAGGCGGATATTCAAGCAAAAAATATTCAAATGACTCCTAAAGGGACTAAATTTGAAATTTTGATTGAAGATGCCAGCTATCCAATCAACATACAGTTTCTTGGGAAATTCAGTGTTTATAATGTTTTAGCAAGTTTTGCGGCCGCATTAGTTTCCGGGATTGGAATCAACGACATTATCGCATCCATTGAGAGTATGGAAGGGGTAGCTGGAAGGTTTGAGCTTGTGAACGCCGGCCAAGAATATACGGTAATTGTTGATTATGCCCATACACCAGATAGCCTGGAAAATGTGTTAAACACAATTCAGCATTTTGCGAAGAAAAGGGTTTTCGTGGTCGTAGGCTGCGGCGGCGACCGAGATAAAACGAAACGGCCTTTGATGGCACAGATTGCCTGCGAGCTTTCAACCGATCCAATTTTCACCTCGGATAACCCAAGAAGTGAAGAACCGCTAGCAATCCTAAAGGATATGGAAGCAGGAGTAGAAGGTGAAGCCTACCAAGTCATTCCTGACCGTAAAGAGGCAATTAAAACAGCTGTCAGTCAGGCATCAGCAGGGGACGTTATTTTAATTGCCGGAAAAGGACATGAAACCTATCAAATAATAGGCAATGTTGTTCATGACTTTGATGACCGGCTGGTGGCAAGGGAAGCAATCGAGGTGAGATAGGGATGTATTTATCTAGTAAAGACATAGCTGTCTTGTTCAATCATCAACGAGGAATGAACGACGACTTTTCGTTTAATACGATTACAGACAAAGCAAGTTTTTCGCAGCCCAAGGGTTTATTTGTCCGATTAAACAAGGAATCAGGGGAACTTTCGGAAGCCATTGCAAATGGAGCCATCGCAGCCATTTGGGATGATGATGAAAAGCTGCCGCAATATACACCAAACCATTTTCCGGTTTTCTTTACCAATGATTCAGCGGAAGCAATAAAAGAGCTAATAAAAATATATAATGAAAAATTAGATGGAGAAATGAATAGTAAAATGGAGATAACTAACTTTAAATTTTCAAATAAAAAACTTCTTAATAAAAATAAACAAACATATGATATAGCTGTGATATTAGAAAAACTAACAAATAAAATGGCACTAAATAAGGAGAGGAGGGGATAAAATGAAGGAGCAAGTTATTTTTTTCACAATTATTATGGGCTTTCTTATATCGGTCTTACTTTCTCCGATTTTTATTCCCTTCTTAAGAAGATTGAAATTTGGACAAAGCATTCGGGAAGAAGGTCCTAAATCACATCAAAAAAAATCAGGAACCCCAACAATGGGCGGGGTAATGATTTTATTTTCAATCATTATTACGACACTTGTCATGATTGGGAAATACTCAGATCAAATACCAGTTACCGTGTTTTTACTGCTGTTTGTTACATTTGGTTTCGGTTTGCTTGGTTTCTTGGATGATTTTATCAAAGTAGTCTTAAAACGAAATTTAGGGTTAACATCAAAGCAAAAGCTTTTAGGTCAAATTATTATATCGATTATTTTTTATCTAATCTATAAACATACCGGACAATCAACCGAAATCAAACTTCCGTTTGGTGATTACTCGTTTGATCTTGGCTGGTCCTATGTATTTTTAATCATTTTCTGGCTGGTTGGTTTTTCAAATGCAGTCAATCTGACAGATGGTCTTGACGGCCTGGTGTCTGGCACCGCAGCCATCGCATTCGGTGCATTTGCCGTTCTGGCTTGGAATCAAAACAACTTTGAAATTGCTATTTTCTCGGTAGCTGTGGTTGGGGCAGTCTTGGGTTTCTTGGTATTTAACGCCCATCCTGCTAAGGTGTTCATGGGGGATACAGGATCACTTGCCCTTGGCGGCGCCATCGCAGGTATCGCGATATTAACCAAACTTGAACTTTTGCTAATTATTATTGGTGGAGTATTTGTTATCGAAACGTTATCGGTTATCCTCCAGGTCGCATCTTTTAAGACGACGGGTAAGCGAATTTTCCGAATGAGCCCTTTGCATCATCACTACGAATTGGTCGGCTGGTCGGAATGGCGAGTTGTCGTTACCTTCTGGAGCGTAGGAATCATATTGGCAGTACTAGGAATCTATATTGAGGTGTGGTTGTAAGTGAAGCAGATTGATTTGTATCGTCATAAGAAAATCCTTGTTCTTGGGCTGGCAAAAAGTGGGGTAACCGCTGCTGCTCTTTTACATAAACTTGGGGCATTTGTTACCGTTAATGATAAAAAACCTTTCTCGGAAAATCCTGAGGCACAGGGATTATTAGAGCAAGGAATTAAAGTGATTTGTGGAGACCATCCGATTGAGCTATTGGATGAGGGCTTTGAGCTTATTGTAAAAAATCCCGGCATTCCTTATAATAACCCAATGATTGCCGGTGCGATTGAAAAGGAAATTCCTGTTATTACGGAAGTAGAGCTTGCTTATCAAATATCAGAAGCTCCTTTTATCGCGATTACAGGGACAAATGGAAAAACAACAACAACAACACTTATTTTTGAAATGTTGAACCAAGGAAACAAACAGCCGTTAATTGCTGGAAACATTGGAACAGTGGCATCAGGTGTAGCACAAAAGGCGACGAAGGAAAATACGATTGTGATTGAATTATCGTCGTTTCAGCTAATGGGAATTGACACCTTTAAACCTAGAATTGCCATTATCACAAACCTTTATGATGCACATTTGGATTACCATGGAACTAGAAGAGAATACATGGCGGCAAAGTCGAATATTACGAAAACGCAAACGGAACTGGAATATTTAATCATAAATGCCGATCAGGAAGAAACACTTGAAATTGCCCGCCATTCCAAAGCGAAGATAATTCCCTTTTCTACAAAGAAACAGCTGTCTGAAGGTGCGTTCATTAGCAATGGCTGGATTTGTTTTAATGATGAGCAAATAATGGAGATTGAAAAAATAGCTTTGCCTGGCGTACATAATCTCGAAAACATTTTATCCGCTATGGCAGCCGCCAAGCTTTCCGGTGTAGAAAATAGTGCGATTCAAGAAGTGCTGCAAGCCTTTACGGGTGTTAAACATCGTTTGCAATATGTTACTGCAGTGAATGGCAGAAAATTTTATAACGACTCAAAGGCCACGAATATTTTAGCAGCCATCAATGCTCTTGCCGCTTTTGAGGCGCCAATTATTTTACTCGCAGGCGGACTTGACCGCGGCAATGAATTTGATGAACTGCTTCCTTATTTAAAAAATGTTAAAGCATTGATTACATTTGGAGAGACGGCTCCAAAGATTGAGCGGATTGGAAGCAAGGCTGGAATAAAAACAATCAAGCGTGTCGATAATGTTGACAAGGCGGTGCCCGAGGCTTATCGTCACTCTGAACCAGGGGACATCGTTTTATTATCTCCTGCCTGCGCAAGCTGGGATCAATATAAAACTTTTGAAGTCAGGGGAGACATTTTTATCGAAGCGGTGCATAAGCTTAAGTAAGGGCTTGTCTCACCTAGTATCCACATCTGTGGTCCTGCTAAGCCCCAATACTCGCAGTTGAGGTGGATAGTGTGCCGACAAAGAGAACTACTCCTGATTTTATTTTAATGATCGTAACCTTCACGCTGCTGGCGATCGGGTTAATCATGGTTTACAGCGCAAGTGCGATTTGGGCTGAATATAAATTTCATGATTCCTTTTTCTTTGCAAAAAGGCAGACCTTGTTTGCCGGAGTCGGAATTGCTGCCATGTTTTTTATTATGAATATCAACTACTGGACATGGAGAACCTGGTCGAAAACAATCATTATTGTTTGTTTTGTGCTGTTAATCCTCGTCTTAATTCCTGGAATAGGAAATGAGCGGAATGGGTCAAGGAGCTGGATTGGGGTTGGGGCTTTTTCGATTCAGCCTTCAGAATTTATGAAGCTGGCGATGATTGCTTTTTTGGCAAAATTTCTCTCTGAACGGCAAAAGCTGATTACCTCGTTTAAAAAAGGTCTCATCCCTTCTTTAGGGCTTGCATTTTTAGCCTTTGCCATGATCATGCTCCAACCGGATTTAGGCACAGGAACCGTTATGATGGGTACATGTGTGGTCATGATTTTCATCGCAGGTGCACGCATTAGTCACTTTGCTTTCTTAGGGCTTCTGGGAGTTGCTGGCTTTATCGGCTTAATAGCTTCCGCTCCATATCGAATAAAGAGAATTACCTCATTTTTAGATCCTTGGTCAGACCCACTCGTGAGTGGATTTCAAATCATTCAATCGCTTTACGCAATCGGCCCTGGTGGATTATTTGGACTTGGCCTTGGTCAAAGCAGACAAAAGTTTTTTTATCTGCCTGAACCACAAACAGATTTTATCTTCGCAATCCTCTCTGAAGAATTAGGATTTATTGGCGGTTCGTTCATTTTACTCTTATTTGCGCTATTATTATGGCGCGGTATCCGGATTGCTCTTGGCGCACCAGATTTATATGGAAGCTTTCTTGCGGTTGGGATTATCGCCATGGTAGCCATTCAGGTTATGATTAATATCGGTGTCGTAACAGGGCTTATGCCGGTAACCGGCATAACACTGCCATTTTTAAGCTATGGGGGCTCATCATTGACCTTAATGCTAATGGCTATCGGTGTCCTCCTTAACATTAGCCGGTATTCAAGATATTAAAAATGATACCCTGTTCTCTGGCAGGGTTCTTTTTTCGTTACATTTAGATAACAATCTTTTTTCATTTGCTTTTTTTACTCTGTTTTTATAGTAAGATAGGTATGCAATCAGGTGTTAAATAGTTAATGAGGTGGAAAAATGAAAATAGTCGTAAGCGGCGGCGGGACTGGCGGACATATTTATCCGGCACTCGCACTAATTAGGGAAATTCAAAAAGAGAACAAAGATGCAGAATTTCTATACATAGGTACAATAAATGGCTTAGAAAGTAAACTCGTTCCTAGGGAGAATATCTCATTTAAATCGATTCATATTACTGGATTCAAGAGAAAGCTGTCCTTTGAAAATGTAAAAACGATTTTTCGATTTCTGAAAGGTGTAACAGATAGCAAAAGAATATTAAAAGAGTTTAAGCCTGACATTGTCATTGGAACTGGCGGATATGTGTGCGGACCTGTGGTATATGCGGCCGCTAAACTGCGAATTCCAACCATTATTCATGAACAAAATAGTGTACCCGGCCTGACAAATAAATTCCTGAGCCGATATGTGAATAAAATTGCGATATGCTTCGAAGAGGCTAAAAATTATTTTCCAGGAGATAAGGTCGTATTTACTGGGAATCCACGGGCATCTGAGGTAATTGGCAAGGATGGGATAAAAGGCCGGCTGTCAGCAGGACTTAGTACAACCATGCCTGCTGTCCTAATCTTTGGAGGCAGCCGTGGTGCCAGGCCAATCAATGAAGCGGTAGTTAAGGCATTATCAGAATTGGCAGAAAAGCCTTATCAAGTTCTCTATATTACTGGCGATGTTCATTATGAAGCCGTCAAAAAGGAAGCAGAGTTAATTGGAAGTCCGAAAAATGTCGTGATAAAACCGTTTATTCATAATATGCCCGAGGTTCTTGCCGGTATTGATTTGGTTGTCTCAAGAGCTGGCGCAACAACACTGGCAGAAATAACCTCACTTGGCATTCCAAGCGTTCTTGTCCCGAGTCCGTATGTTACCAATAATCATCAAGAGAAGAACGCTCGATCCTTAAGTAACCATGGTGCGGCAGAATTACTTTTAGAAAAAGATTTAAATAGTAAAAGTCTGGTCAACTCCATTGATCAAATTCTTTTAAATAATGAAATTGTAAAAGAGATGAGAGTAAAGGCGAAAAAAATCGGAGTTCCAGATTCAGCAGAGAAGCTTTACGCATTAATGAGACAGCTTGTTAAAGAAAAACAAAAGTAGCCCAAATCGATTTTGGTGCATAAACTAAAGTTAAGTGTATATTGGAAAGTTAGGTGGTTAATATGGACGGAATTATAACGGAATTACAGGCTTTAAATATTGGGAAGGTAAAGAAAAATGAATCTCTTGCCCAACATACGACAATTAAAATTGGCGGTCCAGCCGACCTGCTTATTGAACCTTCGTCAGTAGAAAACTTAAATCATGTAATGGGTGTGATTAGAAAAAACCGCTTAAAGTGGCGGGCAATTGGCAGAGGGTCCAATCTTTTAGTCTCTGACAAAGGGATTGAAGGGGCTGTGATTAAGCTCGGTTCCGGTTTGGACCATCTTGAAATTAATGACACCGAAATTACAGTCGGCGGTGGTCATTCTCTCGTCAGCCTATCGACTTTAATTAGCAAAAAGGGGCTGACAGGACTTGAGTTTGCCAGCGGTATCCCAGGGTCTGTCGGCGGGGCTGTTTATATGAACGCCGGTGCACATGGTTCAGATATTAGCAAAATTCTAACTAGGGCACGTATTCTTTTTGATGATGGGACGATGGAGTGGCTTTCGTCTGCAGAAATGGAATTTTCTTATCGTACCTCTGTCCTCCAGAAGAAACGTCCAGGAATTGTCGTCGAAGCTGTTTTTCAGCTTGCACAAGGTGATCGAGCAGCAATTGTTTCACAAATGCTAAAGAACAAGGATTATCGAAAAGAAACACAGCCGTGGAATTTTCCTTGTGCTGGCAGTATTTTTCGAAATCCCCTGCCTAATTATGCCGGTAACTTAATTGAGGTCGCCGGATTAAAGGGCTTCAGTATTGGCGGCGCAAAGATTTCAGAAATGCATGGGAATTTTATTGTCAATGCCGGTAACGCTACTGCTGGAGATGTACTTGCCTTAATTGAGCATGTAAAGGATACCATTTACAGTTTATATGAAATAAAAATGGAGACCGAGGTAGAAATAATCGGTAGAAAATAAGAAAAGCGGAAGCGCCTTGCTCAGCCTCAGGCATAGCACAAGACGAGCCGGCCGAAAGGTTGTTTTTTAACCTTTTGGACGGATTGGCTTGTGACCTCGAGGGGCTAGGCGCTGGAGCTAGACAGCTCTCAAATAAACTTACTTTTCTTGTAAGAAATCCCTTACGAATGACAAAAATTGTGTTATAATAACTGATAATATAATAGGTGGAAAGCCTGAAGATTATGAATGACGGCATGATTTCTCGTGCCGTTGTTTCTCATTTCATGGTAACCACATCGATTTTTTTAGGACAAGCCGATGTTGTAATTTAGGGCAGCCGCTTTATGTGGAGGAATCACGAATGGAAAAAGGTAAAATTGTTGCTCTTGAGGATCGTATTCCTAAGCTTAAGGAGCAAAGAAGGCGGAAAGCAAACAGACGTCTAGTGCTCTTGTTAATTTTGTTTTTTACAGTGATTGTCGTCATTGCCTATACACAATCACCTTTTAGTCATGTTAAGACCATTACAATAAAAGGGAATGAAGTCTATTCTCATGGAGAAATAATCAAGAAGAGCGGCCTTTCGAAAAACACAAATATTTGGAAAGTTAGGAATAACACTATTGCTTCGAAATTACAGCAATTATCCGAAATTAAGAAAGCCGATGTAAACATTCAATGGCCAAACACGGTTCTAATTCAAGTAAAAGAGTATAAAAGAATAGCCTATCTTAAGCAAGATACAAACTACTTTCCAGTAATGGAAAATGGTAAAATCCTGAAGGATAGACAAGCGGAAAAAATTCCTGTTAATTCTCCGATTCTTTTGGAATTTAAAGAAGGGGCAGCCCTTAACAAAATGATGAAAGAGTTAGAAAATCTTCCAAGTGAAATTTTAAACTCCATTTCCGAAATTTATTATTCTCCGAAAAAAACCGATCTATATCATATTTCCTTATTTATGAATGATGGCTTTGAGATAAGTGCGACATTAAGAAGTTTTTCGGAAAAGATGGTACATTATCCCTCAATCATCAGCCAATTAGATCCTAACAAAAAGGGACTCATCGATCTGGAAGTAGGTTCATATTTTAAGGCTTTTGAACCGGAAGTGGAGGGAAAAGAAGTTGAAAAAGATCAAGGTGAAGGGTAAACATTTTATCTTGTCCCTTGTCTGTCTTGTACTTGGGTTTATGATTGCCTTTTCCTATCATCTGACCCAAATTGAGAAGCAAAATGAAAATCTCGATAGGTCAGGTAAACAATATGAAAAGACGCTTGTCTTAAGAAATCAATTGATTGCCCAAGAAGAGACGAATCGTAAGCTTCAAAAAGAATTACATCAAAAGCAAGATAAGGTACTTAAAAATGAAAAAGACCTAGCAAAGGAAGCCCAAGTTTTTCTTAACCAGGCTGAAGATACTGAAAAATATCGGATGTTTCTAGGCAAAGTAATGGTAAAAGGGAAGGGAGTAAAAATTACTCTTTCCGATGGTGACTATGACCCAAAAGAAGTGAATATTAATAATTATCTTGTCCATGAACACCATGTATTTAAAGTAGTAAATGAACTTTATATTTCTGGTGCAGCAGCTGTTGCGATAAATGGCCAAAGGCTGACGAGCCATTCTTATATTGTATGTAATGGGCCAGTCATTACCGTTGATGGGATTCAGTATCCAGCTCCGTTTGTCATTACAGCAATCGGGGATTCTGATGTACTTGCCTCCTCGATAAACTTGACTGGAGGAGTAAAGGACCAGCTAGTTAATGATAACCTAGTTTTTACACTTGAAAAAGTAAATGAAATGATTATGAATCCAATTTTAGGAAGTTGATTAAAAGTCCACTTTAAGATTAATTTAAAGGTTAGGTAAAAATAATGGACAAGCCCAAAATGAATGTTAGTTTTACCTTAATTGCTGCAGTAGTCGGTTTTATGATTGCGATTCAATTTCAAACAGTGAAGAAACCGGATGAGCGGGATACCCGCGATGTCTGGCAGCTACGCGCGGCCTTACTGAAAGAAAAAGAACTTCAGTCCAATTTATTGGGGGAGATTCGTTCTAATGAAGAAAAAATATCAGCCTATGAATCTGAAAGGAAACAGAGTAAGGAACAGGTATTACGGGATACATTACAAGAATTAAAAATGGAAGCGGGGCTGACGGAAATTTCAGGACCTGGGATTACACTGAAAATTGAACCTGTAATTGAGGATATCAAGCTAGGCGCTCCTGTTACAACGGTCGTTTCACCCGAACTCCTAAAAAGGCTGCTGAACGAATTGAACATGTATGAAGCAAAATATCTGGCGATTGATGGTCAAAGAATTATTAATACCACTGTAATAAGGGATATTAATCGGGAAACTAAAATTGACGGGCATACACTCAAGAATTTGCCGATAGAAGTTAAAGTCGGCGTTGATACGATTAATACTGCTGAAAAATTGTCTAACCGGATGAAAGTATCAAAGGCCAGGGATGAATTCTTTACTGAAAGCTTGAGACTTACCGTTTCTGAGGCGAATCCAGTCGTGACTATTCCTGCCTATGAAAATCCAATTCGTATTAAATACATGGAGCCGATTAAAGAAGGGGGCGGTTCCTAATGTGGCTTCCGTTTGTGGGACTAATTATTGGCATCATTCTCGGTTTATTAACGGAAATTCGAATCCCTGAAGAATATTCCAATTATTTATCAATTGCAGTCTTAGCAGCCCTTGATACGCTTTTCGGGGGAATTAGGGCTTACCTGCAGAATATTTATGATGATAAGGTATTTGTTTCTGGATTCTTTTTTAATATAATACTAGCAGCAAGTTTAGCTTTTCTCGGTGTTCATCTTGGTGTAGACTTGTATTTAGCAGCAGTTTTTGCGTTTGGTGTCAGGTTGTTCCAAAATATTGCCGTCATTAGACGAATAATATTGACAAAATGGTCACCAAACAAAGAAAAAGTAGAAAAAAATTGATATTTTTTAAAGGGAAATATTTTAGTTGTGACGAATAATTTTATATGATAATACTATGAAAACATTTAATTGAACAAAAGGAATTGTTGTTCGACCTATGGAAATTTAAAGGAGGTGCCAAAGAATGAACAGCAATGAAATATATGTTAGCCTTGACATCGGTACATCCAGTGTAAAAGTAATCATTGGGGAAATGGTCAATGACTCGGGCAAAGACTCGTTGAATATAATTGGTGTTGGCAATGTGAAATCTGAAGGCTTACGAAAAGGGTCGATCGTCGACATGGACGATACCGTTCATTCTATTAAGCGGGCGATTGAGCAGGCGGAAAGGATGATTGGGGCAGAGATTAGGGAAGTAGTGGTCGGGATTTCCGGGAACAACGTCATGCTCCAGCAATGTCACGGTATTGTAGCTGTTTCCAGCCAAAATCGGGAAATTACCAATGAAGATGTCATTCGGGTTATTGAGGCTTCCCATGTCGGATCGATTCCACCTGAACGAGAAAACATTGGCGTCATTCGAAAACAATTTATCTTAGATGGTAAGGATGAAATTAATGACCCAAGAGGTATGATTGGTGTTCGTTTGGAAATGGAAGGATCGCTTATTACCGGCTCTAAATCGATAATCATTAATACATTACGATGTGTTGAAAGAGCTGGACTTGAAATTTTAGATATTATTTTGCAGCCTCTGGCAGCAGGTGATTATGCTTTATCCAAAGATGAAAAAAATCTCGGTGTAGCCTTAATTGATATCGGCGGCGGGTCTACCTCAATCGCACTGTTTGAGGAAGGATTTTTGAAATCGACAAGTGTGATCCCCGTTGGCGGAGATTTGCTTACAAATGACCTTTCAAAGGTTCTGCACACGTCTACCGAGGATGCCGAGAAAATCAAGGTAAAATATGGACATGCCTTCTATGACAATGCTTCTGAGGATGAATTCTTCAGTGTTCCAATTATCGGAAGCGATCAGCATCAGCAATTTAATCAGCTCTATGTTTCTGAAATTATTGAAGCAAGAATGGAAGAAGTCTTTGAATTGATCGCGCATGAATTGAAACGTTTAGGCGTGACAGATTTACCAGGTGGTTTTGTTTTAACAGGCGGCACAGCAAAGATGCAGGGAATATTGGAGCTTGCACAGGATATCTTTCAAACTCCAGTCCGCATTGCCTCGCCTGACTACATTGGTGTAAGAGAACCTCAATATACAACAGCGGTTGGCTTAATTAAATATGCTTACAAGAATACTAGATTACCTGGAGGAACCAACGGCGGTACTTCAGCGGTGTCAGAGCCGGCCGAAAAAAGAATGCCAAAGCAACAGCAGCCTAAAGCAAAAGTAGAAAAACATCCGGAAGATAAGATGTCATCAAAAGTAAAAAAATTCCTTGGTTACTTTTTCGAATAATTTCAGCGAAAAGGAAATCGACGAATTAGGAGGATTTGTCATGTTAGAATTTGATACAAATTTAGATTCTCTTGCAACAATAAAAGTAATCGGTGTTGGCGGCGGTGGAAATAACGCAGTAAACCGAATGATTGAACATGGCGTTCAGGGTGTGGAATTTATCGCCGTTAATACGGATGCGCAAGCCTTGAATCTTTCAAAAGCAGAAGTAAAAATGCAGATTGGTTCTAAACTGACTCGCGGCCTTGGAGCTGGAGCTAATCCTGAGGTTGGTAAGAAAGCGGCAGAAGAAAGCAAAGAGCAAATTGAAGAAGCGCTTAGGGGCGCTGACATGGTTTTCGTTACGGCAGGTATGGGCGGAGGAACAGGTACGGGTGCAGCGCCGGTTATCGCGCAAATTGCCCGTAACCTCGGTGCATTAACGGTTGGTGTTGTTACCCGTCCATTCACATTTGAAGGCAAAAAGCGCTCGAATCAAGCATCTGGCGGTATCGGATCTATGAAAGAAGCCGTTGATACACTAATTGTAATTCCAAATGACCGCCTTCTTGAAATCGTTGATAAAAGTACGCCAATGCTAGAGGCGTTCCGCGAAGCAGACAATGTCCTTCGCCAAGGGGTTTCAGGTATATCCGATTTAATTGCTGTCCCAGGACTTATTAACTTGGACTTTGCCGATGTGAAAACAATCATGTCTAACAAAGGCTCTGCCTTAATGGGAATTGGCGTTTCCTCCGGCGAAAATCGTGCTGCTGAGGCAGCGAAGAAAGCGATTAGCTCTCCTTTATTAGAAACGTCCATTGATGGAGCGCAGGGTGTGCTAATGAATATTACAGGCGGTACAAATTTAAGTCTGTATGAAGTTCAGGAAGCTGCGGATATTGTTGCAAGTGCATCTGATCAAGAAGTGAATATGATTTTCGGTTCCGTTATCAATGAAAATCTTAAAGATGAAATCGTGGTAACCGTTATCGCAACAGGATTTAATGAAGAAGGTTCACAACCAAAGGTAACGCGCCCGTCTTTTGGACAAGCTAAACCGACTACCGGACCTGTCAAGCGGGAGCACAAACGTGAAGAAACTCCGCAAGAACCAGTCCGGAATACAAATGTATCACAAGAGGAGACGTTGGATATTCCAACCTTCTTGCGCAACCGAAATCGAAGAAGATAATATCAATAATAGTTAAGGCATGGTCCCATGGGGCTATGCCTTTTTTGGCTGATAGGAAAGTATAACTTTCCTATCAGGCATAAGTGCAACTACGCCTCTGTCTTCGCCTAACGGCTCGCCAATCGGCGAGTTTTCTTTATTTATTCTTAATTTGACAAAATTCGTTGTGAATAGGGAAAATTTCTGTTTTTTTGATTACAGAAAGTGACACACTTCAGCCGCATAAGTACGTTATACTTTTTCGTAAACAGAAGTAAGGAGGAAGCTGATTGGTTGTTTATTTAGATATTATCTGGGCATTGAATTTATTATTTGACAGCCTACTCCTTTATTTAACAGCCATTTTTCTAAAAAGAAACATTCGATTATGGAGAATACTCGCCGGGGGATTTACCGGTTCGTTGATTATTTTATTATCGTTTACACCATTAAATCTCTATACAAGCCATCCGATTTCCAAACTTATCTGTTCCATCTTGATGGTATTGATTGCCTTTGGATATAAGCGGCTGACCTTCTTTATGAAGGCATTAATGACGTTTTATGCTGCCACTTTTTTTATAGGCGGTGCCATCATGGGGGCTCACTACTTTATTCAATATGATTATGAATGGACGACAAAGGTTTTAAAAGGATTTGGCGATCCAATTAGCTGGCTGTTCGTCCTGATTGGTTTCCCGGTTGCCTGGCACTTCTCAAGAAAAAATGGAGAAAGTATCGAAATGACCAAAATTCAATTCGAACAAATTGTAAATGTGAGGTTGACTATTGAGGGAGAAAGCTTAGTTTTTAAAGGATTAATAGATAGCGGCAATCAATTATATGATCCTTTGTCGAAGCTGCCAGTCATGTTTGTTTCTATCAAAAAACAAATCGAGACAATCCCCGAAACAATAAAAAGACTGGCTGCCGATCCGGAACCACTAATCACGGGAAGTGAGGAATTTCCTGACGAATGGCAAAATAGGCTCAGGATCGTCCCATGCCGTGTGATAGGACAAGAGCATCAGCTTATAATTGCCGTCAAACCCGATTTTATTTTAATCGAACATAGTGGTTCACAGTACTTATGTGAAAAAGGTCTTGTCTCCTTTACGATAAAGGAACTTTCTGCTGATGATGCGTTTCAATGTATTGTTCATCCAAAAATGTTAACCGGGATGAAGCAGCAAGAGGAGGCTGTGAAGGTAAGTTAATAATACTATACTTTTGAAACTAATATGTCGTTATTCACCATTATATTCAATTGACATAAGACTCATTCAAAGAATTAACCTAACATAATAAAGGCGGTGTGAGCAGAGCAAGGCTCACTTTATCGAAAGTATAAAATGTATAAATTCTACACAACTTTGATAAACTGATTAGCTTTTGCGCCGCTCCGCCCCTTTTCCACACAATAACATAGTTTAGAAGGAGGAACTTACATGAATAAATGGAGACTTCGCTTATCCTACTACTGGTACAAAATACTAATAAAATTGGGCTTAAAAACGGATGAAGTTTATTATATTGGCGGAAGCGAAGCCTTGCCGCCTCCTTTAAGTAAAGATGAGGAAGAGTTGTTATTAAAAAAATTGCCTGGCGGTGATAAGGCAGCGAGATCAATCTTAATTGAACGAAACCTAAGGCTGGTTGTTTACATTGCCAGGAAGTTTGAGAATACGGGGATTAATATTGAGGATTTAATCAGTATTGGCACGATTGGTTTAATCAAAGCGGTTAATACCTTTAACCCAGAGAAAAAAATAAAACTAGCTACATACGCTTCAAGATGTATCGAAAATGAGATTCTTATGTACTTACGGCGAAACAATAAAATCAGATCAGAGGTATCCTTTGATGAACCGCTCAATATTGACTGGGATGGGAATGAGCTGTTACTATCTGATGTCTTGGGAACGGATGATGATATTATTACAAAGGATCTGGAAGCAAATGTTGATAGGAAACTTTTAACAAAAGCATTGCATCAGCTTACCGATCGTGAAAAGCAAATTATGGAGCTTCGGTTTGGCTTATCAAACGGGGAAGAAAAGACACAAAAGGATGTAGCAGACATGCTGGGTATATCCCAATCTTATATTTCAAGATTAGAAAAAAGAATTATTAAACGGTTACGAAAAGAATTTAATAAAATGGTATAAACGGAAGCGGGAAAAAGAAAAAAATTTCCATTAAAAAAACCCTTTTATCTCACGATTTAATTGCACTTTTCGACATTTATGCACCTGTCCCGAGTTGTGGGCAGGTGCATATTTTTCCTTCTCAAGGAAATACTGTTTTTTGTACAGCAGCTCCTGTGAGGAGGGAAAAGGATTGACTCGAAATAAAGTTGAAATTTGCGGTGTGGACACATCAAAACTTCCTGTTTTAAAAAACGAAGAAATGAGAATACTCTTCAAGCAAATGCAAGAGGGCGATATATCTGCCCGGGAAAAGCTCGTCAATGGTAACTTACGCCTCGTACTAAGTGTGATTCAGCGCTTTAACAACCGGGGTGAATTTGTTGATGACCTGTTTCAGGTTGGCTGTATTGGACTGATGAAATCGATTGATAACTTTGATTTAGGTCAAAATGTAAAGTTTTCCACTTACGCCGTACCGATGATAATTGGAGAAATTCGCAGATACTTACGTGATAATAACCCAATTCGCGTTTCCCGTTCCTTGAGGGATATCGCTTATAAGGCCCTTCAGGTCAGGGAGCGATTAATGAGCGAAACCTCACGTGAACCGACTGCTGAAGAGATTGCCAAGGTCTTAGAAGTGCCGCATGAGGAAATTGTCTTCGCCCTTGATGCCATCCAGGACCCGGTGTCATTGTTTGAGCCAATTTATAATGATGGCGGCGACCCAATTTATGTAATGGACCAGTTAAGTGATGAGAAAAATAAAGATATCCATTGGATTGAAGAAATAGCCCTAAAGGAAGGTATGCGAAGATTAAATGAGCGCGAAAAATTAATTTTGCGGAAACGTTTTTTTCAAGGAAAAACACAGATGGAAGTGGCTGATGAAATCGGCATTTCCCAAGCCCAGGTTTCACGATTAGAAAAAGCAGCCATTAGACAAATGAATAAAAATATTCAAAGTTAAAGCTGTCCAAACCGGACAGCTTTATTTTTCTTTTACTAATTCGCCAAGTGCTGTCATATATTTTTTATAGTAATGTAATTGGGAGTGGTGGATATGGTGAAGATTTCCGAATTCCAGATAAAAGATGTGGTCAATGTATCGGATGGCAAACGGCTTGGTAATATTGGTGATATAGAAATTAATTTAACGACTGGGAAAATCGAAGCGGTCGTCATTTCTGGCAGCGGAAGAGTATTAGGCTTTTTTGGAAAGGATGAAGATATCGTTATTCCCTGGAAAAATATTATTAAAATAGGTCAAGATGTAATCTTGGTCAGGTATCGGGGAAGTGTAGAGAAAATATCTGAAGAGGCTGAGGTTTGACAAATACCTTTTACGGTGACCATTCTCGCATTTCATGGTAAACTAAAGAAAAATACAAGAGGTATTGACATGGAGCCCTTTGTTTTAAAAAATCAATCCTATTTAACTATTGAGAGCTGGACCAAGCAATTCCCGGGATTGTCTGCCGGTATAACAACTAAACGTGGTGGGGAGAGCAAAGGGAGTTTCGAAACCCTGAATCTCGGCTTTCATGTTGGCGATGAAAAAAGCAGCGTCTGCTTAAATAGAGAAAAAGTCGCTGAGCTGCTGGAATTCCCGCTAAACTGTTGGGTGGGGGCCGAACAAACCCATGACATTGCCGTTAAAAAGATAACAAAAGCAGACCGTGGAAAAGGGTCCAATTCCTATGAACATTCATTTAAAGGCACTGATGGTTTTTATACGAATGAAGAGGGCATCCTGCTTACGCTTTGTTTTGCCGACTGTGTCCCTCTTTTTTTTATTGCTCCTGAAAAAAAGATGATTGGGGTGGCACATGCCGGCTGGAAAGGGACAGTTGGAAAGATAGCAAACGAAATGATCCAAGCATGGGGCAGGGAAGGGATTAAGCCTGAAGAGATTATTGTCGCAATTGGGCCGTCTATTTGTGAAAAATGTTATCTTGTTGATGAACGGATTATTAACTTAGTTGAAAATACACTAGTAGATAAAGGCAGATTACCATATAATTTAATTGAAGAAGGTCAATATTCATTAGATTTACGAGAATTAAACAGACAAATACTCTTGGAAGCGGAAGTACCGAATCAAAATATTCTTTCGACTGGATTTTGTTCCAGCTGCAACCAGGAGGAATTTTTCTCGCACCGCCGTGACCAAGGCGGGACTGGAAGAATGCTAAGTTTTATCGGCTGGAAGGAGATTACGGATCGTTTATGAGAGTAGCAGCCAAACTTGAACAAATTAAACAACAAATAAATGAAGCGTGTCTTAAAGTGAATCGAAACCCGGATGAAGTGAAATTGATTGCTGTTACAAAATATGTGAGCATTGACAGGGCTTCTGAGGCGTTTGAAGCAGGGATAAAGAATCTAGGTGAGAACCGCGATGACGGCCTGCTTGCAAAGTGGTCAGTATTAAGAGATAAGCCTGATTGGCATTTTATTGGAACACTCCAGACACGTAAGGTGAAAAATATTATTGACAAGGTTGAATATATCCATTCGTTGGACAGGCTTTCGCTTGCCGAAGAAATAAATAAACGTGCAGACCATAAAATTAAATGTCTCGTGCAGGTAAATGTTTCACATGAAGAATCCAAACATGGATTATCGGCTGAAGAGACAATTAAATTTATTGAATCGCTTCGGCCTTTTGATAATATAAGTGTTGAAGGATTAATGACAATGGCTCCGCTCACAAAGGATGAACAAATTGTTCGTGACTGTTTTCGCAAATTAAGGGAACTTCGCACTCAAGTACAAGACCGGAATTTAGATTTTGCTCCGTGCACGGAACTGTCGATGGGAATGTCGGGTGATTTTCCAATTGCGATTGAAGAAGGGGCAACAATGGTAAGAATAGGTACTGCACTTGTCGGTGAAGATGGTTAGGAGAGAAAAAAATGACGATTAAATCGAAATTAAAAACATTTTTCTTTTTAGATGATGAATATGATGATAATAATGATGATTTTGTAGAAACAAGTGAACCTGTAAAGCAAAGGCAGCAGGCGCCTGTTAAAAACAAAAATGTTATCAGCCTGCAAAGTGTCCCAAAGTCATCATCAAGTTCTACAAATCCGTCAAATGGTTCAAAGGTCATATTAGTGGAACCGCGTTCGTATTCGGAGTCAACAGATATTGCTGACCATTTAAAAAGTCGCCGCGCTGTTGTCATAAACCTCCAGCGCATTGATAATGAACAAGGCAGGCAAATTATTGACTTTATCAGCGGCGTTGTTTATGCAATTGGCGGCGACATTCAAAAAATCGGCTTAAGTATTTTTTTATGTGCGCCTGATAATGTAGAGGTTTCTGGGAATATTTCAGACCTTATTCCTGACCTTGATAATCAAAATACGAGGTGGTAATGTAAATGGCATTTGTTTTTAGTCTATTGCAACAGGTAATTCAAATTTATTCGTGGGCATTAATTGTCTATATTTTAATGTCATGGTTCCCGAATGCGAGGGAATCCGCGATTGGCCAATTTTTGGCGAGAATTTGCGAACCCTATTTAGAACCATTTCGAAAGATTATTCCACCAATTGGGATGATGGATATTTCGCCAATTGTTGCCTTCCTTGTGTTAAACTTTGCAAACAGCGGGCTTACTAGAGTTTACCAATGGCTCGTTTAAGAATTTAATCATAGGTTGTGTGTTAATTAATGAACATTTATCAGCATTTCCGTCCAGAAGAACGGGAATTTATTGACCAAGTAGTCCAGTGGAAAAGTTATGTCGAGACCCACTATACGCCAAAGCTGACTGATTTTCTTGACCCAAGGGAACAGCATATTCTCAAAATGCTCATTGGCGAAAATGGCGATGTGTCCTATCAGCTTTTTGGCGGCAGTCATGATTTAGAACGAAAAAGAGCCTTCATCTACCCTGATTATTTGACTGCAAATGGTGATGATTTTCAAATTAGCCTTTTCGAAATTCACTATCCAACGAAGTTCGTGACAATTGAACATCGTCAGGTTTTGGGAACGCTGATGTCCTTAGGGTTAAAACGGGGGAAATTTGGCGACATCCTAATAAAGGATGAGAGAATACAATTTTTTGCCGCTAAGGAAGTTAATGAGTATGTTAAAAACAATCTTGAATCAATTGGCAGGGCAGGTGTCAAGTTAGTTGAAACAAGCAGCGGAGAGGCAATATCTGCAAAAGAATTATGGCTAGAAAATGATTTAACAGTATCTTCTTTACGGCTGGATACTGTTATTTCCGGTATATATCATCTATCCAGGCAAAAATCGCAAACCTTTATTCAACAGGGCCTTGTAAAAGTAAACTGGACATTAACCGAAAACCCGGCGTTTTCTTGTGAAATCGGCGATATGATTTCTGTTCGCGGTCATGGAAGAGCAAAAATGATCGCGATTGATGGAAAAACCAAAAAAGAAAAATGGCGAATTATCGTTGGAAAGCAAAAATAATTCATTTTTAGTGCAGGATTATTGAAAAACGTGTCGAATATTTCCTTATACATATAAAAGTACAGTTCGTATGGAGGTGGCATCATGCCGTTAACGCCGTTAGATATTCATAATAAAGAATTTAATAAAGGTTTTCGTGGGTACGATGAAGATGAAGTCAACGAATTTCTTGACCAGGTCATTAAGGATTATGAACTAGTCCTTAGAGAGAAAAAGGAAATGGATGAACGCTTGAATGAAATGAAAGAGCGTCTTGGCCACTTTGTGAATATTGAAGAAACTCTCAACAAGTCAATTATTATTGCCCAAGAGGCGGGTGAAGATGTAAAGCGTATTGCCCAAAAGGAAGCAAAGCTGATTATTAAGGAAGCTGAGAAAAACGCGGACCGGATTGTCAATGAATCCTTATCTAAAGCGCGGAAAATTGCCCTTGAAATTGAAGATTTAAAGAAGCAGTCAAAAGTGTTCCGAACTCGTTTTAAAATGCTGATTGAAGCACAGCTGGATATGCTGAGCACAGATGATTGGGATCATTTATTAGAGTATGAAGTGGATGCAACTGAGTTGAAAATTCATCAAGAAGAAGATTCCTTAGCTTGACGAATAGGCATTATTTCGCATATAATTTTTTAATAAGTTTAATATGACAGACATGACAATGACAGGGACAGTACAATTGTTCTAATACTTTCTAAAGCGAACCGGGGAGGGTGAAAGCCCGGTAAAGCAGAAGAATTGGAAGATCACCCTCGAGTTCCGGACCGAATTCCATAATGGATAGTAGGATCAGGCGTGTTATTCACGTTACGAATGGTAAAGAGGATAGTGTGTTTCATTTCATACTATTTATCAGGGTGGTACCGCGGGAATTAAACCTTCTCGTCCCTATTTTGGGATGAGAGGGTTTTTTTATTGTTCTTAATGGCTATTCTGTTAGATGATAGGATTACAGGAGGAAGAAAAAATGGAATACAAAGATACGTTATTAATGCCGAAAACTGAATTCCCGATGAGAGGCAATTTGCCGCAAAGAGAACCTGAGGTTCAGGCGAAATGGGAAGAAATGAATATTTATCAAAAGGTGCAAGAACGGACGAAAGGACGTCCAATGTTTGTTCTCCATGATGGACCACCCTACGCAAATGGGGATATCCATATGGGCCATGCGCTTAACAAAATTTTAAAGGATATGATTGTCCGCTATAAATCAATGAGCGGCTTCCATTCGCCATATGTACCAGGCTGGGATACACACGGGCTGCCGATTGAACAGGCTCTAACCAATAAAGGTGTTAAACGGAAAGAAATGACGGTGGCTGAATTCCGGGAGCTTTGTACGAAGTATGCCCTTGAGCAAATTGATAATCAGCGCTCACAATTTAAACGTCTCGGTGTTCGCGGTGACTGGGAAAATCCTTACATTACGCTTAAACCGGAATACGAAGCGCAACAAATTAAAGTCTTCGGTGAAATGGCGAAAAAGGGTTATATTTATAAAGGACTTAAGCCGGTATATTGGTCGCCTTCAAGTGAATCTGCACTTGCTGAGGCAGAAATTGAATACCAAGATAAACGTTCAGCATCCATCTATGTTGGCTTTAAGGTGAAAGACGGGAAAGGTGTCCTTGATACGGATACGCAAATTGTCATTTGGACAACAACACCTTGGACGATTCCAGCAAACTTAGGGATTTCTGTTCATCCTGACTTAACCTATGTGGTCGTTACCGCAAATGGTAACAAATTCTTAGTGGCTGAAGACCTTCTTGAAGCAGTAACGAAGGAAATTGGCTGGGAGGATGCTGCGGTTGTCCAAAAGGTCAAAGGGGCGGAATTAGAACAGATTGTTGCGGCACATCCGTTATATGAACGTGACTCTTTAGTTATGTTAGGTGAACACGTTACGACAGACGCTGGAACAGGCTGTGTTCATACCGCGCCGGGTCACGGGGAAGACGACTTCTATATTGGTCAAAAATACGGCCTGGATGTTCTATGCCCTGTTGATGATAAAGGGGTTATGACCAGTGAAGCCCCAGGTTTTGAAGGGTTATTCTACGATACGGCTAACAAAGCAATCACACAAGCGTTGGAAGAAGCTGGAGCGCTTTTAAAGCTTTCGTTTATTACCCACTCATACCCGCACGATTGGAGAACAAAGAAGCCGGTTATTTACCGTGCGACAGCACAGTGGTTTGCTTCCATTAAGGATTTCCGTAATGAACTATTGGAAGCCGTGAAGGAAACGAAATGGGTGCCGGCCTGGGGTGAAACACGTTTATTCAATATGGTTCGCGACCGTGGCGACTGGTGTATTTCCCGTCAACGGGTATGGGGTGTTCCTATCCCTGTTTTCTATGATGAAAATGGCAAAGAAATTATTACCGATGAAACAATCGAACATGTGTCAAATTTATTCCGTGAACATGGTTCAAATATTTGGTTTGAGCATGAAGCCAAGGATTTACTTCCTGAAGGATTTACCCATCCTGGAAGTCCTAATGGAACATTTACAAAAGAAACTGATATTATGGATGTTTGGTTTGACTCTGGCTCTTCCCATCAAGCTGTGTTAGTTGAGAGAGAGGATTTGGTCCGTCCTGCAGATCTTTATCTTGAAGGTTCCGACCAATACCGCGGCTGGTTTAACTCGTCATTATCCACTGCTGTTGCTGTAACCGGTGAAGCGCCATATAAAGGAGTACTAAGCCACGGGTTTGCCCTTGATGGTGAAGGCAGAAAAATGAGCAAATCGGTTGGAAATGTCGTTGTACCTGCGAAGGTCATGAACCAATTGGGCGCCGATATTTTACGCCTTTGGGTAGCATCCGTTGATTATCAATCAGATGTTCGTGTCTCTGACGCCATCCTGAAGCAGGTTGCCGAGGTATATCGTAAAATCCGTAATACCTTCCGTTTCTTACTTGGAAATCTAGCTGACTTTGATCCGGCAGTGAATCGGGTTGCTTATGAAGATTTACGTGAAGTGGATCAATTTATGCTCGTTAAATTAAATAAGTTGATAAAAAATGTACGTAATGCGTATGAAAACTATGAGTTTGCAGGTATTTATCACGCGGTCAATAATTTCTGTACACTTGACCTAAGTGCATTTTATCTTGATTTTGCCAAGGATGTTTTATACATTGAAGCGGTTGACCACCATGAGCGCCGGGCGATTCAAACCGTTTTATATGAAGCATTACTTGCGTTAACAAAGTTGGTATCGCCAATTCTATCTCATACGGCTGATGAAGTATGGAAGTTCATTCCTGCTGTTACTGAAGAAAGTGTCCAATTAACCGACCTTCCTGACTATCAGGAATTTGCGGGTGCGAAAGCCCTTGAAGAAAAATGGACGGCATTCATGAAGCTTCGTGACGATGTGTTAAAAGCACTCGAAGGAGCACGAAATGAAAAAGTTATTGGAAAATCGTTAACGGCAAAAGTTTCACTGTATGTTAATGATAAATCGAAGGCTCTTTTAGCTTCGATTGAAGAAAATATGAAACAGCTGTTTATCGTTTCAGGCTTTGAAGTGGCTGGATTGTACGAAGAAGCTCCTGAAAATGCTGTGAAATTAGAAACTGCAGCCATTGTTATTACAAAGGCTGAAGGTGAAACATGCGACCGCTGCTGGATTGTTTCAACAGAAGTTGGTCAGGATTCAGCGCATCCGACACTTTGCCCGCGTTGTGCTGAAGTTGTAAAAGAGAATTATTCACACTTGGCATAAGAAGAGGCCCCAAGCTAATTGCTTGGGGCTTTTTCATTAATTATCCTCTTCCGTTAATTGTTGTTGTTGATGTCAAATGTTTTCCCGTGTCAGTAATTCTTGGCCGGATATAATAAGACAAATGACAATACGGAGGTAATAGCACTATGAATGCCATGCAGGAAGAGCTGTTCTTGGAACTCCGTCAAACCCAAAAAGAAATTGAAAATTCATTAAAAAACAAACAAAAGCCCGATTGGCTGACATCGATTTTGAAAGAAGAACTTGCTGACATTGATGCAGCATTACTAAAAATGAAAAGCGGGAATTTTGGACTATGTGAAATTTCCGGAGAGTTTTTGCCAGATGATTTATTGAAAATAATTCCAACCTTAAAATCTATAAAGGATTCCGATGATTTAGAAATATATTACAAAAAACCGCTTCACTAGTCTTTTTTATCAAGTTTCATTGTCGTTTCGCGAAAAAGTATGCTAAAATGCTTAAGAAGTAATATTGGCTGATGTGGAGGTATTTCTTAGTGTTTTATTACTACTTAATCGCTCTTTTTGTTATTTTATTAGATCAGAGTACGAAATGGTTAATTGTTAACAACATGCATCAAGGAGAAAGCATTCCGATTATTGATAATGTTTTGTACATTACTTCTCATCGCAATCAAGGAGCTGCATGGGGGATCTTACAAGGTCAAATGTGGCTTTTTTATGTTATTACAATCGTTGTTATTGCCGCAATTATGTATTATATCTATAAAGCAGCGAAGGGCAAATGGCTCCTTGGGGTATCTCTTGCTTTTATGCTAGGCGGTGCAATCGGAAATTTCATTGACCGTGTGATTCACAAAGAAGTCGTCGACTTTATTCACACCTATATTTTTGGCTATAATTTTCCCGTTTTTAATATTGCGGATTCGGCTTTAGTGATTGGTGTAATTATGTTGATGATTCAAATGCTGCTAGATGAAAGAGAATCAAAGGAGAAATTAAATGGAGACAATGGAACACATCATTCTTGAGGAGCAAAAGGGAGATCGTATCGATAAGGTACTCTCAGGGCTTGATGAAGAATGGTCACGAACACAAGTTCAGCAATGGATTAAAGATGGGCATATCCTTGTTAATGGACAAACGGTTAAAACCAATTATAAATGCAGTTTAAATGATAAAATTGCAATCACGATTCCGGATCCAGAAGAGTTAGATGTGATTCCTGAAGAGTTGAATTTGGAAATTTATTATGAAGACAAAGATGTCTTGGTTGTCAATAAACCTAGGGGGATGGTGGTTCATCCCGCTCCCGGACATTTGACAGGGACCCTTGTTAACGGCTTAATGGCCCATTGTAAGGACTTATCTGGGATCAATGGGGTGTTAAGACCTGGGATTGTTCATCGAATTGACAAGGACACTACCGGCCTGTTAATGGTTGCTAAAAACGATATGGCTCATGAAAGCCTAGTTAATCAATTAGTCGAGAAAACTGTTACTCGTAAGTATATGGCGATTGTTCACGGTGTTATTCCACATGACTTTGGAACCATAGATGCCCCGCTGGGCAGGGATACAAAGGATAGGCAAAGTATGACAGTCGTTGATCATGGAAAACATGCTGTGACACATTTCCATGTCATCGAACGCTTTAAAGACTTTACATTTGTAGAATGTCAATTAGAGACTGGCAGAACCCATCAAATTCGTGTTCATATGAAATATATCGGCTACCCGCTTGCCGGGGATCCAAAGTATGGACCGAAAAAAACATTGGATATTGACGGACAGGCATTGCACGCTGGTGTGCTTGGATTTATTCACCCGAGAACCGGTGAATATTTAGAATTCGAGGCCCCGCTTCCAGATGATATCGAACGTTTGCTTGCGCAATTGCGAAAAAGTAATTGACGATTGTCGAAAATTACAGTAAGATAACGATAGTTGAATATGCCTTTAATTCGGTCCCGTGAGGCTGAGAAGGAAACGGTTAAAGAATGTAGGCTAGTTATGCCTGATTCTTAAAATTAACTTGTCTACCTCTCGCCAATATCGGTGAGAGGTTTTTTATTTTTGAAAGTAGGTGTTGCGATTTGCAAAAAGCACTTGTTCTTGATGAGCAGGCAATTGGCAGGGCGTTGACCCGAATTGCCCATCAAATTATCGAGAAAAATAAAGGTATTGAAGAGTGTGTTCTTGTTGGAATACGTACAAGAGGAATTTATCTGGCCGATCGCCTTGCTTCAAAAATTGCTGATATTGAGGGAAAGTCGGTTCCTGTTGGTGAATTAGATATTACTCTTTATCGGGATGATTTAACGAAGAAAACCGAGAATCAGGAACCACTTGTAAAAGGGTCAAATATTCCGGTTGAAATCAGAAACAAAAAGGTCATTCTCGTTGACGATGTATTGTATACAGGCAGAACGGTAAGAGCCGGACTTGATGCCCTTATGGATCTTGGCAGGCCTTCAGCTATCCAGCTTGCGGTTTTAGTGGATCGCGGCCATCGAGAGCTTCCAATTCGCGCTGATTATGTAGGGAAAAACATCCCAACATCAAGTGACGAAAAAATCGTGGTTGAATTAGCAGAAGTAGATAAAGTGGATCAAGTAAGTATCTTTGAAAAATAAATAGCTACCCTTTTAAAAGCAGTCCCGTGAGGCTGACAAAGGGGAAAGTGTCGCTCATTTTATTTAGGTGCGGCAATTTCTAAACCCTCTTTGTGCCTCCAGTGGACAAAGAGGGTTTTTTAATTAAAAAAATAAACCAGAAAACAGGGGAGATTAGAATGAACAACAAACCCATCCTAGACGTAAATGAGATTCCAAAACCAGACCAATGGCTGACATTAAGCATCCAGCATTTGTTCTCCATGTTTGGGGCAACCATTCTTGTGCCGTACCTTGTCGGCTTAAGCCCGGCAATTGCCCTTATCTCAAGCGGCCTGGGGACATTGGCATTTTTACTGATTACAAAATGGCAAGTACCAGCATATCTCGGGTCTTCCTTTGCGTATATAATCCCAATCAAACTCCTCAATGAAGCAGGCGGACCTGGTGCAGCAATGGCAGGGACCTTCCTGGCAGGACTCGTCTACGGGATGATTGCCCTGATTATTAGTAAGGGGGGATATCGTTGGATTATGAATCTGCTCCCGCCAATTGTAGTCGGACCGGTTATCATTGTTATTGGCTTGTCCATTGCCCCGACAGCGGTGGGAATGGCAATGAATAATACAGCAGGGGAATATAGCGTGATCCACTTCTCTGCTGCCTTGGTCACACTTGCTGCGACCATAATTTTCTCGATTTTTGCCAAAAAAATATTTAGCATGATCCCGATATTAGCAGGAATAATTGTTGGATATATTTACGCATTAATGGTGGGAATCGTTGATTTTACGGCAGTATTGAAAGCCGATTGGTTGGAAATGCCGGAATTTATCATCCCATTTGTCAGCTATAAGGTAAAAGTCACATGGGACATTTTCTGGTTAATGGTACCTGTCGCAGTGGTAACGATTTCCGAACATATCGGCCACCAGTTAATCCTTAGTAAGGTAGTAGGACGTGATTACATTAAGGAACCAGGGTTACATCGTTCTATCCTTGGGGACGGGACAGCAACGATTGTTTCAGCTTTAGTAGGCGGTCCTCCAAAAACAACCTACGGTGAAAATATTGGCGTCTTGGCAATTACCCGTGTCTACAGTGTATACGTACTGGCAGGCGCAGCAGTATTAGCGGTCATCTTCGGTTTTATTGGAAAAATAACAGCATTAATCCAAACGATTCCAACCCCAGTTATGGGTGGTGTCTCCATCCTATTGTTTGGAATAATCGCCTCATCAGGGCTAAGGATGTTAGTTGACAGTAAAATTGATTTTGATGATAAACGAAATCTGGTCATTTCATCAGTAATTCTTGTCGTTGGACTTGGCGGAGCTATTCTTAAGCTGCCATTTAAAGATATCCAAATTCAAGGGATGGCGTTAGCCGCCATTTTGGGTGTTGTTTTAAACCTCATCCTTCCGGGCAGACAGCCAGTAAGTGGCAGTATGTTTGATGCAGAAGTAGATAAAAACAAGAAAACAGCATAATATAGTTACCTTTTAACGAAGTCCAGAGAGGCTTAGAAGGGTGTTTAGCTTGAACCAGGTGGTTTCAGCTTTGATTCAATGCACCCTGAAGGAGATTTCAGGGTGCATTTTTAATGCTAAGAAAGGATGTGGAAGCGATGCTGCACCATTTACTAACCACGAATGAATTAAAGGTAGAGGAAATTTATCAACTACTTGAGGATGCGGGAAGGTTTTCGGAAGGAATGGTCTGGAGACCGGCACAGCAAATGTTTACCGCAAACCTATTTTTTGAAGCAAGTACAAGAACTAAATGCAGTTTCGAGGTGGCGGAACGAAGGTTAGGCATTGGGGTCATTCCATTTGAAGTGGAAACCTCAAGTGTCCAAAAAGGAGAAACACTTTATGATACGGTCAAAACATTGGAAGCGATCGGTGTCAATGCAATCGTTATTCGCCACGGGCAGGATCGTTATTTTGATGAATTGGTTGGAAAAATTAATATCCCAATTTTAAACGGAGGCGATGGATGCGGACACCATCCAACGCAGTCGCTCCTTGATCTTATGACAATTCAGCAGGAATTTGGCGGGTTTGAGGGCTTAAGAATTGCGATAATTGGCGATATCAGTCACAGCCGGGTGGCACATTCAAATGCCGATGCCTTAACTAGACTTGGTGCGGAAGTTATTTTCTCTGGACCGGAGGAATGGTTTGACTACCATAGTTTAAATTCTGCAAGATTTAGACCGATTGACGAAGCCGTCAGATCCTCGGATGTGGTCATGCTGCTAAGAGTCCAGCATGAACGGCATCAAAAGACGGGAAGCTTTACAGCTTCCGAGTATCATCACCAGTATGGCTTGACGCTAGAGCGGGAACAGCAAATGAAGCCTAACAGTATTATTATGCATCCCGCTCCTGTAAACCGGAATGTAGAAATTGCTGATAGCTTAGTAGAATGCAAACGTTCAAGAATCTTTAAGCAAATGGAAAACGGTGTCTATGTCAGAATGGCGGCCTTAAAACGGTCAATTGAGAGTTTAATGGGAGGAAATCAATATGAAACTGCTTCTTCAGAACGCAAATTACATAGCATCTAACGGAGAAAAAAATTCGGCTGATATTTTAATAGAAAACGGGATTGTTACGAAAATAGAAAAGAAGATTGAAGCGGAAGTTGACCGAAAAGTGGATGCGCCGGGAATGTTGGTTTCACCGGGATTTATCGACTTGCATGTCCATCTGCGCGAGCCCGGCGGAGAAAAGAAAGAGACAATTGCGACCGGAACCCTAGCTGCAGCTAGGGGGGGATTTACAACTGTGGCAGCCATGCCGAATACGAGACCGGTGCCTGACACCTTAAACCACATGGAGGACTTGCAAAAGCGGATTCAGGAGACTGCTTATGTGCGGGTTTTACCGTATGCCTCGATTACGACGAGACAGCTTGGTCAGGAATTGACGGACTTTGCAGCGTTGAAAAGTGCTGGGGCGTTTGCCTTTACCGATGACGGGGTAGGGGTGCAGTCGGCTGGGATGATGCTTAAGGCGATGAAAAAAGCGGCAGCTCTTAATATGGCGGTGGTTGCCCATTGTGAAGATAACAGCCTGATTAATAATGGCTGTGTCCATCAAGGGGCATTTGCAAAGCGCAATAATTTACATGGAATCCCATCAATTTGTGAAGCTGTTCAGATTGCCAGAGATGTCCTGCTCGCTGAATCCGCGGATTGTCATTACCATGTCTGCCATGTCAGCACGAAGGAATCTGTCAGGGTAATCAGGGATGCGAAACGTGCAGGAATTAAGGTAACAGCGGAAGTCACGCCGCACCATCTGATCTTAACTGAAGAGGATATTCCAGGACTTGACGCTAACTATAAAATGAATCCGCCGCTAAGAGATGCTGCTGATCGGGCTGCCTTAATCGAAGGCCTGCTGGATGGCACAATTGATTTCATCGCCACTGATCATGCCCCGCACACACCTGAAGAGAAAAGCGAAGGGATGGAATTGGCACCATTCGGGATTGTCGGATTAGAAACAGCTTTTCCGCTCCTATATACACATTTAGTAGTAAACAATATTATCTCACTTGAAGAATTAATCGGCTTTTTAACGACGAAACCGGCAGAAAGCTTTGCTCTTCCATATGGAAAAATCAAAGTCGGAGCGCCAGCAGATCTTGTCCTTTTAAATCTTAATGAAGAAAGAGAGATTGACCCGAACGCATTTTTTTCCAAAGGAAAAAACACTCCATTTACAGGCTGGAATTGTAAAGGCTGGCCGGAGATGACAATCGTAAATGGGGAGATCGTTTGGGAAAAAGGATGTGTGACAGCATGAAGGCACAGCTTATTTTAGAAGAGGGCACGGTGTTTATCGGAGACGGTTTTGGCAGTCATATGGATACAATGGGCGAAGTCGTTTTTAATACGGGAATGACTGGCTATCAGGAGATCCTTTCTGATCCATCTTATTGCGGGCAAATTGTCATGCTTACCTACCCGCTAGTTGGAAACTATGGAATTAACCGCGATGATTTTGAATCCATCAATCCGGCTTTAAAGGGATTTATTGTAAAGGAAGTGACGGACTTTCCGTCTAACTGGCGCAGCGAATTTACCCTTGATGAATATTTTAAAATGAAAAAAATCCCCGGAATTGCAGGGATTGACACGAGAAAACTACCGAGGATTATCCGTCAGTATGGAACATTAAAAGGGGCGATTTGCAGTATTGACCGCGATCCATATGAGGTGGTCAGCAGGCTGCGGCAAACAAGACTCCCAATCGACCAAGTAAGAACAGTATCAACAAAAAATTCTTATCCAAGCCCTGGCCGCGGGAAACGCATTGTTCTCGTTGATTTGGGGATGAAGCATGGTATCTTAAGAGAATTAAACAAGCGCGGCTGTGATGTTGTTGTTGTTCCGTATCATACGACTGCCGAAGAAATTCTCCGACTTCGTCCAGACGGGATCATGCTGTCAAATGGGCCAGGCGACCCGAAGGATGTTCCCGAAGCCATTCATATGATTAAACAAGTGATAGGGGTCATTCCGATATTTGGTATTTGCCTTGGACATCAAATATTTGCTTTGGCGTGCGGAGCAAACACGGTAAAAATGAAATATGGCCACCGTGGTTCCAACCATCCTGTCAAGGAGCTGGCGACAGGAAAAATTGCAATTACTTCACAAAATCATGGACACACAGTAGAAACAGAATCCTTACATCAAACGAGATTAACAATCACCCATACAGCATTGAACGATGGGACAATCGAAGGGCTAAAACATTTAGACTATCCTGCGTTTACCGTTCAATATCATCCTGAGGCATCGCCGGGACCGGAGGATGCAAACGGCTTATTTGAACACTTTCTTGCCATGATTGCAGCAGAAAAACAGGAGGTTACGACAATATGCCAAAACGTACAAATATAAACTCTATTTTAGTACTAGGGTCCGGACCCATTGTCATCGGTCAAGCAGCTGAATTTGATTACGCCGGTACGCAGGCGTGTATCGCGTTAAAGGAAGAGGGCTATCGTGTTATCCTCGTAAACTCAAACCCAGCAACAATCATGACCGATACAGAAATCGCTGACGCCGTATATATCGAACCGTTAACTGTCGAGTTTGTCAGCAGAATCATTCGGAAAGAACGCCCTGATGCAATACTAGCCACTCTTGGCGGCCAAACGGGGCTAAACCTTGCCGTAGAACTGGCAAATTCAGGCGTATTAAAAGAATGTGAAGTTGAAATTTTAGGCACAAAGCTTGCGGCCATTAATCAAGCAGAGGACCGCGAGTTATTCCGGAGCTTAATGAAGGAGCTAAATGAACCTGTTCCCGATAGTGAAATTATTCATGAAATTGCGGAAGCAAAAGCTTTCGTTGAAAAAATTGGCTTTCCGGTCATTGTCCGCCCAGCCTTTACACTTGGCGGAACCGGCGGCGGGATTTGCCGTAATGAGGAAGAACTTGAAGAAATCGTTACGGGCGGTTTGAAAAATAGTCCGGTACATCAATGCTTGCTAGAAAAAAGCATCGCTGGCTATAAGGAAATTGAATATGAAGTTATGCGAGATGCCAATGATAACGCGATTGTCGTCTGTAACATGGAAAACATCGACCCTGTTGGTGTCCATACCGGTGACTCCATCGTTGTCGCTCCAAGTCAAACCTTAAGCGACCGCGAATATCAGCTGCTCAGGAATGTATCGCTTAAAATTATTCGCGCTCTCGGCATTGAAGGAGGCTGCAATGTTCAGCTGGCCTTAGATCCGTATAGCTTTAATTACTATATTATCGAAGTAAATCCTAGGGTTAGCCGCTCATCTGCTCTTGCCTCGAAAGCCACCGGCTATCCAATTGCCAAGCTTGCTGCCAAAATCGCAGTCGGGTTAACACTCGATGAAATGTTAAATCCAGTTACGGGAAAAACATATGCGTGTTTCGAACCGGCACTTGATTATATCGTGACTAAGATCCCGCGTTGGCCATTTGATAAATTTGAATCGGGTAACCGTTCGCTTGGAACGCAAATGAAAGCAACCGGTGAAGTTATGGCAATCGGCCGTACGTTTGAAGAGTCACTGTTAAAGGCAATTCGCTCTCTTGAGGCTGGGGTCCATCATTTTGAATTAAACGATGCGGATGAAATTGATGACGAGCTCCTTGAAAAACGCATTCAAAAAGCCGGGGATGAGCGCCTCTTTTATATAGCGGAGGCTCTAAAGCGGGGAACTTCGATTGAAACCATTCATCAATGGAGTAAAATTGATCTATTTTTCCTAAAGAAAATGGCCGGAATCATTGAACTTGAAGCGTTGCTTGCTGCCCGCCCAAATGACAGTGAACTTCTGAAAGAAGCAAAACAAAAGGGTTTTTCTGATAAACAAATTGCTGAGCTTTGGAATCGTTCTGAATCTCAGGTTTATCAATTACGCAAGGACTTAGGTCTAATCCCGGTCTACAAAATGGTCGATACATGTGCGGCTGAATTTGAGAGTGAAACTCCGTATTACTATGGGACGTATGAAGAGGAAAATGAATCCGTTGTTTCAGACAAGAAGAGTGTGATTGTGCTTGGCTCTGGTCCCATTCGAATCGGCCAAGGGATCGAGTTTGATTATGCTACCGTCCATTCAGTAAAAGCCATTAAAGAAGCAGGCTATGAGGCAATTATTATTAACAACAATCCGGAAACCGTCTCAACCGATTTCAGTATCTCCGATAAGCTCTATTTTGAACCGTTGACACTTGAGGATGTCATGCATATCATTGACCTTGAACAGCCAATTGGGGTCGTAGTCCAGTTCGGCGGCCAGACCGCGATCAATTTGGCAGCAGGGCTTCACGCTAATGGTGTGAAAATTTTAGGAACAAGCTTAGAGGATTTAGACCGGGCAGAGAATCGTGATAAATTTGAACAAGCGCTGGAACTATTAAACATTCCGCAGCCGCTTGGTAAAACCGCCTTATCGGTCGAAGAAGCTGTTAGCATTGCCGAGGAGATTGGCTACCCGGTACTAGTTCGTCCTTCTTACGTCCTTGGCGGCCGGGCCATGGAAATTGTCTATCAAAAGGAAGAACTGCTTCATTACATGGAAAATGCTGTAAAAATTAATCCAGAAGTCCCCGTTTTGATTGACCGCTACTTAACGGGAAAGGAGATTGAGGTGGATGCTATTTGTGACGGGGAGCAGGTCTTAATCCCGGGAATCATGGAGCATATTGAACGGGCTGGAGTCCACTCCGGGGATTCGATTGCCGTCTATCCGCCGCAGACACTTTCAGAGAATGTGAAACGAGCACTTGCCCACTATACCGAAAAATTGGCGCGGGGCTTAAACATTATCGGACTATTAAACATTCAATATGTTTTATCTGGTGATCAAGTCTATGTTCTTGAAGTGAATCCACGTTCAAGCAGGACGATGCCGTTTTTAAGTAAAATCACCAATGTGCCAATGGCAAAGATTGCAACAAAGGCAATCTTAGGAATTTCGCTTGAACAACAAGGATACCAGCCGGGGCTTCTTGAGGAAAAAAGCGGCGTTTATGTCAAGGTTCCCGTTTTCTCGTTTGCTAAGCTGAAAAGTGTCGATATTACTTTAGGACCGGAGATGAAATCAACCGGTGAAGTAATGGGCAAGGATCATACTCTCGAAAAGGCTCTATATAAGGGGCTGATTGCCTCAGGAATGAATATTAAAAGGATTGGTACTGTCTTGTTCACCGTTGCGGATAAAGATAAAGAAGAAGCATTAAAACTCGCCGAAAGATTTGCTGTAAATGGGTATCGGTTAATGGCCACAATCGGGACGGCCACAGTCTTGGAATCTGCCGGTTTGAAGGTAAATGTTGTTGGGAAAATTGGCTCTGAAGGCCAGACCTTATTAGATGTGATTCAGCAAGGTGAGGTTCAATTCATTATCAATACGCTGACAAAAGGGAAACAGCCGGAGAGAGATGGTTTTAGAATCCGTCGAGAAGCTGTTGAAAACGGAGTTCCATGTTTAACTTCCTTAGACACCGCAGATGCGATTTTAAAAGTAATCGAATCGATGAATTTTTCAGCGGAAGCGATTGAAGGAGCTGAAAAGGAGGCCGTCATCAAATGATGCAAAAGGAGTTTTGCCGGATCATCAGCCAAACGGAAATTGCTGAGGACATTTTTGAACTGTCAGTTAAGGGGGAATTGGTTAGTCAAATCAATGCTCCAGGCCAGTTTGTCCATATTCGGGTCACAGACAGATGGGGCCCCCTTTTACGAAGACCGATTAGTATTTCTTCCTTTAATAAAGCGACTAAGCAATTGACGATGATTTATCGTAAGGAAGGGCAGGGGACCGCATTGCTTGCCAAAATGGTGCCGGGGATGGAGCTTGATATCCTTGGCCCGCTTGGAAACGGTTTTCCTATTGAGGAGGTAAGCAGTGGTGAAACAGCGTTGCTCGTCGGCGGTGGAATCGGTGTTCCGCCACTTTATGAACTATCGAAGCAATTGGCAGCAAAAGGCTGTAATGTTATTCATGTCCTCGGTTTTCAAACCAAATCAACGGTATTTTACGAACAGGAATTTTTGAAAAATGGCGAAACGTACGTTGCAACGGTTGATGGTACCTACGCGGCAAAAGGCTTTGTAACGGATGTAGTGGATAGATTAAGGTTTGATTGTATTTTTGCATGCGGCCCAACCCCAATGTTAAAAGCACTTGAACAACACTATTCAGATAAAAAGATGTTTTTATCATTAGAAGAACGAATGGGCTGCGGAATCGGGGCGTGCTTTGCCTGCGTCTGTAAAAAGGCAGACGACCCTTTAGGCGTTTCCTATAAAAAAGTCTGCAGTGACGGACCTGTTTTCCGTGCCGGTGAGGTAGTGATATGAGCCGTTTGAATGTAGAATTACCGGGTTTAAACCTAAAAAACCCAATTATGCCTGCCTCAGGCTGCTTTGGGTTTGGGCGGGAGTATAGCCAATTTTATGATTTAAGTGTCCTAGGAGCGATTATGATTAAAGCAACGACAGTTGAACCGAGATTCGGCAATCCCACACCACGAGTTGCTGAAACGGATGCCGGCATGCTCAATGCCATTGGTTTGCAAAATCCTGGTTTAGAAAAAGTAATCGCCAAGGAGTTACCGTGGTTATCACAATTTGATGTTCCAATTATTGCGAACGTTGCCGGCTCACTTGAAGAAGATTATGTGGCGGTTGCAAGCGAAATTTCGAAGGCTGCGAATGTTCACGCATTGGAATTAAATATTTCTTGTCCAAACGTCAAGACAGGAGGCATTGCCTTTGGAACGATTCCTGAGGTAGCGAAGCAATTGACCCGGAAGGTGAAAGAGGTATCTGAGGTTCCTGTTTATGTGAAGCTCTCACCGAATGTCACGAATATTGTCGAGATGGCCAAGGCCGTTGAGGAAGGCGGTGCCGATGGTTTAACGATGATTAATACAATTGTCGGCATGAGACTTGATTTAAAAACTGGAAGGCCGATTTTAGCAAACAGGACCGGTGGACTATCTGGACCAGCGATTAAGCCGGTGGCGATTCGGATGATCTATGAGGTAAGCCAGGCCGTTTCACTGCCGATTATCGGAATGGGCGGTGTGCAATCGGCTGAGGATGTCGTCGAGTATTTTTACGCAGGTGCAAGTGCCGTGGCAGTTGGGACAGCGAATTTCGTCGATCCATTTGTTTGCCCAACTATCATTGAGGAATTGCCGCCGATTTTAGAAAAATTAGGGTTCGAACACATCAGTGAATGCAAGGGAAGGAGCTGGAAACAGCATGAACCATTCGCTCATTATCGCGCTTGATTTTGCTGACATCAGCGAGGTTGGCCGATTTTTGACACCGTTTGAAGATAGGCAGCTTTTTCTAAAGGTAGGCATGGAATTATTTTACCAGGAAGGTCCGGCAATCGTTGATTATTTGAAAGTTAGAGGGCATCAGCTTTTTCTAGATTTAAAGCTTCATGATATTCCGAATACCGTAAAAAGTGCAATGAAAGGACTGGCGCGATTGGAATGTGATTTGGTCAATGTTCATGCCGCAGGGGGGAAAGAAATGATGCGTGAAGCATTAGAAGGATTAGAGGCAGGAACAGCTGCTGGTCGAAAGCGCCCTAGGTGTATCGCTGTTACGCAATTGACAAGTACTTCGCAAGAACAGATGAATAAAGAACAGCTGATTCCCGTCGCATTGGACGAATCTGTGCTCCATTATGCTTCGTTAGCAAAAGATGCTGGGTTAGATGGGGTCGTATGCTCGGCGTGGGAATCTGATGCTATTCGGAAAAAGGTTGGGCAGTCATTTTTAACCGTTTGCCCGGGAATCAGGATGAAGTCTGATCAAATTGATGATCAAAAGCGCGTAACTACCCCAGATTATGCAAGAGATGCAGGAGTAAGTGCAATAGTTGTCGGACGCTCAATTACACGGTCAGCTGACCCAGTAGAGAGCTATGAAAAATGGATGAATGCATGGAAAGGGGACTATTAATGAAACACAAAATTGCCGAAAAACTATTAGAAATCAATGCGGTAGCCTTGAGACCACAGGATCCTTTTACTTGGACATCAGGGTTAAAATCACCGATCTATTGTGATAATCGCCTGACTCTTTCATTCCCAGAAGTGAGGCGGGAAATAGCAGCGGGATTACAAACACTGATCCTTGAACACTTTAAGGAAGCTGAAGTTATTGCCGGAACAGCAACCGCAGGGATTCCGCATGCAGCCTGGGTCAGTGAGCTGTTGAACTTGCCGATGTGCTATGTACGTTCGAAAGCGAAAGGGCATGGCAAGGGGAATCAGATTGAAGGCAAGGTTGAACAAGGTCAGAAGGTTGTCGTTGTCGAAGATTTAATTTCAACCGGCGGCAGTGTAATTACAGCAGTTCAAGCCTTACGGGATGCTGGCTGTGAAGTGCTGGGAGTAGTATCAATTTTTACATATGGGCTTGAAAAAGGAAAACAGCTTCTTCAAGAAGCAGAAATTGACAGTTTTTCACTAACCGATTTTCCAGCGTTAATCGAGGCAGCCATTTCAGCTGGATATGTCAGCGCAGATGATCAAGAAAGCCTGCTTTTGTGGAGGAAAGACCCTGTAAATTGGCAATAATACGGCGATTAGAAAAGTCCCAAGTGAAAAATCGACACTTGGGACGTGATTTAAGTATCGTCTATGCAATTTGTGAGAAAAAATATCTTTTTTCGGGATTTCCAATTAATTTTGAGATTAATAATCCAAATTTCAGGGAAGTGCTGGTTTAGAGGTGGAAGTTTGTTAAGAAGGGAATCCCTGTCGAATCACAATCAAGTAGATTCGCAATTAAAACCATCAGATTCGCAAATAAAACCATCAGATTCGCAAATAAAACCATCAGATTCGCAAATAAAACCATCAGATTCGCAAA
>NZ_BCVP01000002.1 GCF_001591805.1 Neobacillus novalis NBRC 102450 | reverse complement strand
AATTAAAACCATCAGATTCGCAAATAAAACCATCAGATTCGCAAATAAAACCATCAGATTCGCAAATAAAACCATCAGATTCGCAAATAAAACCTACTTTTTAGCAAATAAACTGTAAAGGAAGGACAAAATCTAAGTTTTATTATGAGAAATTACCGCTTTTGTAGAAAAACACATCATCCACATAAGTTTTTTTATAAAAACTCTTCAATTCTTTGAAGATCTTTGTGGAAAATTCGTTAATATGCTGTTAAAACACTAGAAAGAGGATGTCTTAAACCTCAGGACATCCTCCTATATTGTCTATCTCTTCAATTTCAACACCAGTTCCTCATCCGGCGTAACATAAACCGTCTGCTGGTTGTCATAAATCACAAACCCCGGCTTCGCCCCGCTAGGTTTCTTGACATGCCGAACCTTCGTAAAATCAACAGACACGGAGCTTGAATTCCGCGCTTTGCTGTAATATGCGGCCAAAATAGCAGCTTCGCGAATGGTTTCATCTGCGGGTTCTTTACTGCGAATCACGACGTGTGAACCAGGTATGTCCTTCGTATGCAGCCAAATTTCATCCCGTGCCGCCAGTTTATTGGTCAAATAATCATTTTGTTTATTATTTTTCCCGACGATGATATCGGTGCCATCTGAGGCAATAAAATGATCCAAGACAGGCTTCACATTCTGCATTTTCTTCCCGTTTCGTTTCCGTCGTTCGCGGATGTAGCCTCCGTCTACAAGCTCTTCACGGATCTCTTGGATATCCTTCGGTGAAGCAGCCAGTACCTGTTGCTGTAAATTGTCAAAGTAAGTTACTTCGGCAAGAGCTAGTTCGATTTGTTCCTCGACAACAGAAACAGCATTTTTTGCTTTTTGGTATTTAGAGAAATACTTTTGCGCATTTTCAGATGGCGTCTTTCTCGGGTCGAGCGGAATCACAATTGTGCCGCCTAATTCATCATAATAATTGAGAACTTCGATTTCCTTCATACCCTTTTTGGCTGCGTAAAGATTGGCCGTTAACAGTTCGCCGTAACGTTGAAATTCATCCGCCTTCTCCGCGGCTTTTAACGTACTCTTTAGTTTTTCAATTTTCTTTTCATTCTTTTCTTTTTCGTTACTAATAAAGCGTTCGACATCATTTCCTTGCTGCTTTACGCGGTCGCGTTCTGCTTTGCCAAAATAAAAGCGGTCAAGCATTTCACTTAAGGTTGGAAAACTTTTCGACTCGCCGTTTAAATGCTCAAGTGGGAAAAGATAAAACGATTCCTTTCCATTAGCAGACATAATCGATGGCGAAAGCTCGCCGGCAGCAATTTTTCCAATCAATCGGACAAATGTCCCCGGTACAGTCGTTCGATTAGCCAGACCGCTTTGAAAAATCACTTCCTTAGCAAATAACGGTGACGTACCGGCAAAATGCTCAACCAGCTGGCGGTCAAGTTTGCCTCCGATAAAATCGACTGCCTTCAATACATCCTCCTGGGTAGCCTCAAACGGATTTAATTTGTTTTGTTCGGGAGGAGAGATATAAGGCTGTCCCGGTAAAATCGCCCGGTGGCTGTTCACGGCAAAGGAGACATGCTTGATGCTGTCAAGAATGACATTTCGCGTTTTATCGACCAGAACAATATTGCTGTGCCGTCCCATAATTTCAACAATTAATTGTTTATAGCTAATATCACCAATTTCATTTCGGCCCTTAATTTCAAAAATAATCATTCGGTCATTATTAACTTGATATAAATCCTCTAAGATATAGCCCTCAATATGCTTTCTAAGCAGCATACAGAACATTGGCGGTTCACTCGGATTATCATACGGTTCGTTAGTAAACTGCACCCGTGCATAGCTTGGGTGTGCCGATAAAAGCAGCTTTTGATTCACTCCGTTTGCCCGAATGGTAAGAATCACTTCATTTTTATAAGGCTGTTGAACTTTATTTATCCGCCCGCCCTTTAGGGAACGAACAAGCTCATCGACCATTGCTTTAGTAAATAAACCATCAAATGACATCGAAAACATCCTTTTCTTCAAACATATGATTACATTATATCCTACTTGGCGAAAATCTGTCTTATTTTCCCCCTAGCAATAACGTTAATCATAGCATTTTTTGGGACGACCCTGAATAAGCTTTCTTTAGAGCTAGTCTGAATGAATAAAGGGGGAAGTGAGATGGTCGGATGAAATTCCATGAAATGAAGATAGAACAAGTAGAAAAGGCCTTAGAAACCGACTTTTCTTCTGGATTAACACAGGAAGAAGTAAAGAAGCGGATAAATGAGCACGGACAAAATGAATTGGACGAAGGAGAAAAGCAATCGGCTTTACTCTTATTTTTTAGTCAATTTAAGGATTTTATGGTGTTAGTCCTCCTAGCAGCAACCTTGATTTCCGGCTTGCTCGGCGAATATATTGATGCCATTGCCATAATTGCCATCGTCATTATTAACGGCTGCCTTGGGTTTTACCAAGAACGAAGAGCGGAGAAATCACTCCAAGCCCTAAAGGAATTATCGGCACCGCATGTATCTGTATTGCGGGATGGAAAATGGCTGAAGATTCCATCAAAAGAAATCGTCATCGGGGATATCTTGAAGTTTACTAGCGGCGACCGGATTGGCGCTGATGTCCGTGTTGTTGAATCTAAAAGCTTAGAAATAGAGGAATCGGCGCTTACAGGTGAGTCTGTTCCCGTTTCCAAACATATCGATTGCTTAACAAACCCTAACCCGGGAATTGGCGATATGGAGAATATCGCCTTTATGGGCACGATGATTACGAGGGGAAGCGGTGTCGGGGTTGTAATCGCGACCGGAATGAAAACAGCAATGGGACAAATTGCTGATTTATTGCAAAATGCAGAGTCACAGGATACACCATTGCAGCGGCGCTTAGAGCAGCTGGGGAAAATATTAATCACAGTCGCTTTGCTGTTAACCGTACTAGTTGTCGTGGTCGGTGTTTTACGCGGACACGAAATTTACGAGATGTTTTTAGCAGGTGTTTCGCTTGCGGTGGCAGCGATACCTGAAGGGCTGCCGGCCATTGTGACCGTGGCATTATCGCTCGGTGTCCAAAAGATGATTAAGAAAAATGCCATCGTCAGGAAGCTTCCAGCCGTCGAAACGCTTGGCTGTGCATCGGTTATTTGTTCTGACAAAACTGGAACGATGACGCAAAATAAAATGACCGTAACCCATCTCTGGAGTGGGGGACAGACGTGGACAGTCGACGGAGTAGGATACCAGCCGCAGGGAAATTTTTATCGAAATAAGCAAACAGTTCAACCCAAGGATGAAAAAGCCTTACAGCAAATGCTGATTTTCGGAATGTTATGCAACCATTCGGATTTGATCATGAAGGATGAAGATTTCATTCTTGACGGGGATCCAACGGAAGGTGCTTTGCTTGTCAGTGCGATGAAAGCAGGTTTTGATCGAAAAACATTATTAAATGAGTTTACGATCATGAATGAATTTCCCTTTGACTCGGCTAGAAAAATGATGAGTATCCAGGTAAAAGACAAACAAGGCCGTCATTTCATTGTTACAAAAGGAGCACCAGATGTCATTTTAGGGATTAGTGAATCAATTCTATGGGATGAACGCACGCAATTTTTAAATAAGCAAACAAAAATGAAGGTTCAGGATGCAATCGATGGCCTCGCATCGCAAGCACTGCGAACGATTGCGGTTGCCTTTAAGCCAATCCCAGCTAATACGATCATCTTAAGTGAACAAGAGGCAGAGAAAAAATTAACCCTTATTGGTGTGCAGGGGATGATTGACCCGCCGCGGCCTGAAGTAAAAGATGCAGTGAAGGAATGTAAGGCTGCAGGAATAAAAACCGTGATGATTACTGGTGATCACGTCATTACTGCCAAGGCGATTGCCGCCCAGCTGGGGATTTTAACAAGCAAAAGCAAGGTGCTTGATGGGAAGGCTTTGGCTAATATGTCGGTTGAAGAGCTTGAAGATGTAGTCGATGACGTGGCAGTGTTTGCCAGGGTTTCACCGGAACATAAGTTGAAAATTGTTAAAGCATTGCAAAATCGCGGCCATATTGTTGCGATGACGGGTGATGGTGTCAACGATGCCCCAGCAATCAAAGCGGCAGATATTGGGGTAGCAATGGGAATTACCGGAACAGATGTCGCTAAAGAAGCATCGGCGCTCATCTTGTTAGATGATAATTTTGCGACAATTAAGGCGGCAATTACTGAAGGTAGAAACATCTATGAAAATATACGAAAATTTGTCCGCTACTTGCTGGCGTCAAATGTGGGTGAAATATTGGTGATGTTGTTTGCGATGTTATTAGCACTGCCGCTGCCCCTTGTACCCATTCAAATCCTTTGGGTAAACCTGGTAACAGACGGACTGCCGGCCATGGCCCTCGGGCTTGATCGTCCGGAAGAAGACGTGATGAAACGGAGGCCAAGAAGCCCGAATGAAGGTGTATTTTCTCGCGGACTTGGCTGGAAGGTTGTCTCCCGAGGATTCCTAATTGGGATTGTTACCTTATTGGCTTTTATCATTGTTTATCATAACGATACGAGCCAGCTGGCATATGCTCAAACTGTTGCCTTCGCCACCCTTGTTATGGCTCAGCTCATCCATGTGTTTGATTGTCGCAGCGAAAAGTCGGTGTTGTCGAGAAACCCATTCGGGAACCAATACCTTGTCTGGGCCGTCCTGTCTTCCCTTGCCTTAATGTTTGTCGTCATTTATTATCCGCCGCTGCAGCCGGTTTTCCATACCTTGCCTATAGCCTTAAAAGACTGGTTGTTGATTGTCGGGCTATCATCGATTCCAACTTTTTTACTAGCCGGATCATTTTTGTTAAGAAAAACAAAATAAAGTATGTTATAATCCAAAAGGTAATAGAGTCCATTCTATTACCTTTTGTCTTTAAAAAAATAAAGAATGCCGATTATTTTTTTTATAGATTGGATGTGCACGTGATGGTTATTAGTATGACAGGCTTTGGCAGGGGAAAGGCAGAATCAGATTCCTTCTCAGTTAATGTGGAAGTTAAAACAGTCAACCACCGATTTTGTGAAATGAATATCCGCTTGCCAAGACAGCTATTAAAAATAGAAGATAAAATAAAAAAGAAATTAAACCAGCATATTCGCCGCGGCAGGGTTGAGGTCTATGTAAGTGTTGAAGGGGAAGGGGTCGTCACCCGGAAAGTCCATGTAGATTGGAAGTTGGTTGAAGAATACTACCAATTCATCAAGCAGGCACATGAAAAATTTGGCATGGAAGGAACAATCACACTCCAGGATTTACTTAATCGATCAGACCTTTTACATATTGAAGAAAGTGAAGCTGGCAATGAAGAACTTGAGAAATTAGTTTTAACCGCAACGGAAGAAGCGGTTGTTTTACTAAAGGAAATGCGAAGCGCCGAAGGGGAAGAATTGAAAAAGGATTTGCTGGCGATGCTCACGCAATTAGAAGCAAATGTCTTTGAACTTCAAAAGTTTACGCCGTTCGTGGTGCAAGCATTCAAAGACCGTCTGACGAAAAGAATGCAGGAATTTGTCAATGGGCAGATAGATGACACACGAATTTTAACGGAAGTGGCTGTTTTTGCTGACAAAGCTGATATAAATGAGGAAATTACAAGATTAAAAAGCCACATTCAACAATTCATGCAAACGATTAATGAACAGGAACCCATTGGCAGAAAGCTAGATTTTCTCATACAGGAAATGAATCGAGAAGCGAACACCATCGGATCAAAAGCAAATGATTCAAACATTGCGAAAAAAGTAGTCGAAATAAAAAGCTTGCTAGAGAAGTTGAAGGAACAAGTACAGAATATCGAATAGAACTTGTTTAGAAACTGATTTTGACGGTCAAAATATATTATTGATGATTGGATGGTACCATGTCGATTAAATTGATTAATATTGGATTTGGAAATATCGTTTCTGCCAATCGAATTATTTCCATTGTCAGCCCTGAATCTGCCCCAATAAAAAGAATTATTCAAGATGCCCGTGACCGGGGATCACTGATTGACGCTACATATGGACGACGGACACGCGCAGTGATTGTCATGGATAGTGACCATGTCATCCTCTCAGCTGTCCAGCCTGAAACGGTTGCCCATCGCTTAACAGACCGTGATGATACTATTGATGAAGGGTAGGATTTTTGAACATGCAGGAAAAAGGATTGCTGATTGTACTTTCTGGGCCATCAGGGGTTGGAAAAGGAACGGTTCGAAAAGAGATTTTTTCTCATCCAGATACAGCGTTTGAATACTCCATCTCGATGACAACCCGCTTACCACGCGCGGGGGAGAAAGATGGTGTTGATTATTTTTTCAAGTCAAGAGCAGAGTTTGAAGAATTAATTGGGCAAGGTAAGCTGTTAGAATACGCCGAGTTTGTCGGAAACTATTATGGGACCCCAGTTGATTATGTGCGCGAAACCTTGGATTCAGGAAAAGATGTGTTTTTAGAAATCGAAGTAAAGGGTGCCCGCCAAGTTCGGGAGAAGTTTCCTGAGGGGTTATTTATCTTCCTGATGCCGCCAAGCCTTACCGAATTGAAAAATCGGATTGTGACAAGAGGGACGGAGACAGATGATATCATCCACAATCGGATGCTGTCTGCCCGTGAAGAAATTGAAATGATGGAATTATATGATTATGTTGTTGAAAATGACCAAGTCGATCTCGCTTGTGAACGTGTAAGAGCTATCGTAACAGCTGAACATTGCCGAAGAGTAAGAGTCGAACATCGTTATAAAAAATTGCTGGAGGTTGAATAAAATGTTGTATCCTTCTATTGATTCCTTGCTTGAAAAAATTGATTCGAAATATTCACTTGTCTCTGTGGCTGCGAAGCGTGCCCGGGTGATGTCGCAAATTAGAGATGAAAGACTTCCGAAATATGTCTCCTATAAGTATGTAGGGAAAGCATTAGAGGAAATTTACAGTGGTGAGTTGACATACCGGATTTCCAAAAAAGCAGAAGCATCTGCCGAATAGTCGATAAATAGCAATTCAGCATGTAAATTACGAAAGAAGGTCTGACGACAAAGGAAAACTCCTAACGTGTCAGCCTTTTTTATTTTTAAAAGAAATTGTCGAATTTAGTAACGAAAAAGATGAAAAGTTGATTCTGTTCCATCATAATAAAGTAAGAATGTACTAGAAGTGGGGGATTCGTTGATGATAAAGGATAAGAAAATAGTATTATGTGTGACAGGCGGAATAGCCGTATATAAAGCAGCTGCCCTGACAAGTAAGCTTGCTCAAGCTGGAGCACATGTTAAAGTTATTTTGAGCGAATCTGCAGCGAAATTTGTATCCCCGTTAACCTTTCAAGCCTTATCCCGCAACGAAGTGTATACCGATACCTTTGATGAGAAAAATCCGCAGGTCATCGCCCATATTGACCTTGCTGATTGGGCTGATTTAATTCTCGTTGCACCGGCAACCGCCAATACCATTGCCAAATTAGCGGGTGGGATAGCTGATAATATGATTACGACCACGCTGCTGGCGGCCTCCTCACCTGTTTGGATTGCCCCTGCAATGAATGTTCATATGTACGACCATCCAGCAGTAAAAAAGAATCTTTCGATATTAGCAGAATATGGCTATCAATTCATCGAGCCAAGTGAAGGCTGGCTTGCCTGTGGTTACGTTGGTAAAGGGCGCTTAGAGGAACCGGAGAAAATAGTAGCCTTAATTCAAATGTTCTTCGGCACTAATCAGGCAAATCGACTAAAGGGAAAAAAGGTGTTAATTACCGCAGGTCCGACGCGGGAAAAAATTGACCCAGTCCGTTTCATTTCCAACCATTCCAGCGGCAAAATGGGATATGCCTTAGCGGAAGAGGCGAAAAGGCAGGGGGCGGATGTTGTCTTAGTTTCCGGCCCTGTTCAATTACAGGCCCCTTCTGGTGTTGACATTGTCAAGGTCGAGAGTGCTGAAGAAATGTACAAGGCGGTATTGAGCCATTTTGATGGCGCAGATCTCGTCATAAAAACGGCGGCTGTTGCCGATTATCGCCCGAAAATCACCCATGAGCACAAAGTGAAAAAGCAGGCAGAGGACATGACGATAGAACTTGAACGAACGAAAGATATTTTGTATGAGCTAGGGCAGCGAAAGAAGAAACAATTACTTGTTGGCTTTGCAGCGGAAACAAATAATGTCGAAGCATATGCAAGAAAAAAGTTGTTCGCTAAAAATGCAGATATGATTGTCGCAAATAATGTAATGGCTGACGGGGCAGGGTTTGACACTGATACTAACATCGTGACGCTGTTTAAGAGGGATGGTACGATGACCGAATTACCGCTAATGTCTAAAACAGCAGTAGCAGAAAAAATAATCGAAGAAAGTACTGTGCTTATAAAGGAAATGAATAAAGATGGAAATTGCTAGTGTGATTGTTGATGTACCGGCAAAACAAACGGACAGGGTGTTCGATTATTTGATACCTGGGAAGTGGCGGGATACCATCCAGCCTGGTATGAGGGTAATTGTTCCATTTGGCCCAAGAAATATTCAAGGATTTGTCATTGAGCTAAAAAAAGAATCTGAGGTTAAGCAGTTAAGAGAAATCATTGAGCCGATGGATCTTGAACCGGTTTTAAATCATGAATTACTGGCGCTTGGGAGCTGGCTGACGGAACATACGCTTTGTTTTAAAATAGTTGCCTATCAGGCAATGCTTCCGGCAGCCTTAAAAGCGAAATATGAAAAAATCGTAAAACTGGCTCCAGGAATAGAAATAAGTGCACTCCCGTTATCGTTGCATTCATTTTTCGCAAAGAATGGAAAATTGGATTGGCAAGATGCTTTGAAGAATGGAATTGTATCCTTGTTACAAAAGGAAACAGCTAAAGGTCATCTCGAAGTCCTTTATATCGTGAAGGAAAAAGTCAGGAAAAAACAACGGAAATATATCCGTCCACTTGTTTCCCAAGCTGTATTAACAGAAGAAATAGGGAAATTGCCAGTAAATGCAGAAAAACAAAAACAAGTAATAAGCTATTTTGTCGAACATTTTGCTCCAATTGAAATGAGGCAGCTAGTAGCTGAGCTAAATACAACAGCTTCGACTATTAAAGCTTTAGTTGGAAAAAGGATTCTTGGTGAGGAGGAAGTGGAAGTTTACCGCGACCCGTATGAGCATCGGAGATTCGAGAGAACGAAACCACTGCCCTTAACTAAGGAACAGCAAACCGCGATTGAACCGATATTAAATACTGTAGAGCGAAATCTTCATGAGGTATTTTTGCTCTATGGGGTAACGGGGAGCGGCAAGACGGAAATCTACTTGCAATCGATTCAAGAAGTGATTGAAAAAGGGCAGGAAGCGATTGTGCTTGTACCGGAAATCGCCCTTACTCCGCAGATGGTGAATCGGTTTAAGGGCAGGTTCGGCGACCTAGTCGCTGTATTACACAGCGGGTTGTCTGCCGGTGAAAAATATGATGAGTGGCGTAAGATTCATCGGAAGGAAGTAAAGGTCGTCGTTGGAGCCAGATCAGCTATTTTTGCTCCATTCGAAAATCTTGGCATCATTATTATCGACGAAGAGCACGAAACGAGTTATAAACAGGAAGAAATGCCGCGATACCATGCGAGAGATGTGGCGATTGAAAGGGCGAAAACCTATAGCTGCCCTGTTGTACTGGGGAGTGCAACACCTTCACTTGAGACCTTTGCCAGAGCACAAAAGAAGGTATATCATCTGTTAACACTGCCAATCCGGATGAATAATCAACCACTTCCGGCTGTCGAAATCATTGACATGCGTGAAGAACTTCGCGATGGCAACCGTTCGATGTTTTCACGGAAGCTGTTTGAAATGCTTAAGGATAGAATCGAGAAAAAGCAGCAAACTGTCTTGTTTTTAAATAAGCGCGGCCACTCCTCATTTGTGATGTGCCGAGACTGTGGTTATGTCATGAATTGCCCGAATTGCGACATTTCGCTTACTTATCACCGCGTTAATGAGCAGATGAAATGTCATTATTGCGGCTATGAAAGTTTTGTCCCAAAGGTATGTCCTGAGTGTACAAGTGAATATATCCGCTATTTTGGAACGGGTACACAAAAGGTAGAGGATGAGCTGGGGAAAATTCTTCCCGAGGCAAGAGTCATCCGTATGGATGTTGATACAACGGGACGTAAAGGTTCACATGAACGATTATTAAAGGATTTTCTGGATGGAAAAGCTGATATTCTACTAGGAACACAAATGATTGCCAAAGGGCTGGACTTCCCCAACATTACTCTTGTCGGGGTGCTTTCCGCCGATACAATGCTTCATTTACCGGATTTCCGTTCATCAGAAAAAACCTTTCAACTGTTAACGCAAGTTAGCGGGCGGGCAGGACGCCATCAATTGCCGGGAGAGGTCATCATACAAACCTATACGCCTGAACACTACAGTGTCGAGCTTGCGGGAACGCAAGACTATGATCTATTCTATCAGCAAGAAATGTTAAGCCGAAAAATGCATCATTATCCACCGTTTTATTTTTTATCACTTATTACCGTCAGTCATGAACAGTTGTTAGCTGTTGTAACGGCAACAGAAAAAATCACTAACTATGTCCAGTCACGATTATCACCAGAAGCAGTGGTGCTAGGACCTGCAGCTTCGCCTATACCTAGGATTAATAATAGATATCGCTATCAATGTCTGATAAAATACAAACGGGAACCGAACTTGACAACTACTTTAAAAACAATTCTCGATCAATACCAAAAAGATGCGAAAAGCGGTCTGCAAGTTTCAATCGATGTAAATCCGTTTATCCTAATGTAAACTGGGAGAAAATGAACCTAACACAATAATAAGAAAACAGCTTAAAAACCAGATAATATGGAGGAACAGCTTTGTCAATACGAAAAATTGTCATGCATCCTGCCGAGATTCTTGAGCAGATATGCAGACCTGTGGAAAAATTTGATAGTAGTCTTGCGAAAATACTTGATGATATGTACGACACGATGATTGAAAATGATGGGGTCGGCCTTGCCGCTCCGCAAATCGGACTAAACTTGCGCGTCGCAATTGTTGATGTCGATGATGAATCGGGAACAATCGAAATGATTAACCCTCGGATTATGAAAACAGCTGGCGAACAAACAGGACCAGAGGGTTGTTTAAGCTTTCCTGACCTTTTTGGCGAAGTAACAAGACCTGATTTTGTCATGATTGAAGCCTTAGATCGAAAAGGCAGGAGATACTCACTCGAAGCAGAAGGTTTCCTTGCTAGGGCAATTCAACATGAAATTGATCATCTTGACGGGATATTATTCACGACCAAGGTAACTCGATACCTCAAGGAAGATGAGTTAAAAGGAGTAGAGAGTGAATGACGAAAATTGTATTTATGGGGACTCCCGATTTTTCTGTGCCAGTCTTGCAGCAAATCATCAAAGATGGCTATGAGGTCATTGGTGTTGTTACCCAGCCAGACCGTCCAGTCGGAAGAAAAAAGCTGTTAACACCGCCGCCGGTCAAGGTGGAGGCCCTGAAACAAGGGATCCCCGTCTACCAGCCAGAGAAAATTCGTCAAGAAGAGGAACTGGCGAAAATTCTGTCCTTAAACCCAGATTTAATTGTTACAGCGGCCTTTGGACAAATTTTGCCGAATAAGCTGTTAGAGGCTCCAAAATACGGCTGCATTAATGTTCATGCCTCACTGCTGCCAGAACTTCGCGGTGGAGCTCCGATCCATTACGCAATTATTCAAGGCAAAAAGAAAACCGGTGTTACCATCATGTACATGGTTGAGAAATTAGATGCCGGTGACATTTTAACCAGTGTTGAGGTGCCAATTACAGAAGAGGACAATGTTGGTACACTTCATGAGAAGTTAAGTGCGGCAGGGTCTAAATTGTTATCCGAAACATTGCCGCTTCTAATAGAAGGGCGTCTCACGCCGAAGCCGCAAAACAATGCGGAAGCAACATTTGCTGCCAACATTAAGCGGGAGCAGGAAAAGATTATCTGGTCGAATTCGGGTGAAGAAATCTATAACCATATTCGCGGGCTGAATCCTTGGCCAGTTGCCTTTACTTCAATGGATGGCCAAGTACTAAAAATATGGCGCGCTGAAAAAGTAACCGATTTGATGAAACAAGAGCCTGGAACAATCTTAAAAATAGAATCAGATGGCTTTACAGTTAGTACGGGTAATGAAACCGCCATTAAAATTATTGAACTTCAGCCTTCAGGAAAAACAAAAATGATGAGTGAACAATTTTTACGCGGTGCAGGTTCAAAAATTTCAATAGGCAGCAAGCTGGGAGATTAACATGACTTCAACAAAAAAAAATGTACGTGCAATTGCCATGGACCTATTAGTGACCATCGAGAAAAACCAATCGTACAGCAATTTGCTTCTTAACAGTACGATTGAAAAAAACGAATTGTCGCCTGTAGATGTCGGATTACTGACGGAATTGACCTATGGAACATTGCAAAGACGAATGGCGCTGGATTTCTTTTTAAAGCCGTTCGTTAAAGACAATAAGAAATTAGCAAATTGGATTCATCATTTACTCAGACTAACGCTTTATCAAATGGTTTATCTCGACCGGATTCCCGACAGAGCAGCTATTTACGAAGCGGTTGAAATTGCCAAGGAACGCGGACATAAAGGGATTGCCAGTCTAGTAAATGGTGTGCTCCGGAGCATTCAGAGAGAAGGGCTCCCATCTTTGAAGGAGGTTTCAGACCCAAACGAAAGACTAGCACTTGAGACTAGTCATCCGGAATGGCTTGTAACTAGATGGGTTAACCAATTCGGCTATGATAAAACGAAAGAAATGTGCGAAATTAACTTAACAGCACCAATGCAGACAGCTAGAGTAAATCTCACAAAAATTTCTCGGGATGAATGTATTGCCCTTTTAGAAGAGGACGGTTTTCAAATTGAAAAGAGTCCAGTCATTCCTGAGGCAATCAGGTCGTTAAAGGGGAATTTAGCTTCCACCATCGCCTTTAACTATGGGATGTTCACGATTCAAGATGAAAGCTCGATGCTTGCTGCCTATGCATTGGGTGCCAAGCAAGACGAATTTGTTCTCGATGCTTGTGCTGCACCTGGCGGTAAAAGCACGCATATTGCTGAAAAAATGAACAATACCGGCGAAGTGATATCGGTTGATCTTCATCAGCACAAGGTAAGATTAATCAATGACAACGCAAAACGTTTAGGGTTAGGAAATATAAAAACAAGTGTTTCTGATTCTAGACATTTACAGGAAAAGTTTAAGGTTGAATCCTTCGATCGGATTCTTCTCGATGCTCCGTGCTCAGGCCTTGGTGTAATGAGGAGAAAGCCTGATATGAAGTATACGAAAACAGAAAATGATATAGAGCGCTTAAGCAGGGTTCAGCAAGATCTTTTAACGTCTGTAACCCCATTATTGAAAAAGGGCGGCATCCTCGTCTATAGTACATGTACTGTAGATAAACAGGAAAATCAAAATACGGTCGAAACGTTTTTGCAGAATAATCCGGAATTCGAAGCGGATCTGTCGTTTAAAGATAGGATGCCTGAAGCGATTCAACCATTTATTACCGGCTTTGACCTGCAAATATTCCCGCAGGACTTTGGCTCGGATGGCTTTTATATAGCAACATTAAGAAAGAGGGTGTAACAGTTGGAACAAATGAATACAACTGAGACGAATACAACATTGGATATGAATAAGAAATCGATCTACTCTTTGCAGCTTGACGAACTAAAAAGCTGGCTAACTGAAAATGATGAAAAACCATTTAGGGCTGAGCAAATCTTTGATTGGCTTTATAAAAAGCGGATTACCGCATTTGAAGATATGAGTAATGTCGCAAAAGGCCTGCGTGATAAAATTTCAGAGCATTTTCAGCTGACAACCCTTAATACCGCCATTCAACAAACATCTGCTGATGGAACAATAAAGTTTCTCTTTGAATTGCATGACGGGTATTCAATCGAAACCGTGCTAATGCGCCATGATTATGGGAACTCTGTTTGCGTAACCACACAGGTTGGCTGCCGGATCGGCTGTACCTTCTGTGCCTCCACACTTGGCGGCTTAAAACGACACTTGGAAGCAGGCGAAATTGTCGCTCAAGTTGTCAAAGTACAACAAACACTTGATGAAACAAATGAACGGGTAGACTCGGTTGTTATCATGGGGATTGGTGAGCCGTTCGATAACTACGATAATATGCTGTCATTTTTAAAAATCATTAACCATGAAAAAGCGCTTAATATTGGGGCACGCCATATTACGGTTTCGACAAGCGGAATTGTTCCAAAAATTTATCAGTTTGCCGATGAACAAACGCAGATAAATTTTGCGATTTCTCTGCATGCACCGAATACGGAATTACGTTCAAGATTAATGCCGATTAACAAAGCATATAAACTTGATGACTTAATGAAAGCAGTACGGTATTATATCGATAAGACGGGTCGCAGGATAAGCTTTGAATATGGTCTTTTTGGTGGTGTGAACGACTCAATCGAACACGCTGAAGAATTGGCTAGCCTATTAAAAGGGATCAAGTGCCATGTGAATCTAATTCCCGTAAACTATGTTCCTGAAAGGGATTATGTACGGACCCCAAGAGAAAAGATTTTTGCCTTTGAAAAAACATTGAAAAACCTAGGAATAAATGTAACCATTCGCCGGGAGCAGGGGTCAGATATTGATGCAGCATGTGGACAGCTTCGTGCAAAGGAGCGAAAAGAGGAGACGAGGTGAGAAAAAGTGAAGGCTGTATATAGAACGGACCGAGGCAGGATCCGCCAGAATAACGAGGACAGTGTTGGAACTTTTTTAAACCGGGACGGACATCGCCTAGCCATTGTAGCTGATGGAATGGGCGGTCACCGTGCCGGAGATGTTGCGAGTAATATGACCTTGACATATTTACAGGAAATGTGGGAGAAATCTGAAGGAATTCAAACAGCAGATCAGGCGGAAGCGTGGCTAAGGACGCATATTCTCCAAGTGAATAAATTGTTGTTTGAACATGCTAATAACAATTTGGAATGTGATGGAATGGGTACGACCATTGAAGCGGTGATTGCTACCCAGCTCTTTTCAACCCTTGCACATATTGGTGACAGTCGTTGTTATATTTTAAATGATACTGGATTTCAGCAGTTAACCGAAGACCATACACTCGTAAATGAATTAGTCCGTACAGGGCAAATATCAAAAGAGGATGCAGAGCATCACCCGCGGAAAAATGTTATTCTCCGTGCATTAGGAACAGAACCAGATGTAAAAATCGATATTAAAACGATTATGTTTGAAGAAGGCGATTTTCTTCTTTTATGTTCCGATGGATTATCGAACAAGGTTAATGAAGCGTTCATGACTACTATCCTGCAAAATGAAGATTCCCTTGAACAAAAAGCTTTAACACTCATTAACATGGCAAATGAAAATGGTGGAGAAGATAACATCACCCTAATCATACTAGAGTTTGACGACGACATTGAAAGAGGGTGAAGATAAATGCTAATTGGGAAAAGAATAAGCGGCCGCTATAAAATATTGGAAATGATTGGCGGAGGCGGTATGGCCAATGTGTACTTGGCTCATGATATGATTCTTGACCGCGATGTGGCAGTAAAGATGCTTCGCCTCGATTTTGCTAATGATGAAGAATTTATCCGCAGGTTTCGCAGGGAGGCACAATCTGCGACAAGCCTTGCCCATCCAAATATCGTTAATATTTTTGATGTTGGCGAGGAAAATGACCTTTATTATATTGTGATGGAATTTGTCGATGGAAAGACACTTAAACAATACATACAACAAAATTCTCCTCTAAGAGTGGAAGATGCCATTGGGATTATGAGTCAGCTAACTTCAGCGATTTCTCATGCCCATCAAAACCATATTATCCATCGCGATATCAAGCCGCATAATATTTTGGTAGACCATGACGGTAATGTAAAAGTGACCGATTTTGGAATCGCCATGGCACTAAGTGCCACAAGCATTACCCAAACTAATTCCGTACTAGGCTCTGTTCATTATTTATCACCAGAACAAGCCCGTGGCGGCATGGCGAACAGAAAGTCTGATATTTATTCGCTGGGGATTGTGATGTTTGAGTTATTAACTGGCAGGCTTCCGTTTTCCGGTGAATCAGCCGTATCAATCGCGCTTAAGCATCTTCAATCAGAAACCCCTTCTGTTAGAAGATGGAATCCGAATATCCCGCAAAGTGTTGAAAACATTGTCTTAAAGGCAACCGCTAAAGATCCATTCCATCGTTATAATAGTGTTGAAGAGATGGAGGAAGATTTAAGAACCGCACTCGATCCTGAAAGGATGAATGAATCAAAATTTGTCATTCCGATTGATAATGAGGCAACGAAAGCCATCCCGGTTATAACAAATGACCATCTAAAAAATCTTGATGAAACATTAGTCCACAGCAGCGATAAACCAGCGAATAATAGCAAAGATGCTGTAAAAAATGATAAAAAAGGCAAGAAACGAAAAAAGTGGCCGCTTATATTAATATCTACCTTCCTTACACTTGCCATTCTTGGATTATTAGCTTTTACCGTTTTACCTGGATTGTTGGCTGCTAAGGACGTCAAAATTCCTGATGTAAGCGGGATGAATTTGGATGATGCCATTTCAAAGCTTAAACTTAAAGGACTTGAGGTTGGAGACAAGATCGAAGTCACTGACGATGTAGTAAAAAAAGGGAACGTTATTAAGACAAACCCTGAAATCGGGTCCACAGTAAAGGAAAATTCGAAAATAACCATCTACATTAGTTCCGGAAAAGAAAAATATGAACTGTCAAGTTATCTGGGGCGCAGCTATGAGGATGTCTTCAGCTTATTAAAAAATAAAGATTTTAAAGATATTAAAAAAATAGAGAAAAATGATGAAAGTGAACCTGGAACGATTATTAGTCAGAACTATCCCGAGGGTAAAAAAGTGGTTCCTGAAGAGACGGTTTTGGAGTTCGAGGTGAGTAAAGGTCCAGAAAAGTTTATCTTAAAGGACTTAACGCAATACAATGTAAATGGTGCCCAGGACTATGCTTCTTTAGTAGGGCTAGACTTAGATGCCTCTCAAGAGAAATATGACGACAAAATCCCAGCTGGTATGGTTATTTCGCAATCACCAGAGAAGGGAACAACGATGACCAAAGGTGATAAGGTTACCGTGATTATTTCAAAAGGTAAAGAGGAAAAGCCGCCAAAAGAGGAAATTATAGAACTGCCAATTCCTTTTGAACCCGCTGTACCAGGGGAGCCCGGACAGAAACAATTGGTTACCATTTTCATTCAAGATGCCTATAACAGTATGACAGAACCAGCAGATTCCTTTTATATCACCGAAGATATAAAGAAAGAAATTAAATTATATATTCCATTTAACGGAAAAGCAAGATATCAGGTCTTCCGTGATGACAAGGTTATCATCGATGAAAATAAAATCTATTCAGATACGGAATAAGTTTTCTGCTGAAGAAAATTATTCCAAGGTATATGACAGGGGAAAAAGACAAGTGGAAAGATAAATGGCAAGGAGTGTGGCTATGCCTGAAGGAAAAATTGTCAAAGCATTAAGCGGATTTTATTATGTCCTTCATAACGAGGAACTGACCCAATGCCGCGGAAGAGGTGTTTTTCGCAAGAACAAAATTACTCCACTTGTAGGTGACGAAGTGGTTTTTCAAGCTGAAAATGACCTTGAGGGTTACATTCTCGAAGTAAAAGAGCGGAAGAATGAATTGGTTCGCCCGCCGATTGCAAATGTGGATCAGGCCATTCTTGTTTTTTCAGCTGTAGAACCAGATTTCAGCACTGTTTTATTGGACCGGTTTCTAGTGTTGGTTGAATTCAATCACATTGAACCATTAATCTGTATTACGAAAATGGACCTGGCTACAGCAAATCAAAAGCAAAAGATAGCGGAATTTGCTGAACAATATAAAACAGCCGGCTATGAAGTAATCCTGACATCTTCAGAAACAGAAGCAGGGATTAAAGAATTAAATCCCCATGTGCAAAATAAAATATCGGTATTTGCGGGGCAATCGGGTGTAGGGAAGTCTTCATTGCTGAATGTACTTAGACCAGGCCTTGAATTAAAAACCAATGATATATCCTCTCATCTTGGCCGTGGAAAGCATACGACCAGACATGTAGAACTTATTAAAATTGGTAATGGACTCATTGCAGATACACCAGGCTTTAGTTCGTTAGAATTCAACAACATCGATGCAGAGGACCTGACTGCCTGCTTTCCTGAATTACAACTTGCGAGTAAGAATTGTAAATTTAGGGGCTGTTTACATGTCACTGAGCCGAAATGTGGCGTAAAACAGGAAGTGGATTCAGGTGGAATTCCAGCTTATCGTTATAAGCATTATTTAGATTTTCTCCAGGAAATAAAAGATAGAAAGCCGAGGTATTAACGCATGGTGAAAATAGCACCTTCGATTCTTTCAGCCGATTTTTCAAAATTGGGGGAAGAGATTACAGCTGTTGAAAAGGCGGGCGCCGATTATATTCATATTGATGTGATGGACGGTCACTTTGTACCGAATATTACGATTGGTCCACTTATTGTGGAAGCGATTCGACCGCTTACAAAGCTGCCGCTCGATGTCCACTTGATGATTGAGAACCCCGATCAATATATCGAGGCATTTGCTAAGGCAGGGGCTGATTATATTACGGTTCACTTCGAGGCATGCCGACATCTTCACCGCACGATTCAAAATATAAAATCATTTGGAATTAAAGCAGGAGTGGTATTAAATCCGGCTACACCTGTTGAATCCATTCAACACATTATCGGGGATATTGATATGGTGTTATTAATGTCAGTTAATCCTGGATTCGGCGGTCAAAAATTTATCCCTGAGGTCCTTCCAAAAATTAGAAGGGTTAAAAAGATGGCTGCAGAAAAAGGGTTAGCTCTTGAAATTGAAATTGATGGCGGCGTCAATCCGGAAACAGGAAAGCTATGCATGGAAGCCGGTGCAAATGTACTCGTTGCAGGCTCGGCCATTTATAATCAACCTGATTATGCGAAGGCAATTTCGCTAATTAGAGGGTAAAGCCGGCTAAACAGCTGGCTTTTTCTATATAGAAAAGGGGATTGTCTGATGATAATTAATATACTTGCCGGAGGCCCTGAAGAATTGCTGCCGGACTTTACAGACTATACAGAGGAAAACAACATTTGGGTTGGTGTTGACCGCGGTGTATTTCATCTTTTAAATAGAAATATAATTCCTGAAATTGCCTTTGGTGACTTCGATTCGGTTTCACCGGAAGAATTAGTATTCATTGAAAGGCAAGTATCAAAAATGAAGCGATACAAGCCAGAAAAGGATGAAACGGATATGGAGCTTGCCCTCAATTGGGCGCTGGCACAGAAACCATCAATTATTCGTTTGTTCGGTGCGACAGGAGGCAGGCTTGATCATTTATTTGCAAATGTGCATCTGTTGCTAAATCCACTTAAAGAAAAAAATCCAGCCAGTGTCTACATGATTGATCGACATAACATCGCTTATTTGAAGGAACCAGGCAGTTATTCCATTGAAAAAATGAAAACAAAAAAATATATATCCTTTGTACCTTTAACGCTTGAAGTAAGTGGCATTACGCTTGTAGGCTTTAAATTTCCTTTGAAAAATAAGCATATTTCACTCGGATCTACATTATGTATTAGTAATGAACTTATTAGTGATTATGGTACTTTTTCATTTTCCGAAGGCATATTAATAGTGATAAGAAGTCACGATTAATAGGTACTGTTTTCGTTCGTGAGAATAAAATGTAGAGCGTACGAAAAAAGTTGAAATGAATAAGCTGGGGAAGATTTGTGAGGAGGGACAGTATGAAATTTTATACAATTAAGCTGCCGAAATTTTTAGGTGGAATTGTCCGAGCGATGATTGGAGCGTTTAAGAAAAACGAATAGAATGATAAATCTTATGGCACCCGTTATTTTGGGTGCTTTTTATTTTACCTTGTTTGGGGGATGTTATAAAGAAAGAGCACCCTGTTAAAGGATGCCCTGGCTCTTATTAAACGCGTTCAACTTTACCGGATTTTAACGCTCTTGCAGAAACCCAAACACGCTTAGGCTTTCCGTCAACAAGAATACGTACTTTTTGTAAGTTAGCACCCCATGTACGCTTATTCGCGTTCATTGCGTGAGAACGATTGTTACCAGTTGTAGTTTTCTTACCAGTTATTACACATTGACGTGGCATAGACTATCCCTCCTTAACTACCAAAAGCTTTATACAGCAATCTTAAGATATTTCATCTGGATATAGAAAAATGGCCGTGCCAAATTTTCTAGTCTTGAGATACCTTAATAATTTATCATACAACTTATTTGAATGCAATAGTTGTATCAAAACCTTTCAAGAAAAATACCTTGACAATACGACCTGAAGTCCTGGGTACTTTCGCTTGCCAATTCACAAAGTTATAATATATTCTTTATTGAGGTATGACTTTCAATATTTGTTTGACTATAGTAAAATGACTGTAGTCAAAGAGCAATTATTCAGGAGGGGGAACGATTCATGTCCATTGAATTAAAAACAAAGTACGGACAAATTGATATTTCAAACGAAGTAATCGCTACCATTGCTGGCGGTGCGGCTATCGAATGCTACGGAATCGTCGGTATGGCCTCTAAAAATCAAATTAAAGATGGAATAACCGAAATACTTCGAAGAGAAAATTTCACTCGCGGTGTAATTGTACGCCAAGAGAATGAGGCATTACATATTGATATGTACATTATTGTCAGCTATGGAACGAAAATTTCCGAAATTGCCCACAACGTGCAATCAAAGGTTAAATACACCCTCGATAAGACTGTTGGACTTGCTGTTGACTCGGTAAATATTTACGTTCAGGGAGTTCGCGTGACGAACCCGTAGTGAGGAGGAAAGTTTGTGTCAATTACAGCATTAGATGGAAAACGTTTTGCCGAGATGGTCATACAAGGTGCTAATCATTTGGCTGCAAATGCAAAAATGGTCGATGCCTTAAACGTTTTTCCTGTGCCCGACGGTGATACTGGAACAAATATGAATTTATCAATGACTTCCGGTGCAAAGGAAGTAAAGAATAATGTTCAGGAACATATTGGTAAAGTAGGGGTAGCCCTCTCCAAAGGTTTGCTAATGGGAGCGCGCGGCAATTCAGGTGTCATCCTTTCTCAGTTATTTCGTGGATTTTCTAAGGCAGTTGAAACAAAATCGAAAATTTCCGCGAAAGATTTTGCGCTAGCCTTAGAAGCAGGAGTTGAAACAGCATACAAAGCTGTCATGAAGCCTGTCGAAGGAACGATTTTAACGGTTGCTAAGGATTCCGCTAAAAAAGGGGTTCAAGCGGCCCAAAACTCAACTGATATTATCGCCGTTATGGAAGAAGTACTTAAAGAAGCAAAAGCATCCCTTAAGCGCACACCAGACCTGCTGCCTGTTTTAAAGGAAGTCGGCGTCGTCGACAGCGGCGGTCAAGGGCTTGTGTTTGTTTATGAGGGTTTTCTTGCTGTCCTTAAAGGAGAAGAACTGCCAGAATCACCGATTGCGTCTTCAATGGATGAAATGGTGAGTGCTGAACACCATAGAAGTGTTCAAAGCCATATGAATACAGAGGATATTGAATTTGGTTATTGCACGGAATTTATGGTTCGATTTGAACAGGATAAGACAGCCAAGCATCCATTCGATGAAGGGGTATTCCGTAATGACCTTAGCAGATTAGGTGATTCTTTATTGGTTATTGCGGATGAAGATGTGGTCAAAGTCCATATTCATTCCGAGCAGCCTGGTGAGGTATTATCCTACGGCCAACGATACGGTAACTTAATTAATATGAAAATCGAAAATATGCGCCAGCAGCACTCCAATATTGTTGGTGAGTCCCATCCTGCTTTAGTTTCCGAACGTCCTGTACCTTCTAAAGAACTTCAAGAATACGGAATTGTTACAGTTTCGATGGGTGCAGGGATTGCCGATTTATTTAAAAGTATTGGAGCACACGCAGTTATTGAAGGTGGACAGACCATGAATCCGAGTACGGAGGATATTGTCAAAGCCGTAAAACAAGTAAATGCTAAAAAGGTATTTATTTTACCAAATAACAAAAACATCATTATGGCTGCAGAGCAGGCTGCCGATGTTACGGAAGAAGAAATTTATGTGATACCGTCTAAAACGGTTCCTCAAGGGCTTTCCGCCCTGCTTGCGTTTAACCCTTCCACTGATGTGGCAGCAAATGAAACAGCGATGAAGGATGCCTTACAGCACGTTAAGACCGGTCAAATTACTTTCGCTGTACGTGATACACAAATTGATGGTCTAGAAATCGAAAAAGATGATTTCATGGGTATTGCCGAAGGGAAAATTATTGTCAAAAACAAAGATAAAGCGAAAGTGGCAGAAGATCTGTTAACAAAGATGATCGAGGAAGATTCGGAAATCTTAACCATCATTTATGGTGAAGACGTGACCGCGGAAGAAGTAAAGAATCTTGCACAATTTGTCCAAGAACAATACGAAGACGTGGAAATCGAAATCCATAATGGCCAGCAGCCATTGTATTCATTTATCTTTTCAATTGAATAAGGAACGGCTAAAATAGAAGGGAGACTAAAAGGGTCAGACCCTTCTTTTTTATTGTAATTTCGCAAAGGGAGAGAGTATTGTGTTCGAGAATCTAAACCAATCAGTAACGGCTTTAAGGGGAATTGGGGAAGAAACAGCAGAAGCCCTTGCGGAAATGAAAATCTATACGATTCATGATCTATTAGAATATTTCCCTTACCGGTTTGAAGACTATTCGCTAAAGGATTTATCGGAAGTACAGCATGATGAGAAAGTGACAGTCGAAGGGAAGGTGCATAGTGAGCCTGCCCTTGCCTACTTTGGAAAAAAGAAATCAAAGCTGACGATCCGGCTTTTTGTTGGGTCATACCTAATTAAAGTCGTTTTCTTTAATCAGCCCTATTTAAAAAATAAAATCATCATGAATGAAACGATTACGGTTACAGGAAAATGGGATGCACACCGGCAAACGATTACCGCAAATGAAATGCAGGCCGGCGCAAACGCAAAAGCAAAAGATTTTGAACCTGTTTACTCGTTACGAGGCAAAGTAACTACAAAAGGAATGCGGAAGTTTATTAACATTGCCTTTAATCAATATGGACATTTCATCGAAGAGACACTGCCTGAAGCCTTTTTAACAAAATATCGGCTCTTGAACAGACAGGATGCCAGTAGAAAGATGCATTTTCCTGACAATCCAGAGGATGTGAAGCAGGCACGGCGGCGTTTTGTCTATGAGGAATTTTTGGTGTTTCAATTAAAAATGCAGGCGTTAAGGAAATTTGAAAGGGAGCATTCCCCAGGAATCACACAAAACTATGATTTGACGAAAGTGAAGGAATTTATCAGTAGTCTGCCCTTTCCATTAACAAATGCGCAAAAACGGGTCGTCAATGAAGTGTTAGCTGAACTAAAGTCTCCCTTACGGATGAATCGTCTTTTGCAAGGGGATGTTGGTTCCGGGAAAACCGTGGTGGCAGCAATTGGTTTATTTTCCAGTGTAACTGCAGGCTTTCAAGGGGCCTTAATGGTACCAACAGAAATCTTAGCTGAGCAGCATGCTGTATCACTGAAAGACCTCCTAGGGCCTTTTGGGGTCAAGTGCGAGCTTTTGACAAGTTCTGTCAAAGGAAAACGCAGGCGCGAGATCCTCGAAGAATTAGCAGAAGGTAAGGTTGATATCTTAATTGGTACACATGCCTTAATTCAGGATGAGGTAATTTTTAAAAGACTCGGTTTTGTCATTACCGACGAGCAGCATAGGTTCGGTGTTGAACAGCGAAGAGTGCTGCGGGAAAAGGGAGAAAGTCCTGATGTGCTGTTTATGACAGCGACCCCCATTCCCAGGACTCTGGCGATAACGGTATTTGGCGAAATGGACGTTTCGGTCATTGACGAGATGCCGGCCGGCAGAAAGACCATCGAGACCTATTGGGCCAAACCGGAAATGCTTGAGCGTGTCCTTGCCTTTGTAGAAAAAGAATTGGTAAAAGGTCATCAAGCCTATGTCATTTGCCCGCTCATTGAAGAATCGGACAAGCTTGATGTGCAAAATGCCATTGATGTCCATACGACTTTAACGCATTATTTTCAAAATCGCTATAAGATTGGTCTGATGCATGGCCGCTTAAGTGCGGATGAAAAGGATTCAGTCATGAAGCAGTTTAGCACAAATGAGGTGCAGGTGCTCGTCTCAACAACCGTTGTGGAGGTAGGGGTGAATGTACCGAATGCGACGATGATGGTTATTTATGATGCGGAGAGATTTGGTTTGTCACAGCTGCACCAGCTTCGCGGACGTGTCGGCCGCGGCAGTGACCAATCCTTTTGCATCTTGCTTGCCAGCCCGAAGTCGGAAGTTGGTCAGGAACGTATGAGAATCATGACAGAAACGAATGACGGCTTTGTTTTAAGTGAAAAGGATTTAGAGTTACGCGGACCGGGCGACTTTTTTGGAAAGAAACAAAGCGGGGTGCCGGAATTTAAGGTAGCAGACATGGTTCATGATTACCGGGCGTTGGAAACGGCAAGAAATGATGCAGCGATGTTGATCCAGTCGGATACGTTCTGGACCTCTCCTGACTATAAATTCTTAAGAGCGCAGTTAGAGGAATCTGGCGTTTTAGAAGGAGAGAAACTAGATTGAAATAGAAAGGCAGATAATGGGGAGAAATTTAATTCTTGCAATCTGCTTTTTTAAATTTTATACTACTCTTAGTACCTAGTCATAATATCTCGGACGGTGTGTAATCATGAAAATAAGTAAAAAAGAACGGCAGCGTTTATTAACTTCAACAATTAAAGAGAACCCTTTTATTACAGATGAAGAACTAGCTGAAAAATTTCAAGTGAGTGTGCAAACAATTCGATTGGACAGGTTAGAACTATCGATTCCGGAACTCCGCGAACGGATAAAAACGGTGGCCGAGAAACGATTCGAAGACGAAGTCCGCTCCTTGCCATTAGAAGAAGTTATTGGCGAAATCATTGATATTGAATTAGATCAAAGTGCTATTTCCATTTTCGATGTGAAGGAAGAGCATGTCTTCATAAGAAATAATATTGCCCGCGGTCATCATGTTTTTGCTCAGGCTAATTCCCTGGCTGTTGCGGTGATTAATGACGAATTGGCATTAACAGCCAAAGCAAATATCCAATTTAAGCGGTTGGTGAAATTGAATGAGCGGGTAATTGCCAAAGCTAGAGTAATGAAAATTGATGAGAACGTAGATAGAACGTTTGTCGAAGTGGCAAGCTTTGTGAATAATGAGCTTGTTTTTACCGGAGACTTTGAAATGTACCGTTCGAAAAATCGTTAGAGGATGAGGCAAAATGAAACTAGCTATTGATGCAATGGGCGGTGACAATGCACCGAAGGAAATCGTCTTAGGTGCAATGAAGGCTGTTCAAGCATTTTCTGATATACATATCACCCTTGTCGGGGATGAAAACAAAATTAATGAAACGTTATCGGCTCACGATCGAATTACTGTTTTACATACAACTGATGTCATTCTTGGAACAGATGAACCGGTAAAAGCAGTTCGCCGCAAGAAAAATGCTTCAATGGTGCTTGCTGCCCAACAAGTAGCTGATGGCTTGGCTGATGCCTGTATTTCTGCAGGTAATACGGGGGCCTTAGTAGCGGCAGGGCTGTTCGTTGTTGGCAGAATTGAAGGGATACACCGACCGGCCTTAGCGCCGACACTGCCGACTATAGGCGGCGAAGGCTTTCTCCTCCTCGATGTTGGCGCCAATGCTGATGGGAAGCCTGAGCATTTACTGCAAAATGCGATAATGGGATCCATCTACAGTGAAAAAGTAAGAGGTATTACTAAACCTCGTGTCGGCCTTTTAAATATTGGCACGGAAGAGAAAAAAGGAAACGATCTTACTAAACAAACATTTGAACTTTTAAAAAACGCAAATGTGAATTTTGTCGGCAATGTCGAGGCACGTGATTTGCTGGATGGTGTTGCAGATGTTGTCGTAACTGATGGATTTACGGGCAACATGGTGTTGAAAACGATTGAGGGAACCGCACTTTCGATGTTTAAGATGTTGAAAACAGCTTTAATGAGCAGTTTTAAAAGTAAACTGGCTGCCGCTGTTTTGAAACCAAATCTTTTGACGTTAAAAAGCACGATGGATTATTCTGAATATGGCGGCGCAGCTCTTTTTGGCTTAAAGGCTCCGGTGATTAAGGCACACGGCTCGTCTAACGGACAATCCATCTATAGTGCCATCAGGCAAACAAGGGAAATGGTTAGTAATGATGTCGGCGGGTTAATTAAACAAACGATTGAAAATGATAAGCCGGAAAAATAGATGATAAAGGAGTGTTGAAATGAGTAAAATAGCATTTGTGTTTCCAGGACAAGGGTCACAAGCGGTTGGAATGGGAAAAGAGTTGGCAGAAAAACACTCTGAGGTAATGGAATATTTTTTAAAAGCTGATACAAAGTTATCAACAAAACTGAGTAACCTTATCTTTGAAGGACCAAAAGAGGAATTGACTTTGACTGTTAATACCCAGCCGGCACTATTAACAACTAGTATCGCGATTTTAGATTTCTTCCGTAAATCCGGGATTAGGGCTGATTACGTCGCTGGTCACAGTTTAGGAGAATATACCGCACTTGTTGCTGCAGGCGCACTTTCCTTTGAAGAAGGAGTATATGCCGTAAGGAAACGAGGAGAATTTATGGAGAATGCGGTCCCTAACGGTGAAGGCTCGATGGCAGCTGTTTTAGGACTTGACCGTGCCCCCCTTTCTGCTATAACAACTGAAGTAACTGAATCCGGTTTCCCTGTGTCATTAGCTAATTTAAATTGTCCAGGGCAGATTGTCATTTCTGGATCGCGAAAAGGCGTCGAACTCGCTGGAGTAAAGGCGAAAGAAGCGGGGGCAAAAAGGGTACTGCCATTAGAGGTAAGCGGCCCATTCCATTCGCCATTAATGAAACCAGCTGCTGAGCAGCTTCGTGAAGTGTTAGATGCTACAGAAATGCAGGATGCTCAAATTCCGGTTATTGCAAATGTGACAGCAGAGCCGATTAGCAGCTCATCTGAAATTAAAGATAAATTAATTGAACAGCTCTATTCCCCTGTTTTATGGGAAGATTCTGTCCAGAAAATGATTACATTAGGTGTCGGCACATTTATTGAAATTGGCCCTGGAAAAGTTCTTTCCGGCTTAATGAAGAAAATTGATAAAACAGTGAAAACGTATTCCGTTTCGGATGAGGAAAGTGCACTAGCAGTAGTGGATGCCCTAAAGGAGGAAAAGTTATGATTTTAGCTGGAAAAGCTGCCCTGGTTACTGGTGCATCAAGAGGTATTGGCAGGGAAATTGCCTTGGAACTGGCTAGACAAGGGGCCAATGTGGCGGTAAACTTTGCTGGCAGTGAAGCAAAGGCTAATGAAGTAGTCGATGAAATCAAAGCCCTTGGAAGAGAAGCGTTTGCGATAAAATGTGATGTATCAAATGCTGAAGAAGTAACAGCGATGGTTAAAGGGGCAATTGATACTTTCGGTAAACTTGATATCCTTATTAATAACGCTGGGATTACCAAGGATAATTTATTAATGAGAATGAAAGAAGAAGAATGGGACGATGTGATCAACATTAATCTTAAAGGAGTCTTCTTAGTTACTAAGGCTGTTACAAGACAAATGATGAAGCAGCGGGTTGGCCGGATTATTAATATTGCCTCGATCGTTGGCGTTAGTGGAAATCCTGGACAAGCGAACTATGTGGCCGCAAAAGCAGGTGTCATTGGTCTAACGAAAACGACTGCAAAAGAGCTTGCTTCCCGGAATATTACCGTAAATGCGATTGCACCGGGATTTATTACCACCGATATGACGGATAAATTACCTGAAGATGTAAAGGCAGAAATGTTAAAACAGATTCCTTTGGCAAGATTAGGAGAGCCTAAGGATATCGCTAAACTTACAACGTTTATCGCATCAGATGATTCATCTTATATTACAGGTCAAACCTTCCATGTAGATGGTGGCATGGTGATGTAACTTTTCATTTATTATTTGGATAGAATACTCTATAATAGCTTGAGGGGAGGTGAACGAGCATGGCAGAGGTATTAGAACGTGTAACAAAAATCATCGTTGACCGCTTAGGTGTTGATGAGTCTCAAGTAAAGCTTGAAGCTTCATTTAAAGATGATCTTGGCGCTGATTCCCTAGATGTAGTTGAACTAGTAATGGAATTAGAAGATGAGTTCGATATGGAGATTTCTGACGAGGATGCTGAAAAAATCGGCACAGTTGGTGATGCTGTTAATTACATAAATAGCACGAAATAATCGTTGGATTTATCCATAAAGCTCCGTTTTCAAACGGAGCTTTATTCTGTATGATAGAACTTGGTAGAGTAACCTATCTGCCAAGTTTCTTTGCGTTTTGATTAAAACTTTCTTAAACTATAGGGTAGAAGTGTGTAAATAATATGCAAGGTGGAGACTTTAATGCGCAAAAATGGCAAGGAAAAAGAGATGAATAATCGCGCAAAGGAAAATCAATTTCAAGATTTTCAAAACAAAATTGGAATTAAGATTGGAAACGAGAAATTATTAAAACAAGCTTTTACTCATTCATCCTATGTGAATGAGCATCGCAGAAAGCCTTTCGAAGATAATGAAAGACTTGAATTTTTAGGAGATGCCGTACTGGAGCTTACTGTTTCGCAATTCCTCTTCAAAAAATATGCAACGATGACCGAAGGGGAATTGACGAAGCTCCGAGCTGCGATTGTCTGTGAGCCATCGCTTGTAGCTTTTGCCAACGAGCTTAATTTTGGAAAACTCATTTTGCTTGGCAAAGGAGAAGAGATGACAGGCGGAAGAGAGCGTCCAGCCTTGCTTGCTGACGTATTTGAGGCATTTATTGGTGCCCTTTATTTAGACCAAGGAATTGAAGCCGTCATTACCTTCCTTGAGCAGACCGTCTTTCCTAAAATTAATGCTGGTGCTTTTTCTCATGTGATGGATTTTAAAAGTCAATTACAGGAACTGATTCAAAGGGATGCAGCCGGTACGATTGAATATCGTGTCCTTCAGGAAAAAGGACCTGCCCATAGTAAAGAGTTTGTTTCCAAGGTATCATTGAATGGTAAAGAATTAGGTGTGGGGACTGGAAAATCCAAGAAAGAAGCGGAGCAGCATGCCGCGCAAATGGCACTGGATGTATTAAAAACAAAAACAACCTAGAAAAAACTTAAGTGTTTGCAGGAGAAATCCCTGAAAAGCATAGGGAGGATTAAAGATGTTTTTAAAACGGTTGGACATTATTGGCTTTAAATCTTTTGCTGACCGCATTAGTGTTGATTTTGTCCCTGGAGTAACAGCTGTAGTGGGCCCGAATGGCAGCGGCAAAAGTAATATCACCGACGCAATCCGCTGGGTTTTGGGGGAACAGTCGGCTAAATCGTTAAGAGGCAGTAAAATGGAAGATATTATTTTTGCTGGCAGTGATTCAAGAAAAGCCCTCAATATTGCTGAAGTGACACTCACATTGGACAATCAAGACCAAGGATTAGCGATTGATTACAATGAAGTAAGTGTGACAAGGAGGGTGTCACGCTCGGGTGAAAGTGAATTTTCTATCAATAAACAGGCTTGCAGGCTAAAGGATATCATTGATTTATTTATGGATTCCGGGCTAGGCAGGGAAGCGTTTTCGATTATCAGCCAGGGAAAAGTAGAAGAAATTTTAAATAGTAAAGCAGAAGACCGCAGGACGATTTTTGAAGAAGCGGCAGGGGTGCTAAAATATAAAAATCGTAAGAAAAAAGCGGAGATTAAATTGTTTGAAACGCAGGACAATTTAAACCGAGTCAATGATATTTTACATGAGCTTGAGAGCCAAGTTGAGCCTTTGCAAATTCAAGCGTCAATGGCCAAAGATTTTTTAGAGAAAAAAGCGGCACTTGAAAAAATTGAGGTTGCCCTAACCGTTTATGAAGTAGAAGACCTCCATAAGAAATGGGAAAACCTCTCCAATCAACTCGAAGAACATCAGCAAGAGGAACTGAAGATGTCCACACTTCTTCAAGTAAAAGAAGCGAAAATAGTCGAAACACGAGACCAAATAGCGGCTATAGATGAGTCAGTTACTGATTTGCAAAATGTTCTTCTGTATGCAAGTGAGGAACTTGAAAAGCTAGAAGGCCGTAAAGAGGTTTTAAAGGAAAGAAAGAAAAATGCAGCCCAAAATAAAGAGCAGCTAAAAACGAATATTTCCGAACTAACCGAGCGAATCAGCCAGCTTAAGAATACACAGGAAACACATGCTGAGTCAGTTAAGGTACTTGATGGACAAGTTAAATTATTACAAACAAGCCTAAAAGAGAAGCGAGAAAAACTACTATTATTTTCTGAAAATATCGATGAAAAAATCGAAAGCTTAAAAAGTGAATACATTGAACTGTTAAATGATCAAGCTGGCGCCAAAAATGAAGTAAAATACATTGAACAACAGCTTGAGCACCAGGAGAGAAAAAATGCTCGACTTGATGCAGAAAATGAAAAATACCTTCAGGAACGACAAATCGCGCAAACGAAAAAGTTTGAAATTCAATCGAAATTAGAAGCCATTCAAGAAAAATTAGCGAATCAGGTTGGCACCTTTCGTGACCAGCAGCGGAAGCTTGAAACGATAAAAGGTAATTATCAAAAACAAGAAAAGACGTTGTATCAAGCCTATCAGCTCCTTCAGCAGGCTAAATCTCGAAAAGAAATGCTTGAAGAGTTGGAAGAAGACTATTCAGGTTTTTTCCAAGGTGTTAAAGAAGTTCTAAAAGCACGCGGAAATAAGCTGAAAGGAATCGAAGGGGCTGTTGCTGAGCTTGTAACGGTTCCTAAAAAGTATGAAACCGCACTTGAAACGGCCCTTGGGGGTGCCCTGCAGCATATCGTCGTTGATACTGAACAAAATGCACGATCAGCCATCCAATTCTTAAAACAGAATTCATTTGGCCGGGCCACTTTTTTACCGCTTAATGTCATGAAAGGAAGACCATTATCGCCGGCACAGCTGTCTTCCATTCAAAACCATCCAGCGTTAATTGGACCGGCGGTAAGTCTTGTGAAATTTGACGAGAAGTATACCGAGGTTATTAATAACCTTCTGGGCAATGTCGTCATAACGAATGATCTGAAGGGTGCCAATGAATTGGCGAAAATCCTCCAATACCGCGTTCGTTTGGTAACACTTGACGGTGATATCGTTAATCCCGGCGGTTCGATGACAGGCGGTGCAGTAAAACAAAAAACCTCTTCTTTATTATCACGAAAAGGGGAGCTTGAGGATTTAAAAGCTAAGCTGGTCATAATGGAGGAAAAAACAGCCGGCTTAGAGCTGGTTGTTAAAACCCTGAAACAGGATGTTCAACATGCGGAAGCACATCTTGAAGAAATTCGTATGAATGGTGAAGAGCTTAGGTTAAACGAACAGTCAATTAAGGGTGACCTTCGCGAAGCGGATCTTGGAGAAAAGAATATCAATGACCGTTTAGCTATTTATGATTTAGAAAAAGGGCAATTGGGTGATGAACAGGCAGCGCTATTGAAAAGAAAAACGGAATTAACGATTGCCCTGGAGACCTATACGGGAACTATTGCACAACTTGATGGTCATATCATAAAACTCACGGAACAAAAGACAAATGACATGACATCGAAAGAAACGCTGACGAATGAAATAAATGACCTCAAAGTCGAATTTGCTTCCAAAAATGAGCAATTTCTTCATGCGAAGGAGCGCTTTACGCTCATTAAAAATGATTTATCTGAAAGTGAACAAAAACTGGCTGTTTTCAGCGAGGATCTTAGCCTGTTAACATCGGAAATGACAAACAGCTCTTCTGGAGAAGAACAGCTAGAAAGAGCTGCAATAACGAAGCAGCAGGATAAAGAAGCGACCTTGCAGTTAATTACAGCGAGAAGACAGGAACGTTTACAGCTTCAGGGAGCGCTTGAAGATATTGAATTAGAGACAAAAGAATTAAAGAGACTCCATAAAGGGATGATTGTCGTTTTAAAGGATGAGGAAGTGAAAATCAATCGCTTGGATGTGGAGTTAGAAAATCGACTTGCTCATTTACGAGAAGAATACCTGTTATCGTTTGAAGGGGCAAAAGAGCAATATCCATTAACCATTCCCCCTGAAGAGGCGAAGAAAAAAGTCAAGCTGATCAAGCTAGCCATTGATGAGCTCGGGTCTGTCAATCTCGGGGCAATTGAAGAATATGATCGTGTCTCTGAGCGCTATCAGTTCCTAAATGAACAAAAGACAGACCTTCAAGAAGCAAAAGACACCCTTTACCAAGTCATTGAAGAAATGGATATAGAAATGAAAAAGCGCTTTGAACAAACCTTTACCGGGATTCGCGAGCATTTCGAACCGACATTCCGGGCCCTTTTCGGCGGCGGGAGAGCAGATCTTGTTCTTACCGTACCAGAAGATTTATTAAATACGGGTGTGGAAATTGTTGCTCAGCCTCCGGGGAAAAAGCTCCAGAATCTTGGCCTATTATCGGGTGGAGAACGGGCCTTAACCGCTATTGCGCTATTATTTTCGATTTTAAAGGTCCGTCCTGTGCCGTTCTGTATTCTTGATGAGGTAGAAGCAGCCCTGGATGAAGCCAATGTCCACCGCTTCAGTCAATATTTAAAGCGCTATAGTGCAGAAACTCAGTTTATTGTGATTACCCACCGCAAAGGAACGATGGAGGAAGCAGATGTCCTTTATGGGGTAACCATGAAGGAGTCCGGCGTTTCAAAGCTTGTCTCTGTCCGTCTTGAGGATACAAAGGAACTTGTAGAAACATAAATGAAGGAAGTGAGAAAATGAGCTTTTTTAAAAAGTTAAAAGAAAAAATTACGAAATCGACCGATAGCGTAACAGAAAAGTTTAAAGAGGGTTTAACGAAAACAAGGGATAGCTTCTCCGGAAAGGTCAATGACCTTGTCGCAAGATACCGGAAAGTCGATGAGGATTTCTTTGAAGAATTAGAGGAAATCTTAATTCAGGCCGATGTCGGCTTTGACACGGTTATGCAGCTGATCGATGAACTTAAGAGGGAGGTCAAACGCCGCAACATTCAAGACCCGAAGGAAGTTCAAAGTGTTATTTCCGAGAAGCTTGTTGATATTTACAATGCTGGGGAGGAGCTATCCTCACAATTAAATATCCAGAAGGACGGGCTGACAGTAATATTATTTGTCGGGGTCAATGGTGTTGGAAAAACAACGACGATTGGCAAGCTTAGCTATAAGTTCAAGAGTGAAGGGAAAAAAGTATTGCTGGCAGCGGGTGATACCTTTCGTGCCGGCGCGATTGAACAGCTTGAAGTATGGGGTGAAAGGGTTGGCGTTGAGGTAATAAAACAGGCTGAAGGCTCTGACCCGGCAGCAGTAATGTACGATGCTATATCTGCGGCCAAATCCCGCCAAGCAGATATTTTGCTCTGTGACACAGCTGGCCGTTTGCAAAATAAAGTGAATTTAATGAAAGAACTTGAAAAGGTAAAGCGTGTGATTGAGAGGGAAATTCCGGGAGCCCCGCATGAAGTCATCCTGGTTCTTGATGCGACAACGGGGCAAAATGCGCTTATTCAGGCGAAAACCTTTAAGGAAGTAACTGATGTTACCGGGATTGTCCTCTCAAAATTGGACGGAACAGCGAAGGGCGGGATCGTTCTGGCGATTCGCAACGAATTGAAAATTCCGGTGAAATTTGTCGGCTTGGGTGAAAAGATGGATGATCTTCAAGAATTTGATGCAGAACGATATGTCTATGGATTATTCGCCGATCAGATTGAAAAAACAGAATAATATAATGAGCATTGATGAAAACAGCAGCTTAAACCTGCTGTTTTTTTTTTTTTTTGCGTAAAATTCTAATTGCATTTTCTTGGTAAAGGTGTAAAAATACACTAAAGGATATTTTTGTGGATGTGATGAAAAAATAAAATTTTTATTAAAATTGTAGTGTGGTAGAGAGAATTATTCGTCTATTTATTAGACAGGCTTTTAGAGGGGGAATTGTTTTGCTAAAGAAAGCGCTATTATTTATTTTGTTGTTTTGTCTTTTTTTTGTCAGCCAGGGAGTCGAGCCAACAAAGGCTGAAAGTAATTTTATCAGAATAGCAGTTAAGGAAGGCTTTGACGGAAAGGTAAAAAGCGGGCGCGGCTTTCCTGTTCAAGTGACAGTTGAAAACAGCGGTGCTGATTTTAACGGCGATATCCTTTTCAACTTTGCTACTAACTATAATTCTAGTGGAGCTAAACTATTATCTATCGATGTGCCGAAGGGGAGTAAAAAAACGTACTCGCTTTCAATCCCAGCCCTTTCAGAAGACTATTCCCAAAATAGTCAGCTAAAACAATCGATTTTCTTATATAAAGGCAGCTGGAAGGATGATCACGAACAAGACTTTATTGGCGATAAAATTTTGAAGCCTAAATATATCGACCTTGACAAAAGAACAATGGGCTTTTTTAGTGAGGATTCCGATCGACTAAAAGAACTAAAGGTTATGGCCTTAACTAATCAAATTGAGCCGATTGTTCTCACTTCGGAGATGGTTCCTGAAGATGAACTTGGCCTAGATTCACTGGATTACATACTGATTGATGAGTTTGCAATTTCCAAGTTAAAGAAGCCTCAGCAGCAAGCAATCCTGAACTGGATTCAAAACGGCGGGAAATTAATTGCTGGCGCGGAACCAAATGCAGCTGGTTCCTATGGAAGCCTATATCAGGTGCTGCCGATGAAACCAGATAAAGAGGCAGCGGCCGATACGAAGTTCTTCCAGGTAACCCCGGCGTTACCTGCTTTTCAACAAATCCCTGTTTTTATTGGACAAGTCGAAAAGGGAGCTGATATTGCTGTAAAAAGCGGTGATTTACCGATGGTCATTCATAAAGGCTATGGTGCAGGTGAAATTTGGCAAACGGCATTTTCGCTCGGTGATGAACCGCTTTCTTCTTCGAAGGAATATGGACAATGGTTTGCCACCAGCCCCATGCTTAGTAACACGTCCAAGTCTCAATTACAAAATGGCGGTCAAAACCCATTTGACATGTTATTTAATGAATTCGCAGAGATCAATGAATATTTCTCGTCCACGCAGTTTTCTGTGGGGCAGATTAGTCTGTTTCTGTTCATTTATCTCCTGCTGCTTGCTCCGTTTCTCTATTTCTTGTTAAAAAGGCTGGATAAACGCGAGTATGCCTGGTGGATTATTATTGGTGCTGCTGTCCTATCATCCGTTGGCATCTTTGCCATCGGGGCAAAGGACAGGATTGCGAAACCGCAAATGAACCAAACGGGAATTTATAAAGCAGAAAATGACCAGTTAACTGGTCTTGAGGCTGTTACCTTCCTGTCTAACACTGGCGGTGATTATGAAGTAGGATTTTCGAAAGGGAAATTCTATGGTGTACCCGGTTCAACTGCGATGGCTGTAAGTGATGGGAAACGTTATGCCGTTCTCGAGAATGGCCGGAAAACCAGCAGTGTTACCTTTCCGAATGTAGAATATTGGGCAACTAGAACCTATTTTGGGCATGCATCAAAGCAAAGTGCGGGTCAATTTGATATCAAGCTAACCTATGAAAATAAAAAGTTAACTGGAACAATCATTAATCAATTTCCATACGATTTTGAAGAAGTATTTATTTGGTCAGGCAGCAACAAGTTTAAACTCGGAGCGCTGAAGCGTGGAGAAAGTTTAACGGTAAACGAAACATTCCAGCAGGATTATCTGGCTGGACCATACAGTACCGGTAATTCCTACCAGGTTCCAAGTTCCCAGCAGGAAGTGGACAAATTTAAAAGGGAAAGAATGGAGTATGGTGCGATTGAATATCTGTACAACAATTCCCAATCGGAAAATCAACCAATTCTATATGGTTACACAAAGGACTCAGTTATTGAAGCAGATATTAAAGGAAAAAACGAATCGAAAAAAGGATTAAGCTTAATCTATCAAACAATAGCGTTAGACACGAAGTTTTCCGGTCCATTTACAATCAAGGATGACATGCTAAGGACCCATATTAATACAATCCATGGCGGATTCTTTAATGATAGTTCGGAAAATCGCCGTGAAATGGAGCTTGATGAGGGTGAATATGATTATGTCATGGAACTCCCCAACCAATTGCCAAAAATGAGACATGAGTTCAAAGATTTAGAGATTACGTGGCAAGGTGCAAATATCACCTGCTCACTGCTAAATCATTCGAACGGCACATTCTTGCCGTTAACTAATTCGCATACAACCATCAAGGAACATCTTGATGAGTTTATTTCAAAGGATGGAGTTATCACCATAAAATTAATAAAAACAGGACAAGGTGACCCTCATGTTAGGATGCCTGCGCTTTCAATAAAGGGGGAAATCAGCCAATGATTGAAATCATCGATTTAACCAAAAAATACGGAAAATTTACCGCCCTTGATTCATTAAATCTAACAATAGAAAAGGGTACTGTTTTTGGCTTTGTTGGACAAAATGGTGCCGGCAAATCTACTACCTTTTCGATTTTAGCGACATTGTTATCTCCTACTTCGGGAACGGCGTATATTAATGGCCATAATATTTCTAAGGAACCAAAAGCTGTCCGCAGCCAAATAGGCTATATGCCCGATTTCTTTGGTGTCTATGACCAGTTAAAGACTGTCGAATATTTGGATTTCTATGGAGCAAGCTATGGGATCAGCCAGAGTGAGCGAAGCAAATTGATTCCACAGCTTCTTGAATTAGTAAATTTAACGCAAAAACAAGATTCATATGTCGATGTGCTGTCAAGGGGGATGAAGCAGCGGCTCTGCCTTGCAAGGTCCTTGATCCATGACCCGGAGGTACTGATTCTCGATGAGCCTGCTTCCGGTCTTGACCCGAGAGCACGGGTGGAAATGAGAGAAATCTTAAAAGAATTAAAGAATATGGGGAAAACGATTTTAATCTCTTCACATATTCTTCCTGAACTTGCGGAAATGTGTGATACCATCGGAATTATTGATCAAGGGCGATTAGTAGCGGAAGGGTCAGTTAATGAAATCCAGCAGCGTCTTCGGGGAGAAAAGCTAATCATTGCCAAGCTGTACCGAGAATTGGAACTAGCGGTAAATTTTTTCGAGGACCAGCCGCTTGTAAGCCAATTGGCGAAACGGGATGATGGGGAATCGCTTCAATTTATGTTTAATGGCAGTGTGGAAGAACAAATACAATTGTTAAAAAATGCTCTTTTGCATGATATCCCGATTGTCAGCTTTTCGGAAATTGAAACAAATCTCGAAGATGTCTTTATGGAAATAACGAAAGGGGTGGAACTTTCATGAGAAATCTTCTTCTTAATCCCGTTTTAAATAAGGAATTTAAGTTAAGGTTCCGCTCATTTAAAGGCTTTCTCGGTCTAGCTTTTTATTTACTGGCCCTTTCCATCTTGATTATTGGCTTTATTTATTTAGAAACCAAAAACTCACCGATGGGGCTGTTTCGACCAGATCAAAGCAGAAGTATGTTTATGATGCTGTCGTTTATTCAAATGGGGTTAATTCTGTTTATTACCCCGGGGTTAACGGCAGGAGTCATTAGTGGTGAACGGGAAAAGCAAACATTAAATATTTTATTAACAACGAATCAGAGCTCGACGAGCATTATTTTAGGCAAATTGATTTCGTCTGTTTCGTTTTTATTACTGATGATAGTGGCGAGTATGCCTATTTACAGTATTGTCTTCCTGTTTGGAGGAATTTCTCCCGGACAGGTAGTCACCATTCTAGGATATTACATCTTTACGATTCTTGCATTTGGAAGTATTGGCATCTTCTTCTCGACACTTATCCGAAGAACCATCATTGCGATGATTAGTACGTACGGGGTAACCCTTTTCCTAACAGCGGGTTCAGCCTTTCTATATGCGATATCAATGTCGGTCAGTCAAATGGGGATGGCCGCGAATAATCCCGTTCCCTATTTCTTTGCGATGCTTAACCCAATGATAATTCTCCTCGGTTTTCTTGAACCGAATGCATTCAGGGAATTATCCAGTCAATCTGGGGGAGGAATCGATTTTCCATTATCGGCAGCCTATTTGATTTCCTATACGATTATTTTTCTCATTATGATAATGATCAGTATCCGGAAGCTGCGTCCAAATATGAAAGTAAAGTCGAAAGGATAGGGATGGGTTAAATGGAGGATAAAAGCCAGTTTTATCAGTTGCTGAAGCCTGTTCGCAGGCAGCTTCTAATCAAAAGGACGATGGTGGAATTCCACTATTGGATTCTAGCTGCCTCTATCTTCTCAGCGCTTCTCCTATTGGCAGCTCGGGTTATGGTCATTCCTTTCTACCATGAAATGCTTTGGAGTGGCAGCTTCCTCCTTCTACCGATATTTGTTTTTCGAATTTGGCAGAATCGGCCGGGGTGGAGGGAAGCGGCACAGCTATTTAACGCTTATATTCCTGAAGACCGCGTCATAACAGCCCTCTCGTTTTTAGATGAAGAGGGAATGCTCCAGAAATTGCAGCTTGCTGATGCACTTACCTTGATGAAAAAGGAACAGCACCGTGTTTTGGCACGGAAAAAAGGCTATTTTTTACCAAAGTGGCTATTGATAGCAGCGGTTTTTGTCTGCATTTCTGCACTCCTCAATTTTTTGCCCAATCAAAATCTGCAATTAGCGGCAAAAAAAGAAACGGAAATGGCGATCATGAAGAAGGTCGAAAAGAAGCTGGAAGAAAAGGCAAAAAAGGAACAAAACATGGAAGCGAAAAAAGCGCTGGAAAAAGCACAGGAACTAATGACAAAAACCTCCAACCCTAAAGAAGCATTAGCAGCGTTAGCTAAACAAAAAAAAGAGCTGGAACTAAAGGCCTTGAAGGAACAGGAAAAACAAGAAAACTTCCAAGCATGGCAGCAGGAATTAAAAAAGGCTGATTTAAATAAATTGGCTGCAGCCCTGGAAGCGAAGGATAGTAAAAACATCCAAAAAGAACTGGAGCAGTTAAATAAAAAATATGATTCATTAACTGAAAGTCAAAAGAGGGCACTCAGCAGGATGAGTGGTTCAGATAAACAGCTTTCGGAACAAGAATTAGCAGATCTCACGAAGAAGATTTCCGAAGCACTAAACTCAGAAAATAAACTGACGGAACTTGCTGAAGCAAAAGCTGCACTTGGTGAGGCGGCTAATAGTCTGAAAAGCGAAATGCTAGCTAACGGAATTCAGTCCGAACAACTCGCCGTTAGTCCATCCAGTCAGCCTGAGGGAGGAAAGTCAAACGGCCAAAACAACAAAAATGACAATCCCTTAAGTGCTTCAAATGGAAGCGGCAAGGGACATCAGCCCTCAGGAAATGGATCACCAGGAAATGGTTCACAAGGGAATGGAAATGGCTCTGGAAACGGAAATGGGTCAGGTACTGGCCAAGGCTCAGGAAATGGAGCGGGAGCTGGTACCGGCAATGGCGGTGGCAGTGGTGCCGGGTTGGGACCGGGTTCTCGGCAACTACTAACAATTCCAGAGAAAACAGCCGGTAAAAACAATCTTGAAACCGATTCCGGAATGATTGGAAAGGGCAGCCCGACAGAACAGTTTGCAGGCAATGGACCAATATTAAAAGGACAGCTTCGGTCCTATCAGGAAGTATATGGGAATTATGCAGATGCCTATCGAAAAAGTACCGATCGGGTAAAACTCCCTGCTGATTTAGAAGAAATCGTCAAAAACTATTTTTTATTGCTTGATCCCAATAAGGAGTGACTCAAATGACTCAATTAAAAGAGAAAGAAACTCAATTTATCACGGCAGCCGAACAGCTTAAGTCGGTAAAACAAGAGCTGATGAATTTTATCGTCGGTCAAGAGGAAGTGATTGACCAGGTACTGTGGAGCATTTTCTCTGGAGGACATACGTTATTGGAGGGGCTGCCGGGGCTTGGAAAAACAATGCTTGTCCGGTCGATTGCGTCATGCCTGGATTTATCGTTTAATCGAATCCAATTCACCCCTGATTTAATGCCATCCGATATTACCGGGACGATAATTCTGCAGCCCGGAACAGACGGCAGGCAGGAGTTTGCCTTTCATGAAGGGCCATTGTTTGGCCATATCATTTTAGCTGATGAAATAAACCGGGCCACTCCAAAGACACAAAGCTCTCTATTAGAGGCAATGGCCGAGCAAACGGTAACCGTTATGGGCAGCACAAAACAGCTTTCCATGCCCTTCTTTGTGCTGGCAACACAGAACCCGATAGATATGGAAGGCACCTATCCGCTCCCAGAGGCACAAATGGACCGGTTTATTTGTAAAGTTCATGTCGACTATCCGACCAAAGCAGAACTAAAAGAGATTGCCTTAAGAACGACAGGTATCAAGGTTCCTCAATTAAATAAAATTTTAGGCTCATCAGACGTTTTAGCCTTGCAGCAGCTCTCGAAGGAAATTTTAGTCTCTGATGATTTACTAAATGCAGCCGTATCGATGATTGATGCTACCCACCCGGCTTCAGCGGATGCACCGGAAAGGATAAAACAATATGTTCAATTTGGGAGCGGCCCCCGGGGATTACAAAGTCTTATCCAAATGGCAAAAACGAGAGCACTATTTGCCGGCAGATACCATATTTCAATCGGCGATTTAAAGAGGACGGCCATCCCAGTCTTAAGGCACCGTCTTTTATTGAATTTTGAAGGTGAGGCAAACGGTGTGACTCCGGATGACTTGATTGCTGATGTATTGGAGCAGGCTGGAAAGGATGTTAGTCAGCGATGACAGCCCAAATGCATTCCATGCTTTCACGACTGCAAAAACGGAGATTGATGGCGAAAACCCGGAGGCGCGGCGCTCATAAAGGGGGGAGGACGGCGAATAAATTTGGTGCTTCCCTGGAATTTTCAGATTTTCGTCTTTATCAGCCCGGCGATGATGTCCGCCAGATAGACTGGAATATTTACGGCCGGACGCAAAAGCATTATATTAAAAGGTTTTTAGATGAACAAGAATTAGCAGTTACCGTTTTTTTGGACGCTTCGAGTTCGATGCAGGCGATTGCTTCAAAATGGAAAAGAGCAAAGGAGCTCGCTGCCGCCTTTAGTTATATTGCTCTGAGTGGTGAAGATCGCTTGTCGTTCATTCCGGTTTCGTCGGGGGTGTATGCAAAGGTAAACAGAAAAGGGTCTGTATATGGGAAAAATGTATTTTTTGAAATCCTCCAGTTATCAGAACAAGAGGATGCCGGGGCATTTACGGACAACTTTCATAAAAACAGCATGAAAAATAATCAGCTGGCGATTCTTATCACGGACGGTCTTGAGCCGCTTGCATCATTTGAAGCGCTTTTTCGATTTATTGCTGCCGCCAAACAAGAGGTGAAACTAATCCAACTATTGAGCAGGGAGGAACTCGACCCGAGTTATTCGGGGGATGTCAAATTAATTGATAGTGAGTCAAATGAAAGTGTGAATGTCACGATGAGTGATTCGATTCTCGTAAACTATCGAAAGCAAGTAACAGAGCATAATCGCAGGCTTGAAGCGTTATGCCGCCGATTTGGGTTCAGTTATTTATTAACGGCAGATGATGCTGACCTAAATGATTTTTTATTTCATGAGTGTTCTGCGAAAAGAATCCTTTATTAACCAGAGGTGATGATGATGTACTTTGCGAACGGATTATTTTTTATACTTGTCATTTTTATCGCCTTGGTTGTGTTATTATACTTTTTCCGTAAACAATACACCGCGGTCATCAACCCAGCTAATCTCCTTTGGCAGCAGGCTATGAATGAGTGGAATGCCTCGCCCTGGATTCAAAAGTTACAGCAAAATCTCTTGTTTTGGCTGCAAATCGCTGCTCTTACATTATTAATGTTGGCGTTGGCAAAACCGATATGGTTCTCGGAGGGGATAAAGGGCGAACAAATCATTTGGATTGTAGATACATCGGCAACGATGTCAGCGATAAAGGCGGACAAGCCGCTCATTGAACAATCTAAACAACAGATGAAGCAAATGACCGAGCGCTTAACTGGTCAGGAAGTAACCGTGATTAATGCCGGTGCAAAGCCGAAAATCCTATTGAGCCGGGAAACCGATACAGCCGTGATTCAACGGGAGATTGCGGGGCTTACTGTTACATACGAACATGAAAATATCGAAAAGGCCGTAAAGCTTGCAGAATCACTAGTACATAATAAAGATACGGTGATTCATTTGTTTTCTGATTCTGTAAAAAAGGCAGACCTGAAATCAGACCTTTCTAATATCCCCTATGAGATTCACAATGCTGCCGGCATACAAGATAACGTCGCCATCCTTTCCTTTGGGGTTGCGGCTAAAGAAAAGCGAATTTCCGGACTGGCCGTTTTGGAAAACCAAGGGAAGAAATCGAAAACATTTCCCTTTGTGATTACCAGTGAGGATTCGGTTGTTTTCCAACAAGAAGTAACGATTCCAGCCGGTCAACAAGTGGTGATAAATATTCCCGATTTGCCGGAGCACCGCTTTTATCAAGCGTCGATAAAAGCCGGGGACCATTACGCGGCCGATAATGAATTAACAGCTGTTTACTCAGACTTGAATCCAACCATCGATGCACTTGGTGACGTGAATCCCTTTTTTATTAAGGGGCTGGAAACCTTGGGCATCAAAACAGTCCAGCTTGATGCAAAAAACTCTCTAGGATCAACGGAAAGTGGAATCATTCTTGCAGAAGGGCTGCAGTTTAGTGAATTGCCGAAAATGCCGGTTATTTACATTAACAAATCCAAAAATCAGGATGAACTTATTGAATTAAAGGAACCAATCATGAGCAAGGACTCGCCGCTCACCGAATATGTTGATATCGGCAAAACTTACATAAAATACGCGTCAAACCCGATAAAGGGAAATTGGGAAAACATTGTAACCAGCGGCGAACACCCGCTGATTCAAACAGGAACAATCAATGGACAGCCGGTTATCCTGATGAATTTTTCGCTTGAGAATACCGATTGGCCACTGCACCCGGGTTTTCCGATTTTTCTCTTTAATAGCTATCAGTGGCTGTCAAAGCAAACTGGCTTTCTTGGCTATTTTCAGCCTGGTGAGGAAAAGTGGATTCAGCTTGATAGTAAAAAGTCCGTTTTGGAAATCTATAATTCAGCTGGAAAAAGCTTATCTTCACTCCAGTTAAATACGGAGAATTTTAAAGCTCCCTATAAACCGGGAATCTACCAAGCTGTAGCTGATGAGCAGGTGTATTATTTCTCAGCTCTGCTTGATGATCGCGAAAAAAAACCGGAGACAGCCCCGTCGTTTAAATTGAATCATTTAACCGCAAATGATACTGAACTGGCATTGAAGCCAAATGGATCAATATGGTTTTGGCTGACGCTCATCGTGCTAGTGCTGCTTATGGTGGAATGGGAGGTTTATCGAAAATGGCTATAGAGCTTAAATATCCCATCTTTCTTATATTAATAATACCGGCTTCTTTCCTGATTTATCGATACTTTAAACATATAAACGCTTCAAATAGTCCGGATAAAGTGGTGATTGGCTGTCTAAGAGCGGTTCTATTTTTCTTGATTATTTTTGCGCTGACGATTCCGCAAATTTTGCTGCCCATCAAAGAGGAAATGATTATTTTTCTTGTCGATCGCTCTGCAAGTTTTGAAGATGCAGAAACTGGGATAATCGAGTGGCTTGACGAAAGCAGCCAATCAAAGAAAGCGAATCAATCATTTGCGATAGCGTCGTTTGCTGATGGTGCGCTTGTCGAACAATCACTATCAAACAAAAAAACAGTGTTAGATCAATTTAATGGGAAAGTGAACAATGGCGAAACAAATCTCGAAGAGGGAATTGGCTTTGCTGCTTCGCTGCTGAAACCGGGGCAAAGCGGCCGGATTGTCCTCTTATCTGATGGAAATGAAACGGCCGGTACTAGTAAAGAGGCTGCCAAACTGTTAAAAAATCAGAAGCTTGAGTTAGATTATGTCCGATTCAAGCAAAAGTTTCGTGAGGATATGGCCATCACGAGGCTGGATGTTCCTCCCACTCTCTATGAGGGAGAAAAGGCAAATTTAGTGGTTTCGATTGCAAGTAACGTCGAAAAGACAGCTGATATAAGAATCTCCTTAAACAACAAAGATATTCTCCATGAGAAGATTACCGTAAAAGAGGGGCAAAATGAGTTTTCCTTTTCAGATAATGCCTTCGTGCCAGGAATGTCGATTTATAAGGCTGAGATTGCCGCAGAAAAGGATACCTTTAGCGAAAATAATACCCTTTATGCGGTCACAAATGTCAAAGGAACACCAAGGGTACTCGTCGTTCAAGGAAATCAAGACGACCCATTAGCACAAATTTTACAAGCCTCAGGGTTAATCACCGATAAGCTTATTCCCGAGAAGCTTCCTACTACCTTAGCGGGATTTTTGCAATACCAATCGATTATTTTTAATAATGTTCCGGGAACGAAGGTCAGCGAACAGCAAATGAATTTGATTGAAAAAGCAGTCAAAGAATTTGGCACCGGCTTTGTGATGCTCGGCGGAGAGGACAGCTTTGGCCTCGGCGGTTATTTTAAAACACCGATTGAAAAACTATTACCAGTTGACATGGACATTAAAGGAAAAAAAGAGATGCCCTCACTTGGATTGGTGATTGTCATTGACCGATCCGGAAGTATGAGCGGCAATAAATTGACATTAGCAAAGGAAGCGGCCGCACGATCGGTAGAATTATTGCGCGAAAAAGATACGCTTGGTTTTATTGCCTTTGACGACCGCCCATGGGTGATTGTTGAAACCGCACCGCTTGAAAACAAGAAAAAGGTAATAGAAAAAATCCGCTCTGTTTCAGTAGGTGGCGGGACGAACATTTACCCCTCACTTGAAAAGGCTTATCAAGAGTTAAAGGATTTGAAGCTGCAAAGAAAACACATTATTTTGTTAACGGACGGACAGTCAGCCACTGGCGGTGATTATCAAACGCTTATTTCAGAGGGTAAAAAAAATAATATCACGTTGTCAACGGTTGCTTTAGGATCGGATGCCGATCGAAACCTGTTAGAAGATCTTGCCGGTCAGGGGAGTGGACGATTTTACGATGTAACCGATGCATCCGTTATTCCGAGCATTCTTTCAAGGGAAACGGTTATGACCACAAGAACGTATATTGAAGACCATCCTTTTTATCCTGTTGTGCAGCCCTATCCAGATTGGAGAGCCATTTTTGAACAGGGAATTCCAAAAATGAATGCCTATATTGCGGTAACAGCGAAAAATATGGCGCAGGTGCCGCTAATAAGTGAAAAAAAGGATCCGGTTCTTGCCGAGTGGCATTATGGCTTAGGAACGACCTTAGCGTTTACGTCTGATATGACGGGAAAATGGTCTGGTGACTGGGCTAAATGGGCTAACTGGCCGCAATTTTTGAATACGCTGGTGGTCAAGTCGCTGCCGCAATATGACAGCGAGCCGTTCCGTTTTACAATCGAAAAAGAAAATGGCAATACGGTGGTCCAATTAAAGGCAGCGGATGGGCAATTTCTTCCACTTGATGTATCGGTGGTTTCACAAAATGGTACGGTCATCGACACCAATTCTAAGCCGACAGCTCCAGGTGAATTTGAAGTGAGTTTTCCTAATAAGCCCGGTATGTATTTTTTACGGGTGAAACAAACGACCGAGGAGGGGCAGGATAAATTGTTTCAAACTGGCTTTTCGGTTCCCTATTCGGATGAATATTTGTTAAAAGCGACCAATAGTGAGTTATTAAAAGAACTGGCCGCACTTACTGGCGGAAAAGAACTGCAGACGGCAAAAGAAGCGTTTCGACCGTTACAACAAAAGCCAAAACGCAAAGATCCAATTAGTGAACAGCTCTTACTAGCTGCCTTCCTACTTCTAGTGTTCGAGATTCTAATCAGGAGACTAGGCTTCCAGCCATTTCTATCCTTGCTGCACCTGCAGAAGAAAACCTCGAAAAAAGGTGAACAGGGAGGCACAGAAGTACTAATGCAGCTTTCAAGGGCTAAAGCAAAAGTGAAGGCGGGGGTAGAAAGCAAACGAGAATTTACAGAATCTAAGCAAGAAATAACGAAGGAAAAGCCGCAGAAACCGGAACTGCAAACATCAGCGAAGAAGCAGAACAACGTACCCGTTGTGTCCACTGAAGAAAAGGAAGAACGAATGAAACGTTTGCTTGAAGCAAAGAAAAGAAAGAAGTAAAATTGGAAAAGGAGTTAGGGGCTTGGTCGTTTGGAATATGTAAAGATATTTTCTTGACAGAAATAATATGACTGTGTAAACTACTCTTGTAAAGGCTTTTCACTTAACATTGGTATTGGAGGGAACCCATGCATGATGCTTGAAAAGACAACACGAATAAACTATCTTTATGATTTTTACTATTCGTTGTTAACACCAAAGCAGCAAAGCTACATGTCTCTCTATTATTTAGATGATTACTCTCTTGGAGAAATTGCCGAAGAGTATGACGTAAGCCGTCAGGCCGTGTATGATAATATTAAACGGACGGAAGCAATGCTCGAGGAGTATGAGGAAAAGCTGCAATTATTCCAAAAATTTCAAGAGCGCGCAAAACTAATCACGCACGTAAGAGAATTGCTTAATGAGGAGAACCCTTCAAAGCAGGCAATGTTAGAAACTGTTGCCGAGCTTGAGAAATTAGATTAGGAGGCGGCATGAATGGCATTTGAAGGATTAGCCGACCGACTGCAAAATACCATCCAAAAAATCCGTGGAAAAGGAAAGGTCTCAGAAGCGGATGTTAAAGAAATGATGCGCGAAGTCCGCCTTGCACTGCTCGAAGCAGACGTAAACTTCAAAGTTGTCAAAGACTTTGTAAAAAAAGTCAGCGAACGTGCAGTAGGGGTGGAAGTACTAAAGAGCTTATCTCCAGGTCAGCAAATCATTAAAATTGTTAATGAGGAATTGACCGCTTTAATGGGAGGTGAGCAAAGCAAGATTGCAGCATCAAACCGACCGCCAACGGTCATCATGATGGTCGGGCTCCAGGGTGCTGGTAAAACAACGACAACAGGAAAGCTTTCGCTCCTGCTTCGAAAGAAGTATAATCGCAAACCATTGCTTGTTGCCGCGGACATTTACCGTCCGGCCGCAATCAAGCAGCTGCAAACTCTCGGCAAACAATTAGACATGCCGGTTTTTTCGCTCGGCGATCAAGTGAGCCCGGTTGAAATTGCCAAGCAGGCAATTGAGAAGGCGAAAGAGGAACATCATGATTATGTCCTGATTGACACCGCTGGCCGTCTGCATGTCGATGAAGCGTTAATGGGCGAGTTGAAGGACATTAAAGAATTAACCAAACCGGATGAAATCTTCCTTGTTGTTGATGCCATGACAGGGCAGGATGCTGTCAATGTGGCCCAAAGCTTTAATGAACAACTGGGTTTAACCGGCGTTGTTTTGACAAAGCTAGACGGTGATACTCGAGGCGGGGCCGCACTCTCCATCCGCGCCGTTACCCAAACGCCGATTAAATTTGTCGGTCTTGGCGAGAAAATGGACGCATTGGAACCGTTTCACCCGGAACGAATGGCCTCAAGAATTCTCGGCATGGGCGATGTGCTGACCCTGATTGAAAAGGCACAAGCAAATGTTGACGAACAAAAGGCGAAAGAGTTAGAGCAGAAAATGCGGACAGCAACATTTACACTGGAGGATTTTTTGGAACAGCTCGGCCAGGTTCGTAATCTTGGTCCGCTTGATGAATTATTAAAAATGATGCCTGGCGCAAACAAAATCAAAGGTTTAAATAATATGCAAATCGATGAGAAGCAAATTGCCCATGTAGAAGCCATCATTAGGTCGATGACCAAGGCAGAAAAAAACAACCCGGAAATCTTGAACTCCAAACGCAAAAACCGGATTGCCAAAGGCAGCGGCCGGACTGTCACAGAGGTGAACCGTTTGCTCAAGCAGTTTGAAGACATGAAAAAAATGATGAAGCAAATGACAGGTATGAATCCAAGAGGTCCAAAAGGGAAAAAAGGCGGGTTTAAATTTCCATTTAAACCATTCTAGCTTGTTTTATTTTTCGGAATTATTGGTAATAATGACTGTAAAGAAAAAACACTTTACAAACTAATAAAGAATTGATATTATACTATCTTGTGTGAAACTATTCGGAGGTGCTTATTTAAAATGGCAGTTAAAATTCGTTTAAAACGTATGGGAGCTAAAAAAACTCCTTTCTATCGTATCGTAGTAGCAGATTCTCGTTCTCCTCGTGACGGACGTTACATTGAAATCGTTGGAACTTACAACCCTGTAACGCAACCGGCTAAAGTAGAAATTAACGAAGAATTAGTTCTTAAATGGCTAAAAGACGGTGCAAAACCATCTGATACTGTTCGGAACCTGTTCTCAAACCAAGGCATCATGGAAAAATTCCATAATGCAAAATTAAGCAAGTAATCACAGGCGATTATGAAGGAACTAATCGAAACGATTGTTAAGCCTCTTGTTGATTTTCCGGAAGATGTGCATGTTTTTGTCACGGAAGACGATTCACGAATTACCTATCTGCTTTCTGTTAACAAGACAGACATGGGAAAAGTGATTGGCAAGCAGGGGCGTGTTGCAAAGGCCATTAGAACTGTTGTATATGCAACGGGATCATCACAACAAAAGAAAATTTTTCTAGAAATTGGTGAATAGCTTTTTGCATCTAGATAAAAGGGAGGAATAAAAATCCTCCCTTTTTTGCTATAAAAAATGCAAAAGGGGGCCCAATTATGCTACTAATCCAAACGGTTATCGTTAAGCAGCTATTAACAGAAAATAGCAAACAAGAGCTATTTAATGGTTACCATACCAAGAAGCTGCAGCTCCAGAAAGAGTGTGATCAGCTACAATTCGAATTGAAACGGTTAGAAAAGTCTAAAAACCTTTCACCGGGGACATTGAAAAAACAGTTTGAAAAAGAAATTCAAATGCGCAAAGAAAAAATAAAGCTTCTTGAGTTTCAAGCGGAACAATTACATATCCTACCGTTAGGCAGTGAAATTAAGGAAAAGGAAGTTCAGGCCCTTGTTGAATTAAACGTCGGTGACAAATGGGATGAACGGTTTGGGCAATCCGAAATTATCGTAAGTGACGGTATAATAGTTGAAATACGCTAGAGGTGTGAAAAATATGGAAAAATGGTTCAATGTTGGGAAAATCGTCAATACTCAAGGGATAAAAGGTGAAGTGCGCGTTATTTCAAAAACGGACTTCCCTGAGAAACGCTATAAAGCCGGAAATGTTTTATTTTTGTTTATGCCAAATTCAAATACGCCAGTTGAACTAACAGTCAAAAGCCACAGGACCCATAAAAATTTCGAATTACTCACATTTGAAGGTTTTAATAATATAAATGAAGTTGAAAAATTCAGGGATGGTATTTTGAAAGTACCTGAATCACAACTTGGCACATTAGCTGAAGATGAATTTTATTACCACGAAATTATCGGCTGCCTTGTTTCAACAACTGAAGGAGAGGAAATCGGAAAAATAGCTGAAATTCTCTCCCCTGGTGCCAATGATGTTTGGGTGGTTAAAGGAAAAGGCGGTAAGGAAGTCCTAATCCCATATATCCATGATGTGGTCAAGAAAGTGGATGTACAAGAAAAAATAGTTATCATTGAACCAATGGAAGGGTTACTTTCATGATGCAGATTGATATTCTTACCTTATTTCCAGAAATGTTTTCCGGGGTACTGGGACAATCGATTTTGCAAAAAGCGGCTGAGAAAGCAGCGGTCAACTATAATGTCGTTAATTTCCGTGAATATGCCGATAACAAACATTCTACGGTTGATGACTATCCATATGGCGGCGGGGCTGGCATGGTATTAAAACCACAGCCAATCTTTGATGCTGTTGCAGCACTGAAGGAAAAGGCCAAAAGCAGCAAACCAAGGGTGATTCTGCTTTGCCCGCAAGGAGAACGCTATGAGCAGAAAAAGGCAGAGGAACTGGCAAATGAAGAGCACTTACTATTTATTTGCGGCCATTATGAGGGCTATGATGAACGAATCCGTGAACATGTGGTAACGGATGAAATCTCGATTGGTGATTATGTCCTGACTGGCGGCGAGCTTGGAGCAATGGTCGTGATCGACAGTGTGGTCCGCCTTTTACCGGAAGTATTAGGAAATCAGGAATCACATATGAAGGATTCGTTTAGTACGGGGCTCTTAGAACATCCACACTACACGAGACCCGCAGATTTTCGCGGCATGAAGGTGCCTGATACATTGTTGTCGGGAAATCATAAATTAATTGAAGAATGGCGAAATAAAGAGGCATTACGCCGTACCCTTTTACGACGCCCGGATTTATTGGATAAAATAGAACTGACAGCAGAACAAGAAAAATGGCTAGAAGAAGTAAAAAAAGATTGCGAGTAATATTGCGAGCCTGCAATAATTATGGTATGATACTACTTGTGACTTGGGCTGATATGTTTCAGTGATAGTCTTATAACGATGTTCCGCTGCAGGGTATAAGGGAATTTATGTGCATGAGCATCTGTTGGAAGGAGTTGAAAACGATGCAAAAATTGATTGAAGAAATCACAAAAGAACAACTTCGCACTGATCTTCCAACGTTCCGTCCTGGTGATACTGTACGTGTACACGTAAAAGTTGTCGAGGGTACTCGCGAGCGTATTCAGTTATTCGAAGGTGTAGTGATTAAGCGTCGTGGTGGTGGGATTAGCGAAACTTTTACAGTTCGTAAAATTTCTTACGGAGTAGGCGTTGAGCGTACTTTCCCAGTTCATACACCAAAAATTGCGAAGCTTGAAGTACTTCGTCGCGGTAAAGTTCGCCGTGCTAAGCTTTACTACTTGCGTAAACTTCGCGGTAAAAAAGCAAGAATTAAAGAGATCCGCTAATATGAAAAGGAAAGAGCTTGCTTTAGGAGCAGGCTCTTTTTTTGATACATATCTTCTTCTTTGATAGAAAGACTAATCATATTGGACTCCCCGAATGTTACTGTTTTTTAAACTAATTATTAAAGTTTGATTAAAAACGATAATCCCATCGTGTTAAATTTGTTTAAGTTATGTAAAATAGGCTTTATATGAGTTTTATTTAGATTGGTGGGGATTGTATGACAAAAAAGAAAAATGAACTATGGGAATGGACAAAGGCCCTGTTAATTGCGGTAGCGCTGGCAGCAGTTATTCGGTACTTTCTGTTTGCTCCAATTGTAGTCGATGGCCTATCGATGATGCCGACATTGAAAGACCAAGATCGAATGATTGTTAATAAATTCAGTTATGATATTGGAGAGCCGAAGCGGTTTGATATCATCGTCTTTCATGCACCTGAGAAAAAGGATTACATAAAGCGTGTGATTGGTCTTCCTGGTGACACGGTTGAGTATAAGGATGATACGTTATATGTAAATGGAAAAGCATATAAAGAGCCTTACTTGGATCAATATAAGAAAGAGGTTGAGGACGGACCGCTAACCGCTTCCTTTACGTTAGAAGAAACCGTTGTAGGCCGTAAAACGGTTCCGAAAGGTGAATTGTTTGTGATGGGAGATAATCGCCGCTGGAGTAAAGATTCCAGACACATCGGGACGATTCCAATGAGTAAGGTAATCGGCAAAACAAGTGTCGTCTATTGGCCGATTAAAGATGCACATATTGTTACAGCGAAATAGAACACCAAGGCGCTTATGCTTTAAAGGAGGTGGCAGCTTTGACGATCCAATGGTTTCCAGGCCATATGGCCAAGGCTCGCAGAGAGGTCACGGAAAAGTTAAAACTGGTTGACATTATTTTTGAATTGGTTGATGCAAGAATTCCGTATTCCTCGAGAAACCCAATGATTGATGAAATTATCCAGCATAAACCTAGATTAGTCTTGTTAAATAAAGCGGATATGGCAGATAAAGACGTGACAAGGGAATGGATTGCCCACTTTGCGGAGAAGGGGATAAAAGCCCTGGCGATTAATTCTCAGGCTGGAGAAGGAATGAAAACGATTGTCCAAGCCTCACATGAAATTCTTAAAGAAAAATTTGATCGAATGAGAGCAAAAGGCGTTAACCCAAGGGCGATTCGTGCGATGATTGTTGGCATTCCTAATGCAGGGAAATCGACACTTATCAATCGCCTTGCCAAAAAAAATATCGCCAAGACAGGCAATACACCAGGGGTAACGAAATCGCAGCAATGGATTAAAGTTGGCAAGGAAATGGAATTGCTTGATACTCCAGGGATTTTATGGCCGAAGTTTGAAGACCAAGAGGTTGGGATGAAACTGGCTATCACAGGAGCGATTAAAGATACATTATTAAACCTACAGGACTTGACCGTTTACTCACTTAGATTTCTAGAACGTGCCTATCCAAAGCGTTTAAAAGAACGGTACAATCTGGAAATTCTGCCAGATAACGTTGTCGAAATGTTTGATCATATCGGTGAACTTCGCGGCTGTCTTATGGCTGGCGGCATCGTCGATTATGATAAGGTATCGGAATTGGTGATAAGAGAGATACGGTCAGAGAAATTTGGCCGGCTTACGTTTGAACGACCTGCCGATCTAATGAAGGAATAATGAAACTGCATGAAGCTCTCCTGAATGGGGAGCTTATTTTTTGCCGAGAGGAAAGTAAAACTTTCCAATTAACTATTTCTTTCATTTTTCTACTTTTACCAGCATTTATCTCTGGTTACAATGGAACTATTTTCGTAAAATTAGTTTAACGACTAAGATTGATTACTTGATAAAGGAGCGTACTTAAATGAAATATCGTTCAGCTTTTGATATTATCGGTCCGGTCATGATTGGACCGTCAAGCTCTCATACAGCAGGTGCAGCACGTATTGGCAGGGTTGCTAGGACATTGTTTGGCAAACTTCCGACGAAGGCGATTATCTCATTATACGGTTCATTTGCGAAAACATATAAGGGACATGGAACAGACTTTGCGATTGTTGCAGGCCTCCTAGACCTGGATACTTTTGATGAAAGAATGCCTAAATCATTGGCAATAGCAAAGGACCTCGGTTTAGAGGTTGTGTTTCAGGCGGAAGAGGCAGTAACGGATCATCCGAATACCGTTAAAATAAATCTATATGGCGGGGATGACGAGCTTGAGCTGGTTGGGATTTCAATTGGCGGCGGAACCATTGAAATTACCGAATTAAACTCTTTCCCGCTAAAGCTGTCCGGCGAACATCCGGCAATCTTGGTTGTCCACCAAGACCGATTTGGAATCATTTCAGCGGTAACTAGTGTATTATCAAAATATCAAATTAACATCGGCCATATGGAGGTTTCAAGGTTGGATAAAGGGGAAATGGCCTTAATGGTCATTGAAGTCGACCAAAAAATTGAGGATATGGTGATTGAGGAATTAAGTAATCTTGCAAATGTATCGAAAATTATTCGTATGGCGGAATAGATTAATCATCATCAGGAGGTATGATCATGTTTCGAAATGTAGCGGAGCTTGTTCAACTTGCAGAAACTAATCAAGTAAAAATAGCAGAAATCATGATCCGTCAAGAAATAGAAGTATCGGGTCTTACGAGAGAAGAAGTAATCGCGAAAATGGATAAGAATTTAACGGTAATGGAACAGGCGGTGGAAAGAGGCCTAAATGGTGTCCATTCCCATACTGGTCTTACTGGCGGCGACGCCGTGCTCATCCAGAACTATATTAAAAGCGGGAAGGCTCTTGGGGGAACGGTTCTATTAGACGCGGTCAGTAAAGCGGTGGCAACCAATGAAGTGAATGCCGCAATGGGTGTAATCTGTGCGACACCAACTGCAGGTTCAGCAGGCGTAGTACCAGGGACTTTATTCGCAGTAAAGGAAAAATTGCTGCCTACCCGCGAGGAAATGATTGAATTTTTGTTTACAGCAGCAGCTTTCGGTTTCGTGGTCGCAAATAACGCCTCCATTTCCGGTGCTGCGGGGGGTTGCCAAGCAGAAGTAGGCTCTGCCAGCGGAATGGCTGCAGCGGCGATTGTAGAATTGGCTGGCGGCTCCGCACAGCAGGCTGCAGAGGCGATGGCTATCACGTTAAAGAATATGCTTGGATTAGTGTGTGATCCAGTAGCGGGGTTAGTCGAAGTCCCTTGTGTAAAACGGAATGCAATGGGCGCATCCAATGCCATTACAGCTGCGGATATGGCACTTGCCGGTGTAACAAGCAGAATTCCTTGTGATGAAGTCATTCACGCCATGTTCTTAATCGGCCAATCGATGCCTTCTTCGTTAAGGGAAACTGCTGAGGGCGGACTTGCTGCGACACCGACAGGCAGAAGATTAGAGCAAGAAATATTTGGAAGCGGCAACACGGTTAAACTCAAAAATCTGATTAGATCCTAAATGGGTGAAAAAAATGAAGGTATTAACAATTGCAGAAGCAGCAAGACAATTAGAAAATATTAAGGATGAGCATGACCCGTTTTTACTACAAATCCTTCAAGATGAGCGCAAGGGTGTTAAACAATTAATACAGAAATGGCGCAAGAAGATTGCAGAGGAACAGCGGTTAAAAGAAAAATTCCTTGAGATGAATACCTATGAAAATAAATGGCGTTCAAAAGGCTTTGAATTGATTGCCGGTGTCGATGAAGTCGGCAGAGGTCCGCTTGCAGGTCCGGTTGCTGCGGCGGCCGTCATTTTGCCTGCTGACTTTTTCTTGGCTGGGATTGATGATTCTAAAAAACTATCAGAAAAGAAACGCCTGGAATACGATGCCATCATTCGCAGAGAAGCGCTGGCATTTAGTGTATCAATGATTGATGCAAACGAAATTGATGAGATTAATATTTACGAAGCGGCAAAGAAAGCAATGAAAGCAGCAATTGTTTCGTTACAGCCAAAACCGGATTTTTTGCTGATTGATGCGATGAAGCTAGAAATTCCCTACCCATCAGAATCGATTATTAAAGGGGATGCAAAAAGTATTTCCATCGCAGCTGCTTCGATTATTGCAAAAGTGGCAAGAGACAAGCTGATGAAGGAAATTTCGCTGGAATATCCCAGCTATCATTTTCAACAAAATATGGGGTATGGGACAAAGGAACATATAAATGCGATTCAGCAGCATGGGATAACTCCCTATCATCGAAAAAGCTTTGCACCAATCAAAGATATTATCAAAATATAATTTTTTTGCATATTGGTGGACAAGGTATCTGTCATTATATAAAATGAAAACGGAGTCAATTTTTAGAAGAGTAAGATTTAGGAGGATGGGAAATGAATATCCATGAGTATCAAGGGAAAGAGATCCTCAAGCAATTCGGGGTAACAGTTCCAAACGGAAAAGTGGCATTCACGGTTGAAGAGGCAGTGGAAGCGGCGAAAGAACTAGGAACTAAAGTGTGTGTCGTAAAAGCGCAAATCCACGCTGGCGGACGGGGGAAAGCCGGTGGTGTTAAAGTTGCGAAAAACCTTGATGAGGTTCGTACATATGCAAATGAAATCCTTGGAAAAACCTTGGTAACACACCAAACGGGTCCTGAGGGTAAAGAAGTAAAGCGTCTGCTCATTGAAGAAGGCTGTGACATCAAAAAAGAGTATTATGTTGGTTTAGTATTAGACCGTGCCACTTCACGTGTTGTCTTAATGGCTTCTGAAGAAGGCGGAACGGAAATTGAAGAAGTTGCTGAAAAGACTCCGGAGAAAATTTTTAAAGAAGAAATCGACCCAGTGATTGGCTTACAGCCATTCCAAGCACGCCGAATCGCCTTTAATATCAATATTCCAAAAGAGTTAGTCAATCAAGCGGTAAAGTTCATGACAGCTTTATACAAAGCCTACATTGAAAAGGACTGCTCGATTGCCGAAATTAATCCACTTGTCGTTACAGGTGATGGAAAAGTTATCGCATTAGATGCCAAATTAAACTTTGACTCCAATGCGTTATATCGTCAAAAAGATGTACTGGCGTATCGTGACCTTGAAGAAGAGGATGCCAAAGAAATCGAAGCATCTAAATATGATTTAAGCTATATTTCCTTAGATGGAAATATCGGCTGTATGGTTAATGGCGCCGGTCTTGCGATGGCGACCATGGACATCGTTAAGCATTACGGCGGCGACCCCGCTAACTTCCTTGATGTTGGGGGCGGTGCTACAGCTGAAAAGGTTACTGAAGCATTCAAAATTATCCTTTCTGATCCAAACGTAAAAGGTATTTTCGTAAATATCTTCGGCGGAATCATGAAGTGCGATGTTATCGCAGAGGGTGTAGTAGAAGCGGCTAAGCAGGTTGGTCTAAGTGTTCCACTTGTTGTTCGTTTAGAGGGAACAAATGTTGACTTAGGGAAGAAAATTCTCGCTGAGTCAAGCATTGACATAATTGCTGCTGAATCCATGGCTGACGGCGCACAAAAAATCGTTGCATTAGTGAAATAGGATCGATAAGAAAGGGGAATTAACGTGAGCGTTTTTATTAATAAAGATACAAAAGTTATTGTTCAAGGGATAACTGGTTCTACAGCCCTTTTTCATACAAAACAAATGCTTGAATACGGTACACAAATAGTTGGCGGTACCACTCCAGGAAAAGGCGGCATGGAAGTTGAAGGTGTGCCTGTATTTAATACAGTGAAAGAAGCAGTTGAAACTACTGGTGCTACAGCATCCGTCATTTACGTTCCGGCTCCGTTTGCAGCAGATGCCATTATCGAAGCCGTTGATGCAGAGTTGGATTTAGCTATTTGTATTACTGAACATATCCCAGTATTAGATATGGTTAAAGTAAGGCGTTATATGGAAGGCAAGAAGACTCGTTTAGTTGGTCCAAACTGCCCAGGTGTAATCACTGCCGATGAATGTAAGATTGGCATCATGCCTGGATACATCCATACGAAAGGCCATGTCGGTGTTGTTTCCCGCTCTGGAACTTTAACATACGAAGCGGTTCATCAATTAACACAAGCTGGTCTTGGTCAGACAACAGCAGTTGGTATTGGCGGCGATCCTGTTAACGGGACAAACTTTATCGATGTGCTAAAAGCATTTAATGAAGACCCTGAAACATATGCTGTTATCATGATTGGTGAAATTGGCGGAACGGCTGAAGAAGAAGCGGCAGAATGGGTAAAAGCAAACATGACAAAACCTGTTGTCGGCTTCATTGGCGGACGAACTGCGCCTCCAGGAAAGCGGATGGGCCATGCCGGTGCCATTATTTCTGGCGGTAAAGGTACTGCCGATGAAAAAATCCGCGTCATGAACGAATGCGGCATTAAGGTTGCTGATACACCATCTGTAATGGGTGAAACGTTAATCGAAGTATTAAAAGAACAAGGTTTATATGAAAAATGTAAAACACACTAATATTTTACATCTGGTGAATACAGATAGTCCCTCATAATTGAGGGGCTATTTCTGCATGTATAATAAATAGTAAGGAGGATTAGTTTAAGATGGATGACTTTAAAGAAAAACTGATTCATTTGCTTCATTATCCAAATATCTCATGGAGTACTGTTTTTCAAATGTTAAAAAAAGACCCGACACTCCAGTCCTTGTACCGGCTCCAAACCCAATTGCCGCAGCAGATTTCCTTGTTTTCACCCATTAACCGCGATAGCTCCTTAGCCAAATCTTCTATTATATCTCTTCATCCTGAAATGATTCACGAACAAATTCGCCAATACGAGACCAATGATATTACCGTCATTACGATTATAGATAAGGAATATCCTCGGTATTTAAAAGAAATTTACCAGCCGCCTTGGGCTTTATTTGCAAAAGGAGATCTATCTCTACTTGATAGAGAACCAAAACTTGCCGTGGTAGGATCACGCCAGGCGACACCATATGGAAAAAACGCTATCAGGTTAATCTTTCCCGAGTTAATTGACAATGGTGTCCTCGTTGTCAGCGGTTTGGCAAAGGGGATTGATGCGCTGGCACATGAATACGCAATAAAAAATGGCGGGAAAACAATCGCAGTTATAGCGGGTGGTTTATATCATATTTACCCAAAAGAAAATATGGGACTGGCATTAGAAATGATGAAAACACAGCTAGTTGTCTCGGAATATCCTCCGGACACCAAGCCGCTCAGATGGCATTTCCCAGCAAGGAATCGTATCATTAGCGGTCTATCAAAAGGGACATTTATTATAGAAGCAAAACGAAAAAGCGGTTCGTTGATTACGGCAAACTATGCGGTTAACGAGGGACGGGATGTGTTTTCATTGCCAGGAAGCATCTTTAATCCTTATTCCATTGGGGCAAACGAATTGATTCAACATGGGGCAAAACTAGTGACAAGTGCTAAAGATATATTAGAAGAAATAAGGTAAAATGCAGAATTAACTAATAATCTTTTAAATAAATTCGCTGATTTAGCAGGTTTTTTCTGAATATGTGGAGAAATTAGCTTAAAAAGGTTGCAAAAATTTCTAATATGTTATACATTTTCCAACAGATGTTCGAAAAATAGAATATATTAAAAAAGAATAAATAAACTTGTAATTAACATATATTATGAAATTTTGGGATAGGCAGTTTTGTAAAGTATTTTCTCCGCTCCAAGTTGCTATACTGGGATTTAGGAAAACTTATCAAATCATAAGCATCTTAGAAACGGGATTCGCCGGATTCAAGGGGCTTTCACACTTTCCCTCTTAAGGAGGATTTAAATGGCAGATTATCTTGTAATCGTCGAATCGCCAGCAAAAGCGAAAACGATTGAACGATATTTAGGGAATAAATATAAGGTTAAGGCATCGATGGGCCATGTTCGCGATTTGCCGCGGAGCCAGATGGGTGTCGATGTTGAAAATAGCTTTGAACCAAAATATATTACCATTCGCGGTAAGGGCCCGGTATTAAAGGAATTGAAAACAGCAGCAAAAAAGGCAAAGAAAATTTATCTCGCAGCTGACCCGGATCGTGAGGGGGAAGCAATTGCCTGGCATTTAGCACACAGTTTAGATGTTGATATTACATCTGACTGCCGTGTTGTTTTTAATGAAATTACTAAAGATGCGATAAAAGAATCGTTTAAGCATCCTCGTCCGATTAATATGAGTCTTGTTGATGCGCAGCAGGCGCGGAGGATTCTAGACCGGCTTGTCGGCTATAACATTAGCCCTTTACTATGGAAGAAGGTGAAAAAAGGGCTTAGTGCAGGCCGGGTTCAATCCGTTGCGGTCCGCCTGATCATTGATAGAGAAAAAGAAATAAATGCCTTTATTCCTGAAGAGTATTGGACAATTGATGGTGAATTTTTAAAAGGCAAAGATCATTTTAGCGGTCAGTATTTTTCTTTAGCTAATAAAGAAAAGTTTGAACTGAAATCTGAACAGGATGTCCAAACGATTCTACAGCAAATGGACGATAATAAATTCAAAGTCACTTCTGTTACAAAAAAGGAACGAAAAAGAAACCCTGCGCCGCCGTTTATTACGTCCTCCTTACAACAGGAAGCAGCAAGAAAGCTGAATTACCGCGCAAAGAAAACGATGATGCTGGCACAGCAGCTGTATGAAGGGATTGAGCTTGGTAAAGAAGGAACGGTTGGTCTCATTACCTATATGAGAACGGACTCGACCAGAATCTCCGAAATCGCGCAAACAGAAGCGGCTGAGTACATACGGACTGAATATGGTGAAAATTATTTAAAAGAAGAACAAAGAAAAGAAAAAAAGCAAGCGAAGGCCCAGGATGCCCATGAAGGGATTCGTCCGACCAGTACTTTAAGAGATCCAAATAGTTTGAAGGTGTTTCTGTCAAGGGATCAATTCCGCCTATATAAATTAATTTGGGATCGATTTTTAGCCAGCCAAATGGCGCAGGCAGTCATGGACACGATGAGTGTGGATTTGCAGAATGGAAATATCCTGTTCCGCGCCAATGGCTCAAAAATAAAGTTTCCCGGCTTCATGAAGCTTTATGTTGAGGGCTCCGATGACCAAGAGGATGGACCAGCTAAAATGCTTCCTGACCTTAAAGAAGGGGATGAAGTAATCAAGAAGGACATTGAGCCTAAGCAGCACTTCACGCAGCCGCCGCCAAGGTACACGGAGGCAAGACTTGTAAAAACGTTAGAAGAACTTGGGATTGGCCGGCCATCAACTTACGCGCCTACATTGGACACCATTCAAAAGCGTGGCTATGTAGCACTTGATAATAAACGCTTCGTCCCTACTGAGCTTGGGGAAATTGTTCATGAGGTGATGGTGGAATTCTTCCCTGATATCATAGATGTGGAATTTACAGCGAGATTGGAAAAAGGATTAGATCATATTGAAGATGTAAAAATGCCTTGGATCGAACTGATTGACGCATTTTACACAGAATTCGAGACACATTTAAAAATAGCAGAACAGGAAATGGAAAAAATAGAAATAAAGGATGAACCTGCTGGTGAAAACTGTGAAAACTGTGGCAGTCCAATGGTGTTTAAAATGGGTCGCTATGGGAAATTTATGGCCTGTAGCAACTTCCCGGATTGTAGGAATACGAAACCAATCGTGAAAGAAATTGGTGTGACCTGTCCTAATTGTAAAGAAGGACAGATTATTGAGCGGAAGAGCAAGAAAAAAAGGCTGTTTTACGGCTGTACTAAATATCCGGAATGTGAATTCATCTCTTGGGATAAGCCACTGTCGCGGCCTTGCCCTAAATGTGAAGGTCTGTTGGTAGAAAAGAAGTTAAAAAAAGGTGTTCAAGTCCAATGCGTTAATTGCGACTACAAGGAAGAACCGCAAAGCTAAGAGTAGAAGAGTGGACAACGTCCACTCTTTTACATTTGTAAAAACATAAAACTTTTTTCTTTTTGTTTCGTATAGTACAATGCAAGATGGACTTAAAATTAGGGGAAAGTAATAATAGTTACTGCGGTCTCGTTGATATACATAATTAATTAGCTTGATTCAGGAGGTTTCTACATGAAAGACGTAACAATAAACGTGGTTGGCGCTGGTCTGGCTGGCAGTGAAGCAGCATGGCAAATCGCTAAGCGGGGGGTAAAGGTGCGCCTTTATGAGATGCGGCCAGTAAAGCAGACACCAGCACACCATACCGATAAATTTGCTGAATTGGTTTGCAGTAATTCACTCAGGGCGAATACGTTGACAAATGCAGTTGGAGTGTTAAAAGAAGAAATGAGAAAGCTTGATTCCGTGATTATTGCTGCGGCTGACGTATGTTCCGTTCCGGCAGGCGGGGCATTGGCGGTTGACCGTCATGAATTCGCTGCAAAAGTTACCGAACTGGTCAAAAACCATGAGAACGTTACAGTTGTGAACGAGGAAGTAGTCGAAATTCCCGAAGGTCCTACTGTCATTGCAACAGGGCCACTAACAAGTCCAGATCTTTCGGAACAGCTGAAAAGCTTAACAGGTGAGGATTACCTGTATTTTTATGATGCAGCGGCACCGATTCTGGAAAAAGAAAGTATAAACATGGATAAGGTTTATTTGAAATCCCGCTATGATAAGGGGGATGCCGCATATTTAAACTGCCCAATGACGGAAGAGGAGTTTAATCGTTTTTATGATGCTCTTACCCTTGCGGAGACGGTTCCATTAAAGGAATTTGAAAAGGAAATCTTTTTCGAAGGCTGTATGCCAATTGAGGTAATGGCAGCAAGAGGGAGAAAGACGATGTTATTTGGACCATTAAAACCAGTTGGTTTAGAGGATCCGAAAACTGGAAGAAGGCCATTTGCCGTTATTCAGTTGCGTCAAGATGATGCCGCTGGAACTCTATTTAATATTGTCGGATTTCAGACACATTTAAAGTGGGGGGCACAAAAAGAAGTTATTCAATTAATTCCAGGCCTTGAAAATGCAGAAATTATTCGCTATGGTGTTATGCACCGCAATACCTTTATTAATTCACCAAAGGTATTGAAAGCAACTTATCAATTCAAAAACCGTGAAGATTTATTCTTCGCCGGTCAAATGACCGGTGTTGAGGGGTATGTCGAATCGGCCGCGAGCGGCTTAATTGCCGGCCTCAATGCAGCCCGATTGGTTCAGGGAATGGACCCAGTTGTGTTTCCTGCTGAAACTGCTATTGGAAGCATGGCGCGTTATATCACAACGGCCAATCCCGGTAATTTCCAGCCGATGAATGCAAATTTCGGATTATTCCCGGAATTGCCTGAAAAAATTAAAGGGAAGCAGGAAAGAAACCTAAAGCATGCAAATCGTGCATTAGAAACAATTCAGAACTTTGTGAAGGTTTTGTAAAGTTTATTGCAAGGCTTAGCGATGTATGATACGATTTAATAGTCCTTGCGAAGTAAATATTAAGACAAATGTGAATGTTTTTTAAACTTTATTTATTGCGTATTTACAAATGGAGTGAAATTGCGCAGAATATAAAATTGAACATTCCCAACATGCTATCAGTAATTTCATTCTTTCTTTTCATTGATGAACAAGCGAATAAACAGTTGAAAAACGTATATAGCCCATCGTCAGAGGGCATAAATGAATACAGTTTTCATCATTTTATGTCCTAGATTTATTCTTTTGTTACATATCATCACAATACGTAAAAGAAAAATACTCCAAAAGGAGGATTAGCTAAATGGGCCAATTTCATGCAACAACCATATTTGCAATCCATCATAATGGTGAATGCTCCATGTCAGGTGATGGTCAAGTTACATTTGGCAATGCTGTAGTGATGAAGCACACAGCAAAAAAGGTTAGAAAGATATTTAATGGTCGTGTGCTGGCAGGCTTTGCAGGTTCTGTGGCTGATGCTTTCACCCTTTTTGAACTTTTTGAAGGAAAATTAGAGGAGTTTAATGGCAACCTTCAAAGAGCAGCCGTCGAGCTTGCGAAGGAGTGGAGAAGCGATAAAATCCTCAGAAAGTTAGAAGCAATGTTAATTGTCATGAATAAGGACTATTTGCTGCTCGTATCCGGAACTGGTGAGGTTATCGAACCTGACGATGGAATTCTTGCCATTGGTTCTGGGGGGAATTACGCATTAGCTGCAGGGCGTTCACTGAAAAAATATTCAGGGGAACATTTATCAGCGAAAGAAATAGCAAAAGCTTCTTTAGAAATAGCTGCGGAAATATGTGTATATACGAACCACAACATCATCGTGGAAGAGCTATAACGGGAAGGAGATTAATAACTATGGGAATAACAACTAATTTAACCCCCCGCCAAATTGTGGAAAGACTTGACCAATATATTATTGGACAGAAGGATGCAAAGAAGGCGGTTGCGGTGGCACTTAGGAACCGATATCGAAGGGGTTTATTGAATGATAAGCTTCAGGAAGAAATCATCCCCAAAAATATTTTGATGATTGGACCGACTGGAGTTGGGAAAACAGAAATAGCCAGAAGAATTGCCAAGCTTGTCGGTGCCCCGTTTATTAAGGTGGAAGCCACTAAATTTACAGAAGTGGGTTATGTTGGCCGCGATGTTGAATCAATGGTTAGGGATCTTGCGGAAACCTCCGTTCGTTTGGTAAAAGAGGATCGGATGCAAAGCGTAAAAGAACGGGCCGAGGAAAATGCCAACAGCAGGCTTGTTGATTTACTCGTTCCTACAGCTAAAAAGGCAACAAACTATAAAAATCCGTTGGAGATGTTGTTTGGAGGCGGAAATTCCTCTTCCGAGCAAGAGACACATCAGGAAGATTATTCGGTTCAGGAAAAACGAAAGATTGTAAAAGAGAAATTGGCTCTAGGTGATTTAGAGGATGAAATTGTTACCGTAGAAGTCGAGGAGCAGGCTCCATCTATGTTTGATATGCTTCAAGGCTCAGGAATTGAGCAAATGGGTATGAATATGCAGGATGCGCTCAGCAGTTTTATGCCAAAAAAACGCAAAAAGAGAAAATTAACGGTTCGGGAAGCAAGAAAGGTACTTACAAGCGAAGAGGCTGCAAAGCTAATTGATATGGATGAAGTAACGTCAGAAGCGGTTTATCGTGCCGAACAAACGGGTATTATTTTTATTGATGAAATTGATAAAATCGCCAGTAAAAATTCCGGTGGTTCTTCCGCGGATGTTTCAAGAGAAGGGGTTCAAAGGGATATCCTACCGATAGTGGAAGGTTCGACAGTGGTAACTAAATATGGTTCGGTAAAAACCGATCATATATTATTTATCGCTGCAGGAGCTTTTCATATGGCGAAACCATCCGATTTAATTCCAGAGCTTCAAGGGCGTTTCCCAATCCGTGTGGAACTAACAAAACTGACTGTTGAGGATTTCTACAGGATCTTGATTGAACCGGATAATGCTCTCATTAAGCAATATCAAGCATTATTGGAAACAGAAGGTATACAAATTGAATTTTCTGACGATGCTATTCGTAGAATTGCTGAAGTGGCATTCGAGGTGAATCAAAATACAGATAATATTGGGGCAAGACGTCTTCATACGATATTAGAAAAGCTTTTAGAAGATTTATCTTTTGAAGCGCCGGATATTTCATTGGAGAAAGTCGCGATTACACCACAGTATGTAGATGATAAGCTTGGAGCTATCTCTAAAAATAAAGATTTAAGTCAATTTATCCTATAGGAACGGGACCTCTTCAACCTGATTTTTATGGTTGGACGAAGGTGCGTATATATACCTATTGCATCAAAAAATAAACAATAAAATTTAATAATGGTTATAGTCAATTAGGAGGAAGAAATACGATGGATTTACTTTCAAAAACAAGAAAAATTAATGTTTTATTGCAAAAAGCTGCAGGAAAGCCAGTTAACTTCAAGGAAATGTCAGAGACCTTAAGTGAAACGATTGAAGCGAATGTTTACATTGTCAGCCGCCGTGGGAAGCTTTTAGGCTTTTCCATTTATCAGCAAATTGAAAACGAGCGCATGAAAAAAATGTTCGAGGACCGTCAATTTCCTGAAGAGTATACAAATGGGTTATTTAGTATTCGAGAAACTTCATCAAATCTTGATTTCGAAAGTCAATATACTGCTTTTCCTGTGGAGAACAGAGAGCTATTCCGTGAAGGGTGGACAACAATTGTTCCGATAATTGGCGGCGGGGAGCGTCTTGGTACGTTAATCCTTGCTAGGCTGCAGGAAAAATTCCAAGATGATGACCTTATTCTTGCTGAATACGGTGCAACAGTTGTAGGGATGGAAATTTTGCGAGAAAAATCGGAAGAAATTGAGGAAGAAGCTCGGAGCAAAGCGGTTGTTCAAATGGCTATCAGTTCATTATCCTATAGTGAGCTAGAAGCAATTGAGCATATTTTTGAAGAACTTAATGGCCATGAAGGCTTATTGGTTGCTTCTAAAATCGCCGATCGCGTCGGTATTACTCGTTCAGTCATCGTTAATGCTTTAAGAAAGCTTGAGAGCGCAGGCGTAATTGAATCTCGTTCCCTTGGTATGAAAGGAACATATATCAAAGTCTTAAACGACAAGTTTCTAGTAGAGCTTGACAAATTAAGATCTAAATAATAATTAATCCTCAGGCATACCTGGGGATTTTTTTTATAAGTTCAACTTGATTGTTTATTGTACTTATGCTATATTATTTCATGGTGTTAATACACACGCTCTTTGATTTAAGCAGATGGTGCTGTTTACGACAGTTTCTGTTTAAAAATGAAAGGAGCGGAGGAAATCAAACCATTAGGAGGAAAAAACATGTCAGTCATTTCAATGAAGCAATTGCTTGAAGCTGGTGTACACTTCGGACACCAAACTCGCCGTTGGAACCCTAAGATGAAGAAATATATCTTCACAGAGCGTAACGGTATCTACATCATCGACCTTCAAAAAACAGTTAAAAAGGTTGAAGAAGCTTATAACTGGGTGAAGGAACTTGCTGGTAACGGCGGAACAGTTCTTTTTGTTGGTACAAAGAAACAAGCTCAAGATTCTGTTAAAGAAGAAGCAGCTCGTTCTGGTATGTACTTTGTTAACCAACGCTGGTTAGGTGGTACGTTAACTAACTTTGAAACAATTCAAAAGCGTATTAGCCGCTTAAAAGATATCGAAAGAATGTCTGAAGACGGTACTTTCGAAGTATTACCGAAAAAAGAAGTTGTTCAATTAAAGAAACAACAAGAACGCCTTGAAAAATTCTTAGGCGGTATCAAAGACATGAAGAAGCTTCCAGATGCACTATTCATTATTGACCCTCGTAAAGAGCGTATCGCAGTTGCAGAAGCAAAGAAATTACACATTCCTATCGTAGGTATTGTTGATACAAACTGTGATCCAGACGAAATCGACGTAGTTATTCCAGCGAATGACGATGCAATTCGTGCGGTTAAGCTTTTAACAGGCAAAATGGCAGATGCCATCCTTGAAGGAAAGCAAGTTGTTGAAGAAGAAGAACAGCAACCGACTGCATAAATAATAATAGAGTAGAAATGAAAAAGGTGATAAGAGGTGAACCACCCTTTATCACCTTTTTTTAAAGAAACTATTTAATGAAAAGTTTTATCTTAAGCGTCATTGGCAAAGATAGGTGTACATAGATAAATAAGGAGGAAAAAAACTATGGCAGTCACTGCTCAAATGGTTAAAGAATTACGTGAAAAAACAGGCGCAGGTATGATGGATTGTAAAAAGGCACTAACAGAAACAAATGGTGATATGGAAAAAGCGATTGATTTCTTACGTGAAAAAGGAATCGCAAAAGCTGCTAATAAAGCGGACCGTATTGCGGCTGAAGGATTAACTTCTATCTTAACAGTAGGTAACGATGCTGTTATTCTTGAAGTAAACTCTGAAACTGACTTCGTTGCGAAAAACGAAGGTTTCCAAACACTTGTGAAAGAACTTGCTGAACATCTGATTAAAAACAATCCTGCAACAGTTGAAGAAGCGGTAGCACAAACAATGGAAAACGGTGCAATCGTTGCCGACCATATCAACGCTGCAATTGCTAAAATTGGCGAAAAGCTTTCCCTTCGTCGTTTTGCAGTCATGTCAAAAACTGATAATGATGCATTTGGCGCTTACCTTCATATGGGTGGACGCATCAGCGTGCTAACGGTTCTTGAAGGGACTACAGATGCAGATGCTGCTAAAGATGTATCGATGCACATCGCTGCGCTTAGACCAAAATACGTTTCTCGTGATCAAGTATCACAAGAAGAAGTGGAACATGAGCGTCAAGTGTTAACTACACAAGCTTTGAACGAAGGAAAGCCTGAAAATATCGTTGCTAAAATGGTAGAAGGCCGTCTAGGAAAATACTTTGAAGATGTTTGTGTTCTTGACCAAACGTTTGTTAAAAACCCTGATCAAAAAGTGCGTCAATTTGTTGAATCTAAAGGGGCAACTGTTCGTGAATTCGTCCGCTACGAAGTAGGCGAAGGTATCGAGAAGCGTGAAGATAACTTTGCAGAAGAAGTTATGAACCAAGTAAATAAACAATAGTCAAATATTCTCTAGCTTAAAACAAACAAGTTTTAAGGGAATGTTACTGTAATAGGTTTTTGAATAGGGGACACGGTGTGTTCCCTATTTTTAAGATAAATTTATTTTATACATATGGAGGTTTATATGAGCGGTCCTAAGTACAAACGCGTGGTTTTGAAATTGAGCGGAGAAGCACTTGCAGGTGAATCGAGCTTTGGAATTAAACCTTCTGTCATCAAATCGATTGCGATTCAAGTAAAGGAACTAGCAGAGCTCGGAGTTGAAGTTGCAGTCGTTGTTGGCGGCGGCAACATTTGGCGCGGGAAAATCGGTAGTGAAATGGGTATGGATAGGGCAACTGCCGATTATATGGGCATGCTTGCTACGGTCATGAATTCTTTAGCACTTCAAGATAGCTTGGAGCATTTAGGGATTGAATCCCGTGTGCAGACTTCCATTGAAATGCGCCAGGTAGCTGAGCCTTATATCAGACGACGTGCCATTAGGCATCTTGAAAAAAAGCGAGTTGTCATTTTTGCGGCAGGTACAGGTAATCCTTATTTTTCTACAGATACAACGGCTGCTTTAAGAGCAGCGGAAATTGATGCGGAAGTCATTTTAATGGCGAAAAACAATGTGGATGGGGTTTATTCTGCAGACCCGCGGGTTGATGCGAATGCTACGAAATACGAAGACCTATCATTCCTGGATGTTCTTAAGGAAGGCTTAGCGGTCATGGATTCCACTGCTTCTTCCTTATGTATGGATAATGATATCCCACTTATTGTTTTCTCGATTATGGAACAAGGAAATATTAAAAAAGCCGTTATGGGTGAAAAAATTGGAACAATCGTTAGGGGGAAACATTAATGCCAAAACAAGTCATCTCTACTACAAAGGATCGAATGACCAAAGCGATTCAGTCTTATTCACGCGAGCTTGCCAGCATCCGTGCCGGAAGAGCAAGTGCTTCATTGCTTGACAGAATTACGGTGGATTATTATGGTGCACCTACACCTGTTAACCAAATGGCGGGGATTTCTACACCGGAAGCTAGACTGCTTGTTATTCAACCGTATGATAAATCCATTCTAGGTGATATTGAAAAAGCAATCCTTAAGTCTGATTTAGGATTAAATCCTACTAATGACGGGATGGTCATTCGTCTTGCGATTCCACAATTGACAGAAGAGCGCCGCAAGGAACTTGTAAAATTAGTTAAAAAGGAATCAGAAGAAGCTAAAGTTGCCGTCCGTAACATTCGCCGTGATGCCAATGATGATTTGAAGAAATTGGAGAAAAATGGCGATATCACCGAAGATGCTCTGCGCGGATATTCTGATGATATTCAAAAGCTTACAGACGAAAATATTACGAAAATTGATCAAATCACCAAAGATAAAGAAAAAGAAATTTTAGAAGTGTAAATTGCTTCCGGATTTCCGGATTTCTAGTAAAAACCCTCTTCTTAGGGGGTTTTTTTCACTATCTTTAACCTTTTTCAATTTGTATCTATTGCATTGGACTTTCTCTGATTTATTATTCTTCATTTCTTTAAATTTACATAAGTTATTTAGTAGAGATATCTTCTAGCTTTTTTGGTATGATAAGAGCATGCTACCCTGACATTCCTTTACATAACAATAGACGGGGTTCGATGGAACTGATTTATTATCGGAGGAAATGATTAACTAATTGAGGAGCAATGTTATGTTTAAAAAATTTTGGCTTAGGAAGAACCAAAAAGATTCTTCCACACTCCGAGATAAAATAGAAGAAATAAAAAAAATGCCTGTTCCTAATCATGTGGCGATTATTATGGATGGCAACGGACGGTGGGCAAAGAAACGGGCATTGCCACGGATTGCCGGCCATCATGAAGGCATGAAAGTTGTTCGAAAAACGACGATGCTGGCAAATAGGCTTGGAATCAAAACGCTGACATTATATGCTTTTTCGACTGAAAACTGGAAACGTCCAAAAAATGAAGTGGAATATATCATGAGGCTGCCAGAAGAATTTTTAGGTACATTTCTTCCTGAATTAGTTGAGAATAATGTTCAAGTGAAAATGATGGGATATAAAAATCAGCTTCCCGTACATACACTGCATGCAATTGAAAAAGCTATAGAAGAAACAAAACATAATAATGGACTAGTCTTAAACTTTGCCTTGAATTATGGAAGCAGATCGGAAATTCTCGATGCCGTTAAGCAAGTCTTAAATGATTACAATAATGGTACACTGAAGGAAACAGAACTAGACGAGAAAAACTTCTCATCCTACATGATGACAGCAAATTTTGCTGATCCGGACCTATTAATCCGGACTAGCGGCGAAATACGTTTGAGCAACTTTATGCTCTGGCAATTGGCTTACTCCGAACTTTGGTTTACAGATGTGTTATGGCCTGATTTTAGTGAGGAGCATTTGCTGGAAGCAATAGAAACCTTCCAAAATCGCCAGCGTCGGTTTGGCGGTTTATAAGAACAAAAAAAGGTGTTGAACTAGTAGATGAAGCAAAGAATCATAACAGCAGTCGTTGCCGCGGCATTATTTTTGCCGATTGTATATTATAGTGGACTTCCTCTTTTGCTATTAACGTATTTTTTAGCGACTATAGGCTTGTATGAGTTATATAAAATGAAAAACCTAAACATCTTTTCAGGTCACGGATTATTATCAGTCTTATTTCTATGGGCTTTGCTTTTCCCTGAGAAATATATGAATGTCCTAGATACTTTCTATTATTCAAAGACAGAGCTGTGTATTGTGTTCATTCTTTTATTATTAGCATTTACAGTCATAACAAAGAATCGTTTTACATTTGAAGACGTTTCATTCTCCATCCTTTCTGCCCTTTATGTAGGCCTTGGCTTTTACTTTTTCTTTGAAACAAGGGTGGATGGTGGACTTGTCTATATTTTATATTCCTTATTTATGATTTGGGCGACGGATTCCGGGGCTTACTTTATCGGGAAAGCATTGGGTAAGAGGAAGCTTTGGCCGGAAATCAGTCCTAACAAGACGGTTGAAGGATCTATCGGCGGTGTCGTTTGTGCAGTCATTGTAGGGGTTTTATTTGTATTATTCACGGATATTAAAGGTTCGATAATCGGAATAACAATCGTGCTTTCTGTTTTCGGACAAATTGGTGATCTAGTCGAATCGGCATTTAAGCGACACTTTAACGTAAAAGATTCTGGAAACATATTACCGGGACATGGCGGCATTCTTGATCGCTTTGACAGTTTATTATTTGTTTGGCCATTATTACACTTTTTCCACCTGTGGTGATGAAGCGGATGTGCTTTACTTTTTAGGAGATGAAATCAGTGAAAATTATTAGTTTAATGGGAGCAACAGGGTCGATTGGCACCCAGACATTGGATGTTATTCGCGAGCATCCAACAGAATTTAAATTAGCGGCCATTTCGGTAGGTAAAAATATAGACATGGCTCGAAAAATAATTGTAGAATTTCAGCCCGAGCTTGTTTCTGTACAAGATTATCATGACTGTAATACATTAAAAGCAGAATTCCCACATATAAAATTAACATATGGTAATGAAGGACTAATTGAAATTGCGGTTTATGAAAAAGCAGATATTCTTGTAAATGCCGTTCTGGGCAGTGTTGGTTTAAATCCCACATTACAGGCAATTGAATGCGGAAAAACAATTGCAATAGCAAATAAAGAAACACTTGTTACGGCAGGCCATTTGGTTATGGATGCTGCCAAAAGAAATAATGTTTCGCTGCTTCCAGTTGATAGCGAGCATTCCGCTATTTTTCAGGCCTTACAAGGAGAAAAAGAGAAAAATATTGAGAGATTAATTTTAACTGCTTCAGGGGGCAGCTTTCGTGATCGCTCCCGGAAAGAATTAGAACATGTAACAGTCCAAGAAGCGTTAAACCATCCGAATTGGTCAATGGGGGCGAAAATCACGATCGATTCCGCAACCATGATGAACAAAGGATTGGAAGTAATTGAGGCACACTGGCTGTTTCAAATACCTTATGAAAAAATTGATGTACTGCTCCATAAAGAGAGTATCATCCACTCAATGGTTGAATTCCATGACAGCAGTATCATGGCTCAACTAGGAACACCTGATATGAAAGTGCCGATTCAATATGCACTTACATACCCGGATCGACTTCCGCGTTTGTCCGCCAACCGGTTGGATTTGGCACAAATTGGCAAACTTAATTTTCAAGAAATGGATGTTGAGAGGTTCCGCTGCCTTCATTTTGCTTATATTGCTGGTAAAGAAGGTGGAACGCTGCCAACTGTTTTGAATGCTGCCAACGAAGCAGCAGTCGCAGCATTTTTAGAAGGGAAGATTCGTTTCTTACAAATTGAAGATTTGATTGAGAAGGCATTAAGCAATCATCAAACCATTGCGCACCCAAGTTTAGCAGTAATCCAAGAGGTAGATAAGGAAACGAGGCAGTATGTTACTTCACTTCTATAAAAAAGGTGGTTTTATATTTGAGTACAGTTATAGCCTTTATTGTCATTTTTGGCGCACTCGTCTTCTTTCATGAATTAGGTCATTTTATTTTCGCAAAACGGGCAGGGATCCTCTGCCGCGAATTTGCAATCGGTATGGGTCCGAAAGTGTTCACACATAAAAAAGGAGAAACAACCTATACGATTCGATTATTGCCAATTGGCGGATTTGTCCGTATGGCGGGCGAAGATCCAGAAATGGTAGAAATTAAGCCGGGATACCGGATTGGTCTTATGTTTGACAAGGAAGAAAATGTAGACAAAATAATCCTTAATAATAAAGAAAAGTTCCCTAATTGCCGGATCGTTGAAGTGGAGTATGCAGATATTGAACGGGATTTAGTCATTAAGGGTTTCCCTGAAGATGAAAATGAAAGCTTACGAACATTTTCCATTCATCCACAGGCGGTTATCGTCGAAAATGGAGTGGAATCACAAATTGCCCCAATTGACCGGCAATTTGGTTCAAAAACATTATGGCAAAGATTCTTGGCGATTTTTGCTGGTCCGATGATGAACTTTGTCCTTGCCTTCTTTTTGTTTATTATCATCGCTTTACTGCAGGGGGTGCCTTCGAATGAACCAAAATTGGGCGAAATAACCCCTGATGGTGCTGCCAAAACTGCAGGTCTTAAACAAGGTGATGTCGTCCAGAGTATTAATGGCTCAGAAATTTCAAGCTGGGAAGATGTCGTCCAGATGATCCGAAAAAATCCAAATAAAAAACTTGATTTCACAGTCATTCGTGATAGTAACGAAAGGGAGATTCCCGTCACGCCGCTTGAAAAGACAGTTGAAGGCAAGAAAATGGGAATCATCGGTGTTTACAGCCCCGTCGAAAAATCTCCGGTGCAAGCTGTTAAATCCGGGTTCACTGAAACCTATTTCTGGACAACACAAATATTTGTGATGGTTGGAAAGCTTGTTACGGGCCAATTTTCTATTGATGCGCTTTCAGGTCCTGTTGGTATTTACAATTCAACTGCTGAGGTAGCCAAATCAGGAATTTATTATTTAATGAAGTGGGCAGGGATTTTAAGCATTAACCTTGGGATAATGAACCTCTTACCAATTCCCGCGCTCGACGGTGGCAGATTGATGTTCTTTGCTGTTGAAGCTGTGAGAGGGAAACCAATTGACCGTCAAAAGGAAGGAATGGTTCACTTTATCGGATTCGCCCTCCTTATGCTGCTGATGCTTGTTGTTACCTGGAATGATATACAAAGATTTTTCTTGTAATAACGTAAGGGGCCGTGAAAACGGTCCCTTATTTATTTTTTCATGAAAGAAGAAATATGGATGAAGTTTTCTGTCGAATAAACCCGAATCATCATGTATCATATGATATAATAATGTTTTGACATAGAGAAAATAAGTGATTTTTTAATAGATGGGAGAGAGACGCTTGAGCGATCATGCCTTAGGGAATAAAGAGCGATTTCAACTCTTGCTCCAGCAGCTGCAATTGGTTGAGGATGCTATTGTAGTCCATTTCAACAACGCGCAAATAGAAAGATTATTAGTTGAAAAGAAAGCAAGGAAATGGCATTTTCAATTTTTATTTGAAAAAATCCTTCCCTACAATGTTTATCTTCGGTTTTCGACTCAGTTAGAGAGAACATTTTCGAATATCGCAACAATTTCATATAGTATTCAAGTATCCAATCAAACAATATCACCAGAATTAATTCAAGAATATTGGAGTAATTGTATTCAGCAAATTGATGGTATTGCTCCACCACTATTAAAGCTGCTTAATGAACAACACCCCGATGTGAACGGAAATAAGCTTACTGTCACTGTCCGTAATGATACAGAGGGGCAAACGATAAAGCGGAAATATGGCGGGACAATCACTACTATTTATCAATCTTACGGATTTCCTAATTTATCGATAGAGACGGAAATAAACAATGCAGAAAAAAACGAAGAATATCAACAATTTTTACTTGCCAAGCAAAAGGAAGACCAAGAACGAGGACTTCAAGCATTGGTTGAATTACAGAAGAAAGAGGCTGAAAAGGACAAGGCTTCTGGGGAGGGTCTCCAAGGTCCGCTCACGATTGGACTCACCATTAAGGATAATAGTGAATTCCGCAGTCTAATAGATATTGTGGATGAGGAAAGAAGAATAGCGGTTGAAGGTTATATATTTGATGCCGAGATTCGCGAGCTCCGAAGCGGCCGGTCACTGCTTACCTTCAAAATTACCGACTACACAAGCTCGATCATGGTAAAAATGTTTTCGAGAGATAAAGAGGACGCAGCCCTTTTTCAGCATGTTAAAAAAGGAATGTGGGTAAAGGTTCGGGGAAGTATCCAAAACGATACTTTTGTCCGAGATCTCGTGATGATTGGAAATGATATTAATGAAATAAAGCCTGCCGGACGTAAGGATACAGCACCCGAAAATGAAAAGCGTGTTGAACTTCATCTTCATACACCGATGAGTCAAATGGATGCTGTAACACCTGTAGGTGCTCTGATTGCCCAAGCAAAAAAATGGGGTCATAAAGCGATTGCGGTTACTGATCATGCTGGTGCCCAATCCTTTCCAGAAGCATATGGTGCCGGTAAGAAAAATGATATAAAAATTCTTTACGGTGTTGAAGTGAATTTAGTTGATGATGGTGTGCCAATTGCCTATAATAGCGAAAACCGCTTATTAGCTGAAGATACATTTGTTGTCTTTGACGTTGAAACAACAGGACTTTCCGCCGTATACGATACGATTATCGAACTGGCGGCGGTGAAGATTTATGACGGTGAAATCATTGACCGTTTTGAATCATTTGCGAACCCGCATCACCGTTTATCTGCAACAACAATCAACCTTACGGGGATTACCGATGATATGGTACAGTCTGCACCAGAAATAGAAGAGGTTCTACGGAATTTTAGTGAATGGACAGGTGATTCCGTCCTAGTTGCCCATAATGCTTCCTTTGACATGGGCTTCCTCAATGTTGGGTATAAAAAAATCGGCTTTGAAAAGGCAAAAAATCCGGTCATTGATACACTTGAGTTAGGTCGATTTCTCTACCCGGAAATGAAGAACCATCGTTTAAATACACTGACAAAGAAGTTTGATATCGATTTAACCCAGCATCACCGTGCCATTTATGATGCAGAAGCAACGGGTTATTTACTTCTGAAAATGCTGAAAGATGCCCTTGAAAAAGGGATTGAATACCATGATGAATTTAACAATAACATGGGGAAAGGGAATGCCTATCAACGCGCCCGCCCCTATCATTGCACACTTTTAGCGCAAACTGAGGTTGGATTAAAGAACTTATTTAAACTCGTATCGATTTCTCATATTGAGTATTTTTACAGGGTACCAAGAATTCCAAGATCGGTTCTCCAAAAATACAGAGAAGGCATCCTTGTAGGCTCAGGCTGCAGTAAAGGCGAAGTGTTTGAGGGAATGATGCAAAAATCCCCAGAGGAAGTAGAGGCAGCAGCACGATTTTATGACTATATCGAGGTTATGCCGAAAGAAGTAAATGCTCCGTTGATTGAAATGGAATTGGTGCGCAATGAAAAGGCCATGGAAGATATCATTACTAAGATTGTAAACCTTGGCGATAAATTAGGCCTTCCAGTCGCGGCAACGGGGAATGTCCATTATCTAAATGAAAATGATAAAATCTACCGAAAAATATTAGTTAACTCACAAGGCGGCGCCAACCCGCTGAACCGCCATCAGCTACCCGATGTCCACTTCAGGACAACCAATGAGATGTTGGATGCCTTTTCGTTTTTGGGGAGTGAAAAGGCGAAAGAGATTGTGGTCACCAACACGAATAAAATCGCCGATATGATTGATGACATTAAACCAATTAAAGATGATTTATATACACCGCGAATTGAAGGTGCCGATGAAGAAATGCGCGAAATGAGTTACGCAATGGCACGGAAAATTTATGGTGATCCACTTCCAGAAATTGTTGAGGCACGCCTGGAGAAAGAACTGAAGAGTATCATTGGACATGGTTTTGCCGTTATTTATTTGATTTCACACAAGCTTGTAAAGAAATCCTTGGATGATGGCTACCTTGTAGGTTCAAGGGGATCTGTCGGTTCATCCCTTGTTGCCACCATGACAGAAATAACGGAAGTTAATCCATTGCCGCCACATTATGTTTGCCCTAAATGTAAGCACTCTGAGTTCTTTAATGATGGGTCTGTTGGATCTGGATTTGATTTGCCAGATAAAAACTGCCCTGAGTGCGGCTCCAAATACACAAAAGACGGGCATGATATTCCCTTTGAAACATTCCTTGGCTTTAAAGGGGATAAAGTCCCGGATATCGATTTAAATTTCTCTGGTGAGTATCAGCCTCGTGCCCATAACTATACAAAGGTCCTGTTTGGTGAGGATAATGTGTTCCGTGCCGGTACGATTGGAACGGTGGCCGATAAAACAGCTTTTGGATATGTAAAGGCCTATCAACAGGATAATAATCTTACATTAAGGGGCGCTGAAGTGGACCGGCTTGCTTCCGGCTGTACAGGGGTAAAGAGAACGACAGGACAGCACCCTGGCGGCATCATCGTTATTCCTGATTATATGGATGTTTATGATTTTTCACCGATTCAATTCCCGGCAGATGATCGAACATCTGAATGGAAAACAACCCATTTTGATTTCCATTCCATCCATGATAACGTGTTAAAGCTTGATATCCTTGGTCACGACGATCCAACGGTTATCAGGATGCTCCAGGACCTTAGCGGAATGGACCCGAAAACAATTCCAACCGATGACCCTGAAGTTATGAAGATTTTTAGCGGCACTGAATCGCTTGGTGTGACAGAACAGCAAATTATGTGTAAAACGGGTACGCTAGGAATACCAGAATTTGGAACTCGATTCGTAAGACAAATGCTTGAAGATACAAAACCAACGACATTTTCAGAACTCGTTCAAATCTCCGGGCTCTCACACGGTACAGATGTATGGCTCGGAAATGCTCAAGAATTAATCCATAATCAAACATGTAACTTGAGCGAAGTAATTGGCTGTCGGGACGATATCATGGTCTACTTGATATATCAAGGACTGGATCCGTCGTTTGCCTTTAAAATTATGGAATCAGTCCGAAAAGGAAAAGGCTTAAGTGAAGAGATGGAAGCGGAAATGCGAAAAAATGAAGTTCCGGAATGGTATATTGATTCTTGTAAAAAGATTAAATATATGTTCCCTAAGGCGCATGCGGCTGCCTATGTTTTAATGGCGGTACGAATTGCCTATTTTAAGGTTCATCTGCCGCTTCTTTATTATGCCGCCTATTTCACTGTCCGTGCCGAGGATTTTGACATCGAGGCAATGTCGCGCGGGTCAGAAGCCATCCGCGCAAAAATAGAAGAAATAAATGCAAAGGGTTTAGAAGCCTCAAATAAAGAGAAAAACTTATTAACAGTTTTAGAATTGGCCCTTGAAATGACCGAAAGAGGGTTTGTTTTCCAAAATTACGATTTGTATAAATCGGATGCGTCAGATTTCATTATTGAAGGCAAGACATTAATTCCTCCGTTTAATTCTATTCCAGGACTGGGAACAAATGCTGCTTTTAACATTGTGAAGGCAAGGGGCGCGGGAGAATTTTTATCAAAAGAAGACCTGCAGCAAAGAGGGAAGGTATCCAAGACCATTCTTGAATATTTGGACAAACAAGGCTGCCTAAAATCCCTTCCAGAGCAAAACCAGCTTTCACTTTTCTAAACAAATCGCCCTATACCTCCCTGTACGAGGCGCTTTGCTTTGGTTTAGGTTTGCATAAAAATAGTGGTTATGGTATAGTTTAATTGGAAATACTAAGAAATACTCTCGTATCTAAGAGTGGGGAAACCCACTCTTTCGTCTTGTTGTCGAATATTTTTTTAGTGGAACTTAATAAAACTTTCCGTGAACTACATAAAATATGGGTGAAAAACATCGAAAAAGGGGGGATTAGTATGAGCAAAGTAACGGAAGTAGTGGAAGAGCTTGCGGCACCGCTTATTCAAGAGCTAGGCTTGGAATTGGTTGAAATTGAATATGTAAAAGAAGGGAAAAGCTGGTTTCTTCGTGTATATATTGATAAAGAAAACGGTGTGGATATTGAGGATTGCGGACTAGTCAGTGAGCGGCTCAGCGAAAAACTCGATGAAATCGATCCAATTCCCCATAATTATTTTCTTGAAGTGTCCTCACCTGGTGCAGAGCGCCCATTAAAAAAAGATAAAGATTTTCAAATGGCTATTGGCAAAAATGTAGTTATCAAAACATATGAGCCAATTGATGGTGAAAAAAACTTTGAAGGGACATTGCTGGAATTTAATGGACAAACATTGAAGATTGAGGTCAAAATCAAGACCCGTAAGAAGTCTATTGAAATTCCATATGAAAAAGTGGCAAATGCACGACTAGCCGTTATTTTTTCTTGAAGAAAAATTGAAAAGGATTAGGGGGATACAAGCAAATGAGCAGCGAATTATTAGATGCTCTTACAATACTGGAAAGAGAAAAGGGTATTTCCAGAACGATTTTAATTGAAGCGATTGAGGCAGCACTCGTATCGGCATATCGCCGTAATTTCAATCAGGCTCAGAATGTACGGGTCGACATAAACTTACAGACAGGTTCCATGCGCGTTTTTGCGCGAAAAGAAGTTGTTGATCAGGTTTTCGATCCACGTTTGGAAATATCTTTAGAGGATGCAAGGCAAGTCAATCCAAACTACCAGGTTGAAGATGTTGTTGAAATGGAAGTAACTCCGAAGGATTTCGGCAGAATCGCAGCTCAAACTGCTAAACAGGTCGTCACACAGCGAGTAAGAGAAGCAGAAAGAGGAATCATTTATTCAGAATTTATCGACCGTGAAGAAGATATTATGACTGGTATTGTTCAACGGCTAGATTCTAAATTTATTTATGTCAGCCTTGGTAAAATTGAGGCGTTACTTCCTGCAAATGAACAAATGCCAAATGAACGTTATAAGCCACATGACCGAATCAAGGTATTTATTACCAAAGTTGAAAAAACAACCAAGGGCCCGCAAATATTCGTTTCTCGGACACATCCGGGACTCCTTAAACGCTTATTCGAAATTGAGGTCCCAGAGATATACGACGGAACAGTGGAAATTAAATCTGTTGCCCGTGAAGCCGGGGATCGCTCGAAGATTTCTGTGCACTCGGATAATAATGAAGTAGATCCGGTTGGTTCTTGTGTCGGTCCTAAGGGAACAAGAGTTCAGGCAGTCGTGAATGAGTTAAAGGGTGAAAAAATCGATATCGTTAAGTGGTCCGATGACCCTGTTGTCTTTGTCGCAAACTCACTCAGCCCTTCTAAGGTTTTGGATGTTTTTGTGACTGAAAACGAAAAAGCAACCACAGTTGTTGTGCCGGATTATCAGCTTTCCCTGGCAATTGGTAAACGTGGTCAAAACGCCCGGCTGGCGGCAAAATTAACTGGCTGGAAAATTGATATCAAATCAGAAACGGAAGCGCGTGAAATGGGAATTTACCCGCATGAAGAACCAATCAGGCTTTTTGATGACCAGGTTGATACTGATTTCGATTTCGAAGAAGATATAGATTAAAGTTGAGGTGAGACGTGTGAACTCTAGAAAAAAAGTTCCAATGCGCAAATGTGTGGCTACCGGTGAAATGAAACCGAAAAAAGAACTCGTTCGCATCGTTCGCTCCAAAGAGGGAGACGTATCCATCGATTTGACCGGAAAAAAATCCGGCAGAGGTGCATACCTTTCTAAGGAAAAAGAAGCTGTCTTACTAGCCAAGAAAAGAAACACCTTGTCTAATCATTTAGAGGTTTCTATTAATGATTCTATTTATGAAGAACTACTTGAGTTAATAGAGAAGGAGAACTGACCATCCACATGAAACAAAAACAATGGATGTCATTGCTTGGCTTGGCCAATCGAGCGCGTAAAATCACAACGGGTGAGGAATTAACCGTCAAGGAAATCCGAAACGGCAAAGCAAAACTCGTACTATTATCCGCAGATGCATCTGCAAATACGACTAAAAAAATTACGGATAAATGTAATTCCTATGAAGTTCCATTTAAAATAGTTGAAGACCGTCACCTTCTTGGTCAAGCAATTGGCAAGGAAGCCCGCGTTGTTGTAGCTGTTATGGATGATGGATTTGCAAAAAAATTGATAACGTTGCTCGATTAAATCTAGCGGGGGTGAAAATATGAGTAAAATCCGTGTTTATGAATACGCAAAAAAACACAATATTTCAAGTAAAGATATCATTACAAAATTAAAAGAAATGAATATAGAGGTTTCCAATCATATGGCAACAATAGAAGAAGAAGACATCAAAAAACTTGATGCCGCCTACAATAAAAAAGCAACCAATACACCGCAGCAAAAGCCGGTAAATAGCACCCAGCAAAAGCCTGTAAATAATACGCAGCAAAAGCAGGAAGGCGGACAGCAAAAACGCCCAAGTAATCGCCCTGCCCAGCAGCAAAATCGTCAAAATCAAAGACCGGCTCAAACGGGACAAAAGCCGCAAGTGCAGTCGAAAACACCTAAAGCATTTGAGGAAGCTGCAGATAAAAATTCTGCTCCTAGCAAGGTGAAAGTAGTCTCTCCACCAAAAACGGCAGAAGGTAAAAAGCAAAACCAAGAAAATCAATCAAAAGAAAATAAAGTCTTCAGTTCAGGAAAAGCAAAAAGTAAACCTTATAATAACTATAACAATCAGAATCGTAATAATCACAATAATAAAAAGAAAAACCATACACCAGTACAGCAAGCAGCACCGCAAAAGAGAAAAGAGAGAGAACTTCCAGCTAAGATTACCTTTAGTGAATCACTAACGGTGGCAGAGCTAGCGAAAAAAATCTATCGCGAACCATCAGAAATCATCAAAAAACTCTTCTTGCTTGGTGTTATGGCAACAATTAACCAGGTGTTAGATAAAGATGCAATTGAATTAATCGCCGGGGAATATGGTGTCGAGGTCGAGGAAGAAATTAAAATCGATACAACCGACCTTGAAGTGTATTTTACGGAAGACAGTGCGGAAAACTTAGTAGAAAGACCTTCTGTCGTTACCATTATGGGGCATGTTGATCACGGTAAAACAACATTGCTTGATTCGATTCGAAACACAAAGGTAACTGAAGGAGAAGCTGGTGGAATAACCCAGCATATCGGTGCCTATCAAGTGGTTGAAAACGGAAAGAAAATCACATTCCTTGATACACCAGGACACGCTGCTTTCACAACCATGCGTCAACGGGGTGCAAAAATTACCGATATTACCATTCTTGTTGTAGCTGCAGATGACGGTGTAATGCCGCAAACTGTAGAAGCTATTAACCATGCAAAAGCAGCTGAGGTTCCAATTATTGTTGCTGTAAATAAAATGGATAAAGAGGCCGCAAATGCTGATCGTGTAATGCAGGAACTTACAGAACATGGTTTAGTATCTGAAGCATGGGGTGGGGATACTATTTTTGTCCCACTATCTGCAAAAACCGGCGAAGGAATAGATAATCTTTTAGAAATGATCCTTCTTGTCGGTGAAGTAGAAGAATATAAAGCAAATCCAAATAGAAAAGCTGTTGGAACCGTGATTGAAGCCCAATTGGATAAGGGCCGCGGGTCGGTTGCCACCTTACTAGTGCAAAACGGCACGCTAAAAATTGGTGATCCGATTGTTGTTGGTCATACACATGGTCGTGTTCGTGCGATGGTGAATGATAAAGGTCGCCGTGTTAAAGAAGCAGGCCCATCAACACCAGTTGAAATAACAGGACTAAGTGATGTTCCGCAGGCTGGAGACCGCTTCGTTGTGTTTGACGACGAAAAGACAGCACGTCAAGTTGGGGAAGCACGCTCCCAGCAGGCATTGGTTGCACATCGCGGGGAGAAATCGATTGTAAGCTTAGAAACGCTGTTTGAACAATTGAAGCAAGGTGAAATGAAGGACTTAAACATCATCCTTAAAGCTGATGTTCAAGGTTCTGCAGAAGCTGTTGCTGCTTCATTGCAAAAAATCGACGTTCAAGGTGTCAATATTAAAATTATCCATAGCGGTGCAGGTGCGATTAATGAGTCGGATATTAGTCTTGCGGCGGCATCAAATGCCATCGTTATCGGATTCAATGTTCGCCCAGATGTAAACGCGAAACGTGCTGCAGATGCTGAAAAAGTTGATGTCCGTCTGCACAGAATCATTTATAAAGTTATCGAAGAGATTGAAGCGGCGATGAAAGGGATGCTTGACCCCGAATTCCAAGAAAAAATCATCGGTCAAGCTGAGGTTCGTCAAACATTCAAAGTATCTAAGGTGGGTACGATTGCTGGCTCGTATGTGACGGATGGTAAAATTACCCGTGACAGCGGCATTCGCTTAATTCGTAACGGAGTTGTCACCTTTGAAGGACAAATCGATGCCCTAAAACGTTTCAAAGACGACGCAAAAGAAGTCGCACAAGGCTATGAATGTGGTATCACCATTAAAAACTTTAATGATGTTAAAGAAGGAGACATCATTGAAGCATACATTATGGAAGAAATTGAACGTAAATGATCATCGGCGCTGCCGTTTGTGAATGTATCATTTATGATGCCCATTCCTTAAAAGAGAAACGAGCCGTTTTGCAGCGAATCCTTACACGTTTGAAACAAAAGTTTAACGTATCTGTGTCTGAAGTTGACTATCAGGATGTATGGCAGCGGACAAAGATTGCCATCGCAGCAGTCACTTCCTCAAGGGTATCAACGGAGCAGGAGCTGCAAAATGCGTTGAAATTTATCGACTCGTTTCCGGAAATAGAAAGAACGATCACCGAGATGGATTGGCTTTAAGTTAAGAGGTGAATGTGATGAGCCACAGAGCAAATCGTGTTGGAGAACAAATGAAAAAAGAACTAGGTGACATCATCAGTCGAAAAATCAAAGATCCTCGGATTGGATTTGTGACGGTTACCGATGTTGAAGTAACGGGAGATTTACAACAAGCTAAGGTATATATTTCTGTATTAGGTGATGAAGAGCAACGGGAAAATACATTAAAAGGCCTTGCCAAGGCAAAAGGTTTTATCCGGACAGAAATTGGTCAGCGTATTCGCCTTCGCAAAACACCTGAAATCATCTTTGAGTGGGATGAATCAATCGATTATGGAAATCGGATTGAAACGCTGCTTCATGAATTGCATACAGATGATAAACCAATGGATAAGAATGAAGAAGAGTAACATTTAAATGGAAAATGGATAGACACAGGTCTATCCATTTTTTTAAATATTTTAGTGAGGAGAGTTAATCTTGGAAGGAATTTTACCATTATTTAAGCCTGCGGGGTTAACATCACATGATTGTGTCTTTAAGTTAAGGAAGATATTAAAAACAAAAAAGGTGGGTCATACAGGTACACTTGATCCTGATGTGACCGGTGTTCTTCCTATTTGTATTGGGAAAGCAACCAAGGTTGCTGAGTACATAACCGATGCTGGCAAGGCATATGAAGGCGAAGTGACAATCGGTTTTTCGACTACAACTGAGGATGCCTCAGGAGATCTAGTTGAGAAGAAAATCGTTAATCGTACGATTACTCATGAAGAAATTCAGCAGGTTCTGAATTCATTAACGGGTGAAATTGAACAAACACCCCCTATGTTCTCAGCTGTAAAAGTCGGAGGAGTCCGACTGTATGAATATGCACGGAAAGGGATTGAAGTGGAACGCCCATCGAGAAGGGTGAAGATTTATTCCATAGAATTACTTGACGAGAGAAGTGAATATGCTGGTGAAACGATTAGTTTCCGATTTAGAGTCAGCTGCAGTAAGGGGACCTATATCCGCACCTTGGCGGTCATGATTGGTGAGCGCCTAGGGTATCCAGCACATATGTCGCACCTGACAAGAATTCAATCCGCATCCTATTCATTGAATGATTGCCTCACATTTGAAGAGGTTGAAAAATTGATGGCTGCTGGGAACATATCAACCGTTTTAAGACCATTAGAAACAGCACTTTCTCATTTGCCGAAATTACTGATTAATGATAAAGTAGCAGAGAAAGTGAAAAATGGTGCACTTTTGCCAATACCTGAATATTTAAACACTAGTAACGGACCTATTATTGCAGAAACTAAGGATGGCCTGGCACTGGCGATTTATGCAAAACATCCCAATAAGCCAGATCTGCTTAAACCAGTTAAGGTTTTAAGAAACGAGATAGAATAAAAGGTTACCGCAAAAGAAAAGGTGAGTTTCATTTGGAAATAATAAGGCTTAGTTTTCCATATAACATAAATAAGGAATTTCCGCCATTAGCAATGGCTCTTGGCTATTTTGATGGAGTTCATCGCGGCCACAGGCAGGTAATCCTTGAGGCCAAAAAGCAAGCGGAGAATGCGGGACTTCACAGTGCGGTCATGACATTTGACCCGCATCCATCGGTCGTGTTAGGAAAAGGCAGAAAACATGTACAGTATATAACACCTCTAGAGGAAAAAATTAACATTATTAACGGCTTAGGAATCGATTTTCTATTTATCGTCCATTTCAGCGCTGAATTTGCCAATCTGCTTCCGCAGGAATTCATTGATCGATATATAATCGGGCTTAATGTACACCATGTTGTCGCTGGATTTGATTTTACATATGGACGAATGGGTAAAGGAACAATGGAAACCTTGCCATTCCATTCAAGAGATCAGTTTTCTCATACAGTAGTAGCAAAATTTGTGCAAGATAACGAAAAGGTTAGTTCAACTAGAATCCGTAATCTCCTGAAAGAAGGAAAAACAATACAGCTTCCTCCTCTTCTTGGAAAGTTCTATACGACGACAGGAACGGTCATACATGGGGATAAACGGGGCCGGACAATTGGTTTTCCAACGGCGAACATCGACTTAAATGAGGCATATATTGTACCACCTACCGGTGTTTATGCAGTACGAATGAAAGTAGATCATGATTGGCATGATGGTGTTTGTAATGTGGGATACAAACCAACATTTAATAAGGAAGCTACAAGGCTATCTGTGGAAGTCCATCTGTTTGACTTTAACCGTGAGATTTATGGAAATGAAGTGGTTATCGAATGGCATCCATATTTACGAAAAGAACAAAAATTTTCAGGTATAGAAGAACTCGTTACTCAACTAGAGAAGGATAAGCAAAATGCCTTAGATTACTTTGAAAAGAATCGACAATCTTCCTGAGATTGCTTCCATTATGAAGTATTTCTTACAAGATAATGAGGTTTTTACTTGCTTTTTGGCGTAAAACAATGTATTCTTAACTACGTATTGAAAACAACCTTTGCTTGGCAAGTCGAGTCACCGACGCTTGCTCGGTAACTGGGGATAGAAAACTAGGAGGTGAATCCGGATGGCAATCACTCAAGAACGTAAAAATGAACTTATCAATGAGTACAAAACTCATGAGAGCGACACTGGATCTGCAGAAGTTCAAATCGCTGTCCTTACTGAATCAATTAACAATTTGAACGAGCACTTACGTACACACAAGAAAGATCACCACTCACGCCGTGGTCTTTTGAAAATGGTTGGTAAACGTCGTAATCTTTTGACTTTCCTACGTAATAAAGACGTTCAACGTTACCGTGTGTTAATTAATAAGCTTGGTCTACGTCGTTAGTCTACAGAAGCGGGAATTTTCCCGCTTTTTTATTAGGTTAAAATTTTTTATACATATTTTAAGTCAGAACAATTATGTGCATACTATAAGTAATTTGAATTTATATAATAAGCTTTCATGGCTTTTTTAATATAAGCTATCTTTAGTAAGATGAGTACAGCGGGATAGTCATATTTCGCATCATCCTCCTAAGTGATTTAGATGGAGAGGGGTAAAATTATGGAACAAACAAAACATGAATATTCGATGGATTGGGCGGGGCGCAAGTTAACCGTCGAAATCGGTCAATTGGCAAAGCAGGCAAACGGGGCAGTAATGGTTCGCTATGGTGATACAGCCGTATTAAGTACCGCAACAGCTTCCAAAGAACCTAAAAACTTGGATTTCTTCCCATTAACAGTTAACTATGAAGAACGGTTGTATGCTGTTGGTAAGATTCCTGGAGGGTTTATTAAACGAGAAGGCCGTCCAAGTGAAAAGGCTATTTTAGCCAGCCGCCTTATCGATCGTCCGATTCGCCCGCTTTTTGCGGATGGATTCCGTAATGATGTTCAAGTAATTAGCATTGTTATGAGTGTGGATCAGGATTGTTCGACTGAAATGGCTGCAATGTTCGGCTCATCGTTGGCGCTAAGTACTTCAGATATTCCGTTTGAGGGACCAATTGCCGGTGTTGTTGTCGGACGTATCAATGGAGAATTTGTCGTTAACCCAACGGTTGAACAGGCAGAACAAAGTGACATTCATTTAACAGTAGCAGGTACAAAAGATGCGATTAACATGGTTGAAGCCGGGGCTTTAGAAGTTCCAGAGGAAATCATGCTTGAAGCCATTATGTTTGGTCACAATGAAATTAAACGATTAATTGAATTCCAAGAAAAAATTGTCGCTGAAGTTGGCAAAGAAAAAAGACAAATTTCCTTGTATGAATTAGATGCAAGGCTTGAAGCTGAAATAAGAGAAATGTGCGAATCAGAAATGATCAGTGCGATCCAGGTTCAGGAAAAGCATGCCCGTGAAGATGCCATCAAAGAAGTTAAAAACCAAGTTTTGGCTAAATATGAAGAACAAGAAGCAACAGCTGAAGATTTGAAACAAGTCAAACAAATTTTGGACAAGATGGTTAAAGGTGAAGTCCGCCGCCTAATAACGGTGGAAAAAATCCGTCCAGATGGCCGTAAAATTGATGAAATCCGACCATTATCGTCACAAGTAAGTATATTACCTCGTACCCATGGGTCAGGATTATTTACGCGTGGACAAACGCAGGCTTTAAGTATTTGTACGCTTGGAGCAATGGGTGATGTACAAATTCTTGATGGTTTAGGAATTGAAGAAGAGAAACGATTCATGCATCATTATAACTTCCCTCTATTCAGTGTAGGGGAAACAGGCCCAATCCGCGGACCGGGCCGTCGTGAAATTGGCCATGGTGCCTTGGGTGAACGTGCCCTTGAACCGATTATTCCATCTGAAAAGGATTTTCCATATACGATCCGCCTTGTTTCTGAGGTTCTGGAATCCAATGGTTCAACTTCTCAGGCAAGTATTTGTGCAAGTACGTTGGCGATGATGGATGCAGGTGTGCCGATTAAAGCGCCTGTCGCTGGTATTGCCATGGGTCTTGTTAAATCAGGAGAGCACTATACTGTATTATCTGATATTCAAGGGATGGAAGATCATCTAGGAGACATGGATTTTAAAGTCGCAGGAACAGCAAAAGGTGTTACAGCGCTGCAAATGGATATAAAAATCGATGGTCTTTCCCGCGAAATTTTAGAAGAAGCCTTACAGCAAGCAAAAGTTGGAAGAATGCATATTTTAGATTCTATGCTTGCTACCATTACGGAACCAAGGCCAGAACTTTCCCAGTTTGCACCAAAAATCTTAACGATGACAATTAACCCAGATAAAATCCGTGATGTCATTGGGCCGAGCGGAAAACAAATCAATAAAATTATTGAAGAAACAGGCGTGAAGATTGATATCGAGCAAGATGGTACTGTTTTTATTGCCTCGACTAACCAAGAGATGAATCAAAAAGCGAAGAAAATCATTGAAGATATTGTTCGTGAGGTTCAAGTCGGAGAAATGTACCTTGGCAAGGTAAAACGGATTGAAAAATTTGGTGCCTTCGTTGAAATTTTTGCCGGAAAAGACGGACTCGTCCATATTTCGGAGCTTGCTGAAGAGCGGGTAGGAAAAGTGGAGGATGTTGTTAAAATTGGCGATCAATTCTTAGTTAAGGTAACCGAAATTGATAAACAAGGCCGTGTGAATCTATCACGTAAAGCGGTCCTGAAGGAACAGCGCGAAAAGGCTGAAGAAAACCAGTAATAGTTGACTCAGGCTTTTAAAGGCAGGAAACACCAGTAAGTCGGGGCACACACCCTGACTTTTTTCATGTATTAAAAGCCTTTCACTGGGACGTCGGCTTTTCTGTTCTACCTTGTCCCTTCGATACATAAAGTGTATGGAAGGGGGGAAAGGTAGATGAAAAAGGTTTGGATTTTTTTAAGTTTAGGTTTGGCTGCATGGATATTAGTTAACAATCCAATTGTGAACAAGTATGTTGCTTCAATAAAGCAATCAGCACTTCCAGCAGCAAAGCAGTCAGATCCTCTTTATCAAAGTATCATTAAACATGCTTCTACATATGAAATCCCACCTTCAGATGCGAAAATAGATAGGGTTTGGAAGGCTATTCCCGGATATAACGGACTTGAAGTTGATCTTGAAGCTTCTTATAAAAATATGAAAAAAAAGCAAGTTTTTGACGAAAAGAAACTGGTGTTTATCCAAACAAAACCACAGGTGCATCTTGACGAATTGCCTCCCTCGCCGATATATAAAGGCCATCCGGAAAAACCAATGGTATCCTTCATTATTAATGTTGCATGGGGAAATGAATATTTATCAGAAATGCTTGCAACCCTGAAAAGGCATCATGTAACAGCTAGTTTTTTTCTAGAAGGAAATTGGGTGAAAGAAAATCCAGACCTCGCAAAAATGATCGTGAGTGCTGGACATGAGGTAGGAAATCATTCGTATTCACATCCGGATATGAAGCGGCTGACAGCTCCTATGGCTAGGGAACAAATAAAGAAAACGAATGAAATCATTGAAGCAGCGACTGGTGCGAAATGTTTCTGGTTCGCTCCGCCTAGCGGCAGTTATCGGGATGAGACCATAAAAGTCGCTCATGAATTAAATATGAAAACCGTAATGTGGACAGTCGATACAGTGGATTGGAAAAAGCCCACTCCTGAAGCCCTGATTAATCGTGTCATGTCAAAAATTGATAACGGTTCCATGGTGCTGATGCATCCGACTGCATCGACAGCAAACTCACTCGAGCAATTAATTAAATTAATCGAGCAAAGGAATTTAAAAATCGGTACGGTCTCAGAATTAATGAATGAGGAAAGAATCATTAAATAATTTAAGGAAGATATCTCTTAAAATTGGAGAAAATAACTTCTAGAAAGTATAATAAATAATTGGAGTAGTAGCATCTGCTGTGTATAGACAGGAGGAAGTCGATGATTAATAAATACACTTGCCAAAATGGAGTAAGAATTGTATTAGAAAATATTCCTACCGTACGATCCGTTGCCATTGGTGTATGGATTGGAACTGGTTCTAGAGATGAGAATCCACAAAACAATGGTATTTCCCATTTCCTAGAGCATATGTTTTTTAAAGGTACTGCCACGCGTTCTGCAAAGGACATTGCTGAATCTTTTGATAGCATTGGCGGTCAGGTTAATGCCTTTACCTCTAAGGAATATACATGCTATTATGCCAAGGTTCTTGATACACATTCTCAATTTGCCTTAGATGTGCTAGCAGATATGTTTTTTAATTCTACTTTTGTTGAAGCGGAATTAAAAAAGGAGAAAAACGTTGTTTTAGAGGAAATAAAAATGTACGAAGATACACCGGATGATATCGTCCATGATTTACTTAGCAGAGCTGTTTTTGAAAATCATCCACTTGGATACCCGATTCTTGGGACAGAAGAAACATTAAACACATTTACTGGTGACACACTCAGAGAATATATCCATGAAAGATACACTCCTGAAAATGTGGTTATTTCAATTGCAGGTAATATCTCAGAGGCTTTTATTCAGGAAGTTGAAAAATATTTTGGAAGCTACGAGGGCGGCTCAAAGGAAAACCCCGAAAATGTTCCTGTTTTTCATTCTAATCGAATATCAAGGAAAAAGGAGACGGAGCAGGCCCATTTATGTATTGGTTTTGAAGGGCTTAAGGTTGGTCATGAGGACATGTATAGTTTAATTACGCTAAATAATATTTTGGGCGGCAGCATGAGCTCGAGACTATTCCAAGAGGTCCGTGAACAAAGAGGCTTAGCTTACTCCGTATTCTCTTACCATTCTGCCTATAAGGATAGTGGAATCGTCACTGTTTATGGCGGAACGGGTGCAAAACAGCTGGATGTTTTATTTGAAACGATCCAAGAGACACTTGAGAAATTAAAGCAAAATGGAATTACCGAGAAAGAATTAACAAATAGTAAAGAACAGCTTAAAGGCAGTTTGATGTTAAGTTTAGAAAGCACAAATAGCCGAATGAGCCGTAATGGCAAAAATGAACTCCTATTAAGACGCCATCGTTCCCTCGATGAAATTATTGAGCAGATTGATGTAGTGACGAAGAAAAGTGTGGACGACATGGCAAGAGCCGTGTTTACGGACAAATATTCTGTTACCTTGATTAGTCCTGATGGAGAATTTCCTAATAATTTATCGTAATAAGAAAAGCGCAAGCGCCCTGGTCAGCGGC
>NZ_BCVP01000001.1 GCF_001591805.1 Neobacillus novalis NBRC 102450 | reverse complement strand
CGCTGGAGCTGGACAATTCTCAAAGTAAAAATTTTATACATTCCTTTCTTAAGAAAAACAGTTCGGTATTCGAACTGTTTTTTCTTTAGTCTAAATTAGGACTTCCCCTTATAAACTAGTAGAAAAGGGGTTGAAGAAGGGGGGCTTTTGGATGAGGCTTAGTGAATTAAGCGGTAAAGAAATTGTCGATGTAAAAAGAGCAGAGCGATTGGGTGTGCTGGGCCATACAGATTTAGAAATTAATGAAGGAACTGGTCAAATACAGGCACTGCTAATTCCTTCATTAAAATGGTTTGGCTTTCGGAAGCAAGGCGAGGAAGTCAGAGTACCATGGCAGCATATAAAGAAAATAGGTGCTGACATGATCATTATTGATGTGCCTGAAGAGGATTAAGGAACTAAAAAAAGCCCAAACATCATTTGCTTGGGCTTTTTTTTGTTTACTAAAGGTGGAAAACTCACCGATTGAAGCGTACTTACATAAGATGGTGAAGTGATAAGAAGAAAAGCAGGTGCTAGACAATTAAAAAGAATTCCTAGTTGGATTTTTAAAAAAGAAGGTGAATGTTTTCATGCTGACAGGGATGCAAATAGCCGTGATTGGCGGGGATGCCAGACAGCTGGAAATTATCCGCAAGTTAACCGAATTAGATGCGAGAATATCGCTGATTGGTTTTGAACAGCTTGACCATGCCTTCACCGGTGCAGTCAAGGAAAAGTTAGAAGAAGTCAATTTTTCAAATATGGATGCTCTTATTTTACCTGTACCAGGTACAGATCTTGAAGGCCAGGTGGAAACAATTTTTTCAAGTGAAAAGGTGATTATAACAGGAGATATACTAGAAAAAACTCCTGAACATTGTACGATTTATTCAGGGATTAGTAATTCGTATTTAAATGGAATTACAACCAAGAGCAAACGACCTTTAATCCAGTTATTCGAGCGGGATGATGTTGCCATCTATAATTCAATCCCAACGGTAGAAGGAACGATTATGATGGCCATCCAGCATACCGATTTCACGATCCATGGCTCAAATATTGCCATATTAGGCTTAGGGAGAGTGGGGATGAGTGTGGCGAGAACCTTTGCCGCACTTGGAGCAAAGGTGAAGGTAGGAGCTAGAAAAAGTGAACATTTAGCAAGAATCACGGAAATGGGCTTAACCCCCTTCCATTTAAATGATTTAGTGAATGAAGTGAAGGATATCGATATTTTAATTAACACGGCTCCACATTTAATTGTTACGGCTACGGTAATATCGAAATTGCCTGCCCATTCACTTATTATTGACCTTGCCTCAAAACCTGGTGGGACTGATTTTAGATATGCGGAAAAAAGGGGAATAAAGGCATTACTTGCCCCTGGACTTCCAGGAATTGTGGCTCCAAAAACAGCCGGTCAAATCCTGGCAAATGTCCTAGCCCAGCTGCTTCAAGATGATGTAAGAAAGCGAAAGGGGAAAGTGAAATGAGTTTAAAGGGTAAAAGGATTGGCTTTGGCCTAACAGGCTCACATTGTACGTATGATGCTGTATTTCCGGAAATTGAAAAATTAGTTCAGGCCGGCGCAGAGGTAATGCCAGTGGTAACTTTTACGGTTAAAAATACAGAAACCCGCTTTGGTAAAGGGGAAGATTGGATTGAGAGGATTGAAGATTTAACAGGACATAAGGTTATTGATTCCATCGTCAAGGCAGAGCCTTTAGGACCGAAAATCCCGCTTGATTGTATGGTAATTGCCCCTTTAACAGGTGTCTCAATGAGTAAATTTGCTAATGCGATGAACGACAGTCCCGTTTTAATGGCAGCCAAAGCCACGCTTAGAAATTTAAAGCCAGTCGTACTTGGTATTTCAACGAATGATGCACTTGGTTTAAATGGCGTAAATTTAATGAGGTTAATGGCAACGAAAAATATCTATTTTATTCCCTATGGGCAGGATGATCCGGTGAAAAAGCCAAATTCAATGGTTGCGAGGATGACGCTGCTATCTGAAACAGTTGAAGCAGCAATTGAAGGCAGACAGATTCAGCCCGTACTAGTCGAAAGGTATAAAGACAGTGACTAGTTCTCCCCCAATATTTCAAAAAAGGTTATTTCTTAAAAGGAATATGTTAAAATAAATTAACTATTCATCAGTGGGGGGTGTCTCCCGCTGATGATATATTTAAAAACGAAATGACCAGTCATTATACAGGTGAAAGATTGAAGGGAGAACATGTAATGAGCGAGCACAATGGATTTCATGTTGCGGTTGTAGGGGCAACAGGAGCAGTCGGACAACAAATGATTCAAACCCTAATTAAAGAGAATTTTCCAATTAAAGAACTTACCCTCTTATCCTCAGCCCGTTCGGCAGGGAAAAGAGTGAATGTAAATGGTCAAGAATATACAATTCAGGAAGCGAAGCCTGAGAGCTTTGAAGGTGTCGAGATTGCTTTATTCAGTGCGGGCGGCAGTGTATCAAAGGAACTTGCTCATGAAGCAGTTAAACGTGGTGCCATCGTCGTGGACAACACTAGCGCCTTTAGAATGGATGAGGATAAACCATTGGTTGTTCCTGAGGTAAACGAAGCGGACTTGCTTCACCATAATGGAATTATTGCAAACCCAAACTGTTCAACGATTCAAATGGTAGTAGCCTTAGAACCAGTTCGTCAGAAATATGGGTTAAAAAAGGTGATCGTCTCAACCTATCAAGCGGTTTCAGGTGCCGGGGCTGCTGCAGTGGAAGAATTACTGGAACAGACAAAGTCTATTCTTAATAAAGAAACATTTGAACCGAAGCTTTTACCGGTGAAATCTGATAAGAATCATTATCAAATTGCTTTTAATGCCATTCCGCAAATTGATAAGTTCCAAGAAAACGGCTATACATTTGAAGAAATGAAAATGATTAATGAAACAAAGAAAATTATGAATATGCCGGAATTACAGGTTTCGGCAACGTGCGTCCGTCTTCCAGTTGCTGTTGGACATTCAGAATCTGTTTATTTTGAAATTGAAGCGGAGGATGTAAGTGCGAATGATATTAAAGCATTATTAAAGGATGCACCAGGTATTGTTTTACAGGATGATCCGGAAAATCAAGTATATCCAATGCCGGCAAATTGCGTTGGGAAAAACGATGTCTTTGTCGGACGGATTAGAAAAGACATCGATGAAGACCGCGGATTCCACATGTGGGTAGTATCCGACAACCTTCTTAAAGGGGCGGCATGGAATTCAGTTCAAATTGCCGAGAGTTTGGTTAAATTAGGGTTAGTAAAATAACGTTATATCCAAAAAGGTGGTACCATGAAAATTATTGTCCAAAAATTTGGCGGTACATCTGTCAAAGATGAGAAAAGCAGGAAACATGCAGAAGGTCATATCAAAAGGGCCTTAGCAGAAGGTTATAAGGTAGTAGTTGTTGTTTCCGCAATGGGGAGAAAAGGTGACCCCTATGCAACCGACACCTTATTATCATTAATCGGCGGTAATTTAAGTAAAATCTCAAAACGAGAACATGATTTATTATTGTCTTGTGGTGAGGTTATTTCTAGTGTCGTTTTTGCAAATATGCTAGTGGAGAGCGGCATAAAGGCCGTGGCTTTAACAGGAGCGCAAGCAGGGTTTAGGACCAATAACGACCATACCAATGCAAAAATCAATGAAATGAAATGTGACAGGCTACTAAGGGAATTAGAGCATAATGATGTAGTTATTGTTGCTGGATTCCAAGGGGCTGCCAAAAATGGTGACATTACGACCATAGGCCGCGGGGGCAGTGATACCTCAGCGGCAGCTCTAGGTGCGGCCCTTAATGCCGAATGGATTGATATTTTTACCGATGTGGAAGGGATTATGACCGCTGATCCGCGAATTGCTGAAAATGCACGTCCGCTTGCAGTTGTTACTTATACAGAAGTTTGTAATATGGCCTATCAAGGTGCAAAGGTCATTCACCCAAGAGCGGTAGAAATTGCGATGCAGGCAAAAGTGCCGATTCGCATTCGCTCCACTTACTCTGAAGCCCTCGGTACATTGGTAACGACATTAAATAGGAATAATCGCGGCAGTGATGTCAGGGAACGTATGGTAACAGGGATTGCCCATGTTTCAAATGTCACCCAAATAAGGGTTTTTGCCAAAAAAGATCAATACTATCTGCAGTCAGAGGTGTTTAAAGCGATGGCTATTGAAAAAATCAGTGTAGATTTTATCAATATTTCGCCAAGCGGTGTGATTTATACGGTTACAGAAGAAATGACAGACAGGGCTATCCAAGTCTTAAATGAATTGGGTCATGACCCCGTTATTGAACGCCATTGTGCGAAGGTTTCTGTTGTTGGTGCAGGGATAGCAGGTGTACCAGGGGTAGCCTCGAAAATCGTCACGGCCCTTTCCGACCAGGGAATTCGTATTTTACAATCTGCGGACAGCCATACAACCATTTGGGTGCTGGTTAAGCAGGATGACTTAGTTAAATCCGTCAATGCCCTGCATGATGCCTTTCAATTAGAAGAGGAAACTTTTGAATACAATCTTGCAGATCTATAAGGGTTATCTTAAAAAATAACCTTTCTTGAATGGAAATTAAAGGATACATTGGCTGATGAAGCTAGCTGTCTGTATCGAAAGGAGTAGGAAAAAATGGTTCATTTCGGGCGTGTATCTACGGCAATGGTCACCCCTTTTGATAGAAAAGGGCATATTGACTTTGCGAAGACCACTCAATTGGTCAATTATTTAATTGAAAATGGAACAGATTCTCTCGTTGTTGCCGGAACAACTGGAGAATCTCCAACATTATCTAAGGAAGAAAAGCTGGCATTATTTGATCATATTGTAAAAGTTGTTAATAAGAGAATTCCAGTGATTGCTGGTACGGGAAGCAATAATACTTATGCCTCGATTGAATTGACAAAAAAAGCTATGGAGCTTGGTGTGGATGCGATTATGGCGGTAGCTCCCTATTATAATAAACCAAATCAAGAAGGTCTATTTCAGCATTTTAAAGCAGTCGCTGAAGCCACTACACTTCCGCTAATGGTTTATAATATTCCAGGAAGGGCGGCAGTAAATATCCTTCCAGAGACCGTAATCCGCCTTTCAAAGATAGCAAATATTGTTGCTGTAAAGGAAGCAAGCGGGGATTTAAATGCAATGACGCACATTATTGCTAATACAGACGACGATTTTGTTTTATATAGCGGTGATGATGGCTTAACAATCCCCGTTCTGTCCATTGGCGGAGTGGGGATTGTCTCGGTTGCTTCACATGTGATTGGCAATGAAATGCAGGAAATGGTTAAAGCGTTTTTTGATGGCGAGAATCGAAAGGCAGCGTTATTACATCAGCATTTGCTTCCGATTATGCAGGGCTTATTTGCTGCTCCAAGTCCGGCTCCTGTTAAGACTGCGCTGCAGGTAGCGGGATTGGATGTTGGCTCTGTAAGACTGCCGCTTGTTGGCTTAACCGAACAAGAGCGTGCAACCTTAATTTCGATATTAAATAAGAAATAAAAGCAAGAGCTAACCGAAACGGTTGGCTCTTATTTTTTTCCTCCTGGTTAATATAGCTAATTAAGTTGTAAAGATTTTCAGAAATCAAGTATAATAATTATAACTGATTTCGATCGGGTCAACCCAGCATAGGAGGAAAGAGAAATTGATAAAGAAAAAAAATAATTCCATTAAGGTCATTTCACTTGGTGGTATAGGAGAAATCGGAAAGAATATGTACCTTGTAGAAGTGGACAAGGACATATTTATCATTGATGCGGGCTTAATGTTCCCCGAGGAAGAAATGCTTGGCATCGATATGGTTATTCCTGATATAACGTATTTAAAAGATAATAAGGAACGGATAAAGGCCATTTTTTTATCACACGGACATGAAGACCATATAGGTGCACTTTCCTTCGTTCTTAGCCATGTCGATGCGCCCATCTACGGGACGAAACTAACCCTTGCGCTTGCAAATGCAAAGCTAAAGGAGCAGGCTTTTAACCGGAAGGCAAATTTCATTGAAGTTGATTCGGATTCACTTGTAGAATTTGATTCTGCAAATGTAAGCTTTTTTCGAACAAATCATAGTATTCCTGATTCAGTCGGAATCTGTCTTCATACTTCTGAAGGAATTATCGTTTATACTGGCGACTTTAAATTTGATCAGGCGGCCACCAAGCTTTATAAACCGGAAATTGGTAAAATGGCAGCCATTGGTGACCAAGGGGTTTTATGTTTATTGTCTGATAGTACCGAAGCTGAAAAACCGGGCTATACAACATCTGAAGCAATTATTGAACGAGAATTGTCCAATGCCTTTTATAATGCACCTGGCAGGATAATTGCCGCTTGTTTTGCATCAGATATAAACCGTATCCAGCATATTTTTAATGCTGCTAGAGACAATGGCCGGAAAGTTGCAGTTGTAGGGAAAAGTCTTGAACGAATTTATCATATTGCCCTTGATTTAGGGTACTTAGAAGTTCCGGAAGATTTAATTATCTCGATTAGTGAGCTAAAGGAATATCAGGACCGTGAAATTGTCATCTTAATGACTGGCAGTCAAGGGGAGCCTATTGAGGCCTTGCAGAAAATGGCAAAGCAAACACATAAACTTTTAAATATCCAAACAGGGGATACCGTTTTAATCGCGGCTTCGCCACTAAGGGGCAGTGAGGTATTTTTATTCAAAACAGTTGATATGCTGTTTAGAGCCGGAGCTAATGTAATATCCGGTAAACGGACGGTTCATGTTTCGAGCCATGGCAGCCAGGAAGAGTTAAAATTTATGATCAATTTAATGAAACCGAAATTCTTCATTCCTGTACATGGAGAATATCGGATGCTAAAGGCTCATCGAAAAGTGGCCCTCGAGTGTGGTCTGACAGATGAACAGATTTTTATTCCTGACCGTGGTGATGTCTTGGAATGGAAGGAAGGAAAAATGTCTATTACTGGAAAAGTTCCCTCCGGTAATGTCCTCATCGACGGGATTGGTGTCGGTGATGTTGGGAACATCGTATTACGGGACAGAAAGCTGTTATCCCAAGATGGTATTCTCATTGTGGTTGTAACCTTAACGAAACGAGATAAGAAAATTGCGGCCGGACCTGAAATCATTTCAAGAGGGTTTGTCTATGTTCGTGAATCAGAAAAATTGATGGAGGATTCTACAAAATTAGTCCGGGATATCGTCGAGAAAGTTAGTGCGAAAGGTTCATTTGAATGGGCAAGCTTAAAGCAAGAAATAAGAGATGACTTATACCGGTACTTATATGAAAAAACAAAAAGAAGACCAATGATCCTTCCGATTATTATGGAAGTATGAAGAAAAAAGGTACTGGGACACTGCTCCAGTACCTTTTATTCTTTCAAGCATGAAATCATTTCATAGGTAAATACTAAAATATATCATGCTTGAAGGGAGTAATAGGATGAATAATGATTTACAAAAAAATAATTCTGGCAACCAGGAAGGTGGAGAGCCGCAGAAAGAAGAAAAGGCTCCTTCTGCCTTAATGGAAAAAATTCAGCAGCTTGGACAAACAAATGTGCCACAGCTTTCACAAGATTCTAAAATTCATTGTTTGACGATTATTGGACAAATTGAAGGACATTTAGCCCTGCCGCCGCAAAATAAAACGACAAAATATGAACATATAATACCTCAGCTTGTAGCGATTGAACAAAACCCTAAGATTGAGGGAGTTTTGATTATTTTAAATACAGTTGGCGGCGATGTGGAAGCGGGTCTGGCGATTTCGGAAATGCTTGCGACGCTTTCAAAGCCGACTGTCTCGATTGTATTAGGCGGCGGCCATTCAATTGGGGTGCCAATTGCAGTATCCTGTGATTATTCTTTTATTACTGAAACAGCTACAATGACTATTCATCCGATTCGATTAACAGGTCTTGTGATTGGAGTCCCGGCAACATTTGAATATTTGGATAAAATGCAGGAGCGGGTAGTCAATTTTGTAACGAAACATTCAAACGTAACCGAAGAGACTTTTAAAGATTTGATGTTCGCAAAAGGGAATTTAACAAGAGATATTGGTACGAATGTCATTGGGGCGGATGCCGTAAAATGTGGATTAATAGATGATATCGGCGGTCTTGGGCAGGCGATGAAGAAGTTAAATGAAATGATTGATCTGCAAAAAGAAAAAAATGAGGGGCTGATTCAGTGATTTTATATACGATGATGCCGAATGAACTAATATTTCCATATGAAGCTGATGTGATAAGTAAACAACAAATGATCACCTTTCAGGGGATACCGCTATTGGTAGATGTTACTGATCAACAAAATGTTCAGGTTGTCCGCATTCTTAGCAGCGACCCCCAACATTTTATGGATGAACGGATTTGCCCTGGTGCAAAAATTTCCGTTAACCAGGAAGGATTGTCCGCATTGTAGTAGTAGATTATGGTATAATCAGGATATGTAGACAAGAGCAGCCAATCCGGCTGCTCTCCTTTTTCTTCAAAAAACACAACTACCATAAATAATACATACAAGGTGATTAGATGGCCAAAAAAAAGAGAAGACAACCAAAAAAGAGAGATATCCATTTAAAACGGACCGTTCAATATGAATTATCAGCACTTGCCATATTAGCACTAGCGATTATTTCGATAGCAAAGCTAGGGGCGGTAGGAAAAGCAACAGTTCTCTTTTTCCGTTTTTGGATGGGCGAATGGTATATGCTGGGATTAATCGGGCTGCTGATATTAAGCGTGTATTTGATGTGGAAACGGGAAATCCCCTTTTTCTTCCATATAAAGTTAGTTGGCAGCTACTTTTTTGTTTCGGCGATATTGCTGCTTAGTCATGTAACGCTTTTTCATAACTTGACGAACAATGGAAAGTTTATGAACCCAAGTGTAATCGCAAATACATGGGAATTATTTCGGATGGAGATTAAAGGAGAAGCAAGCACACAAGATTTAGGCGGCGGAATTCTCGGAGCAATATTATATGCGCTATTTCATTACTTATTTGCAGAAACAGGCACGAAAATTATTGCTTTTATCTTTATCATTATCGGCATTATTCTACTTACCGGAAAATCGTTTGGAGACTTTATTGGAAAAATTATCATTACATTGATCGATTTTTCAAAAAATCAATGGCAAGCCTTTAAGACGGATATGTCTGATTGGAAACAAAAACAACAGGAACGGAAAACGGAGTTGAAAGCTCAGAAACAACAAGCACAAGAAAATAGGAAAGGTGCTAGCGTACCTGTAATAAACGGAAGGCAGCAGTCTAAGCAGGAAGAAGTCAAAATTCCTGAGCCGATTATTTCAAGCTTTGCTGACAGGGACTATATAGAAGAGGTACCAAAGGATAAAAATCCAAAAGAGCAAGCGAATGAAAGGAAAAGTTCCCCTGAAGAAAAAGACGATGATGATGCACCAACGATCACGTTTACCGAAGTGGAAAATGTCGCTTACGAATTGCCGCCGCTCAGACTGTTAAAGTTACCGAAGAAAACGGACCAAAGCGGAGAATATGAACTAATCCATGCCAATGCCGCAAAGCTTGAACGGACGTTTCAAAGCTTTGGGGTGAAAGCCCGTGTTACCCAAGTGCATTTAGGCCCAGCTGTTACAAAATATGAGGTCCACCCAGACGTTGGTGTCAAGGTAAGCAAAATTGTCAGTCTAAGTGATGACCTCGCATTAGCCCTTGCTGCTAAAGATATTCGGATTGAAGCTCCGATTCCTGGAAAATCAGCCATTGGCATTGAGGTTCCGAATTCAGAGGTGGCAATGGTTTCCCTAAGGGAAGTTCTAGAGGCTACCCAAAATGACAAACCGGATGCTAAACTTTTTATCGGTCTTGGCAGGGATATAACTGGTGAAGCGGTTTTGGCAGAATTAAATAAGATGCCCCATTTACTCGTAGCAGGGGCAACCGGGAGCGGAAAAAGTGTCTGCATTAATGGAATCATTACCAGCATATTAATGAGGGCAAAACCCCATGAAGTTAAATTAATGATGATTGATCCGAAGATGGTTGAACTCAATGTTTATAACGGAATCCCCCATTTGTTAGCGCCAGTTGTTACTGATGCTAAGAAAGCGTCACAAGCATTAAAGAAGGTAGTCAGCGAAATGGAAAGACGTTATGAATTGTTTTCCCATACAGGAACACGTAATATTGAGGGCTATAATGACCATGTTAGAAGGCATAATCTTGAAGAAAATGACAAGCAGCCGTTATTACCGTATATTGTCGTCATTGTTGATGAATTGGCCGATTTAATGATGGTCGCTTCATCAGATGTGGAAGACTCGATTACCCGGCTTGCACAAATGGCTCGTGCTGCGGGCATTCACTTAATCATTGCTACCCAAAGACCATCCGTGGATGTCATTACGGGAGTGATTAAAGCAAATATTCCCTCACGAATTGCTTTCGCCGTTTCAAGCGCCACGGATTCTAGAACAATATTGGATATGGGCGGAGCCGAAAAGCTTCTGGGCAGGGGGGATATGTTATTCCTGCCAGTAGGTGCGTCAAAACCTGTCCGGGTTCAAGGTGCTTTCCTTTCAGACCAGGAAGTTGAAAATACAGTTGAATTTGTTATTTCACAGCAAAAGGCACAATATCAAGAAGAAATGATTCCTGATGACATACCCGAGGTAACAGGTGCTGTCGATGATAGTCTATATGATGAAGCCGTTGAGTTAATCATAGAAATGCAAACCGCATCCGTTTCCATGCTCCAGCGCCGCTTCCGCATTGGTTATACAAGAGCCGCACGGCTAATAGATGAAATGGAAGCACGCGGAGTAGTAGGTCCATATGAAGGAAGTAAACCAAGAGCAGTATTACAAACCAAACCAAAAGAAGAACAGTCATCATAAGAAAAGCGCAAGCGCCCTGTTCAGCGGCGTATGGCCTGGAGCGCTCCAACTGAGATAAAGGAAACACGAAGAGCTGGAGGCGCATTCGTGCTTAACTTATCGTAGGGCGGAGCGCGAAGGACACTAGCCGCTAGGGACGCTTGCGCTGGACAATTCTCAAAGTCAAAAATTAATACTTCCTGTCATTAAAAAAAGAGCCGTTTGGCTCTTTTTTTATACTAATTTTCAGAAAAATTGATACTATAGTATTAGGAGGTGAATGACCGAAAAAAGAAAAACACTACTATTATCCTAAAATATCCATTCCGTTTATTTTTGATATTATATTATAGCAGATTTTCTTACAAAAATATCAGCAACTTTATGACATTTCGCTTATTCAGACTTTTTCCGACGAAATTTTTAATTCCTATTTATTTATCTCAAAAAAAATGTTACTATAAATCTCGATTAGTAGGAATGATATCAGATGTCTGATGTCTTAGGAAACGGCCTGGAGGAAACAGCATGTCTATAAAGTCAGATAACCGGCATTTATACTTACAAGTGATTGATCGGTTGAAGCAAGATATTGAGCACGGAGTATACAAAGAAAAAGAAAAATTACCTTCTGAATTCGATCTTGCTAAACAGCTTGGCGTAAGCAGGGCAACTCTTCGGGAAGCATTACGTATTCTCGAGGAAGAAAACGTTATCATTAGGCGCCATGGTGTCGGGACGTTTGTTAATGCGAAGCCGCTGTTTACTTCTGGGATTGAGCAGCTTAATAGTGTCACTGACATGATTAAACAAGTTGGTATGAAACCTGGCACCATTTTCTTAAGCTCATCAACACATGGTCCTACCGATGAGGATATTCGTCGTTTCTCGTGTTCTGCTGATGAGGAAATTTTCGTGATGGAAAGGGTTAGAACCGCAAATGGGGAACCGGTCGTCTATTGTGTCGACAAGGTACCAGAACGATTTTTGCCGAAAACATTTTCCTATGAGGAAGAATCCATCTTCCATATTTTGGACGAGGAGGCAAACCGAAGAATTACATACGCGGTTGCCCAAATCGAGCCAATAGGCTATCATGAAAAAATTTCCCCCATCTTAGAATGTGATCCTGAAACAGCATTGTTAGTTTTAAAACAAATGCATTTCAACGAAACAGATGAACCAATTCTATTTTCGGTAAACTATTTTAAAGCGGACAAATTTAGTTTTCACGTATTAAGGAAGCGTACTTAAAATTTTTTCTTCCTAAATGAAAACGCACCCAGACTTGCTTTAAAACTTTTCTACTAAATCAAACATAATTCATAGGGGGTACAATACCTTGAAAAAGCGTAAAATTGGAATGGCGCTATCACTAGTTCTTGCTGCTGGAACACTTTTAGGTGCTTGTGGAAAAAGTGATACGAACAAAGACTCTGATACATCTAAAGGTGGAGACAAAGAAAAAGCATTTTCTGTAGCGATGGTTACTGACGTTGGTGGTGTTGATGACAAGTCATTTAACCAATCTGCTTGGGAAGGTCTAAAAAAGTTTGGTGCAGACAACGGCTTGAAAAAAGGTCAAGGCGGATTTGATTACCTTCAATCCACTTCCGATGCTGATTACACAACAAACTTGAATTCTCTTGCTCGTAAAGGCTTTGATTTAGTATATGGTATCGGCTTCTTAATGCATGATGCGGTTGATGGAATCGCAAAACAACAACCCAAAACAAACTTTGCCATCATCGATGATGAAGTGAAACAACCAAACGTTGCCAGTGTTCTTTTCAAAGAGCAAGAAGCAGCTTTCCTTGCTGGTGTAGCGGCAGCTCTTACAACAAAAACGAATCATATCGGATTCATTGGCGGTATGGAAATCCCAGTTATTGAACGTTTTGAAGCTGGTTTCTTAGCAGGCGTTCAAGCTGCAAAACCAGAAGTAAAAGTTGATGTTAAATATTCAGGTGCATTTGACAAAGCCGAGCTTGGTCAAACCATCGCTTCTACAATGTACGCTTCAGGTGCAGACGTCGTCTTCCACGCTGCCGGTGCAACTGGAAACGGTTTATTCAAAGAAGCTGGTGACTTAAAGAAAAAGGATTCAGCACGTGAAATTTGGGCAATTGGTGTAGACCGTGACCAAAACGAAATGGGTCCTGATGTAGTTCTAACATCTGCGATTAAACGCGTTGACGTTGCAGTTGTTGACATAGCAAATAAAGCGAAAGATGGGAAATTCCCAGGCGGCGAATCGGCTATCTATGGCTTGCAAGAAGATGGTGTTGGTTTAGCTCCTATCAATGCTAAAGCAGCAAATAAAGATGCAATCGATAAAGCCGTAAAAGAATGGATTGAAAAGATTAAATCTGGCGCTGTAAAAGTTCCTGGAACTCGTGATGAATTAAAAACATTTAGCGCAAAATAATACAACTGAGGAATAAGCGGGAATGTTACCTGCCCGCTTATTCCTTCTTAATGAAAATCCTAACTGAAGAGTAGAAACCTACTTTCTACTTTTCATTTAAGATTTTAGTGGGGAGAAATTCCCTGTTTTTTTAAAACTTGGAAAGGTCTGACCTCTTACTACTATTGGTCATAATTTCCTTTTATCTTATCACAGGGAGTGAGAAAAGATGGAATTTGTAATTGAAATGCTCAACATTCGTAAGGAATTTGGCAATTTCGTCGCGAATGATAACATTACCCTTCAATTAAAAAAGGGAGAAATTCATGCTTTACTCGGTGAAAATGGTGCAGGAAAATCAACATTAATGAATGTTCTTTTCGGCTTATATCAACCGGAACAAGGTGAGATTCGTGTAAAGGGAAAGCCTGTACACATTTCCAACCCGAATATTGCCAACGAGCTTGGAATCGGGATGGTTCACCAGCATTTTATGCTTGTTGATAAGTTCACGGTTACAGAGAACATTATTCTTGGTAAAGAAATTACCAGTGGCGGACAAATCAACCTTAAACGGGCTGAGAAAGAAGTTCGCGACATTTCTGAACGTTATGGACTGGCCGTTGACCCCCAAGCAAAAATTTCAGATATTACTGTTGGAATGCAGCAACGGGTAGAAATATTAAAAACACTTTATCGTGGAGCTGAGATTTTAATTTTTGACGAACCAACAGCTGTACTAACTCCACAAGAGATAAAAGAACTTATTCAAATTATGAAGACGCTTATTAAAGAGGGTAAATCGATTATCCTTATTACTCATAAATTGAAAGAAATTATGGAAGTTGCCGACCGTTGTACGGTCATTCGAAAAGGAAAAGGGATTGGGACCGTTAACGTTAGTGAAACGAATCCCAATGAATTGGCCAGCCTAATGGTCGGCCGTGAGGTTGATTTTAAAACAGAAAAATCACCGGCCGCCCCAAAACAAGATGTTTTGGATATTAAAGATTTAGTAGTAAAGGATTCTCGTGGTGTAACGGTTGTCAACGGATTGAACTTATCTGTTCGTGCGGGTGAAATTGTTGGGATTGCCGGAATTGATGGTAATGGACAATCTGAATTTATCGAAGCGATTACCGGATTAAGAAAGGCAGAAAAAGGCAGCGTCATGTTGAATGGAAAAGAGTTGTTTGGCCTTTCTACAAGGAAAATCACCGAATCGGGAATTGGCCATATTCCTCAAGATCGCCATAAGCATGGGTTAGTTTTGAATTACCCAATCGGCGAGAACATGGTTTTGCAAACCTATTATAAACGGCCATTTTCGAAAAACGGGATCTTGAACTTTAAGGAAATTTACAATAAAGCGAGAGCACTAATCAAAGAGTTTGATGTGCGGACACCAAGTGAATATGTTTTAGCACGGGCTCTTTCCGGCGGAAATCAACAAAAAGCAATCATTGGCCGCGAAGTGGATAGAAACCCGGATTTATTAATTGCGGCACAACCGACACGTGGACTGGATGTGGGTGCGATTGAATTTATTCATAAACGGTTAATTGAACAGCGTGATAATGGAAAAGCTGTTTTACTAGTGTCATTCGAGTTGGATGAAATTATCAATGTCAGTGATCGGATTGCTGTCATTTATGAAGGTCAAATTGTTGCCGTTGTCGATCCAAAAGAAACGACAGAGCAAGAGCTCGGATTGTTAATGGCAGGCTCGAATCGAAAAGAAGCGGGGGAAGGAACACATGTCTAAACGCTTAATTAATATTTTGACACCTATTTTTGCGGTGGTATTAGGGATCATTTTTGGAACAATCATCATGCTTGTGAGTGGATACAATCCAGTAGATGCATTTATTGCCTTAGGACAGGGTGCTTTCGGGGATGTGTATCAAATTGGTGAGGTCGTTAGACAGGTAACACCATATATTTTAGCAGGTCTTGCCGTGGCCTTTGCCTTTCGGGTTGGCTTATTTAATATTGGGGTTGAAGGTCAATTTATTGTTGGCTGGCTTGCAGCTGTTTGGGTTGGAGTAACCTTCGACCTGCCTGCAATTATTCATTTACCGCTAGCCATTTTGGCAGCAATGATAGCCGGTGGTCTTTGGGCCTTCGTTCCAGGATTGTTAAAGGCTCGTTTCCGCGTCCATGAGGTTATTGTTACGATCATGATGAATTATATTGCCTTGCACACCGTTAACTACATTGTAAATACGAAAATGAACCAAGGTTCATCAAAAACCGCGAAGATTCATGAAACTGCATCCTTACGTTCTGACTGGCTGTCAAACCTTACTACTGGGTCTTCGATTCACTGGGGTATTATCGTTGCCATTATTTGTTGTTTTATCATGTGGTTCCTATTAGAGAAAACAACAAGGGGCTATGAATTACGTGCCGTTGGTTTCAATCAGGATGCCGCTCATTATGCCGGGATGAATGTAAATAAAAATATTATTCTATCCATGGTCATTTCCGGCTGTTTTGCCGGAGTTGCCGGTGCGATGGAAGGGTTAGGTACTTTCGGTTATATGGCTGTTCAAGGCGGGTTTACCGGTGTTGGATTTAACGGAATCGCCGTTGCCTTATTGGGCGGCAACACGGCACTTGGGGTATTCTTCGCAGCTTTATTATTTGGTATTTTAAAAATTGGTGCCTTATCGATGCCGCTTGCAGGGGTGCCAAAAGAATTAGTTGATATCATCATTGCCTTGATTGTGTTCTTCGTCGCATCAAGCTACATCATAAGGATTGTTCTTGAACGATTCAGCAAAAAGGAGGTGAAGTAAGATGAGTGGATTATTATTTTCTCTATCAAACACTGTTCTTGCCACCGCTTCTAATGGACATAGCGGCTTAAGTTTAATGCAAATATTAATGATTGTTGTTCCGTCAACATTATTATGGGCAGCCCCACTAGTCTTCACTTCATTAGGAGGAGTTTTCTCCGAGCGTTCTGGGGTTGTAAATATCGGTCTAGAAGGTTTAATGGTTATTGGAGCATTCTCATCAATTGTCTTTAACTTAACATTTTCTGATACCTTTGGAAGTGCGACACCTTGGATTGCTTTATTGGTTGCGATGGCAGCTGGTGCTATTTTCTCCATTCTGCATGCGGTCGCAGCGATTACCTTCCGTGCGGACCATACGGTTTCCGGGGTAGCGATTAACTTGCTGGCAGTCGGGTTAACCATGTTCCTAGTCAAGTTAATTTATGATAAAGGTGAAACAGATATAATAAAGCATAGTTTTGGTAAAGTCGATATTCCAGTTCTGAAAAAGATACCATACATTGGAGAGATATTTTTCCAAAACACGTATTGGACTTCATTTGTAGCGATTATTGTCGCTGTTATTGCCTGGTTCTTTATTTATAAAACTCCATTCGGCTTACGTCTTCGCTCTGTGGGTGAACATCCAATGGCGGCTGATACGATGGGGATTAATGTAACAAAAATGCGTTATTATGGCGTTATTATCTCTGGAGCACTTGGTGGAATTGGCGGTGGAGTGTATGCGCAATCTATCTCGCAAAACTTTAACCATGCCACCATCAGCGGTCAAGGTTTCATGGCGTTGGCCGCAATGATTTTCGGTAAATGGCATCCGCTTGGTGCGATGGGTGCAGCCTTATTCTTTGGTTTTGCCCAAAGTATTAGTATTATTGGATCAAGCTTACCTTTCTTAAGCAACATTCCAAACGTCTATCTGTTTATCGCACCATATGTATTGACGATATTAGCGCTAACTGGCTTTATCGGTCGTGCAGAAGCACCAAAAGCAGATGGAGTGCATTATATTAAAGGTAGTAGATAATTTAATTTTAGAACCCTCGAAAAATCGAGGGTTCTTTTTGCTTTTTAAAGGGTAAATACTTGTATAGAACATGCTTGGCAAATTATAGTAGAAGTATATGTTTTATTTCTGAGGAAAAACTATAAAAATGTTTACATATTGTTAAGTATGACCTTTATCAGATAAGGAGGAACGTAAATGGACGCTGCAAAGGAAAAAATCACAGAATTGCAGGGGTTTAAACTCCATGTAATCGAAACGGAAAAATACAAAACGAATACATTTGTTTGGAAAATGAAAGCACCATTGACTAATGATGACGTAACGAAAAGGGCTCTCCTTCCACAAGTGCTCCAAAGCAGTTCAGCTAAATATACTTCAACACCGGCACTTCGGTCCTACCTCGATGAATTATATGGTGCGACACTATTTGTTGATTTAGCAAAAAAAGGTGAATACCATATCATGAGCTTCTCATTGGAAATTGCTAATGAGAAATTTTTGAGCGATTCGACTCCCTTATTAAAAAAAGGCTTTGAATTGCTAGCGGAAATTTTGACTAATCCCAACATTTCCGGAAATGGCTTTGACCAAAAAACAGTTGAAAAAGAAAAGCGTACACTTAAGTCTAGAATTCACTCTGTTTTTGATGATAAAATGCGCTACTCTAATGTCCGCCTCTTAGAAGAAATGTGTAAGGGTGAACCCTATGCGCTGCAGGTGAATGGAGTATCGGCAGATGTCGATGAAATTACACCGGAGAATTTATACGAATATTTTAAAAGAGCTTTTCAAGAAGATGAAATGGACCTGTATGTTATCGGTGATGTGAACGAGGCAGAAGTAAAAAAACTAGCTGGAGAGCTCCTGCAATTTGAAGGCAGAACACCGAAAAAGGTAAATACTAAGGGAATAACCAAAAGGGCTGAAGTAAACGAGATTAAAGAAGAACAAGACGTAAAACAAGGTAAATTAAATATTGGCTATCGAACAAACATTGTTTATGGTGATCCTGATTATTTTGATCTTCAAGTTTTTAATGGGATATTCGGCGGCTTTTCACATTCTAAGTTATTCATCAACGTCCGTGAAAAAGCAAGCCTTGCCTATTATGCTGCTAGTCGTTTAGAAAGCCACAAAGGGTTAATGATGGTGATGTCAGGCATTGATTTAAAGAACTATGACCAGGCAGTTAGCATCATCCATGAACAAATGGAAGCAATGAGAAACGGGGACTACACCGATGAGGAAATAGCACAGACAAAAGCAGTCATTCAAAATCAAATGCTCGAAACACTTGATACACCAAGAGGTCTGCAAGAAGTACTTTATCATAATGTAATAGCAAAAACAGCTATCAACCTTGAAGCGTGGCTGACTGAGATGCAAAAAACAACGAAAGAAGACATTATGGCTGTGGCTAAAAAGATTGATCTTGATACAATCTATTTCCTAACAGGAACGGAGGCGGGAGATTGATGGAGAAAATAACTTTTGATCAGGTTCAGGAAGAGCTTTATCACGAAAAAATGTCAAACGGGCTCAATGTCTATATTTTGCCAAAGAAAGGCTTCAATAAAACGTACGCCACCTTTACCACCAAATATGGTTCGGTAGATAATACCTTCGTTCCATTAGGAAAAGAGGAGTATGTCAAGGTACCTGATGGGATTGCCCATTTCCTAGAGCATAAGCTTTTTGAAAAGGAAGATGGCGATGTGTTTCAGCAATTTAGCCGTCAAGGGGCTTCTGCAAACGCATTTACATCATTTACAAGAACGGCCTATTTGTTTTCGAGTACGTCCGATGTTGAAAAAAACTTAGAAACATTGATTGATTTTGTCCAAGAACCTTACTTTTCCGAAAAAACTGTGGAAAAAGAAAAAGGAATTATCGGGCAGGAAATTACCATGTATGATGATAATCCTGATTGGCGCTTATATTTTGGCCTGATCCAAAATCTATATCAAAATCACCCTGTGAAAATCGATATTGCAGGCACCATCGAATCAATTTCACACATCACAAAGGATTGGCTGTACGAGTGTTATAATACCTTCTACCATCCGAGCAATATGCTATTGTTTATTGTTGGCCCTGTAGACCCAGAACTCTTCATGAATCAAGTAAGAGAAAACCAAGCAAAAAAAGAATATAAGGATATGCCTGAAATCAAGCGTCAATTTGCTGACGAGCCACGAGGTGCGGCTGAAAAAAAACAAGTGCTGCAAATGAATGTTCAAACATCCAAATGTTTGGTGGGCATCAAGGCACTCCATGTAGACCAAACAGGCAATGAAATGTTAAAAAACGAGTTAACCATGAATGTATTTCTTGATATATTGTTTGGGAAAAGTTCAGAACACTATAACCAGCTCTATAATGAAGGTTTAATAGATGAAACATTTGCCTATGACTATACACAAGAACAAGGCTTTGGTTTCGCCATGATAGGCGGGGACACCAGTGAACCGGATCAGCTGGCAGAAAAACTAAAAAAAATGCTCATGGATGCCACGAACAGCAATACATTTTCTGAAGAGCAGTTAGAAAGGGCAAAAAGAAAAAAGATTGGCGCATTTTTGCGGGCCATTAATTCACCTGAATATATCGCGAATCAATTTACCCGTTATGCGTTTAATGAGATGAACTTATTTGATGTTGTACCAACACTTGAAAAGATTACCCTGGGTGATGTTCAATCATTGGCCACAGAAATTATTTCCGAGGAGCGCTTTTCTGTATGTCAGGTAATTCCAAAAAAGTAATAAAGTGAGGAAGCGCCGCTTATCCGGCGCTTTTCCTCCGTTTTATTGTTTATTTTAGAAAGAGAGTGGTTTTTATGAAAAAATTTGCGCTAATCACGGGAGCAAGCGGTGGAATCGGTCAAGCGGTTGCTTGTAATTTGGCAGCAAAAGGATATCATTTATATTTACATTATCATAAAAATGAACAAGCAATTAAAGACTTAATGGACAAGCTTCAGCCCTATGGCGGAGAGTATATTCCCATCCATGCCGATTTTGGGGACGTAAATGGATATAAGACAGTATGTGCGCAAATTTTTTCCTTAGATGCGATTATTCACTGTGGAGGACACAGTCATTATGGACTTCTTATGGATTTAATCCAGGAAGAAGCAGAAGCTTTACTGAATGTTCATGTATTAAATCCGCTAATGATGACAAAAGAGTTACTCCCGAAATTATTAAATAAGGGAACAGGAAATATCATTGTGATTACCTCTGTTTGGGGTCAAACAGGTGCCGCGTGTGAGGTGGCCTATTCTGCAGCAAAGGGTGCGCAGATCGCCTTTGTAAAGGCCCTCAGTAAAGAAGTAGCTTTAAACGGGATTCGGGTCAACGCAATTGCTCCTGGTGCAGTTGAAACAAAGATGATGGAGGGATTTACAAAGGAAGAGCTCGAACGGATTACTTTTGAGATCCCAATGGGAAGGCTGGGGCAGCCTGAAGAAATAGCGAGAAGTGTTGCCTTCCTGCTTTCAGACGAGTCCTCCTATATTACTGGGCAGGTCCTCGCTATTAACGGTGGCTGGTACACATAAAGATGATAAATATTTCATGAATAGTTTAAGCCTCTTATTCACAAAATAACGATGTACTATTTTAAAAGGAGGAATGATGATGTCTGTCTTAGATAATTGGAAGCAGTGGCAAGATTTCCTTGGTGATCGTCTTGATCACGCACAAAATGAAGGTATGAGTGAAGGCGCAATCAACAATCTTGCTTTTCAAATTGGGGATTATTTAGCCAATCAAGTTGATCCGAAAAATGAGCAGGAAAGAATTCTTTCCGACATGTGGTCAGTTGCTGATAAGGCGGAACAACAGGCAATTGCCAACATTATGGTTAAACTTGTTAGAGAATAATCGGAAAGAGAGGGGACAACTCCTCTCTTTTTTATATGTTTTTCCTTTCATCTTTACTCAAAATCATTTATGATAAGGTTTAGATAAGGATTTGTGAAAAAATTGTCGAAACTTCTTTTTAGGAGGTTTTTAATTTTGAAAAAAGAATGGTATTTAGAATATGAGATCCAAAAGAACCGCCCAGGGCTATTAGGAGACATTTCATCCTTATTGGGTATGCTTTCAATTAATATTGTAACCATCAATGGTGTTGATGAAGGAAGACGAGGTCTGCTTATTTTAGCAAAAGATGATAATCAAATTAAACGACTTGAGTCAATTTTACATACAATGGACACAATAAAATTAATCAAACTGAGAGAACCGAAGCTCCGTGACATCCTAGCGGTCAGACACGGGCGCTATATTCAAAGGGACGCCGATGATAAAAAAACTTTCCGTTTTGTAAGGGATGAGCTTGGATTATTAGTAGATTTTATGGCAGAATTATTTAAGCAGGATGGACATAAGCTCATCGGTATTCGCGGTATGCCCCGAGTTGGCAAAACAGAATCACTTGTAGCTGCAAGTGTTTGTGCAAATAAGCGCTGGTTGTTTGTATCATCCACACTTTTGAAACAAACGATTCGCAATCAACTAATTGAAGATGAGTACAATGAAAACAACCTGTTCATTCTGGATGGGATTGTTTCGACAAGGCGTGCAAATGAGCGTCACTGGCAGCTTGTTCGTGAAATTATGCGTTTACCGTCTGTTAAAGTAGTGGAGCATCCTGATATTTTCGTACAAAACTCGGAATATACGCTTGAGGATTTTGATTATATTATCGAACTAAGGAATGACTCTGAAGAAGAGATTACATACGATATTGTTGATCAGCATAATATGTTCTCCGGATCTGATTTTGGAGATTTTGATTTTTAATATATTGGAAGGTGTTAACAGGTGACTGAATTAGGGAATCGACTAAAAGAAGCCCGAATAGCAAAAGGATTAAGTTTGGATGACTTACAATCCATGACAAAGATTCAAAAACGTTATTTAATTGGTATCGAAGAGGGTAACTATTCCAGCATGCCCGGGAATTTTTATGTTCGTGCCTTTATTAAGCAGTATTCTGAGGCACTCAACCTCAATCCAGATGAAATTTTTGAAACGTATAAAAGTGAGATTCCTGCTTCTTTAAATGAGGAGCTGCCGCAGCAAATATCAAGAGTGAAAACACAAAAATTGGTGACAGACGGAAATTCAAAAATCTTTGATCTTCTTCCAAAAATCTTAATCGGTGTGTTTGTTATTGGTGTCATTAGTGCTGTCTATTATTTTTTTTCTCACTATTCCGGCACAGATACAAAGAGTTTGAAGAATAAAGAGAATGACCCAGTTCAACTTTCTACTAACGAAAAGCTAGAAAAAGCAAAAGTGAATGAAAAAGATAACAATAAGGAAAAAGACAGCGGAAAAGAAAAGGAAACGACAAAACCAGAAGTAGAGAAGCCACCTGTAGTAGAAACACCTAAACAAGAAGTAACGGTCTTACAAAGCAGTGGGAAGAATTCAACTTATGATTTAAAAAACGCTGATAAATTTGTTGTCAAATTGGTGTCAAAAGGTCAAACCTGGGTTAGTATTAAAAATGGGAAAGGGAAATCCTTTTTTCAAGGGACATTAAAAACGCTTGAAAGTGGTGGACCCGAAAGCCAAACCGTAGATTTATCGGCAGAAAGCAGTGCCGTAATTAGAGTTGGAAACGCGGCCGATACTGAAATCTATGTAAATGACCAATTGCTTGTGTATGCTGTTGCACCGACTAAAGATGTTCAGAACATTACGATTCAATATGTTCCGAAGAGCGAATAGTCATCTGTTGATGGCTATTTTTCGCTTTCAATAAACTTGTGGAGGAAAATTATGAATATTCCAAACAAAATAACTGTATCAAGAATCTTATTAATCCCTTTATTCTTGATCATTATGCTGGCTCCTTTTGATTGGGGGAAAATGAATCTTCTTGGGGCGAATCTGCCCGTTACCCATTTTGTCGGGGCATTGATTTTTATTATTGCTTCATCAACCGACTGGATTGATGGTCATTATGCCCGAAAGTATAATCTTGTGACCAATATGGGGAAATTTCTCGACCCGCTAGCCGACAAACTGCTAGTGTCGGCTGCACTAATTGTCCTAGTGGAAATTAATGACGTTTATGCCCCTTCTTGGATCGTCATCATTATAATCAGTAGGGAATTTGCTGTTACCGGTCTGCGCCTGCTTCTTGCCGGTGAGGGTGAAGTGGTTGCCGCTAATATGCTTGGGAAAATCAAGACGTGGACACAAATAGTCGCGATCTCGTCAATCTTGTTACATAATTTTATTTTTGTGATGATTCCATTTCGCTTTGATGTGGTGTCATTGTGGGTGGCATTGTTTTTTACAGTATGGTCTGGCTGGGATTATTTTGCGAAAAATAGTCATGTGCTAAAAAACTCAAAATAAGCTTTGACTGAAGGAGTGATTAATGTGAATGCTGAGATTATCGCGGTTGGATCGGAATTGTTACTCGGTCAAATTGTAAATACGAATGCAAGATTTTTGTCTCAGCAATTGGCTGGACTGGGAATTGATGTTTATTATCATACGGTCGTAGGTGATAATCCTGATAGAGTAAAAGCTGCGATAGAGCATGCAGAAACGCGCTCCGAAATTATTATTTTTACTGGTGGACTCGGACCAACGAAGGATGATTTGACAAAGGAAACGATTGCTCGCCACCTTGGAAAAGGGCTCGTCATGGATGAAACAGCATTAGCGTCGATTGAGCTTTTTTTCAAGCGGACAAACCGGGTCATGACGGAAAACAACCGAAAGCAAGCCCTTGTTTTAGAAGGATCTCAAATTCTTGCAAATGATCATGGAATGGCACCTGGAATGGTGTTAGAATCAGCTGGCCATATTTATATGCTCCTGCCTGGCCCGCCAAAAGAAATGGAACCAATGTTTCTTGATTACGGAGGTCCAGCGCTTTCCTCTAAGACTGGTTCCAATGAGAAGATTGTCTCAAGAGTGCTCCGGTTTTTTGGTATTGGGGAAGCAGCGCTGGAAACTGAAATCATGGATATTATTGAAGCACAAAGCAATCCTACAATTGCACCACTCGCAGGTGATGGCGAGGTGACCTTAAGGCTGACCGCAAAACATCTGGATGAAAAGATTGCGCACATGATGCTTGATGATGTGGAAAAAAACATCAATCAGCGTGTGGGTGAATTCCTTTATGGCTATGACAACACTTCGCTATTGCAAGAGCTGATGAACGGTTTAAAGGAAAGAAAATTAACTATTACAGCTGCCGAGAGTTTAACAGGCGGGCTGTTCCAACAGGAGTTAACGACGATTTCAGGTGCGAGCTCTGTGTTTGAGGGCGGAGTCGTTTGCTACTCAAATGAGGTTAAGCAGCAAATTTTGCAGGTGAACCAAGAAACGCTCGATAACCATGGTGCCGTGAGTGAGCAATGCGCCAAAGAGCTCGCGGAAAATGCAGCAAGGATTTTTGCAACAGATATTGGAATTAGCTTTACCGGTGTGGCTGGCCCTGACGAACTGGAAGGTAAGCCGGTTGGCACTGTTTATATTGGGATTGCCGTTAAGGGAAGCCCAACAATGGTTGAAAAGATTACTCTTAGCGGTACAAGAAATGCGATCCGAAATCGATCCGTAAAATACGGATGCTATTTTTTGTTAAAGAAGTTGAAAGAATCACAGAATGCGAATTAAGCTTTCTGTGATTTTTTTTTGGAAAAAGGGGAGGAGCGCATGGGTAAGAGGGAAAAAGCCGCTGCATTGCCCGAAAACGGGAAAACAGAGGATTTGGGGTAAAAGAAGAAGAGTGGTATTTCTTGAAGTAATTGTTGAGAGTCCTATTTTCAATTATTAGAAATTACCTAATACCAAATTTAGTAAATTACAGATAAGCTGGTGTGCCTTTCCACAATAGCTCTATAATTTCTTAATAAAAAAGAGGGCAAAAGTCGAAGTAGAGGGTTCTGCTTATGATTTTTATGCAGTTTTAGTAAATTTTCCGACAAATTGAGAAGTACTGCTTATCGAGCTTCTAACTATGCAATAAGAGGCGTATGAAGGGCAAAATTGTCATTTTCTCCAGTATAAATAGTTTGGATTGAGGTAGAATAAATGTTCGTGTTTTTGCTCGACAAATAGTATGAAAGAGGTTATATTATTAATAGGGTTTATTTTGCTAGATTGCAGTAAATTTAAAAAAATTTTTAATATAAAGGGAGGAACTATTTGTGAGTGACCGTAAGGCCGCCTTAGAAATGGCGTTAAAACAAATAGAAAAACAATTTGGTAAAGGTTCCGTCATGAAGATGGGAGAGAAAACAGATACGAGGATTTTAACATCTCCCAGCGGCTCCTTAGCACTTGATGCAGCACTAGGGGTTGGCGGATACCCCCGTGGCAGAATAATTGAAATTTATGGTCCAGAAAGCTCGGGTAAAACAACAGTTGCCTTGCATGCGATTGCTGAAGTCCAAGCAAAAGGTGGACAAGCAGCGTTTATCGACGCCGAGCATGCCCTCGATCCAACCTATGCACAAAAGTTGGGTGTTAATATTGATGAGTTATTATTATCGCAGCCTGATACCGGTGAACAAGCACTTGAAATCGCAGAAGCATTAGTACGAAGCGGTGCAATTGATATTATTGTAGTCGACTCAGTAGCCGCATTAGTTCCAAAAGCGGAAATTGAAGGCGAAATGGGAGATTCTCATATGGGTTTACAAGCTCGCTTGATGTCTCAAGCACTTCGTAAACTATCTGGAGCCATTAACAAGTCCAAGACAATCGCTATCTTTATTAACCAAATCCGTGAAAAAATTGGAGTTATGTTTGGGAACCCCGAAACCACACCTGGTGGTCGTGCACTAAAGTTTTATTCAACAGTCCGTCTTGAAGTACGCCGTTCGGAAGCGTTAAAGCAAGGAACTGATATAGTGGGGAATAAAACCAAAATTAAAATTGTAAAGAATAAGGTTGCTCCGCCATTCCGTACAGCAGAGGTAGATATCATGTATGGTGTAGGGATTTCTAAGGAAGGCGAGACTATTGATCTAGGCTCCGAATTAGATATCGTTCAAAAGAGCGGTTCATGGTATTCTTATAACGATGTAAGAATTGGTCAAGGCCGCGAAAATGCAAAGCTGTACTTAAAGGAAAACCCAGATATTTGCCTCGAAATTCAAACGAAAATCCGTGAGCATTACGGTTTAGACAGTGAAAAGGTTGTAACAGAAACAGATGATGACGATCAATTTGAGCTAATTGATTAATCAATTTAAGCAAAGCCCGAAATTGGGTTTTGCTTTTTTAATAAAATGAATAATTATATATACTAGTAGATAATTATTCAGAAAAATTTAGCGGAACCAATGAATTAACAAGGTAATTCCTAAATATTTGAAAAAGCCAATTAGACTAAGCCTTGACAATGAATATTCCCACCTTTACAATTAACATGTATATTTTACATTTTTGGAAATATTACAATTCGAAAAAGCCTTGGTGCTTGCTGTATGTTGAGTCTAAACAATGTACATGCCGACACTTAAAAAAATTAACACAAGTTCATAGCAAGAGGAGGTGTAACGATGGACACAATTACTATTATCATCTCCATTTTGCTTGGCCTATTCGTCGGTGCCGTTGTTGGCTATTTTATTCGTAAATCCATTGCTGAAGCAAAGATAGCAGGAGCAAAGAATGCTGCAGAGCAGATTCTAGAAGATGCGAAACGTGATGCTGATGCATTAAAAAAGGAAGCCCTGTTAGAGGCAAAGGATGAAATTCACAAGCTTCGAACAGAAGCTGAACGTGAGGTTCGGGAACGAAGAAATGAACTGCAAAAACAAGAAAACCGTTTACTGCAAAGAGAAGAGAATTTAGATCGAAAAGAAGAAACGCTCAACAAGCGTGAAAATCTTTTAGAAAAGAAGGATGATTCTCTAAACCAAAGACAACAGCATATTGAAGAGATGGAAAGCAAAGTGGACGAGTTGGTAAGAAGACAACAAACTGAACTCGAACGAATATCGAGCCTAACGCGCGAGGAAGCGAAAACAATCATTATTGACAAAATGGAGCAGGAACTTACCCATGACACTGCGATAATGATTAAGGAAAGCGAAAATCGTGCGAAAGAGGAAGCTGACAAGAAAGCGAAGGAAATTCTTTCGCTAGCAATCCAGCGTTGCGCTGCTGACCATGTAGCGGAAACGACGGTTTCTGTCGTCAACCTTCCAAATGACGAAATGAAGGGCCGGATCATTGGCCGTGAAGGACGAAATATCCGTACACTTGAAACGTTAACGGGAATTGATTTGATAATTGATGATACTCCTGAAGCTGTTATTCTTTCAGGCTTTGACCCTATTCGTCGTGAAACGGCCCGCTTAGCACTTGAGAAATTGGTCCAAGATGGGCGTATCCATCCGGCACGAATTGAGGAAATGGTAGAAAAATCACGTCGCGAGGTGGATGAGTATATCCGTGAAGTGGGTGAACAAACCACCTTTGAAGTGGGTGTACATGGACTTCATCCAGATTTGATTAAAATTCTTGGCCGCTTGAAATTCCGTACGAGCTACGGACAAAACGTCTTAAAGCATTCAATGGAAGTGGCACAGCTTTCGGGCTTGCTTGCGGCTGAACTTGGTCAAGATGAAACGTTAGCTCGCCGCGCAGGCTTACTTCACGATATTGGGAAAGCAATTGACCATGAAGTGGAAGGAAGCCATGTGGAAATCGGGGTTGAACTTGCAACGAAATACAAGGAACACCCAGTGGTAATCAATAGTATTGCCTCCCACCATGGGGATACAGAACCAACATCGATTATTGCCGTGCTTGTCGCTGCGGCAGATGCCTTATCAGCTGCAAGACCAGGTGCAAGAAGTGAGACTCTTGAGAACTATATCCGCCGACTTGAGAAGCTGGAAGAGATTTCTGAATCCTATGAAGGTGTCGAGAAATCCTTTGCGATTCAAGCTGGACGAGAAGTGCGTATTATTGTAAGACCAGATGCGGTAGATGACCTAGCAGCACATCGATTAGCACGCGATATCCGTAAGCGTATCGAAGAAGAGCTGGATTACCCTGGACATATTAAAGTGACAGTCATTCGCGAGACACGGGCTGTTGAATACGCAAAATAAAGCGGTGCGAAAGCACCGCTTTATTTATTGGTCGTAGGCTCCGGTTAAATGATGGGGATTTGTGATACAATTTAAACAAATAAATATTTTTAAGACGAAAGGAAATCAAATGAATCTACTTTTTATCGGCGATGTGGTCGGCTCACCAGGCCGTGACATGGTGAAGGATTATCTGCCAAAATTAAAAGAAAAATATCGGCCCCATTTTACGATTATTAATGGAGAAAATGCAGCTGGGGGCAAAGGAATTACTGAAAAAATCTATCGAGAGTTTTTAGGGTATGGAGCACAAGCTGTAACTCTTGGAAATCATGCCTGGGATAATCGTGAGATTTTTGAATTTATCGATTCGGCGAAAAATATGGTCAGACCGGCGAATTTTCCAGAAGGAACTCCTGGTAAAGGGTTGGCATTTTTTAAAGTAAATGAGCTGGAAGTGGCGGTCATTAATCTGCAGGGGCGAACATTTATGGCACCATTGGATTGCCCGTTTAGAAAGGCAGACGAATTAGTGGAAATAGCTAAAGAAAGAACGCCATTCATTTTTGTCGACTTTCATGCGGAAGTGACGAGCGAAAAGCAGGCAATGGGCTGGTATCTCGATGGGAGAGTATCTGCTGTTGTCGGGACGCACACGCATGTACAAACAGCCGATAGCCGGATCTTACCTGGAGGAACAGGCTATTTAACTGATGTGGGCATGACTGGTCCTTATGATGGCATTCTTGGTGTAGAAAGAGAAGCAGTATTGACCAAGTTTCTTACAAGCCTTCCTGTCCGCTTTGAGGTCGCGAAATCGGGCCGTAATCAGCTAAGTGCGGTTTATATCGAACTTGATAGAAAAAGTGGACAATGCAAAAAAATGGAGCGCATATTAATCAACGACGATCATCCATTATATAGTTAAGCGAAAACCTTCCGCGGGGAAGGTTTTTTTATTGGCTTTTTTTGTCCAAGCCGGAATATGTCATTTGACAACTGAATATAGTAGCAGTGGAATGTTATAACCTGATTTGTGTTCATGAACTGCTCATGCGGGATCGGGATTTTCTAAGGGGGAGCTAGGAATGGAAATATTAAAAGTTTCAGCAAAATCTAATCCTAATTCTGTAGCTGGTGCACTTGCCGGAGTTCTGCGTGAAAGAGGTGCAGCAGAAATACAGGCAATTGGTGCGGGTGCATTGAATCAAGCCGTAAAGGCAGTAGCAATTGCACGAGGATTTGTAGCACCTAGCGGAGTTGATTTAATCTGTATCCCTGCGTTTACCGATATTTTAATTGATGGGGAGGAACGAACAGCTATTAAGCTAATTGTAGAGCCGCGGTGAAAGAGATAGATTATTTATAAGTGATTAAAAAGTGAAAAAATCTCCTGCTTGTTAGTATTTACAAGCGGGTTTTTTCTAGTTATTTAATTATAAATATACTATTCTGATATATAATGAAAAATTATAAAAAAGTAAAATTCGATTTCGGTAAATAAGGTAAAACAGCGTCAGACCGTATGTTCAAACCCCAATACTGTCTTGTTTTTTTGGAAATAAAAATAGCAGATTTTAAATAATAAAAAAATATTCATATTTTAGACAATATTTCGCTCCAAAGGGTTGCAATTTTAGGTGCATAGGTCTAGAATTGTAAGCGTTTAGTACATATCTGAGGAATCGCTTTCAGTCTTTAAAGCGTAAAAAATAGCGATTTACTCGGAATAGTGCTACACTTAAAAAGATTCATACTACTTATTTTTTACATATCCAAAGGGGTGTAAGTCATGATCAATCAACTTTCATGGAAAGTTGGCGGACAACAAGGGGAAGGTATTGAAAGTACTGGGGAAATCTTTGCAATCGCACTGAATCGCATGGGATATTACTTGTATGGTTATCGTCACTTTTCGTCTCGAATTAAAGGCGGTCATACAAACAATAAGATCAGAGTGAGTACAACAGAGGTTCGTTCGATTTCTGATGATCTTGATATCCTTGTAGCGTTTGACCAAGAAACCATCGATGTAAATTATCAAGAGCTTCATAGCAAAGGTGTAATCCTTGCTGACTCAAAATTCAATCCAAAAAAACCTGAAGATACTGAAGCTTCGTTGTATGCGGTTCCATTCACTGAGATTGCCACACAGCTAGGAACTTCTTTAATGAAGAACATGGTAGCAATCGGGGCGACTTCTGCAGTATTAGACCTAGATATTCATGTATTTGAAGTAGTAGTCCGTGAGATTTTTGGCAAAAAAGGCGACAAAGTTGTTGCGAAAAATATGGAAGCCATCCAAGCTGGCTTTGATTATATGAAAGAGCAAATGGATGCAAATGTTCCAACAATGGTTCTTGAAAAAGCCGATGGCAAACGCCGTATGTATATGATTGGTAATGATGCCATTGCATTGGGCGCACTTGCGGCAGGCTGCCGTTTCATGGCTGCTTATCCAATCACACCTGCTTCTGATATTATGGAGTATTTGATTAAGAAGTTACCTGCACTTGGCGGGACTGTTATCCAAACAGAAGATGAAATTGCAGCATGTACCATGACAATTGGCGCAAGCTACGGTGGTGTTCGTGCGATTACTGCTTCTTCAGGGCCTGGATTATCATTAAAGATGGAAGCAATCGGCTTGGCTGGAATTACAGAAACTCCGCTTGTTATTGTTGATACACAACGTGGTGGTCCATCGACAGGATTACCTACAAAACAAGAACAGTCAGATTTAATGGCGATGATTTATGGGACACATGGAGAAATTCCGAAAATTGTTATGGCTCCAAGTACTGTCCAAGAAGCTTTCTATGATACAGCTGAGGCATTCAACCTAGCTGAAGAATATCAATGTCCAGTTATCGTATTGTCGGACCTTCAATTATCACTAGGAAAACAAACAGTAGAGCCGCTTGATGCTTCTAAAGTGGAAATTCGACGCGGTAAGCTCGTAACTGAAGAACTTCCAGAGATTGAAAACAAGGGTTACTTTAAACGGTATGAAGTGACGGAAGATGGTGTTTCACCACGTACGATTCCAGGGATGAAAAATGGTATCCACCATGTTACTGGCGTTGAGCATGCTGAAACGGGTAAACCATCTGAATCGGCACCAAATCGGATTGCCCAAATGGATAAACGTTTCCGTAAAGTTGAAAATATTCGTTTTAATACACCTGTATATAAGAATGCACCACACGAGGAAGCCGATTTGTTAATCGTTGGTTTTAACTCTACTCGTGGAGCGATTGAGGAAGCAATGACTCGCTTAGAAAAAGACGGCTTGAAAGCGAATCATGCACAAATTCGCTTAATTCATCCTTTCCCAACTGACGAGGTTCTTCCGCTTGTGCGTTCAGCGAAAAAAGTAATTGTCGTGGAAAACAATGCGACTGGTCAATTGGCTAATATTATGAAAATGAATGTTGGGTATGCTGAAAAAATCACTAAATACCTTAAATATGATGGAAATCCGTTTCTTCCACACGAAGTTCATTCAAAATGTAAGGAGTTGTTCTAAATGGCCACTTTTAAAGACTTTCGTAACGATGTGAAACCGAACTGGTGCCCTGGCTGTGGCGACTTCTCCGTACAAGCGGCAATGCAGCGTGCGGCAGCAAATGTTGGTTTAGTACCGGAAAATTTAGCAGTAGTTTCAGGGATTGGCTGTTCAGGCCGTATCTCTGGTTATATTAATTCATACGGCTTCCATGGCATTCATGGCCGCTCACTTCCGATTGCCCAGGGTGTTAAAATGGCTAATCGTGATTTAACGGTTATTGCTTCTGGCGGTGACGGTGACGGTTATGCAATTGGGATGGGGCATACGATTCATGCTATTCGTCGTAATATTGACATTACTTACATTGTCATGGATAACCAAATTTATGGGTTAACAAAGGGACAAACATCTCCTCGTTCGGCGGTAGGTTTTAAAACAAAATCAACGCCGATGGGATCAATCGAACAATCGATTTCCCCGATGGAGATGGCTTTAACCGTAGGAGCAACCTTTGTTGCACAAAGTTTCTCTACCGACTTAAAAGACTTAACGGCATTAATTGAAGCGGGTATCAACCACAAAGGTTTTGCTTTAATCAATGTGTTCAGTCCATGTGTAACCTATAATAAGGTCAACACGTATGATTGGTTTAAGGAAAATCTAACGAAGCTTAGTGATGTGGAAGGATATGACGCATCAAACCGTGAAAATGCGATGCAGACATTAATGAAACATAACGGCTTAGTTACTGGACTTATTTACCAAAATACTGAGCGTCAATCTTATCAAGAATTATTGACTGGATACTCCGAAGAACCGTTGGTAGATTCAGACTTAAACCTTGACCAAGCACATTTCGATAAATTAGTTGCTGAATTTATGTAATCATGAAAAGCTAAACATCCCGGGGAGTCAATTCCCCGGGATTTTCTATTGTTTTCACCCGCTGAAACCTTTATACTATTATAATGTGCAGATAGGGCACATACTCCTTTACTTTTTATAGTAAAGGTAATAAATTACATTATTTATTTTAATAGACGCTAAAGTTAATTTGGTTGAAAGGAGATTTATCCCAATGAATGAAAAACAACGTTTAGATAGCAAACAAGTTGAAGCTGCCAATTCTTCGGACAAAAAATCCGCCAAGGATTACAGCAAATACTTTGAGCAGGTTATTACAGCACCTTCTTTAAAAGAAGCAAAAAAACGTGGAAAAGAAGAAGTAAAATATCATAATGATTTTGCGATTCCTGAAGAATTCCGCGGCATGGGTGAGGGCCGTAAGTTTTATATTCGGACGTATGGCTGTCAAATGAATGAACATGATACTGAAGTTATGGCAGGGATCTTTTTAGCACTAGGTTATGAGCCGACAGACAGCGTGGTGGATGCGAATGTTATTCTCTTAAATACATGTGCCATCCGTGAGAATGCAGAAAACAAAGTGTTCGGTGAACTGGGCCATTTAAAATCCTTGAAATTGGAAAGACCTGACCTGCTTATTGGTGTTTGTGGGTGTATGTCCCAAGAAGAATCCGTTGTAAATAAGATTCTAAAAACCTACCATCAGGTTGACATGATTTTTGGTACTCACAATATTCACCGCTTACCAAACATTTTGCAAGAAGCATATATGTCGAAAGAAATGGTTGTCGAAGTATGGTCAAAGGAAGGCGATGTTATTGAAAACCTTCCAAAAGTCCGCCGTGGTAAGATTAAGGCCTGGGTTAATATTATGTATGGCTGTGATAAATTCTGTACGTACTGTATCGTCCCATTCACGCGTGGGAAGGAACGAAGCCGTCGTCCTGAAGAAATTATCCAAGAGGTCCGTCAGTTAGCAGCACAAGGCTACCAGGAAGTCACTCTCCTTGGTCAAAATGTTAATGCCTATGGTAAAGATCTAGAAATTGAAAACTACGGTCTTGGTGAGTTGATGGATGATTTACGTAAAATCGATATCCCGCGGATTCGTTTCACTACAAGTCACCCCCGTGACTTTGATGACCGCCTGATTGAAGTACTTGCCAAAGGCGGTAACTTAATGGATCATATCCATTTACCTGTTCAATCGGGTTCAACTGACGTTTTAAAAATTATGGCTCGTAAATATACAAGAGAACAATATTTAGAGCTTGTGAGAAAAATTAAAGCAGCGATTCCGAATGTCGCTTTAACAACTGATATTATCGTTGGCTACCCGAACGAAACGGACGAACAGTTTGAAGAAACGATGTCTCTCTATCGTGAGGTTGGTTATGAATTGGCGTATACTTTCATTTACTCACCGCGGGAAGGTACTCCAGCAGCAAAAATGGAAGATAATGTCCCAATGGAAGTGAAGAAAGCACGCTTGCAGCGTTTAAACGCGCTTGTGAATGAACTTTCTTTAGAGGCAATGAAAAAGCATGAAGGCCAAATCCTTGACGTCCTTGTTGAAGGGGAAAGCAAGAACAACCCTGAAGTCCTTGCCGGGTACACAACTAGAAGCAAGCTGGTAAACTTTGCTGCTCCAAAGTCAGCAATTGGAAAAATTGTTAAAGTAAAAATTACCCAAGCAAAAACATGGTCATTAAACGGAGAAATGGTCGAAGAATTACAACCAGCAGAGGTGAAATAAAGTGGCGAAGTATACAAAAGATGATATCGTCGCTCGTGCTGCGGATTTAGCACGGATGATTGCAGAAACTGAGGAAGTGGACTTCTTCAAACGGGCAGAAGCTCATATTCATGATAATCAAAAGGTGAAGACTTTAATTGCAGATATTAAAGGATTGCAAAAACAAGCGGTAAATCTTCAGCATTACGGAAAACCGGAAGCATTAAAAAAGGTAGAAGACAAAATAGCTTCCGTTGAGCAAGAATTAGATGAAATACCTGTTGTCCAGGATTTCAAGCAATCTCAATTAGAAGTAAATGAGCTGCTTCAGCTGATTGCTTCAACTATTTCTAATACGGTTACCGATGAAATTATTGTTTCAACGGGCGGAGATGTATTAATGGGTGAAACAGGATCGAGCATGAAGAATGGTGGCGGGGCATGTGATGGCCACGACGCTTGCGATCACGAACATTAAAAATTTTGAGCCAGGCTTTTAACTAAGCCTGGTTTTGTTTTTTAAGATTTTTTAATCCCCTCAAAAGATGCCTTTAACCATTGCAGCCTCCGTTTTAAGTACAGGCATGAAAGGCACACACCTATAAATCCCGCATAAAATGAACTATGACTAAACTTTTAACCAGTATTCACAAAAATATATTTCACACTAGTCTACAAATTAGCATAGGATGAAATGAAACTGAATGAGGAGGGTTCGCGCGAAATGGGAGAATATAGAGAGATAATAACGAAGGCGGTTGTAGCGAAAGGACAGAAATTCACCCAGTCCAATCATACGATAAGCCCGGCACATAGTCCAACGAGTATTCTTGGCTGTTGGATCATCAACCATAAATACAACGCGAAAAAAGTCGGCAAGACTGTTGAGATACACGGCTCATATGACATTAACGTTTGGTACTCATTTAATGATAATACCAAAACAGAAGTGGTGACTGAACGTGTTCAATATACAGATGTAATTAAGCTGAAGTATCGTGACAATGATTGCATCGATGACAATGAAATTGTTGCACGGGTTCTGCAGCAGCCAAATTGTTGCGAAGCAGTCATCTCCCCTAATGGCAATCGAATCATCGTCCATGTCGAAAGAGAATTTCTTGTTGAAGTAATTGGTGAGACAAAGATTTGTGTTCGCGTCAATCCTGAAGAATGCAAAGACGATGACGATGCGTGGGGAATGGATGTAGACGACGAAGAATTCGAAGAATTAAATCCCGATTTCTTAGTCGGCTCAGAAGAGGAATAAGACTAACTAGGAGGTTTTTACTTCCTAGTTTTTTTCTTTTATACGCTGAATTTTTTTCCGTAAAACAAGCACCTTAAAGTTAGGAGGTGTTTAAATAATGGAACCTAGACAGCCCGGAAGTAATAAGATGCCTGATTTTGACAAATTAAACGATCGACTGATTGCTGAAAGTTCGACTTCCCCCATGTTAGTAATTAAAACGAATCTTGACCCAGAAGATACTGTAGAAAATAACCCGTATTATCATGATGAGGAACCGAAAGATCCAAAAGAATTTAAAGCGTATTTTGAAGAGTAAAAAGCCGGGAGATTATTCTTCCTGGCTTTCTTTCCACTCAGGCCGCAATAAAGACAAAACATGAGTATCATGAAATTGTTCATTTTGAAGAATGTAGCCGCGCAGTAATCCTTCCTTCATAAAGCCTTGCTTCATAAGTAAATGGATGGATGCTTCATTTTCGGGGTAAACAACAGCCCCAATTCGATACAAATCCAATCGATTGAAACTAAAGTCCAGCACTTCTTTAATCGCCTCTGAGGCATAGCCCATTCTCCAAAAGGAGGGATGGAGTTCATAACCGATTTCGGCCCGTTTATTATTCAGCTGTAAACCATTAAGACCTACCGTTCCGATGATTCGTTGATTTTCTTTTAGTTTAATTCCCCAGCGAATCCCTCGTTTATCAAGAAAGTTCTTAAGAAACAAATCAATTAATCTTGTCGCTTCGACCTGTAAGGTGAACCGATTGGTCCCATAAAACCGGGTTACTTCTTCTAATGATAAAATTCCGTAAAGTTCATCAACATGCTGATGGGTTATTTCAATTAATTTTAATCTTTTTGTTTCTAAAATAGGAAAATTCACTTAAAACACCTCGTATATTTAGCGAAATATAGTATATTAACTTAAATTTTCCTCTTTAGTGTATAACGTGCAAACGTAAAAGAAAAGAAATAATTCCCTTTAGCTAAAACCTTGTTAAAATAGGCATTAAGAATAAGTAATTGTTTGACCTGGTTTAATAGGATGGACTTTTATCCTTTCATCATTTACATGTGCAGCTGATTTTTATAAAGGGAGCGGTGGGTGGTGTCAAGATGCAGCAATCTAAGTATATCGAATTAATAGAAAATGAATTATTACCACAAATACATTTATCCACTACTAGCCCCTTCGATCCAATCATTGTAAACAATCGGTCCAATTCGTGGAAAACAATCGGGAGCGGCAATTATGCTGGGGTCTTTTCTCATGTTTCGCATCCACAAAGGGTGGTAAAAGTATATGGACGCAGCCATGAGGAGCTTAAAAAGGAGATTGACGTTTATAAAAAATTGGGAACTCATGAATCCTATTCCACTTTAATTACGTATGGGGATAGTTATTTAGTATTAAAAAAGCTTGAGGGGATTACTTTATTTGATGCAGTTGTACGGGGGATTCAAATCCCAAAACTGGTGATTGAGGATATCGATCAAGGCCTGGAATATGCCCGGTCTGTTGGCTTAAATCCCTTTGATGTTCACGGTAAAAATGTTGTCATGTTTGAGGGAAGAGGGTATATCGTTGACGTATCGGATTTTTATAAACAGGGCTATTGCCGGAAGTGGGATGATCTGAAAAAGGCTTATAACAAGATATATCAACCATATCTTTATAAATACCATCCACCGATACCGTTTTTTTTCGTTAACGGGGTCCGAAAAGGATATCGGCTGTATCGCAGAATGCAAAAGAAATAGGGGGAAATAGCTGTTAAATATACCTAATATTCTGATAGTATAGAAATGACACAAGACTTTTTTTAGATAGGAGGAGCCCTTGGTGAATTTCCCTGTATACATATTTGGAATTCATCCCCATTTGTTATTAGAAGCGCTAGCATACTTCATTGGCTTTCGTGTGTATTTATACACGCGAAATAAAGAACGGATTCCAATCGATAAAGCGCTTTGGGTGGTAGTTGGTGCCACATTAGGTGCGGCACTAGGTTCAAAGCTGCTTTATTGGTTCGAAGACCCCGAAAAGACACTAGAAAATTGGAATAATTTAATTTATCTAATCGAAGGGAAAACGATTGTCGGCGGATTATTAGGTGGATTAATTGGTGTCGAAACAGCCAAAAAATTAATTGGCTGGACGCGTTCGACCGGAGATGATTTTGTTCTGCCCTTAGCAGTGGGAATGATGATTGGGAGAATCGGCTGCTTTTTAACGGGGTTAGATGATCATACATACGGTGTGGCAACCACTTGGTTTACAGGCGTTGACTTTGGGGACGGAATTAAGCGGCATCCTACCCAGTTATATGAAATATTCTTCCTGCTAGTTCTAATAATTGTACTCTATCAAATAAAAAGGAAACAAGTTGGATGGGAGGGATTATTGTTCCAGTTATTCATGCTTAGTTATTTATGGTTCCGCTTGATGATTGATTTCATTAAACCAACACCGCACCCTTATTGGATCCTTAATAATATTCAGCTTGCAAGCTTACTAGGAATTGCGTATTACCTCTGGCTGATTAATAAAAAACAAACAGAAAGAAGGAGAGAAGTCCATGCCTAACCGCCCATATTTATTTTATGAATTAACGAACAGTATTTGTTCAACCTGTCTTCGTAAAGTTGAAGCAAAGGTTATTATTGAAAATGAAAAGGTATATTTGGTGAAAAATTGTATGCAGCACGGGCGGGAGAAAGTATTGATTTCTACTGATGTTGCCTATTATAAATGGTGCCGCGAGTTTATCAAGCCTTCGGAAATGCCGTATCGCTGGAATACACCGATTAAGTACGGCTGTCCTTATGATTGCGGACTATGCCCCGATCATGAGCAGCATAGCTGTTTAACGCTGTTAGAAATAACCGAGAGATGTAATTTGAAATGTCCGATTTGTTATGCAGAATCTTCCCCGCAAAAAGGGAGCTTCCGCAGCCTGGAAAAAATTGAATTTATGCTCGATAATATTATTAAAAATGAACGCCATGCGGATATTGTCCAAATCAGCGGCGGGGAGCCAACAATCCATCCGCAGTTTTTTGATATTCTCGATATGGCAAAATCTAGACCAATCCGGCATATAATGGTGAATACGAATGGACTTCGAATCGCCAATGATAAGGAATTTGTAAAACGGCTTGCTACCTATTCACCGGGCTTTGAAATCTACCTTCAATTTGATAGCTTTGAAAAAGAAGCACTCGAAGAATTAAGAGGCGTCGATCTAAGAGATATTAGACAAAAAGCAATCGAGAATTTAAATGAGTACAATATTTCCACTACACTTGTTGTCACATTGAAAAAAGGATTAAACGACCATGAGGTGGGAAAAATCATTCAATATGGCTTGAAACAGAAATGTGTCCGTGGGGTAACCTTTCAGCCCATTCAGGCGGCAGGAAGATTGGAGGACTATGATCCATCGACCAATCGCTTAACATTGAGTGAAGTTAGACAGATGATTATCGGCCAATCCAATGTTTTTGGGCCAAAGGATATCATCCCTGTTCCCTGCCACCCAGACTGCCTTGCGATGGGGTATGCCTTAAAACAAGACGGTGTGGCAACACCATTAACAGGCTTAATCGATCCGAACATATTATTAGAGGGAGAACGAAATACAATTGTATTTGAACAAGATGATAATATTAAAAATATGATATTTAAATTGTTTTCTCTGAATCACTCACCAGATTCGTCAGCATTATCCTTACAGGATTTATTATGCTGTCTGCCGAAAGTTTCAATGCCTGGCCAAATTGGCTATGACAATGTGTTCCGGGTGATTATCATGCAATTTTTAGATGCATATAATTTTGATGTCCGTTCTGTCAAAAAATCCTGTGTTCATATCGCTCATCCAGATGGGCGAATCATCCCGTTTGATACCTATAATTTATTTTACCGAGATGAGAAAGAGCTTGAGTTGAAGAAAATTCAGGCGGAGCTTGAAGGGCGAACTTTTGTAAGTGCGGAATAGTTGCTTATTCTGCCCGCGAGCCCGAAAAAAGAGGCTAGACAGTCACAAAAAGAGATAATTGTGCCCCTGACCTCGAAAAAAGAAGCAAGACGGTCACAAAAAAGTTCTGCTTTTTAAGAATAGGGGGGATTTGGTTGAATCAGAATCAATGGAATAAAAAACATGGGTCATTAAAAGACCTTTGGCTTGGAATTGGAATCTCTCTTGGATTTTACTTACTAGGTATATTCATATTATTTATGTTTGCCTCTATCTTTTTTGCCTATTTGTGTATTGCAATCATTGGTTTAGTTCTGTTTCCAATCATAAGTTTCGCAACGAAAAGGAACCGATTAGGGCAGGGGGCATTAATTGGTCTTGGATTAAATATATTATTATTTACCGCCTGCTTTGGAATCTTAATAACCAATTTTGGTGGATGAAAAGGAGTGGAGCATGATGGATGATCGTCAATTTCGAGATGCAATGGGCAAATTTGCGACAGGGGTAACGGTCGTGACGACAAAAGTTGACGGAAATGTTCATGGGATGACCGCCAATGCCTTCATGTCCGTTTCACTGAATCCGAAACTTGTTGTTGTCTCTATTGCAGAAAAGGCACAAATGCTGGAAAAAATAAAGCAGAGCGGGACATTCTCCGTTAATATCCTTGCTGCTGACCAGCAAGAGCTGTCAATGGTTTTTGCCGGACAGGTGAAAAATCATAAAGAAGTGGTGTTTGAACATCTAAACGGAGTTCCGGTGTTGCCGAATTCATTGGCGCAAATTTCTTGTGAAGTCTCGGCTTCACATGTTGAAGGAGACCACACGTTGATTATTGGCAAGGTTATAGACATTCGGGTTGAAGATTCCGAACCACTTATTTATAGTAGTGGAAAATATCGACTGTTGGCAGAGGAGAGCAAATAAAAGGAAAAAGGAAAGAAAATTAAGGCTAATCCATTGATATTGATGGATTAGCCTTTTTCTTTAGATTCTGATCAATTCCCCTTATGATTCAAGAAATCCACTATGCGTTTTACATACTGATCTTTTGAGAAACTTTTGTATAATTGGCTTGATAGCCGGATTGGATCTCCAAAGAAGTATCTTTCATATTGGGTTTGTCTTGTGCCGAATGAACTCATCGTTAAATCCCATGCTAAGCGAAATAGTTTTACACGGTCCAGTGCGGATGCGTTGGCACCCTGAAGATATTGGTCCAAATCTGTTCTTAAGTCCGAATCAAAGTCTTTTTCAGTCGGTAACGATACCATCCCGCTTGCCCCGATAATTTGAATAATTTCACTGAATCTCGGATAAATTTTCGGGAAAATATTACTAGCTACCTGAAGCGGTATAATACTGGGCCTTATGTTGCCGAACTCATCTAATTTTGCGTCTGCTTCGGATTTACCTAAAAGTGCCTTCATCGTTTCATGACCTATGATGATTTCAGAAAGCTTTTCCTGGACATGCTGATATTCACTAATATTAATCGTCTCGACAAGAAGCTCAGCAATACCTAAAAGAAATTCTGTTTTTACAATTTGTCTGGTTATTACCTGGTGGAAAGCGAAGGAATAAAAGGGACTTTGGAGTAAGAACTGGTTAGCCACTTCAATATTGTTGTAAAAAAACACTCGATCCCAAGGAACTAACACATTGTCAAAGACTAGAATGGTATCCATTTCTTCGTACCGTGAACTTAACGGATAATTAAAAGAAGATTCCCCGCCAACAAAAGATTCCCGGCAAATAAATTTTAAGCCTTCGGTATCAGTTGGGATTGAAAAAGCATAGGCTTCCGCTTCATGAAAAACTCCCCCTGCTGAGTACACTAGCACTTCATCGGTTAAACCGCCTTGTGTAGCCAGCAAACGCGCACCCTTAATAATGATTCCTTTTTCATTTTGACCAATCACTTTGGCAGCAATCGGCTCTTTCGAAGCTTCAAAATGGAATTGTGAACGGTTCACCTGGGGCGTGATAAAGGTATGGGTAAATGAAAGGTCCATTTTTTTAGCCCTTTCATATAGGGACTGAATATTCTCAGGGAAGCAATTTTCTTTCCCTTCTAAAAGGGCCGTGGAGGAGGCAAAGGCCATAACCACAGTGTTCATATAATCGGGGCTTCTCCCCATCATCCCGTTCGTATGTTTTGCCCAAAGTTCAATCATCGTCCTTCTTTTCTTCAAATCCCTTTTGGTTTTGGGCTGCAGATAGGACATTCCGATTGTTTCTCCTGTATCTGGCGCTTGATAAGTCAACTTGGACTTTAAGTTTGGTTTGTGCTGCAAATCATAAAGCGATGCTTTGCTCTGAATAAGTCCTTTGAAAGCAGGGTGCTCAGATAGTTGTTCTTCAATCTTTTCTCCGTCCAACCAAATATCAGTATTTAGCCGATTGATCCGGTCAATGAACTCTTTCCCGTTGATGGTTCCCATATGACCACTCCTTAATTAAATGGGTCATTGCTTAGAATAATAATTAGCTAGTTTTATTTTATTGGATAAGGTTCCATTCTGTTCTTTATTTTGGCGTCTAAAAATAAATAGGGCTCAAGAGAACGCTGGAGAAAGTGTTGAATTTTTTTACATTTTTCGAAGATAGCCGGTTAATAAGTGAAGTACTTCATAGTTTAAAAAATGCTGAGAGACTATACTAAACAAGCAGATAAAAATTAACCGAAAAATGATCAATCATTTTTCTGAAAGGTCGAGCAAAATGAGTAGAATGGCTATTTTCATAATCAGTATTTTTCTTATAGTTATGGCTGGGTGCAGTAATACAAATACCTATAGTGTGAAGCTTTCGACACCAAAAACATTTACCCCAGGAAAAACGATGGCAATCCAGTTTAAGGTAGTCGACAAACAAGGAACACCCGTAAATGGTGCCAATGTAAATGCGGATTTGAATATGAAAAATATGGACCACGGAACACTCCCGATTCATGCCGACGAAATCGGGGATGGCAAGTATATCGGTTCAGTCAATTTGCCGATGCAGGGTGACTGGGTGGCAACTATCAGCGTGGAGCATAATGGGGCAAAAATGGAGGTTGAAAAGCAGTTTACAATCGAGGTAAAGACGGCAGAAAACGCTCATAAGGTCGCAAGTCAGATGGCCTTACCGGACTTTACGTTACTAGACGAAAATGGGAATACAGTGACGAAACAAAATCTCTTAGGGAAAAAAGTCGTCATGACGTTCACCTATTTAAACTGCATAGATCCAAATGCCTGCCCAGTTCTATTGGCGAATTTCAGCAGCCTGCAGCAGGATATTAAAACAAAAGCGATAAATCCGGATCATCTATTACTTTTATCAGTTTCGCTAGATCCCGAGAATGATACACCGGAAGCAATGAAGCACCATGCAGAGAAAATGAACTTCGATATGTCCTACCTTAAAATGCTGACAGGGAATATGAGTGAAATACAAAAATTAACGAATACACTGGGTGTTCATTTTGAAAAAAAGGATACAGAGGTCTTGCATGATAACAAAACGTTTGTTTTTAATGAGAATGGAAAGTTGACCCATGAATTCACAGGGAGTTTTATTGACAGGGAAGAAATGTTGCAGGTTGTTAAATAAGTGCCTGTCACTCCCCGTAATTTGTCGAAATTCACTCGACATCGGGTGACAGGCACTTTTATATACTGAGCATAGAACGTTAAAACAAAACCATACTACTCTTTATAAGGGTTTGATAAAGTTGAAAATTTGTTGGCTGTTACCAATAATAATGACAAATGGGGATATAAATTGAGTAATATATTTTTTAGAAAGTGGGTTAGAAGCGGAAATGGATAATATTGAGAAGATTTCTAACGCACCTAAATCTAAAAAAAAGTCGTCAACCAGAAATAAAAATAATGAGATTTCAAACCAAAAGTGGGCCATTATCTCACTGTCCTCCATTCCTTTGGTAATGACCTTGGGCAATTCCATGCTAATTCCTGTCTTACCATTAATGGAAAAAGAGTTATCGATTTCTTCTTTTAAAATTAGTATGATTATTACGGTTTACTCTATTGTAGCCATCTTTTTAATCCCACTTGCCGGGTACTTATCCGATCGAATAGGAAGAAAAAAGGTCATCGTTCCTAGTCTCATTATTGCTGGAATTGGTGGACTTATTTCAGGATGGGCCGCTTGGAAATTAGATAACGCGTATTGGATAATTTTAGCAGGGCGTGCGCTCCAAGGGGTTGGGGCTGCAGGAGCCATGCCAATCGTTCTTCCCTTAGTGGGGGATATGTTTAAAAAAGACGACGACGTTAACAAATGCCTTGGATTAATTGAGACATCAAACACCTTTGGAAAGGTATTAAGTCCAATATTGGGTTCGCTTTTGGCGGGGTTTATATGGTTTTTACCATTCTTTTCAATTCCAGTTTTTTGTGCAGTATCAGTTTTAATGATTTTATTTTTGGTCAAAAGCCCCAAAAAAAATGAGAAACCTATTCCATTCAAAGATTTCTTTAAAAACGTTAAGAATACCTTCAACAAAAAAGGGCGGTGGTTGTACGCTATTTTTTTCATTGGAGCAGTCCTAATGTTGGTCCTTTTTGGAATCTTGTTTTACCTTTCAGAAATTTTTGAAACAGAGTATAAAATAAAGGATATGAAAAAAGGCTTTTTTTTAGCATTACCACTTGGTATATTATGCTTATCCTCCTTTATAAGCGGGAAGCTAATCAAAAAAAATAAAGTGTTAATGAAATGGCTAATTTTTGGTGGAATCATTGCCTCCGCATTTTCAATAGCTGCCCTATGGATTTCTATAAAATTATGGTTTATTATTTCAATGTTTTTAATTTGTGGGGTAGGAATTGGTGTAGGTCTTCCTTGCTTGGATGCACTAATTACTAATGGTATAGAAAAAAAAGAGCGAGGCACAGTTTCATCAATATATAGTTCAATGCGGTTTATTGGAGTAGCGGCTGGTCCCCCAATGATAGCACTTTTAATGAAGCAGTCTAATCATTGGATTTTTATCTCACTTTGCAGTCTATGTGTAATAGCAGCGATTGTGGCGTTAATTTCCATAAAACCAAGTAATCAGGCTCAGGAATGATACTTATATAATCAAATAATGGGCAATTTGCAGGCACAAAGAGGGATGTGAAATACTTCCCTTTATTTAAATTATTACAGTTTAGGTTAGATCATACTCCCCAAAATGTTTATGAATAAAATCAAAACGTCAGGGAATCATAATTCATAGGTTTTTCCTAAATTATTCTAGGGGTGCAATGATGACAGTTTTTGTTTTGCAGACATTTATGTTTAAACAGGATAAATTCAAAGAAGGAATAGAAAATCTAAATGAGATAAAAAATTTCAGGAATGAAGAATATGCTCAGAAGATTGAGATCTTATCTCCTATTTCTGGGGAAGACCATAAATATGCCCTTTTAACAAGATATGAAGGTTTAGCCGAGATGGAATTACAAAACAAAAAGATGTTTGACGATGAAGAATATTTAAAACTGATCGAAGATTTTTTTCTTCAAAATATTGTGGAAGGCAGTATCTATACGCAAATGTATCGCAGCCTGCCTGAGAAGAAAAGCGAAAAGAAAGAGAAATAGATATTGAAGTATTTTTCAATAGGTCGTTAAGAACACGAGGAAATAGTTCTCGTGTTTTTTTGCTGTGTAATAGTCATGGTCTCTATGAAAATTTCATACCTACAAGAATCGAAGAATAATGTTTGGTTTATTTTTCAAGGCATTATCCCGTTTCTATTAGATAATACTAATTTGAGTGAAACTGCTTCAAATGAAATTTTTAGTGTCTTCATAGGAATATTTATGTATAAGGAGGCATTCACATGGATTTTTTTATCCCTAGTGGTAAGAGTAAAGACGGTAAAGAAGGAAATTTAAGTTGGTGGCAATTGTCTTTAATCGGAGTGGGTTGCACGATTGGAACTGGATTTTTTCTTGGATCCACAATTGGGATTAAAGTAACTGGCCCGTCTATTGTCTTTTCATTTATTCTAGCAGCCCTAGGGACTTACGTTGTTTACAATCTATTAGCCAAAATGACAGCAGAAGATCCACAAGATGGATCGTTTTGCTACTACGCAAACAAAGCCCACGGACGATGGGCAGGTTTTAGCTGCGGATGGAATTACTGGTGCTCAAACATCCTGATTATGGGAAGCCAACTAACCGCACTCTCGATTCTTTCAAGATTTTGGTTTCCCAATGTCCCATTATGGCTCTTTGCGACAGGGTATGCGATCCTTTCCATTGTTGTTGTTGTAACAGGCAATAAGGGTTTTGATAAAGTTGAGAATGTATTAGCGATTATTAAAACAGCCGCTATTGTTATGTTTATTATTATCGCAGCTGCAGCCGTTTTTGGCTGGTTGCATGGGAATGTGAAACATCCTGGTTTTCCGCATTCAGCAAAAGAACTATTTCCTGAAGGGTACAAAGGTTTTTGGTCCTCCTTAATTTATGCCTTTTATGCCTACGGAGGGATTGAAGTCATTGGACTAATGGCCATGAGACTTAAAAAGAAGGAAGATGCACCCAAAGCGGGAATTATCATGTTGATTGTGTTGGTGATTATTTATGTTATTTCCATCGGTCTTGCAGTCTTTATGGCAGCACATGGGGCATTTACTGAAAAAGAGAGTCCTTTTGTTACGGCATTAGATAAATATCATTTTGCCTTTTTTCCTCATGTATTTAATGCAGCGATTATATTGGCGGGATTTTCAACCATGACCGCTTCATTATTCGGGGTAACCACACTTTTAGTAACACTTGCTGTAGGTGGTGATGCACCATCGTTGTTTTCTAAAAAGCTAAAAAAGTTTAAAGAGCTGCCACTTCCTTCATTAGCATTGGCAACGATTGGATTAATTGCATCAATCGTCACGGCATTGCTGTTGCCTGGTAAGATCTATGAATACATCACAACAGCCGCAGGGATTTTAATTCTTTTCAACTGGTCCTTTATCATTATTTCTGCCTTACATATTTTGAAAATAAAGCTGGGTGGAAAGATGTTGGCCATTTTAGGTTTAGTTCTTATTCTTGCTGCGGTAAGTGGAACCCTGATGGAGAAGGGCATTCGAATGGGCTTCTTTGTAAGTTTATTAGTAGCTGCGATCATTGGTGTAATTGCCTTTATCATGGAAAAAATGGTTTGGAAGAAGGAAAGTCAAAAAGGATAGATTAACGGAATGGAAATTTTTAATTCTCGTAAGTGTTGGAAAATCTATTGATGTGCTCTAAGAAAGGCGGCACGGATAATAAAGGAAGGGGGGGCTATTTTTAGATCGCCCCTTTTCATGTTTTTTTAGGAGCTTATTCCCAAATAACTGTAGAGTATGACAAATTGTATGGACATGAATCACCGCTTCTTTCATAAAATGTACAAGTTGACCCTAATGTGATGTGAGGTGATTTCTTGAGTATAAGTATATTGGCTGGTTATATCATCCTCGGTTTTACTTTAGCCGCTCCTATTGGCCCGGTCAATTCTGCTCGCTTGGATAAAGGAATCAAGAATGGGTTCTGGCATGCTTGGATTGTGGGGGTAGGTTCGATGATTGCTGATGCGATTTTTATGTTCATGGTTTATTTAGGAATGGTTCAATTCTTAGGGATTCCTATTGTACAAATATTCCTTTGGCTGTTTGGAGGATTTATTCTTATTTATTCTGGATTTGAAAGTATTAAAAATGCAAATTCACTCTCCTTATCATACAGCAGAAAAAAAGATTCCTTATTTAAATGCTTTCTTACAGGATTTATCATGTCTATTACCAGTCCATTATCTATTCTTTTTTGGTTGGGGATCTATGGATCCGTTTTGGCAAAAACGGCTCAAACAAATGGAAAGGAGTCACTTTTGATTTATAGCGGCATGATCTTCCTTGGTCTAATTTTTTGGGACATCTTTGTTGCGGCTCTTACTACTGGTTTTAGGAGGCTCTTAAATCTAAAAACCCTAATTGCGATTTCGATTATTTCCGGTATGTCATTAATTATATTTGGAGTTTATTTTGGTTATCAGGGGATTCAAGCACTCTAATGCAGTAAAAGAGTTTTCAACTGTTTGGAAAATAATTATGCAATTGAACCCTATGGTGATTTACCCCAATAAAAAAGGCATCCGATTATTCGGATGCATACTTAATTATTCCTTGTAAATAAACTGAATACTCTCTCTGTAAATATTCTCTTAATTTAATTCTTTTTTCTGTTTCTAATTCGCTAACCAATTCTTGAATCTTTTTTTCATTTTCCTTTGTAGTAGGAATCTCTAATGAAAACAAATTACCTCGACTACTATTTAGCAATTTTTTTAATAACTCAACTTTATTCATTGGATAATCCCCTTTATTTACTATATTCGACATAAAGGCGACTTTTTCCTTTGAACATTTTATATTGTTTTAAGTTTTACCTGCTTTCCACTGTACTATGACGGAGTGGGGGAGCATTTATTATTAGCTTTTTTTATAACTACCTTCTACCAATCTAATCATATCACGCCCTGATATCTTTTCTGGTTCATGATAACCTTCTTCATCACGTAAACTCAAGTACCAGCTGCTATCGTTATCTTCATTTAACCTATATAACTTATTGGTAAAAATATTTGTATAAAAATCTCCATTCCTTAGCCTCATACTATACCCCTCTCTAATGTATATAACCTGTATTATGCCCAAGATACTGACCTGTAGCCATTAGACAATACAGACCCAAAAGCTTGGATATACAGGGGAAAGAAGTGAAAATCAGGCAGTAGTGACTAGCATGGATAGTTGTGTCAAGTAAGAAGTGCGGGCAAGGGAATTTTTCCTTATTCAGCTCCCAAGGGCATTACTAAAAAGTGCCGACTGCGGTGGTCAGCCGGCTTTTTATTCTTCAAATAAGATGCAGTTTAGTGGAATAAACAAAAACCATCCTTTTTTATTTGGGGATGGTTTTCAAAGACTGTTATTTATGATTTTCTTAATCATAATAAGTGCACTGTCACTACCTGGAATTTGTCGAAATTCCCTCGACATTATTCGGGTAGGGACAGGCACTTATATAATAATGATAACGGCTTAGTTTTAAAAAACTAGTGAATTAAGTTAAAATGACATTATGACAAAGAGTAGAATGGATCTCAAGGTTGTTGAATATTCAAGTAATGCCAAAAAGTTACAGAAAGAATCTAGAAATCGAGAATGATCATTCTTGACTTTCAGGGATCGAAAAATTGAAGAGGGGTGTTCCTTAATGACAAAGAGTAGAATGAATCCTAAGGTAGATGAATTTTTAAGTAAAGCTAAAAAGTGGAAGGAAGAATATGAGAAGCTGAGAAATATCGTTCTTGACTGTGAGCTGACCGAAGAATTTAAGTGGATGCATCCTTGTTACACGTTAGAGAAAAAAAACATCGTTTTAATCCATGGATTTAAAGAATATTGTGCGCTTCTGTTTAACAAAGGTGCCTTATTAAAGGATACCCAAGGGATTCTAATCCAACAAACGGAGAATGTACAGGCAGCGCGCCAGATTCGGTTCACCAATCTTCAAGAAATAATTGAAATGGAATCCATTTTGAAAGCCTATATTTATGAAGCCATTGAAGTTGAAAAAGCCGGCTTGGAAGTGAATTTTAAGAAGACGACAGAATACATAATTCCTGAAGAATTACAAAATAAATTCGATGAACTCCCTGCCTTGAAACCTGCTTTTGAAGCATTAACGCCGGGGCGGCAAAGAGCATACATTCTTTATTTTTCTGCACCCAAACAATCCAAAACTCGAGAGTCAAGGATTGAAAAATATAGGCAGCAAATTCTCAATGGAAAAGGATTAAATGATTAATAAATTTGATGAGAAAATAAATTAATCAACCCTAAAGATATTACCTCACTTTGTTTTAAATTATTGCTTGAAAATATCCTTCATTTCCAAAAAATAAAATTACTTTACTGTAACCTTATCCGTTATTTTGACGATCCAATTTGCTCGTCAATGGAACAAATCGCATTATCAAGAATAAAAAAATTTAGTTCCTCATGGAGTGAAAAAAAGATGAAAATTGAACATGTAGCTATTTGGGTCAATGATTTGGAAGTCATGAGAGAGTTTTATGAAACGTATTTTAATGGTAAGTCAAACAATAAGTATCAGAATACAGAGAAGAAATTTGAATCATATTTTCTCACTTTTGATTCTGGAACACGATTAGAGATTATGCGTAAATCAGGGATTGATAAGAAAAAACAGAGTGATATGATAGGCTGGGCTCATATTGCCATTTCTTTAGGAAGCAGGGAGTCCGTTAATCAAATGACAGCCAGATTAAAAAATGATGGTTTTCGCCATATTAACGGTCCTCGTGTCACTGGAGATGGTTATTATGAGAGTGTTATTGAGGACCCAGAAGGAAATCTTATTGAATTGACTGTTTAATACAATGGGTAAAATCGGTTTCAACAACAGCAATACTTTGTATGGAGTTCTCCACTATAAAAGTTTGTGAAACATTGGACTTAAACTAACGAGGGCTTTTCTACAAAAGTTTATATACGGTTTTTGTTAATAAATCTGGTTGGAGGAAAAATGATTAGAAATCTATATTCATTTTTAAATGAGAATTTTGAGGGGTTAATTTTAGAACCACCGCTATTTTATTCTTGGAATAATAGCATTAGGTTCGAAATCTCAAATCCGATGATCCCATCCTATGCAAAAGAAAATTTGAAACAAACTTTTCACCGTTCCATTTCTTTGTTTAAAAAGGTGTTTGAAGAGAGAGATGAAATTCTACTGGTTACTGATGTGCTTACTACAAGTTATAATCACATTCTTCGGAAGAAACCTTTAAATGTTTATAAGAAGTATTTATATGATAAAAATGTATTATACAAATTACAGTATCAACTTTTAGTTAGATTCTCCAAAGATGAAGAGGATCAGATGGTTACTCATCGATTTGTCCTTCAGTGCAAAAAAGACATTATTAGGTATGCCACGCTATTAAAAGCCATCTGTTATGAAGACTTTGCTCATTCATCTACTATATTGAAAAATAATCAAGAAAGTGGATATGAAATTTATTTTATTAATCTAATTAAAAAAGTAATTTTTCACTTGTATGATGATCGTGGATGCGATATTTTAGCAGCCGATAAAGAGGGCATTCGTTTTCTTTATGAAGAATTTAACGATTGGATATTAGATTATGATCGCAAAAGAATTGATCTCTTGTTTAAGTAGAAAATAAGTTGTCTTTTATAGAATTAAGTCTTCCTTCAAAAGACTTAATTCCTGTACAGGCAATTAAAAGAAAACTAATTGAGATTAATAGAAACACATATTTAAACATTGGAACACCTCACAAGTGCTATTTATTTGATTATACTATATAGCATCAATAGTCACGAAAAGAGCCATTGTTTAAGAGTGGTCGTTACTAAACGGGGGCGTTGATCCAAGAAGGATTAACGCTTATTTTAAGAATTAACGCTTATTTTTGTGGAAATTCTTCAACAACAGTCAGTTTAGTGGAAGAATCGACAATAGCTCTTATTAAACAATCGGGCCAGATTATGGAGGATCATTATAAAGGAAAATTGGGTATTTATCGATAAAATTGTGAAAGATTGTACTTAAGCTCCCTCAGTTAGATACGATTATCTCTCGAATACTCACTTATTCGCAGGATTTCAAAGCACTTGTAATAACATTTGGGGACTGATGAAATGAGTTGTTCGCAATTTGGCTACATGGAGGCGTACTTAAATAAAGGGGTTAGTAATAACTCCGTAAATTTCCATATAATGTACGTTCTCCACGCCACCCCTGGAGGTTTTCGCTCCCATGTCTCAACGGGTCAAACGCCCTCTCATTCCTTCGTCATACCTATCCAAGTGGTAGATGCCGGTCTTTCTAACGGAACGGGTCAGAGCCCTTATGCTTAAGTAATCCGGTACTTCGTACTTTATTTGAGATCCCACGAATAAGCCAATATTCGAAAGATAATAATCTTCCAGTTCAAAAATTTCCTTTTCAATGAATTATTTTAAGCAGCCATTGAAATTAAAGGTTTTACTTTGTCGGAACTATAAGACTCATTCTTTCTTGCCATTCCTACTAGAATTCTTGCGAATTTATTTATTAGTTTCATGATGGACTTCATTTTCTTCATCTTTTTCACATTAACATTATTAGAATGTAACTCTTTAAAATCGGGGTTGTTCATGACCAGGCTCATTGTGGCTAGGTACAAAAAGCGTCGTAAACGGGACCTTCCTCGTTTTGAGAGGACAATTTGTCCTTTCCATTTACCTGAACTTGCCTCTGCTAAATGTAGCCCTGCATGTCGTAATAAAGAATTACCATGAGCGAAACCACTGAGATCTCCAGCTTCTCCTAAAATACCTCCAAGTGCAATTTCGCTTATGCCTTTAATGGCAAGCAATTTTTTAGCGAAAGGTATTTTTTTAAGAACTTCAGTGACTTCCTTTTCAACTCTTTCCAGTTGGGCTGTAGCTAGATCGAATTCTTCAAGTAATTGTTCCAAGTGTAATTTATAAGCATCAAGAGCTTGTGGTGTACCAACAGATTGGGTAGCTAATTCGATAAGTAGTTGTGCCTTTCTTAAACCAGCTTGTCGTTTCATTAAGGTTTTCCAGCCGTTCACGATATCCTGTGGTTTCATTGAACTAATTTCAAGTGGGGTAGGGAATAAGCGAAGTGTTGCGATTGCCCCTTTTCCTTTAACATCTTTGAAAACTTGCCGAAGTTCTGGAAAAACAATATCTACCCAACGGTTAATCTGATTTACAGCACTAACAAGTCTTTTTACGGTCATGTCACGATTAGACATTAAGACTCGTAGTTTTTCAAAGATTTCTGAAGAAGGGCGAATAAACGAATAATAGCCATTCTTCACCATATCAGCGATAACTAAGGCATCTTTTTTATCACTTTTAGATTGGGTATTATCACGATTTTCTTTATTTCTTTTTACAAGGTGAGGGTTTACTGTCACTACTTCAATATTTCTTTCATAAAGCCATTTTGATAAGTTAATCCAGTAGTGTCCGGTTGGCTCCATACCAACGATCGTTGTATCTAAGCCTTTTAAAGCTTTAAACCGATTAATCCATTGTATTAATCTAGCAAAGCCATCTTCATTATTTTCGAACGTTAGAGGATCACCAATAACAATGCCACGGAAATTAACGGCACGAGCAACGTGAAACTGTTGGGCTATATCTATTCCGATTATAAGATGTTTGATCGATATTCTTTCAATTAGTTGATTTTGTTTGTCTTGCATTTTAAACTTCATAATAGAGCTTCCTCCTAAGAATGATTTTGTGTTGTGTGTGTATAATCATCTTACTGAGGGGCTCTATTTTTATCAAACGGTAAAAATAGCTATCTACAGGAATTCTAATGGGTGCGATGCTTCAATTACGAAGGATCGCTTTTTCTTTTTCAAGTAACTGGGAAGGTTAGGCGAAGAACATGAAGAATATGAGTTTTTTTGTTAAACGTTCTTGGTGCATATAATATCAAACGAAAAAGAACCCATTATTGAGTTCTTCCTCTAGACATTTCACCCGTTAGCCACCCATGCAGCAGTTCTTCAACATCTGAGGTTAACGGGGAATTTACATTCCCTTGTTAAATTGATTGGAATCCTTATGAAAAATAGCTACTTATTTATTGAGTTAATATTATTACTCACATCACGATTATTGGATGCTGTATTGTTATCTGCTTCAGCCGTCTCCACCATCTGGTTACCAATAACACCGCCTGAAACACCGCCTATAACAGTACCAATTAGTCCAAATGGAGCACCTATCATAGCACCCGCAACGGCATCAGTAAAAGTTCCAACAGCTTCACCAAAGTCACTGGTACCTTGATTAGCATTATTCCCAGCTTGGTTGTTGCCACTTTCTTCTACATTTCCACCAAAGTTATTGCGTTCGTCACTCTGATTCATCTATTCACTTCCTCGTTTATTAATAGGGAATATGTTAAATATGAACGCACACCATCCTAAACATATACTCCCCAGCTGAAGTAGTTTTACTCACTATATGTTTAGGAAGCACGCTTTATCCTCATTAATGCAGCTATAAAGGTATACACCAAGGGCATTGCGTTAAAAAGGTGCTTTTTTGTTTTTCAACAAACGGGAGGTTAGTGGAAGAAGGAAAAACCACTTTGGATAAAGAAATAGAATAAAAACGATGTATGTTAAAGAGGAGATGGCAGTCCTGTTATTTGCAAAATCAATAGAATTATTTGAGAATCTTTGTCAGTATGAATTTGACTACAACTATTACGATTTGCACAATGATTATGATTGTGAAAGTGTAACATTAAAAGATGATATTTTATTCATTAACTTTAAACAAGAAGCAAATGGGAACAGTCTTAGCTTAATATTTACTGATGTTGAATTAAAACAATTTGAGTTTTTCAATGTAAATGATTCAAAAACCCTAACAATTGATAATGTGTATCGTGGAAGAGTGGAAATTGATGGTGAGTTAGAAGAATGCTTAGGAGAAAAAGGCTACTTTTACTTGGAGTTTTATGAGGGACAAAGGTTAGAATTTTGGGCAAAAAGTGTAGGAATTAAAGAAAAGAAATAACGAAAAGAAATAACGAAAAGAAAAAGTAAAATATCTGCAGAATCTTATAAAGAATCGATGGCTTTAAACACAATTATTGTTAGATTGTGAATTAATATACTTAAACTATCGGGTGCTTCACTGGAACAACGATATTGCCTTCTTCTTCAAATAACGGTGGCAGTTTAATGGATGTGTAGGATATATTTTGTTCAGGAGGTGTATCATGCAAAAGGCAATCGTAGTTTATTATGTTACCGATAAGAAGAATAACTTAAGTGATTTAAATCAACTTTTGCAAGAGGGATGGAAGGTTGTCTCTCAGAGTGCTATGTCAGGTGGTTCAGTTGCAACAGTTTATTCACTTGTTATATTAGAGAAAAATTAGGAAACAATGCTTCGGGATTCATTGCACTAACGGGTGCTATTCTTGTGCGAAATGTTTCTAGTTTAAATGGAGGATGGATACATCTCTCTGGTAAAGGCTAGACAATTCCTTTCGGAATTGAAGGATTATATCGATGAGTCAAATGATAGAGTAACATCTTGAAGGGCTCTCTCTGCGTCGAATAGCACTGAATTTAGTAAGAATGAAAGTGTTATAAGCTCGGCTAATAGGCGTGAGAATTTACCGTAACAGGTTAAGCTGACGAAAGCCTACCTGCGGGGGTGGTGTGAATCATGATGCTTGAGTTGAATGAATATGGTGAGTATGCAAAAGAACCCACAATAAAGGGTTAAGCTGACGAACTTCTGAAAGTACGGGTCTACACGCGCAATACATAGAAATGTGTATATCACTAAATGTGAGGTTAGCAGTGGATGAGTAAGACTAAGAAATATGAAAATCCATGATATGTTACAGGCATATGAACGGCTAACAGGCTTAGAGGAAGCACCTAAGTTCTTTCTAAAATAGATATAATTCAACGTTGTAAGCTGATAACGTGGAGAGCTTGCTCTCGGTGAAGCGTTGATAAGGAAAGCATGAGTGAGAATAGCTACTGTATAACTTATCTTTATATCAGTGAAAGTGGTGGCACAGTACCAATGAAATGTCTAATCCACATGGAGGGATAGCCACTAGACTAATAAAGAATCATTCAACCATGTTCGACAGTTCTTTATCGATTAATAAGGTTCTTGTGAGACTAAAAGAGGTTCAACTCCCAAGGGAGTCACCGACTTGTTAAAACGTAAGAAACTGAGACACAATGAATATTATGATATGCAACACTGTTTCGATAACTTATATGCTCAAAGTGTCAATGGTCAAAATTTCTATAACCTAATGAAACTGATAAGTTCCAATGAAAATATACGTCTTGCTTATCGAAACATCAAAAGAAACACTGGGAGTAAAACAGCAGGAACTAACAAGTTGACGATTGATGATATTAAAAATTTGTCAGTAGAAAATGTAATTGAACACGTACAAAATATGCTCAAAGCATATGGACCAGAAAGTGTCCGACGTGTCTTCATTCCTAAAGCAAATGGAAAAGTAAGACCATTAGGAATCCCAACAATTTGGGATAGGATTCTTCAACAATGTATTTTACAAGTATTAGAACCCATTTGCGAGGCAAAATTTCATAAACATAGTTATGGCTTTAGACCAAACAGAAGCACTCACCATGCCAAAGCGAGATTAGAGTCGCTTGTCAATATGGTGGGTCTTTATCATTGTATAGATGTAGACATAAAAGGATTTTTTGATAATGTTCACCATAGTAAATTACTTAAACAAATTTGGTCATTAGGAATAAAGGATAAACCATTACTATCTATTATTTCGAAGCTATTAAAAGCAGAGATTGAAGGAGAAGGAGTACCAACAAAAGGTACTCCGCAAGGAGGTATCCTTTCACCACTTCTATCGAACATAGTCTTAAATGAACTCGATTGGTGGGTAAGTAATCAATGGGAAACCTTTCAAAGCAACCATAATTATAAACATAATGGAAGCAAAGTAAAGGCACTTAAGAAATCAAATCTAAAAGAATGTTACATCGTAAGGTATGCCGATGATTTCAAGGTATTATGCCGTACTCGGTCGCAAGCGGTTAAAATGAACTATGCCATCAAGGATTTTCTTAAAACTAGATTACATCTGGAGACAAGTGATGAAAAATCAAAGGTTATTAATTTAAAGAAGAATTCTTCCGAATTCCTTGGGTTCTCTTTTCGAGCAATTCGTAAAGGAAAAACAAGGATGGGGTTCGTAGCACAATCCCATATGACGAAGAAAGCTAAGTCCAATGCACTCATAAAAATTAAGGATACTATAAAAGCAATTCAGAAAAAGCCATGTGCTGAAAACGTATGGCACTACAACACTGTTGTAATGGGAATTCAAAACTATTACGCAGCAGCTACTAATATCTCATGTAATTTAAGTGAGTTGTCCTCCCATTTAAACAAGACACTATATAATCGATTAAAGAATATCAGAACTGAAGCTAAGTTTGATGACATGACCAGTACACTTCAAAAACGCTATAAAGGATACTCACCGCAATATTTTAAGATTCAAAACATGGTGTTTGTCCCTATTTATGCCCAACGGCATAAAACAAATCTTTGTTTCTCGCAAGATGTGTGTAATTATACTGCCGAAGGCAGAGCAAAAATACACAATAATTTAAAAGCGATTAACAAAAGCGTATTAAGCCATGTCATGAAAAACTTTATTCCAAATCGAACGATTGAATATAACGACAACCGAGTTAGTAAGTTCATAGCCCAATACGGAAAATGTGCAGTTACGGGAGCAGAACTTGGTAAAAGCGATTGGCATTGTCATCATAAAAATCCTTATCATCTTTCAAAAGATGACAGATATTCAAACCTGATAGTGTTGCATGAAGCCGTTCATAGATTATTACATCTGAAAGATATTGATAAAATCAAATCGCTGCTTGAGGTTTTTCTATTGAATAACAAGCAAAAAGAAAAAGTCAATGAACTCCGAAAACAATGCAAAAATTTTACTATCTGATTGGAATTAAACTCGCTTCACAGAATACATAGAATTGAATGAATTGGATTAGTTTGAACGCCGTATGCGGTGAAAGTCGCACGTACTGGTGTGGACGAGGGGAAAAGGGAGCGATAACTTCAAACCCTTACCTATTCGTATCAAGAAGGAGAATAGCTCTTTCTTATTGAAGTAAAGGAGCAGAACAGTATAATTTAGTTGAAGAAGAAAAACGAATACTGCGTATTTGACAGAAAATGCGAACTACTGAAAGGTGGCAAATATGTTTAAAGTAAAAAGCTCAATTAACGGAATTGTTATGGTCGTGTACGGTGTAAACAAAATAGATGAATGTTCCGCACAGTTTCTATTTCATCTTGACGGTGAGTGGTACTGGGAAGATGCGGAAAACTACGAGCCAATTTCTTGATGCACAGTTCGATTCTATTGTGAAGAAATGTACTTAAGCTAATGGGTGCAAGAGTTCAACAAGGGGCTGCTGCGGCGGCTCTTTTTCTTGTTCCGCTAACGGGGCAGGTTTCTGCAATAAGAGGAATTGGTAGCCTATTTAAGAAATATGATTACTTGAATAAGTAAAGTTTCTGCACTTTTAAGGAACTTTATGTTTTGTTTGTTCGTATTTAAAAATAAGCAATTTTAAAAAACAAAGGTGGTATAAAGATGAAATGTAATCAATGTCAAAACGAAATGGTAAAAGATTGTAATATTAATGTTGAATTTGATACGTTAGGAATTACAATAAGAAAAAAAGGGAAGGGACTTTTCAACAAAGTATCTGCAAAACCAAAAGCAGCCGTTTGTTCAAATTGTGGTTATGTAGCTTTCTACATTGATGAATATAAAGAGTTTAGTGAGTAGGATAGATAATTATTTAGCCGAGCGACTGTTCAACAAGAATAGTCGCTTCTTATACTAACGGAGCAGTTTAGTGAAAGAAGTGGAATTATTTGGGGTAGGAAAGAATGGAAAGGGAAGAACCTTATGAAATGTTATTTCAGGTGGAATGATGATTAAATTGGGGTCACTAAAAAATATAGAACTTTTGATGGTTATGCCACAAAACAGATTGCATTAAAACCAAACAAGTACATAGCTTCCAACCGTAAATAAAAATAAACTGAATGTTGTTTTTTTACCTGATCCATATCTTTCCCCAAGTAATTTTTTCCTAGTGTATCAAATTTGGAGTTTTTGGGATATTGTAATGGAAAATCATAGAAAAGTCATTAAATAGTTGAATTCTTATTCAATTTTAAGTAAAGCTTCAGGATTCTTTATGATAAAATAATGAAGGTAATAGTTGGAAATTTCGGGATTGTTTAATCAGCTTTTTAAGAGATGGGGAAATGACTTTGAAAAGATGGACTTTAGTTATATTTATAATGTTGGTAATTGGATACCTTGGTTTTCAATATCTAGAACATAGACAACAACAACTTCAACTTTATGATACTAGCATAATGGAATACAGCAAAACTAATGGTAATGTACAAACTCTTATGCTAGAAGCTATTGGTGGAACCGTCTATGATGTTAAACGTGTGAATGATGACATTGACCATTCACAGTATTTTTTACAATTACGCATCGATGAGATGGAAAAAGCACCTGTTCCTAAATCCTACCAACAAGCACATAGGGATTTGTTAAACTCATATAAAAATTTTTCGAAAAAATTAACTATTTATCAAAAGAATATGATAAAGGATGGAATGATAACCAAGTCGAATATCTTGGAATTAAATTCTGCATACGCACAAATTATTCAAGCTTCAGATCATTGGTATGTTATTTATAAAGAAAGCTTGAAGAATGAGGGGCGTAGTTTTCCTATAGTCGGTAGTTTACAGCATCAACGGTTTTATGAAGATGAAACACAAACCAGGATAGAAATTGCCCTATCCGCCGTTGAGTACGATATTATCCCCTATGTTAATCAAAAGGATTATGGTGCTCTATATAAGATGCTTAGTAATCCTAGTGTTTATCTATGGGTGATTTCTTATATGAATCATATGAATGTTCCTGAAGCTTATACTTCTGCCCACCAACATCTTCTTACTGCATACATCAATTATTATACTTTGGTAAAAGATGTTCAAGTTCAAGATTCATTATTGAACGAAGAATTCCTTGAAAAAATAAAGGGATGTTATCAGGATATGAAGCAAGCTTCTGAAGAGTGGAATGAAGTTTACGATCACAATCATATAAATTATTAGTTTAAATTGTGAAGGGATGTACTTAAGCTAACGGGTGCTTTACTTTTATATGGAGTAAAGCCTTTTTCTTATTCAAGTAACGGGGCAGTTTAGTGTGAGAAAGTTATTTGGATAAATGTGACCAAAGAAGACCTTGAAAATTTCTTAAAAGCAATTAAATAATCGTTAAATGACACGAATGTCCTGACAACCTCGTAGAATGACAGAAAACTCCTAAAAAACTCGCTCACATATAAACGCGGACTCCTAAATTTACATCTCTTGTCATTTAAATATTCTCTCCTCAGATATAACGCAATTATTTTTTTCATGCATCCATTTTAACCTATTTATTACTTTACTCCTAACAGAAGTGAGGACAAACTTTATCCATTATTCTCATCACATTTTAATTTAATTTTGCTAATTTCCCATATAAGTACTTTCTTCTTTCCTGAATATACTTAGTGATAAACCCTAATTCCAAATCAAAATCATTGATATGTTGCTTTTTATATGGATCCTGCAATACATACGGCCGGATTAATGTAAGTAGTTTTTCAACCTTTGGTTTCATAAATTCAACTGTAAATTGATGATTCATAATGTCTATGAGGAGACGTTGATATTGCTTTCGAAAACCATCCACAGCTAACAGCCTTGCTGTTAAGGTATTATAGCCATCGATCGGGACATAATTAGCTTCCATCAGTTTTCCGTTTACATCCCTCCCCCAGGTGGCATCGTAATCCCATGGGATGACCTCAAAGAGGCCATTGTCACCATTCCTGTAGAGTGCATAGTTATGAACGAAACCATCATAGTTTGATGTAAAAATAATTCCGGCAAGCCAGCGAAGGTATTTATCAACATCGACATATTTTGGAATTTTACGAGAAAATTCTCTTTGTGGAATCGTATTAATTTTATAAATGAATTCCTGGAAATAATGATCATCAGCCCTGGTCCCGTATTTTCTTTCATAGCCTAATTCCAGTGATTTTTTCGTTTCTTTATCCAAGTCGCTCATAAGTGAGAAGTTCGCATCACCATCAACGGCATAAAAAATACTTCCATTGGGTAGATTTCTTTTCTTCAAAAAGTTTTCATCCACTGATTCGATTTCTAAGTAAATTCCTTCGGCTTTTCCGTTCTGCGTTAAAAAAATATGGCGTGACTGCGGCGCTAACACGCCAATTTCGGAAAAGAAGTCAAAAGACAGTTTATTTCGGATAAGAGATGGATCCTTAAATTCAGCATTTAAATGAATAAGATTCGCACCTTTATATTTTGTAGGTTTATGGAAAGAAATTTGATAAGACTTTTTCGAAAAATCACGAATATGAGATCCGCGATAACTTAAATCAATGTCAAACCTTTTCCTATCCAGCGTTAACTGAGCAGGGATTGGATCGTCAATCCAAATAGTCCATTCCAGCTCTCTAAGGTCAGATGGTTTGATAAAAAGTTTATATTGCGGTATTTTTTCTGCCTTGTCCAATTTGTATCCCTCCTACTTTATTCGTATGAAAGAAAATAGGAGTATGACACGGTAAAACACCATTTTTTCTGTTATAACGTCAAAATTATCACAAAAGTACTTAATACCTTGAAGAATGACGCAAAACTCCTTATAAACTTGTTTAAAAAACTCTTTATAAACTGGACAATTGTGAAATTTTTCACTTACTTATGAGGAGTTGAAGAAGAAGTTGTTTATTAACTTCGCAATTGACACATATTGCGAAATAAGAATTACCTAATTATTTTATATAAAAAAGGCACCCATAAGGTACCTAAGGAGAATGTATTAAAGAGAAAAAGAGAAGCGTCTTATACACGCTTCAAATGAAAGTGAGGTTTTATATATTTTTGGTTGTTATTCATCCTAGATTATTAGTATCCAGTCATAAAAGATGCCCCAACAATAATCAAAAGGATGAAGAGAACAACGATTAAGGCAAAAGGATTACGACGACGACTTGTACGACGCTCGTGTTCGAATTCCATAGTGTATCACCACCTTTATTAAGAGTCTTTATACAATATGTAATGATGGTTAGATAGGAAATGGACAAGCGTTGAATTTTGTTATTTTAATATTATTTTTAGGTATAGTACGAATAAATTCAGTCCTAAACGACACATTATGCGCAGCAAAGGAATTTAAGTTATAAATAAATTTTTCAAAAGCAGCTAGTAATAACCATAAGAATATAAGGGACTGCATAAATAATGCACATTACAACAAATACACTAAGAAAAGTTTTTTAAGGGTGAGGTAGCTTATTGTTGCGGTTAATAAAAAAAATACCACCCAAGATATGAATAATGACAAACAGTGACACTGACATATAATACCTCCGATTTTTAATTTATTTATCTTAGAATAGGAAATATTTTCTAGATTTTATTCAATCTAACTAATATGTTTATGTCGTAGTACGAATAAAATGTGAAATAAAAGAGAGAAAGGACTTTTATAGAACCATTTTGCGGATTTTCTTATTAAACTAAAGCCAGATAGTGCAATAAGGCAGGAATTTTGGTGGGGGTTGTCGAATTACCTTTTTATACGATATGGATAGGGTGATTGAAACATGAAAAAGACCACAAACTTGAAGAAAGAAGTTTTCCGCATTTTAGTTATTCTAATCATTTGTTTTGCATATTCATACCAAAAGCCCATGTTTACAACTGAGAAAGCCACAGGTTACGCAGGTTTGTGTTTGGAAAATCCACCAAAAAGATTGGGAATAAAAGCCGTACATTTAAATTGGCAGGACATTAAACCGGAGAAATTTTCCATTGTTACAAAGAGTGGTTTTTTTAATCAAATCACTAATCAACGGGAGTTTAGTGTAACACTGAAAACTAAAAATGGAGAGGAACTAACCGTCAGGATGGACGCGTATAATGGAAGATGTCTTGAGGTGACTGGTCCATTAAAATAACGGGTGTTCCGCTGCTTAATCGTAAAAAAAAGAGGAGAGCTGAAATTAATAAGCCTATGGACAAGGGTTGACTGGATTAAGGTCAGTATCAGTATTGACACTTCCTTCCCATTTTCATTCTCTGTGGTACAGCACTGATTTTGTGCTGCATGAATGGCTAACGGGGGCGTTTCTGAAATTAGGAGGAGCACTCTTTTTGACTGGCGAAAACATTTTCGGTCAAAAAATATGAATTTAAATAAGTTACTACCCAGAATTTGTCGAAATTCCCTCGGTTTTATTCGGGTTGTGACTAAGCACTTTTATAATGCAGAGAAAATAGCGGCTTTTTTTAAAAATAAACAACAAAAAAATCCCTAGAGACATAAGGGATTCAACGATTTTTTCTCTTACTTCCTTTTTTTCTTTAGTCTTTTTCGATTTCCAATACCATTTTACCTTTTGCGTTGCTGCTTAAAATCTGGATATGTGCCTTGGCTGCTTCTTCAAGCGGCAGAATTGTTCCTACGAATGGCTGAAGTCCTCCATTATTCAGTGCAGCTTCAACTGCAATCAAACTTTCATTAAATTCATCTAATGGTGCATTCCAAACAGCCATTCCAAGGACATCGGCTTCTTTGGCCATTGTCAAGCGGGGATTGAAATCCAATGATCCGCGGTTGCCTACTATGACCACCCGGCCGAACTTGTTGACTAGCTTTAAATCCTCTTCTAGATTGACATTGGCAAGCATTTCTATGACCACATCAACGCCAGCACCGTTTGTAATGGAAGGGAGTGCTTCCAAATAACCAGTTTGATTGTGGTTAAGGACGGCGTCAGCACCCGATTTTCTTACTACATCAATGCCTTCTTCTGTGCTGGCAGTTCCGATTACTTGTGCACCTGCATATTTAGCAAGTTGTACAGCTAAAGTACCTACACCGCCGGAAGCCCCATGGACTAATACCGTTTCTCCCGGTTTTAAATGTGCCCGGTGAAAAAGTGCGCGATAGGCAGCAGTGACAGGAATGCCAAGTGCTGCTCCCTGCTCAAAGCTTACTGTTTCGGGCAATTTATGTACGGCCTCCACATCACAAACTACTTTTTCCGCATATGTTCCCGTTTTTCTTTTTGCCATTGTGGAGGCGACAAATACCCGATCGCCGGTTTTGAGCCTAGTGACACCCGGGCCAACCTCATCCACCACACCTGCACCATCAAATCCAGGGGTAAAAGGCATGTCAGGATTGAAAAAGGCATAACCTCCCGCACGTATATAAGCTTCAGCTGGATTGACGCCGGCATAATAAAGCCTTACCCGTACTTCGTTTTCTGCCGGTACCGGTTCTTTAACTTCTACTAGTTTTAACACTTCAGGTTCCCCAAAGGACGACATTTGAATAGCTTTCATACGGCTTCCCCCTGTTTAAAGTAAAATCACATCTACTTAATGATAGACTATCTGCTTGGCCAAAAAAACCTTTTTGGGAAAAATTAAGACCGATTCTTATATTTTTTGTAACTTACTTTATGTTGGGTAATTTTATAATTGTCATTAAAAAACGATTTCTATTTATTATCACGTGCCAACAGATAAAGCAGGTTTAGTTGCCCAGTTGGAAGGTAGTATCGTTATTGATCGTACAAAAGGTGAAGTTTCTGTCCACTGTGATAATGAATGGGCAAAAATTAAACATTATTATGTCGGAAATCTGAAACCATTTTATTAACCAGTAAATACCGAAGTTTGTATTATTTCTTTTTTAAATTATGGTAAAATTTAATTAATTTAACACAACCCTTGGTGTACATGTATAAGTATTTTTTCGAAAAGTGTAAAATTAAGGATCGTGTATGGCGAATCGCTTAGTTTTAAACTAATTGTAAAAGGATGATTTCTAATGACCTATTCTACGAGAGTAACAGAATGCCCTAAATGTGGCGGAAATGAATTAGGGAAAGGGAAGCACAGTGGATACGCGGCTATGAGTCCGGAAAGCAAGATGAGCTTTGGCTCGAATATTGAATATATAATTTGCACAGATTGTGGATTTATCATCGAAAGCTATGTTTCAAAGCCAGCGAAATTTAAGGGGACATTATGATGAATAGATTATAGAGAAAGCCGGCAATATCTTTACAGAAAAAAACTACATGGACAATAGACATTCAAAAAACCTTGATACTCAAGGTTTTTTTGTATGTCTCAGAAAGGATTCGAACCTCCGTGGGATTTTAAAAAAATTTCTGCCGACCCTGTCCTTTTTCCCTCTAATTCCATAAATAGTAGATGAAAACATTTAACTATGAGGTGAAGAGAAATGTGTGGCTGGGTGAAGCTGTATCGGGATGTGTTGGATACGGAGTTATGGAAGGAAGTTGTGCCGTTTCGGCTATACATGCTGTTGTTGATTCAGGCTTGCCGTGAGGATGGAAGGATGGTGATCGGTATTCAGTTGAAAAGCGGGCAGTACATCAGGGCGTATTCTAAGCTATCGGAGGATCTTGGCTACCGGGAAGGCAGAGGCGAGAAGCAGTATTCGAAAAGCACGATTAAGCGGGCTGCCGATAAACTGGTCAAAAAAGGATTGATTGCCACGGAGGAATTGAGTATCGGGACATTATTTACCGTCCTTCGATATGAGGATATCCAGACTGGCGGATTACGTGATTTTTTTTGCCCTCCATTTCGCGGAACGGTGCCGCAACAAGCGGAGAACTTGAGAGAAACGATGCCGCAACAAAATCATAAAGAGAGAAGCTAGAAAAGAAAAAGAAGGGTGATGATTGCGCGCAGCCTATCGCAAGGTTAGTGGAGCAGGATTCCAGCGAAAAAAATGCGAGAATAACTGCGTTTGCCGAACAGTTTATCCAACTTCGAAACCGGGGTACGGCCTTGTCGGCAAAAGATAAAAATTCTTTGGCAAAAGTCGCAGGGCTAGATGTTCCGCTGGAGAAGCTGCTGAAGTGGATGAAAGAAATTCATTTGGACTACTCCGGACACTCGCCTCTTGGTACGATCAACAGCATGGCTTACTATGAAGCGGCGATATTAACCCGGATGTCGAAGGGCAATGCGAAAAACAAAAAGGGAACGGAATCGCTAAAGGAACGGATGGCGCGACTAGAAAAGCAAGGAAAACTTACATAGGGGGGGCAGATGATGGAGAGGGAAGAAGTTTATCAAGTTCTAGAAAAGATTGAATCTGCCTACCAGCAATTTAAAATAAGTGATGAAACAGTCATCATGTGGACGAAGGCCTGCAGAGGGATGGACTTCAACCTAGTGATGCAAAAGCTGATTGCATTCATTGCGAAGAGTCCTTTTCCGCCAACAATTGCTGAAATAGCAGCTTTTGGCGTTAAAAGAAATGACTTTCTCGATAAAGTCAAACAATGGGAACAGGAAGGGCGAGATCGGATTGAACGGGACAGAAGGAATTCCAGTCGGAAACTATTACCTGGATGGCTATCCTGCTGACGAGCAAAATGAACTGTTGGAAGCGGAAAATATGGTTCTAGGAGCGGTTTTCTTAGAGCCGAGCATCATAAATGAACTGATTCTCGAAACCTATCATTTTTCGCACAAAAGAAATCAAATCATTTTTCAAGCGATGACAGCACTTCGGCAGCAATCGAGGATGATTGATCTAGTTACGATGCTTAATCAACTCGGAAGTCAAATCATGGACATCGGAGGAATTAGCTATCTGACTAGCCTTTCCGTCACGTGCCCGACAACCGCCCATGTAGAAGATTACCAGAGAATCGTATTGGAACATTATAAAATTCGCGAGTTGAAAAGGAAGGCGGCTGGATTTTTAAACGAAGGGAGTATGGAGGCCGCGGAAAGCTTTTACCAGACATTTATTAACATGCAGAAAATTGGCAGGGGATATGAGAGAACAAAGCAGGATGTCGTCATGGAGATTTTCGATGAAATATATGAGGATTATGGAGATTTAAGGGGAATTGATTCAGGATTCGATTCGCTTAATCGGATGACTGGCGGTTGGAACAACGGGGATTTAATCATCCTCGCCGCCCGGCCCTCGATGGGAAAAACAGCACTTGCTCTGAATCTGGCGATAAATTGCTGTTTAAAAGGCGGCGTTGTGGATCTTTTTTCCATCGAAATGCCGGACAAGCAGCTCGTCAAAAGGATGTTAAGTAATCTGACGAGGATAGATGGCGCCAAATGGAAAAACCCTTATCGGTTTTTTACGGAAGAGGACCAAGCCAAAGCAAATACCGCACTTGAAATCTACTATAAATGGGATTTACAGATCCACGACCACTCCCGGCAAACGGTCACTGACATCCGCGCTCAGATACAAAAAACGAGGAGGGAATTTCCGGATAGGGAATTTCTTGTCGTGATTGACTATCTCCAGCTGATTGCAGTCAGCGGGAAGTATGACCGTCATGATCTCGCGATTGGCAGCATCACAAAGGAACTGAAAGAAATCGCAAGGAAATACCAAGTCCCCATCATTTTACTATCCCAGCTGTCAAGGGGAGTCGAACAAAGGATGGACAAGCGCCCGAAGATGTCCGATCTCAGGGACTCAGGCAGCATCGAACAAGACGCCGATTTGATCATTCTCCTTTATCGAGATGAGTATTACAACAAAGAAAACGAAGCAAACAACATCATCGAAATTGACATTGCTAAACAGCGTAACGGTGCGGTGGGAACGGTCAAACTTCTGTTTGAAAAGGAAGTGGGGGTGTTTGTGGATGTTTATGGGGGCTAAAAAACAATTTCGGTTACGATTAGTGGGAAAATGGCGGAAAACCAATGGATTAATAGGTACAACTATAACAGTCGAGAGCCCCAAGAGGACCTGTGGTGGAAAGAAGAAAAAATAAATGTTGAAGAAAAAATCGCCAGGTCGTAAAATTTAAAATAGCTTTGCTCTAAATAGACTACTGTAGTCCCAGCTGATGGGTAATAAATGCAGACTCACCAGCTTTTTTTATTACGGGTCTAATAACTTAAAGGACATACTCCAATAATAAACATAAAAGGCTGAGGTGAGCATTGGCAACTGATTTGAAAAAACTGTTTTGGTAGTTTATTTTATAACAAATGACATTTCGTAAAGTTAATCTTGTTAACCCTTTATTTCTTTTATTCTTATCAGTTTTACACAGTTGAAGGACAAGCTAGCTTTTAACTAAAGTATTATGTAGGTAAAGAAAAGATTTTAGCGGATACGAAAAAGAATGAAGGGATGGAATCCATATGGGGAAAGTACGAGTCTGGCTGGAAAAACGATCACCTGCCCAAATTATTACAGGCTATTATTTACTGACAGTTACCATATCAATCCTATTATTTAGCCTTCCCGCAGTCCATAAACCCGGTGTCAAAGTGGATTTTTTTGATACAGTTTTCATGGCTGTCAGTGTAGTAAGTGACACAGGTATGACCGTATTTAATATATCTGAAACCTATAGCGTATTCGGGTATTTTATTATTATGCTCGTACTGCAATTCGCGGGCATTGGCATTATGGGCATGAGCACTTTTTTTTGGATGCTTTTGGGACGGAAAATTGGATTACGCGAACGGCGTCTAATTATGATTGACAATAATCAATTTGCATTATCGGGACTTGTTCGATTAGTTCGCGATATTCTGAAGATGATTATTTTTATTGAATTGGTCGGAGCACTTATTTTAGGATTTCATTTTTTGAATTATTACCCAACATGGAAGGAAGCATTTCTTCAAGGCTTATTTTCATCAGTTTGTGCGACAACAAATGCAGGTATGGATATAACCGGAGAGTCTTATGCTCCTTATGCGAGTGATTATTTTGTGCAATTGCTGACGATTATACAAATTATCATTGGAGCAATTGGTTTTCCTGTATTAATCGAAGTGAAGGAATGTTTATCTAAGAAAAAGATGAAACTTACAAATCCTTTCCGTCTTTCATTATTTACAAAGATAACAACAATTACATATGGTATTCTTCTCATAATTGGGACAATCCTTATTTTACTACTTGAATTTCAGCATTATTTTAAGGATGTGTCATGGCATAAATCGTTTTTCTATGCTTTTTTCCAAGCAGCGACAACCAGAAGCACCGGATTTACTACAATGGATATTACAGAATTTTCAATGCCTACGCTCTTGGTTATGGGTGTTTTGATGTTTATAGGCGGTTCTCCTAATTCTATGGGCGGTGGAATCAGGACGACGACACTTGCTTTAAATCTGTTATTTATTTATAACTTCGCGAAAGGAAAGCGTGATATCAAAGTATTTAATCGTGAACTTCATCAGTATGATATTATGAAATCGCTAGCTATTACGCTATTCGCCATTGTCATGTGCTTGGTATCGGTTATTGTTATAAGTATTTCTGATAAACAGCAGCAGCTTATTGCTATTTTCTTTGAAGTTTGCTCTGCTTTTGGTACGGTAGGCTTAACCATGGGGATTACCCCAGATCTCAGTATTTTTGCGAAGTGCATTCTTATGATTTTAATGTTTATTGGAAGAATCGGTTTAACTTCTTTCTTTCTTATCATCGGAGGGGAAGGCAATAAAGAAGATAAATATCATTATCCAAAAGAGAAAGTTATTACGGGTTAATATCGGGCAATACAATTATAAATTTTTGGCATGGAGGGATAAAAGCAAAGATAGGCTAATTTGCATTAGAAAATAATTTTACAAAAATTTTGCATCTACAAAAATAAAAAACCCCAAAAGCGCTTGTGTAACAAGGCTTTTGGGGTTTTTACTAGACGTCCCAAAGAGGATTCGAACCTCCGACCTACAGTTTAGGAAACTGTTGCTCTATCCTGCTGAGCTATTGGGACTCATTATAGGAACGTTTATTATTATAATGATATAATCGAAAAAGGTCAATAAAAAGTTGATGTTATTGCAGCGGAAGGTTCTTGGCCACTTCCGTTTTTTTCGCAGTCTTATTGCGGAAAATCAACCAAACCATCAAGCTTAGGGTTATTAATAAACCTTCCATGGATAAGATATACCAAGGGTAAGGGCCCAGAACATCTAATAGACTGGCACTGTCCGGTTTGTGACTTAAGAACATATAATTGCCGTCAACCATCTTATTAATCAACATAATAATCGGCATCAAAACATTTAAAAAGACAAATAATTTTACTACCGACCAGATTGTCGGCCGGTACCCCTTTGCCCAAGTGAAATAGAGCGGCACCCAAATGATCATTAAATGGGTATAAAAGAAGTGGAAGAATCGAAAATGTGGAAAGTCATAATTTAATAGTGGTGTGATTAATGCCTGAGATGCGCCAAGTAATGCTGTGAATAATAAGATTTCGTAAATTATCTTAAATCTAGTCAGCAATAAGAGTATCGTTAAAATTAGACTTATACTGCATAGCTCTAATGGGATGGCGTCGCTGACATGCCAGCTGCCATTTATGATCAACCATAGGTGATAGGCAGTCTCCATTATTATTAACGAAATAGCGACACCGATTTCAGTGCCTCTCCATTTACCAGCTTTCAACTTATCTCTAAAGAAAAATATTGCTAAAGAGCCTAGAATTAAGATGGTTAGGATAACAAAGTGACTTGCTGAAAACATCTGAAAATCAAAATTTTTGTAACTTCTGCTAAACCACTCCATAATTTCACCACCCTTTTTATAATTTTATCATGTTATGGCGATTGAAGTTGGAATTTTTGGAAAAAAACCAGTGGATAGGTCGGATAATTTCTAGTTATTTTTATATAAATAACCAATGGAAAAGATAAAGCCAGTAAGGAAGGTGCAGATTGTAATAGTTGATAGGCCGGTAAAGCAATAGGTTAACACGCTGCTAAAAAAGGTGAATAGTAACCATTTTATTGAGGATGGCAGCCATTTAGCCATTACCATTCACCTCTTGTGCTTCTTTTGAATTCCAATAATATTCAGCGAGTATCTCTGAAAATACATCAACTGTTCGTTCCAGTTCCTCTAAATTATTATCTACGCCGCCAATCTCCAGTAACATTGCTTTAGTAGAAATATCTTGGTTATAGACACCGTTCCCGTCCTTATACGTTTTAAGAAAAATTCCGCGGCTTATACCAGGATATTTCTTTTCTAACTCAGAGTTTAGCGTTTTTACCAATTCTAGATTTTCTAAGTAATGTTTGTTCTCCTTACCCACTACAAAATAGAGTCTTGCGAAGCTCTCTCCATTTATTGTTTTAGTTGTAAGTTCTTTTCGTGCGTCATCACGATGGATATCGATAAAATAGGTAAGATCATTATTCTTACCTGCAGCTGCTTCAACAATTTCCCGTGATGCTGTGTAGGCTTTTGCTGTTTTCCAGCCTTTATCGTGCAATTTCAGGGCCATATTTGTATTATCATGGTCAACACCTATACCTCGCCTCATAAGATTATCAGCTAAACGTTGTCCAAGATTCACTACATTGACCCGCTCATCATTGCTGGTTGCATCATTTGGTTTCTTTGCATCTTTTAGTAAGGGCAGGAATGACTCGTAACTATGACTGTGATAAATAAATACCGCTTTATGTTCAGGAGTGGTAATCGGTTTATTATCCTTACCATTATTTCTTTGAACTAATTTCTCCTCTGCAACTTTTCTTTCTTCAAGTAAAACCTCGATTGGAGGAGATGATTCATATGGAAGGGTGGTAAGGTTCGTTCCTTCCCCAGCAACGACGATCTCGGTGTCAAAAAGCCTTAATCCAGGTAATTCATTCCCTAAAAACGTTCTAGCATCAGTTGGTTTAACCGTGACCGCTAATTGTAAGGCTAGCGCTGCCATTTTTGATGCTGAAAAAATAGGTTCGTCGATTTCGGGATAGAAGTAATGGTTTTCGGATCTAAGAATATGAACAAGGATTTTTTCTGTATTTAAAATGCTGATTGTACTGTGAATGTTTTTCGAATGAACTTTAATATCCATTAGTAATACTATTGAAATAACTAGAAAAACTATCAGAACCATTACTACCGGAAAGTAGATAAATTTTGGTAAGAAATATTTTTTCGACGCCATATCAAAACCTCCATAACACATTTATATGAGTTAAAGGAGTAATTATTTCAAATTTTTAAGAGCCTAATTAACCCAATCGACGAGTGCCTGACACCATCAATTTGTGATATAATAGTTTGTCGAAGATACTCGAAATGAATTTAACAGTGGAGGTCATTATGGCTGCTTATACGCCGATGATACAGCAATATTTAACCGTGAAGGCAGATTATCAAGATGCCTTTTTATTTTTTCGCTTAGGCGATTTTTATGAAATGTTTTTCGATGATGCGATAAAAGCATCACAGGAACTAGAGATAACCTTAACAAGCCGCGGAGGCGGTACCGATGAACGAATTCCGATGTGTGGAGTTCCTTACCATGCGGCCGCTACCTATATTGAACAGCTTATTTCCAAGGGCTATAAAGTAGCGGTTTGTGAGCAAACGGAAGACCCGAAACAGACAAAAGGAATGGTCAAACGGGAGGTTGTTCAGTTAATCACACCGGGAACCGTGATGGATGGAAAAGGATTAACAGACAAAGAGAACAACTATATCGCCTCGATTACAGCCTTTGATGACCAAACCTATGGATTTGCTTATAACGATATTTCAACAGGTGAGAGCAGAGTAACATTACTTTCAACTAATTTTGATGAGGTATTGAATGAACTGTCGGTTTTAAGTGCCAAAGAAGTAGTGGTTGCAAGCAATTTTGACGGAGAACTGCAAAAGAAGATGCGGGAACGTGATGTGCTCGCGATTTCGTTTGAAGATAATAGTTCGCTAGAGATGAATTATGCTCATCTGCTAGAGGATTTAAATCAAGATAAATTGAAACAAACAACAGCAAGGCTATTTAACTATTTATACCGGTCGCAAAAGAGAAGCCTTGACCATCTCCAGTCCGTCACTACCTATCAAATTCATCACTATATGAAAATTGATTACTATTCAAAGCGTAATCTTGAATTAACTGAGACGATTCGCTCAAAAGGGAAAAAGGGTTCGTTATTATGGCTGCTTGATGAAACGATGACCGCGATGGGCGGAAGGATGTTAAAAACGTGGATTGACCGGCCATTGATTAATCAGGCTGAGATTGAACAGCGTCAATCCATCGTCGAAGTCCTGATGAATCATTACTTTGAACGCCAGGAGCTTCGCGAAAAATTAAAAGAGGTATACGATTTAGAACGTTTAGCAGGGCGTGTTGCCTTTGGAAACGTAAATGCCCGTGATTTAGTCCAGCTTAAGCGTTCGTTAATGCAGGTGCCATTTTTAAAACAAATTTTGCAAGGGATGCAGAATGAACAGGTGGATAAAATCGCCGGACTCCTTGATCCGTGTGAAGAGGTTACCGATTTATTGGAGCAGGCAATCGTAGAAAATCCGCCGCTTTCATTAAAAGAAGGAAATATCATCCGCGACGGGTACAATGCCCAGCTCGATCAATATCGGGATGCCAGCCGGAACGGGAAAACATGGATTGCTCAGCTCGAACGGGAAGAGCGGGAGAAAACCGGGATTAAATCGCTGAAGGTTGGCTATAACCGCGTATTTGGCTACTATATTGAAATCACACGCGCAAACTTGCATCTTTTAGAAGAAGGACAGTATGAACGGAAGCAAACTCTATCGAATGCCGAACGGTTTATTACCCCGGATTTAAAAGAAAAAGAAGCATTGATTTTACAAGCGGAGGAAAAATGCGGCGAGCTTGAATATGAGTTATTTACCGAAATTCGCGAAGTTGTGAAAGAACAAATTCCGCGCTTACAAGCATTAGCTAAAACCATTAGCGAGCTTGATGTCCTGCAATGCTTTGCGATGGTGAGTGAAGATCGGCACTATGTGAAGCCGCAATTTTCAACAGAGCGTCGTGTTGCCGTTAAGGATGGCCGCCATCCAGTGGTCGAAAAGGTATTAAACGCCCAGGAATATGTACCAAACGATTGTCATATGGACAGCGACCGGGAAGTTTTATTAATTACAGGCCCGAATATGTCGGGTAAAAGTACGTATATGCGCCAAATTGCCTTGACAGCTATTTTGGCGCAAATCGGCTGCTTTGTTCCTGCTTCTGAAGCCGTGCTCCCGATTTTTGATCAGGTGTTTACACGAATCGGTGCGGCAGACGATTTGATCTCTGGACAAAGTACCTTTATGGTTGAAATGCTCGAGGCGAAAAATGCGATCACAAATGCCACTCAAAACAGTTTGATTTTGTTTGATGAAATCGGCCGCGGCACTTCAACTTACGACGGGATGGCCTTAGCGCAGGCCATCATTGAATATATTCATAAGCGGATTGGGGCGAAAACTTTATTTTCAACCCATTATCATGAGCTGACCGTTTTAGATGAAGAGCTTTCGAAGCTAAAAAACATTCACGTCAGCGCAATTGAACATAACGGCAAGGTTGTCTTCCTTCATAAAATTAAAGAAGGGCCGGCCGATAAGAGCTACGGAATTCATGTCGCCCAGCTTGCCGAATTACCGGCGGAATTAATCAGTCGTGCAAATGAAATATTAACAGCCCTTGAGCATTCAGACGTTCAAGCTGATGTTCCCGTGAAAGCGGCGGTAATCGAAGAAAAGCCAGCTCAGTTATCATTTTTTGATGAACCGAAGGAAACGAAGAAGCGAGAGCTGACTTCAAAGGAAAAACGAGTTTTAGAGAAAATTAAAGAAATAGAGTTATTAGAGGTAACACCGCTTCAGGCAATTAATATGTTGTACGAGCTCCAGAAAAAGTTAAAGTAGGGGGTGGAGTCATATGAGAAAGATTATTCAACTTGATGACGCCTTATCCAACAAAATAGCGGCGGGAGAAGTAGTTGAGCGCCCCGCCTCGGTTGTCAAAGAGCTGGTTGAAAATGCGATTGATGCCGGCAGTACTGTGATTGAAATTGAGGTGGAGGAAGCAGGACTCGCCAAAATTCGGATTACCGATAATGGGTACGGAATTGACGAAGAGGATGTGTTAATCGCCTTTCAACGCCATGCCACGTCTAAAATCAAAGACGAAAATGACTTATTTCGGATTAGGACGCTCGGGTTTCGCGGAGAAGCCCTCCCAAGCGTTGCCTCCGTTTCCAGACTCGAGATGAAGACCTCTACGGGGGAAGGTGCCGGAAACCGGGTAGTCATCGAAGGCGGGAAAGTCGAAACGTTTGAAAAAGCTTCCAGCAGACGCGGAACCGACATCACGATTACCGATTTATTTTTCAATACGCCTGCCCGCTTAAAGTATATGAAGACAATCCACACAGAACTTGGGAATATTACCGATGTTGTCAACCGGCTCGCTCTGTCCCATCCGGAGGTTGCCTTCCGCTTAATTCATAATGAGCGGAAGCTGCTGCAAACGAATGGTAACGGCGATGTTCGTCAGGTGCTGGCATCGATTTACGGAATGGCCATCGCCAAACAGCTTATTCCAATAACCGGGAATTCGCTTGATTACAAAATTAGCGGATTTGCTTCGATGCCTGAGATCACAAGGGCATCAAGAAACTATATCTCGACAATGATTAATGGCCGATTTATCAAAAACTACCCATTAGCGAAAGCAATTCAGGAAGGGTACCATACGTTGCTGCCAATCGGCAGGTTTCCAATTGTGCTCCTTAATATTGAAATGGACCCGCTGCTTGTGGATGTCAATGTTCACCCATCGAAAATGGAAGTGCGTATTAGTAAAGAAGCGGAACTGAATGAACTGGTCACAACAATAATCAAAGAGGCTTTTAAATCGAAGATCTTAATTCCGACAGCCTATACTCAGGCGAAAAAAGAAGCGCCAAAGTCTGAACAAACTTCTTTAGAGCTTGATGAGAGAACAAATGATTATCAAGAAATTCGTAGGGAATGGCCAGTTGGGCCGCAAAAAGTTCAGGAAACTCAAACGGTACCTGAAGTGCCACAAACCGTTAAGGAAACCCAAACATTCTCCAAGGTGCCATTTGCACATATTCCTGTTCGAAGTGAAACGGCAGCTGAGGCAGAAACTTGGGAGTCTGCAACTTCTATTTTCAATACACCTGAATCATCTACTTATGAACAACAGGTCGATTTCAATGAGAATAAAATAATCGAGTCTAGTGATGATAATGACCAAATGGAAAGCAGGGTGCCCCGTCTCTATCCAATCGGGCAAATGCACGGCACCTATATTTTTGCTCAAAATGAAAATGGCTTATATATTATTGATCAGCATGCGGCCCAGGAACGGTTAAAGTATGAATATTTCCGTGAAAAAGTAGGCCGGGTTCAGTCTGAACTACAGGAAATGCTTGTGCCGTTAACGTTTGAGTATTCAACTGATGAGTATTTAAAAATAACGGAACACCAACATGAGCTCGAAAAGGTCGGCGTTTTTCTTGAGGAATTCGGGATGAATAGTTTCATTGTCCGTTCACATCCACAATGGCTTCCAAAAGGAGAAGAAAAACAAATTATCGAGGACATGATTGAGCAGCTTTTAGCGATGAAAAAGGTCGATATTAAGAAGTTGCGTGAGGAAGCAGCTATTATGATGAGCTGTAAAGCATCGATTAAAGCGAATCGCCATTTGCGCAACGATGAAATCCAAGCATTGCTGGATGATTTACGGAAGGCGTCTGATCCATTTACCTGTCCACACGGAAGACCGATTATCGTTCATTACTCCGTTTATGAAATGGAGAAGATGTTTAAACGAGTGATGTAAGACTGTAAAAAGAACGTTCCTAAGATGATAAGGGAACGTTCCTTTTTTTGTTCATAAAATCCGATTCGCTAATAAAACCCAAAATTCGCTAATAAACATGGCAGATTCGCTAATAAACTTGTAAGAATCGCTAATAAACTCTCGAAATTCGCTAATAAAAAATTGGGGAGTATATTTGACTGCATTTCTTGCGGGAAAAACAAGTTTTTCAGACAGGCAAGTCTCCTCTGATTACACTTTTTCGCCAATTCGACGTCCAAATTTTATTAAAAATAAAAGAATTACAATCTAAGCACAACAATAGAATATGAATATATAGACCTAAATAAGCATTACATTTATGTAACAGAAGGGGGTGGGCCTTTGGTTGTTTTTGGCCTGTTAACCACATTTTTACCAGTAGTTATTATCATATTTGTCATTGTTTATGCTGTGAAAAACAAAGAAATGGGGGATGAAGCGGTGATACGTCATCTTTATACGTATTTAGTTTTGTTTGCAACGCTTATGTTGGTGATTGGAGGAGGGATATCGATATTTATGGCTGCTGCGGATCTAGTTAGTCCGCCAAGCTATTATCAAAGCTATGAAGACTACAGTCAGATTCGTCAAGAAGGTAAGGTGCAAGGTCAAAAAACATTATCAGATCAAGAACTGCGTGCTAATTATGAACAGGCAGTAACAGACGAAAAGAACCGAAATAAGGAAAGTGCAAAAAATCAAATCATTAAAAGCCTAGGCTTTATTGTCATTCCGCTGCCGATTTTCCTTTACTTCAATAATGTAAGAAAAAGAAAAAGTGATGAATAGACAAAGAGGCTGGAGGGTTTATCCTTCAGTCTCTTTGTTGTATATTGTGATCCCCTATTTCATTGCTGCCTGGAGTTTACTTATATATTGAAGCGCCTTCCCTGTGCCAACTGCCACAGATTCAAGCGGTTCGGGTGCAAGCTGAACAGGCACAAAGATTTCCTCGCTCAGCCATTCTTCCATCCCGTTCATTAACGAACCGCCGCCAGTTAGAATAACGCCGCGATCAACGATGTCGCCGCTGAGCTCAGCAGGGCAGTCTTCAAGCGTGGCCCGGACCGCTTCCAATATATGCAGAAGTGGCTCTTTTAGCGCATTGCGAATTTCAAAGGATGAAAGCTTAATTGTCTTAGGCAAACCGGTCACAAGGTCACGCCCGCGGACATCCATGAAAAGTTCCTCGTGGTCAACAAGCGCATAGCCAATCTCCATTTTGATATTTTCGGCAGTCCGTTCGCCGATTAATACGTTGTACTCCTTGCGCACATGCTGAATAATATCATCATCAAGGCGATCGCCGCCGATTTTAATGGAGTGGCAAGCAACCACACCGCCGAAGGAAATAATGGCTACTTCAGTATTTCCACCGCCGATATCGACCACAACGTTAGCAACAGGTTCATCGACAGGAAGTCCCGCACCAATGGCGGCTGCAACCGGCTCCTCAATCAAGGAGATCTTTTTAGCTCCAGCATTTCTCACGGCATCATGAATCGCTCGTTGCTCCACACTCGTAGAACCGGATGGGATGCAAACGACCACATTTGGCTTCCGAATCGAGAAGCCTGCTTTTTTAGAAGCCTTTCGCATCACATGCTTCAGCATATCTGTTGTCACATCAAAATCAGCAATAACTCCATCTCTTAAAGGGCGGATAGCCACGATTTTTTCAGGTGTCTTACCGATCATTTCTTTTGCTTCCTGACCAACGGCTACAATAGTTTTTGTGACTGTATCGATAACCACTACGGATGGCTCATTGAGGACAATCCCTTTATTTTTACTATAAACTAATATATTTGCTGTACCTAAATCAATTCCAATATCAAAAGTAGAAAGCATTGATTTCACCTTATTCCTTTATTTTTTATACAAGATAAGCTACGTTTAAGCTTAACATGAATATGGGGGTAGATAGCCGTTTGTAAATGAACCGTTATCCGATTGTAAATTTACATGAAAAACTTACCGCCTTTGGAAGTAAAGTGGATAAAAATAATTTACCTCGAATATAAGCATAGATAAGAATTATTTTGTATATACTGATATGATGTTCAACTGCTCCTGCAAAATTATGATACGATGAAAGCGTGGAAGCGATAAATGGGATAAGGCAGTGAGAAAAAGTGGATGAAAAACAAAAATTATTAGTTATAATTGGTCCGACGGCAGTAGGGAAAACAAAGCTAAGTGTCGAAATGGCCAAACGGTATAACGGTGAAATTATCAGCGGGGATTCGATGCAAATTTACCGGGGAATGGATATTGGGACGGCGAAAATAACCAAGGATGAAATGGAAGGGATTCCCCACCATTTAATTGATATTAAAGATCCATCAGAAAATTTTTCGGTTGCTGAATTTCAACACCTCGTTCGGGCAAAAATAAATGAGATTGCCAAAAAGGGGAAACTTCCGATTATTGCCGGCGGGACAGGGTTGTATATTCAGTCTGTCATTTATGATTACCAATTCTCCGATGTTCCAGGAGATGAATCATTCCGCCAGCACCTTGAAGAAAAGGTAAAGGAAATCGGCAATGAAGCATTACACAAAGAATTAATCGAGGTTGATCCTGAAAGTGCATCACATATCCACCCCAACAATGTAAGAAGGGTCATTCGCGCGCTGGAGATTTTTCAGCTTACTGGTAAAACAATGCAGGAATATCAAAGCAAACAGCAGCCAGAACTTCTTTACAATACGGCCCTGATCGGATTAACGATGGAACGTGACAAGCTGTATGAACGGATTAATGACCGGGTTGATTTGATGGCCGCTGAAGGGCTTTTAGAGGAAGTGAAAAGCTTATATAAACAGGGCTTACGTGATTGTCAATCCATCCAAGCGATTGGCTACAAAGAAATTTATCACTATTTGGATGGATATGTTTCATTAGAAGAGGCTACCCAGAATTTAAAACAAAATTCCCGGCGCTATGCCAAAAGGCAATTGACTTGGTTTCGCAATAAGATGGTGGTAGAATGGTTTGATATGACGGGTGTGAACAATTTCGCAAAAAAAATAACGGAAATTTCACATTATGTTGAAGGAAAGCTTCAAGTAAAATCGAATACATATTAGTAGAGATAAAAGAGGAGGATATACAAATGAAAACGACAATCAATATTCAAGACCAATTTTTAAATCAATGCCGTAAAGATAATATCCATGTGACGGTTTTCCTTCTGAACGGATTCCAATTAAGAGGCCAAATTAAGGGCTTTGATAATTTTACCGTTCTCTTTGAATCAGAAGGGAAACAGCAGCTCGTATATAAACATGCGATTTCAACCTTTGCACCACAAAGAAATGTTCAGCTTGAATTGGATGCCCAATAATCTCTAGATAAATTGAGCCTGCTCGCCGCGGGCTCTTTTTATTTTTCCAAAAAGTGAAGTGAAAATCTTTTTTAATGAATTTAATAAGTTGTGAATACACATAGAATGAAGGAATATGCTTTTCTATGTGCTCATGATTTCAACATTAATCGGATAGATGTTCTTAGCAGCGCTTAAAACCTACCTTGCGGAAACTGTTTGCAGATTGAGAGGTGAAAGCTTTGGATCAACCATTTCGAATGAAAAGTAACGGCCAAATAAGGGTTGTGCTCAATTCCCAAAAAAGAAAAACAGTCACAAAGGAGCTGCCTGATTTTCAAGTTGTTCCAAAGGACATTCCCCCTGAGCACACAGCTCTTAAGGAAATTGAAGAGGAGCTCGGGGCTTTGGTTGGCATGGAAGAAATGAAACGAATGATAAAGGAAATTTATGCTTGGATCTATGTGAACAAGAAACGGGAGGACATGGGGCTAAAGGCGAGAAAACAAGCCCTGCATATGATGTTTAAAGGAAATCCGGGCACAGGAAAAACAACAGTAGCAAGGCTGATAGGAAAACTTTTTCAAAAAATGAACGTGCTGGCGAAGGGCCATTTAATTGAGGCCGAGCGGGCTGATCTTGTTGGGGAATATATCGGGCATACAGCGCAAAAAACGAGGGATTTGATCAAGAAAGCCCAAGGCGGGATTCTGTTTATCGATGAAGCCTATTCGTTAGGCCGTGGCGGGGAAAAGGATTTTGGCAAGGAGGCCATCGATACCCTTGTCAAACATATGGAGGATAAGCAGCATGAATTTATCCTTATTCTTGCGGGATATTCCCGTGAAATGGATTACTTTCTAACCTTAAACCCCGGACTTCATTCGCGCTTTCCCTTAGTGGTAGATTTCCCAGATTATAATATTGACCAGTTGATGGATATTGCCGGAAGAATGCTGTTAGAGAGAGAGTACACGTTAAGTCATGAAGCTGAAAAAAAATTAAGAGATCATTTAATTTGGGTGAAGGCGGTGTTAAACCCAAATACATTTTCAAACGGCAGATATGTCCGTAATGTCATTGAGAAATCCGTTAGGGCCCAAGCGATGCGGCTGTTAATGCTAAATAGTTATGATAGGCATGAACTGATGACGCTGAGAAGCAATGACCTCGTCTTTGAGGAGGATTAGATAATAAAAAAACTCGGCGGACCTGAGCAATCCGCCGAGTTTTTAATGCGTACTAATTCCCTGTGAGGGAAGCTTCCAATCGTAGGTATAGGAAAGCACGCGCAAACTTGTAACAAGCATAAAAAGTGTATATAACTCCCAAGGCTTCGTCGCTATGTTAAGTCCAATGAGTAGGCCGGCAAGAATCGCCCAGACCCCATATATTTCTGACCTTAAGACAATCGGTTTCCGTCCTGCTAATAAATCACGGATGATCCCGCCGCCGCTGCCCGTTAATACGGCTGCAACAATGACGGCACTAAGCGGATGGTTCATGTTCGCCGCATACATGGCGCCCTGGATGGCAAAGGCAGCAAGGCCGATGGCGTCGAACAGATTCCCCCATTTTTGCCAGTGCTTTAGCAGATTGCTTGGAAATAAAAACACGGCTGTAATCGATAATAAGGCAATCTGAAAAAATAAACCCTGCTCCCATAAAGCAGAAACAGGCACACCGATTAGCAGGTTCCGGAATGCTCCGCCGCCAAAAGCGGTAACAATCCCTAATATATAAACCCCAAAAATATCATATTCTTCTTCCATGGCCACAATCGCTCCGCTGACAGCAAAAGCAATCGTGCCAATCATACTTAAAACTTCCCATGTCATTATTTATCCGATTTCCCCTTGATGTCTATTTTATAGAACCGGCCCTATTCACCTTATTAAGGCGGTGTGAGCAGAGCTAGGGTTCACTTTGTTCATTGCCTAAAAATGTATATTAACCAGTTAAACTTATCTTTACTAATTCGTTAATGCGGCGCTCCGCCCCTTTTCCATAAACATTAAAATTCTATCACGTTGCAGAAAAATTACAACAAATATTTTTACAAGGTAATAATAAGGAAAAATTAGAGAATACATGCGTTTTTTGTTATGATGAGTGGTAGAGTTTTTTAGGGAAGGGTGTTGCCTTGTGGAGCAAAAAGAAACAAAAGAGAAAGCCATCCTCGTTGGCTGTCAAACCAGTGGGGACGATGATTTGCGTTTTCACTATTCGATGGAAGAGTTAGAGGCATTAACGGAAACCGCTCAAGGTGAAGTGTTGGTCTCTGTCGTTCAAAAACGGGAGCGCCGCCATCCAGCAACCTATATCGGAAAAGGCAAAGTGGAAGAATTAAATACGCTCGTTGAGGAACTTGAGGCGGATATTGTCATCTTTAATGATGAACTTTCTCCAAGTCAAAAGAGAAATCTAGCCTCCCAGGTGAATGCCAGAATTATTGACCGAACCCAGCTCATTTTAGATATCTTTGCCCAAAGGGCCCGCTCTAAAGAAGGCAAACTGCAGGTTGAGCTTGCGCAGCTGCAATACATACTTCCGCGCCTGGCCGGCCAGGGGATTGCCTTATCCCGTCTTGGTGCCGGGATTGGGACGAGAGGACCTGGGGAAACGAAACTAGAATCGGACCGTCGTCATATCCGCCGCAGAATCGACGATATTAAAACCCAACTTTCGGTCATCGTTCAGCACCGCGATCGCTACCGGGAAAGAAGAAAGAAAAACAAAGCCTTTCAAGTCGCGATTGTCGGCTACACGAATGCCGGGAAATCAACGCTTTTCAATCGCTTATCCGAGGCCGATTCATACGAGGAAAATCAATTATTTGCCACGCTTGATCCAATGACACGTAAATTGATTTTACCAAGCGGATTTTTATCGTTAATTACCGATACTGTTGGTTTTATTCAAGACCTGCCGACAACGTTAATTGCCGCATTCCGCTCCACACTTGAGGAAGTCAAGGAAGCGGACCTGCTGCTACATGTTGTGGATATGTCCAATCCGGATTATTTTCATCATGAAAAAACCGTTAACAAGCTTCTTGAAGACCTAGATATTAAAGATATTCCGCAGTTAACAGTTTATAATAAAAAGGATATCCAGCATCCGGATTTTGTCCCAACTGCCGGTACGCCTACAGCTTTTATCAGCGCATTTAATCAAGATGACCGCCATGCCTTGAAGGAGAAAATGGAAAAGCTTGTGATGGAAATGATGGACCCTTACGAGGTGCAGGTTCCGTCGACAGAAGGCAAGCTGCTTTCGCAATTGAAAAATGAAACGATATTAAGAGAGTTGTCCTTTGATGAAGAGGCGCAAGTTTATCGCTGTAAAGGGTATACGCTAAAGGACCATCAAATAACAGGGCAATTACTGCAATTCAAAAAATAGATAGGAGCAACAAGATGTTTCAACAATTAAAAAATGGGGAAAAGCTTCAGCCGATTGTGAAAGAAGTCGAACAGCAAATCGCTGAAGTACATAAAGAAATAGACGAAAGAATCGAAACGAATCAATTCCGAGTTTTACAAAGTTTTCAAAACAAACGGGTGAGTGATTCCCACTTTATCCCGTCAACAGGCTATGGATACGATGATATCGGCAGGGATACATTGGAATTAATCTATGCAGATGTCTTTGGCGGCGAAGCAGGCCTTGTCCGGCCGCAAATTATCTCCGGCACACATGCGATTTCGATTGCCTTATTTGGCGTTCTCCGTCCGGGTGATGAACTCCTTTATATGACCGGCAAACCGTATGATACGTTGGAAGAAATAGTCGGTCTTCGCGGGAATGGGGTTGGCTCATTAAAGGAATTCGGAATTTCCTATGATAGCGTGTCGCTGACTAGTGACGGCGGTATTGACTGGGAGCTAGTTGCCAAAAAAATCAAACCGAATACGAAAATGATTGGCATTCAGCGCTCCAAGGGCTATGCCACGAGGCCATCATTTACGGTTGCCGAAATCGGCGAGATGATCAGGTTTGTGAAGAAAATTAAGCAGGATGTAGTCGTATTTGTTGATAACTGTTACGGGGAATTTGTTGAGGAATTGGAGCCTTGCCATGTCGGGGCAGACTTAATGGCCGGTTCCCTTATTAAAAACCCTGGCGGCGGGATAGTGAAGACCGGCGGGTACATCGTTGGCAAGAAACAATGGGTGGAGGCGTGTTCGTACCGAATGACCTCACCAGGAATTGGGGCAGAGGCGGGTGCATCCCTTTATAGTCTGCAAGAAATGTATCAAGGTTTCTTTCTTGCGCCGCACGTTGTCGGCCAGGCGCTAAAAGGCGCCGTATTTACAGCTGCTTTGCTAGAAAAATTAGGAATGAATTCTTCACCGAAATGGAATGCCATGCGGACTGACTTAATTCAAGCTGTACAGTTCGATGACCGCGATAAAATGATTGCTTTTTGCCAGGCAATCCAATTTGCCTCGCCAATTAATTCCTATGTGACGCCATACGCAAGCTATATGCCGGGGTATGAAGATGACGTCATTATGGCAGCAGGCACCTTCATCCAAGGTGCAAGCATTGAACTCACTGCTGATGGTCCTATCCGGCCTCCATATGTGGCCTATGTTCAGGGCGGTTTAACCTATGCCCATGTAAAAATGGCAGTTTGTCTGGCGCTAGATCATTTGCTTGAAAAAGGTTTAGTTGAATTAAATTAGGGAAAATTGGGTAAAGGACAACTTATGGGGAGTTGTCCTTTTCCATGAATAAAAAACCATGTTAGATTTCCTGACATGAGATTGACATCATACCTAACAGCAAATATAATAGCAATATGATTTACCAGAAGGAGGAGAAAGTTGGTGAGTGGAAAGGAAATTCGCCGTTCCATGCCCCTGTTTCCCATCGGAACTGTCATGCAGCTAACAGATTTAACAGCAAGACAAATCCGCTATTATGAAGAACACCAATTGATTTCTCCAGCAAGAACCGAGGGAAACCGGCGTTTATTTAGTTTAATTGATATTGATCGACTTTTAGAAATCAAAGATTTACTTGATCAAGGTGTCAACATGGCTGGCATTAAACAGCTGTTCATGGTCAAGGAGCAATTAACAACCATGACTGAGAAGCAAACAGAAAAAGCGAAGCCTGATTTAACAAATGAGCAGCTTAGAAAATTGCTGCGCAACGAATTATTGCACTCGGGAAGATTGAACCGTTCTTCACTGCGACAGGGCGATATTTCACGCTTTTTTCACTAGGCTATGTTAAAGAATATTGTTGATTTTGATCACAATGTTGATTGGAGTGGAAGGCGCGAGACTCCTGCGGGATCAGCGGGACAGGTGAGACCCCGCAGGCGCTTTAGCGCCGAGGAGGCTCACCGCCCGCCCCGCGGAAAGCGAAGCGCCTGGAACGGAAATCAACATTCCCTTTTAACAAAGCCTTTCACTAAAGAAAAAGTTTTAAATACCATTGGAGGTTTTACTGTGGCAAAGTATTCAAGAGAAGACATTAAGCGGTTGGCATCAGAGGAAAATGTGAAATTTATTCGCCTGCAATTTACAGATATTCTTGGAACCATAAAAAACGTAGAAATTCCAATTAGCCAATTAGAAAAGGCACTTGATAACAAAATGATGTTCGACGGATCTTCAATTGAGGGGTTTGTTCGGATTGAAGAGTCTGACATGTATCTGTTTCCAGATTTAGATACTTGGGTTGTTTTTCCTTGGACAGCGGAAAAAGGAAAAGTTGCCCGCTTAATTTGCGATATTCACAATTCAGACCGCACTCCATTTGGCGGCGATCCGCGCAATAACTTAAAACGTGTTTTAAAAGAAATGAGGGAGTTTGGCTTTACAGATTTTAATCTTGGACCTGAGCCAGAATTCTTCTTGTTCAAATTAGATGATAAAGGGCAGCCAACATTAGAACTAAATGATCATGGCGGATATTTCGATCTTGCTCCACATGATCTCGGTGAAAACTGCCGCCGTGACATCGTACTCGAGTTGGAAGAAATGGGCTTTGAAATCGAAGCTTCCCACCATGAGGTAGCTCCTGGACAGCACGAAATTGATTTTAAATATGCGGATGCCTTAACAGCATGTGACCAAATCCAAACATTCAAGCTTGTCGTGAAAACAATCGCCCGTAAACACGGCCTGCACGCGACGTTCATGCCAAAACCATTATTCGGTGTGAATGGTTCCGGGATGCATATGAACCTCTCATTATTTAAAAATGGTGAAAATGCCTTTTATGAGCCGACTGGCGATCTTCAAATGAGTGATACAGCACGCCAATTCATTGCCGGTATTTTAAAACACGCTCCGAGCTTTACAGCGGTCACCAATCCTACTGTTAACTCGTATAAGCGTCTTGTACCCGGCTATGAGGCACCATGTTACGTCGCGTGGTCCGCACAAAACCGTTCACCTTTAGTCCGTATTCCCGCTTCACGCGGATTAAGTACACGTGTAGAAGTGCGAAGTGTCGACCCGGCAGCAAACCCATATCTTGCCATGGCTGTGCTTTTGAAAGCTGGATTAGAAGGAATAAAAAATAAACTAACTCCGCCGGCACCTGTTGACCGTAATATTTATGTGATGAGCAAGGAGGAAAGAATCGAAGAGGGAATCATCGATCTCCCAGCAACATTAGCACAGGCATTAGATACGTTAAAGGCTGACGATGCCATTGTATCTGCTCTTGGCGAGCATATCTTCGAACACTTCCTAGAGGCAAAAGAAATTGAATGGGATATGTTCCGCACGGTTGTACACCAATGGGAACGTGATCAATATATGAGCATGTATTAATCAAGAACAAACCCTTAGCACAAGTGCTAAGGGTTTGTTTTTTCGTGTCCTTATTTATCGCTGTCTTGATTTAAGAGTTTAAACCTTTTTAGGACGGCATCACCACCAATTCCAGCAATGATCGAAAAAATGATCATCTCGACAAATGAATTTGGAGCGGCATACAAAACAAGGAGAAGAGCAGCAACTGCACCTAGAAGCAATTCTTCTAGAAAACCGAGATAAATGAACCTTTTTGTTTTCCGTGGCATAATAATTTTGCCGTACTTTCGAACATGTCCAATAATCCCAACCGACCCACCAATCACTAACGAGAAAATAATGTTCGTTAACACCGTTCCTCACACTCCTTAAGCCGTTTATTTTTGGACCTAAGGTAAATCATGGTGTAGTTCAATTATATTAAAGATTAACAATATCAGCATGGGTAAATATACTGAATTTTCAATATATCGAACAGAGAAATATTATTTATAAAGTTTTTTCCCAATAGAAAAGAGCTGGTATACGCCAGCTCTTTTACTATTAATGGATATGGCGATAAACCCCAATGACTTTTCCGAGGATGGAAACATTCCTTAAAATAATCGGGTCCATCGTAGAATTTTCCGGCTGCAGGCGGATATAGTCCTTTTCTTTAAAAAATCGTTTGCATGTAGCCTCATCTTCTTCGGTCATGGCAACAACTATATCACCGTTATTCGCCGTTTGCTGCTGTTTGACAATGACATAGTCACCGTCAAGGATTCCAGCCTCAATCATGCTCTCACCCATGATTTCCAACATAAAGACTTGTTCATCAGCTGGTGCCAAGCTTTCTGGCAGAGGGAAGTACTCTTCCACGTTTTCGATGGCTGTAATTGGCAAACCGGCGGTAACTTTCCCAACTACTGGAACATTGACTACTTTGTTTCTCGGGATATGCGCGGCTTCATCCACTTCTAGTATTTCGATTGCTCTTGGCTTCGTAGGATCCCGTCTAATGAGCCCTTTAGTCTCCAGTCTTGCTAGATGACCGTGAACAGTAGAGCTGGAAGCTAGTCCAACTGCTTCGCCAATTTCTCTTACGGAAGGTGGATAGCCTTTACTCCTAACTTCCGACTTGATGAAATCCAGAATATCCTGTTGACGCTTTGATATTTTTCCCATGATAAAAGCACCTCGCCTGGTTAATGTTGACTCTATTATAGCATGTTCGCCAATTTTATACAAACATAAGTTCGAATTAATTGTTGACAACAAACGAATGTTCGGATTATAATAAAATCAACAAAAAGAGAACGTATATTCCTATGAGGGGTGTAATCATGAGAAAAATCTGGAACCAATATTCGTATGCCATTACTCTTATTATTTTAAGCTGTTCATTAGCTATCGTACTATCGATTCAAAATCATACCAATGACAAGGAAAATTACCTCCAGGTTAAGATTTCTGAAGGGGATTCACTTTGGGAAATCTCGAAGCAATATTCCGGGCAGCACACTTTAACGACCGAAGAGTTCGTAAGCTGGGTTAAAAGGCATAATGAAAATATCGATGATCACATTTTTCCTGGTAAAGAAATCATCATTCCTGTAAATAAAATCACATCTGCAACTACAACAGAATTAGCCGGCGCTTTCGGAGACTAGAAAGGAATTATAATGAAAGCAATAATATATTGTCGTGTCAGTACAAATAAAGAAACACAAGAATCATCCTTAAATCGTCAGGAAGAGGAACTAATCCAGCTTGCCCAACAATATCAATTTGAAGTTGACACAATCATTAAGGAGAAGGCAAGCGGCTATGATTTTGAAAGAGAAGGCATCCTTCAAGTATTAGATCGAATAAAGGATAAACAGGTCCAAGCCCTGTTAATTCAAGATGAAACAAGGCTTGGCAGGGGAAACGCTAAGATTGCGCTTTTGCATTGTATAATGAAAGAGGGAACAAAACTTTACTGTATTTCTCATAATGGCGAATTACAGCTTTCGGAGTCGGATTCGATGGTCTTAAAAATTGTCAGTATGGTGGAGGAATACCAGCGGAAGCTGCATAACGTGAAAATTAAACGTGGGATGAAACGGGCCGTACAGCAGGGGTATAAGCCGGAAGAAAATTTGAAAAATCTCGGAGGCTCTTCTGGCAGAGAGAAAATCGAAGTGCCGGTTGAAGAAATTGTCCGCTTAAGAAAAAATGATTTAACGTTTGCCGAAATAGCAGCAACCTTTAGGGGATTTGGTCATAACATCTCTAAAGCAACTGTACACAGGAGATACCAAGAATACCTTGCCTCTAAAGAAGAATAATGCTTTTACCTTGTCAAGAAGCCTCTTTTTTAGTAAAATCGTATGACATTACAGATTCTTTACCGAAAGGAAGGTTCTTGAATGCTATCGAAAGAAAAAATGGCTAGAATCAATGAGCTGGCAAGAAAAGCAAAAGCGGCAGGATTAACGGAGACAGAAGCAAAAGAACAATCGCAATTAAGAAGCGAATATTTGTCAACATTCCGTTCAAGTATGCTCGATACATTAACAAATACAAAGTTTATTGATCCAGAAGGAAACGACGTAACACCGGAAAAAATTAAAATAAGGAAAAAAAATACACTTCATTAATTTTAAAGGAATACACATTTGTATTCCTTTTCTACATATATCAGCAACTTCTGTGTCAAAATAAGAAACAAAATGACTTTTGCAGCTTATTTCAGTGCTATCGGTTGAATTATAGACTGCAGCAATATAATATTAATGATGTGTTTAGTAACCCTGTAATTAAGAAAGGATGTAATTCATGTTTAATACTATTGATGATTTATCAGTTACCTCAATTCGGACGCTTGCCATTGATGCAATCGAGAAAGCAAACTCAGGACACCCTGGGATGCCGATGGGCGCTGCACCAATGACCTATACATTATGGACTCGCTTTATGAACCAAAACCCAAAGAATCCCCATTGGTTTAACCGTGATCGCTTTGTGTTATCAGCTGGTCATGGCTCTGCCTTGTTATACAGCATGCTCCACTTATCCGGCTACAAGCTTAGCATGGATGATTTAAAGCAATTCCGTCAATGGGGAAGTAAAACGCCTGGACACCCTGAGTACGGCCACACAGAAGGTGTAGAAGCAACAACTGGCCCGCTTGGCCAGGGGATTGCGATGGCAGTTGGCATGGCGATAGCAGAACGACATGTCGCAAGTGTTTATAATAAAGATAATTATGAACTTGTGAACCATTTTACATACAGCATTTGCGGTGATGGCGACTTAATGGAAGGTGTGTCTGCGGAAGCTGCATCACTTGCCGGACACCTGAAATTAGGACGGTTAGTTGTGCTCTATGATTCCAATGATATTTCTCTTGATGGCGACCTAGATAAATCTTTCTCTGAGAGTGTTAAGGGACGCTTTGAGGCGTACGGCTGGCAATATCTTCGCGTTGAAGATGGCAATAATCTTGAAGAAATTGCGAAAGCCATTGAAGAGTCTAGAAATGACCTAGACCGGCCGACGATGATTGAGGTAAGAACAGTAATCGGTTATGGTTCCCCGAACCGAGCTGGAACTTCAGGTGTACACGGAATGCCGCTCGGTGCAGATGAGTTAAAGCTGACAAAAGAAGCATATAAATGGACGTTCGAAGAAGATTTCCATGTACCACAGGAAGTTTACGACAACTTCCAAAAACTCATTGCTGAAAATGGTGAGAAGAAGGAAAGAGAATGGAATGACCTTTTTGCCCAGTATAAAAAAGAATATCCTGAACTAGCCACACAGCTGGAGCAGGCATTGAAAAATGAACTCCCTGAAGGCTGGGACAAAGATATTCCGGTTTACAGTGAAGGGAAAAGCCTTGCAAGCCGCGCTTCTTCAGGTGAAGTATTAAATAGCATTGCGAAAAACCTACCTATTTTTATCGGTGGTTCTGCGGATCTTGCTGGTTCGAATAAAACGATGATTAAAGGTTCAAAAGACTATATGCCTGGTTCCTATGAAGGCCGGAATTTCTGGTTTGGTGTCCGTGAATTTGCAATGGGTGCTGCGATGAATGGAATTGCCTTGCATGGCGGAGCGAAAGTATTTGGCGGAACGTTCTTTGTCTTCTCTGATTACGTGCGTCCGGCCATTCGTCTTGCTGCGTTAATGGGATTACCGGTAACATACGTATTTACCCATGATAGTATCGCGGTTGGAGAAGACGGCCCAACACACGAACCAATCGAACAGCTTGCTGCCCTACGTGCGATGCCTGGATTATCGATTATTCGTCCTGCAGATGGTAACGAAACAGCGGCAGCTTGGAAGCTGGCGGTTGAGTCAACGAACAAGCCAACAGTGCTCGTATTGACACGTCAAGATTTACCAACATTAAAAGGAACGGATACAAATGCATATGAGGGAGTTTCAAAAGGTGCCTATGTCGTTTCACCTTCAGAACGCAATACTCCAGATGCGTTGCTGTTGGCGACGGGTTCAGAGGTTAGCCTTGCTGTTGAAGCACAAAAAGCACTGGCTGGCGATGGTGTTCACGTTTCTGTGGTCAGTATGCCATCATGGGACCGCTTCGAGCAGCAATCCCAAGAATACAAAGACTCCGTCCTTCCGAAAAATGTGAAAAAACGTCTTGGAATTGAAGTCGGCGCATCATTCGGCTGGCACAAATACACGGGCGATGAAGGCGATGTCTTAGCAATTGACAAATTCGGCGCATCTGCACCGGGAGAAAAGATTATGGAAGAATACGGCTTTACCGTAAATAACGTCGTTGCACGAGTTAAGGCGTTATTGAATAAATAAAAACGTTACATTCAAGTGAGAACGGAAAAATTCCGTTCTCCTTTTTTTTGATTACCATAAAATTTAATAATATTGAAGGAATCTTAAATAAATCTACCGAATTCATAGTACAATCGGTTAGAAACTTGGAATTCGACAAAATTAGTGGAAGTTTTTGCCGCCGTAAGACAAATGTTTCGCTTGCCATTTTTTATAATGGTTAAAAGGGTAATCAACGAAGGGGAGAACCGTGGTGAGAAAATATCAGCTTTATTTAATAGAAGATGAATTTGCTGCCCATTACTTCGGAAGAGAGCGATTGTTCTTTCAGCTTTTTATGGAACATCAAAAAGCAGACGGTGAACTAAAATTTATTACAGAAAAACAAATTTCTTATATAACTAAAAGGGTTGAGGCCTTGAAAATCCATCAGCTAATTCAAAAACAGCTAAGTAGAATAAAAGGATTTAAAGCGGAGCAGGGTGCATACTCGATAGAAATAAGCGGAAAACTAAGTACTGCCAAATTAGAAGTTTTTCAAGAATTGATAACAGTAGAGGCTGGCGGCAGCTATGAAGCAGAAACGGCGTTTTTTGAAGTGCTGCGAAAATGCGAGTCTTCCTTTTTAGCGCTAGACCTTGATCACCAGCGTTATGGCTGGTTAAAGCCGATTAAGGAAAGAAAATTTATCTAATTGAAAGCAGATATTGTCTAATCCTGTTTTTTTTAGTACACTGTATGGTAGACAACATGAAGGAGGAAGTTGAATGGGTACAACAGGAATTGCGATTCTAGTTGGTATACTGGCATTAGCTGCTGGTGTAGCGCTAGGATTTTTCATTGCTCGCAAATATATGATGAGCTATTTGAAGAAAAATCCGCCAATTAATGAACAAATGTTAAAAATGATGATGATGCAAATGGGACAAAAACCATCTCAGAAGAAAATCAACCAAATGATGCAAGCTATGAACAAGCAACAATCTAAATAGAACCGGACAAGCACTCCATATGAATGGGTGCTTTTTTCATGCTTTAAAACTCTGGTTTCGAAATCTTTATTATTTTAGAAATATTTGATAAAATAAAACCGCAACTGGTTGGATTGGGATGGATGCAGTATTTCAAAGAAACAAAGTTAACGGTTGGATTTTAGAAGTGTTTTGGGGGAGGTTTAATGAAAGTTTTTTTAGAATTAGGTTGGTTTTTTAAGCAGGAGAAAAAAGCGTACATATCAGGGGTTTTCCTTTTGCTGATCGTGGCACTGCTCCAGTTAGTACCGCCGAAGGTAATCGGGATTATTGCTGACCATATAAATGAAGGCACGATTACAAAAGCGATGTTGGTGGAATGGGTTATCGTCCTTGTTGGTGTCGGGATTGCGATGTATGTCCTAAGGTATTATTGGAGAATCATGATTTTTGGTTCATCGGTTAAACTGAGTAAAATTTTAAGGAATCGCTTATATCAACATTTTACGAATATGTCACCAGCTTTTTATCAGAAAAGCCGTGTTGGAGATCTGATGGCACATGCAACCAACGACTTGTCCGCCATCCAGCAAACAGCAGGGGCAGGGGTCTTAACACTCGTAGACTCCCTTTCAACGGGCGGGTTTGTAATCATTGCAATGGCCTTTACAATCAGCTGGAAATTAACGTTAATTTGTTTAATTCCGATGCCATTTATGGCGATGCTGACTAGCTGGTTTGGAACGATGCTGCATAAAAGTTTTTATAAGGCCCAGGAAGCGTTCTCGTCACTAAATGATAAGACACAGGAAAGTATTTCCGGGATAAAGGTCATCAAAACGTTTGGACAGGAACAGGAAGATATTGAAGATTTTCGGAAACAATCAGAAGATGTGGTTCAGAAAAATATTGTCGTCGCGAAAATCGACTCACTCTATGACCCTACCATTTCCATCATCACCGGGATTTCCTTTTTCTTATCGATCGCATTTGGGGCCAAGTATGTCCTTAATGATGAATTATCGATTGGTGAATTAATCTCGTTTACCACCTATCTAGGGTTATTAATTTGGCCAATGCTGGCGTTTGGCTGGCTGTTTAACATCGTGGAACGCGGCCGCGCTTCCTACGACCGAGTTGCTACTCTTCTTAGGGAAAAGGTCGAAATCACGGATCATGACAAGGCGCTTGATACCTTGCCGTATGGCGATATTCAGTATCAAATCGCTGAATTTACCTACCCAGGAGATTCACAGCCACTCTTAAATGATATTTTCCTTTCGCTAAATGCCGGGGAAACACTCGGAATTGTCGGTAAAACGGGTTCAGGCAAAACGACACTGTTAAAACTTCTTATTCGCGAATTTGAAGGCTATCAAGGGGAAATCCTTTTTGGCGGACAAAAACTGCAGGACTATAAGCTCGAAAAATTACGGGAAGCGATTGGCTATGTCCCGCAAGACCATTTCTTATTTTCCGCTACTGTTGCGGAGAACATTGCCTTTACTGACCCAACAGCAACAAGCGAGGAAATCGAACATGCAGCAAAATTAGCCAATATCCATGACGATATCCTTCAATTTACTGATGGGTATCAAACCATTGTCGGTGAACGAGGCGTGTCGTTGTCGGGCGGGCAAAAGCAAAGAATTTCGATTGCCCGCGCGCTGCTTATGAATCCGGAAGTCCTCGTACTCGACGATTCCTTATCAGCAGTAGACGCGAAAACGGAGGAAGCCATCCTTTCCTCCTTAAGGCAAAATCGCAAGGGGAAAACTACCATCATTACCTCGCACCGTTTAAGTGCAATCCAACATGCAAATCTTATTATTGTCCTCGAGAATGGGCAGGTAATCGAACGAGGCACACATGAGGACCTGATGGAATTGGACGAATGGTATAAGGAAATGTATGTACACCAGCAGCTAGAAGAACTTGTTGAGCATGGGGGGCATTAAGATGGAAGAGAAAATGCAGCTGTCAGAACGTGAACAAAGAAAGATATTGTTCCGTCTACTTTCTTATACAAAACCACATAAGAAAATGATCAGCATCGCCTTCGTTCTGCTGCTCTTAACAACTATAGGAGATATCTTCCTGCCGTATTTAGTCAAAATCTTTATCGATGACTATTTGACACCAGGGAAGCTTGAATTCCAGCCATTATTGATTCTGGGCTCCATTTACATGGGTATTCAAATTGTAAAAGCTGTCTTGATGTTTTTCCAATTTGTGAAGTTTCAGGAGATTGCCCTATACATTATCCAACAGCTCAGAATCGATGTATTTTCAAAAGTCCAGTCGCTTGGTTTGAAGTACTTTGATAAAACCCCTGCGGGAAGTATTGTGTCCAGGGTGACAAATGATACGGAAGCGATTAAAGATATGTTTGTCACCGTCATTGCCACCTTCATCCAAAGTGGCTTTCTGCTGACAGGTATTTTTATTGCTATGTTTATTTTGAATGTAAAGCTTGCCTTGTTTTGCGTCATTATTATTCCAATCTTATTGTTTGTGATGAACTTATATCGAAAATTAAGCTCGCGGTTTTACCTTGATATGCGCGAGAGATTGAGCCAATTGAACGCGAAGCTGGCCGAGTCGCTTTCAGGAATGTCGATTATTCAAGTTTTTCGCCAAGAAAAACGCCTTCGTCAAGAATTTGGCGATATCAACGAGCAGCATTACAAAGCAGGTATGAAAAATATTAAAATTGATGGTCTTTTGTTAAGACCAGCGATTGATTTGATTTATATTTTTGCCCTAATCATTGTCTTAAGCTATTTCGGGATTACTTCCTTCCAACACAGTGTGGAAATTGGGGTCATCTATGCGTTTATCAATTATTTAGACCGTTTCTTTGAGCCGGTAAACCAGATGATGATGAGGCTTTCCTTATACCAACAGGCAATCGTTGCCGGTTCCCGCGTGTTTAGATTGTTGGATGAAGAGGAATTGGCTCCTGTTCAAAAGGACGAGGAGACGATTGCAATTCAACAAGGAAGAATTGAGTTTAAGAATTTAAGTTTTTCCTACGATGGTAAACGGGATGTTCTAAAAAATATCTCCTTTACAGCTACCCCCGGTGAAACGGTCGCATTGGTCGGCCACACAGGCAGCGGAAAGAGCTCGATCATTAATTTGATGATGCGTTTTTACGAATATGAACGTGGGGAAATTTTAATTGACGGCGAATCGATTCGTCACTTTACCAAACCTGAGCTAAGAGAGAAGATGGGCCTAGTGCTCCAGGATCCATTCTTGTTCTACGGAACAGTAAAGGATAATATTCGCCTTCATAATGAAAGATTGACGGATGAAGAGGTGAAGGAAGCGGCAAGATTCGTTCAAGCGCACACATTTATCGACAGGCTAGAGGACAGCTTTGACCATAAGGTTGTCGAGCGGGGAGCGACTTTCTCAAGCGGACAGCGGCAATTAATTGCCTTTGCCAGGACGATTGCGGCCAATCCAAAAATATTGGTGCTCGATGAGGCGACGGCCAATATTGATACGGAAACAGAAGAAGCCATCCAAACGGCACTGGCCAAAATGCGCAAAGGACGGACAACAATCGCGATCGCGCACCGTTTATCAACCATCCAAGATGCCGATTTAATCCTCGTCTTGCATCAAGGGGAAATCGTCGAACGCGGAACGCATCAAGAACTGCTAGCATTTGGAGGACTCTATCATAAAATGTTCCTCCTGCAAAATGGCGCGGTGGAAAGATTAGAAGATGTTGTGAATGGATAAGAAAAGCCTGGCATTATGCCAGGCTTTTCCCATTCTATGAACCTATTTTGTTTCAAGTAGTTTGACCTTTAGCAGGCAGAGGATGGAACTTTTTTAATATATTTTCGATTATATTCATTTAAAAGATGATCAAGTTCCTGGCTGTTACGAATTGCAACGGAGGAAGTCAAGCCGTTGGTGATAGCGACTTGAATTAATTCAGCTCGTTTTTTCTCGATTAATGCAACTAAATCCTGTTTGATCACGGCCGATGCCCCTTCCCGGAGTAACTCCCGATTTTTGGTATAAAAGAGAATAAAAGACTACCAAAATGGTGCTGTTTTACTAGTATAACCTATATTGTAAATTACTTCAAAGACATTTGTAGGGAAATATCCAATCAATCTTGTGGTCTCTTTGAAATTGTGAAAGTATTATGAAATGGTCGACCTGGAGACACAAAATGTTCATGTTAATCATTATCTTTTGCTGAAAAGTTTTGTTAGAATGAAGAGGTATCGACTATAGTGGGAGTGTTAATATGTCTGATGTAAATATATTTCTAGCATTAGGGGCAGGATTTATGAGCTTTATCTCGCCATGCTGCCTACCGCTTTATCCAGCATTTCTATCGTACATCACCGGAATGTCTGTCGGCGAACTAAAAAGCGAAAATGCCATGCTACAAAAACGCAGTCTGTTCCATACACTGTTTTTTCTCTTAGGTTTTTCAGTTATCTTTATTGTGATTGGCTTCGGAACTTCCTTTTTTATCGGCCGTTTTTTCGTAGAATATAAAGATTTAATTCGTCAGCTTGGCGGAATTTTCATCGTTTTCTTTGGACTTATCATTGTGGGAATATTTAACCCGCAATTTATGATGAAAGAAAGACGGTTTGAATTTAAAAACCGGCCTTCAGGTTATCTTGGCTCAGTCCTAATTGGAATGGCCTTTGCGGCTGGCTGGACGCCTTGTACAGGTCCAATACTAACAATTGTTATCTCGCTTGCTGCATCAAATCCGGGCTCAGGTGTTTTATACATGACGGCCTATTCATTAGGATTCGCCATTCCCTTTTTAATCTTATCGTTCTTTATCGGGCGAATGAAATGGATCCGGACATACAGCGGAGTTATTATGAAAGTTGGCGGCTATCTTATGATTGTCATGGGGATTGTCCTGTTTTTTGACTGGATGACAAAAATTATTTCGATCTTCTCTGCCATGTTTGGTGATTTTAATTCACCGCTGTAAATAAAGCGATAAAACAATAGCCCTTTAGGATGCCCTTAAAATGGTTTTTTCATTTTTTTGTTTAGGTTACCTACGCTCATTCAATATTGGGAACAGAAATACAATGGAAAATTTTTAACAACCTCGATGATTTGAGCTATAATGAGTTAGTAAATAATTAGCTAAGGGAAGAATGGATCAATGAACTACGTTATAGTTTCTTCAATCGGAGCAGTTTTGATGGGCACTTTTGCCATGTTTGTCCGCATGAAAGCTGCGAATAAACCCGCAAGTGTAAAAAAAATTATCTTGCCGCCTGTTTTTATGTCCAGCGGTGCACTTATGTATTTCGTACCGGAATTTAGATTAACTTCGATGGAAATTTTAGAGGCAGTAGCCGTTGGTATGCTTTTTTCGATTTTGCTGGTTAAAACCTCTAAATTTGAGATTCGTGACAAAGAAATTTATTTGAAGCGCTCAAAAGCATTTATTTTTATTTTAGTAGGTTTGCTAGTTGTCCGCCTTGTCGCAAAAACCATCTTAAGCAATGAGATTGAATTTGGACAGCTAAGCGGCATGTTCTTCCTGCTTGCATTCAGTATGATTGTTCCGTGGCGTGTGGCGATGTACCGGTCATATAAGAAGCTATATAAAGAGCTGCATGGGATAAAAATGATATAAACTAACGGACACTGATTCTTTCTGAGTCAGTGTTTTTTATTTTTATGAAAAATAAAAAACCGTCCAGATTTGGGACGGTTTAGAATAAATGCTCGTATGGCGCCACATCAATTCGATTTTCAAAAAGCTTTTTGCGCAGAAATTTATGATCCCTTTTAGGCGTTGCTTGGATATAGCCACGAATCACAAGCTCTTCGGTAATTTGCGGAGCATTTTCTCTTAGGGCAATCTCGCCGATTTTCCCCGCAATTTTATGCCGGGCAACATCGCGGAACAATTCAGGAACAGGGCTGACCAAATCCTCAAGCAAAGCCTTCTCGGCGGGACCCCATAAGTGATGCGATTCCTTCACATAATGCTCTTCCCAATCCATCACCGACTTGCCATCTTGTTTCGGCATTTTCTTCAAAAACTTTCGGAACATAAAAAATCCGCCAATGGCGAAGGAACCAACTAAAAAAACAACCCAAAATAAGATAAACCACAAAAACCAACCATGGAGCTGCATATTAATCACCTTCAAAATACTATTTTTCATCTTATTATAGTCTGATTTCAGGGAAAATGACAAGCAAACGTCACAATTTGAAACAAGGGCATCGAATAGCTAGAATCATATCCATTGATATTGGCTGGAATAGACTAACATAAAAGCGTGCAAAGGTTGTCGAAAAAGTGACAAAACAGCCAATTCTATTGATTAATACTATATTCCATTGTATTATGGGTACAAATGTTAGGGAAGCGAGACTGGTTAGGCCATTCGTGAAAAGGCTTTGTAACAATAGTCCAAACACCTTGAAAAATAACATCTATGGGGCTGAATGGGGTACTGGTGTCCTCCACAGTCTTCAAAACTGCTTGAGACCTGCGTGCCAGGTCTGGTGGGTTCGATTCCCACGCAGTCCCGCCAAAAAGATTGATATATCAACGTATTTAAATGTTTGGATAAATTTAGTTAGAAGAATTGTTTTACACTAAGACTGTGTAGGGTAATATCAAACAGACTGTGGAGCCTCTTTTGCTATGTTGGGAACCCAATGAAGCAAAGGAGGCTTTTTTATGGCAAAACAAAGTAAAAGAAAAGGAAAAAGCACTGTTGGTAACCGACTATTTATCGAAGAGGAAAAGACTCAAATGGATCACGGAAAGACACTTGGGGGTATGTTTGAAACTTTTTTCCGTGCTAATGGACTAGAGGGCTTGCGGCCACGGACATTAAAAGAACACCGAGTAACTTTTAAATATTTTTTTTCCTTTTTAGAGAAAAAGTATCCGGATATTAAATATGCAGATGAAGTAACGACAGAAATCATTCGAGATTATGTGTATTATATGAGTAAAGAATCCTGTCAATTCAAAACAGATAAAAAAGGGTTATCGCCCTTTACTATAAATATTAGATTAAGAACTTTGAAATGTTTTTTTAAAATTTCTCTATGAGGAAGGATATATAAAAAGAAATCCAACTGAAAGAGTCAAGTTAATGAAAACAGAAGAGGATACTATTCAAGCATTCTCCAAACAACAAATTATTGATTTGTTGAATCAGACCAATCAACGGACTTACGCTGGTTTTAGAGATTATGCGTTAATGTTGTTATTTTTAGATACCGGCATTAGATGTAATGAAGCTTTAGGATTGAGAAAAAAAGACTTTGATTATGAACAAAAAATTATTAATGTTCCAGCACCATTAGCAAAAACCCACACGCAAGAATTCTACCTTTATCCCAAAAAACCGCGAAGGCTTTAAATACATTATTAAAAGAAAACAGCATATCTAAAAAAGTGATTTTATCTTTTTATCAAACTATGGTGGTGAAATAGACCCCAGTTGGGTGAGAGCTAGAATAAAAGAATATGGAGTAAAAGCAAATATTACAAATGTTCGAGTTTCTCCCCATACATTTCGCCATACTTTTGCAAAATTTTATATATTAATCGGAGGGGATGCATTTACGTTGCAACGTTTCCTAGATCACTCGACAATGAATATGGTACGAAAATACGTTCACTAACAATAAATCTCTTAATCAATTTGTCTCATGGCACAACTCGTAAAAAGTCCTGCTTTTCTGTGACCGGAAAATAGGACTTTTTTATTATAAATCATTATTTCTATCAATTACTATTTTCTTATTTTTGGGTGCTTGACAGGATAATACAAAAATTTCAAATATTCAGTAATATAATTGATTTTGGTGGAAATCACCGAAAAGTTTGGCAGGTAAATTTTTTTTTGCCAAATAAAGGGAGAGGATAATATATCAATATTATCCAAGGAAGGAGGAGGATAATATACCAAGATTAACCAAGGGAAAATGCGATGAGTTGTTGCAACAAGTACGAAACGATAAAAGCAAAAAATGAAGGTAGTGTTTGATACAAATATTTACATATACGCTTTTCTTAGTGGCAGAGAAGATATATATAGTTTATTTAATGAGCAAGTGTAAGGCCCAGAGCGCCACGGCAATCTCAAAATCTCAAGGGGATATTGAAGTTCCGCGCGGAGGTTGTCTTTATGGAAGCCGAAGGTCACGCAGTGAAAAATCTCGTTCTTCGGACTTTTTGCAAGGTTATCAAAACGCTTCTCTTAAAAGAGGCAAATGGGAGGTAATTACTATAAAAGAACATGTACTTGAGCTTCACGTATTGCGGGAATGCACTTATAAAAAGGTTGAATAACTTTTTTCAGCCATGAAGGAAGGTGGTTTTGGAGACGTGTGGTTGGAGCGGACGAGGTTAAAAACCGTTCCACGAAAATGAGGCGTTTTACTTCGCCGGACAGGTGCTCCCATCTTTGACGTTGGTGGAGGCACGCTTTAGCGCTATAGCGGCGCGACAATTTCAAAATCTAAATTGGGGGGGTTTAAAAATGGAAACAAAGCATCAACCAAGTCGGCAAAATGGCATTGTGACAAAGTGGCAACAAAGCAAGGGGGTGAAATTTTTCCTATCGCCTATTGTTTGCTTGTCCTTACTGGCCGTTTCCGGTTCTCCGGCCAGCGCACTTTCGTGGACGTACCCGGGAGACCCCGGCTTTGTCGCCAAGAATCCAGGGGAAATGGTAGCCGCTAAAGCCAGTTGGGAAACGCCGGAATATGGTTATTATTTCGGCTATGATCCTTCTACTCCTGGCACAGCGATCAATTCCTCATGGCAGCTCGCCGCGGTAAACGCGTCCACTGCTTACGCCCTGGGGTATTTTGGTCAGGGCGTCACGCTGGGCATGATGGACTCGGGCCACAGGGCTACACACGAAGAATTTCAGACGGGGCTGATCGATTCGGTGAGAGCGGAGGGTGTCTACGGCACGTCTGGCTTCGGGTATCGCAGCGCAACTCCTGCGAACCCGTTTACTGCGGGCGAGTGGTTCACTGTGGCCAGTGATCTGGCGAAAACAAGTGACTACTCGCACGGGACCGGTATGCTTGGGATTATCTCCGGCATCCGCGATGGTAAAGGCATGCACGGCATCGCCTTTGGATCGAAGATATATGCTGCCAAGACCGGCGGTTCCGATAGCCAGTCCCACGGTCCCTTCCACGATTACGTGTACTGGTATACAGCCAATAAGGCCATGGTCGACGCAGGCGCCAAGGTCATCAACAGCAGTTGGGGCTCTTATGTCCAGACTCTTGACAGAACTCGCTATGACGGTTTAGGAAACGATCTTGGAGTCAACGGCAACCTGGCCAACGCTTATCAAGTGATTGGCAAAGACAGCGCCAATGCCACGGCAATGAGGACTATCCTCCCCAACGAGTACCTGAAGGATCTGGAGTACCAGTATTTCTTATTCAAGAAAAGCTATTCTGAAGACGGTATTCAATATAATCCGAACCACCCCGGACGTTCCTTTATGGAGGCCACCTGGGACGCCATCAAGGACAGCGGTACCGTCAACGTAAGGTCGGCCGGCAACAACGACTGGAACAACCCGTTTTTTCGCCCAGCGTATCCCCTCTTCAATCCCTTGGCGGAAAATCAGTGGGTAGCAGTCGGCGGGGTGCAACCGCCCACTGCGACCAATCCTGAATACACAAAGCAGTACGGATTTAACGAGGCGGGGCTCGCCAAATGGTTTACCGTGTCTACCCCTTCAAACAGCGTTCGGACCACGAGCAGCAGTGGTGATACTAGCTATTCAAACTCTAGCGGCACGTCGCCGGCAACGCCCGTTGCGACAGCAGTGATGGGGGTTCTGCTCTCCCGCTATCCGGACATGGACGCCATGCAGGTGCGCGAGCTGATGTTCACCACGGCGAACAACAAAATGTCCGACGGCGTAAGATTCCTCGGCACCGGGCAAACCTCCCCTACCGGAGCATCCATCGCCTGGACCGCTCCCGATGGTCTTCCGGACGACCGCTGGGGCTGGGGGATTCCCGATCTTGCCAAGGGCATGTACGGCCCCGGCCAGTTCCTGAGCCCCATGACCTACAACATGAATAAAGCGCCCATGGACATCTGGTCGAACGACATCAGCCAGATCGCGATCAAGGAAAGGGAACGCGAAGATCTGGAATGGCTTTCGGGCTACAAGGAGCAAGGCATTGCCTACGCCGGTGAATTCAGTCCCAACGTGCTGAACCCGGATGGCACGCTTAACGAACAGGCCTTCATGGTTCAGGGCATTTTGGGTGATCCTTACATCCAAGCAATCACTAACGGCCATCCCGAGTTGTACGACAAGATCACCTATGAGGACGCCGTCAAGTGGCGCAAAGAATGGATGGATGCGCGCGCGGCCTCCATTCAGAACAAAATCGACAACAACATCTACACGGCTTCTCTGACCAAGCAGGGCCCTGGTACGCTGATCATGTCGGGCCACAACACCTACGAGGGCGTCACGACGGTTGAAGGCGGTAAGCTTTCGATTACCGGCGGGCACACTAGCTCGATCGACGTCCAGGGCGGCACTCTCGGCGGCAGCGGCAGCGTGGCCGGCAGCATCGACGTCGACAGCGGCGTGTTGGAGCCCGGTCTCGCTCCGAAGGAAGCCGCGGCGCTCTTCACCGACGCCCCCGGCAAAGTCCTGAACGTCGGCGGGGATGTGCGCATCGGCCGCAAGGGTCGCCTCGCCGTGACCGTCAAGAGCGATAGGGACTATACGAGCGTAGAGGCTGAGGGGGACCTGGTGCTAGAGGATGGAGAACTGATCCTGGATGTGCAAGGAGCTTTGACCCCGGGTACCGTACTGACCATCATGAAGGGCGGGTCGGTCACGGGCAGATTCGCCCAGATGCCCGAAAATCGCGCGTGGCAGACAGGGGGCTACCTGTTCAGGGTGTCTTATCAGAACAATAGCGTGACGCTGACCGTCATGCATGCGGTGCCGCCCAATGCGGCAAATATGAAGAAGCTTGTAGAAAACTTCCAGGATGATGGGGACATTACAAATAACGACGCTGCCAGAATGTTGTCAACGCATCTGGCCGCCTTAAGCCTTTACGAAGAAAAAGGATTAAGGGACAAAGTCCAAAAACATTTGAATGGTTTCAAGGTACTGCTGGACAACCATTATTCAAACAAATTTATTTCCGAAAAAGCCTTTAATGTATTACAAGCACATACTGATTATTTAATCAATCAGTGGAAATAGTGTCCGAAAATAAGAAATTCCCTCCATTTTGCAATTGAAGTGCTCCCCACTAAAGTAGACAGGTAAAAAATTAAAGCCTGGACACTTAGAGTAACGGGTACAGTTACGGGGGAGAATGATACAAATAACGATAGAAATAACACACTAATTTAGGATGCCAACTCACCAACAAATTAACAGTGTGAATATCAAGTAATAAGGTAGGGAAGCCTCGAGAGAGGTTTCCCTACTTTATTCGTAAGCCCGAAATATAAAAAACAGGTGCACCTTCCGGTACGCATCACAAATAGTCGTAAATTCTGATTTTTTTAATCGAATTACGGCTATTTCATTTGATCCCCAAAGTGGTTATTATGTTAAAGATGAACGAACAAAACAATTTGCTTACTCGTTTCATGCAGCTTCTGATTCGGACGGTTTTGTCCTAGGAACAATTGTAACTCCAGGCAATATCCATGATAGTGCCTTTTTCGAGCTACTTCTTGAGAAGGTTAATGAAAAAAACGGAAAACCTGAGACCTTAGCTGCAGACGTTGGTTATAGCAACATCTGCCATTGCTCAATACCTACTTGAAAATGATATGATTCCTGCTTTACCTTATACTCGCCCCACGTACGAAGAATGGTTACTTTTAAAAGCATGACCTCCTCATTGGAGAAGCACCGGGAATTAATGGTTGCGCACATACAGGGAACCCTTTTACTTCAGAAAGGGTGATTCGTGAGGGAAGGTTAAATTGGCATTTTCCAAAAGCGTCATTTGTAACTAAATTATCACGAGATGTCTTCGGATAAAATCTCGATCAGTTATATGTTGCTGGAAAACGTATATAGAGATGCAGTTTAATAAGCTGGCGGACACTTAAAACAGGAAAAAGACGTGTGCCGAAACACACGCCCTTACCCTTTTATTTTTTTTGCAATGCGTTATACACATTGACCAACCCGTGACCAAAATATTCATCATGGCCTGGTTTTCCTAAATCTTCTGCAGTCTGTTGAAGACGGGTGGCGATCTGTTGTGCTTTTAATTGTGGGAATTGCGCCTTCATTAGAGCTGCAGCTGCTGCGACCTTAGGAGCAGCCATACTAGTTCCGATTTTCCAGCCGTATGAGCCTTGTGCAACCGGAATAGTGGAAAGCGTCCTCGCTTCGAGATCACGCTTTGATGCATCATTCTCCGGGTTTGGCCAGTTAGGGCCGTAGTCTCCGCCTGGAGAAGCAAGATGAACATTGGATGACCCATAATTTGAGTAGTATGCCAAAGTGTCACGGTTCGTGGTTGACGAAACACTTACAACGCCTGGGATACTTGTGAATGTGTCAAATAGCGGGCCATCGTATACCTTGCCTTTTCCTTTTTCTGTTTTCATTCTCTTTCCAAGGTCCATTCCGTCATTTCCATTAGCGCCCACAATCAGCATCCCTTTTTAAGGGTATACTGGACGGCCCTTTGAGAGGACAAGTGGAGTGCACGATCCTGTTTGTCATTCATAATGCTGTACGTACCAAGGCTTAAGTTCGCAGATACTGCACCATCGTCAGCCGCCGTGGTGATTGCTGATAATATGCCGGTCCAGTTCATCCTGCCCCGGTTGTCTGCTACACGGTAGGAAGCAATGGCGAGTTCCGGACCTACCCCCATTACTCTGCCATTTGCTGCAATCGTTCCAGCAACATGGGTCCCGTGTGAGCTGGAATCCTTCAATTCATCGCCTGGAACCGCACCTGGGAAAAATGCTTTACCGAACACAAGATTATCTTTTAGATCCGGATGGCTAAAATCGGATCCTGTGTCAATAACGGCCACAAGTGTCTTTTTATTTCCCTGATTGATGTTCCAGGATTCCCCATTTCTAGTCACCCGTTTAATATCCCATTGATATTGTTCGTATAAATCTGGCTGAACACTCGCTGCGTTTTCAGCTTCCTGGAGGTTCAAGGCCTCAGCTTCTCCATCAAAAGTACGGATGTCCACATCTTCTGCTACAGCTAGGACCTTGGAGTTTCCTTCAAGCTTCTGCAAAATGGAAGGGTCATCCGAGCTGATATCGACGACTCCGATTTGAGGGGCCTCGAAGATGATTTCCGCCCCCAATTCCTTTAGTGTATGTATTGAAGCACTGTCTGTTTGAGCTGATTTAAGCACCACGATATAATTCTTCTGTGAAGTTTCCTGCGCTTTTGCCGGGACTGAGAGGTGCCCAAGGCAATAAGTAATACGGTAACAAGCAATAAGAACCTTTTCATAATATCCTCCTTTAATTTTTAATTCTGTTGATAGAATAATTATAGTTTCGCTTGTAAAATTTTGTAATTGAACAAAAGACATATTTAATATTTTGAAAGAAGACAAAAAGGTCTTCAGTACTAGAGATTTAGACCTTCTTATTGTTCTTTCCATCAGGCTAATCTTAGGGAACATTCCAAATGAATGTATTGAACAAGACATTTGAGGAATGTGACCTGGCTTTCCATATGCTTTTTAATTAGTCGCATCTTTGAACCTATTCACCTTGTTCTATTAAATTTGGTTTTTGGTGCCATGCTTGGTGCCCAAATTTTTAAAATTATAAATCACAACAAGGTACTAGGAAGCAAGAAACCTTGAATTATCAGTACTTGAGGGTATATGAAGATACTAGAAAACAGGTGCCAGCAAACTTCAAAACTGCTTGAGACCTGCGTGCCAGGTCTGGTGGGTTCGATTCCCACGCAGTCCCGCCAATAACGTTGATTATCAAGGGTTTTCGCAATCTTATATTGATTTTTGATTCTCTAGATTCCTTCACAGTCTAACTCCTATCAACTGGCAAGACTGTAGAGGGACTGAAGCCGAGACTGTAGAGAACGTTTCCTTTAACCTCCAAATAATAATTAATTGGAGGTTATTTTTATGCAAACAGAAGTAATTACGAAAAAGAAAGTTAAGCCAAAACTTGGGAAGATTAGAGAAGGCAGCAGGCAGAAGAAAACTAAGGCAATTGATACAAATGTTCTATCACTGGATGAAATGTTTAATAAATTTATGATAGCTAAGAAAACAGAGGGATTAGCTCCACGTACTATAGAAGAGTATTACAAGCACTATGATAACCTGAAGGAGTTTCTTGGTGAGGATATGACAAATGAAAACGTCACTACAGAGGATTTTCAAGGTTATATAGGATTTATGATCCACGATAAGGAACTATCTCCAATGACAGTTAATATCCGTATTCGGACAATGAGAGCATTCATTAGATATTGCCATAAGAAAGAATGGATTTATGAGCCGATTCACGAGGATTTCAAGCCGATTAAAACACCTGAGGATACCGTTAGAATCCTTCACACCAGAAGAAGTTATGAGGATGATGGATAAAATTGATGATTTAACATACACCGGATTCAGAAATAAAGTAATCATTTATGTGCTCTTAGATACGCTAGTTCGAATTTCAGAACTTTGTGCTATGAAGCGGGGGAACGTAAACTTGAGAAGGGTGAAATATTCCTTGAAGCAATGGAAACAAAGACCAGGAAAGCACGAATTGTGCCTTTAACAGAACCTACAATTGAACTGCTGAAAGAATACATGGAAATTACCGAGGATTTTGAGGATGAACATTTATTCCTAACTTATGATGGACGTGAAATAAATCATGCTACAGTAAGAATTGACTTGAGAGACCTGGGAAGGGAAGCAGGGGTTAAAAAACGTGTCAGTCCCCATACATTCCGACATACTGGAGCGTTATGGTATATAAAAAATGGGGGTGACCCATTTAGTTTACAAAAGACGTTAGGGCATACGGATATGAGCATGACACGGAAATATATTCAGATGAGCAATATGGATGTCCAAGGACAACACAAGAAATTTTCACCAATAAATAATTTAGTTAGATGAAATAATTAAGCAAAGGCATTTATTTTATTATTTATTTTTAAACTATTGGCTCTGTTCAAGTAAAATGTTGATTTTGGAGAAAAAAAGGACCACTAAAAAGTGATCTAATACTAACTATCGACATTCAACTATTATTTCTTTCATACAGTAATCACACTCTTGGTCCGTTTCAAAATCGCCATCAATTTTGTCAAAGTTTTTAGCACCAATCAATATAAATTTACTGTTTTCAAAATCGCAGAGTGGGCAAATGAAATCGAGATCGGCAAAAAGCCCTGTATCATCTCTATCACCCGCTTTAAAACTTTTTGCAATAGTTCTATTTGACATAATTAGTCCTCCTTATTTATTCTGATTATTATGGCTTCTTTTACTATCCTGCCTTGAATAAGAAAATCAACAATCTTTTTTAACAGAGCCAAACTATTAAGCAAAAAGTAAGCAAATTAATTAAAGAAGTTTAAAACTCACAGTAGCCGCTGTGGGTTTTTTTATATAGAGTAAAAACCATATTTTAGCAAAATGTCTTTTTGTTTTGAGTGAAATTTGAACATGCTAAATATAACAGAAAAATATGGAGGCTATTTTAATGAACAAATTCAGTGAGCGATTAACAAGGGATGAAAAAGAAAAGCTGTTAGTAAGTGCACAGCCATTATTTAAATTTTTGGGGAAATTCTATCAGCAAAATCAGGATTTGCTTAATAAAACGGGTCAATGGGAAGCCATTACGGGATTAAGCCTTGAAGAAATGGACGAGCTGGAATTATGGGAAGTAATACAACTCGTCCGTGAAAAAATGACGCCAAGGGAAATTGAATTATTGGATAGTATTATCCCGCAAAAATACATTATGCCCAATAATAAATTGGCTAACGAATTACCAAAAGGTTCTATAGGTTTTAATGAGGAAGTCAATATAAATGTAAACCGGAAAAAACAAATACTTACAAAAGTCATATTAAATTATAACGATGAAAATATACAAATTCAGGATAAAGACAAACGATTTACTGCTTATGATCGATGTGTACATAATGCAGTTTGTAGTATTTATGAAGCCGGTAACAAAAATTTTACACCAAGTCAAGTATATCGCTGCATGAATGGATCAGACGATTCTCAATATGTCAGCCCCCAGGCTTTAGATGTTGTTATCGCCAGCTTGGATAAATCAATGAGAACTTTTGTTCACTTGGATTACACTAATGAAGCGAGATTATATATAAAAGATCCTGGCATTAAAAAATGGGTTGAAGAAAGCTATGTTTTATCAGCTAAAAAAGTCATGGTTAAGGCCGGTGGACATGAAGTAATAGCATATAAATTTTTAGGCAAGCCTTTATTATATGAATATGCACAAATATCGAAACAAGTAGTAACTGTACCAATCAAATTATTAAAGACAAAAGATGACAAGGGAACTACGTGGTCTACAAAAGATACAATTTTAATTAGGGAATACCTTTTAAGACGGATTGAAACCATGAAAAAAAGTAAGGGGAAGAAGCAAAGTAATAAAATTTTACTTGAAAAAGTTTATTATGAAATCGGTCATTTAATGCCAACGAAAGAAAAGGCATTCAAAATAAGAAATACGGCAGACAAGTTATTGAAAAAGTTTAGAAACGACAGATATATAAAGGGCTACAACTTTTACAAAGAAAATAAATCATTTAAAGGTATAGAAGTTTTTTATTGATAAATTAATGTATTTGACTGCAATAAATGATAACTACAACTGCAATTTATGATAACCAGTACTGCAACAAATGATAACTGAAAAAGTATCAAAAAATTCCCTTCCGCCATACTGCCACAAGGAACAGAGCATTTTTGAAAAAATCGTATATGTTATATAAGGAAAAACCGGCGTCTTGAATAACGCCGGTTTTCTTTTGGTTATGATTCATTCTGTAAGGACGGTGGGAAATATGAAAAATTCGGAATCAAAAAAACAAGTCGATTTGATTTCGTTAATTAAAAAAAAGCACCTGCTTGAAAAAGTCGGAAAGGGCACATATCGTGTCAATCCATGTCCGGTATGCGGACACTATGACCATTTCACTATTTTTGCTGAAACAAATAGTTATTTTAGTTTCAGCGGTTGTTGTAAAGGAGGTTCGGCATTTGATTACTTATTGGAAGTTGAAGAAAAATCACACGATGATGCGTTTCATGAATATCAGAAATTATTAGAAGTTGAAAAAGAAAAACCCCCTTCACAACCCCCTGTTGTGAAGGAGGGGAATGACATGGACTATACGGAATGGATTTGTTCATTGTATCAAAATACAACCGAAAAAGGCAAACAGTACTTTATTAATCGTGGGATTCCTAATGGGCTTATTGAAAAATACAAATTATCTATCGGACAAATAGATAATCGAAAGTGCATGGTTTTGCCGGTATGGGAAAAAGGTATAGTCGTTTATTATTCGGCACGCTTTTTAGACGAAAAAAAGCCAAAATACAAAAATGCTACAGGAACAGCACAAATATTTAATATCGATTATTTAAAGGCTTCTGAAAAATCTACCGTTTTAATTACAGAAGGAATTTTTGATGCTTTATCATTGGAAGCAATGGGATACAAAGCAATTGCTTTAGGCGGTACCCAACATGCCGACAAATTGAAAGAAAAAATTAAACAGGCTGCCTGCGATACGATTTTCTTAACTGCTTTTGATAATGATAAAGCAGGGCAGGAATGTAAAGGGCAATTTCCTTATAAGGCAATTGAAATACCTGAACAATTTAAAGATATCAATCAATGGATTGTAAACAGCCTTCAGAACGTACATGAAGCCCAAAACAGCGTATTAGAGATAAAGAGTAGTATTGACGCCCAATTAGAAACAGCAGGGCAAGCTGATACCGTGAGCGCCTATTTAGACAGTGGTTTTCATTCTGATATTCAAGAATTTTTAAGTTACAAGGACAAGCGAACCGGATTCGAAAATCTTGATTTAAATATGAAGGGCTTGTATCCAGGACTTTATGTTATAGGTGGTATCTCTTCAGTAGGGAAAACGACATTTACACACCAATTATGTGACCAAATAGCCGAACAAGGGGGCCATGTTATATATTTCAGCTTGGAACAAAGTCGGCTTGAAATGGTAAGCAAAAGTATTGCAAGGACTACAGCAAAAATAAATTTAGATGATGCCGTTTCATCGGTTTTTATCCGAAGTGGAGGTTCATCAATTATCGTAAAAGATGCGATAAAAAAATACAGAAAAACGGCTGAAAATGTAAATATCATCGAAGGTAATTTTAATACGGATGTTAAAACGATTCGGGAATATGTGGATGCTTATCGAAAAGCTAATAAAGAAAATCCGGTTGTTGTCGTGGATTATTTGCAGATTATGCCGGCCATTGATGAAAGAATGAGCGATAAGCAGCGCATTGATACGAATGTTACGGAATTAAAGCGAATGAGCCGTGATTTTTCCTTAACTGTTTTTGTCATATCTAGTTTGAACCGTGGCAACTATTTATCCCCAATCGATTTCGAAAGCTTTAAGGAATCAGGCGGAATCGAATATACAGCCGATGTTGTTTGGGGCTTGCAGTTAGAAGCCATTAATGATCCGGTATTCTATAAAGAAAAAAGTGTAAATTGAAAAACGTGAAAAAGTCAAAAAGGCTAAAAATGCAGACCCAAGAGAGATTGAACTTGTATGTTTAAAAAACCGGAATGGGATTCCTTCTTATAGCTGTGGTTTTTATTATCATGCTAAATATGACTTTTTTGAACCTAATTTTTATACATTTTATAAGACTGACAATGTGAAAACGATATAAAGCTACATTCAATTTAATTAGCAATATTATTTGAATTTACCCCGACACCAAATGAAGCAAAATAATGGGGATCTTGATAATTTTATAGCCGGTATTTTTGATGGTCTGCAATCAGCTAATAGCATGGCAAAAATCCACCCTATGTTTAATGCAAAGGGGTTAGAGGAGATTTCCCCAAATCGATCTTTTGTAGAAAACGATATACAAGTGGTTGAGATTATGGCAAAGAAACTCCCACAAGATACAGACGAAAAAATCTCGTATAAGATAGCTATTGAAACAGTAAATATTTAAGGATGTTGAGTATATATGGGCCTTTGATTTGACAGGGAAAAACAGCGATATAAATCCACATTTTTAAAAGTATTTCTCCTTATTATATTGGCGGCATGATATAATCTTTGACACCTTTTGACCACGAAACATATAGAATGGTTTAATATTCAATTATTAAATTAACATGAAAAAGCCTGTTTTATCAGGCTTTCTTAGAATTGTGTTATTCCGTTTTTCTTCTTATTT